>NZ_JACJJL010000003.1 GCF_016899955.1 Marseilla massiliensis | reverse complement strand
TCCAGTCGATTCTACGCATGGGATTCGGGGTTATAGTTGTTGAACAATGATTTCTTCTCGCGGCGGTATTGCGCCAGCCGGGAAAGGTGATTCTCGAAGAATGAGCGGACGATGGCGTTCACGAGGTCGGAACGGCAGCGGCCCCGGATGTCGCAGTCATCGAGCGAGTCGGCCAGGTCGCGGTCCAGCTTGCAGACCAGGCGGCCTGCCTTGCCGTCCCCGTCCGCCGGTACTTCAAGGTAGGCCATGAAGTCCTGCCAGCACTTGTCGCCGGGATGTGCGGTATTATGCTCCCGTGCTTCCGGTGCCGGGGCTTCCTGTTCCTGCCGTTCCGTTTCATTGAACATGTGTTCTTCGTCGTTGATGCCTCTGGTGAGGTCGTCTATCTGTAGTTCCTTATTCATTGCGCAATGGTCATTGATGGTTTATGTCTTTGGGGGTGCCGTCACCGAAAATTCCGGCGTATATTTTGTCGAACACCGGACTGACGATGCCGGCCTGCATATCCAGTTCCGCCACCGTGCTGAAACGTTCCATGTCGGCCCGCTTGGGAATCTTGTCCGTCACCAGCCCGTAGTTGGCGAAGGTCTTCCCCGTGTTCTCCCACAGTTCCAGCTCGGAGCATTTGCCCACACGTCCGTCATGGAGGTTGGGGACGATGAAGAGCCGGGATTTCATCCGTCCGCCCACGGCCTTGCGCAGGCGGTCGATGAACATGAGGAAGCTCGCGGTGGAGGGGACGGTCACCAGGTCGTAATGGAACGGCACGACGATGATGTCCGAGTTGACGAACATGGGTATCAGCCCCTCCGCTTTCAGGCTGCCGGGCGAGTCCATGAGCACCACGTCTATGCTGGGGTCATTGTGCAGCTTCTCCATGAGCACGGTCATGGCCTGCTTGTCGTTGGCCTCGCAGGCCAGCACATCGTAGGGTACAACTTCCTCGCCATATTTCTTGATGTCGGCCTTGCGGCACTTCAGGATGGAATGCTGGAAATCGCAGTCCACGACCACGATACGCACGCCCTTCGTCACGAGGTAGTTGGCGAAGGTGACGCAGAGGGTCGTCTTGCCGACTCCCCCTTTCTGGTTGGCGAATGTCACGATGACGGGTGTCTGTATCATTTTGTCCACGGTCGTTTGGTTCGGTGCAAAAGTATGCACCGGATAGGACGGTGACGAAATACACAACACTTTTGTGCTTCAGGTCAGCCTGACTGAAGTATTTTATGCGACAACTTAAAAGATATGACGGCTTATGCGGCCAAACAGGTGACAAAAGGACATCTCCGTTTTTGCCTGCTTGGCTACCGTTTGAGGTTGCGCCCGTCGTCAATGTCGTCGTAGCCGCCCTTGCTTCCGACTTCCCACTCACGCTTTTCGGCATGGCTTCCGGCACCGGAATCCTTCAGTCCATGCAGGTGGGTTTTCTTTCCGCCGTTTCCGGTGGAATGTATCTGCCGGGGCTGCTGTTTTCGTGGCCGGGGCTTCAACCGTTCCGTGTCAAGCCCTTCCGCCGCAAGGTCTATCACGATGTGCCTGTCGAAGTTGACGGCGTATGCCGCGCCCGCTTCCTTTCGGATGATGAAGCCTTCCTCATGAAGGGCGTTCCGCACGGAAAAGACGTTCACATCATTGAAGATTTCATGCAGGCGGCTGACGGCATCCGTGTGGGATTGCGGCCTGCCGCCTGACAATTCCACCAGGTCGGGGCGGCTCACCTTGAAGATTTTGCAGAGCAGGTCGCGCTCGGCTTCGGTAACCGGGTGGAACATCTCAATGATACGGATGCGGTTGTTCCGGTCGATGGCTTCCGCCATGAACGGCTTTAACGGGCGTGTCTGCCCGTCGAAGTGGATGACACCTTTCTTGATATAGGCACGCTGTTTTCTCAGCTTCTGGAAAATCTCGCCCTGTGTGATTTTCGGATTGAGGGTGAGCAGCCGGTCTATGTAGTCCTCTATGCGTGCGAAGCGTTGCTCCGGGGTGGCGAAGTCCAGCAGTTCTTCCGTGGCCAGCACCCTCGCCCCGTTGATGACGGTGCGGTGGGCGTGGTCGACAATCATGTAGCCGTAGGGAACGTCTTTCCTGCCGAAGAACACGAGGCTGATGCCGAACTTTTCTTTCAGCTCTTTCTGCAACTCTTCTTTGCTGCCGCTCACGTCCCGGTATTTTTTGAGGATGCTCCGCAGCTGGCAGCAACGGGCGCGTTCCCTGTAACCGCTTTTGAAAAGCTGTTCGATTTCGGATAGGGGAATTTGCCGCTGTACCTTGCCGCCATACTTGATGAATACGGTATCGTCTTTCTTGTAGGCTTCGTAGCCCATTGAGGTCAGGACGGCCTTGAATTGGGCTAAGGAGGAGAAGGTGTATTGTCTGGCCGCGTCTATGTCGTCGGCGGTTTTCTTTTGCCTGTCCGTACCGAGAATCCTGTCTATCGCTTCTTGGGAACGCCTGCGCTCGTGACTGTGGGCAATCTTCCTGCCGTCGGGGGCGACGCGCGAAGTGATGATGTGCAGGTGGGTATTGTCGGTATCATGGTGGGCGTAGATGAGCCACGGCTGGCCGGGTTCGGCATATCCCATTTCCTTGAGGTACCGGTGCGCGAAGTCCAGCAGCTCGGATTCCGTCATTTCATGGCCTTTGCAGCTGACGGCCACATGGAACTGGGGCTTTCGGATGCGGCTGTTGGCGGAACTGTATTTTTTGAGGTAGCCGGTCAGCTCCTCCGTGGTGGGTTTGCCTGCTAAACCGATTGTCCCGAAGTTCCGCATCTCGATGAGCCGGGCAAGTCCTTTCAATACTTTATGTTCGTTGTAACCCACGGCGTGGAAGTCCGCGCTTCCGGGTAATATGGTCGCTATCATTTTGGGGTGGTGTTATCTGGGGTTAATGTATATGCAGTTCTAGGGTTTGCCAGTTTTCAGTGTGAGTATGTCAAGCTGCCGCTTTATCCCGTTGACGGTTTCCTGTGTGTCCCGGATGAGCGGCAACAGGACTTCCCGGATATAGCTTGGGGGCAGCAACCCGGCAACCGCCAGCTCGTTGGCGCGCTTTACTGCCTGGTTGAGGTTTCCGCCGATATGTGACAGCTCGCTCTGGTATCTGCGGTAGAACGAACCGAGTTCCTGCATGAGTTCAAGCTGCCGCCTGATGCTTACGTTTGAATACTCTTCGAGTGCCTTGCGCACGTAATGGCTTACGGTTTTGTAATCGGCCGATTTCTCCTTGAACGCCCGGACTTCTTCCGGGGTCATTCTTACCTTGATGTACTTGTTCCTTTGTTCCTTCATACTTCGGTTCTTGGTAGGCCGGGATTGTCTTACCTCATTTCGCAGGGCGAAACAGCGGTGGTGCCGCTCCGGTGCAGGGCATCCGGCAAGTCACTTTTGGGGGAACAAACGGAGTTTTGTGGCCACAAAAGTACAACTTGCTTGGAAAATCCTGCAACGCAGGGCTATGTCATCCCAGGTTCTTTTTTGCGCCCAAAATTACGTTGACAGACGGCTTCGCATGGAAATGCGCAACACAAACATGGTGACGGAACAATTCTTTTTCCGCGTTTCTTGGAAGCCGGTTACAACGGTTTGTCTTGTCTAATTTATAAGATTTGCCATTACTTAGGATGGCATATCCTGACACTATGGGACTTTATGCTCCCGGTATATCCATTCCGGGTATTGCAGGGATGCTTGACTTGAATATCCCGCGTTCAGGGTTACGCCAAATTGAAAAATACAATGTTCTTGGATTTGACAAATGGGATTTCTTCGGCATCGGGATATGGCGGTATTTGAATATAGAATAGTCAGGGTACTTAGGGAATACGATCACAATAAGCGGATGACATCGGACATTAGGGAAATTGAGCCGTCGGATTGCAAGCATATGCGCTCACGCTTCACGGAAAAGCCGGTAACGAAGTTCTGGGATGTATGGTAGGAATGGGTGTGAGGCTGTCCTTACAAGAATTTATGATATTTGAAGAGAATGGATGTTTTTACCTGAAATTGCTTGAAATAAAGGGAGATACATTTGCGTATATCACTGATTTTTAGTATCTTTACATACGGATACTAATATTTTTGCTGTTTTATATTGCTGATGTTTGAACTGTTGTTGCTCATATATCTGTTGCCGCTGATGGCAATTGCCTTGTTACTTTTCAGGCTGGCGGTTTGGCTCGTCAGGAAGACATTCCGGCTCATCTTTTGGCTGGCCGGTAAGTTGTTGTTTCTTCTTGGCAGGTTGATGGCATCTGTGTTTGCATTTGTCATCGGAGGAAAATCGTTCACACGACGTTGCGGCAGGCAATAATATTGAACAGAAAAGCCACACTTGCTTTTTCCAGCAAATGCGGCTTTCATCAGTCCGAGGTTCTTCCTAAAAACCTTTTCCCTTGCTTCTTTCATAGACGGCTTCCCGTTGCGAGTCACAGTTGGTCAGACGGAACTGTACGGTACTTCCGGTAGGGATGCTCTTGGGCAATCTATTTGCCAATGCGTCAATCACGTCGTCAACTGTCCCGAAGCCGATGTCGGTAAGTTCGCTTACGACTTTACCCTTGAAATAGGCACGTCCGTATATCATCATCTTCTTGGTTATGCGGAACATCTTGTCTGCCGGAGCTTCCAAATCACGGGCTTTTCCCTGCTTGCTCTTTTTGTCGCTGAAGAAGATGAAGTCGATGATTTTGGCGTTGAGCCGCCAGGCAGGGGAGAAATCAATCTTGACGTATCCCCTCGTCACGTTCATGCCGTGGCTGTGGTTCAGGCCAAATGCCACCTCATACAGGTTCGCGTCGCAGTCGTTCTGCGCTATGGTCGCCCATGTATGTCTGAACGTGTAGAAACAATAATAGTCCTCCTTTGCCATTCCCATGTCCTGGCATATTTTACGGATGCCAATGTTCACGTTGGCGTTGAAACTGTCATAGTCACGGTAGCGGCTGTGGAAAACAAACAGGTACTCATCATCCTCGTCTTTGGAAAGGTATTTGTTGAACGTGTCCTGAATGAACGGCTCAATCCTCATTTCCATATATGCCTCGTCCTTGCGGCTGTGCCTTGTCTTTGCCCTTTTGTAGCCAATGACACCATTGTTGTAGTCTTTCTTCTTCAACTCGTACAGGTCAACAGTATTGATACCGCCGATGCAGAGCGAGAGCAAGGCTACATCCCGTCCAAGTTCGGGAACGGGTGAAATCATCTTGCTTTTGGGTAGAGGGCGGTTGAAAAACTCGCGGCACGCTTCTGCGCTGATGGCGCGCTTTACCGTGCTGTCAGATTTGGGTATGCTTATTTTCAGCCACGGGTTAAATTTGATGCGCACAATGTCGCGTTCTTCATCGTTTAGTTCCACTATGGCTTTCTTGAAAATCTGACGTACACAAGTCGGATACATTTCCTTTGCTCGATTTGTAGACGAAAGGTTTTCTATCCACCTTTGCAGCACTGCAGACGTTAATTGACCGAACATAATTCGGTTTGTCCCCAGATAACGTTCCAGATGGTTCACTGCCAAACGATAGTTTTTCGCATTTCGTGCATGACCTTCTTTTATCATGCGTTCTATATGCAAGTTGGCATAATCACTAAAACAAACATCCTCATCAGAACGTGTCAGGTATTCAATTAACTCCATAACCGAATAACTTGAAATGTCCTGTCGGTTGGTCATGTCCGTGTAATGCAAAATCAACCGCGAACAATACTCATTCACTATCGCATCCTTGATTTCTCCGGATTTAGAGATTTGCTTGCCTGTGATAAGCTTGTCAGTCTTGATGTAACCCATCCGAGAGCGGTGGACGATGCGAATGTACACCGGATAAAAGCCGTCGGCTCTTTTCTTCCTTACTACTGTCTTAAAAGTTGCCATATATCAATGATTTAAATGGTGTATGCGTTGGTGTATGCGCTATGTCCTTCAGGTGTATGTCCAAGTGTATGCAAATGCCGTTTATTTGACCTGTTTTTTGCGGTCAAGTGTACGAACCGCCTAAAAACAGATTAGGCTGTAACCTCCTTATTATCGGAGCATTACAGCCTAATTCAATGGTTTATCAGAATTACCTATTCATCTTCTACTGCAGCCTGAGCCGCTGCCAAGCGTGCTATGGGCACGCGGAATGGTGAGCAGCTAACATAATTCAAGCCGACCTTGTGGCAGAACTTGACAGATGAAGGCTCACCGCCATGCTCGCCGCAAATACCACATGTGAGGTTGGGACGAGTGTTGCGGCCCTTGTCGACAGCCATCTTGATAAGCTGGCCAACGCCATTCTGGTCGAGCACCTGGAACGGATCGACATTAAGAATCTTCTTATCGAGGTAAACGGGCAAGAAGCTTGCAATGTCGTCGCGGCTGTAACCGAATGTCATCTGCGTGAGGTCGTTTGTTCCAAAGCTGAAGTATTCGGCCTTTTTGGCAATGTTGTCGGCGGTCAGTGCCGCACGAGGTATCTCGATCATCGTACCGACGCGGAACGGAATCTCCACTCCCTCTTCCTTGAACAGGGCCTTGGCTGTATCGCGTATCACCTTCTCCTGCGCATCGAACTCATTGACAATTCCAATCAGCGGCACCATGATTTCAGGATGCGGGTCGTGGCCTTCCTTCTTCAACTGTATGGCGGCACCAAGTATTGCCTTAGTCTGCATTGCCGTAATCTCGGGATATGTGTTTCCAAGGCGGCATCCGCGGTGGCCAAGCATCGGGTTGTGCTCGCTCAGACTGTTTACTCGATGCTGGATTTCCTGTACGGAAACGCCCATCTCTTTGGCCATGGCCTCCTGTCCGGCAAGGTCGTGGGGCACAAACTCATGGAGAGGAGGATCAAGCAGACGTATGTTTACAGGATATCCGTCCATTGCCTTCAGTATGCCGTAGAAATCCTGCTTCTGATATGGCAACAGCTTCTCAAGAGCCTTTTCACGGCCTTCCACTGTATCTGCCAAAATCATTTCACGCATGGCCTTGATCTTCTCGTTCTCAAAGAACATGTGCTCCGTACGGCAGAGACCTATGCCGACAGCTCCGAAGTTGCGTGCCACCTCAGCGTCGTGGGGTGTATCGGCGTTGGTGCGTACAACCAGCTTGGTGTACTTGTTGCACAGTTCCATCAGTGCAGCAAAGTCGCCGGTAACCTCAGCGGGCTTTGTCTTCACCTCGCCATAGTATACCTCGCCGGTTGAGCCGTTGAGTGAAAGATAGTCGCCTTCTTTCAATACCACGCCGTCAATCTCTACCGTGCGCGCCTTGTAATCAACATTGATTGCACCTGCACCCGACACACAGCACTTGCCCATGCCGCGCGCCACCACTGCAGCATGTGACGTCATGCCGCCACGTGCCGTAAGGATGCCTTCGGCGGCCGACATTCCTGCCAAGTCTTCGGGGCTTGTCTCGATTCTTACCATCACCACCTGGTGACCGTTGGCATGCCATTCTTCAGCATCGTCGGCAAAGAATACAATCTGTCCGCAGGCAGCACCCGGCGATGCAGGCAGTCCGCGGGTAAGCACGCGAGCCTTCTTCTGAGCCTCCTTGTCGAACACCGGGTGGAGCAGCTCGTCGAGCTTGTTGGGCTCGCAACGCAACAATGCTGTCTTCTCGTCAATCTCGCCCTCGCGCAGCAAGTCCATGGCAATCTTCACCATGGCCGTACCGGTGCGCTTGCCGTTTCGGGTCTGCAAGAACCACAGCTTGCCTTCCTGCACGGTGAACTCCATGTCCTGCATGTCATGGTAATGCTTCTCCAATTTGTCCTGGAGAGCGTTGAGCTGTGCAAAAATCTCGGGCATGGCCTCTTCCATCGACGGATACTTGCTTGCCCTGACCGACTCATCGATGCCCTGCTGCGTAGCCCAGCGGCGTGAGCCCTCCTTGGTAATCTGCTGCGGAGTGCGTATTCCTGCCACAACGTCCTCACCCTGTGCGTTGACCAGATACTCGCCGTTGAATATGTTCTCGCCAGTGGCGGCATCGCGGCTGAAACAAACGCCGGTTGCAGAGGTGTTGCCCATGTTTCCGAACACCATGGCCATGACAGTAACAGCCGTACCCCACTCTGCGGGTATACCCTCCATCTTGCGATAAAGGATGGCGCGCTCATTCATCCAAGAGTCGAACACTGCACAGATGGCGCCCCAGAGCTGCTCCATCGGGTCTGTCGGGAAATCCTTGCCCGTCTGCTCCTTTATGGCAGTCTTGAACAGCTTGACAAGCTGCTTGAGCTCATCAACATTCATCTCGTTGTCAAGCGTAATGCCGCGCTGGGCCTTCACCTTTTGTATAATAGCCTCAAACGGGTCGATGTCTTCCTTGTTTACCGGCTTCATGCCAAGCACAACGTCGCCATACATTTGCACGAAGCGGCGGTAGCTGTCGTAAGCGAAACGCTCGTTGCCGGTCTTCTTGGCCAATCCTTCAACAACGTTATCGTTGAGACCGAGGTTAAGGATGGTGTCCATCATGCCAGGCATGGATGCCCGGGCGCCAGAGCGCACGCTGACGAGAAGCGGGTTGTCCACGTCGCCAAACTTGCTGTTCATGAGGTTTTCGATATGGCTGACGGCCTTGGCTACATCGTCTTTGAGCAAAGCCACTACATCGTCCTTACCTTTCTCAAAATATTCATTGCACACATCGGTAGTGATTGTAAATCCGGGAGGTACAGGTACGCCGATGAGGTTCATTTCGGCCAGGTTTGCTCCCTTACCTCCAAGCAGATTCCTCATATCTGCCCTACCCTCGGCTTTACCGTTGCCGAAGGTATAAACTCTTTTTTCATTCATAAGTTAGTTTTGTTTATGATTGACATTTTACAATTTGTAATTCGTTTTGCAAATATAAATGATTTATCATTATGTAGCAAGAAAATGCAAGAAAAAATTGATGTGTGGAGTTTACATTTCAACATTTTCGCCATGCATGAGCGTTTTTCCCACCGGTATGTCTTGGCATCGGCTAGTGAAAATTATCCTTACAACATACTGTCGCCCACGGCTCAATGGCCTCCTTTTGACGGGCCGTTGGACCAATATGGCCCATTTTGAAGTGAGAAACGGGCCGTTTTAAGCGACAATTCGGCCCGTTTCGGGCTGCAATATGGCCCAAATGGCAAGGCGCTGATTTACAGTCCGATTACCCGCAGAGGCATCAATACGGAAATATACGTACACTGCGCCCCGGTGCCACCGGCCGGCCAGCGGGTGGAAAACCCAGTGGCTGCGGCGCATGGGGGCATAAATATTTTGCTTTTTTGCCCGGCACAGGGTGCAAATGTGGCCCAGAATTTGTAACTTTGCACGCCAAAACATAAATTGAGATGAGCAGAAAGAAAAAACCATTCCCAATACTTGAAAATGTCACCATCACCGATGTGGCAGCCGAAGGCAAGTCGATGGCCCGAGTCAACGACCTTGTCGTGTTCGTGCCTTTCACCGTTCCGGGCGACATTGTTGACCTCCAGATAAAGAAAAAGAAGCACAATTACTGCGAAGCAGAGGTGGCTCGGTTTGTGGAATACAGTCAGTTGCGCGCAAAGCCCATGTGCGAGCATTTCGGCGTATGTGGCGGATGCAAGTGGCAGAACCTGCCTTACGAGGAGCAGTTGCGGTTCAAGCAGAAGCAGGTTTTCGACCAGTTGTCGAGGATTGGGAAGGTTGAACTACCCGAGTTCCGCCCCATCCTCGGCTCGGCCCAGACATCAGAGTATCGCAACAAACTTGAGTTTGGCTGTTCCAACAAGCGCTGGCTGACCAAAGAGCAGATTGCATCCGGATTCAAGTATGACAACATGAACGGCATTGGCTTCCACATCACCGGGGCATTCGACAAAATACTGCCCATCGAGAAGTGCTGGCTGATGGACGACACCCACAACAAGATAAGGAATGAGATACGCGACTATGCCTTTGCCACAGGCATGTCGTTTTTCGACTTGCGCGCCCAGAAGGGACTGCTGCGCGACATCATCATCCGAAACTCAAACTCGGGCGAATGGATGGTGATAGTCCAGTTCCACTACGATGAGCCGGGTGACGAGGAGCGCGCGCTGGCATTGCTCAAGCAAATCGGCGACGCGTTCCCGCAGATAACGTCGCTCTTATATGTCAACAACCAGAAATGCAATGACACCATCGGCGACCAGGAGGTGATGGTGTATAAAGGCGAAGACCACATCATTGAGAAAATGGAAGACCTGAGGTTTAAGGTTGGCCCCAAGAGCTTTTACCAGACCAACACCGAACAGGCCTACCACCTTTACTGCGTGGCCCGCGACTTTGCCTCGCTCACAGGCAACGAACTGGTCTACGACCTGTATACCGGCACCGGAACTATAGCCAACTTCGTTGCAGGGCGTGCTCGCCAGGTCATCGGAATAGAATATGTGCCCGAAGCCATTGAGGACGCCAAGGTCAACTCAGGGCTTAACGGCATATCCAACACTCTGTTCTATGCTGGCGACATGAAGGACATTCTCACCGACGACTTTATATCTGTCCACGGCAAACCCGACGTGATAATAACCGACCCGCCTCGCGCAGGAATGCACCAGGACGTGGTCAACACCATTCTCAATGCAGCCCCCGACCGCATTGTATACGTCAGTTGCAACCCTGCCACACAGGCACGCGACCTCGGGTTGCTCGATGCAAGCTACAAGGTGGCTGCCGTGCAGCCGGTAGACATGTTTCCGCATACACCGCACGTAGAGAACGTGGTGCTGCTCAAGCGCCGTTGAGCGGCACCGGGGCGGGCATGCTGCGCATTGAATGTTTCAATATCACTAAATAATACATTATTATGAAAAAGACCTTTTGGGCCGTTGCTGTGCTTGCTTCGGCCTCGCTGGTTGCGCATGCCGGCAAAAGTGTTACGCCCATAGCCGACAAGCCAAAGTTCAGTGGATATATCATTGGACAGTACCAAGCCAATTTTCAGGAAAACAACAGCAATACCTTCAACATCCGAATGGCCCGCGTCTCGGTGGGAGGCCATCTGTTGGGTGAGTTTGAATACAAAGTACAGGGGCAAATAAACGGCAACACGTCAACTCTGGGCGAGAGTCCGCGCATCGTGGATTTGTTTGTGGAATGGCAACGATACGACTTCGCGCGAATCAAAATAGGCCAGTTTAAGCGTCCTTTCACGTTTGAAAACCCCATGCATCCTGTAGACCAAGGGTTCATGGGCTACTCGCAAAACGTGCAGCGGCTGTCGGGATTCAACGACCGCACGGGCGAACAGGCAAGCAACGGGCGCGACATCGGCATACAGCTGCAGGGCGATTTTCTGCCATGCGGCAACGGACGGAAGCTGTTGCACTATCAGGTTGGTGTGTTCAACGGGCAGGGCATTAACACCAAAGATGTAGACAACCGCAAGGATATAATAGGCGGCGTATGGGTGGCACCCGCAAAAGGGCTGCGCATTGGGGCGTTCGGCTGGGCCGGCTCGCACGCACGCAAGGGCCACTGGACCGACGGCGCCGGCAACGAGCACCAGGGTACGGTGAGCCTGGGGCAATACCGCTATGCCATAAGCGCCGAATACAAGGACGAAGACTGGCAGATACGCTCTGAATACATACACAGCACGGGCTACGGATTCAAGACTACAAAGCAAAGCGGAGACGATGCGGCTGACGCAACGGTCAACTATGCCCAGGGAAACAAGGCTGACGGTGTTTATGCGCTGTGCATAGCACCAATCATCAGGCAAAAACTGAGGGCCAAGGCGCGTTATGACATGTATAGAAAATCGGGAACGTGGGCCGACAGCCGCACGCAATATGAGGTTGGACTGAACTATCTGTTCTGCAAAAACCTTGAGTTGCAAGCCGAATACGCCTTCATCAACGACCGCAGCCTGGCCAAACACAATTACAGCATGCTCGACGTAGAACTCAGCGTTAGGTTCTGAAACACTGCGGGCAGACCGTCTCAAACCGGTCAATATGCCGCTGAATGTTTGTCTACCTATATATTATGAGCAACAAAACGCTTGCATACCCCGCACGGCCTCTTGCTTGGTGGCATGCATCTCAGCTGTATGCAATGCAACAGAAATAGGCGACAACAAATCAGAATGCCTGTTGGCATGCCATCATTTGGGGGATTGACTGCTGGCTTGGGGCGATTTTCAGAGCGCAACCGCATGACCACCGAGCGAAAGGCATATGCCAATGGCTGTGCAATCCTGCCTTGATTACAACACAAGCATGCCAAAATCAACACAAAAAGACCGCACGCCGCTTCAGCAATACAGCTGTAAGCAGCATGCGGTCAATTGGTTATATGCAATCAACATTGTCGGCATCACACGACTGAAGCCCGCCTGATGTCTGGCAGTAACGCAGAAGCCGACCGACTGTAATCACCCGAAATCACGGCCGATGCACCTATGCTTGTGAGCACTACCGTGCAGGCCGCGATGCCGACAGGCAAACTCTACAGGTCGACCCCTATAGACTTCATGGCCTTTTGGGCCATTTGCCTGAAGCCATCTCCCAAATCGGCAAACCTCAAGACGCTTGACCAGGCGGCCTTCTTAAGCACTACCGAGTCGCCTTGGATGGCTGCCAGCGCCTGGTCGATGAACTCGTTTGCACCACGCTCATTGGGTTCCTGCCCACGCATGAACAGTCGCGACAGCACATGGTAGCCGCAGATTTGGTACAACTCGCTTTCGGAGGCAATCCAGCGGTAAGCCTTTTCGGCAGCAAAAGGCAGGTGCTGATATAGGTTCAACGATGCCTGCTCGGCTATCTCCACGTTGTCTGTCTGCTCCATCCATATATCAACAACCTCCGGCAATATCTCAGCGGGAGGCATAATCAGCGTTGCCAGTATCTTGCATTCCCTGACATTGTCTTTCCATAAAGCCAGCGCAAGGTCGTAGTCCTTGCCTATCTCGGCAGCCTTGGCCTTCAGGGCTGGCAATGAAACACCCCAGTTAACGTGGTAGTCCAAGCCCTTGTCTCTCATCGACTGTGCCGCCACTCCATTCATCTGCAGCCTGAAAGATTGCTTTATCTCTTTCAGTCTGCTGTCAATATTGCTATTGTTATCCATCATTCTTTAATTTTAAAAAGCCCGACAATCCCTTCGGGCCAACCTGGCAAAGCGCCATCCGGCAAAGTGCCACGCCGTTGCCACACGCCGAGGGGCAGCCCCCTATTGGCGGCAACAGCCGCACCTTGCCATGGCACAGAGTCAGATCAACGTTGAATACTCCTTGCTGTAACGCAGCATCTGGTGAACATAGCCCTCAGAGTAGTCGACTTCTATGTCTGTGATTTCACCATTGCCATTGCGCACGGGCCGCAGCACCGGGTTGATAAAGCCCTTGTATGGCGCAATGTTCAGTCCGGCGTAACGCTTGAGTACCTCGGCATGCACCTCGGGGTCAACCTTCACAGCATATGTTTCAACCAAATCCCTGGCGGCCTCGTAGTCGCCCTCGCTCTTTATACGCTGAACCTCGGCCAGCAATTGCGCCACAAGGGCCCTGAGACCGTCATAGTCGAGTATCTCGACAAAAGTTTTGCCACCTCTGCCAACCAGCCTGACGGCATCGCCTTTTGCCACGCACCAATTCGCAATCAGCGCCCTGTTGCGCATGTGGGCCTCCTCGATGCAAGCCCCGGGCTCTATGCGTACAAGCTGGGTAAGCAGCCCGTTCATCATGTAAGTGTAGTACTGAGACTTGTATGCTTCACGGTCTGGCAGCAGACCGAGGTCAACCATCTTGCTGTCGGCCATGTAATATAGCGCAAACAAGTCGGCCCTCGCCTCTTCAATAGTGTTGCCGTAAGCCTTAAGCGCATCAGGGTCGGTGCCGGGCAGCAGCCTGCCGCTTCCGTGGCCGAGGCACTCGTGCAGGTCGGTGTGCAGGTCGTCGCACAGGTCGCCATACTTGTCTATCAGCCCTAGCGTGTCTCTGTCGATGACAAACTCATCGTAGAAGCCGTTTCCTTTAGCCGCCTTGTTGTAAGCGTCGGTCAGGTTGCAAATGGTGACGCTCTTGCTTCCGTGCTGCGCCCTTATCCAATCGGCATTGGGCAGATTGATGCCTATGGCTGTCGACGGATATTCGTCGCCCCCGAGCATTGCCGCACAGACAACGTTGGCAGTGACTCCCTTTACCTCGGGCTTGCGGAAACGGGCATCCACAGGCGAGTGGTCTTCAAACCACTGGGCATTCTCGCTGATGGTCCGGGTGCGCTTGGTGGCCTCTTCGTCCTTGTATTCCACAATACCTTCCCACGAGCCTTTTATTCCCAACGGGTCGCCATATACCTCTATAAAGCCGTTTATGAAATCAATCTTACCGTCGAGCGCCTCGACCCAAAGTATGGAATACTCGTCAAAGACATGTAAATCGCCAGTGCGGTAATACTCAATCAGCTTGTTTATCACATCCACCTGCTTCTTGTTTTCGGCCACCGACGAAGCCCGGCCGAGCCAATATGTTATGCGCTCAATGGCCGGGCCATAAAGTCCTCCTTCCGTCCAAGCCTCCTCATGCAGCCCCTCTGCGGTCTTTACCAACTTGGTGTTGAGGCCGAACGACGGGGCGCAGTCACCGCAAGCGGCTTTCTTTGCCCTATAGAACTCCTCGGCCTCGGCCTGGGTGACGCCATCGTAGTAGTTGCAAGCAGACTTGGCCACGATGTCGACCCCGGGAGCCTTGTTTACCCTTTTGGCCAAGACATCCCTGTCGAACATCACCGGCGCGAGCTCGTTGCACAGGTCATCAACAGTCATTCCGTCCCCGAGCGGCAACGACGACTTGTCCACGGCATTCATGGCTGCACGGAAATACTCCTTGCTGAAGCCCGGAACAAACTTATCGCAGCCATAATGATGGTATATGCCGTTGGAAAACCACACGCGCATCAGGTACTCTTCGAGGGCGGCAAACTCCTTGTCGCCATGTTCTAAGGCACCGTCGGTGTAGATGGCCTCGAGGGTTTTCCTTATCTTGAGGTTGTATTTGCCGAATTGGTCGAATGTGATGTCACGCCCATAGAGCGTGGCCTGCGAAAGGCAATAGACATACTGCCTTTGGCGCAATGACAATCCATCAAAGCCATGCAGCCTGTACCTCAGCATCTGGATGTCCGCAAAGCGGATGTCAGAGTAGTTGAAGCTATTGCCAGCCATTCAGTTTCCCCCCTCCGTTTTTTTGCTCTTTCGCGCAGCCTTTGCGGCCTTTGCGGCCTTGGCTTTCTCCGGATGCTGGGCAATGTGCTGCATCCTGTATGCACGCGGGGTCATCCTCATGATTTTATAGAACGACGCATAGAACGACTGACGGTTGGAAAAGCCCACCATGTCGCTCACGTCCTCCATCTTCAAGTCAAGGTATCGCTTGTCTACAAGTATGGCCATAGCCTCCTCAATGCGGAACTTGTTGATGAACGAAGAGTAATTCATGTGAAACCTCACGTTCATGACCGCAGAAATATAGCGAGTGTTTGTGCCAAGGTCTTCGGCTAGTTTCTTGGCAGAATAGTCCTTGTCTTTATACTTTTTCTGCAGCACTATGATGTTAAGTATCTTTTCCTTCATCTCGTCCATCAGCTGCGGGCTGACCAAATCACGGTAAGCGGCCTCTTTTTCTTTCTTTTCTGTGATATTATATTTTGCCATAACCTATTGATTTTAGTATTTTGCAAATATACGATTTTTTTTTGATAAGACGTCATTTGGCGCCCGTCTATTTTTCATAAAAAAACATAACAGAAACGTTTGCGCTCCATGTTCCTCAGCCACGGCAACAGCCTCACGCCCCCCCCCGCCACATAAACACGAAGCGAACGGCCGTTGCCGCGTGAACGTCAGCCGCCTACGATATGCGCACAGATGCGGCAGCACCTACCGACGTGCACTCCACGGCAAGGCCGCCCCACCCCAAGCAACGTCTTTGGCAGTCAAAATTATCGTTAATCGGCATTCGGGAAGTACGTATGAAATATTCATACAAGCAACCTAATTTACCCACCCAAACACACTACCACACCCCATACAGACTACAAAAGAGGCCGTTTTGCACACTAAAACGAGCCGTATCATGCCTCAAAACAACACGTTTGACACGACAAAAACGCCCGCATTGCAACATGTTGCCTGTCAACGCATTACGCCAAACACGCCGAAAAGGAAATTATTTTTTACAAACGCCACGACAGCCACTGCCATTCCGGGCGATTGCCAAAGCCGAGCCATGTGCAAACAGCGCATTTTGTGACATAAAGCACGGCAAAACGCCGCAACAGTGTCGGCAGATTCGCATTTTCTTACAAGCCAAACAAGTGGCAAAGCAACATTCCGAGCCATAAAGTCGGTGTTATAATTAATGTGTAAACCACTTAATATGTGGAATTTAAATCGCCGCCACCCGATTCTTGCCATTTTCACAAAAAAAGTCGTTATAAATTTCCTCATACCGCCAAAAATGAGTATATTTGCACTCCGAATAATCGGAGACGAATAAAATATCACAACATTAAACATAAAAGAAAGATGACAAAAGCTGATATAATCAACAAGATAGTTGAGGACACCGGTCTCGCCAAGCAGGATGTAGCCACGACAATAGAAGCTTTTATGGAAGAAGTGAGGCAGAGCCTTACCATACGCAAAGAAGATGTTTTCCTGCGGGGATTCGGTAGCTTTATCGTTAAGCACAGGGCACAGAAGACAGCCCGCAACATATCAAAGAACACAACCATCGTCATCGAGGCACACGACTACCCTGCATTCAAGCCGGCCAAGAGCTTTATTGCAAAGATGAAATAATCAACAATTTTACAAATAACATTTAAAAATATCAAGCTATGCCAAGCGGAAAGAAAAAGAAAGGCCACAAGATGGCTACGCACAAGCGTAAAAAAAGACTGAGAAAGAACAGGCACAAGAGCAAGTAAGCAATACAGCCTCTGAGGTTTGTTCAAAGATTTTAATGAGAGGAGTGTGTCAGAAAATCCATTCGGATTATGGCACACCCTTTCTGTTAAATTAGCAGGGAATCCGTGCATTTGTCCAAAAACAAACAATTAACCATCTCTTTTGTCTATTTTTACGGCAAATCGCGTAGTTTTTGTTGTGAAAAGACATAAGCACAGATTCCGTCGAAGAGAGAAACAGCGGTGCAAGGCCAATGGCCGTGCACCTTGTGAAACCAACGAAAGAAAACCGTTTAAAGTAATGACAAGCGAAGTTATCATTGACGTCCACCCCAAAGAGATATCGATAGCACTGCTCGAAGACAAAAGCCTCGTTGAATACCAGAACGAGACGCGGTCGGCTTCATTCTCTGTGGGCAACATCTACATGGCAAAGGTTAAGAAGCTTATGCCCGGTCTCAATGCCTGTTTCGTAGACGTCGGATTTGAACGGGATGCATTTTTGCACTATCTTGATTTGGGTTCTCAATTTAGCTCTTACGAGAAGTATCTCAAACAGGTACAAAGCGACAGAAAGAAACTTTATCCGATATCGAAGGCAACCCGCCTGCCCGAGCTGAAAAAAGACGGCAGCGTGCAAACGACACTTAAGGTTGGGCAAGAAGTGATGGTGCAGATTGTGAAAGAGCCCATCTCGACCAAAGGCCCGAGACTCACGTGCGAACTGAGCTTCGCAGGCAGGTATATGGTGCTGATACCATTCAACGATAAAGTCTCTGTATCTTCCAAAATCAAAAAAGGCGAAGAAAGAACACGCCTGAAGCAACTCATCCAAAGCATCAAGCCCAAGAACTTTGGCGTCATCGTGCGCACATCGGCAGAGGGCAAGAGGGTGGCCGAACTTGACAAAGAAATGAAAACACTGCTCAAGCGGTGGGAAGACACAATTACAAAAGTTCAAAAGAGCACAACAAGACCGCAAGTTGTCTACGAAGAGACCGGCAGGGTTGTAGCATTGCTTCGCGACTTATTCAACCCAACGTACGACGGTATATACGTCAACGACGAAGAGGTGTTCAACCAGGTGCGCGATTACGTGAAACTGATTGCCCCGGAGAAGGTAGACATCGTCAAGAGATATACCGGCCAGGTGCCCATTTTCGACAATTTCAACGTCACAAAGCAAATCAAGTCGGCATTCGGAAAGACAGTCAACTACAAGCGTGGTGCATACCTAATCATAGAGCACACCGAGGCACTGCACGTGGTTGACGTGAACAGCGGAAACAGAACGCGCTCTGAAAACGGTCAAGAGGCCAATGCCCTGGAGGTGAACCTTGGCGCTGCCGACGAGTTGGCAAGACAGTTGCGCCTACGCGACATGGGAGGCATCATAGTGGTTGACTTCATCGACATGAACCTCGCTGAAGACAGGCAAATGCTATATGAGCGTATGTGCAAGAACATGCAGAAAGACAGGGCCAGGCACAACATCCTGCCATTGAGCAAATTCGGGCTTATGCAGATAACCCGCCAGCGCGTGCGCCCGGCAATGGATGTCAACGTGGAAGAGACCTGCCCCACTTGTTTCGGCAAAGGAAAGATTAAGTCAAGCATCCTGTTTACAGACCAATTGGAGAGCAAGATTGACCGACTGGTAACAAAGATTGGAATCAAGAAGTTCAACCTGCATGTGCATCCGTATGTAGCGGCCTACATAAACCAAGGGCTTTTCTCGCTAAAACGGAAATGGCAAATGAAATACGGGCTTGGACTCAGCATCATCCCGTCGCAGAAACTGGCTTTCTTGCAATATGAATTCTATGACAAGAAGGGCAATTTCATCGACATGAAAGAGGAAATAGAAACCAAATGAACACAGTGGAGGCAGCCGTAAGGCGCCTCCACTCTTCATTTGTGCCGCTGGCCCGCCAAGCGGAAACATTGCTAACCGCCGACAACGGCAGGCATTCACTGAACCACCTTGAAGCGGATGCGGAATGACTTGGACATCTCATCCCAATTGGTTCCGAGCATTTCAAAACGCCCTATCTGTGACGTTGAGCGCACGTGCTTGCCTATGCATGGGCACACATCGTAGTCGCCAATCCTTACCAGGCGTATGGTGTCAGACACATCTGCAGGCAACCTGTCGGCCTTGACATCGTCTGGAAGGCTGTCTTTGCTAACAAACTCATAGCTAACGGGCAAGTCTTCGGCTATCAATTCATTCATCCTGTCTTCAATTGCCTTCTCTTCCTTGCGCGAAGGCTTGTGGTCTAACACATAGCTTATCTTGCTCTTTTTGCGCTCTATGTGAGCGTTGCTCGACCTCTCACACCCAAACATGCGCACCATAGTCTGGTTCAACAGATGCTCGGCGGTATGCGCAGGCGGAAATTCCTCCTTGTTATGGCTGTTCAATACTATATCTTCGTTCATGCGTTTTAAGTTGATTCCATGTCATTACCGTCCGTTACGACATGCGCCAACGCTACATGTGCAACGGCCTTTCGCTGTAAACGCCTGCAAATATAGCGAATAAATTTCATTCAATGCACATTTGCCAGGCATAATTCGCGACACGCCAAGCAAACGGCGGGAACACGGTGTATTTGTGACATGGCCAACACAATATTACCAACGATTCGTACGTTTAATTAGCAAATGAAGACAACGACCGCCAAACATATCATAGCTGTGCTCACCCTCATGCTGGTGGCCACACTCACCGCTTCTGCACAGAGCTTCACCCTGACCGGAAGGGTCGTGGACGAAGAGCAAAACCCCATAGAACTTGCCACCGTGTCGTGCCTGGAGCAAGGCAAGGTCGCGATGACCAACCTAAAGGGCGAGTTCAGCATAACGCTGGCTTCGGCAGACAGCGTAGTCGTTAAGTTCTCGATGATTGGCTACAATGCGCGCAAGCGCCTGTTCCGCAACCCGCGCGGAAAGCAGAGGATAGAAATCGTTTTGCCATCGATGGCCGCCCTGGGCGAGATTGTCGTCACCGAGAAGCGAAGGCAGACGACAGGCACCGAACGCCTTGACATAAAAGACATGAAGGGCTTGGCCACCGCAAGCGGCAACGCCGTGGAGGCCCTGATTCAGCAACAGGCCGGTGTTTCGACCCACAACGAGCTGTCATCACAATACAACGTACGTGGAGGAAGCTTCGACGAGAACTCTGTATATATAAATAATGTGGAAGTTTACCGCCCGCTTCTCATAAGGAGCGGACAGCAGGAAGGGCTGAGCGTGATAAACCCCGACATGGTGGAATCGATTGGTTTCTCCACAGGAGGGTTCGAAGCAAAGTATGGCGACAAGATGTCGTCGGCATTGGACATAACGTACAAGCAACCGAAGAAGTTCGAGGCAAACATCTCAGTCTCGCTTCTCGGGGCAAGCGCCTATGTAGGCGTGGGCACCAAGAAGTTTTCGATGAGCCACGGAATACGCTACAAGACAAACCGTTACCTGCTTGGCTCGCTTGAGACCAACGGCGAATACAAGCCCAACTTCCTTGACTACCAGACCTATATCTGCTTCAGGCCAAACCAACGGTGGAGCATCGACTTCATAGGAAACATATCTGACAACCACTATAACTTTGTACCGACCGACCGCGAGACGTCGTTTGGCACGATGGAAGACGTGAAATCGTTCAGGGTCTACTTCGACGGTCAAGAGAAAGACGTGTTCAGGACACTCTTCGGGGCACTGACTATATCGCGCCAGTTTGGAGCCAACACCAAACTGTCACTGATTGCTTCGGCCTTCCGCACGAAGGAACAGGAGACCTACGACATACAAGGGCAATACTGGCTCGACGACACCGAAACGAGCGAAAACCTTGGTGTAGGCACCTACATGGAGCATGCACGCAACTACCTGACAGCCAACGTCGAGAGCTTCAAGCTCATGTTGAACCACAAAACAAAACGCCACACGATAGAAGGAGGCCTGACCTACAAGATAGAGCATGTCGAAGAGAACTCACGCGAATATGAAATGAGAGACTCAAGCGGCTATTCCATACCGCACACCGGCGACAGGCTCGACCTGATTTACACGCTCAACTCGCGCAACACGCTAAACAGCCACCGAATAGAGGGTTACATACAAGACACATACAAATTTACAAGCGGCGAGGAAAACTCAACGTTCTACACGCTCAACTACGGCATACGGTTCAGCAACTGGTCGTTCAACAGCGAAACAATTGTGTCGCCAAGGGCATCGCTGGCCATTATCCCCGCTTTCAACAACAACATGACATTCCGCCTTGCCACCGGCCTCTATTACCAAGCCCCGTTCTTCAAAGAGCTAAGAGACACGACAAAGGTCAACGGGGTGACCGTGGTCACGCTCAACAACAGGATAAAAAGCCAGCGCTCGCTGCATTTCGTGGCAGCATTCGACTATAGGTTCAAAATCAAGGAACGCCCGTATAAGTTTACGGCAGAGGCATATTACAAGGCACTGTCAAACATAATACCCTATAACGTGAACAACGTCAAGGTGACGTATTACGGCGAAAACATGGGCAGCGGATATGCGGCCGGGCTCGACCTGAAGCTTTACGGCGAGTTTGTGCCGGGCACAGACTCGTGGGTTACCTTCTCACTGATGAGCACAAAGCAAAAGATCAACGGCAAGCAGGTGCCAATGCCAACCGACCAAAGGTATGCTATAAACCTGCATTTCACTGATTACTTCCCCGGAACAGAGCGCTGGAAGATGACCCTCAGCCTGGCCTTCGCCGACGGATTGCCATTCGGAGCGCCGCACAAGGGCCTGGAGTACCAAAACTTCAGGGCACCGGCATACAAGCGCGTAGACGTTGGCCTGAGCTATCGCGCCTACGACAACGACGACAGAAAGAAGCACAGCATATTCAAAAACATCTGGCTCGGCGTCGATTGCCTTAACCTTTTCGGGATAAGCAACGTCAACTCTTACTATTGGGTGACTGACGTCACAAACCAGCAGTATGCCGTACCCAACTACCTAACAGGGCGTCAAATTAACGGAAGGGTAATATTTGAGTTCTGACAATGGCAGCATCATAATATCGTTAACACACAAGCATCAGTTTGCCCTGGCCTGCCGCCCACGCTGCCAGTACGGTGCCAAGCCGTCATGCAGCCTGTGCCACTGACCATGAGCCACAGCAAATGGCCGGACGACAGGCGACATGAAATCCCTGGCACCTTCGGGCAAAATCATTTACAAACCCCTCACGCCAAGCAACGCCCCTGACTCTGCATTGCAAAACGGGCGCCGTTGCAACGCGGAACGGCCCGTTTGGACCGCCCGCAAGGGCCGTTTTAGGCCACCAAACGACATTGGCCGCCAACGGGCTGTACGTCAGCGGATTGCGGAAAAATCCGGAAACGACAACAAAACCTTACACCCGACAAAGCTTTTCCGACCATCCGAACAGCTGCCCGCAATGCCACAAATGCCACGGCAAGGGCAAAGCCAATTGACATGTGGCCATTGCATTTGAGAGCACACGGCACCACAGCACACACAACACCCGAAAACAGCCACTTCCCTTAACAATCTTTTTAATTTATAATTTTACAATCTTGATTATATTAACTATCTTTGCAATGGTATAAAGAAAAGAAGACTAAACCCTAACAAAATTACAGCATAATGAAAATCTCACACATTGAACATTTAGGCATAGCCGTCCAAAGCATCGAGGAGTCTCTGCCTTACTTTGAAAATGTATTGGGTCTGAAATGCTACAACATCGAAGAAGTGGCAGATCAGAAAGTGAAGACCGCATTCTTGAAATGCGGCGAGGTGAAGCTTGAGCTGCTGGAGCCAACGTCACCCGACAGCACCATACAAAAATGGCTTGACAAAGGCAACCACGGAGTACACCACGTAGCATTCTGCATCGAAGACGGCGTGGCTAATGCGCTGGCTGAATGTGATGAAAAAGGCATACGCCTCATCGACAAAGAGCCGCGCAAGGGAGCGGAGAACCTTAACATTGCGTTCCTGCACCCGAAGTCAACAGTGGGAATCCTGACCGAACTTTGTGAACATTAAAACATAGAGAGCAATGAGCAAACAATTGGAGAAGATAAAGCAGCTTATCGAGAATCGCGAGAAAGCACGCATGGGTGGCGGCGAGAAAGCCATCGAGAAACAGCACGCCCGTGGCAAGTACACAGCCCGTGAACGCATTGATATGCTGCTGGACGAAGGCAGCTTCGAAGAGTACGACATGTTCAAGCTCCACCGTTGCACCAACTTTGGAATGGAGAAGAAGCAGTATCTGGGCGACGGTGTGGTTACAGGCTCGGGAACAATAGACGGAAGGCTCGTGTTTGTATTCGCACAAGACTTCACTGTCAATGGCGGTTCTCTGTCTGAAACCATGGCACAGAAGATATGCAAGATCATGGACATGGCCATGAAGATGGGCGCCCCCGTCATCGGAATCAACGACTCCGGTGGAGCGCGCATCCAGGAAGGCATCTGCGCATTGGCAGGTTACGCCGAGATATTCGAGCGCAACATCCTGGCTTCGGGTGTGATACCGCAGATCAGCGGAATCTTCGGGCCTTGCGCCGGCGGCGCAGTGTACTCGCCTGCCCTCACCGACTTCACGCTTATGATGGAGAACACGTCATACATGTTCCTTACTGGCCCGAAGGTTGTAAAGACCGTAACAGGCGAGGACATCGACCAGGAGCACCTCGGAGGAGCAAGCGTGCACTCGACAAAGAGCGGCGTGACCCACTTCACGGCTGCCACCGAGGAAGAGGCCATGCAGATGATACGCACACTGCTTAGCTACATACCGTCGAACAACATGGAGGTGGCACCACGCAAAAAGTGTGAAGACCCCATCGACCGACTGGAAGACTCGCTCAACGAAATCATCCCCGAGAACCCCAACGAGGCATACAACATGTACAAGGTTATCAGCGCAATTGTCGACGACGGCGAATTCTTCGAGGTACAGCCAAAGTTTGCCAAGAACATCATCGTGGGCTTTGCACGCTTCAACGGGCAAAGCGTGGGCATCGTTGCCAACCAGCCGTCATGCTATGCAGGCGTGCTCGACGTCAACGCCAGCCGCAAGGGTGCGCGCTTCGTGAGATTCTGCGACGCATTCAACATCCCAATCGTTTCGCTCGTCGACGTTCCCGGATTCCTGCCCGGCACCGGCCAGGAGTACAACGCCGTCATACTTCATGGTGCAAAGTTGCTCTATGCTTACGGCGAGGCTACCGTTCCAAAGATTACTGTCACCCTGCGCAAGAGCTATGGCGGCAGCCACATCGTGATGGGATGCAAGCAACTGCGCGCAGACATCAACTACGCTTGGCCGTCAGCAGAAATTGCCGTGATGGGCGCATCTGGCGCAGTAGCCGTACTGTGCGCCAAGGAGGCAAAGGACAAGAAAGCCGCCGGTGAAGACGTTCAGGCCTTCCTCGCAGAGAAAGAGGAGGAATACACCGAGATGTTTGCCAACCCATACCAGGCTGCCAAGTATGGCTACATCGACGACGTGATAGAGCCGCGCAACACCCGCTTCCGCATCTGCCGAGCCCTCGCACAGCTTTCAACCAAGCGCGAGAGCCTGCCTGCCAAGAAACATGGCAACATACCAATGTAAAAAAGCATAACGGGCCACAGGACTCGGTCGTGCACGAGGAAAAGACCTGTGCTGAAACAGACCGGATTCTGTGGCCAAAACATTGTAGATATGAAACAGGACAAAGAGGTTTTTGCTGCCATCTCTTTGGCGTTGCACGAGTTCATGGGCAACAACGTGCACGACCAAGAGTCTGGAAAAATAACGATTATTGAACATTTCACGGAATGGAACGGCCATGCTCTTACCATGACCGGCCAGCCAAAACCATAAGCCATAAGACATGAAAGAATACAAATATACTATCAACGGGAATAAATACGAGGTGAACATTGATGCCATAGAAGGCAACGTGGCTACTGTCATCGTCAACGGCGAAACGTACAAGGTGGAAATGGAGGAAGAAGCCAAGCCCGAAAAGCCCAAGGTAAAGGTCGCACCTGTGGCTGCACAAGCAACTGCAAGCCAGGAGGAGGCCGGCGGCGGCGCAGTTAAGGCAAATTACCAGAATGCCGTAAAAGCCCCATTGCCAGGCGTCATCACTGAGATTAAGGTCGCTGTGGGCGATGAAATCAAGGCAGGCGACACTGTTGTCGTGCTCGAAGCCATGAAGATGGCCAACAACCTTGACGCCGAGAAGGGCGGAAAAGTTAGCGCCATATTGGTGCAGCCCGGCCAAAGCGTCATGGAAGGCGACGTATTGGTAGCCATCGAATAAGTTGACTATCTTACCCAAACGAAAATCCCGATTGCAGGCATTGTCGTGCAATCGGGATTTTCCGTACAGGCCACCGGCAGCTAAAGCCTGTTACCTTCTTTTGGAAACACTATCGTGGGCTTATACGACTTCGCCTCCTCAAAATCCATCAGGGCGTATGATATTATTATGCAAACATCACCAACCTGGACTTTGCGCGCAGCTGCACCGTTGAGGCAAATAGCCCCCGAACCACGCTCTCCTTTAATAATATATGTCTCAAACCGCTCACCGTTATTGTTATCGACAATCTGGACCTTCTCTCCCGCTATCATGCCGGCAGCATCCATGAGGTCTTCATCAATGGTGATGCTCCCCATATAGTTGAGATTGGCCTCGGTAACTGTAACGCAATGCAACTTGGACTTAAGAACCTCTATCATCATCTCTATTTATATTTTATGTGATCGATAAGCCTTACAGGGCGCTTTCCGCAATAAACGGTAATGCAACCAACAACGTGAGGAGCGTCATCCCACGAACTTACGTCTTGGAGGGTGTCTCCGTTGACAATCGAAAAATACTCGACATCCAACCCGTCGACAGAATTTATGCCATCCACTACATATTTGTGGGTCTCATCCACCGTATGGCCCTTGGAATACTCTATGCTCTGTTTCAATTGCTTAAATATCTCCGGGGCAATCGAACGCTCATCTGCTGAAAGCAACGAATTGCGGCTTGAACGGGCCAAACCGTCGGCATCACGCACAATCGGACACTCAACAATCGCCACATCCAGGCCGAGGCTTTTCACCATCGCCTTGACAACAGCTATTTGCTGCCAGTCTTTCTCACCGAAATATGCCCTTTGGGGGCGCACGATATAAAACAAACGGCTTACCACCTGGCACACGCCATTGAAGTGACCGGGACGATGGGCACCTTCCATCACCGTCGTTATAGGCGGGAATTCAAAATGACGCGTATCGGGCTGGGGATACATTTCTTCAACCGAAGGGGCAAAAACAATATCGGCCCCGCATGACTCCAACAACTTGCAATCCGCATCCAAATCGCGGGGATAGCTCTGCAAATCGTTCTTGTCGTTAAACTGTGTAGGATTAACAAACACAGAGACAACTGTAACGTCATTCTCCGAAACACACCGTCTCACCAGCGAAGCATGACCTTCATGGAGAGCCCCCATTGTTGGAACAAGGCCAACGGTCTTGCCTAGCTTGCGAACTGCGAATAGTTCGTTTTGCAAATCCACATTCTTATGAAAAATTTTCATTTCTAACAACGTTTTAAACGCTATACTACAAATTCGCTGCAAAATAACAACTTTTTTGGCAAACTAAAAAAGAATACATGGAAAATATAGCCAAGAAAAGCCTTTTTTTCATAAAAGGCATTGCCTAATACTCAAATATCAAATAAATTTTGTATCTTTGCAGTTGATAAACAGATGAACAATGGCAAGAAAAATATTATTCATAAACCAGGAGATATCACCTTACGTACCTGACAGTGAGCTTTCGCTAATGGGAAGAGAGCTGCCACAGGCCATACAAGAGAAAGGCCATGAAATACGGACGTTCATGCCCAAATGGGGAAACATCAATGAGCGCCGGGGGCAGTTGCACGAGGTAATCCGCCTTTCGGGAATGAATCTTATTATCAATGACACAGATCATCCGCTGATAATTAAAGTCGCCTCCATACAATCGTCACGCATACAAGTCTACTTCATAGACAATGACGACTATTTCACAAAGCGTCAAATGGATGTCGATGAAACGGGGGAAGATTATCCTGACAATGGTGAAAGAGCCATATTCTTTGCTCGCGGGGTGCTCGAGACAGTGAAAAAACTGCGCTGGGTGCCAGAAATCATTCATTGCCAAGGATGGATGGGGGCTGTTGTGCCATTCTATGTAAAGACAGCTTACAAAGAAGAGCCGTCTTTTGCTAATGCCAAGATAGTCACTTCTCTCTTTTCGAAGGCACTGAAGAAGGATCTCGGACAGAACTTCAAGAAGTGCCTGGAGTTCAGGGATGCCAAAGCCAATTTGCTGGAAAAGTATGATGACAACTTTGGTTTTGAAGAACTGGGCAAGCTTGCCATCGACTATTCGGACGGCATAATACAGGCCAGCGAAACTGTTTATCCGGGTTTGGTCGACTATGCAAAAAGTTGCAATGTGCCCCTTCTTGACTACCCCGGCGAGCAGTTTGCCGACCAATATGAGGCATTCTACGAAAGAATCTGTCAGGATTAACAAGCCAAATACACAAAAACGATACAGCTATTAGGGTTAATATCATCTAGAAAGAAGACCAAGATGAAAGCAAAGTTCCTGTTTGGGATAGCCATGTCAACACTGGCTTTCCTGTCATGTGATGATACAACAGACACATTGGGCAACTCACTTACAAACGAAGCAGACCACTTTGAAATATTGACAGACACGTTTTTTGTCTCAACACGGTCTATTTTGGCAGACTCTGTGTTATCCAGAAACCAATACAGCTACCTTGGGCGCATTAAAGACCCGGAGACTGGGACGTATGTGACGAGCCACTATACCACCCAATTTGCCATTTTGGAGTCATTAGATGGTACCCCTTTCCTTCCGGAGAAAGACAGCATAATGAGCACGGAAGACGGTAATGTGATAGCCGACTCTTGCAGGTTGCAGATTTACTTTTACTCTTCCATCGGCGATTCTCTAAACTCCATGAAGTTGACAGCATTGGAAATGGAAAGGCCCGCAGAAGAGGGAACAATGTATTACTCTAATTTCGATCCAGAGGCAGCAGGCATGCTGAGAACCGACGCAAACGCGATCAGGAAGAACAAGATGTATACGACGCTTGACCTAAACCTCAGCGACAGCCTAAGAAACCTGATTACAGACAAAACGAACATGGAGTCTGTAACCATACCACTTAACGAAACGTATCGTGACAAATCGGGTAAAGCCTATAAGAATTACGGAACATACATCATGCAGAAGTATTATGAGGATCCTGAAAATTTCAGAAACTCTTATAACTTCATCCACAATGTTTGCCCGGGATTCTACATCAAGACAACCGACGGGCTCGGAGTGATGTCGGAAGTCTACCTCACAGAGCTTGTGTTCCACTACAAATACATGAGTGGCGACTCAATCTATCAAGGCAGCACGCTTCTCTCGGGTACAGAAGAGGTGATGCAAACCACCCACATAGACAATGACCGGCAACGCTTGAGAGAGCTTGCATCAGACAATACATGCACACACATCAAAGCTCCGGCAGGCATTTTCACTGAAGTGACGTTGCCTGTCGATGAGATAAAGTACAATCATGAGAACGACACCATAAGCGGGGCGCGCATAGTATTCAGTTGCATGAACCAGACATCAGACGACGCTTTTGGCGAACCTGAGTATGTACTGATGCTTCCCAAGGACAGTTTGTACAGTTTCTTTGAGAATAAGAACGTTCCGAACAACAGCACTTCGTATATCGGAACATACAACAGCAGCCAGAATACTTATACATTCAACAACATATCAAACCTGATAAGCAGGATGTATCAGGCAAAACAGAACAATGGAACCACTGAAAATTGGAACAAAGTTGTGCTGGTGCCTGTGTCAATAAGCACAACGAGTTCGTCTGGGAGCACCTCAGCCTCTATAACAAACGTGTCAAACGAGATGTCGTTGAAGAGCGCAAGGCTTGTTGGCGGTTCGGCTAATCCACATGACCCGATAACAATCAGCGTGATATACAACAGAACAACGAAATAGAAACATGGCAGACAACTTTCTTGAACGGCACAGAGAAGAGTACGAACTAAAGAAAGCGGCTTATCTCAGGAAAAAGAAGCATTTGCCAAAAATAAAGCATCATCTTCCGGAACGCCCGGAAGATGATGCTTTATGATTATCGATTATTTCACTATCTTATACCTTGCAAATTTTAAAAGCAACTGCTTGGTGCCAGAGTTTGTGAATTGTACGGTTGCCTTAAGATTCTCACCGCGTCCTTCCAACTGTATCACAGTGCCAATGCCAAAGCGTTGGTGCTCGATGACATTGCCAACGCTGATGCCGACATCTTCAGAAACCGTCGGAGCGGTCAGTTCGTCTATCTCTGCCTTTGTAACAGGTTTCAACCTCAACTTAGCCACTTTGAGCCTCTTCTCAAACTCTTCCGAAAATGGCGAAGGTGCATTTTCCTCACGCCGTGGAGGCACAGCACGAGGCTTCGGGTCTGCCTTAAACTGTGAAGCCACCGGGCGTGGATTCTGCATCCATTTCGGTTTAGAGCCATAACCACCATCTGCCTGTCCACCACCCCTGTAATACGCAGGAGAAGCAGGCGTTGAAATCTCATCTTTCTTCAGATATTCAGGGCTTATGTCCTGCAAGAATCGTGATGGAGTGCCATACTCTACCCTGCCATACCTGAACCTGTTCTGTGCACAAGTGAGGAAACAGCGTTTTTCGGCACGTGTCATGGCAACATATAGCAAGCGGCGTTCCTCCTCCAGCTCCCTAAGGCTTGAGCAACTCATTGGCGAAGGGAAGATATTCTCTTCCAACCCAACAATGAATACATTGGGAAATTCCAATCCCTTGGCACTGTGTATTGTCATAAGCGCAACGCGCTCCTTGTCGTCGCCATCACTGTCGCTGTCCAAATCGGTGAGCAAAGCAACCTCCTGCAAGAAGTCTGAAAGATAAACATGCTCCCCGTCACCTTCCTCCCTCCTGCTTTCCACAAAGTCTTGCAGGCCGGCAAGAAACTCATACACATTCTCTTGCCGTGCCAGATCTTCGGGTTCACGCTTCTCGTATATCTCCTTGCTGATGCCGCTCCCCTTTATTATATCCTGCCCAAGCTGATAAGCGTCGACCGACTGCATAACAGCCTGCCAAGCGCTTATCATCGAGCAGAAAGCCTCAAGCTTGGCATAGGTGCCTCGATTGGCCTCCAGCCCAAACACAAGCGGTTGCGACGCAACGGTCCACAGGCTCAAAGCATGCTTGTTGGCTGTTGTGGCAATCTTAGACAGAGTAGTGTCGCCAATGCCACGTGAAGGGTAATTAATTATACGCCTGAAAGCCTCTTCGTCGTTCGGGTTGGCCACAAGCCTAAAATATGCAATGATGTCCTTAATCTCCTTGCGCTGATAGAAACTCAAGCCACCGAATACCCTGTAAGGCACATTACTCTTGCGAAACTCTTCCTCAATGCTCCGGCTTTGCGAATTAGTACGGTACAAAATGGCAAAATCGCCGAATCCACATTTTTCTCTGCTCTTTATCCGCTTGATTTCCTTGCAAACAATGGCCGCCTCCTCACGGTCACTGTAAGCCTGCTTGAACACCACCTTCTCACCTCTCTCGTTGTCACTGAACACATTCTTGGGAATCTGCCTTGCATTGTGCCTGATCAGGCTGTTGGCAGCCTGGACAATCATCTGAGTGGAACGATAGTTCTGCTCAAGTTTGAAAAGCTTAGCGTTATCGTAAGCCTTAGTGAAGTTGAGAATATTGTCAATGTTGGCCCCCCTGAACCCATAAATGCTCTGCGCATCGTCGCCAACGGCACATATACGCTGATGGTCACGCGTGAGTTGCATTACTATGGCTTGCTGTGCATAGTTGGTGTCTTGATACTCATCTACAAGCACATACCTGAAACGATCCACATACTTCTGCCTCACATCCTCATGCCGGGCAAACAGCAAATACGTATTAAGCAGCAGGTCGTCAAAATCCATGGCATTGGCTTGGCGGCAACGCTCAGCATAGCGCATGTACACGTCTTTCACGGCAGGTACCTTACGCTCTACATCCTCCCGCACGTGTATGCTGGAAGAGTAATCATGCGCAGTAAGGAGATTGTTTTTGGCCAGGCTTATCCGGTCGGCTACCGAAGAGCTGTTATATTGCTTCTCGTCAAGCCCCATCTCCTTGATTATCGTCTTTATTAACGACCTCGAGTCGCCTTGGTCATAAATCGTGAAATTATGGTCATAACCAATATGCGACACTTCAGTACGCAATATCCTTGAGAATATCGAGTGAAACGTGCCCATGCTGAGCAACCGCGCCTTGTCATGGCCAACAAGATTGCTGATTCGTTCTTTCATCTCTGTTGCAGCCTTGTTTGTAAAAGTCAGAGCCAAAATGTTCCAAGGCCGATATCCTGATTGCAACAGATATGCTATCTTATATGTCAGAACACGAGTCTTGCCCGAACCGGCGCCGGCTATCACAAGCTCGGCACCATCACAATACACGGCAGCTTCGCGCTGGCTGTCATTTAGTTGTCCTAATATATCTTCGTTCATTTGCGCAAAGTTACTCTAATTCGGGCACATTACAAAATTTTATGTTCACTTTAAGCATAAAGAGGCAACCACATAGCCAAACAGTTTGGCAGTGTCGACAAAAAACATGAAAAAAGACCCGACTATTCTGCATAGCAGACAACTGGCCTGCCTAAAGGAAAATAGCATAGCACTCAACAAAAAACGACAAATGAACAACAAAACACATCGGCCGAGATGGTTTACTCAGCACCACAGAGGCATTTTACAAAACGAGAAGAGGTGTTTCGCATCAGAAACACTACGAGATTGCCATCACAACACTCAGCATAAAAGCCTTAAAAGGTGCCCATATCAATGAATTATCATTAGATATTGTGTTTCATCACAGATGTGCTAAATGGCAATAATCATCAGCTAGCACTAAGAATTTCTCTTGCGGAGAGAAGAGCAATGCAACAAATCCACGCAGAATAAACATGTATGACATTGATGAAACCAAAACATGATACCCCAATAATTTATACTTAACATATTGTAACTCAGAATCACACACAAGAGATAAAATGATCTCACATTAATGGACAATTAAAGCCTATGCGGCATAATGACCAATATGTGTCACTATATTTTAAATATGATTGTTTGGTTTTTAATGATTGATTTTATCAAAACAATCAACAAATGTTTTGCCATTTATAAAATATTGCCTATCTTTGTAACTGATAATCAGCAAGAAATGTACTCATCAATTTATTCTAAACTGCGAGTGTTGGCATGTATGCTCTTCTCTCCGCAAGAGACAGTAACTTTATCGATTGTCATTGAAAATGACACATGAGTCTTATTGGATGGAAAATGCCAATAAGTTGTCTCACAGCCATGCTGCGCAATCATGCCCACTGCGAACCCACTGAAAATTTGCGATAGGAATGAAGCGCCGACATTAGGCGGATGAATTTATATGAATACCCTTTAAATATATATTTGCATACCTTTTATAATCCAAATTTCTATTATAAACAACAGTGGCGTTCGCAGTGATGCGCGCGCCATTTTGATTATAATCGCAATATCAAAGCATACAGACAATGCAAAGGCAAACATGCCATCCTGCCACGGCAATTAGACAATCAACCAGTCTTTGATAAGTGCTACGATGACGCTACAAAACCAATTACCGACTACCAAATGTCGGTAATATCCATTGGCAATTGAGAAAATTGCCCACAAACTAACAAACGGCATTGAGAAAGGCAGGCTGAACGCAACAAGACGATTCAATGGCAATGCACCATACCCAACATGATAATATCAAAATTTTTCACCATTCGGGTTCGAAGACATAACTATCGGTGTGCCAAATAATTATGGCAGCAGGCCCACTGGGTTTCAAGAACTATCGTTCCGGCCCATCAAACGAGCTGTTTCGTTGGCTCAAAACGCCCAAATCGAAGGCTAAAACAGTCCTGAACCAACCCAACAATAGACATTGTAACATATTCTTACCATACAATTCATGCGCAATAACAACAATGGCACACCCACATTTTACGAAACAGCAGAGCTCAGCCATAGAACAATAAAGTCTTGTCGACGCAAAGACAGACAGTAGGCTTCACCGAAAGCGCATCTGGCAACAAAGAGACTAAATGCAAAGCAAGAAGTCCCGATAAGGCAGTGAGAGATTCATGAGCATAACGCAACTGTCGAAACAAATGCTTTGCAAGATAATGAGCGATTTTGCCCCGATTGTTACCCCTTGCTGATTATATGATAATAAAAATACATAAACATGGAAATAGACTATTCATCCTGCTACGGCAAATCAGCTCTTGCATTCTATGGTCACATGAAGAAAACAAAAGGCTGGCCTCAGAAACAATAGCACAGGATTATAGAAAAGCAAAAAGGGAATCTCTCTTGAGACTCCCTTTTTATGCTAATTGTTAACCGTTCCCCCGACGATGTCCAGCAATTCGTTTGTAATTGCTTGCTGTCTGCTCTTGTTATATTGCAGATTGAGTTCGCGAAGCAACTCGTCAGCATTGTCTGTCGCCGTCTGCATGGCCACCATTCGTGCTGCATGCTCACTGGCATTGCTGTCTAACAAAGCTGTATAAAGCATCAGATGAGCCAGCTTCGGAATCAATTCTGTCAATATGGTATCCATGTCCGGCTCTACGATGAAGTTATCATTGAGCGGTTTGGCTTGCTCTGAAACAGAACTTCCTGAAGCATTGCCTTTCTTGCGCAAATACTCCTGTGCCTTTTTTGTCACTACATTAGATGACAAATCGCGCTCATGATCACGGTTCAACTCTGTAGACAGGTCTATCGGAAGATATGTCTTGCGGGTAAGTATTTGTGAACCGGCACTCTTGAAATGGTGATAAATCAATTCCACCTTGTCAATATCGCCGTCAACAAACCTCTTTCCGAGTTCTTGTGACAATTTGATGCAGTCTTTCACGTTGGGCTTGTCGGCAAGCAGCGAATAGTCGCCCTCAGTCTTCAGGCCAAGCTTGACACTCTTTTCCGCTACCTTACGCCCTATGGGATAGACCACTATATTGTCCAAACCTAAATGCCTATACTCGTCAACAACCTGCTGCATCAGCTTGATTACATTGGCATTGAAGCCACCACACAGGCTGCTGTTCGACGAGTATACCACAAGAGCCACCCGCTTGACTTTACGCTCCACGGTAAACACACTGTTGGCATCAGCCTCTGAGGCAAGGAATGTCTTGAGTATATGCTCCAACAGAGTCTCGTAGGGTAGCATGTTCTCAATCATCACCTGCGCATGATGCAACTTAGACGAAGCAACCATCTTCATGGCACTTGTTATCTTGCGCGTGCTGTTGACTGAAGCAATCCGGGTCTTAATCTCTTTCAGTGAAGGCATAGGCTACTGATTTTTATACTGTCCTGCAATGTCTGCCATGACAGACTCGATGACTGCGGTCATGCTGTCGTCGATCTTTCCGCTACCCAATGTTTCAATGACCTCGGGGTGGGTTGAGCGCAACTTGTCAAGGAAAGCATCCTGGCACTCACGCACTTTCTCTACCGGAACATCGTGCATCAGTCCGTGTGTACCGCAATACAGTATTGCCACCTGCTCACCTACAGGCATCGGGCTGTACTGGGGCTGAATGAGCAACTGGTTGTTCTTGCGCCCACGGTCAAGGGTCATAGCCGTAACGGCGTCCATGTCGCTTGAGAACTTAGAGAAACTCTCGAGCTCACGGTACTGGGCCTGGTCAATCTTCAACGTACCGGCCACTTTCTTCATACTCTTGATTTGTGCGGAACCACCTACACGAGACACTGATATACCAACGTTGATGGCGGGACGGAAGCCTTGGTTGAACAAGTCGGTCTCAAGGTAAATCTGTCCGTCTGTGATGGATATCACATTCGTCGGTATGTAAGCAGACACGTCACCGGCCTGTGTCTCGATGATTGGAAGGGCAGTAAGCGAACCTCCACCACGCACATGGCCCTTCATGCACTCAGGCAGGTCGTTCATCTGCTCGGCAACTTCTTGCTGGTCGTTGATTCGCGCGGCACGCTCCAGCAGACGGCTGTGCAGATAGAACACGTCGCCGGGATATGCCTCGCGCCCTGACGGACGGCGCAGAATCAATGAAACCTCACGATATGCCACAGCCTGCTTTGACAGGTCGTCGTATACTACCAATGCCGAATAGCCTCTGTCGCGGAAATATTCACCGATGGCAGCACCTGCAAAAGGTGCGTAATACTGCATGGCAGCCGGATCGGCTGCCGTGGCAGAAACCACTATGGTGTATGGAAGAGCACCATGCTCCTTAAGATTCTGTACGAGAGCGGCAACAGTCGATGCCTTCTGGCCTATGGCCACATAAATGCAATAAACTGGTTTTCCAGCCTCGTAAAAGCTCTTCTGGTTGATGATTGTATCAACAGCGATGGCTGTCTTGCCGGTCTGGCGGTCGCCAATGATAAGCTCGCGCTGCCCACGGCCGATAGGAATCATCGAGTCGACAGCCTTCAAACCTGTCTGAAGCGGCTCTTTCACCGGCTGACGGTATATCACTCCTGGGGCTTTTCTGTCCAATGGCATCTCAAAAGCACCGGTAAGGTCGATGCTGCCCTTGCCGTCTATGGCCTCACCCAGCGGGTTGATGACACGGCCGAGCATATTGTCGTTAACGCGTATCGACGCTATTCGCTTTGTACGCTTAACAATCATGCCTTCCTTAATCCCCGAAGTGGTACCCAAAAGCACACAACCAACGTTGTCTTCCTCCAGGTTCATCACAATGCCCATGGTGCCATTCTCGAATTCCAGCAGCTCACTGGCTTCAGCATTACGGAGACCGTAGATTCTGGCTACGCCATCGCTGACCTGAAGCACAGAACCGACCTCATCAAACTGCTCGCCGCCACTGATGCCCTCCAGCTGTTCGAGGAGCACTTGGGACACTTCACTTGGTTTTATTTTATCTGACATAATCATTTTACACTTAACGCATTGCAAGGAACAAGCCAACCCTTATCACGCAGTAGTGAAGACATGACACGGCAGACATTTGCCCCCGCCTTGCAAAATAATCACATTTTAAGCTGTGACAGTATAGACTTCAGCTTCGTCTTAACGCTTGCATCCATACGGAAGGTATCGTACTCAAGCACAAAGCCCCCGATGATATCTGGATTCACCTCTGTCTCAAACTCCACAGTTCCATTAGTCTTATCCTCCACCATCTGCTGCAGGCGACGCTCCGTAACGGGCGACACCGCAGCCGCAGTGGTAAGCTTACCACGGATGATGTTCTTCTGTTTCCTATATAGAGTGATATACGAATTAGCCATGAATTGAATGACGCTCTCGCGGTCCTCCTTCAAGACAAGGCGGAAAAATGCCTTTGTCAGCTCACATGGGGCACCGCCGACAGCTGCAACAAGAAGCGACTCCTTATTGGCTTTAGAGATCATCGGATTGTCTATAGTAAACCTCAACCGTGGCACCTCAATGTAACTCTTTGCCAAGAGCTGCATCTCAAGGTATACCTTGTCTTCGATTTTTGCGTCGCAGCTCCCTTTAAGCAGGGCACGCGCATACCTTACCGATATTACTCCTATATCCATAACTTATTGTTTTTTATCAGAAGAAGAAACTTCATCCAGCAATCTGTCAATCAAATCCATTTGCTTGCCGCTGTCGCCGAGCTCCTTGCGGAGTATTTTCTCGGCCACTTTGACAGACAGCTCGGCCACCTGGGCACGTATGTCGCTTATTGCAGCCTGCTTCTGAGCCTCGATTTCTGCCTTGGCTTCAGCTATAAGCCGGTTGCTTTCTTCGCGAGCTTTGTCTTGTGCCTTTTCCACAATGGCATCGCGGGTGGTAGCAGCCTCCTTCAATATCAGGGCCTGCTTCTCCCTTGCTTCCTGCAGAATGGATTCACTTTCGATTTTGATATTGGCCAGCCGCTCGTTGGCTTCGTGAGCTTTCCGCAGGCTATCGTCGATATAGTCCTTACGGTCGTTCACCATCTTCACTATGACCGGGAACCCGAATCTCCACAGGATGCCCAGCACAATCAGGAAGACAACAGCCATCCAGAACAACAAACCAAAATCAGGTGTTATCAATGACATAAGCTGTTCTGATTTCTATTGCTTAAAAACAATCTCCGTATTGGCTATACAAACAGAGCAAGCAGAGCTATGATGACAGCAAAGAAAGCCACACCCTCGACAAGGGCAGCAGCGATAATCATTGACGAACGCAGATCGCCCATCTTCTCCGGCTGGCGCGCCATGGCATCCATGGCCTGTCCGCCAATCTTACCAATACCAATGCCTGCACCGATTGCAGCCAAACCTCCGCCAACGGCGGCACCTAATTTTGCTACAGCATCTGCTGCCAATAATAATGAAATCATAATCTTAAATTTTAATGTTGTTTTATTATTCTGTTTAAATTACTATCTTATTCCTTAACGGCATGGCCGTGGACGTGGGCCAATGAGAAGAACACGGCACTGAGCATGGTGAACACCAAGGCCTGGATGAAACACACCAACACCTCCAGCAGCATCATGAACACGCTCATGAGCACACTCACAACTGTCATTGAAGCTCCTGCCACAGCATTGATGCCAAACATGATGAAGATGATGCATGACAACGACAATGCTATTGCGTGACCCGCCATCATGTTTGCAAAGAGTCGAATCATCAGCGCCAACGGCTTTGTGAATATGCTGAAAAACTCAATGAAAGGCATGAGCGGCACAGGAACCTTTAGCCACGTGGGCACTTCCGGCCAGAAGATGTCTTTCCAATAAGCCTTTGTACCGGTAACATTTGTAATGATGAACGTACACAAAGCCAAAAAGAAGGTACACGTAATGTTGCCCGTCAGGTTGCCACCACCCGGTGGGAACGGAACGACTCCCATAATATTGGCTATGAATATGAAGAAGAAGCAAGTCAGCAGATACGGCGCGTACTTGTCGGCCTCCTTGCCCAAGGACGCCTTGATTACTTCGTCATATATATACATTATAAACATTGTCATCAGACCGGTAAAACCTTTGGGCGCGGGATCCTCCGGACGATGCCTCTTGCACCACCTGGCCGGGATGAGCACGCACAGCAGGAGCAAAATGGCATCGATGAACAACACCGCCACAGTCTTTGTGATTGAGATGTCGAAAGGCCTGACTTCAGCTCCGTCCACCTTCTCACAAATCTTGTTTGCATTGGCTTCGCTCCCCGAAATGTATAGCCCATAGGGGCCCGGACGGTTGCCTGCGGCATCGGCCTCCTCGGAAAACTCACCACTGGAAAACACATGCCACCCGGTGGAACTCTTCACTATGACAGGCAGATGCAAAACAACCGGATGCCCATTTACCGTGGTTATGTGCCATTCATACGAATCCTGGATATGCCCGAACAGAATGCCTTGCAAATCAATGCTTCCGTTTTCGTCTGTGCCATGCCCTACCGCATTTGCCGATATGCAGGCAAACATGAAAGCAACGACGCAAAGCAAATGTCTGAAATACCTCATAAACTCAAATCTTTTGATTTAATTTTCTTTCCAGACGGGCGAAAAACACCCCGTCAAAAATCAACATCACTACGTAGAATGCAGCGAAAACTATGATGAAGTTGATAATGGACTCCCTGTCACGGCTTACGACACAGAACACCACGGCGACCATCAACGCCAGCAACATGCGTAAGGCAGATGCCACCAAGTAGAACTTGCTAAGCGTAGCCGGAGACGTTCCAGCCACCGACCTCCAGCCAAACCCATAGGCAACGCTTGAGGCCAAGGCATAGAGAACGCTGATAGCCAACGGGTTGACAAACTGGTTTGCATTGCAGATGTTGATTGCCAACAAAGCTATCAATGTCGCCCCAGCTATTACCCACAAACAGAACTTGTTGTATTTACGGCCTATTTGTTCTATCAACTTCCTGTCCATATAACCTGTGTCAATTGATTTCCACACAAAGACTCACCTCGTTTTTCTGCACCTCAACGAAACCTCCCTTAATGGTAAGCTGCACTTTGCCGTCGGCAGTGGCATATTCCACAACCCCGGGCTGCAGTGATGAAATTATAGGTGCATGGTCATTGAGTATCTCGAAGCTACCCATTGTTCCAGGGACAAGCACGCTTGTAACCTCGCCACTATATTCAATCCGCTCGGGAGAAACAATCTTAAGTTTCAAACTCATGTCACCTCCACTACGTTAATTTCCTTTTGCAGCTTCCATGAGCCGCTTTCCTTTGGCTATGGCATCATCTATTGTGCCGACATTGAGGAAAGCCTGCTCCGGCAGGTCGTCGACCTCGCCATCGAGTATGGCATTAAAGCCCTTTATGGTATCTTCGATCGAAACCATGACACCGGGAAGGCCAGTGAACTGTTCGGCAACGGCAAACGGTTGCGACAGGAATCGCTGAACCCTACGCGCACGGTTAACGGTCTGCTTGTCTTCGTCGGAGAGCTCGTCCATGCCAAGGATTGCAATGATATCCTGCAACTCCTTATACCTCTGGAGAATCTCCTTCACGCGCTGGGCGCATTCATAATGCTCCTTGCCGACAATGAGCGGGTCGAGTATTCGCGATGTACTTCCCAGCGGGTCGACGGCCGGATAAATGCCAAGCTCGGCAATCTTGCGGCTCAACTCCGTTGTTGCGTCAAGGTGAGTGAACGTTGTTGCCGGAGCCGGGTCGGTAAGGTCGTCGGCCGGGACGTATACAGCCTGCACCGAAGTGATAGACCCCTTCTTTGTCGACGTGATTCGTTCCTGCATGGCACCCATCTCACTTGCAAGTGTAGGCTGGTATCCCACGGCCGAAGGCATACGGCCCAGCAATGCCGAAACCTCAGATCCTGCCTGTGTGAAACGGAAGATATTGTCGATGAAGAACATTATGTCTGCAGCCTCGCCGTCCTTGCCTCCGTGGTCACGGAACTCCTCGGCAACGGTCAATCCCGACAGCGCAACCGACGAACGTGCTCCGGGCGGCTCATTCATCTGCCCGTAAACAAGGGTAGCCTGCGACTTCTTCAGTTCTTCAGGGTCGACAAGTGACAAATCCCACTTGCCCTCCTCCATGGCTTTCCTGAACTTGTCGCCATAGCGGATAACACCCGACTCAATCATATCGCGGATAAGGTCATTGCCCTCACGCGTACGCTCGCCCACACCGGCAAACACAGAATAGCCGCTATGGCCCTTGGCAATGTTGTTGATAAGCTCCATGATGAGCACCGTCTTGCCCACGCCGGCACCTCCGAACAAGCCAATCTTGCCACCCTTCATGTAGGGTTCGAGCAGGTCGATCACCTTTATGCCCGTGGCAAGCATCTCCTTGTGCGTCGACAAATCCTCGAACTTAGGCGGCTCACGGTGGATGGGATAAGACCCTTCCATGCTCAACGGAGCCATGCCGTCGATGGGCTGGCCGATTACGTTCATCATACGCCCCTTGATCTGTTCGCCGGCCGGCATCCTGATAGGCGCCCCTGTGGGAACGGCTTCAAGCCCTCTCTGCAAGCCATCAGTGTTGTCCATAGCCACACATCTAACGGTGTCCTCACCGATATGCTGCTGAACCTCAACGACCAGAGTGCGTTTGTCTGGCCTGGTGATGGTCAATGCCTCATGAATCTTCGGCAACACCTTTTCAGCATCCTGGCCGTTGGTATCGAAATAGACATCGATAACCGGCCCGATTACCTGCGAGATGCGCCCTATAATTTGTGCCATAATCGTTTATTATTTTAAGTTTCTCCGTTTAATTATATACTGCAAAGGTAACAAATTTGTCAGAAACCGAATCCTGTTTTGGCGTTTTCTTCCTTAATATATCTAAAATACAGAAATATATAACATTTCTTAGGCTCTTTAGATACTAAGTTCGTCAAGCACTTTTATCAGTTTCATGTCGAGCGGTTTGTCGGTTCTGATGGCGTCGCTGAACGGTACGTAAACCACTTCGTTGTTGCGCACACCAATCATCACGTTCCGCTGCCCCTGCATTATGGCCTCGATGGCTCCCACACCCGTACGGCTTGCCAATATCCTGTCGTGCGCCGAAGGTCTTCCTCCGCGCTGCAAGTGCCCGAGGATTGACACACGCACATCGTAGTTGGGGAACTCGTTGCGCACACGCTCGGCGTAATACAAGGCTCCACACTTCGGGCTTTCCGACACAATCACAATGCAGCTCTTCTTCGATTTCCTTATGCCACGCTCCATGAAACGCGCCAACTGGTCGACGTCTGTTGAGTCTTCTGGTATTATGGCTGCCTCGGCACCCGAAGCAATTGCACTGTTCTGGGCGAGGAAACCGGCGTCGCGCCCCATTACCTCGACAAAGAAAATGCGCTCGTGGCTCTGCGCCGTGTCGCGTATGCGGTCGACACACTCCACGATTGTGTTCATTGTCGTGTCATATCCTATGGTTGAATCTGTGCCGTAGAGGTCGTTGTCTATCGTTCCCGGCAGGCCGATGCAGCAGAAATCAAACTCCGATGCAAAGTCGCGGGCTCCGGTCAGAGACCCGTTGCCGCCTATGACAACAAGGGCGTCTATCTCTTCCTTCACCAGCGTCTCGTAAGCCTTCTGGCGCCCTTCGGGCGTCATGAACTCCTTGCTGCGCGCGGTCTTCAGTATCGTACCGCCCTGCATGATGATTCCGCTCACGTTTTCAGTCGTGAAAGGCTTCACTTCGTCGTTGATCAGTCCGTCGAATCCGCGGTAGATTCCCTTGATGTTGAAGCCGTTGCAGATGCCGGCACGCGTCACGGCACGTATAGCCGCATTCATTCCCGGGGCATCACCGCCAGAGGTGAGCACACCAATTGTCTTTATTTTACCCATAATCTTTATACCTTAAATTTTCGTTATAATCTCTCAATATATCAAGTAATATTCCAACCACAACACGGCAAGGCCGAGCAGCCACCCCACAAACACGCTCCCTGTGCAGTTTTTCAAGTACCACCCCACGCGCATTCGCTCCATCTTCATCAGCGCCAGGCCGCTGGGGTTTGTGAAGCAGAGCAGGCAGCCCCCCACGGCGGTAGAGAATGCCAGCACCTTCCAGAAAGCTCCGTTCTGCACGAAATTGGCCATGTAGTCGGCGTCGACCCACATGTTCAACTGCCAAGTCTCGACTATAGGATACATCGACAGCCCTGTCATCATCACGGTGAAAGCGTCAAATATTCCGCTGAGCAAGCCGGCAAATGCCCCAAGAGCCCAAATGTTGTGTATGTTGTAGTCTATCCATTCCGACGCCATGCCCAGTATGCCGGTCTCCTGCACAGCTCCCATGGCCAGCATCACGCCCATGACAAACAGCATGAGCTGTATGCTGCCATACTGCAATGTGCGCGGCACCTTGCGCAGAATCATTTGGTCGGCGTTCATGAGCTTGTGGTTGAATATCTCGTTCACCACCCAAAGCACCGACAAAACGCACAGCGCCCCGAGGAAAGGACTGAGCTTGGTTATGTTGTGGAAGGTCGGGATGAACCACAGCCCGCCTATCCCGACAATCAGCATCACGATGCGCTGCCAACGGTTCAGGTTGGTGTCGTCGCCCCTATACGGGGCTGCAGGCCACTCTGCATCGAGCCTCTCGGGCAGGCTCCTGCCCAGCATGAGCGTGGGCACCACCCACGCCACTACGGCCGGCAGAGCAAGGAACGCCGAGAAATTGGTGGCCGTCACGGCGCCGTTGTCCCACAGGATTATGCCCGCCGGGTCGCCGATGACGGTGAAGCACCCTCCGGCGTTGGCCGCCAGCACAATTGCGCAACCTATCACCATGCGCTGCCTCCGGCTCTGGACGATGTTGTGCATTATCGTAAGCATCATGGTCGTGGTGGTCAGGTTGTCGAGGTTGGCAGAGATGATGAATGTGGCCAGCGTTATGCTCCACAGCAACCGCTTGCTGTTCCGGGTGCGTATCCACTCGCTCACGAAGTCAAAGCAGCCGTTGTTGTTCAATATTTCAATGATTGACATCGTTGCGAGCAGGAAAAGCACTATCGCAGCTGCCTTGCCCACATACTTAAGGAAGATGTTGTCGCAGATGAAATGCTTCACAGCCTTGCTCGAAGGGCTTTCGCCTGCGAGGAACTCCATGTACTCGTGAGGATGCTGGCTCATGACAAAGTCGGTGCCATAGCAAATGTATAGCACCCACCCCACCGTTCCTACAAACACGGCAATGGCAGCTTTGTTCACTTTTGTCAAGTGAGACGTGGCTATCAGCAGACAGCCCAGAAGCAATAACAGTACAATTACCAATGTCATGAAGTTCTAATATAAACGCTACAAAGGTAGCAATCTTTATCCAAATTCTTGAATCGAGATAAAGAAAAATTGACAGGTTTAACGTGTTTTTAACCTCATAGACACACAAATGTTCCTCCGGGAAGCGCAAACAGATGCCGACGGAGGCAGCATACCGGGCCCGAGGCGAGTGCAAGCAATCGTTGCCACACGCTGCCAACGGAGCACAGGCCGATGGGCCTGAAAGGCACTGCGCGCCTACCGACTGCGGGCCGGCTGCACAAGGCCGCCACGGGAGCATGCCGCCACAAAAACAGGGCTGTTGCGCCAAACAGGCCGTTTCACACTGCCATACGGCACATTTTGCAACGCAATACGGGCTGTTTTGCATCGTAAAACGACCCGTTTCACAAACAAACGCCAACGCCGTTGTAACACACTGTCATCCAAACTATTATTGCGTGTTATATAAACTAAAAGAACAAATGGTAAAAAACGTCATTTGGCACACGGCCAATACGTCAATGGCCCGGTCATGCCCAATGCTGCCCTACGCCACCTCAATGCCTAACGGAGCAAGCGCCACACAAGCCAAAAGCACGTAAAAAACCAAAAAACATCGCAAAATCACTTGTAATATAATAATTATGTGTACCTTTGTGTCTAATTAGCGATAACGCAAACATTGTCATCCTATTTACGGGAATATATTGGTTGAAAGCATTTAAACACATAGTACGCTTTGTGGTATGGGCCCTGATAGGCCTGTACTTTTCAACAATTGTGCTCCTGCAGCTGTCTGGGGTTCAGTCGTTCCTCGGCTCACAGGTGGCGCAAGCCATTTCCGACAAGCTCGGCACTCGCGTTTCTGTCGGCCGGGTAGACCTCGGATTGTTCAACCGAATTATAATCGACGACGTGCTCATACTTGACCAGCGTGGCAAAGAAATGCTGAAGGCAGCCCGACTGACAGCCAAGGTCGACATTGCCCCGCTGGCCGAAGGCCGCATATCCATATCGTCGGCCCAGGCCTTCGGCACCCACCTGAAATTATACAAAGCGTCGGCCGGGGCCAAGCCCAACTACCAGTTTGCCCTCGACTCGCTCGCATCAAAGGACACAACCCGGCACAGCAGCCTCGACCTAAGGGTCAACTCGTTCATCATGCGGCACAGCAGCGTGGCTTACGACAGGTATGACATTGCCCCGACACCCGGCAAATTCAACGCTAACCACCTGAGGGTTACCGACATAAGCGCCCATATCATACTCAAGGCCCTCAACGAAGACAGCCTTAACGTGAACGTAAAGCGAATTGCCCTTAAGGAACAGTCGGGCCTGAAAGTGAACAGGCTCTCGCTAAAGCTGGCAGCCGGGAAAAGCCGTTGCCTGCTTAGCGACGTTCACGTCGAGCTGCCCCGCACCAACTTCGGTATGGACTCGCTGACCGCCACTTACCGCACCGTAGACGGAAAGCCCCAAATGGCCACCCTGCAATATGCGGGAAGCATAGTTGAGTCGCAAGTGACCCCGGCCGACTTTGCATGCTTTGTTCCGCAGCTGAAGAAACTCGACGAGTCAATTTCGTTGAGCACAAACTTCCACGGCACAAGCACCAATCTGCGCGTTCCGCACATATTGCTCAAGTCGACAGGCGGAAGCATTGTGCTGAACGCCAACGGGTGGATAAGGAATTGGGAAGCCCGCCCGCTCTGGAACGCGGCCATAAAAGAACTGGAAGTGTCGCAAGAGGTCGTGGCCACCATGATGGGCATAGCCGGAATAAAAGACTCATCGATAATAAAGCCTGCCGCCCGCCTTGGTGACATCAGCTTCAGGGGCGTTGCCGCGGCCACAAGGAACAACGAGTTGACCACGACATGCCAAATGCAGACAGCCGCCGGCCACGCCGACATGTTCTTCGCCATGTCAAGAGACAGAAACGTCAAAGGGAGCATAGCTACCGACGGGTTTGACCTAAAGCAGGCCACCGGCAACGAAAAACTGGGCGACGTGTCGGCTCACGTAGACCTCAGGGGCAGCATTAAGGACAAGGCGGCACCTTCGTTGTCGATTAAAGGAACGATAGACAAACTTGACTATAACGGCTACGAATACAGCAAGATATCTGTAGACGGAACATCCGTAGGAAAGAAGCTGTCGGGGCTGCTGAGCATCGACGACGACAATGCGAACCTGGCCGTCGAAGGCTATCTTGACAAAACAGCCGGGCAGACCGACATAAAAATATCTGCCACAATAAACAGGCTGTGCCCCAAAGCCCTAAACATGACCGACAAATGGGGCGAATCGAGCTTCATGGCAGGCGTGAACGCAGACTTCAAGGCAAGCGGACTAAACGACGCGAAAGGCAACATTGTGGTAAACGGACTGAAAATGGTGTCACCAACCGACACCTTCGCCATGCAACGGGCCAGCGTGACGTCCGGATTCAATGCCGACACCCACTACCTGGCATTGGACAGCGACTTCGGCCGGGCCAACCTTACAGGCAAGTTTGAATACAGCACCTTGGCGCAAAGCTTCACAAACTTCATTGGCGAGAAACTGCCAACGCTGCCGGGGCTACCAAAGACTAAGCACACCGCAGCCAACGACTTCCTCATCAGGGCCGAGGTATGGAGCACAGTGTGGATGGAAAAGCTGCTTGGCATACCGCTGCACATCAACAAACCCATAAACCTGCACGCCAAAGTGGACGATGAGAAAAGAGACATTTCACTTGATTGCAACGTCGGCTCGTTCAGCTACAACGACACTGGGTACTCAGACGGGGCCATTGTCATCAAGTCGCAAAACGACACTCTGGTGTGCAACGTAGGCGTTACCCGGCTCTCGGGAAAGGGCGGGAAAATGGCAATGCAACTGGAAGGCAGGGCCATCAACAACAACCTGGCCACATCGTTTACCTGGAACGACACAGCAACCGACAAGTTCAGCGGCAGGTTCAATGCCGTCTCACAGTTCTACCGTGCGCAGGACGGCAAACAAATCGCAGCAATCAACGTTCAGCCTTCACACATAAACATCAACGACGTGGTGTGGAACGTGCTCCCGTCGAGCATCACTTACTCCAAAAACAACATCGAGGTGGCCGGCTTCGCCATCAAGCACGGCGGCCAGCACATAATCATCAACGGCAAGGCCACGCCTAACGCGCAAGACTCACTGGCCGTCGACCTGAGCGGCATCGACATTGGCTATGTGCTCGACCTTGTCAATTTCCACGCCGTAGAGTTCAGCGGACAGGCCAGCGGGCGCGCTTACGTAATGGGACTGTTCGGCAACCCGGCAGCCAAAGGCACCATCGCAGTCGACAACTTCAAGTTTGAGGAAGGTCGTATGGGTGTGCTCAACGCCATGGTCGACTGGAACAACCAAGAAAAGCAAATAGACATAAACGCCATTGCCAACGACGGCCCTGACGCAATGACGTATATCAATGGCTATGTATCGCCGTCAAGAAACTACATCGACCTCGGCATAAGCGCCGCAGGCACACACATCGACTTTGTGGAATCGTTCACAGAGAGTTTCTTGGGCAACGTGAGCGGACAGGCGCAAGGCAGCGTGAGGGTTATCGGCCCGCTGAAACAAATCAACCTCGTGGGTAAACTTGCCGTCAACGGAGAGGCAACCGTGATTCCCACCAATTGCAAGTATTACCTGCGCAACGACACCATTGCTTTTGAACCGAATGAAATCCGGTTCCTCGACGCCCCCATATTTGACATCCACAACCAAAAAGGCATAGTAAGCGGGGCGCTACACCACAAGTACTTGAAAGACTTGTCATACGACCTCGGAGTAAAGGCCGACAACCTGCTTGCCTACGATTTCCGCGAATTTGGCGACAACACGTTCTGCGGAACGGTGTTTGCCTCGGGCGACGTGGGCATACACGGCAGAAAAGGAGAGGTGAACATCGACATCAACATTACCCCTAAGGAAAACTCAACATTCTCTTATAATGTGTCAAACCCCGACGCCGTGGCCGACCAAGGGTTCATAAAATGGAACGACTCTGGCAAAGCCGAAGGCAACAATGGGCAGGACAACGAGGCGCAACCGGCAGAAGAGGAAGACACGCCCACAGACACACACCTCAACTTCTTGCTCAACTGCACTCCCGACGTGACCATAAAGCTGCTCATGGACAGCCGCACCAACGACTACATCACCCTCAACGGCAGCGGCACCCTGCGTGCGTCATACTACAACAAGGGCAGTTTCAACATGTTCGGCACTTATACCGTGCTGCATGGAACATACGGGATAACCATCCAAGACATAATTAAGAAGAACTTTGTCTTCAACGAAGGCAGCAGCATCACGTTCAGAGGCAACCCCTATCACGCCGACTTGAACCTGCAGGCAGAGCATACCGTCAACGGAGTGTCACTGTCCGACCTCAACGTTGGCAACAGTTTCACCAACAACACCATCCGTGTCAACTGCCAGATGAACATCGGCGGACAGCCGCAACGCCCCGTAATAACGTTCGACCTCGACATGCCGACTGTGAGCAGCGACGAAAAGCAAATGATAAAAAGCATCATCAACAGCGAAGAGGAAATGAACCAGCAGGTGATTTACCTCCTTGGCATAGGACGCTTCTACCCACAGCGGGAAAACAATGCCGCCGAACAAAACGAAGGGCAGCAAAGCCAGACTACGCTGGCCATGCAAAGCCTGCTGTCAGGAACAATCTCGACTCAAATAAACAATGTGCTCAACTCTGTAATAAAAAGCAACAACTGGAACTTCGGGGCAAACATATCTACGGGCGACGAAGGCTGGAACAACGCTGAATACGAAGGTTTGCTAAGCGGAAGACTGCTTGACAACAGGCTGCTTATAAACGGACAGTTCGGCTACAGGGACAATTCCAACACGGCAAACACCAGCTTCATCGGCGACTTTGACATAAGATACCTGCTCAAACCCAACGGCAACTTGTCGATAAAGGTATACAACCAGACCAACGACAGGTATTTTACGAAGTCCAGCCTCAACACTCAAGGAATTGGAATCATAATGAAGAAAGACTTCGACGGGTTCAAAGACCTATTCAATATAAAGAAGAAAAAGAAGCAAACCGACAAAACGAAATGACCAAACCCGGCCATTGAGGCCCCCAAACCTTAAAAAAACATAATTCGGCGGAATGTAAATGGCAAAGCATCATGACGTTTCATAAATAAAGATTACCTTTGCATCCGATTTTAAAATAATTCACATAAAGTCTAACTTTATTAATTTACCACTTTTATATTAACATGTCAGATTTAACAAAAAACGTCAAGCCATTAGACAACTTCGATTGGGAGGAGTTTGAAAATGGCGCACATGTCAACGTCAGCAAAGAAGAACTTGACAAGGCTTACGATGAAACACTTAACAAAGTAAGCGAGCACCAAGTTGTTGAGGGAACCGTTATCTCTATCGACAAGAAAGAGGTCATAGTCAACATCGGCTATAAGAGCGACGGCATTATCCCCGCAAGTGAATTCCGCTACAACCCTGATCTCAAGGTAGGCGACAAGGTTGAAGTGTATGTAGAGAACCAGGAGGACAAGAAAGGCCAGCTGATTCTTTCACATAAGAAGGCCCGCCTGAGCAAGAGCTGGGAGCGTGTCAACGCTGCACTCGACAATCAAGAAGTCATTCAGGGTTACATCAAGTGCCGCACTAAGGGTGGCATGATTGTTGACGTGTTCGGTATCGAGGCATTCTTGCCTGGAAGCCAGATTGACGTTCACCCCATACGCGACTACGATCAGTTCGTTGGCAAGACCATGGAATTCAAGGTTGTGAAAATCAACCAGGAGTTCCGCAACGTCGTAGTTTCCCACAAGGCCCTCATCGAAGCAGAGCTTGAGGCCCAGAAGAAGGAGATTATCTCTAAGCTGGAGAAGGGTCAGATCCTCGAGGGAACTGTCAAGAACATCACCACCTACGGCGTATTCGTCGACCTTGGTGGCGTAGACGGACTCATCCACATCACAGACCTGTCTTGGGGCCGCGTTGACGATCCCCACAAGGTGGTTGAGCTCGACCAGAAAATCAACGTCGTTATCCTTGACTTCGACGACGAGAAGAAGCGCATAGCACTCGGTCTGAAGCAGCTCACTCCGCACCCATGGGATGCTCTCGACCCGAACCTGAAGGTGGGCGACCACGTGAAAGGCAAGGTTGTTGTCATCGCCGACTACGGTGCATTCGTTGAGATACAGCCCGGTGTAGAGGGTCTTATCCACGTATCCGAGATGTCTTGGAGCCAGCACCTGCGCTCTGCCCAGGAGTTCCTGAAGGTAGGCGACGAGGTTGAGGCAGTCATCCTGACCCTCGACCGCGACGAGCGCAAGATGAGCCTTGGCATCAAGCAGCTCAAGGAAGACCCATGGGAAACCATCGAGGTTAAGTATCCTATCGGCAGCAAGCACACCGCAAAGGTGCGCAACTTCACAAACTTCGGCGTATTTGTTGAGCTTGAGGAAGGTGTTGACGGCCTGATTCACATCAGCGACCTGTCTTGGACAAAGAAGGTTAAGCATCCGTCAGAGTTCACCCAGGTTGGTGCAGACATCGACGTCGTAGTTCTTGAGATAGACAAAGAGAACCGTCGCCTGAGCCTCGGCCACAAACAGCTGGAAGACAACCCATGGGATGTGTTTGAAACAATATACACTGTGGGCAGCATACACCAGGGCAAGATCATCGAGACACTCGAGAAGGGTGACGTGATATCTCTCGAGAAGGGTGTTGAAGGCTTCGCAACTCCGAAGCACCTCGTAAAGGAAGACGGCACACAGGCTGCACTCGGCGAGGAACTTCCGTTCAAGGTTATCGAGTTCAACAAGGACAGCAAGCGCATAATCTTGTCTCACAGCCGCACATTCGAGGATGCACAGCGTGAGGAGAAGAAGGCTGCAAAGAAGGCCCGCGTAAAGAAAGACAAAGAGGATTCGATAAAGATAGACAACCAGCCCGCTGCTACCACACTCGGCGATATCGATGTGCTGGCACAGCTGAAAGAGAAGATGGAGAAGGGTGAATAAATTCCTTTACCACACCTAATCGACATCATATAACAAAGACAACGGGTGGAGCATGCATTGCTCCGCCCGTTGTACGTTTAAGCCAAACCTCCGACCCACCAGTTCCAAACGTTCGACCGGGCAACACAGACGCAAATGCCGGCTACAGCCCTAAACCGGGAAATGATGCCCCTCACCTATGGATATGCCGCCAGCACGGCTATGGCAAACAGAAGCTTGAACAAATAAGGGCATCCCAACCGCAACCGACATCTTGTAAATGCAAAAGATGGAAAAAGAATCACGAAGACAAAGTAGCGACCCCCCACCCTATCCTGCCCAATGCAGCCATACCGGCTCAGCACGACATGGCAATCTGCCGCCGACAAACAGCTTTGCAACAAGACAATGCACAGTCCTGAATGATAAGCCCCATACCACATCGCTGAAAGACAACTATGGTTCTGCATTGCCAAACATGCCATATCACACGGCAAAACGGCCCATATTGCGACGCGAAACGAGCCATATCGTAAACCACCTGGCACACAGGGCCTTACAGACTCAGGCAATGCCGCAGCGAAAAGCCAGGCCTACGGGCCGGCCCACACACCTGATGGCCGTCGCCGCAATCAAGCCACAGCATTAAGGCAACGCCGCCTGACGCCCTTTACAAACGTTAACAAACAAAATCAGCCCTAAAGCATGAAAGTATGAGAATAATTTCATATCTTTGCACAAAGAAAAGGAGAATCCAACAGGTCGTATCGGTTAGATTGGGATACTCATCAAATTAAATTGAAAACCGAGATGACTTCTCTTGCCAATGGCGGGCCACATACCCATCAGGGTAGCAGAAATGCCGGTGGATTACAAAAGCGGAGAGCTCTCAAATCTTATGTTATAGGAGTTTTCATCACATCATCGGTACGACCATTTTTATTGCATCCATAACCACAATCAATTATATGTTTTCCGGAATCATAGAAGAATTTGCGACAATAGTGGCAATCGAGAAGGATCGCGAGAATATAGACTTCTCCCTGAAATGCTCCTTCACGGATGAGTTGAAGATTGACCAAAGCGTGGCTCACAATGGCGTATGCCTTACAGTAGTCAAGATAGACGGCGACATTTATACCGTCACGGCAATGAAAGAGACGCTCGAGCGCAGCAACCTCGGGCTGCTCAAAGTCGGCGACAAGGTAAATGTTGAGCGCTCAATGCTCATGAACGGACGCCTTGACGGCCACATCGTGCAAGGCCACGTCGACGAGACCGCCGTATGCACCGCAATGGAAGACGCCGACGGCAGCACCTACTTCACGTTCGAGTATCCCGAGAACGCTGAGATGGCCCGCAAAGGTTATTTTACAGTCGACAAAGGCAGCGTAACAGTAAACGGTGTATCGCTGACAGTGTGCAACCCTGGCGCAAACACATTCCAGGTTGCCATAATACCTTATACGCTTGAGCACACCAATTTCTGCGACATAAAGCCAGGGTCTGTTGTAAACATTGAGTTCGACATACTGGGCAAATACATTGCCCGGCTGCATCAGTTCTAATAAGTGTTAAGCACCCGAATCTTATCGAAGATTCGGGTGCTTATTTCTACTAACCGCCTACAAACATATATCTTTTTTTCACCTCCGAGATATAATTCATACTTTTGCACCGCAAAATAACATGGAAAAAGGATATGAAAAAAGGAATCTTGTTTGTCATGGCAGTTGTCATGGCCGCCGATTACTCTATGGCCGGGCCACCCAAAAAGTGGACATTGCAAGAGTGCATCGACTACGCCATTGCCAACAACATCTCGCTACAGCAATCGGAGCTGTCGAAGCGCTCTGCTGAAGAAGATGTTAAACAAGCCAAGTCGGAACTAATGCCGACGCTGAACTTCTCTACAAACCATGCCGTCGGCTACAGACCATGGGTAAACTCTGGCGTAAGCACTGTCACAAACGGTACCGTCGCCACAAGTGTCAACAAAACATACTACAACGGCAGCTACGGCATCAACGCCAACTGGACGGTATGGAACGGAAACAAAAACCGCAACAACCTGAAGCTGAACAAGCTTGCTGCACAACAATCGGAACTTAGCCTGGCTGAAACAGCCAACAGTATCCAAGAACAAATCGCACAACTGTATGTACAGATACTTTATCTGAATGAGGCCGTCGAAGCCAACAGGATGAGCTATGAAGCCAGCCTGAAAAATGAGAGCAAAGGCCGGGAAATGGTAAAACTGGGGAAAATGTCGAAAGCCGACCTCGCTCAGCTGACATCACAAACTGCTCAAGACAATTATAACATAGTGGAAGCCAAAAGCAACATTGCAAAGTACAAACTACAGTTAAAGCAACTGCTAGAACTAACAGACAGCGAAGAGTTTGACATCTACATACCTGCCGCTTCAGATGCCGATGCACTTGAAGAGATACCGTCGCTCACTTCTGTCTACGAGGCAGCCCTGTCAACTCGCCCGGAAATAAAAAACAGCCAGCTGGCGATACAAAGCAGCGAACTGAACATTGCCGTGGCAAAGGCCGACAGGCTTCCTAGCATCAGCCTGTCTGGCAGTGTTGGCACAAGCAGCACGTCAATGAACTCAAACAAATGGGGCAAGCAGATACAGACAAACTTTGATGCCTCGGTAGGAGCAACGCTCAGCGTTCCCATCCTCGACAACCGAAGCGCCAAGACGGCTGTTAACAAAGCCAAGCTGCAACGGGAGCAAAGTCTGCTCGACCTGAAGGACAAGCAGAAGCAACTCTACAGCACCATCGAAGGCTTTTGGGTCGACGCATATACCAACCAGCAGAAGTTCAAGGCAGCCAAGGCCAGTGTAGAGAGCGAACAGGCCAGCTACGAACTCCTCAGCGAGCAGTTTAACCTCGGGCTAAAGAACATTGTCGAACTGATGACCGGCAAGGCCAACCTGATGAACGCCACGCAGGACATGCTCGAAAGCAAGTATATGACTATACTTGACCGCCAACTACTTAAATTCTACAAAGGTGAACCATTAAGCATATAAGGAACAGATATATGAAGAAAATTAGCAAAATATGGATATGGGCAGGCGTTATAATCCTGTTGGCAATAGTGATCTGGCTCTTGTCAGGCAATAAAAAAGAGCGTCAGATAACTTTCGCAACGGCCAAGGTTGAGCCGGCTAACATACAAAACAGCGTGACCGCCACCGGTACCATCGAACCGGTGACTTCGGTAACGGTCGGAACGCAGGTTTCGGGAATAATAAGCAAAATATTCGTAGACTACAACACGGTGGTCAAGAAGGGCCAGGTGATTGCCGAATTGGACAAGACCAACCTAATCAGTTCGCTCAACACGGCCAAAGCCAACCTGTCGAGCGCACAAAGCCAGCTCACTTACGAAACATCAAACTACAACAGATACAAGGCTTTATATGACAAAGGACTGGTCAGCGCCGATGAATATGAAAACGCACGGCTCAGCTTCGTACAGGCCAAAGAGAGCGTGGCGACGGCAAAAGAGACGGTGAAGAAGGCCGAAACAGACTTGGGCTACGCCACAATCACATCGCCGATAGACGGGATTGTGCTCTCAAAGGAAGTTGAAGAGGGCCAGACGGTGGCCGCAAGCTACAGCACCCCCGAGCTGTTCACCATCGCACAAGACCTCACCGACATGAGGGTTGTGGCTGATGTAGACGAAGCCGACATTGGCGACGTGAAAGAAGGAGCGCGCGCAACGTTTACCGTCGACGCCTACCCTAACGACACTTTCAACGGCAAAGTTACGCAAGTGAGACAGGAAGCCACCACAACGAACAACGTTGTCACCTACGAAGTTGTGATAAGCGCGCCCAATGCCGACCTTAAGCTGAAACCCGGTCTAACGGCAAATGTCACTGTATACACAGCCGAAAAACAGGGGGTGCTGAGCGTTCCGAGCAAAGCGCTGCGCTTCAACCCAACCAAAGAGACTGTCGGAAAATACACCCTGGCCGACTGCAGCGGCAAAAACAAGGTGTGGACTCTGGAAGGCAACACCCTGAAAGCCCACTCGGTGCAGACAGGAATGTCTGACGGCACCCACACGGAAATAATCAGCGGCATAGCCAACGGTGTGGATGTGATTACGGTAATCAACGAGACCGCCGACGAAACCCCGGCTGAGCCACAGCAGGAACAGTCGCCGTTTGCCCCCGGACCACGTAAGAACGACAAGAAGAAGTAACCATGGCTGACGATAATAAGAAGGTCGTAATAGAATTGCAGGACGTAAAGCGCGAGTTCCTCGTTGGCGATGAGACCGTCCATGCACTGCGTGGCGTATCGTTTAAGATATACGAAGGCGAGTTTGTCACAATAATGGGCAAATCAGGTTCGGGCAAGTCGACGCTGCTCAACCAGCTCGGATGCCTCGACACACCGACAAAGGGAGAATACTATCTCGACGGCGTGTCTGTCCGCAAGATGTCAAAGCCACAGCGCGCAGTGCTCCGCAACCGCAAGATAGGATTCATTTTCCAGAACTACAACCTGCTTCCGAAGACCACGAGCGTTGAGAACGTTGAACTGCCACTGATGTACAACACCGGCATCAGCGCCAAAGAGCGACGCGAGAGAGCCATCGCCGCCCTGCAGGCAGTAGGTCTTGGCGACAGGCTTTACCACCGTTCCAACCAGATGTCGGGCGGACAGATGCAGCGTGTGGCCATAGCAAGGGCACTGGTAAACAACCCTGCAGTGATACTGGCTGACGAAGCTACCGGCAACCTCGACACCAGGACATCGTTCGAAATACTGGTTTTGTTCCAAAAACTGCATGCACAGGGGCGGACAATAATATTTGTCACCCACAACCCTGACATTGCCAACTACTCAAGCCGCAACATAATGTTGCGCGACGGGCATGTAATCAGCGACGAGTACAACAAAAACATAATGTCGGCAGCCGAAGGACTATCGGCCCTGCCGGCCAACACAGACGAATGAACAATGAACTACACCAACCTTTTCAAGATAGCCTTGCGAGCTATAGCAGCAAACAAGACGCGCTCATTCCTGACGGCATTGGGCATAATCATCGGCATTGCGTCGGTGATAACCATGCTTGCTGTCGGCCAGGGCACGAAGCAAAGCATACAGGCAAACATCGCAGAGATGGGCTCAAACATGATAATGATAAGCCCGGGTGCCGACATGCGGGGGGGCGTAAGGCAGGAAGCGTCGTCAATGGAAACGCTCAAGATGTCCGACTATGAGGCCATCAAGGACGAATGCCAGTACATAAAGGCCATCAGCCCAATGGTGTCAAGCAGTGGACAGTTTATCTATGGCAACGAAAACACGCCCTCGACCATATACGGTGTCAACCAAGACTACCTTGAGATACGCCAGATTGACGTGGCCGACGGCGAGATTTTCACCGATGCCGAAATCAAGACAAGTGCCAAAGTATGCATATTGGGGCAAACGGTTGTCGACAACCTGTTCCCCGACGGCAGCGACCCCATAGGCAAAGTGGTGCGTTTCAACTCCATCCCGTTCCGGGTTATAGGAGTGCTCAAGAAGAAAGGATACAACTCAATGGGCATGGACCAAGACGACCTTGTGCTTGCCCCGTACACGTCGGTAATGAAACGAATACTTGCGCAGACCTATCTCAACGGAATACAGTGCTCAGCCGTGACCGAGGGAGTCACCGACAAGGCCACCGAGGAGATATGCAACATCCTGAGGCGCACGCATAAGCTCAAAGACGCAACCGAGACAACAGAAGCCGACGAGGACGACTTCACCATACGGTCACAGGAAGAACTGGCATCGATGATGAACTCAACGACCGACATGCTTACCATTCTCCTGGGCTGCGTGGCAGGCATCTCGCTGGTTGTGGGAGGCATAGGCATAATGAACATCATGTATGTCAGCGTAACGGAACGCACAAGGGAGATTGGCCTGCGCATGAGTGTGGGAGCAAGGGGCATCGACATACTGAACCAGTTTCTTATCGAGGCCGTCTTGCTAAGCGTTAGCGGAGGGCTAATAGGCGTGGCACTGGGCATCGGAGCGTCGTTCTCGATAAAGGCGTTTGCCCATTGGCCCATCGCCATCCAGCTGTGGACAATCATCATGAGTTTCGCTGTGTGCACGTTTACCGGCGTGTTCTTCGGCTGGTATCCGGCGAAGAAAGCCGCACAGCTAGACCCAATAGAGGCTCTTAGGTATGAATAACAAACACAAAATATGCATTCACGCAGCGGTATGGACAGTAATGTTCATATCGCCGCTGATGTTCATGAACCACGGTGCCGGCACATCGTGGCATCAGTTTTTGTTTATGAGCGCCGTGCCAATGTCGCTGATGATAGTCTTCTACGTCAATTACCTCTGGCTGACGCCCAAATATTTTGCCACCGAAAACAAGCAAATATACTGGCTGGCCAACATAGCAATGATACTGGCCATGGGGATTGCGCTTCATTTATGGATGGGCCAGACCCATGCCATGTTCGACAACAGGCCGCCACAACGGCCACCAAGCCCCATAATGTATGTGTTTTTCTTGTTCAGGGATATGTTCAACCTGGCCATATCTGCCGCCATTGCCACCACGATACAGCTGGCCATGCGATGGCAGGAGTCGGAAAATGCGCGGCGTGAAGCTGAGTCGGCAAGGGTCAACGCCGAGCTTAAGAACCTGCGGTCGCAAGTGAATCCGCACTTCCTTCTGAACACACTAAACAACATATACGCCCTTACCGAACTGGCACCAGACAAAGCCAAGGAAGCCATACTGGAGCTGAGCAAGCTGCTAAGGCACATACTCTACGACAACCAGCAGAAGTATGTCGACTTGAAAAGCGAGGTGCAGTTTCTCATGAACTACACCAACCTAATGAAAATAAGGCTTTCTTCGAATGTCGACCTTCAGTTTACAGCCGACATACCCGACCCCTGCAACATCATGATAGCCCCGTTGATATTCATATCTTTGATAGAAAATGCATTCAAGCACGGGGTAAGCACAACGGAGAAAAGCTACATCAGAATACAAATCAAGGCCACCGACCATTACATAACATGCGACATAGTAAACTCAAACTTCCCCAAGGGAGACAAGGACAGAAGCGGTCACGGCATAGGACTAAGCCAGGTAGCGCGCAGGCTCGACCTTATCTACCCCAACATGTATGAATGGAAGAAAGGCGTAGACCACACAGGAAAGGAATATTCATCTAAAATTACTATATATGATACTAAAATGTGCAATAATTGACGACGAGCCTTTGGCTGTTGAACTGCTATCCTCTTATGTAAACAAGACCCCGTTCTTAAAGCTCACGGGCGCATACAACAGCGCGAGCACGGCAATAAGGGACTTGAGGGAGAATCCCGTCGACCTCATTTTCCTCGACATCCAGATGCCGGAACTAAGCGGCATTGAGTTTGCCAAGATTCTGCCGCAAGAGACGCGCATCATCTTCGTGACGGCATTCAGCCAATATGCTGTCGAGGGCTACAAGGTAAACGCCATGGACTACCTCATGAAGCCTGTTAGCTACGACACGTTCCTTTCGGCAGCAAAGAAAGCGTTCGACTGGTTTGCCACCAAGACAAGGCAAGAGGCATATAAGCAAGACCGCTTCATATTTGTAAAAAGCGACTACAAGCTCATTCGCGTCAACCTCGATGACATAATGTACATAGAGGGCCTGAAGGACTATGTGCGCATATACCTGAAGGATGGCAACAAGCTGATGTCGCTCATGAACATGAAGAATCTGGAGGACAACCTGCCCAAACCCGAATTCATGCGCACCCACAGATCGTACATAGTGCACATGAACATGGTGCAAGCCGTCGACAGGTTCCGCCTCGTGTTCGGTGATGCTTACATTCCAATATCAGACAGTTACAAGGATGAGGTTCAATCATATCTGGACCGGCACACCATGATGTGACGCTAACGCCGGGCTTGTACTTGGCGAAAAAACTTATCTGCTAAGCCGAATCAAGGATGCAAGGTGGTGCTTTGAGGCATCGCCCAAGGTTGTATGTTACTAAAAAACGGGTGACAGACCGACTCCAACACGCCTATTGCACTTCAACAACAGACCGCAATTAGCCTCACAACACACTCAATTACCATTGCCGTGCAGATTGTTTGCCGCTTTGGCCGAAGGCGTATCAGGCTACGCCGAGGCGAAACGGCAAACAATCTTCGCGGTGGGGATTGAAGCGTGCGGGTTAAATTAATACTTATCTAAACAAGCATTCAGCAGGCAAACGACTGTTCTTGAGTTATGCGAATCAAATAGAATGTGACATGGGCCTACCGTGCAGGAGCTGTTTACAGTGCGGCATTACTTGGTAGTAACAGCCGTGCCATCACAACAAAATTGCGGCAAAGCGATGATTTGGCATGGAGATTGACGAACGAACACGATGCAGCAGCCACATCCAATCATTCTGTTTGCAAAATGCAAATTCAGCCCCCGTTTTCCATTATAACCTTTCCGTATTGATGCCAAATTTGTTGTGCTTCATGTTTATGCGCTTACCAAAGCGATAGGATACCGACAAGTTCAACACCCGAAAGGGACTCCAGTCAAACAGATACGAAGACGTTTCTGCATCAACCCGATAGTCTGTATGCGAGGCTATCATGTTTTGGCAGGATAGCCCTATTGCCAAACGCTTGCCATACAACAAGCAACGCACCTCCATATCCATCCGATACCTTGATGAACTGCAGCCGCCAACATCTTTCTCCCTGCCTTGATATTGTCCCCATAGATTTAAAACAAACGTCTTCTTACGGTTAAAATATATGTTGTTGTTCATATATATGAAAGTTGAAACATGGTTCATATTTACCAGCCCGAACCCTGGTAGTGGCTAGGAAGACACCATATATACGCTGCCGTCTACATAAAAGTCCAACCATTTCAAGCAATCAAAATAATAGGATAAATTCAAGTTATAGACACTTTTGTCCATTACGTTGTCTACGGTATGCCTCGTCATCTTGCCAACTTCGTCTATATCTGTATAGGTTGACATCACTCTCGTGATTCGCTTGGCACTCGCAGATATTGAAAATGCTTTATGTGTAAACCCAAGTTCTGCCATGTATGACTTCATTGGCTGTAAATTGGGGTTGCCGGTTTGAATGGTATGCGCATCTACATAAGTAGTAAAGGGATTAAGGTCTACATAGTTAGGGCGGTTTATTCTGCTTGTCACGCTTAGGGAAAGTGTGTTGTCGTCATTGCATCTGTACTTTATATATAAGGTGGGAAACAAGTCAAACTGATGCTTTACGCTCTGTTGGCTCATCTTTATCGACTTTCCGTCCAACACACCGTATTCACAACGAATGCCAACCTTTGCCTCCGTTTTATCGTTCAGCTTACCCCTTAAGTCAGCGTAAGCTGCAAATATGCTTTCTCCATACCGGAAATGGTCGTCAAGTTTGCATCCGTTGGTCATGTGCTCGTAGTCGGTCCTGTTGTCTGTATTTGACTTGGAACAGGCCGCCCCATATGAAAACAGAGCCTTACCAAATGTGAATTCCATGTCTGCTTTCAACTGCCAAATAGTGATGTCGGGGCTGTTACGCCGCAGAAAGCCCAGCGTTTCGTCGTGTGTTGTATGCAGATTCACTTTGTCGCTGATATGATAGTCCAGGAAGTCGGCATTCACTTCAAGACTTCCGCCACGGCCAATGTCATGCCTACTGTAACGCAGGTTGGCATTATACCGATTGTAATTGCAGTCGAAATCGGTGAATGTCTCATAATGGCCTTTCCCTCCATCACCTCCATTGGCAAAGATGCTTGTGACTGAAATTTGGTCGGAAGACGGTTGCATGTTATTGTACGACAGCATGGCTCCTAACGACGAATGTCCAGACAGCGCATAGTCAATGCCGGCGGTGACTATTACATAGTCATTAGACTTCAACTTTCGGATGTCTGACAACCATGTCTCGGCAGGATAAACAACCCGGCTTGACTTGTCTGTCTGCACCGTGCCAAGCCCCGCCCCCACACTTACATACGATTCAAACTTGCCGTGCTTGTATTGCAAATTAAAACTGGCCTCGTCCTATACACGCTCTTTTATGGAAATGCAATTGGCAAGCGAACCTCCCCAATAGTCACTTTTCATCTTCTTTGTAACGAAGTTTATTACACCTGCGTCATCCTCGGCTGAATATTTTGACGGTGGAGCCGTCATCACCTCTATCGCCTTCAGGTTGTCAGAGTTGAGCGAACCTAAATACATCATCAGTGTCTTCATATCCATCTTCAGCTCCCGCCCATCCATCAGGAATACAAGTTTTCCTTTGTTCAACATGCTTATGGCATCTTCATGAACTATTACGCCCGGAGCATGCTTAAGTATATCAAGAAAGTTTCTTGCCGTTGGACTAAGCCTTTCCGCATCAAGTGTCAAGCGGTCTATTTCCCTTCTTACTATCGGTTTACCTGACGTAACAACCACACCGGCCAGCAATGTGGTGTCGGCCTCCAACCGAATATTGACAAACACTTGCTGTCTTGCCTTGTCAATCATCCATTTGCAGGGCTTGTAACCTATGCATGAAACCAATAAAGATGTAGGCAAAGGAGTTGTAGCAACAGAAAAACATCCGGCAGAATCACTTGTACATACGGCGATGACATTATTACCACTGTCGAGTAATGCTATCGTAGCCATGTCTATTCCATTGTCCTGCCCATCGGTTACCTTTCCGAAGACAGCATCCACCTGTGCCGCAGCTCCCGGGGCAGCAAGGCAGCACATCAACACCACTACAATCCTAATCATCAAAACCATTGCATTCTTTTACCATCGACTTCACAAAAAAATCAATAAACAGATAGTCACTGAGTTTCGTATCTATACTTCCTAAAGAGCAGATGCCTTTTGTACAATTCCCGTTGTTTTCCAATATCTTTTGACTACACGGTCCCATACATACTGGCAGAATCTTGCATTTAAGACATTCATCATGCTCAAATGTGGCCACAGATAATCTTTTGGAAATTAAGTCCATGTCTATTTCCAATGTTCCATCATCATTCAATTCGCCGTACTAGGTACTCTCAGAGAGGGTTCTCCCATTACATTTATGCTATGTTACAATAACCATCAACAGCTCATCAGCAGTCCGGGGATGTGATTTTTTGGATATTCCGGGCTTAAATGTGCTTTCGGCATGTTTGTCGGCATATTGCCGGCCGCTTTGTCTCGGCGCAGTCAGCAACGCATCCGACAACGGCGGCAGCCAATCTGCACATCTACACAACCGAATTAACATTGAGACCAACGGACTACATGAGCAAAAGACTATCACCCAGCATGGCATGTGACATCAATGCTCAAGCCTACAGCTGCAATAACTCGATGATGCACGGATAATGCCGACGGTGGCCATGCAATATTGCAGCCACATCGCGAATGCTGCTTATTTACAGACAAAGATACTAAAAACTGTCTATAAATCATGACATTTCGCCGCAATAATTTTGGTATACTTGCCATACAGGGCTTAAAAACAGGCCGTATGGCTTTGCAAAACAGGCTGTTTTGTGTGACAATACGGGCTATTTTGCAAAGTCAAACGGCCACGGCCGCAACGCCCTGGAGCACAAGAAGATACGCCCGATGGCCACTATAATGAAAAGACATGATACAATTGTTACAATCACCGGCAGGCAAATGCGGTCGGGCTTGCTGATGATTGGCCTTTGACGCCTGCAACCGCTGCTACAGAACGCCCCCACCCGACACGCGAAAACACAGGCCAGATGCGCAACAAAATGGCACAGGCAGCAGCAAGAACGCCACAGAGTCAATAATCCAACAGCTCGGACGGCTCGGCCACAAACGTGTCGGCACCATGGGCCACCAGGAAATCCCTGTCGCGAAATCCCCACAGCACACTGATGCAGGGCAAGCCGCTGTTGGCAGCCGTGGCCACATCGACATCGCTGTCGCCGACATAAACAGCCCCATGCTTGCCCACTCCCAGTTGCCTGAGGGCCTCTTCTACAGTGTCGGGGGCGGGCTTCTTGCGTATTCCCTCACGCTCGCCTATGGCCACCTCGATGCTGTCGCCGAAGAAATGGCGGCACAGTTCCTGTGTGGCTGCATAAAACTTATTGCTTACCACCGCCATGCGCTTGCCCCTGCGCTTCAGTTCTGCAAGCATGTCGGGCACTCCGGGGTATGGCATGGTGGTATCAAGAGAGTGAACCATGTAGTGGGCCCGGAAATCGGCCAGAGCCTTTTCAAACTTAGGGTTGGCAGCCCCTCCGGGCACAGCCCGCTCCATGAGCACCCTCACGCCGTTGCCCACAAACCGGCGCACGTCGTCAAGGCTGTGCTCGGGCATGCCGTTGAGCCTTAGCGCATGGTTTGTGCTGGCGGCCAGGTCGGCCAAGGTAGACAGCAATGTGCCGTCAAGGTCGAATATATATGTCTGATACTCTTTCATCGTCTGCTTCGTGTTATCATCAATTTCAGTTTTTCATTAAATTTCACATCGCCCACCAACCGCTCTATGTCGATGTGCATGCGGTATGACCAACCGCAAAACGCGCTACCGGGCACATTTATCCGCTCTGCCCTTGTGTCAGGGTTGTGAAGCCCGGCGTCGACAGCCAGCCAGTCTTGCAGGGCCATGATGCACATCATCGACGGGCAATACAGATGGCGGGCTATTACCTCCTCGGCTATGAATGCCGGCATCTTGAGCGGCGCACGACCGTCTTTTTGCAACATGGTTGCATAATATCTCTGCGTGCGCTCGGGGTTTTCTTCCCACCACAGCCTCATCGGGGCCATGTCGTGGGTTGAAAACGTTGCCACACCACGGTATTTGTTGGCGTTGAGATGGGCAAACTCGATGCCGGCCTGCTTAGGCATCGACTGAATCTCGAGGTCGAGGATGCGCAGTGAGTCGAGCACCGGCCCGACGCAGTCGGGGATGGCCCCGAGTGTCTCGGCGCAAGCCAGCATGGCGGTTCCGCCCGTTATGGCGGCGAGCACCTTCATGCCGCGCCATCCCCAGAACGCATTATGGCGCTGCACAAAATAATTGCCATACAATCTCATGAACGACTCGCGGTCGTCATCGCCGAGGGCCTCGAACACGGGTTCGCGGTAGGCATATATCCGGGGATGGTAGCAGCCTTGGCGGTGGGCGTCTTCCACAAAGAGCACATCCTCGAGCAGGCGCATCAACCCGTCGCGAATCCACAGGCTGTTTTCGTCGGACTTGCCTTCAAAAGCCCTGGCCACCTTGGCCTGGGTGTCGTATTCCGGCCTCAAGTCGTATATGTTGTACCCTCGGCCGACGAGGAAGTTGTCGCGCACATACTGCGCATGCAGCCCGAAAAGACGGTCGAGCACCTTGTCGTTGACAAATGGCTTGGTAAACAACACCTTGCGGAACCGCAGTCCGAAGCGCTCTATCTCATCGGCCGTAAATGGCAACGACGGCGAGAAATGGCCCAGGCGGCCCGACAATGAGCCTGCGGGAATCTCCCAGATGCGGAAAAAGCCAAGCACATGGTCAAGGCTGAAGGCATCGAAATATGCCGACATGCGGGCCAGGCGGTCGCGCCACCATCGGCATCCGTCGGCCATCATTGCCTGCCAGTTGAACGTGGGGAAGCCCCAGTTCTGCCCGTTGGGCCATTCGGCGTCGGGCATGGCCCCGGCCTGCGAGTCGAGGTTGAACAGCCCGGGATGCACCCATGTCTCGACGCTGTTGCGCGCCACGCCTATGGGTATGTCGCACATCAGGAACACACCGTTGGCCCGCGCATAGTCTGATGCGGCCTTCAGCTGGCGGTGGAGCAGATACTGTACGAAGAAAATATACCGGGCTTCGCTGCACCTTTCGGCACAGAAACTGTCGACGGCCTTCTTGTCGTATTCACCAAACCCGGGCCACCGGCTGCAGTCGGTAGAAGAATTGGCCTCACAGAGCAGGCAATAAGCAGCATAGTCGGCCAACCAATGGTGGTTGGCATCCACAAACTCACGATATCCGTCGGAACCGGTTATCGCGCTGCCAAACTCGTTGTAGTACATGCGAAGAAACGAAGACTTGACGCGCCACACTGCCTGGTGGTTGCACTCGCGCATGGCATTGAGCTCCATGCGCTGCTTGTGAAACGTGACCATGGCCGCCCTGTCAGGCAAATCGCCCAGGGCATCGATGTCAACATATTCCGGATTGAGCGCATTTACAGACATTATGTCGTAGGGGCAAACGGCCATCTGGCCCGTGAAAGCCCCCGTATCGTTTACGGGCAATGTGCGTATAGCCTTCATGCCCGTTGCCACGGCCCAGTCTACCAGCAGCTTCAGGTCGCCAAAGTCGCCTATGCCGTAAGAGTGGGCACTGCGCAACGAGAATACGGGAACAGCCACGCCGGCCACCCGCCACATAGACTCGCACACCCTGAGCAGTCCGCCGTCGCACACGGTTACTTGCCCGTCGGCACTCCGGCTGCTGTCCAAAGTCCTGTTGTTGCCTTCTTCCCAAGCCACGAAATCGCCGGTCTCTTCGTTGACAACCACAAACTTGTATTCGAGCTGCCTGTCTATGCCAATGGCGTTTACGGGCAGCATCCACATCGTTTGTCCCGAATACTGCATCTTGAGATAGCGCGATGTGCTCCAATTGCCAAGCACGGGGTGGCTGCCGCACAAGGCCACGGCCTGGCCTTTCGACAACTGTGGGGCCGACACCGAAAACAATATGGTCTTGCGGAACAATGCCACGTCGAGCGGCACAAACCTCTCGCCCATGCTTCCATGCACAGTGGCAAGATATGCGCTTGTGTATAGATGTTGCTGCAGCGGTATGTCACGCCACGAGTCAAGCATCACGTAATCGTTTGATGCGTGGTAAGGTATGATGCGCGGAATCAGATTCCACTCCTCCCTAAGCACATCGCCATTGTTGTTGCGCAACTGATATGCATACTTGAACATGGTGACCGGATGGCGACGCGAGTCAATGGCAGACGTCTCTACCGCCCAGAGGCACCCGTCGGCAGTGTCCATGCGGACTTCGCTCCGACGCGAACGCCCGTCTGAACAGACATACTCTATGACGACAAACAGGCTCTCACCCCATTCTGTGAGATATTTTAGACTAAATCGTAGTTTCATCACTCCATCATCGTTTCGTCAATGCAAAATTACGAAAAAAAACAACTTAACGGCAATCATATATAAATAAAAACTCAATAGCATGGGCTTTTTTAGCTTAACCGGCTACCTTGTGCCAAATAAATTAGCATGACAAGGAGCGCTTGCAGCATCCGCCACATCGCGACTCGCCCTATTACGCTGTGCAACAGCACGGCCGGCAATGGAAATATTGGGCAGCAGTGGCAGCAAAAAAACCGCAAAACATTTCCTCGATTTTGAAAAATGGTGTATCTTTGCCGCGTTAATCAATCTTCAGACACATGAAATCAAAGAAATCAAGGCTTTACCTTTATACCGCCTTTGCGTGCATATTATTGATAATAGGCGCGCTATACTATTACTTCTTTTCCGATTTCTCGAACAAAGAAACGGTGCAATACGTTTATATCGATGATGATGACACACAAGACTCCGTGTTTGCCAAGCTGGCCGACGTGGCCAACTATCATTCGCTAACCGGCTTCAGGACTCTGGCCCGCCACAGCGAATACGGACAAAACATACACACCGGACGCTACGCAATAAACCCCGGCGAAGGGGCTTTCATGGTGTTCAGGCACATTAAGAACGGCGTTCAGTCGCCAATAAGCCTCACGATACCCGAGGCACGCACAACCGAACGGCTGGCCAAGCTGCTGTCTGGCAAGCTGATGATTGACAGTGCCACGATAGCAAAATCACTCAAAGACTCGGCTTTCTGCGCCAAATACGGTTACGACACAACGACTGTAGTTGCGCTGTTCATACCCAACACATACAGCATATACTGGAATGTGAGCATGGACAAGTTTATGGAACGCATGAAAAAGGAGCACCGCGACTTCTGGAACGAAGAGCGCAGGCAGAAGGCCGAGGCCATGGGGATGAATGCCGTGCAGGTGGCCACGATGGCAAGCATCATCGACGAGGAGACAGCCAACAACGCCGAGAAGCCCATGATTGCCGGCATGTATTACAACCGCATAAAGGCGGGCATGCCCCTTCAAGCCGACCCGACCATCAAATTTGCATGGAAAGACTTTGGTTTGCGCCGCATTTACCACAAATTGCTGTATATCGACAGCCCGTATAACACGTACAAAAATACCGGACTGCCCCCCGGGCCAATCAAGGTGGCTTCGATAGCCGGCATAGACGCCGTGCTCAACCACGTTGACCACGACTACCTGTATATGTGCGCCAAGGAGGATTTCTCGGGAACGCACAACTTTGCCAAAACGTATGAAGAGCACTTGAAGAATGCGGCCAGGTATTCGGAGGCGTTGAACAAAAGGGGCATAAAGTGAAAGGAGACCTCGTTGCCCGATTGCACGGCTGAGACATACTTTCGGTGCAGATTGTCATGACCATGCAGGCTGGGCTTACCGGCTGGGCATGGCGGCCACGCCAGGTTGGCAGTGGGCAGGGCCGAGCCTATGGTTGCCGCCCGTGCCGGTGGCACGCCTGCCCAAGCACCGTCGACAACCGGGCCATTAGCGTACGGCATCAGGCTGGCCCCGACCCGCTTACAATGCAAGCGCAATTGGCGGCAACGCCGGAACCACATAATTACAAAGGCAAAAAAACAATGGCATAGCCACGGCGCCGTGGCTATGCCATTACAAAAATATAATTACACTTTAATGAAACCATGCCCTCGCTATGCGACGAAAGAACAAACGTTAGTTGTCTTTATGCTTGTTCTGACGCTGAGGACGATTGTATCTGTTCATCATTCTTCTGTGAAACTTGTCTTCGGCCTTAATGACATCAAACAGCTTGCTGGCCGGTATTATGGTCATCATTTTATTGTGATACGTCTGTTGAATTTGCTTTAAGTCGAGCTCCAGGCGGTCGCGCTTTTCTATTGCCTCTCGGCATCCCTCCTCGTCAGTCGGCTTAACACGCCCCATCCGGCGCATCCTGCTGAACACGGCGCGCTGCTTCTTCTGCATCTCGTCGTAGACAGGAAAGAACTTTGCCGACTCCTCGGGCGTCAGGCAAGCCTCCTTGACGATAAACTGCTCCATGTCGGCCTTGAACTTCTCGGGTGAGAATTTGGGGCGCTTATCTTGCGCATGTGTCTGCATGGCAACCACAAATGCCATCAACAATATGAATATACTACGCTTGCTAATCATAATTACTAAATATCTTTAACCATAAAATAGAATGTGATGGCCTTACATGGCCTTTACTCAAAAGAGGAATCTGTGAGATACGCATAGATGTCGGCGTTGTCAATCATCATGTAATCGGCCACAGCCTCATCATAACTATCATAGCTGGCCGACTGAGCATCGGCGGCCACGCTGCTGTCTGGCGCGCTTACGCCAACATTGCCACTATCGGCAAAATACATAACAGCGCCAAACATACCGATGCAAACACAAGCAGCCGTACATATCCAAGCCCGCAACCGCAGCCTGTAAGTCCGTGCTGTACGCACCGGAGCTGCATCGCGATCGGGCAAATTGGCCATCACCTGCGAGGCCAATCCTTCGAAATAGCCTTCGGGAACACGGAACGGGTTCTCTTTGCCTGCCCTACTTCTGATATATTCTTCTCTCTCCATCATGATTTATCCTTTATGTGTTTGACGCATAAAGGCACTGATGGTTTAATCATGCAATTTAAAATAGTCGGTTATTTTCTTCACTGCGATATGGTATGAGGCCTTCAGTGCCCCTTCGGAAGTAGACAGAATCTTGCTTATCTCGCTGTATTTCATGTTTTCAAAGTAACGGAGATTGAAAACAGTACGCTGCACGTCGGGCAACTGAGCAATGGCTTGTTGCAACATGGCCTGGGTCTGATCGCCATCAAAATACTTGTCGGCAAGCAGCATGTTGGCAACTCCCGTATCGGCATCGTCGGCACTTACCGCATCCATGTTTTTCTTCCTGCGCATGAAATCCAGGCTTTCGTTTATTGCTATCCTGTAAAGCCACGTTGAGAGCTTTGAGTCGTTGCGGAACGAATCGAGGTGACTCCAGGCCTTGACAAATGTGTTCTGCATCACGTCATTGGCATCTTCGTGGGTCAAAACAATACGCCTGACCTGCCAATACAACTGCTCGCTGTATTGGCGCACAACTATTTCAAAGCCCTTACGTTGTGTTTCGGGCGCTGACAATAGCCTGACGATCTGCTTCTCATCAATTGTTCCCACTTGCTTTATTTTTTGACGCCCGGGACAACCAAAGGTTTAATGTTGTTGAAAATCACATCATCAAACCCATAGATGTCATTGTATGTACACAAGCGCCCGTCGGTATCAGCAAACATTGTGTAGTAAACGATGTACAACGGAACGCACGGCTCTACCTTAAGCGACCTTACAAGCGAGGGTGCTTCGCCGTCGCTATCGTCTACATAACGCTGTCCCCGCAAGGTTGTCGGCGGAATCCCCATTGATATACGCAACTTGTCAAGCTGCCATTCGTCGACGTCGCCAAGCAAGAACTCGGCCAGCGCAAATGGCTCCTGAACCCTCACGCAACCATGGGAAACGCTGCGGATGTTGCGCGTGAACACCCCTTTGCTCGATGTGTCGTGCAGAAACACCGAGAAATCGTTCGGAAACCTGAAGATGATTCTGCCCAGCGAATTGCCTTCGCCACCCTCCTGCACGACACGGTAGTCGCCACTCTCGAGCATTGACGTGGTGACATCACTCTGCGCCACCCGCTCGCCCGTCTTCCGCTCTACCACATAATACCTGTTTCTGGCAAAGTAAGCGGTGTCGGTTGCGCGCGGTGCTATATCCTTACGGATAATGCTCATCGGTATGTTCCACACCGGATTGACATCCATACGGTTAATGCAACTCGACAGAAGGGGCGTCTTGGTCTTGCGCGTACCGCAACCTATTCGCATGTCGATGGCCTTGCCGTCACCGTATGCGTAGAGATGGAATGCCGGTATGTTGACTATCACTCTTTTGTTCACATCCTGCAAGCCATCGGCCATGCGCCACCTGCAACGTTCCATGTTGCAAATCACTGTGTTACGGGCGCTGCCCGAGGCCAAGGCGAGTTGCTTTTTGAGCTGTGAATACAAATAAGAATCGGGTTCAATCTTGTCAAACAGCATTCCAAGCTCATGCCCCCTAATACTGTTCAACACATGCTCTACGTCTTTTTTACCCGGGTGTTCGATGTCTATGTCAAACAACTTCTCGAACCGGGGAGTGGCAGAGTCCGACGAATCGTCGAGCGTATCAAGATGGTTGAAAAGGTAGGTCGGGTTGACAAAACCATAACGCATGCCTATATAATACCTCATGCATGCTCGGGTGAGGTTGTATTCCAAACGGGCGAACACATGGCTAATGATATTGACAGAATCGTCAAACTCGAGGTTGCGTACCTTTTCGAGGTCCGACTCTATGGCGTCTACGAAAAAGGAACGCTCGTCAAAGCCTACATCTGCGACTGTCCTTAACACCGACAGCAGGGTGTCTGCACAACCATCCACGCCGCTGCGATCTATCCACAGATAATCTCCTCCGGCCAAATAATAGTTGTTCGCAAACCTGTCTCCGGCAAATTCAGGCTTAAAGGAGTAGCACATACTCTCCACCTGATGCCTTATTTCACTATTACGCAAAGAAAAAACAGGCGTCCTCAAACCTGAAAACGCCTCGATGGTAATATCTTTATTAGTATTCTCGGGCCTGTCGCTGCACGCGGAAAAGAGAAAGGCAATTATGCATGTCAGTATCAACGAAGTGACACTTTCCGTACGACCTTCCCTATCTTCAAGATATAACAACCTTTAGGAATATTAAGTTCAACACGTTGCGATTGGCTTTCTATCTTTACTGATGCCACTTTTCTGCCTGTAAGCGAAACGACTTCGAGCACCTGCCCACTGGCCCCGGCAACATTCAAAGTCATACCATTCACAGTAATGTTTATGTTGTCGGCATCCATCTGCTCTTGAATGTCTGGATCATAATCCCACGCTGCGACCGTAAGCGGACATGTCACAGCGCACATGATGATGAATGCCATTGCCAATATATATCTTTTCATAAATCTCTGCCTTTTGTTTGCAAATATAATATTTTCCTTGCAAACTACAAAATTTATTTCGGGAAAACACAATATTATGGCAATTCATACGTTGAATATGGCCATTTCTTTTGCCAAAAAGGCATTGGCAAAGATACTTTTCGCCTCTTCCAGCAATATGCTTTCGTCATTATAACGTGCTGAGAAATGCCCCAGAATCAGCTGGCCGACATTGGCATCCCGGGCCACCGTGGCGGCCTGCGACGCTGTGGAATGGTAATACTTCTCGGCATTTTTCTTGTTGTCCTCTCCATAAGTGCTCTCATGGTAAAGTGTGGTGACGCCTCGCAATACCTGGCTCAACTGCGGCATATACTTTGTGTCACTGCAGTAGGCATAGCTCCTGACAGGATCTGCAGGGGTTACCAACCTTGAGTTCGGAATGACGTCGCCGTCTTCCATCACCCAGTCCATACCGTTCTTTATGTTGTTAATCTGACTTTCGGGTATGCCGTAATAGTCAATCATGTCTCTTCTGATATGTGGCAGCGTTGGCTTTTCCTTGAACAAAAAGCCACAGCAAGGCACACGGTGGTTCAATGGTATCGTCTCAACGCTTAGGCTTCTGTCGTCGTATATTATCTTTTTTACCTCCGTATCCAACGGGACAAACCTTACCTCGTAACCCAATCCGCCACAAAACGTGTTAATCTGTGCATAAAGCATGGATTCGAAATCAGATGGCGCATAGACATTTAGCGGTGCCGTACGGCCCAACATGCCCAAGGTGGATATCAGGCCTATCAATCCGAAGCAATGGTCACCATGCAGATGCGATATGAAGATGTTGTTGATTTTGGTAAATCCAAGCCTGGAACGCCTCAACTGCATCTGGCATCCCTCGCCGCAATCTACCAGAAACAGCTTGTCTCTTATTTCAACCACTTGCGAAGATGCATGATGGCGCAATGTCGGCAAAGCACTGCCACATCCCAATATGTGAACTCTAAACGGCAACATACATTTGACTTATCTGTTCTATCGAAGTGTTCCCACGGGCAATCGCCTGTATCCGTAAACCACGCCGGCGCGCTTCAAGTGAAGCGAATCGGGCCCGATGAATGATATTTCAAACGTGTCCTTTGACAACAACAGCTTGCCATTCAATATCTTCCATTCCGTGCGTGGTGTCTGTTCCTTAACGCTGCTTTTGACAAGTCCGCCATCACAAATCTCAAAAGACTCACGTATGTTCGCCCATTTGCCGAGCAAAGACGTGATATTTATAACCTTGCTTGCCACAAAACCTTCATCTTTGTCAGTCACACCGACAACAGCCATCCTGTCACCGACAGACAATCCTCCGACGACATTTCCTTTGCTGTCGGCTGCCGACAACTGGCAAGAGACAGTATCGCCATTGTCTGTTATCAGTTCGAGAGTATTCATGGCCGTTCCCAAGCCGCATACGCCATATACGGTTGAGTCGACCTTCACTGCAGCCTTGGGAATCTGGTTAATGACCAGATTCTTTTTTTTCTCGCCCCGACACCCTGACAGCAGCGCCAAAGCGAACATGCATTTAACCACAACAGATACTCTCATAAGCCCAGAACAAATTTTTGCTATTGTTTTTTCTCGTTTTTCTTTGCCTCATTCCACAAATCATCCATCTCGGCAATGGTCATCTCAGTCAATGGCTTGCCTGATTTTATTGAATGATCCTCGATGTATTCGAAGCGCCGGATAAACTTCTTGTTTGCATTCTCAAGGGCTGTATCTGGGTTGAGATGATACAAACGCGCCGCGTTGATTACGCTGAAGATAAAGTCTCCGAGCTCTTCCATAGACCGCGCCTTGTCTTCCTTACGCAATTCTGCCTCCAGTTCGCCAAGCTCTTCGCGCACCTTTGACCACACATCACCTTTGTCTTCCCAATCAAAGCCGACGTTTCGTGTCTTCTCTTGTATGCGATATGCCTTTATCAGCGATGGCAGTGCAGCGGGTATTCCGGACAGAACCCTCTTGTTGCCGTTCTTTTCCTTAAGCTTTATCTGCTCCCAGTTTTCAATCACCTGCTGCGCCGTAGACACAGCAGACTCCTGCTTTTGCCCTGTTGCGTCCTCACCGTAGGGCAACGGTTTTGGTTCGGGCGCTCCAACCTGCGAAGGGTGATAGACATGCGGATGGCGGAAAATCAACTTGTCGGCAAGCCTGTTACATACATCAGCCACATCAAACTGACCCTTCTCATCGGCAATCTTGGCATAAAAGCACACATGAAGCAAGACGTCGCCCAACTCTTTACAGATGTTAGGCTCATCTTCGTTGAGCAAGGCATCGCACAACTCGTACACCTCTTCTATTGTATTGGGCCTGAGACTTTGGTTTGTTTGCTTTCTGTCCCAAGGGCATTCAACGCGCAGCGTGTCCAATACGTCAAGCAGACGCCCAAAGGCGTTCATCTTCTCCTCTTTTGTATGCATAGCAAATATTTAATGTGCAAAAGTACTAAAAATCCATGGAAAATTATTACTTTTGCATCGTTTTTATTCTGAAATTTATAAAACATACAGATATGGAATTAGCAAGCAAATACGAACCACAAGCCGTTGAGGCCAGATGGTACAAGTATTGGATGGACAACAAGATGTTCAGTAGCAAGCCAGATGGTCGCGAACCGTATACCATTGTCATCCCCCCACCTAACGTTACGGGCGTTTTGCACATGGGCCACATGCTGAACAACACCATACAGGACATTTTGGTGAGGCGCGCCAGGATGGAAGGGAAAAATGCCTGCTGGGTTCCTGGCACCGACCATGCGTCGATTGCGACAGAGGCCAAGGTCGTAAACAAGCTGGCCGAGCAAGGCCTGAAGAAATCAGACCTTACTCGTGACGAGTTTCTTAAGCATGCCTGGGATTGGACGAATGAGCATGGCGGCATCATATTGAAACAATTAAGGAAGCTTGGCGCGAGCTGCGACTGGGACAGAACGGCATTCACTATGGACGACAAACGCTCTGAAGGCGTTATCAAAGTGTTCTGCGACCTGTACAACAAGGGCCTCATCTACCGTGGAGTGCGCATGGTCAACTGGGATCCCAAGGCCCAGACAGCACTCTCCGACGAGGAAGTGATATATAAGGATGAGCATTCCAAGCTTTACTACCTGCGCTACATGGTGGTAGAAGAGCCCGGCCGTTACGCCATTGTGGCAACGACACGCCCGGAAACCATCATGGGTGACACCGCCATGTGCATAAACCCCGACGACCCGAAGAACCAATGGCTCAAGGGCAAGCACGTCATCGTGCCTCTGGTAGGGCGTGAGATACCTGTCATTGAAGATGAATACGTTGACATCAACTTCGGTACGGGATGCCTTAAGGTGACGCCTGCGCACGACATCAACGACCACGCATTAGGGTTGAAGCACCATCTCGACACAATAGACATATTCAACGACAACGGGACAATAAGCGAAGCTGCCGGCCTTTACGTGGGCATGGACCGCATGGATGTGCGCAAACAGATTGCCAAAGACCTGACCGAAGCCGGCCTTATGGAGAAGGTGGAAGACTACAACAACAAGGTGGGCTTCTCCGAACGCACCAATGTGCCTATAGAACCAAAGCTTTCAACCCAATGGTTCCTCTCGATGAAGCACTTTGCCGACCTTTCGCTGGAGCCGGTCATGAGCGATGAAATCCAGTTCTATCCTCCGAAATACAAGAACATCTACCGCCATTGGTTAGAGAACATCAAAGACTGGTGCATCAGCCGACAGCTATGGTGGGGCCACCGCATACCCGCATACTATTTCACCGACAGCGAAGGCAAGCGAGATTTTGTTGTTGCGGAAAATGCGGAAAAGGCCCTTGCGATGGCAAAGCAAAAGAACCCGTCGCTGACACCGGCCGACTTAGTGCAGGACGACGACTGCCTCGACACCTGGTTCTCGTCGTGGCTATGGCCGATATCGGTGTTCGACGGCATCAACAACCCCGACAATGAAGAGATAAACTACTATTATCCCACCAGCGACCTGGTCACCGCCCCCGACATCATATTCTTCTGGGTGGCCAGGATGATCATGGCCGGATACGAATACCGTGGCAAGCTGCCGTTCAAGCATGTGTATTTCACCGGCATTGTGAGAGACAAGTTGGGCCGCAAGATGTCGAAGAGCCTTGGAAACTCCCCCGACCCGATAATGCTTATCGACAAATACGGGGCCGACGGAGTGCGCATGGGCATGATGCTTTCGGCACCTGCAGGCAATGACATACTGTTTGACGAGACACTGTGCGAGCAGGGCCGCAACTTCAACAACAAGATATGGAACGCTTTCCGCCTCGTCAAGGGATGGGAGGTGTGCGAGGGCGAACAGCCCGAAGCCAACGCTATTGCAGTGAATTGGTTTGCCGCCAAACTCCGCCAGACCAACGCTGAGGTTGACGACCTGTTCAACAAATACCGCATATCCGAGGCATTGATGGCCGTCTACCGTTTGTTCTGGGATGAATTCTCCAGTTGGTACCTTGAGATGATCAAGCCTGCTTACGGACAGCCGATAGACTCTGCCACACTCGACGCAACGCTTAAGTTCTTTGAGACGCTGCTGAAAATGCTGCACCCATTCATGCCTTTCATCACCGAAGAATTGTGGCAACACATATACGAGCGCAAGGACGGCGAGTCGATTATGCGTGACAAACTTGAGGTAAGCCCGATGACGGAAGCCGACGCCAAGCTGCTTGCCGACATAGAAAGCGTGAAACTCATTGTCAGCGGCATACGCACGGTAAGGAACAAGAAAAACATACCTACCAAAGATGAGCTCAACCTCCAGGCTGTAGGGAGCAACAAGTATGCAGCTTACAACTGCATCATAGCCAAGATGGCAAACGTTGGTGCGATAGACGTGGTAAACGAGAAAGACGCAACAGCCGCAACCTTCATGGTGGGCACCGACGAGTTTGCCGTGCCTCTGGGCAACATGATTGACGTTGAGGCCGAGATTGCAAAGCAAGAAGCACAGCTCAAGCACCTTGAGGGCTTCCTGGCCGGCATCAAGAAAAAGCTTTCCAACGAGAAGTTTGTGGCCAATGCCCCCGAGGCAGTCGTTGCCATGGAGCGCAAGAAGCAAAAAGACAGTGAAGAAAAGATTGCCGCTCTGAAAGACTCACTGGCCGCACTGCGTGGCAAGTAACATGCAATGACAATGGCAAAATGAGTGCCCGGCGCTTTGCCTACCCACATTAACCAGTGCCCCCGGCAGCCTTTATCAGGCTGTCGGGGGCTCATTCTTATTGCATAATGCTTTACACTACGTATGATTGCAACAGGCGTCACTGACATTCCCGCCACAAATGCCTATGGCAAAAACACTCATTCATGCCACCGGAATCGCCATTTCCTCAATTTGCGCAATGCGTCCGCCAATGTCACCTCTGTCCATCCGTCCTGCAACAACGAGCTGCAAAAGCCCAGTTGTTCACCGGCCAACACCAATGCATCATCGTCCGACACTGGCACCGGCACATCAAACTCAAGTTTATCGTGGCTTACCACCGAAGCCACTGCGCCGTGGCAATCATACCAATACTTGGCTACAGCCATCACACTCGCTTCCGATGCACAACCGCCAAACCCGCCAAACGGAATGTATGCAAATATCTCCCATGGGTTTCTTACGGGTATCATGGCCAGAATCACAGGGTAAGTCATCTGCGTATCATCATTCCAATATGGCGGACGACCTTGCCCGTCTATGGCAAAGCCCAGGCCATTCTCGTCGCCGTCAACCATATTGCCTGCTTCGGGCTCCAATGGGCCGCTTTCGGCCGCCAGCCCTGAAAACAAAGCCTTGCCATCGCCGGGAGTCATCGACAGCACCTTCTCTCGGTAACGCCTTATGCTTTCAATGTCGAACTCATATCGATCAGCACCGGCTTTCGCAGCCCCGGAGTTTGATATCAGTGCATCCAACAGCTTTTCATCAACGGCAACAAGCACAGGAATGTATCCCTCGCGCACGCCCAACCGTCGCTCATAACCGTATGCCGATGCAATTGGGTCGTCATCTTTAAACGATGGAAAGTATAGGCACGGGCAGTCCAAATATGCCATCAATGCCTTTGCCAAAGGCGAAGGCTCGACGGTATGCTCATCATAGTCTTGATTCTGCCAGTGCTCGAAATGCCTCTCAATGGTTGAAGCCATGTCCTGGTAATAGTCGTCATAGAAAGGAATGAAAAGGTATGCCTCGTCCTTGAACTCATTGGAGTGGTAACGTGCAAGGCCGAAATATGCCAGTGCATAGTCGTCTATGTCCGACGGGAAATGCGGGGCAAACACATCCCCGTAATAATACCTTGCAAAAGCCATGCCCTCTTCATTGAAGAGTGAAACAGTAAGGCAGCCCCCGAGTTCGTCGCGAACAAACGGGCGCAAATCTGCAAACGCCAATTCTTGTTTCACGCTGTTTATCATCGCGCCGTATTCCCGCGTAAACGCCTCACTCATCAGGTCGTTCTCAACACACTATCTCAGGTATATGGCCAAATGGTTGTAAGCCGTAATTTCCTCTACCGGCAGGTTCTTTTCATGCAGAGTTTCCAGATGGCGGGCAGCGTCGTCCATAAGAATGTCTTCCGAATCAACTGCGTCCGACATGCCATCGTCCGATTTCTCGTAGCCAAACTTTATTGTCATTCTGTCGGGCAACGCCACTCCAGTGCTCCTGCTCACGGTCATCTGTTCGTTCTTCGTTCGACCGATGGTCTCGCCATCATGCAATTCTACATCACATTCAATCACATACGACGCCATGTTCACAAGAAAATCACGCACTTCCGATGATGACAGATGCGAATCAAGCACCTCCATCTCGTCTTTGCCAAAGGCACCCATGCCCAAGGTGTAGGCGCAGGTCCCGGCCTCGCCTTTGTATGTGCCTACCCAAATCCAGCATTGAACAGGGAGCTCATCGCCATCTACTGCCCCGGCAAGGGCCGAATACTGTTGCGGCTCGTAGGCAACGCCGTTTGGGCAAATGGCTGACACGTTGGGCAAATGGCAACAGACGTCCATCAGCCCGGCGTACAGCCGGCCACACTCCAACAATGATTCTTCATTGCCATAAACAGATATTACTGCGTGGGCCACATGGCTTTTGGCCATCTCAACCGCCAACGGCCATTCATCATTGCGCCGGGCCATGCCAACAGCCTCGTCTTGTGGAATAGGACAATGCGACACCGACACAGCCACACGGATGCCATCCACAGTAAACATGTGGGTGGCATCGCCGTCGCCGGTGCACGGCTCTACAATGTGCCCCTTGTCGCTCAACCCACGCAAGAAGTCCTCCCGGCTCCAACCGGGCACAGAAAGCATGGCCTTGCCCTCAAACAATATCGATTCCGCCACGGTGTCTCCGGCCATCTGTTCCGCATCTGTCTCCAACGGTTTTGCACCACCCTGGTCGCCGCCATCGGCATCGTCGCCTGCGTCTTCCACGAAACGGCCTGTTTCATCACGATAGAACACCTTGCCGTATTGGCTTCCCAGCAGCCCGATTATGTCAGGGTCGTAGTTGCAAACAGTGTTTAGCGGATAATACCTCAACTTGCCCTCGTCATCGTCTTCGTTGTCATTTGCGAAGAACACCCATCCGCTGTTCCAACCACGGTCAGACAGCAACGGCCGCTCACGGTAGCAATACCCCACCTTCATGCCTTCGACAACAATTCTGTCGCTGGCCATGCACATGTCGGCTTCGGCCCAGTCGTTGAGCAAGGGCTTTATCTCAATCGTCGGCACGAGGCCTTCATGCAAGCTGTCGCCATCGCCGCCACGATGGGCTGTCCACTCTTCAAAACGCCTGTCAATTACTTTTGCCATGTCTTGATAATACCTTTCAGACCATGGCAACAGCAGGTAAGAAAACTCCGAGGCAGCGGCTCCGCCATTCCCTTCAGCCTCTATCAAGCCGTCGGCGTATGCCTTGATGTCGTCTATGTACTCGTATGGGGTTGAACGGTTTTCAAAATTGTACCATTCGGTGAAGCGGGTTCCCTTGTGATCAAGGCTCAACGATGTAAGTCTGCCGCCGAAATCGGGGTCGTCGCGCAGCAACATCCTCAAGTCGGGGCTGTGGCCCTGCCTTACGGCGTCGGCCACATCGTTGTGCTTGAAAAGAAACGGACGGCTCATTAGCCCGCGCTCTATGCACCAGCGCAGGTAGATGGCGATATGGTTGAAGGCGGCCAATGGCTCAATGTCTAGACTGTTGTCGGCAGCAATGCTCTTGTGCTTGTCGGCATTGTCTATTTCCGACGGGTCGTAGCCCACCGTCTCTGCGTCGGCAACGGCATTCGCCCTAAGTGGATTGATTACTTCGAGCAGTTCGTCGGGAAAACAGTCAAGCATACGGTCAACGCCTTCCTTGGCGGCCAGTGCCGACTCTTCTGCATACAGCGGAATCACCTGCATGAATTCCACCTCGCCGCCGGCATTCAGCTCCCTCATAAAAGACTCCTCACCGAATACGCCTGGCGACAGACAGATGGCGGCACAGAGCTTGGTGCCTTCACAGAAACTGCGTGTTTGGTCATTGACCTCGCCCCATTCATACGGCGTGCGCTGCCTGATGGCCTGGCGCGCGCAAGCCAGCAACAGCCTCACCGGCCAGTAGCGGCTCTCGTCGCTCCAGTCGCCGCGGTTCATGTCCCAGTCGGGCGGCAGGTTTATCAGCAGTTCCTGACGGCAAGGCTCGCCATCGCTTCCATGCGTGTTGCCCAATGCGTAATCGCTCATGCCAAGGGTCAGCAGCGTGTAATAGTCATGTTTCTTTCGGGGCTTTACCACCACGACATGCAACGGGATGTCGGGTTCGGACACTTCGCTGAAGCATTCGACGGGGTCACCGAAATATCGGGTTATGTGCTCCACTACTTCTGCCCTTATGCCATCTTGCGGATTGGCCACAGCCTCCCAGGCATCTTCTGTCACAGGAGCGGTGTCTGTCAAGCCAAGCAGGTTAAAGACATTGACCCGATTCGGATTTACGAGATAACTCAACCCGGCCAGCTCTTCCAACAGTTTTCCGGCCCCATGCTTGGCTTTATAGTCTAATTCCTCAGGGTAAACAGGTATCAGCTGATAGAAATTGACCAGCGAGCCCGACGGCAACCTGCAGCTGCCACCTCCCTCGCCCACTCCCTGCAAGCGTATCACCAAGGCCGCAGCCAACTTGGTATTGGCGGCAAAAGGGCCATCGTCAAAGCTCAGCGTATGGCCCCAGCCTATCCACGCATTGTTGGTCAGCAGGAAGCGCACGGTGTCTTTGAGCATACGGACAGGCCAATACCAGGCGTTGTCGGCAAGCGACTCGGCATCAAGTTTCCAGTCTGCCGGCAACGATATTGCCAATTCGGCCCTCTCGAGGTGCTCGTCGGCCAGATTGTCGGGCACATTCATGACATGCGCCCCCATGCCCATGGTCACCAATGTGTAGCAACTGTTGTCATCGGTCGGTGGGATGATGCAGATGTCTACCGTGAGCCTGTCGGTGCGCGCCCCCAGGAACACACTGTCATACTTGCCCAGAAAGCGCTCGATGTGCTTTCTTACGGCCTCGGCTTCTTCACCGGTGTAACCCTTGTCGGGCGCTGTTGCCGCCTGTCTGCCGGTGGCTGCGCCGTCAGCCGGACCGCTGGCTGCGTCGGCTTGCCCAGCATCGTGGCCATCGTTGCCGCTGCCTTCCTCCGGCTCCGACAAACTGTATATTTCCCCATTCTTGCGAAAATCGGAAAGGTAGAACTTGCGTCCTGGATACCGACTGAGCACAGCCTTAAGTTTGTCAAAGCAGGCTTCCACATCGAAGACAATCAAGTCGATGTAACAATAGTCGCGCCCCATGGCTCCGCCTATCACACGCCCCAGCCCCTCGGGGGCAAGCACGTCGTTTTCTATCATGTCTTCAAGGTCGTGGCGGAAGCTGAGAGCCTCATTGGCCGAATCGTCGCCGCCATCCGTTCCAGCAGGAAATGCGATGAAGGCTGCATGTGCCCCGAAACCGTTCAAGCGGTCGAATATGCCCGTAGAGCCTGAATAATACTCTGAAACCAAAGGCATGAAGCAGGTGGATCCAACCGTCACGTCGAACCGCAATTCATTGCTCTGTTCCGGCGTTCGCATGTATGTGGCATAAGAATCGGCCGGACTTTCCACAAACTTGCGCCCACCCGCCTCAACGGTTTCTGCCATGAGCCGGCGCAGCTCGGTCAGCCTCACCATGCCATCGGCCATGCCCTGCGCCAGCTTCACATCATTTATATACAGACAGACGACGCCTTCGCCGAGCATATAGTCCAGCATCAGCATGAACATGCCCATGCGCTGTTCCGCCTCCAACGCCACAAGGCTATCATTATAGAATGATATGGTGAAACAATTGCCGTCTTTGTCATAATCGGCCGCAACCCATACATCGTCCATATACACCTCCTTACCACCCATGCGCAGCGAAAAAGAGCTGCCTGCAGATTGGATGAAAGGCTCAACCCGCCATTTGTTCTTCAGGCTGTCGGGCATACGCGATATGACATAAGGGTAAACATGAAACAACTCGTGGGCGCCACTCACGGAGAAACTGAACTCATGGTCGCCTCCGATATTGAAAAGAACATCGTCGCCCAGCAAACGCGTTCCACATGCTATGAAGTCTACCTTTTCCGCCACCGCTCCGGCATCACGTTTTTCGGCGATGCCAGCCAGCTGCTCTTCGTTGGCAGAAAGCCACTGCCAGAAATCGTCGGCCCGCTTCCTAAGCGGCAGATGTATGTTGCAAAACCTGATAAAATACAACGTATCGCCTTCGCCGGGCCTCATCCTGTCGGCCACCTTGAAATGCTCCAATGCCTCGGCGTACCTGTCCATGTAGAAGAGGGCGTAACCTATACGGAAATGCCATCTCTCATCGTGCTGCCCCTCGTCGGCCACCGACTTAAGCAGATGGTAGGCCATCTGGTATTGTTCCACATTGTTGTATGCACGGGCAAGCAAGCTGACTGTTTCGAAATCACGCTCTTGCTCTGGCATTTTCTCCAGCAGATCTATTATGCTGTGATGGTTGTCTGCATCATGCCAAAGCTCTACCAGGCGTTTCAGTTTATTGTCCATATTTGTGGTGCTGTATGTTGGTTAATATTCTATTAAATGCCTTAAATCGGGCAGACTGTCCATCGGCTCCAAATATCGCCCCTGCCACTCATGGCCGTTGATGATGTAATAGCCTAAGTAGCCTCTGGTTATTTCCAGGTTGCAAGTGTCGCCAACCATTACCGTTTGGGATTCGCTGCCGGTTGCGGTTAAGGGATATGTGACGTCATTTCCTACAAAACGCAACAACAGGATATGCTGCACGCTTCGCCCCGCACGCTTCATATAGATATCAACGACCACGGCTTTGTAAACATGGCTTTGAGGGCTTCGCCATGCATAGTTGATCCCGAGGAACGCGAGCCAGACAAAGCTGAAAAACAACACCCCCGCCAATACCCCGAGAAACAGATGCAGAATCCATAAGCCATTGCCGACAGTGTTTTTAAACCACGCCCGAAACAAGGCCGCAATGCCAAACGCGAGGCAGACAAACCAAAAAGCATAAGAAGGCACTGAAACCATTGTGCGGGAGTCAAGGAAGATGTTGGCAAACACCAAAACGGCAATTGACAATACAGACAACGCCAAGCCGATTTTGGAGCGAAGAAATGCACTGAATCGCAAAAGCCAATCAGCCCGGCGGCTTGGCTTTTGCGCCTTTTTGCGCGATGTGTTTCTGTTTCTATTATTGCCTGCATTGCCCATAACCAGCATTCTTTACCCTATGGTTTCAAGTGTGTGCGCCCGCCGACAAACCGTAAGCATGCAATCACTGCCTTGCAATATGGCACATCCTCGATTCTGACGCCCGGATTTTGCAAAGATAATGAAAACGTGAGTAATGCGAGCTCGCTTTAATATACACGGGCGCAACATATCTTTTGCAAATATACAAATAAAATCATTATATCTACATGTAGTTTCAAAAAGTGGTGAATATTTACGAAATAAAAAACCATCACAGGCAAGCCCAAGCAAGCATTGTGTAAACAATTGATTCCGCGAAGCCCAATTTAGCGAACTTCCTAATGGCCAAATGGTTGCAAAGCCGAGGCAAGCCACCGCGCGAAACAGGCCGTTTGGCAACGCAAAACAGGCCCCGACGCCATGCTACACTGGCCGTTTGGCAACACGAAACGGGCCATAGCAGCGCACCATGACCGCGATGTAAACAAACATGACAACAACCGCGACAGCCGGAAACTCGCGGCGGGCAAAAGCGCAAAGCGGCGGGCGGGCATTGGAAACACTGCATACCGGTGTGGAAAACCAATGCACACAAACCACAATATTGGCATGGAGCATTATCAGGTTTCACTTTTTTTTTGTAAGTTTGCAGCATGATAGATTTCCCGATAGCAAAAATCAACCTGGGGTTAAACATCGTCAGACGGCGTGCAGACGGCTACCATGACCTGGAAACCGTATTCTACCCCATCCCGCTGAAAGACGCGCTGGAAGTGCAAACGATGGACGAGGGGTTCCCGTCGGCCACCGACTGCGACATAAAAGTGACTAACATAAACATCGAAGGCAACGAACAAGACAACCTGGTGGTGAGAGCCTACAACCTGATAAAAGAGCGTTACGACCTGCCGCGCATACACACCCACCTTTACAAAGGCATCCCTACGCAGGCAGGCATGGGAGGCGGGTCGAGCGATTGCGCATTCATGATAAAACTGCTCGACAGGATGTTTGCCCTCGGCATGGGCGACACTGAAATGAAAGACTATGCCACAAGGCTCGGGGCCGACTGCCCGTTTTTCCTGATGGGGGTGCCGGCATACGCCGAAGGCATAGGCGAAAAGCTCGAGCCGATAGACCTCAGCCTGGAAGGACTGACCATAGGCATTGTCTGTCCGCACATACCAATATCAACGAAAGAGGCTTTTTCGCGCATAAAGCCCAGGCAGACAGAAGTGAAATGCAGGGAAATAGTGATGCAACCGATAGAAACGTGGCGCTCGAGGCTCTCAAACGATTTTGAAGAGGGGGTGTTTGCCCTGCATCCGGAAATTGGCCTCATTAAGCAAAAGCTATACGAGCTCGGCGCAGTATATGCCTCGATGAGCGGCAGCGGCAGCAGCGTGTTCGGCCTGTTCCGCAACCCTGTCGACTTGGCAGGCCTGTTCGGCGACGCATTTGTATATACGGCCAAATTGTGAAGGCTGGCTGCCACAAGGGCATAATGAGGCACGACAAGGCTGTGGATTGCACCCATGGGCCGGCGGCGGCGACACGCACGGGCTGGCACGACGGGCCTTACAGCTAAAAACGGCGACGCACCACAACGGTCTCTGCATGAGAAACCATCATGCGGTGCACCGCCGGAAAACGCCGCGAAGCAACAGCAACCGAAACCATCGGGCCGACATCATGACGCAGGGCCGGCCACCCATGGCGCACGCCGCCGCAACTCGGCTAATTCAACAGCAAGCCGTCGCCGGGCTTTATCTGATAGTCGGGCGAGAGGCGGTTCATCTTGTACAGATACTTTATGCGTATGCCATACAACTGGGCTATGCTATACATCGACTCGCCCGGGCGCACATAGTGTATGCGCCCCCTGAACTCCTTGGGCACGCGCTTCTTTTTCTTCTTCAGATAAACAATGTCGCCTTCAGAAAGCACGGCATCGCGGTCGAGCTCGTTGTATTTGGCCAACGAACGGGCAGACACGTCAAGCTCTTCGGCAAGGCTGTTGAACGTGTCGCCACGGCGCACCTTTATGTAGTAATTGTCGTTGAATGCATATATGGCGTGCAGTATGCCGTTGACAGCCTGGTCTTTGGCGTGGCGGGCAAAGAACTTGTCGTAGCTCTTGGCCGTGTCGTAACGGTAAAGCCCGTAGAGCTCGATGATGTTGATAAGCCGGTTGGCATACTGCGGATTGGTGGCATAGCCGGCAGCCTTCAAACCGCGCGCCCACCCTTTGTAGTCGGTTATCTTGAGCCTGAAAAGATTGCTGTAGCGCCGCCCGTTGGCCAAAAACTTTGAGTGGTCTTCGTAGCTCTCGTATACATTCTTATAAGCCCTGAAGCACTCGTTTGGCGCATCGTCGGTATGATATGTCTTTGCCCCACGCCAACCGTGGCACTTTATGCCAAAATGATTGTTGCCGCGGCGGGCCAACTCGCTCTTGCCGGCGCCCGATTCAAAGACCCCTTGAGCAAGCGTTATGCTGGCAGGGATGCGGTATTTCATCATCTGCTCAATGGCCAAATCCTTATATTGGTCAAAATATTGTTGGTAGCTCTGGTTCCACTTCATCTGTGCCATCATCGACACTGAAAGAGAAAGCATAAGCAGAGTGATAAATCGACGTTTCATATAAAGAACTATATTTTCGTGCAAAAATACTCAAAACAATCCATTTACTACAGCATTTTTATTAAATTTGCGACAAAATTAGGATTATTATGGAAGAAAGAGTACTCAAATCGACAATAAAGGTCTGCCAGACAAACGAGCTGTCGGAAAGCGAGCAGCACCTTGTTTCACTGGCCATCAAAGCCACCGAAAACGCTTATTCGCCATATTCGCATTTCAGCGTGGGCAGCGCCGTCTTGCTGGAGAACGGCAAGGAGATAACAGGCTGCAACCAGGAGAACGCTGCTTTCCCCGTAACGATATGCGCCGAACGCTCGGCCCTGTTTGCCGCCGGGGCTCAATACCCCTCAACACCGGTCGTGGCCATTGCCATAGCCGCGCGCAACGCCGACGGACTGCTGGCCGAGCCGGTGACGCCTTGCGGCAGTTGCAGGCAGGCGCTGGTGGAAACCGAATTCAGGCATAAGCGCAAAATACGCATACTGCTCTATGGCACCAGCCACGTGTATGTGATAGACGGAATCAACACGCTGATGCCGCTGTCGTTCACCGACGACCAGATGTAGCACCCTCACGCCCGAAATACTGATAGCATCCCACGTCAGGTGCCTGCCCGCGCTCACGCCCGTCACGGTCGAGCGGACAGGCATCGATGGATTTTGCACGCCCGCGCGCTGTTGAAAGCGAGTCGAGGTGGAAGTCGTAATACAGGTTGTCGGTGTCTATGTTGACAAAATGGTCGGTGCCTTGGACGGTGTCCTCGGGCACTTCAAAAACCACATTGACAAACTTTTCAAGCAATAGTGAGTCGCCGATTGGTGGCGTGCGCAGTATGCAATCGTAAAACCGGTAATTGAACGCAACGAGCGTGTCGCCCGTTTCGCCCATCATCTCGTCGCTTGCATAGCCGGTGACGAGCGAATTGCAGCATTCCATCTGGTGCAACGGATAGTCGGCCTCGCCATACCTGTTGGCGAAGCGCAAAGCCACGCCACGCTGGGCATCAAACGGATAAAACTGGGCAAGGGTGCAATACAAGACAGACGCCTTGCCGCCATAGATGGCCATGCAATCGCCAAGGGTGTTGGTTATCTGGCAGTTTTCGGCCTTTATGTATGCATTGTATGCCTTGATGCCTGCCCCTCTGCAATTGTGTATAGTAACATTGGCCAACGAAAGGCGCGGCGAAATGGAGTCGTAAGCCGCAGAATCGCACACTATGCCGTCGGTGGCACTGTGTATGTCGGCATAGGCAATGGTGTTGCCCGTAGACGAAGGACGGAACCGTATGCCCTGCCACTGCCCGCTCACGCGGTCGTAAGGCAGGTAATCAAACATTCGGTCGGTTCGGTCGCCGCGCAACACGACGTCGTTGCCGGCCGACCCGCTTATCACCAGACGCCCGTAGACATCGATTCCGGCATCAGAATGAAAATAGAGCTTGGTCGGGGCGGTGACCGTTAGCGTGGCGCCGCTGTCAACCGTCAGCCCGCCATACACCACGACAGGCTTCGACGAGGCTATAGTTGTGTCACGGCTTATCACAACGTTGCGGCACAGAAGGGCATCCCATGAATACGCACGCAAGTTGACGCGCTGCTCAGTGCCGCTCTCAAGGGTGAAAACGAGGTTGTCTTCCACCAGCTGGGGGTCGGAAGAGTTGGTAAGCGACGACGTGAGTTCAACAAAAACACGTATGCTGTCGCCCCCCCTTACCTCAAGGTCGCGCACAAGGCTGCCCATGGAGTTGTCGAGATATGTGCCGTCTACATTCACGCGGAAACCGCTCTGGTTGCCACGGGCAAGGCGCACCTGGCTGAGCCGCAGGCCATCATCGTTGTGATTATATACCCAAAAGGTGTATGTAGACGTTGGCACGGTACTGAAAACCGTATCCATCGACACCGTATCCTTAGAGAAACTGAGGATTGACGACGGGTTGGTAGTGAACGAGTCGTTGTCGTCGCACGAGGCGAACACAACGAAAACCAACATGATATGACAGAAAAATAATAGCCGTTTCATCATAATGATAAAACGGCTATTACTGTTATTTATTGTTCTGTGGCTTATTTCTTCTCGCCGAAATAACGCTCGTAGAGGCCGATGAAGCCTGCGCAGTGGCGTGCCTCGTCCTTTGCCATCTCGTGAACGGTGTCATGAGTGGCGTCCATGCCGGCAGCCTTGGCGTTCTTGGCAATGCGGAACTTGTCTTCGCAAGCGCCCTTCTCGGCTGCAATACGGGCTTGCAGGTTGCTCTTGGTGTCCTTCAGGACATCTCCCAGCAGCTCGGCAAACTTGGAAGCGTGCTCTGCCTCTTCGAATGCATAGCGTTTGTAAGCCTCAGCTATCTCGGGATAGCCTTCGCGGTCTGCCTGACGGCTCATGGCCAGATACATGCCTACCTCGCCACACTCGCCGTTGAAATGGGCCTCGAGGTCCTTTATCATCTCTTCGGTTGCACCCTCCTTGCGGGCTGCGCCAAGCACGTGCATTGTGGCAAACGTGGCCTGACCGTCGTCAGAGAGCTCAACAAACTTAGATGCGGGAGCCTTGCAAATGGGGCACTGCTCGGGTGCTGCCTCGCCCTCGTAGATGTAACCACATACGGAGCAAATAAACTTCTTCTTCATAATTGTATTTGTTTAGTTATTTATCCTATGCAAAGTTAGTCATAAATAATTACCCGTGCAAATATTAAACACGCATTAATATTATTTTATTCTTTCCACTTTGCGCCGTCACGCAGTATGAACTTGACCTTCTTGCCTTCAGGAATGTTTGGCTTCTCCCATTCTCCGGGGAACAGCTGTATGGTGGTTTTCTTCCCCTCGGGAGCTTTGTCAACGGCCTCTTGTACGCTGAAATAATCGCCTACACCGTTTGATGCCACAGAAATGTCATAATTCAAAAGGTGCCTCTTCAACGCGGGCACTTCCTTGGTCACGGCGTCTGCCAGCAAGCGGGCAACCACATGGGCGCCGTAAACATTGTAATGGGTGTTGTCCTGGCGGCCTTTCGGAACAGAAGGCTCTTCGCCGGGATAGAACCACATGTGAAGTTTCTTTGAGTCTTCGCGGCCAAGGCCCTGCTCCAAGTCATGCGTTATCTTATTTGCGTCGACAAAAGCCACGCCCATTTCCTTGGCAACATTCATTGGCGCAATACGGTAATCGCCGTGTGTGTCTACCAGTATGTCGCCCTCGTCTTCGGGCTTCTGGCCCTTGGTCATGCCTGTGGTGTTACGCAAAGCCTCATCATCGTCGTTCTTGGGGGGCTCTTTCATGAAGTTACGGCGCACGACGCAATTGAACAATACAGGTATTCCTCCTTTGTCGCGGGTCTCCCTCACAAACTTGCGGAGGTTTTCGTCGAATGTCGACCCGGGCTCTGTATGCCTGTCGGGCTTGGGCTTTTCGTCGTTATGACCGAATTGGATAAACACGTAATCACCCGGTTTTATCTTTTCGACCACTTTCTGCCACCGGCCCTCATCTATGAAACTCTTCGACGAACGCCCGTTGACGGCGTGATTGTCAACCCTTATCCCGTCGTCAAAATAACATGGAAGGGCCATCCCCCAGCCACGTTCAAGGTTGCCGTTCTTCAAGCTCTTGTTTGCCATGGTAGAGTCGCCAATCATGAAAATGGTGACTACGCCGTCTCTCTTGAATGCAGACAACACAAAGACCATGATGGCTGCATAAATCAAAATCCTTAGTTTTTTCATCTGTCTTAGTATTTAGTAAAAGTAAAGATAGCGGCCCGCCCACCGGCAGGCCGCATTGTCAATAAGCAATCAAATGCCTTTTATTTGGCTCACAAGCTCTTCGCAGTCAACCAGTCGCTGGTCGCCTGTGGCCATGTCGCGCAAAGTCACCTTGCCTTCCGCAATCTCATTGTCGCCTGCCAAGGCCACGAAACGGATGCCTTTGGCATTGGCGTAGGCCATCTGTTTCTTCATCTTGGCTGCATCGGGGAACAGTTCGGTCCTTATGCCGGCGTTACGCGCTGCTGCCACCAAAGGCAGGCAATAATCCACCTCGGCATCGCCGAAATTGATAAACAGCAACTGCGTGCCGTTCACAGCGTCGTCGGGATACAGCTCCAGGGCGTTGAGGACATCAAAGATACGGTCTGCCCCGAAAGAGATTCCGACACCACTGAGGCCCGGCATGCCAAATATGCCGGTCAGGTTGTCATAGCGTCCGCCGCCGGTTATGCTGCCCATGGGTATGTCAAGGGCCTTAACCTCGAATATGGCACCCGTATAATAGTTCAAGCCGCGGGCCAGGGTGAGGTCAAGGTCGATGCAATTCTTCAGGCCGGCAGCCTTCAGTGAGTTGAGTATGAACCTGGTCTCGTCTACGCCTTTCATGCCGGTCTCGCTTCCGGAGAGCAGTCCGGCAATGACGTCGAGCTTTTCCTCGTTGGTCCCTTTCATGTTGATTATGGGCTGAAGCTTGTCGATTGCCTCTTCAGAAATGCCGTCGGCGCGAAGCTCCGCGTTGACGTTGTCGATGCCAATCTTGTCCAGTTTGTCGATAGCAACGGTAATGTCAACAATCTTGTCGGCCTCGCCGATAACTTCGGCTATGCCGGACAGTATCTTGCGGTTGTTGATTTTTATCGCCACCCTGATGCCGAAGCGACAGAAAACCGTATCTACTATCTGCATCAGCTCAACCTCGTTGAGCAGTGAATCGCTGCCGACGACATCGGCATCACATTGATAGAACTCACGGTAACGGCCTTTCTGTGGGCGGTCGGCACGCCATACTGGCTGAATCTGGTAGCGCTTAAAGGGCAGCTGAAGCTCGTCGCGGTGCATGACGACATACCTTGCGAAAGGCACGGTAAGGTCGTAACGCAAGCCTTTCTCACACAGCCTTGAAGCCATGTGCAGCGAATTGCGCTCACAAAGTTCCTCGTCTGTCACCTTGCTCAGATAGTCGCCGCTGTTCAATACCTTGAACAACAGTTTGTCACCTTCCTCCCCGTATTTGCCCATTAGGGTCTGGAGGGTTTCCATGGCAGGCGTCTCTATCTGCTGATAACCATAGAGCGAAAACACCGAACGTATGGTGTCGAATATATAATTGCGCTTGGCCATCTCCACAGGAGAGAAGTCGCGTGTGCCTTTAGGTATGCTTGGTTTTTGTGCCATCACTCTCTTACTATTGTCTGCTCCCTGTCGGGGCCTATTGAAATAATCTTTATCGGTGTCTCGAGCTCTGCTTCAAGGAATGCGACATATTCGCGGAACTCCCTCGGGAACTCGTCTTCGGAAGTAAACTTCGTCATGTCTGTCTTCCAGCCGCGCATCTCCTTGTATACCGGCTCTATGCCTTCCTCAATGTTGTACGGGAAATAATCAATCTGCTTACCGTTCTGCCTGTATGCCACACAAGCCTTGATTGTGTCGAAACCGTCGAGCACATCGCTCTTCATCATGATGAGCTGGGTAACGCCATTCACCATGATTGCATACTTCAACGCCACCAAGTCAATCCAGCCACAGCGGCGCTCGCGCCCTGTAACGGCCCCATACTCATGGCCGAGCTGGCGAATTGTGTCGCCTACCTCGTCGAAAAGCTCCGTGGGGAACGGGCCTGCCCCAACGCGGGTGCAGTAAGCCTTCATAATGCCATACACGTCGCCGACCTTGTTCGGGCCTATGCCGAGACCGGTGCATGCACCTCCGCAAATTGTGTTTGAAGACGTAACAAAGGGGTATGAGCCGAAATCGACGTCGAGCATCGTGCCCTGCGCTCCCTCGCACAGGATGCTCTTGCCCTCGCGCAGCAGACCGTTCACCTCGTGTTCAGAGTCGACTATCTGGAAGTTACGCAAGTAATCGATGCCCTTCATCCAGTTTTTCTCAACCTCGGTGATGTCATACTCATATCCCATAGACTTCAGGATAGACTCATGTCGGGCCTTGCATGCATTATACTTCTGGTCGAAGTTCTCGAAAATATCACCCACCCTGAGACCGTTGCGGGATATCTTGTCGGTATAAGTGGGCCCGATGCCTTTGCCAGTAGTGCCAACCTTGCTCTTGCCTTTGGCTGCCTCGTAAGCGGCGTCGAGCACACGGTGCGTAGGCATTATAAGGTGGGCTTTCTTTGAAATGTGCAAATGGTTGCGCAGGTCGTGACCGCTTGCCTCGAGAGCCATTGCCTCCTCCATAAACAAGTCTGGAGCAAGAACAACGCCATTGCCTATAATGTTAACCTTGCCTCCCTGGAAGATGCCTGAAGGTATGCTACGCAATACGTACTTCTGCCCTTCAAACTCCAATGTGTGGCCAGCGTTGGGGCCACCCTGGAAGCGTGCAACCACATCATATTGAGGTGTAAGCACGTCGACCACCTTCCCTTTTCCTTCATCGCCCCACTGCAAGCCCAGCAGGACATCAACTTTACCCTTGTTCATTATTCTTGTCTTTATGTGATTTCTGTTTTGTCTCATTGGCTTTCTTACGCTTCATCCGGGCCAGGCAGGAACTGCACACCCCGTAGATGTAAAGCGAATAACCGTCTTTGCGAAACCTCTTCAAGTGCAGGTTGTTGATGGCAAGGCTCACCTCAGGGAGCTTTATCTCAACCACCTTGCCGCATATTGTGCACACCTGATGGCTGTGGCTGCCGTTGTTGTAACAGGCCTCGTATTTGGTTGAACCCTGGAACCTGTGGCGCAACACGAGCCGCAACTCCATGAACAGCCGCAACGTGTTGTAGAGCGTGCCGCGACTTACTGGGAAATGGCACTCGTCGCTCAGCTTTGCACTTAGCTCGTCGAGAGTGAAGTGTCCGTTGATGCTGTATATGGCATCAAGTATCGCATAACGCTCGGGAGTCTTGCGATAGTTGTTCAGTTCCAGGTACTCTGTCAATATCTGGTGTACAGATGCTTTTGCGCCTTCCTTCATTTCACCATACAGTCATAAACCGCACAAAGTTACACAAAATCGCCGAAACGAACGAATAAATGACAAGAAATGCCACAATAATGTTTCACACGAGGCGCCACGAAGCCAGCATGCAGCAAGCTAGCCGGCCGGTCGGCAGCCTTTCTTTGACACACAGAGCCACGGCATCGACCATGATGCCGTGGCTCTGTCGTGTCCATGTGGCTTTCAGCCCGCTGTGGCTGCAATCAAGCCGCATGCCCCTCACCATCCATAAGGCACGAGGCTGTGTCATCAGAAAGCATATCCCATGGTGAAGAGCACCTGGTGGCGCTTGTTGCTAACGTCGGTCGACGAGGCCAGGTTTCTCTCACCGTCGGGCATGGCGGCCGAGCCGAAGTCGGTAAACGGATGGAAATCGCCGTTCTGGACGGAATACTGATAAGCCACGTCGAACGAGAACTTCTTCACACTGTAGCCCAAGCCGCAGGTAATGCGGTTTGTTGCCTTCCAGTTTGTATAGTCGGTCGACGAGGTGTAGTAAGTGCCCGGCGAATCAACAGTGTAGTCCTTGTAGCCATTCTTGTTGTACATAGGCGACACGTAGTTGTAACCAAGCCTTATGGCCAGGGCGGCGTCGGGCTTAAACTCCAAGCCGACCTTGAGCGTGCTCACGCCTTTCAGTGTGCGGTCTGTATGCGAATTCATGGCCTTGTCGCTGCTGCTGCTCTCGTAATAGTCGCCATAATACCAGTCGTAACCGCCTCCGTCGTTTATCCTCGTGTCAAGTTTGCCATAGTTGGCATAATCATAGCTTGCTCCCACGGCGAGATAGTTGCCAAACGTTGTACCGAGGCTCAGGCCGAACTTCCACGGGGTGTAGAGCTTGAAATCGTAAGCCTCGTCGCTCGTACCAGAGTCATACTCACCCAGGTCGGTATTGTTTGCCAAGACCGTATGGCTGCGAGTAGACAGGTCATACCACGTAGGTGTCGACGCCGAAATGCCAATCCTGAACGGAGAATTCTCTATTGGCCTGAATATCATGCCAAACTTTATGTTGAAACCCGTGCCCGATATTATTCGCTCATCGCCTATGGCTACGCTCCCAACCGGAGTGCCTTCGCTGGAGACGAGGTTTTCTGAATACTCGCTGTAGCCGTTGTAGTTTACGTCATGAATGCCTACGGTAAGGCCGAGATACAGCCGGTCGTCGATGTTGCCGCTGATGTTGAAGTCGTATTCGCCAATGTAACCGCTGCTTGCCCGGTTGAACGCATACGCAGTGGCGTCGTTGTATCCATACGACGGCACCCCATCCTCGTCGTGGGTTGTAAGGAACGCATTGTAATAAAGGTAGTCGACAGAGTTGAACATGTTGTTGTCACCCACCAGGTCACCTTTGTCGTTGGGCCCTACGGAAAACAGTCCGCCGGCTCCCTTGAGGTAAGAGAGCTTGTTTTGCGAAGCCCCCGAGAGCACGTTGGCAGCCGAAAGAATCTGGTTGAAATTAGTGCTCTTGTGATAATTGAACGCAAAATTGACAAACGACTTCCTACCGTTGCGCATCGAATAAACGAACCCCACCTGGTCGAAGCTCATGTTTGTCTTGTTTGCATTGTCAAAGTCTCTGGCATCTTGCTGCGACACGAAGCCAAAGGATATCTTGGCCTGCGAGTGGCGGAAGAGCCCTATGCCGGCCGGATTGGTGCCTATGGTCGACAGGTCGGCCCCAAGGGCGTCCAAAGCGCCGCCCATTCCAACGTAGCGGGCAGTGCCGTTAAGGTCTTCTGTGGCTATGCGCGCATTCTCGTAAGTCTCTTGGGCGGTGGCCGAAGCTGCCGCCACCAAGGCCACAAGCATCAATATCTTTCTATCCATAATAAATCCTTTTACGAAAAAACAATACTAAATATTTACTCAATCACCTGCGTCCGCGGAACCCTCCGCCTCCGCCACGGCTGCCGCCACCACCACGGCTGCCACTGAAACTGCCGCTGCTGCGGCTGCCGCCAAACGAGCTGCCGCTACTGTACGACGGCCTGCGCGTGGTTGTCGTGGTCACCCTGTTCGACGAGCGGTTGCCGCTGAAGTTGGTCGATGGCCGGCGGCTCGTGCTCACAGTGTTGCCGCGGTTGCCCCTGTAGCCCCGGAAGCCGTTGCCTCCCGACAAACGTCCGCCTCTGCTGACATATCCGTGGTTTGACGTGCCGGTGATTCCGCGGTAAGGCCGGTAATATGAGCCGGCATACCAGTAGTGGTGATGCGGGTACCAACTATAGTAATGCCACGGGTAATGATACCATCCGGAATAATACCACGGCGAATACCAGTAACCGTAATACCACGGATCGTTCCACCACCACGAGTCCCAGCGGCCGTCGTTGTAGCCGGCCCAGTAAGGCTCGAACCACGAGTAGTCGTCGAAACGGCTCATCTGCCGCGTGCACTCATAGTCACGCAGGCTGTCGGGGTAAACGCCAACAGTGCCGTCGAAGTCGATTATGTCGTTGCCAGCAGAGTCTATCTGCTGCACATAAGTGCCCTGCCTGTTATACTCATCGACATCACGCTGACTGCCTATATAGTACGTGGGAGCGGGCTCTTCCGCCACTTCGCTAACAGGAGCGTCGGCAGACTCTGACGGCACGAAATACATGTCATCTTGGGCTGCGACACTGACCGGGATCGCGAATGATACGGCCAATAACATTGCCAGCTTGTTCATATACAACCTCCTTTTCTTTTTTTGACTATCATATTGCGCTACAAAGTTACTTGTTCTTTCTATGCAAAAATACGGAAAAAACCTAAACCCATGTAGGGATTCGCCTATTTTTTGTATTTTTGCAAGCCAAATTAACATCAATACATCATGAAATACTACGAAGTTGAGTTTAAGATAACAGCTCCCGCCGATGCCATGCAAGACGCGCGCGACCTTATCGCGGCCCTTGCGGGCGACGAAGGCTTCGAGGCTTTCGAAGAAACCTACTGCGGGACAAGGGGCTATGTGCAGACCGGGGCATTCGATGGCGGCGCCATCGACAGGCTTGTAGAGGACTTCCCGATGGACGGTGTGAAGATTGCCTACACCATCAGGGATGCCGAATACAAAGACTGGAACGAGCAATGGGAGGAAAACGGCTTTGAGCCGATAACCATTGGCAGCCGCTGCTGCATACACGACGGGCGACATCTGCCCCAAAGCCACTTCGACATTACCATTGAGATTAACGCCCGCCTGGCGTTCGGCACAGGCACTCACGAGACCACGAGGATGATGGTGGCATGCCTGCTTGACGCCAGGCTCGAAGGCAAGGCCATGCTCGACTGCGGATGCGGCACCGGCATACTGGCCATCACTGCATTGAAGTTGGGCGCGGCACGTGCCGTGGGTTACGACATCGACGAATGGAGCGTTGACAACGCACGCCACAACTCTGAGGCCAACAACGTTGGCGGAAGGTTTACTGCCATGCAGGGCGACGCCAATGTGCTTGACACGGTTGACGGAGAGTTTGACGTGGTGGCTGCCAACATAAACCGCAACATACTGCTTGCAGACATGCCTCGTTTTTTCTCGAAGATGAAGAAGGGCGGCCTGCTCATGCTTAGTGGTTTCTATACTGAAGACGCCCGATTGATATCGACACGCGCTGCGGAGCTCGGACTGAAGCAGGCTGGTGCAGCCAGCGACAACGGATGGGCTTGCATGGTGTTTGAAAGATAGCCCGCAGGCTAACGGCGGCCATCAGGCAGCATGCACCAAACGGCGCTATGGCCTGCCCCGATGTCTAGATTTATCTTCCACTTTGACGCTGGCAGGCAACTACCTGAGTGGCAGCACGTTGCAAAACCGTATGTTTTGGGTTGCCATACGGCCCGTTTCACAATGCGGAACAGGCCGTATGGCAACGCTAAAAGGGCCATTTAGTGACCAGATGTGCACTAAACAGCCGAAAAAGGCAAAACTTGTCGGGATTGTTTATCACCGCAAACACCCACAGACAACAGCCGCTGCAAAGAGCTGCCCGACCGCCCGAGGATGTCAGTCGTACCACGAATCGTCTTCTTCGTCGTCCTGATTGCCTATCGTCAGGCGCAGCAAGTCATAGTAACTGCCGTTGTATATGTCAAAGTCAACATAGCCCTTTATGCCCGGCAGGCGACCGCAGTCGGTGTGCTGCCAGAACTTCCACTTGCCCTTATACTCCACCTTGTCTACATAGTAGTGTGCAATCCAATATGGGTAAGCGTCGAACACCGAGTCGCTCAGGTAAGCCATCTTGAACTTATAGTATGTATATATGATTGGCTTTACCCCGTAATGCCTCTCAACCAAGCGCAGCCAGGTGAGCACGCTCTCCTTGAACTCCTCGGTTGTCTGCGTTTTGGGCTTGCGCTCCACGTCGAGCACCGGCGGCAAGTCGCCCTCCTCAAGCTGCACGTTGCTCAGGAAATACTCGGCCTGTGCCCTCCCCGACGACGTGGTGCTCCAGAAATGGTAAGCCCCTCTGACAAAGCCATATTCGCGGGCCTGATGAAAATTCTCCTTGAAACGCCTGTCGAGGTTGCTTGCTCCCTCGGTCGCCTTTATCATGACAAAGCGCACCGGGTACTTGTCTATCATGCCGTTGTTCCTTAGCACCTCCCAGTCAATCTCGCCCTGGTGGTGGCTTATGTCTATGCCGTGTATCTCGTAGCCTTCGGGATAAGAGGCGTCGCCATACAACGCTCGCCACCTGAAGCCGAAAGGACTGACAAAAAAGTAGTAGAAAGCCCAGACGTATGCCCCCACAATCAAGCCTCCGCCGATGAGCCACGCCCACCCCGGCAGCTTACGAAACAACCACGAATACAGCGACCGGGGCTTCGACCTCCTGCGCGAACTGCCTGATGCAGGCCTACGGACAGGACGCTGCCGCCCCTTGCGGCGTGAATTTGTTGACGGCATACTGACTGGCTATAGCATTATTAAGCAAACATCACACATTGCTTTTATGCAACTTGCGTACATAAAAACAACATGTGATGTCATGATTATACAGAATGCATTATTTCACGTGCTCCAAAGCAAGGGTCTTTGTGGGCTGGTCGCACACTTCGCTCGGGCCCCAATACTGTATAGGGCCGGGGTAAACGTAGCATGTTTCCTTTGCCCACCTGTCGCGGCAGCCCACGAACGTCTTGAACGGATTGCCATCGAGGTCTACCAGCGCCTTGCGTATCACAGGCTTCATCTTGCCGTTGCGACGCTCCATGTTCATCATCATGGTGATTGGCACGCCTCCGGCCACCCACTCTTCTGCCGGGCGGGTTGTGTTCTTCACGATGGCCATGTAGCCCGTCTTGCCGTTGGCAATGAGCTGAGCGGCGCTCGTTCCGAGTGCATAGCAGTAGTCGGCGTCGAAGTTTGAGGGCGCAGCGCAACGGCCTTCGTATCCGAAGAAGTGGTGCTGTGCGGCAAAGTTGCCCACAAACTTGCCTTCAGCCTTCCATTTCTCGAGTTTTGCGGCGCACATGTCTGAAAGCAGCTTCTCTGTCTCGATGAGCGAAACCTGAACGTTTCCGTGCGGGTCGCGGTCAAGCGAGAGCTGACGGGCAACGTCGGCGGGAAGCGTCTCGAATGTAGCGGCGTTCTCCTTGGAGAGATGGGCGATGATGTATTCACGCTGCGCGTCTGCATCCAGGTCCTTATACTCGGCACCGTGGGCGGCCAGCAAGTCGTTGAGCTCCTGGATCAACCTGCCGATGGCGGGTATGAACTCTATCAGGCCCTCGGGAACAATGACCGTTCCGAAGTGGTTGCCCTGCGATGCACGGAATGCAATCACCTGGCAAAGGTTGTCTACAATCTGGTTGAGGGTCATGTCGTTCTTCTCCACCTCCTCTGAAATGATGCACACGTTGGGCTGGCACTGCAGGGCGCACTCAAGCGCGATGTGGCTTGCGCTGCGGCCCATCACCTTGATGAAATGCCAGTATTTACGTGCCGAGTTGCAGTCGCGCTCTATGTTTCCAATCAATTCAGAGTAAGTCTTGGTGGCTGTGTCGAATCCGAACGATGTCTCTATCTGCTCGTTCTTGAGGTCGCCGTCGATGGTCTTCGGGCAACCAATCACTTGCACGCCGCAGTTCTTGGCCGCATAGTACTCGGCAAGCACGCATGCGTTGGTGTTTGAGTCGTCACCACCGATTATCACGAGGGCCTTGATGTCAAGCTCACGGAGTATCTCAAGACCTTTCTCAAACTGCTCTTCCTCCTCGAGCTTCGTGCGCCCAGAGCCAATCATGTCGAAACCGCCGGTGTTGCGGTAGTCGTCAACAATCTCCTTGGTCAGCTCCATGTAGTCGTGCTCCACCAAGCCATTGGGCCCCAAGATGAAACCGTACAGGCGGTTTTCCGGGTTTAGTTTCTTAATCTGGTCAAACAGCCCAGTTATCACATTGTGTCCGCCGGGGGCCTGGCCGCCGCTGAGAATCACGCCTACGTTAATCCTCTTGTTGTTCGGTTCATCACTTTCAACGAACTCGACAACCGGCATACCATATGTATTGGGAAACAAGTTCTTTATCTCTTCCTGGTTATCCACGCTCTGTGTAGGAGCGCCCTCCTTAACTTTTACTGCTCCGTTAAGAGCCTTCGGCAACTTTGGCTGGTATGCAGCTCTCTCTTTCTGCAAAGCACTTTTTTCCATATTTAAATTGTTTACGAAATGATATGTATCCTTTTTCGATGTGCAAAAGTAAGCAATAATAATCAGAATCACTTTGCGAATAGTTGCCAATAACGATATTTTAATATTTTTTTCATAGAAAACCATTGCACGTAGAGATAAAAACAGTATCTTTGACGAAAGAAAGAATAACTGGACTAATTAAGCAAGGAGGAAACACAATCATGCCAAACAAAAGAACATTGAAAAGAGAAATCAAGCAGACTTGCCTGGACATCTTCGCAGAATGCGTTGCAGTATCTTTGTACGGAACCCCAAAAGAGAAAGAATGTGCAGAGGCGCTGATGCACACCCTGATAAAGACAGAGAGCGATTTCATAAGCCGTATTTCCCATCCGGAACCCGGTTTGCCCGCCAAAGCATACTTCAACGACTTGGTCAACAAGTTCAACGAGCAAATCTCTGAAATCATCAACCAAATAAAAATCTCGGAATAAGAGTGCCATTGAAATGCTGAAATCACTTTGCCGCTGGATATTATTCAAGCGCATGGGGTGGACAACCAATGTTACAGAGGCACACCCCGACAAATTTATAATATGCTTGGCACCGCACACAAGTAATTGGGATTTTATAATTGGTTTGCTGTATTCACGTGCTGAAGGCCTGAAGAGCAACTTTCTGATGAAGAAAGAATGGTTCTTTTGGCCTTTAGGGTGTTTTTTCAGGAAAATAGGCGGCATACCCGTATGGCGCAGCAAGCACACAAACATGACAGACAACCTGGCCAAGACTGCGGCCGAATCTGCAACATTCCAACTCTGCATCACCCCGGAAGGCACTCGCTCGGCCACGGCCGAATGGAAAAAAGGGTTCTATTACATTGCCGCAAAAGCCAACATGCCGATACTGCTGTACGGAATCGACTATAAGAAAAAACTAATAGAATGCACGCGAACAATAATGCCTGACGGCGACATCGACAGGCAGATGCGCGAAATCAAACTGTATTTCAAACGCTTCGAGGGCCTGAAGCCGGAAAACTTCACCACGGGCGACATATAGAGACAAATGGATATCCGATATACTTCCATAGCCATGGCATTGCTCATGGCCGCGGCTGGATTTGCCCAAACGGCCGAACAAGAGCGGAAAATGGCACAAAAGCTTGAGGCATATTTCACAAAGTACAAGCCAAAGAAGCAAGAGTTGGCGCAAGCTCCGAAGATGCTCAGCTACAAGGTCGACAACAACAAGAAGACGTTGGTAATCAATGCCGACGGCACTTTTGCCGCACAGGAGTTCTCTGAGGAGACAACCGCCGACATATACAAGCGCGTCAGGAAAGCCATACCGAAGCCGTACAGGAAATACGCCATAACCATCATAACCAACGGGATGGCCATTGAAGACCTGGTTCCGCACAGGATAATAAGGAAACCTGGCAAAATAAACCTATGGGGAGACATCGATTACGACGGGAAACCATGGGTGAGCAACGCCTCTTCGCCTATAGAGCCGACCCACGGGCTACAGAACAGGCACATCTCTTTGTGGGCTAGCCATGGCCGATACTTTGACTCCGACAAGGGCAAATGGAAATGGCAACGCCCCAAACTGTTCGGAACGACCGAAGACCTGTTTACCCCCACCATCGTCATACCTTACCTCATACCGATGCTCGAGAACGCCGGCGCCATTGTGTTTACGCCACGCGAACGCGACATGCAGAAGCATGAGGTCATTGTAGACAACGATGACAGGCAACAGGGGACACGGTACATCGAAGTCAACTCGAAGCACGAGTGGCACAACACAGGCGACAAGGGGTTCGCATCGCACAATGGCACGTATACCGACGGCGAGAATCCGTTTGTTGCCGGGACGGCTCGCATGGCCCAAGCCACGGGAAGCAAGAAAAGATACAGCATCATATCATACCAGCCCAACTTCCCGGCAGAAGGGCGATATGCCGTGTACGTAAGCTACCAGACACTGGAAAACAGCGTCGACGACGCAAGGTATACAGTATGGCACAAAGGTGAGAAGACCGAATTCCGAGTCAACCAACAGATGGGCGGAGGCACTTGGGTCTACTTGGGCACGTTTGATTTCGATGCAGGCAGCGACGAGTTCAACCGCGTTGTGCTTACAAACCAAAGCTCGCGCCGCGGTGTCGTGACTGCAGACGCCGTGCGCTTTGGCGGCGGCATGGGCAACATTGAGCGCGGGGGACAGACGAGCGGCTTGCCACGGAGCATGGAAGGAGCACGCTACTATGCCCAATGGGCCGGCATGCCATACACGGTCTACAGTTCGCGCAATGGCACAAACGACTATGCCGACGACATAAACGTGAGGTCGTTCATGACCAATTACCTTGGCGGAGGCTCATGCTACATGCCCACAACCGACGGAAAGAAGGTGCCGTTCGAGCTTTCGTTGGCAATACACAGCGACGCCGGGTACGCCAAAGACGGCGTGGGGCTCATCGGCTCGCTCGCCATCTGCACGACAAGGTTCAACGGCGGCAGGCTAAATGCAGGCATATCACGCTTAGCCTCACGCGACCTGGCCGAGGCATTGCTTACGAACACCACGCGCGACCTGCAATACAAATACGGCAGTTGGAGCAAGCGCGACCTGCTCGACAAGAACTATTCGGAAACCAGGGTGCCCGGAGTGCCAAGCGCAATACTTGAAACAATGTCGCACCAGAACTTTCCCGACATGCGCTACGGGCAAGACCCAAACTTCAAGTTCACCCTTGCCCGTTCCATATACAAGACCATCCTGCGCTATATATCAGAACAACACGGCCGCCCCTACGCCGTGACGCCACTGACACCGCAGAACTTCAGCATCGAAGTGTCGGGCAAAGGCGAAGCCACACTGAGATGGCAGCCGGTAGACGACCCGCAGGAAGCCACGTCACACCCCACGGGCTACATAGTGTACACAAGCTACGGGCACAGTGACTTCGACAACGGCACATACATCAGAGGCAAGAACAGCCACACTGTGAAGCTCGACCCTGGCGTGCTCTACAGTTTCCGCGTGGCGGCAGTGACGCGCGGCGGCAAGAGCTTCCCAACCGAAGTGCTGTGCGCCATGTACAACCCCGGGGCAGAAAAAAGCATACTTATCGTCAACGGATTCCAGCGCCTGGCCTCGCCTGCCGTACGCGACAACGCCGAGGAACAAGGCTTTGACTTCGACGCCGACCCGGGCGTGACGCTCGGAAGCACCGGGGGCTGGGTGGGCCGGCAGGTCTGCTTCGACCGCGACAAGATGGGCATTGAAGACGAAAGCGGCCTTGGCTGGAGCAACGACGACTTCAGCGGGATGGTAATGGCGGGCAACGACATGGACTATGTGCGTTGCCATGCCGAGGCAATGATGGCAAACAAACGCTACAACATTGCAAGCTGCTCTGACGAAGCCGTCGAAAGCGGAAGCGTAAACCTGTCACACTACCAGATGGTAGACCTTATACTGGGACTGGAGCGCAACGACGGGCACAGCCTGAAATACTACAAGACGTTCTCGACCATGATGCAAAGCCAGCTGAAAGACTATACCGCGCGCGGCGGAGCGGTGTTGGTCAGCGGAGCATACATGGGCAGCGACATGCAAAAACCGGCAGAACAGCAGTTTCTGGCCGACATACTGAAATTCCAATACACAGGCAACAGCCGCACGCGCGGTGGCTCGGTCTACGGGCTCAGCACCACGATGCAGATATACGACACGCTAAACGAGCAACACTACTGCGTGGCCTCGCCCGAAGTGCTGCGTCCCATCTGGCCGGCATTTGCCGCCATGCGCTATCCCGACGGGCGCGATGCGGGGGTTGCCTACCGCGGTGCCGACTACCGTTCGTTTGCCATGGGCTTCCCGCTTGAATGCATAAAAGACGCCGAAAAGCGGCAGTCGATAATGCAAGGCATACTCAACTTCTTGCTCGAATGACAGTTGCGGACATGACAAACGAAGAAACTATCAACCTGAAAATCATCGCCACAAGCGACGTGCATGGCTTCTTCCTGCCATACGACTTCATCGAACAGCGCCCCACCCCGGGCTCTTTGGCCAGGGTTTGCTCTTATGTCAAGAAGGAAAGGGCCAAGTATGGCAGCAACCTGATACTCATTGACAATGGCGACATACTGCAAGGGCAGCCAATATGCAACTATTTCAACTCGATAAAGCCACAGTCAACGAACATTGCTTCGCAAATGCTCAACTACCTGGGATACGATGCTTGCACCATTGGCAACCACGACATAGAAACCGGCCACGGCGTATATGACAAATGGGCTGGCGAAACCAATTGCCCGGTCGTAGCGGCAAACATCATTGACACAGCAAGCGGCAAGCCGTATTTCAAGCCATACACCATGATTGAAAGGCAGGGCATAAGGATTGCCATTCTCGGAATGGTGACTCCGGCGGTACCCAACTGGCTCAACGAGAGCCTGTGGAGTGGCATGCGCTTCGAGAGCATAGCCGACTCGGCCAGCAAATGGGTGAAGCTGATCAGGGAAAAGGAAGCCCCCGACCTGACCATCGGACTGTTTCACAGTGGATGGAACGGAGGCATAAGCACCACCCACTGCAATGAAGACGAGGTTGAACGGGTGGCCCACCAGGTGGAAGGCATCGACGTGATTTTCTTTGGACACGACCACACAACAAGGCAGGCTACAATTTGCAACGGTGACAACAGCAGTGTGGTTTGCCTCAACCCCTCGTGCGACGCAAGGGCCGTGGCCTCGGCGGAAATTAAGGTTGAGAAGGCCGGCAACAAAATCTCAGGCAAGAGGATAACCGGCGGAATTGTCGACATAACCCATGAACGCGCCGACGTTGGCTTTGAAATGCATTTCCGACAAGCCCGGGACGAGACAAACGACTTTTGCCGCCGGCGCATCGGACTGATTGAAAGCAGCATCAACACCAACGACTGTTTCTTCGGGTGTGCGCCATTCACCGACCTGATACACAACTTGCAGCTTGCCATAACGCATGCCGACATATCGTTCAATGCACCATTGTCGTTCAACAGCAAGATTGAAAAAGGCGACATCAGGGTAAGCGACATGTTTAAACTGTACAGATATGAAAACCAAATATATGTAGTCAAGATGACCGGGCGCGAAATAAAAGACTACCTTGAAATGAGCTATGGGCTATGGGTGGGCACTATGGCGTCGGAAGAAGACCACATAATGCTGATGGAAAAGGAGACGAAAGCTGGCAAAGTGAGATACAGGTTCAAAAACCTTACATTCAATTTTGACAGCGCGGCCGGCATAGATTACGATGTGGACGTGACGAAACCTGCCGGTGAAAGGATTAACGTCAAATGCATGTCGGGCGGCGGCATGTTTGACTACAGTGCATGGTACACGGTGGCTATGAACAGCTACCGCGGCAATGGGGGCGGCGAACTGCTGACCAAGGGCGCCGGCATACCCACCACAGAACTGCCCCGGCGCATCGTATGGCAAAGCACCAAAGACCAACGCCAGTGCCTCATGGAGGAAATAGAACGCATGGGCACAATCACGCCAAGGGCCAACAACAACTGGCGCTTTGTGCCCCTGGAATGGGCCGGCCGAGCCATCGAGCGCGACAGGCGCCTCATATCGGGCTCACAGCCATGACGCCCAACCATCTTTGACAATAATCACGAAAGACGAACACAAAACAAAACGAAACGATGAAGCACTATTATTTTGCATTCTACGGCAACGACTTGCTGTTGGAACGACAGGACGACGGAACGTATTCAATACCCTACAGAGAAGAACCGCCTACTGCAACTGACGGAAAGATGGCCATGCTTGACGTAGCATACGCAGACGGCACGACAGCAAAGACATACAGACTGGACTCGCCGGAGACCGGCGACGGAAGGCTTGAACTGTGCGGACTTAAAAAAAGCTACTACAAACTGACTTACGAACTTTACGTGAAGGCCGGCAAATGTGTGGAGCTACTGTATTGGGACGCGCACAACAGGTATTGCGGAATATGCGGGTCTAAAATGGAGAAGCACACGGACATAAGCAAAAAATGCGTGAAATGCGGCAACGAGGTATGGCCACAACTGTCGACGGCAATCATTGTGTTGGTGCACCGCGACAACGATGTGCTGCTGGTTCATGCAAAGAATTTCAAAGGCAACTTCTTCGGACTTGTGGCTGGTTTCGTTGAGACGGGCGAGACGCTTGAGGAGGCCGTGAAACGCGAAGTAATGGAAGAAACTGGCCTGCAAATTAAGAACATACGCTATTTCGGCAGCCAACCATGGCCGTATCCTTGCGGACTGATGGTCGGGTTCAACGCCGACTACGACAGCGGAACGCTTAAACTGCAGCACTCGGAGCTGAGCGCTGGGGCTTGGTTCAACAAATCAGACTTGCCGGAGATACCCGAAAAGCTGTCGATAGCCAGAAAACTCATTGACGCGTGGCTGCAAGAAGACTGCCACGCGGCACAGAATGGCTGACAAGGCTGCAAACGCCACGCAATGACCTGACAGTCACAATCTTACAAAAACGGTCGTTTTGCATTGCAAAACGGCATAAACAACCATGCAGTACGGCCCGTTTGACACAATCAAACGGGCCGTACTGCATGATGACCTGTAGAAAATCACACGACACTCTGCGCGAATTTTCAAGCCAACTCAATGTCTCTTCCATGCTTAACGAGAAAATACCGTTAGCCCGCGGCATCATTACCGGCGCATTTCAGCGCCACCGGCAGCTACAATGCCAGCCAATGCAGCCGCCTTTATTCATGCCAACGAAAGGATATGATTGGGGCTCTAAGCGCCAGTTGGGGCTTAAAACGGCCTAACAACCGTGTAAGCCCGCCCAGCCCAGCAGCCATAAGGCGAATGGCACAGCATCTGTTGCCAATCGGCAAACTGTCTGCGCGGCAACACGGCAACAAGCGCTTTTACGACACTGGCCGGCGGCCGTCGCCCACATACAGGCTATCAGTAGTCTATCACTTCCATGCGCATCTCGCCATCAAACGAGATGACGGCGTCAAGCAGATAGCAACTGGCAGCATCGGGTATGCACAATGTGGCGTCGAAATGAAAACCGTCGGACCCCACACTGCTGTAGTCTATATTGCTCAACACAGCCTGCGACAGGAACCTCTCGGGCACCAAATGGGCAAACATGCTCTTCTTGAAATCGCGCGAATACAGCTGCTCGGCCCCGTGATATACGCTCACATGGATGATTTGGTCGTAATAAACATTGTCGACCTCGACGCCGTCATCATTGTAAGTCTTTCTGATTACCTTGTATTTTGTTGGGTTTATGGCAATGTAACAATGGTAACGCTCACCTCCGTACATCACCACGGTGTCTTTCTTCAACACCTCGGTCAACGAAATCACCTTAAGCTTTTCGTGCACAAAGGCCAATGCGGCATTCGGGTCGGTGCTTTTGGCCAGGCGGATGACGTCGCCTGCCTGGTTGGTAAACCAGAAAGAGTTGGCCGTCTGCTTCTGTATGGGGTAACGCGACGGAGGATTCCCCATGATAAGTGTGTCGCCAACAATCTTGAACGAAGTGGGCATGCTGGTGTCATCAGGGTAAAACACAGAGTCGCCCTCGACCTTGAAAGCCACGCTCTCCGACTCCTCATCTACCCAAATCCCCTGCAGCAAGCCTTTGGCTTCCTTGTCTTCGGCAGGCGTCGCGTCGGGCGACTTTGCGCCCTGACGGCACGACACCATCAGAACACAAACCAAAGCCCAACCCACAACAACATTCCTTAACATGGCATATTGTTTATTTACCAATGCAGTGATACTCTATCCCAAGCTCACTAAGTTCCTCAGAATCAAATATGTTACGGCCGTCTATCACAAGCGGACGGGCCATAGACTTCTTTATCACTTTCCATGCTGGCAACCTGAACTCCTTCCATTCGGTGAGCAAAAGCAGGGCATCGGCATCCAAAGTGGCGTCATACATATCCTTGCAATATGTAACCTTGTCGCCCATTATCCGCCTGCACTCATTCATGGCAACAGGGTCGTAGGCCCTGATATTGCACCCGGCATCGAGCAGTTTCCTTATCATTACCAAGGCGGTGCTCTCGCGCATGTCGTCGGTTTCGGGCTTGAACGCCAGCCCCCACATGGCTATGGTCTTGCCGCCGAGGCCTTGCCCATGGTATGCTTTCTGCAGTTTGTCAAACAAAACCAACTTCTGCTTTTCGTTGACGCGCTCTACTGCTTTCAACACCTCCATTGAATAACCGTAACCGTCGGCCGTCTTTATGAGGGCCTTGACGTCCTTCGGGAAGCAAGACCCGCCGTATCCGCAACCTGCATAAAGGAATTTACGGCCTATGCGCGTGTCAGCCCCTATGCCCGCGCGAACCATGTTGACATCGGCTCCCACCAACTCGCACAGGTTGGCAATGTCGTTCATGAACGAAATACGGGTGGCCAGCATCGAGTTGGCGGCGTATTTGGTCATCTCGGCCGAAGGGATATCCATGAATATGACGCGGAAATTGTTTATTAGGAATGGCTTGTAAAGCTTGGTGAGGATTTTCTTTGCGCGCTCGCTCTCTACGCCAACTACAACACGGTCGGGCGACATGAAGTCCTTGATGGCATTGCCCTCCTTCAGGAACTCGGGGTTGCTGGCCACGTCAAACTCAACGGAGACGCCCCGCTTGTCAAGCTCCGCCTGTATGGCATGGCGCACTTTCCTCGCCGTCCCAACGGGCACGGTGCTCTTGGTCACCACCACCATGTATTTGTTCATGTTCTCTCCGATGGTCTTTGCCACCTGCAAGACATAGTTTAAGTCTGCGCTTCCGTCTTCGTCGGGGGGCGTACCGACAGCCGAGAACACAATTTCCTGCTCATTGAGCACCGAAGCCAAGTCGGTAGTAAACTTCAGCCGGCCGGCCTTGGTGTTCTTCAGCACGAGTTCGTCGAGCCCGGGCTCGTAGATGGGAATCTGCCCGTTTTGCAACGCCCTTATCTTGTCTGCATTTACATCAACACATGTCACGATGGCGCCTGTATCAGCAAAGCAGGCCCCGGACACCAGGCCGACATAGCCGGTTCCAACTATAGCAATGTTCATAATTATGCCGTCATTATTTTAATCAGTCAAAATACTCTGCATCCTTGAACAGCGATGCAGCCCTGTCCTTGTCGCTCATTATTACGTCTTTCATGTCGATGGGCCAAGAAATGCCCAGGTCTGGGTCGTCGTAACGCACGCTGGCCTCGTGGGCCGGGGCATAAACATTGTCTACCTTATATGTAAATACAGCCACGTCGCTCATCACCAAGAAGCCATGGGCAAAACCGCGGGGGATGAAAAACTGGCGCTTGTTTTCTTCACTGAGCTCAACCATGACGTGCCGGCCGAACGTCGGGCTGCCCTTACGCATATCCACGGCAACGTCAAGCACCTTTCCCCTGATTACCCTGACCAGCTTTGCCTGCGAGAACTCACCTTTCTGATAGTGCAACCCTCGCAATACGCCGTAGCAGGATTTTGACTCGTTGTCTTGTATGAAATTCACCTTGCCAACGTGCTCGGCGAAGTCGGAGTCCTTCCAAGCCTCGAAGAAATAGCCGCGAGAATCTTCAAACACCCTTGGCTCCAATATAAAAACTCCCTTTATTGCTGTTTCCTTGTATTCCATAGTTCAAGCTTTGACCGTAATAATACGATGCAAATGTAGTAAATATATTTGAGATGGAAAACGCTTTTCCCCATTTTATACTATTTTATCCCTGATTTTGTTGTATATATCACAAAAAACGAGTAATTTTGCAGATGTGATTGAAATAGGTAGACATATCGAGATATTATTGCTGGACTATGAGTGTGTCATAGTGCCCGGCTTAGGTGGATTTATGACTCATCACGTGGAAGCTCGCTACGATGAGGCAGACAATACTTTTTTACCGCCATTGAGCACACTGGGATTCAACCCGAAGCTCAAGCTCAACGACTCGCTTCTCGCGCAGTCGTATGTCGAGGCTTACGACATAAGCTACCCGGAAGCCGTCAACAGGATTGAGGAAGAGGTCAACGAGCTCAAGCAACACATACAGAACGAAGGTTCGTACGAGCTTACCGACATCGGCGTAATTTCCCTCAACGAGGATGGCAACTATGAGTTTGAACCGTGTGAGGCCGGCGTACTGACCCCATGGCTCTACGGTTTGTGCTCTTTCGAGATGAAGATGACAGCCGAGGGCAAGGCCGCCAGCGCCGCTACGCCCAAAGACGACGTGCCCGCCGGCAACAACGATGCCATGCAGGAAGCTCCCACCCAGGCTCGCCATGCCCTCGATGCCACCGGCGAAGCCGACGACGACAAGGTCATAAGAATAAAGGTTGCGTGGATTCGCAACGCCGTAGCCATCGCCGCGGCCGTCATCGCATTCTTTGCAATTACCCCGCCGATATCCAACAGCTACCAGAACCATGCCAATTTTGGAAGCCTTCCGCAGGCCATAATGTCGGCAAACATACTCGACGACGCGCAACAAAACGCCACCGGCAGCACCAGCCTGCCCAAACCGCTCAAGCTGAAAGCGTCGGTAGACTCGGCAAAGGCAAAAGCCAAGGCAGAAGCACGCATGGACCAAGCCGCCGACTCCGTCATTACGGCTCCGCAAAAAGACTTGGGCCGCTATTGCATAGTGCTCGCAAGCCGCATCACCCAAAGAAATGCCGACGCCTTTGTTAGCGAGCTTCATAAGGAAGGATGGAAAGATGCAGACGTCTACATCAACAATGACATCGTGCGGGTTGTATATGGCCATTTCCAAAACGAGTCGGATGCATACGACACACTGCGCAACATCAGGAACAACAAATATTTCGAACAGGCTTGGGTTTATAAAAAGCGATGAAGAGAGTAAGGTGCCCCAAATGTGACAATTACGTCACATTCGATGAAACAAAATACGAGACAGGCCAGTCTTTGGTATTTGAATGCCCCCAGTGCGGCAAGCAGTTCAGCATACGCATCGGCGTTTCAAAGTTGCGCGCCCTGCAGAAGGAGGAGAATGTCGACGAGAACCTGAAGGACAACAACGTAGGTGCCTTAATCGTAATTGAAAACGTTTTCCATTACAAACAGGTAATACCGCTCAAGCTTGGCGACAACGTGATTGGAAGATACATGAAAGGCAGCAAGGTCAACACTCCCATCGAGACCAACGACCCGAGCATAGACACAACCCACTGCGTAATTAACGTGAGCTACGACAAACGCAACAGGCTCAAGTATATATTAAGAGACGGGCCCAGCAACACAGGCACGTTTGTACACAACGAGATACTTGGTGACCGCGAGCGCCGTGTAATCGAAGACGGAACTCTCTTCACCATCGGTGCAACAAGCATAATCCTTAAGGGCGCAGAGGAAAAAGAGCAATAAGGCACCAGCCTTCACACAGTTACACATAAACACGGCGGCACAACATTTCTTGTGCCGCCGTGTTCGTAAATTGCACAGCCGGACAATTCGACATAGTGGTTTTGACACAAACCGGCAGTCATGACGAACCCACAAATGCCACGCATTGCCGCCGCTCAACCCACAAACGAGCACCCAGCAGGCCTGGTGTCGATGCGCCATGGGCAAAAAGTTCGGAAACAAGTGCTATTTAATGATGAATTGCACAAAATCGTCATGCAATAATAACATATTGCCATCAAAAACCATTTAGCGTGCAATATTCCCACAAATAAAATGCAATTATAAAATTATTTTTGTAACTTTGCCCTTTGATTGGAGTATAATTGCAAACCAACAAAGACAAAAATGAAACCAACGGCTATTTTGCTTCTACATTGCCCCGATCAGCAAGGCATAATAACGGAACTGACGAAGTTCATCACCGACAATCAAGGTAACATCGTATACCTTGACCAATACGTGGACAGACAAGACGGAATGTTCTTCATGCGCATTGAATGGGAACTGGACTCTTTCCTTATTCCGCGTGAAAAAATAAAGGAATACATCGACACACTCTACTCCCAGAGATACAACATGGTATGCAATCTATACTTCAATGAGGTTCGCCCGCGAATGGCTATCTTCGTAAGCAAGATGAGCCACTGCCTGTATGACCTGCTGGCACGGTACAATGCCGGCGAATGGAATGTCGACATACCGTGCATAATAAGCAACCACGAAAGCCTCAGGTATGTTGCCGAGCAATTCGACATACCGTTCCACGTGTGGTCAATAAACAAAGACCACTCAAACAAAGACGAGGTAGAGCAAGCCGAAATAGAGCTGCTGCGCAAAGAGAAAGTCACATTCATTGTGCTCGCGAGGTACATGCAGATCATCAGCGAGAAGATGATAAACGAATATCCCAACCACATCATAAACATACACCACTCGTTTTTGCCCGCATTCATCGGGGCAAAGCCATACCACCAGGCATGGGAGCGCGGCGTAAAGATAATCGGAGCAACGAGCCATTACGTCACCACAGAACTTGACGCAGGCCCCATCATAGAGCAAGACGTGGTCAGAATCACCCACAAAGACACCCCAGAAAGCCTCATGCTGAAAGGCCGCGACCTTGAAAAGATAGTTCTATCACGCGCAGTAACAAAACATATAGAGCGCAAGGTGCTCACATACAAGAACAAGACAATCATTTTCAGCTGATGAACGTAGCCATAGTAAAATACAACGCAGGCAACATCAAGTCAGTGGACAACACCCTGAGGAGATTTGGAATAGCCCCCGTACTGACCGACAATGCCGAACTGCTGGCCAAGGCAGACCGCGTGTTGTTCCCCGGCCAGGGCGAGGCCAGCGGCGCCATGCGCTACCTCAAGGAACGCAGGCTCGACGAAGTGATACGCAATTTGCGCCAGCCGGTGCTCGGGATATGCATTGGCCAGCAACTGATGTGCCGCCATTCTGACGAAGGCGGAGGCACCGACTGCCTTGGAATATTCGACGCCGACGTAATCAGGTTTGCCCCCCGGAAGCATGAAGACAAGGTGCCGGCCATGGGATGGAATTCATTGCACGGCCTTGCGTCGCCGCTCTTCGCCGGCATATCCGACGGAGAATTCGCTTATTTCGTGCATAGCTATTATGCCCCGGTGTGCGAATCGACCATTGCCACAACGGAACACATTGTCAGCTACAGCGCTGCGCTCAACAAAGACAACTTCTACGCCACGCAGTTCCACCCGGAGAAAAGCGGCAGCACAGGAGAGAAAATACTTAAAAACTTCCTCGAACTATGATTGAGCTCATACCAGCAATCGACATAATCGGCGGGAAATGCGTTCGTCTCTCAAAAGGAGACTACAACCAAAAGACCGTATATGGCGACGACCCGGCAAGCATTGCCAAGAGGTTTGAAGACATTGGGTTCAAAAGGCTGCATGTGGTCGACCTCGACGGGGCCAAATCAAAGCACATCGTCAATGCAAGCACACTGAACGCCATTGCCTCCGCGACCAGTCTCACGATTGACTTCGGAGGAGGCATCAAGACAGAAGACGACATAAAAACGGCATTCGACAATGGCGCAAGCATGGTCACCGTCGGTTCGGTGACGGTCACATCGCCTGACACATGCCTCGAATGGATAGACCGGTTCGGGGCCGACAAGATGATACTGGGGGCCGATGTGCGCAATGGGAACATAGCTGTGAACGGATGGCTCGACGAAACCAAGCAGGGCCTCATGCCATACCTTGACTTCTATTCGGCCCACGGCATCAAAAACGTGCTATGCACCGAGATATCAAAAGACGGCATGCTATGCGGGCCGGCCACCGGACTGTACAAGCAAATCATGGCTGCCCACCCCACACTCCACCTAATAGCAAGTGGCGGGGTGTCGAACATCGACGACATAAAGGAACTTGACAACGAAGGAATACCGGCCGTAGTATTTGGCAAGGCCATATACGAAGGCAAGATAAACTTGAACGATCTATGGGACTGGCAAAACGGATAATACCCTGCCTCGACGTGAAAGACGGGCAGACGGTGAAAGGAACAAACTTCGTCAACCTACGCAAGGCCGGCGACCCTGTGGAGCTTGGCAAGGCATACAGCAAGGCGGGGGCCGACGAACTGATCTTCCTTGACATAACGGCAAGCCACGAGGGCAGAAAGACGTTTGCAGAAACGGTTACCCGGATAGCTGCCGAAATAAACATACCGTTCACCGTCGGCGGAGGCATCAACGAACTGGCCGACGTCGAGCGACTGCTTTACGCCGGGGCAGACAAGGTGAGCGTGAACAGCGCTGCACTGCGCTCGCCCGGCCTGATAGACGACATCGCCAGGCGATTCGGCAGCCAGGTGTGCGTGTGCGCCATCGATGCCAGGCTCGAGGATGGCCAATGGCACTGCTACCTCAACGGCGGCCGACTGCGCACCGAGCGCAAGTTGCTCGAGTGGGCCAAGGAAGCGCAAGACCGAGGAGCCGGAGAAATACTCTTCACAAGCATGAACCACGACGGTGTCAAGGAGGGATATGCCAACGAGGCACTGGCCATGCTGGCCGACACGCTGTCGATACCTGTCATCGCCAGCGGCGGGGCCGGAAAGAAAGAGCATTTCCGCGACGCCTTCACCATTGGCCATGCTGATGCCGCCTTGGCAGCGAGCGTGTTCCACTTCGGAGAAATTGACATAAGGGAACTGAAGGCATACTTGAAAGAAGAAAACATCAACGTAAGGATATAACAACGCAATTATGGAAATAGACTTCGACAAATCAGGTGGACTCGTGCCCGCCATAATACAAGACGCCACTACGATGAAAGTGCTCATGCTTGGCTACATGAACCGCGAAGCATACGAAAAGACCATACAGACCGGCCGGGTGACATTCTACAGCCGCAGCCGCAAGTGCCTGTGGACAAAGGGAGAGACGTCGGGCAACTACCTTGAGCTTGTTAGCATTGCCCCTGATTGCGACAACGACACGCTGCTGGTCATGGCCCACCCCTGCGGCCCCACGTGCCACAAGGGCACCGACACGTGCTGGGGCGAGGCAAACGAAGCCAACCCCTTGCTGTTCCTTACGACACTGCAAGACTTCATCGAGAAGCGGCACGAAGAAATGCCGGAGGGCAGCTACACTACGTCGCTCTTCAAAGACGGGATAAACCGCATGGCCCAAAAGGTTGGCGAAGAGGCATTGGAGGCTGTGATAGAAGCTGTCAACGGTAGCAACGAAAGGCTTATATACGAAGGGGCAGACATGCTTTATCACCTCACGGTGTTGCTCACCAGCAAGGGGCTTCGCATCGAAGACCTCGCAAAGGAATTGCAGGTGCGCCACGACCCGAACTGGCACAAGCACTGATGGCGCACGGCAAGATGGTTGGCGGGAAGCCACATCGGGTGTGAACAATATGTACAAAACCGAAGCGGGGGCAAGGCAACGGTGAAACAAGGCGGCAAAACGGGCCGGAACAGACCGTGAAACGGGCCGTATGGGAGCCTGGAACAGGCCATTCGGCAATGCTCTAACGGCGGTCTACCAACAGACTGATGCACAGTTTGTTACACGCCATCGGCTATTATAAGAAAAAGCCTTACACTTGAGAGTGCCAAACAAGGGGCTGCTGCCCCGGCAAAACGACGATAAAGAACAGCAAACAACATAAAAATTGCAGATATGTTAGTAGACTACAAGAAGGTCAACATATACCAACAGGCCGACACACCGGTGCTCAGCGACGTTGATTTCCACGTCGACGAGGGTGAGTTTATCTACCTCATAGGCCGCGTAGGCTCCGGAAAGAGCTCACTGCTCAAGACCGTTTACTTTGAGCTTGACGTGGATGAGGCCGAAGAAGCTACGGTGCTGGGCCACGACTTGCGCAACCTCAAGCGCAAGCACGTGCCGTCGCTCAGGCGGCAGATGGGCGTTATATTCCAAGACTTCCAACTGCTGGGCGACAGAACGGTTTACAAAAACCTGAGGTTCGTGCTCAAGGCCACCGGCTGGAAAGACAAGAAGCAGATTGACAAGCGCATCAACGAGGTGCTCAACGATGTAGGCATGCTCGACAAGGCGCAGAAAATGCCCCACGAACTGTCGGGAGGCGAACAGCAGCGAATAGCCATAGCACGGGCCATACTCAACAAGCCGAAGCTGATAGTGGCTGACGAGCCGACGGGAAACCTCGACCCCGAAACCGCCGAAAACATAATAAAGTTGCTAAGATATGTATCGCAAACCGGCACATCGGTGATAATGAGCACACACAACATGCCCCTGCTCGACAAATATCCCGGCATCGTTTACCGCTGTGCAAACGGCCATCTGCATGAAGTGACCGACGACTTCAACAGGATGGCGCCGGCCGACGACGCCGAAAGCCAGGAGCAACCAAACGATGCCGACAACGACGCTGACCTCAGGCAGGAACTGCCCACGACATGAAGTATAACAGACAAAAACTGAATAAGATATGAAAGTAATGAAATTTGGCGGCACTTCGGTAGGCACGCCAGCCAGAATGAAAGAAGTAACCAAACTGGTAACCGCATCCGGGGAGCCTGTTTTTGTTGTGCTTTCTGCAATGTCAGGAACAACAAATTCGCTCGTTGAAATCTCCGACTACCTCTACAAAAAGAACCCCGACGGTGCAAATGAAATAATAAACAAGCTCGAAGACAAATACTTCAAGCATGTCGAAGAGCTGTACTCCACCGACGAATGGAAGCAAAAGACCAAGGACTTCCTTGTAGAGGAGTTCAACTACCTGCGCACTTTCACCAAGGAGCTCTTCACAAGTTTCGAAGAAAAGAGCATCGTTGCGCAAGGCGAGATCATCAGCACCAACATGGTTACAAACTACATGAAGGAGGCCGGGGTCAACGTGACGCTGCTCTCTGCCCTCGATTTCATGCGCACCGACAAGAACTCTGAGCCCGACCCTCTATACATAAAAGAGAAACTCAACGCCATCATGGCCGAGAATGCCGGGGCACAGGTGTACATCACGCAAGGATTCATCTGCCGGAACGCCTATGGCGAGATAGACAACCTGCAGCGCGGAGGCAGCGACTACACCGCCTCGCTCATCGGAGCGGCAATAGGCGCGGAGGAAATACAGATATGGACCGACATCGACGGCATGCACAACAACGACCCGAGGGTTGTCGACAAGACGTCGCCCGTGCACCAGCTTCATTTTGAGGAGGCTGCCGAGCTGGCATATTTCGGGGCAAAAATACTACACCCCACTTGCATACAGCCGGCAAAATACGCAGGCGTCCCGGTGAGGCTGCTCAACACCATGGCACCCGAAGCCGAAGGAACAATTATCAGCAACAAAACCGAACAAGGCAAGATAAAGGCCGTGGCAGCCAAAGACAACATCACGGCGATTAAGATTAAGAGCAGCCGAATGCTCCTGGCAACCGGCTTCCTGCGCAAGGTGTTCGAGATATTCGAAAGCTACCAGACCCCCATCGACATGGTATGCACGTCGGAGGTTGGCGTCTCGATGAGCATAGACACCGTGACCCACCTCGACGAGATAGTCGACGAGCTGAAAAAATACGGCACAGTGACAGTCGACCGCAACATGTGCATTGTGTGCGTCGTGGGCGACCTTGACTGGAGCAACGTGGGCTTTGAGACGCTCACCATGGAAGCGATGAAGAACATCCCGGTGAGGATGATTTCTTACGGAGGCTCCAACTATAACATATCGTTCCTGATAAAAGAGGCCGACAAGCAGCGCGCCCTGCAAAGCTTGAGCGACACTCTGTTCAACAAATAAATCTCCCTACTTGCCCGCCGTGCCCCCGTGACCAAGTCACCGGGGGCACGCGGGGTGCATCTATAGTGCCAAGTAATTAATCTCATCATTATGAAAGGACATTTTCCAACAGACAAGTTCAGTACATTAGCAACCCCGTTCTACTATTACGACACCGACTTGCTGCGCCGCACCCTGGCTGAAATAAATGCCGAGGCAGGCAAATACAATGGCTTTACGGTGCATTACGCCATAAAAGCCAATGCAAACCCGAAGATATTGAACATCATAAGGGAAAGCGGAATGGGAGCCGACTGTGTGAGCGGTGGCGAGATAGAGGCTTCCATCAAGGCCGGATTCTCACCTGAAAAGATTGTTTTCGCGGGTGTGGGCAAAAGCGACTGGGAGATAAACCTTGGCCTGGAAAAAGACATTTTCTGCTTCAACGTTGAGAGCATTGCCGAACTTGATGTCATAAACGAACTGGCGCAGAAGGCCGGCAAGACCGCAATGGTTGCGTTCAGGATAAACCCTGACATCGGTGCACACACGCATGCAAACATCACTACGGGCCTGGCCGAAAACAAGTTTGGCATAGCCATGGCCGACATGGAGACGGCAATACGCCACTCCGAACAGCTGAACAACGTGCAGTTTAAAGGCCTGCACTTCCATATCGGGTCGCAGATAATGGACATGAATGACTTCATGGCTCTATGCAACCGCATCAACGAACTGCAAGACAGGCTTGAGAAGAGCCACATCTGGGTGGAACACATCAACGTCGGAGGCGGTCTGGGCATAGATTACCAGCACCCCAACCGTGTGCCAATACCCGACTTCAAGGGCTATTTCGCCACCTATGCAAAGCATCTGAAGCTGCGCGACGGCCAAAAACTGCATTTCGAGCTTGGAAGGTCGGTTGTTGGCCAGTGCGGCTCGCTCATCACCAAGGTGCTATACGTGAAACAAGGCACCGCAAAACAATTCGCAATAGTTGACGCCGGCATGACCGACCTGATACGGCCAGCCCTATACCACGCCTTCCACAAGATAGAAAACATAAGCAACGACGGCCCGGTAGGCACATACGATGTGGTGGGTCCGATATGCGAGTCAAGCGATGTATTCGCCAAGCAGGCCGAAATAAACAGATGCCAGCGCGGCGACTTGATTGCCATACGGTCGGCGGGGGCATACGGCGAGATAATGGCTTCGCAATACAACTGCCGCCGCCTTCCTGCCGGATATACGAGTGAGGAGCTGATTTAATGCACAGGCCATGGTCATAAGCATGCTGACTATATGTATTTGCGCGTTGCTTGTCATGCTGGCCGCTGCCACACCATTCTGCAGCGGACTGCACAGAAGGCCGCATCGCGAAGAAGATGGCACGCCGGAAGGCGAAGGACAAGCCATCTCGATAATAATGGCTGTCCACGACAATGCCCAAGAACTGGAACGCAACCTGCCGGCATTCCTCACCCAAGACTATGCCCCGGGGTATGAAATCATCATCGTCGACGAATCGTCAACCGACGAAACGGAAGACGTGCTGAAGCGTTTCAAGCATCAGCACAACAACTTATACACCACGTTCATTCCCGAGTCGAGCCACTATCTCAGCCGCCGGAAACTGGCTTTAACCCTTGGCGTGAAAGCCGCTCACAATGAATGGATTATAATAACCGATGCCGACTGCAAGCCGAATGACAGCAATTGGCTTCAGGCTATGTCCAGACACTGCAACGCCTCTCACGACCTGGTGCTCGGATTCACACCTTTTGAGCAGTCGTCCAAACCGTTTTACCAGTTTGAACGACTGCTCACATCGTGCTATTGCATGCGCAAGGCACAAAGGGGGATGGCATACAGGTACGACGGGCACAACCTGGCTATGCGCAAAAGCGTATTCATGAGCAACAACGGGTTTCTGAAGAACCTCAAGTTCTTGCGCGGAGAATACGACTTCATAGCCAATGAGCATGCACAGCCGCAACGCACAGCCGTGGCCATAGAGCCCGAGGCCCACATCATCCAAGACAGCCCGTCGAGGAAGAAATGGGCAAACAGCCACCTATTTTACATGGAAACAAGAAGGCACCTTGAGCGCAGCTTCGGCTATCGGATGCTGTTCAACACCGACACGCTGCTGCTGCACATCAACTACCTGGCCCAGGTAGCGGCCATGGTATATTCGGCCTTGACCTCCGACTGGCCCATCCTGGGTGCTGCCGTAGCCTCGGCAATGATCACGCTTGCGCTCAGGGCCACCATTGCCAACAAGGCAATGAAACTGTTCGGCGTACATGTCAGTTTGTGGTCTGTGCCATTAATGGAAACAAGGGTTGCCTGGCAAAACCTCTATTTCATGCTCCGCCACAGGTTTTCAGACAAATACGACTTCATTAGAAGGTAAAACCAGCTGCACCATGAGGATATTGCATTTCTACATAAAAAACGATGAGAGAGCCTGCCAATACATAGACAGATTGGCCGGCTCGATGCTTGATGGCACTGAAATACAATCGTGCGACAGCCTGAAGGCGTTTCGCAAGGCAATCGAATCATGGAAACCCCAAATCGTCCACCTCCACGGTGCATGGCGACTGTCTATTGCCAGGGCGGCAAAGATAGGCATGAAGTCTGGCGCACGTGTTGTCATCACCCCACACGGGCAACTGGAACCGTGGGTGATAAAGCAAAGGCATTGGACCGAAAAGCTGCCAAAGCTGTTGCTATACCAACGCCGATGCCTGCGGAAAGCCTACTGCATAATAGCCATGGGGCGCATGGAGGCGGGCTACATGGAACGCCTTGGATACAACACGCGCATTGAAACCATTCTCAACTCGCTCATCACCGAGACCATTAGCGACGGGCAGATGGGCCGGCAGATGTTTCTTGCTTACAAGAAAGTGCTCGACACCGACACGATGGAACTCATGCTGCCACAGACGAAGACGGCCCTCAGGGGCTTCATCAAGGCAGGGATAACCGGCGACAGCAGATGGCTGGACAGTGAGGAACAGCAGGCCTGCAACGCTGTTAGCGACGAAGAGTGGCACAAGATTGCCGTTTTCTCATGCGACGAGCACATAAACGACACTATAGCGAAAGGCATCGAATGCATCGGATTCACACCCCCTGAAGCACTGCCGCAGTGTGTCGACAACTACCACATGCCGGCGACAAACCACGCCAAGGCAGTGGCCACGGGAGGGCACGAATCGCCCGACGACGCCCTGCTTTCCGCAATAAAGGCCTCTAAAAGGCAAATCAAGGAACAAGGCTTCGGCATTTGTCACCTGATAAGAATGGCTGAGCTGCTCACACACAGCATCATAGACGAAGAAAAGGTGGCCGGTGAGCTGAAGGAATGCGGGCTTGAGCAGCACACGTCACGCATCATGCACCTGCTGTCCGACATGACCGGACTGGACGAGGGCTTCATGATACTGCCAGAAAAGGATGACAGGACAACGAGAAAAATAAAGAAGATAATAACAAAACACGTTAACCTATGACCCAAAATCAACAGACTGAACACAATTCAGACACACAGTACCTCAACTGGCTGTCCAAATTGTTCCCCACCATCGCGGCGGCATGCACGGAAATCATCAACCTCGAGGCAATACTACACCTGCCAAAGGGCACTGAACACTTCCTTGCCGACATCCACGGAGAGAACGAAGCCTTCCAGCACGTGCTTAAAAACGCCTCCGGAAACATTAAGCGCAAAGTGAACGAACTGTTCGGAAACAGTCTCAGGGAGTCGGAAAAGAAGGAGCTCTGCACCCTGATATACTATCCGGAGCAGAAGATTGAGCTGATTAAGGAGTCCGAACCCGAACTTGAAGACTGGTACCACATAACCATACACCAGCTTGTCAAGGTTTGCAGAGACGTAAGCAGCAAGTACACCCGCTCAAAGGTGCGCAAGTCGTTGCCGCCCGATTTCAGCTACATCATCGAGGAACTGCTGCACGAACACACCGACGACACCAACAAGACGGCATACGTCAACGTCATCGTCGACACCATAATCACCACCGGAAGGGTCGACGACTTCATCATTGCCCTGTGCAACGTGATACAAAGGCTGGCCATCGACCAACTGCACATACTCGGCGACATCTACGACCGAGGCCCCGGGGCGCACATCATCATGGACACCATGCAGCGCTACCACAGCTGGGACATACAATGGGGCAACCACGACATACTATGGATGGGGGCATGCGCCGGCAACGACGCCTGCATCTGCAATGTGCTGAGGCTTTCGCTCAGGTATGCCAACCTGGCCACACTCGAAGAAGGCTACGGCATAAACCTTGTGCCGCTTGCCACATTCGCAATGGAAACTTACGGCAACGACCCGTGCGAGGAGTTCATGCCCAAGGTGACCAACGGAGCCACTTTCGACGGAAAGACCATAAGGTTGATAGCCCAAATGCACAAAGCCATCAGCATAATACAATTCAAGGTAGAGGCACAGATATTCTTGCGCAACCCGGAATGGCGCATGTCGGGGCGCAACCTCCTGTCGTGCATCGACCGGCAGCGCGGCGTCTGCATCATCGACGGCAAAGAATACGAGATGAAAAGCAACAATTTCCCAACCGTCGACCCTGCCGCGCCATACAAACTGACAGAAGAGGAAACAAAGCTGATGAAGCGGCTGCACCACTCTTTCGCCGTAAGCGAAAAGCTGCACCGCCATATCAAGACACTGCTCGGACACGGAGGGATGTTCGCAATATACAACAGCAACCTGCTGTTCCACGCCTCCGTGCCATTGAACTCTGACGGAACGCTGAAAGAAGTGACGCTCTACAACGGCGAGAAATACAGTGGCAAGGAACTGATGTACCAGATTGAGATGACAATACGCTCGGCGTTCAATTCCGACACAGCCCCCGCCGAACGCACCTACGCCATCGACTACTTCCTTTACCTGTGGTGCGGAAAAGACAGCCCGCTGTTCGACAAGTCGAAGATGGCCACTTTTGAAAGATATTTCCTGAAAGACAAGACCACATACAAGGAAGAAAAGGGATACTACTTCAGGCTGCGCGACAACGAGGCAATATGCGACAGCATACTCGACGCTTTCGGGGTGACAGGCGACAACAGGCATATCATAAACGGGCACGTGCCTGTGCATGCGTCAAACGGCGAGAACCCAATCAAGGCCGGCGGCAAGCTGATGGTAATCGACGGCGGATTCAGCGAGGCCTACCACAACGAAACGGGAATTGCCGGGTATACGCTCGTATACCACAGCCGCGGCTTCCAGCTCGTGCAACACGAGCCGTTCACCAGCGCGGCCGATGCCATAAAACGCGGAACCGACATCAAGAGCACCACGCAAATAGTGGAAATGTCGGCCCACAGGATGCTAGTGGCCGACACCGACTGCGGCAACGAACTGAAGGCGCAAATCGTCGACTTGAAGAAACTGCTGTATGCCTACCGCCATGGCATAATCAAAGAGCGCCGGCGATGAGCCGACAGCTGCAAGCAAACCAGCCGCCAAGCCCATCAGACAGATGTGCCTGGCGGCTTTTTCATGGCATGGTGCCACCCCATAATGTGCATGAAATATAATGACACGGCGGGCATGCCGACGCCATACGGCCCGAACGAGGGGCCCGAACGGGCTGTTTTGCAATGCGAAACGGGCCATACGGACACACCATACGGCACGTTTCGCAAAGCCATCGGAAATGAATCGCAAGCCACTGGCATACAATGCGTTGCCCATTTGAGCCATACAGTAACATATTCATACAAACAGACCGGGGCCAAACCATGCCGGAAGGCTGGCGACACCAAAGCCAAAACAAATTTATGTTAACGCCATAAGTTTTCAAAATCTTTTCATTACCTTTGTAAAGACAACCAGCAATCATCTGAACGGCAGCCACATAAGCGCGGCTGCAAAGGGCAACGGTGATTGCATGCCAAACGAAGTGTAACAACAAACCGCATGATGAAGACTACATTGATATCATTAGCTGCACTCGCCATGCTCTCGGCAATGCCGGCAAGCGGGCAAAGCAAAAGGCAAAGCCAGGCCGCCGCAAAGGCCCAGGCTGCAAAGACGGCCAAGGAGGCAGAACAGAGAATAGAACAGATGGTGGCCGCAACACAGAAAGTAATGTTCATTGACAGCGTGGTTGTAGACAAAGACGCATTCCTGACAAAATACAACCTGTGCCAGGATGCGGGCCGGCTGTACAAGTATGACGACTTCTTCAAGGCCAAAGACCAGGCCAACGCATACGTGTATGTCAACGGACTGGGCGACAAATGCTACTTCTCAAGAGAAGACTCGGTGGGCGACTTCAACCTATACACAAGCGACAACCTGAGCGGTTCGTGGACTCCCGCAGCCCGGCTTGACGGACTCGACGACGACGCAGGGCACAAGTCGATGAACTATCCGTTCATGATGGCCGACGGATCAACGCTATACTTTGCAGCCACCGGCGACGAGAGCATTGGCGGATACGACATCTTTGCCACACGATTCGACTCGGAGAGGGGCACTTTCCTGAAAGCGGAGAACATCGGCATGCCTTTCAACTCTACGGCAAACGACTATATGTATGCCATCGACGAGTTTAACAACATTGGCTGGTTTGCCACCGACAGGAACCAAAGCGAAGGCAAGGTGTGCATATATATGTTCGTTCCGTCGGACTCAAGGCAGCTTTACTCGCCCGACGAATATTCGGAAGAGCAAATCAGGAGCCTTGCCAACCTTAACAGGATTGCCGACACTTGGGGCGACGGAAAAGAAAGGCAACTGGCCATGGAGCGCCTCAAGGCCATGCAAAGCGAAAAGGTTGCCATGGCAGCCAAGGGCTCTTTCAGCTTCGTGGTCAACGACAAGACCACCTACACCAAGATGGCCGACTTCCGCTCTAAAGCAGGATTGGAAAAATTCAAGGCACTGCAAGAGCTGGAAAGCAAGCATGCCGCTCTGAGCAAGGCGCTGGCAAAGGCCCGCGACTACTATGCCACAGCGAGCACCAACGAACGCAACGCCCTGAAAAACGAGATTTTGCAAAGCGAGAGACAGATAGAATCGCTTGAGACAAATATTGCCCAAACAGGCAAAGAGATAAGAAACGAAGAGAACAAACTTTTAAAATGACGGTATATGAAGAAATATTTTGCTGAGTCAGAACTAATCATTAACTCTGATGGCAGTGTGTTCCACCTGCACATAACTCCCGAACAACTGGCCGACAAGGTCATATTGGTGGGCGACCCGGGCCGCGTTGGGCTGGTTGCGTCGCATTTTGACACTAAGGAGTGTGACGTCGAGAGCCGCGAGTTCCACACCATAACCGGCACATTCAACGGAAAGCGCATCTCTGTCATATCTACCGGAATTGGTTGCGACAACATCGACATAGTGTTGAACGAAATAGACGCCCTTGCCAACATAGACTTCAAGACAAGGCAAGAGAAAAGCACCCTGCGCCATCTTGAGATAGTAAGGATTGGCACCTGTGGCGGACTGCAGCCTTTCACTCCCGAAGGTACGTTCGTATGCTCGCAGACTTCCATCGGCTTCGACGGCCTACTCAACTTCTATGCCGGCCGAAATGCCGTGTGCGACCTACAGTTGGAGCGCGCCCTCATTGCCCACCTGGGATGGACGGGAAACATGTGCGCCCCCTACCCTTATGCTGTCGATGCCGACGAGGAGCTCGTAGAACGCATTGCCGCTGACGACATGGTGAGGGGAATAACCATCGCCTGCGGCGGATTCTTCGGACCGCAAGGGCGCGAACTGCGCATCCCGCTGGCCGACCCGCACCAGAACGAGAAAGTGGAGAGCTTTGAGTATAACGGCCGCCGGATAACAAACTTCGAGATGGAGAGCTCTGCCCTGGCCGGTTTGTCGAGGCTCATGGGCCACAAAGCCACCACGGTGTGCATGGTGATTGCCAATCGTGTGGCCGGAAAAGCTAACACAGGATACAAAAACCAGATAGACGACTTGATCAGGCTTGTGCTGGAACGCATATAAAACATGCTGTCCACAAGCCTGGAAGGCGTAAAGTCCATAAGGCCGCGAGCCGCAAACAAACGGCAAACCACATGCCAAGCAACAATGTGGACTAAGCTACCTACTGCCTGACAGCCTTTATGTCATATAAAAAATCATTGCAGGCTATATGGTCAACGAGCACCATGCCTGCAATGATTTTACTATTTATGCAATATCGTCACATCAAAGGTTCAACGACTTCTTTATAGCCTCAATCTTTGCCTCGGCGCCTTCCATGCAACGGCCGTAGCAGTTTGAGCACTTCATGGTGTTGTCCTTAACCTCTATATAGAACTTAATCTTAGGCTCGGTGCCCGATGGGCGCACGCTCACCTTGGTGCCGTCTTCACAGAACCACTGCAAAACATTGCTCGTTGTAGGCATGTCGAGCTTCGACTTTGAGCCGTCAGCTTCAAGCTGCTCAAGTGTCTGATAGTCCTTCCATACCACAACCTTGCTGCCACCAAGTTCCTGAGGCGGGTTGTTTCTGAAGTCGGTCATCATCTGCTTTATCTCGTCAGCACCGCTCTTGCCCGGCTTAACCACATTGACAGTGAACTCCCTTGAGAACCCATACTCAATGTATATGTCCATAAGTATGTCATACAGCGTCTTGCCCTGGTCCTTGGCGTAAGCGCAAATCTCAGCCAACAGTGAGCAGGCTGATACCGCATCCTTGTCGCGGACGAAATCCTCGGCCAGGAATCCGTAACTCTCCTCACCGCCACCAATATACTGTTGCTTGCCTTCCGACTTGGCTATTTCGCTTGCAATCCACTTGAAGCCGGTGTAACAGTCGCGCATCTCTATGCCCTGCTTATCGGCAATCTTGCGTATTACTTCCGTGGTAACGATGGTCTTCACTATGAAGTCGCCTTTCTTGAGCAGTCCCTTGGCCTTGCGGTTGGTGATGATATAGTACAGGAACAGCAAGCATGTCTGGTTGCCGTTGATGAGAATCCACTCTCCCTTGTCGTTTTTGCAAGCCATTCCCACACGGTCAGCATCCGGATCGCTTGCCATCACGATATCGGCATCTATCTCCTTCGCGTCACGAAGAGCCAACGTCAGGGCCTCGCCGTTCTCTGGGTTGGGCGAAACAACGGTGGGGAAATCGCCGCTCTTCACCATCTGCTCTTTCACGCAATGCACGTTCTCAAAGCCCCAAAGCTTGAGCGAGCGCGGAATAAGGGTCATTCCGGTTCCATGCAGAGGCGTATAGACAATCTTCAGGTCTTTCTGTCGCTTTATCACCTCAGGGTCGATGCATATTTCTTTTATCCTGTCGAGATAAACCTTGTCTATCTCTTCGCCAATGATATTAATCAAATCCTTGTTGCCGGAGAAGTTAACATCAGATATCTTAACCTTGTTAACCTCGTCGATAATGCCTGTGTCGTGGGGCGAAAGCACCTGAGCACCGTCTTCCCAATAGGCCTTATAGCCATTATACTCTTTCGGGTTGTGGCTTGCCGTGACGTTCACTCCGGCCTGACACTTCAAGTAGCGTATAGCAAAAGAACACTCGGGCGTAGGCCTCATGTCGTCGAACAGGTATACCTTGATGCCGTTTGCCGAGAACACATTGGCCACAGTCTCTGCAAACAAGCGGCTGTTGTTACGGCAGTCGTGGCAAACCACGACCGAAATCTCATTCAGTCCGGCGAAGTTTTTGCGCAGATAATTGGCGAAACCTTGCGTGGCCAGACCTACGGTATAGATGTTCATGCGGTTGCTTCCGGCACCCATTATCCCACGGAGTCCGCCGGTTCCGAACTCCAAATCCTTATAGAAACTTTCAATGAGCTCTGTTTTGTCGTCACTCGACAACATTGCCTTTACCGCCTCTTGGGTTTTGGCATCAAACGATGGGGCAAGCCACTGTTGTGCCTTAGCCTCGCATTGAGCAATAAGTTGTTCGTTATTCTCCATAATTTTCAATGTTTAGATATACAAAAATCCTTTTACAAAGATAACAAAAATATCCCGAACGGAAGGCATTACATTACGGTTTTTCATTTTTTTAGCAGTGAACTATTGCACAACCTAAGGCTGCAACAAGCGGCATTCCTGCCGCCGTGTTGCCCTACAGCCAGGCAAGATGGTGTCATTAAAGCTAAGACACCGCTCTCATCTGAATGACGGAATGATACAAAATTGCAAATGATGGTAATCCATCGCGGCCAGCCCAACAAGCCGGCAAGGCCAAACAACGGCTCACTTTTCGTTAAGCAGGTTGTCCATCTCTTCAAACTGCTTGCCCATATTAAGCCTCAGGTAAATCCTGTAAAGCGCCGGCCCCCACTTTTGTTTGGCTTCGGGAGCCAGCTTCCTGTACTTTTCCATATATGGCAAAGCCTTCTGGTACAACTCCTTAATCTGCTTCCCGTATTGCCGTGAGTTGTTTTTTTGCACCAAGTTAAGCCCTTTGTTCAGGTATGCCGTGCCTGCATTGTAATATGGTTCAGCCAATGTGTCGTTAACGTTAATCAAAGAGTCGCTTACCAAAATGCACTCATCATATTGCCCCAAGTTAAGCAATACGGTCGACTTTGCAAAGAGGAACAACGGATTGTCGCCGTCCAACGACAACGACCTGTCTACTACCGACAATGCACTATCGAGCTTGTTGTCAAGCGTGTAGCAGTCCATCAGATGGGAAAAGAAATACGGCGACTGCGGATATTTGTCGAATCCGGCCTTCAAGACATCCCTGTACTTATCCTTGGCACCCATCAGATTGCAAGCTTCGGCTACATAGATTAGGGCTGTCTTGCGGCGCGTTGAATCGCTCAATGCCGCATCTGCATATTTCAACGTGAGCTGCGGGTCTTTCAGTTTGAATCCGCAATAAGTGGCCCAATATGCCGCATCAAGCATCTTCCTGTCATTTTGCCAATAATCGAACGCCGAAAAGAGAGGCTGGCGCCCGCAATCCAAATAGGCGTCAAAGAAAACAAAGGCCGTCTTATAATCCTTTTTGTGTATGTTGAACGTCCCTCCGTAATACAAGTTTGGCCTGTAAGTATCGAGCTCCGAAGCGTGTTTCTTCCGATACTCGAGCTTAACCCGCCCTTTCTTGTCGGGCGCGGCATCCACCGAGTCGAGCGCCTCAAGGACGGCAAACATACGCTTTGTGATATTAAAGAGCGATGCAGTGTCGTACTGTTGGTTCAGATAAAGTTTCTCGTTCCCAGCCTCATACTGCTTAAGCACAGCCTGATACAAAAGCAAATAAATCTTTGGATTCATCCTGTTCAATGAATCCTTAGACAGCAGCTCAACCATCAGCTTCTCTGCTTTGTCATAATCCTTGCCGCTCTTTATGTAAGACCGTGCTTGAGACATCTCCTTTCGTTGACCTCTCAAGCACGGTGTTATGGATAGCAAGAGAAGCGTTATAATAACAAGCTTCCTCATCCGCATTTACTGTTTTACTTGTTTCCCACGAGCTTCTCCATTTCAGCAGCCTTTGCCTTGTCGCCGAGGTTATAGTAAATCTGATACAATGGATAAGCCCAGTCGACCTTCTCACGGTTCGGGTCGATTTCCTTCGACTTCTCAAGGTAGACCTTTGCCTCAGCCAACACTGCCTTAACCTTGCTTGCATTGTCGGGAGTCAGGCCACCGGTCTTCTTGTCTGCCAGCTTGTCTTTCAGCTCGATAGCTTTCTGGTTGAGGCATACGCCGGTGTTGAAGATAACCTGCACAAAAGTAGGATCAAGCTCAGCAGCCTTCTTGTAGGATTCCACGGCGTCGTCCCACTTGCCGGTATTCATCTCAACCTCGCCCTTCAAGGCCCATGTCATCTTGTTGTTGGGATCCTTTGCAATCTCCTCTTCAGTCCATTGCTTCATCTCTGCCTGGCGTCCGGGCTTCGAATAGTAATCCATCAACAGGTTGAAATACCTGGCCTCGTCGGGATATTTAGAATGCAAATCCTTGACGGTGGCAAGGTAAGCGAGCGAGTCTTCCTTTGTCTTTGCGCCATCTTTCTGGGCGAAAAGCAAGATTTCGTTAGCCTCTTGTGCCTTGGCAGAGTCCTGTGCGGCCATCTTAGCATACTTAGTGGCTGTTGCATAGTCCTTGATATTATAGGAAGAAAGGCCTATATAATAGCAAACCTCAGAGCGATACTGATCTTTGGTCATGTCAAGACCCGTGAAAAGAGGATCCTCGGCGCTGTCTATGTAAAGCTTCCATGCCTTGATTGCCTCGGGCAGGTTTTTGTTGTTGTACTCGTAAAGACCTGCGCTGATGACATAAGGACGCGAGATGAAGAACTTCTTGCCGTTGGCTTCGCGGAAGCGAATCTTCACCTTGCCCTTGGCATTAGGCTGACGGTCGTACTCGTCACACTTCATAGCAGCCTCCAGCGATGCCACCATGGCCTTGTGCATGGCCGCGGTATCGAAAGGAGTGGTAGAGTTGTTGGCCTTGTTTGCCTGCTCGGCAGCCTGACCTTTCATGAAGATTTGATACTGGATTTCGCTCATCACGTTCCACGCCTCGGCCTTGTCTTCCGTCTGGTCGGAAGTAAGTGCAGGAGTGATAGTCTTTACAGCTTCCTCCAGTTCACCTTTGTCGCACAGTTTCTTGGCACTCTTTACCAAGTCATCCTGTGCGAAAGCAGCGGTAGTCATGACTGCCAAAGCTGCCATCATCATAATCCTTTTCATTGCTTTGTAAATTTAGTTTAACATTTATTTCACCTTAACTTAATTCCGAATCACCATCGTCTCCATCCTGCGACGCTTCGGCCAGTCCCGAGGCATCGGCGCCGTTGTCGCCTAACGGCCTCGTTTCGGCATTCTGATGTGCACCGCCCATCTCCTCGCCGAACTCATCGAGGCTCTCTTGCTCGACCACTTCCTCGTCGCTTGCGCTCATCACCTTGCATACGCTCGCAATCGTATCATTCTTCTTTGTCAGGTTTATCAGCCTTACGCCCTGGGTTGCACGGCCCATGACCCTGACGTCGGCAACTTTGAGCCGGATAAGTATTCCGCTCTTGTTGATTATCATCAGGTCGTTGTCGTCGGTCACAACCTTTATGGCTACGAGCCGCCCGGTCTTTTCGGTGATGCTGAGCGTCTTCACACCCTTGGCCCCACGTGAAGTCTTGCGGTAGTCTTCTACATTGCTGCGCTTGCCGTAACCCTTCTCGCTGACCACCATGATGGTCTCCGTCTGTGGGTCGTTGATGCACACCATGCCCACAACCTCGTCGTCGCCACCGTCGAGTTTCATGCCGCGTACACCTGTAGAGACACGCCCCATGGTCCTGACATCGCTCTCATTGAAACGTATGGCGCGCCCGTTTCTGTTGGCCAGCACAATCTCGTTGTTGCCGTTGGTAAGTCGCACGCCCACCACCTGGTCGTCATCCATAATGTTGATGGCTATCACACCATTCGCCCTCGGACGGCTGTAAGCCTCAAGGCATGTCTTCTTTATCACTCCGTTCTTGGTGGCAAAGACCACATAGTGTGTGTTAAGGAACTCGGCGTCATCAAACTTCTTTATCCTGAGCACGGCATTGATGGCATCGTCCGACTCGATATTGAGCAGATTCTGTATGGCGCGCCCTTTGGCGTTCTTCGCCCCCTCGGGAATCTCGTAGCACTTGAGCCAGTAGCAACGGCCCTTCTGGGTGAAGAACAGCAACGTGTTGTGCATCGTGGCCGGATAGATATACTCTGTGAAGTCTTCGTCGCGGGTATTGGCGCCCTTGCTGCCCACCCCGCCACGGCTTTGCTCCCTGAACTCCGAGAGCGCCGTGCGCTTGACATAGCCCAGGTGACTGATGGTAATCACCACGGGGTCGTCGGGATAGAAGTCTTCAGCATTGAACTCCTCGCTTGTATACTTTATTTCCGTACGGCGCTCGTCGCCGTATTTCTCCTTCACCTCGAGAAGCTCATCCTTTATCACTTTCTTGCATAGCTCAGGGTCGTCAAGTATAGACTGCAGGTAGGCGATGAGCTTTTCAAGTTCCTCGTAGTCGTGGCGCAGCTGGTCCATCTGCAGTCCTGTCAGCTGCCTGAGCCTCATGTCAACGATGGCCCTTGCCTGAACGTCATCAAAGCCGAACCTCTGCTTCAGGTTTTCGATGGCCTCCTGAGGTGTCTTTGAAGCCCTGATGATGTGAACCACCTCGTCGATATTGTCGCAGGCCACAATCAAAGCCTCAAGTATATGGGCGCGCTCCTGTGCCTTGTTAAGGTCGAACTTGGTGCGCCTGATGGTCACGTCGTGCCTGTGCTCAACGAAATAGCGCACGCAATCCTTTAGTGAGAGGAGCTTCGGACGGCCTTTCACCAACGCGATGCAATTCACTGAGAACGAAGACTGTAGCGCCGTCATCTTAAACAACTTGTTAAGTATGACATTGGCATTGGCGTCGCGCCTGACGTCGACAACGATACGCATGCCCTGACGGCCCGACTCATCGTTGACGTTGGTTATTCCTTCTATCTTTTTTTCGTTGGCAAGGTCGGCTATATACTTAACCAAGTCGGCCTTGTTTACGCCATAAGGTATTTCGGTAACAACAATTTTGTCGTGGGTGTCGCCGCTCTCAATCTCGGCCTTTGCGCGCATCACGATGCGGCCGCGCCCGGTCTCATAAGCCTCCTTCACCCCGTTTACACCATATATATATGCACCCGTAGGGAAATCGGGGGCCTTGATATACTGCATCAGCCCGTCGGTGTCGATGTCGGGGTTGTCTATATATGCACAACAACCGTCAATCACTTCGCCGAGGTTGTGCGTAGGTATGTTGGTGGCCATACCCACCGCGATGCCGTTTCCTCCGTTAACCAGCAGATTGGGTATCTTTGTAGGCATCACGGTTGGTTCGGTGAGCGAGTCGTCGAAGTTGTTCACCATGTCGACAGTGTCTTTTTCCATGTCGTCCATGATGTGTTCGCCCATCTTCGAAAGGCGACACTCAGTGTAACGCATGGCCGCGGGCGAGTCGCCATCCACCGAACCAAAGTTGCCTTGCCCGTCAACCAACGTGTAACGCATGTTCCAATCCTGTGCCATCCTGACCAAGGCGCCATAAACGGAACTGTCGCCGTGGGGGTGGTACTTACCCAGAACCTCACCTACCACGCGCGCGCACTTCTTATATGGCTTATCGCTCGTGTTGCCAATTCCCAACATACCATACAGAATACGGCGGTGTACGGGCTTGAAACCATCGCGCACATCAGGCAGCGCCCTGGCCACAATCACCGACATCGAGTAGTCTATATAGGAGGATTTCATCTCCTCCTCGATATTAATCTTAATAATTCTGTCTTGATCTAATGTCTGATCCATTGGATTGTCTATATTGTTTTAATTCTATTTTATATTCGCTCACTCCGTTGTTTTCACATCATCAACTTGACGGCGGCACTCACGGCGCAAAATGCCGTCTAAGGCCATTTACGCAGCTTCTGGCGCGATTAAGTTCCTTTTTAGCATTCAAAATTACTACATTTTCTTTACATGGCAAAACATTTTAGCCTTTTTTAGGCTACTCTGCCAAATGCTATGGGTTTTAGCTGCCGCCGCGGCGGTGGAGCGACAAGCCGAGGCACAAGGCCTGGGCAGCGCAAGCGGCCGGCAGCAGCCCTCACGCCCGCATCGCCGACTGCGCCATCTGGGGTGACGGCAAGGGCCATACCTGCCGCCGTACGCCGGCATTCGTCGGGATTCCTTACGGATATGAAAGGCTCGCGCCCCATCTGCCTGCCGGCAAGAGTGGCTCCTACGGGCACGCTACCGACTGCCCTTGCCGTTGAACCGAGCAGGGGGAACAAGGCCAACGGAATCTGCCTGAAAACGAAACAGGCCGTTCCGCAATGCAATACGACCCGTTTCACCCAGCCGGGCCGACCGGGACAGAATCCAACACAGGCCATTCGCTAAACCAATAATTTAATGTTCTCATGTAAAATAGCATATATCAAATAATTAAATATAAACAACAATACCTGAAATATGCCCCGATGAGATAGTTGCAACAGTAGCGAGCCCGGGCGGAGACGTGCGGCCGAGGCAGGCCTGCCGAACCGGGTGGCAACCCCCAAAGGCGCAATGGGGCAGCCCTGAGCCACACATTATGTTTACAATGTGGAACCAAGAGCGCACAAACAAATGCAAAATGTCATAAATCGACGTCGCGGCTGAGCATCAGAGCAATGTTTGGCACAGCTTTTGCAATACTGTATATTGTCATTGCACCAACACGCACTTGACTACACATTACATAGATAAAGAAAGGAACAGACAATATGACAAGCCAGTTTTCACCCAAAGTATCAGAGATACTCGCTTATAGCAGGGAAGAAGCAGCACGCCTTGCCAGCAGTTCGGTAGCGCCGGAGCATCTGCTTTTGGGGCTTCTCAGGATGAAAGATGGCCCGGTGATTGATGTGTTCAGGCGACTGAATGTCGACCTCCGGCTCGTAAAGGCCGAACTGGAGGACAGGGTTAAGCAGAACGAAGTGGGCCAGCCAATAAACACATCCGAACTCGTGTTAAACGAAAAGGCGAGCAACATTCTCAAACTTGCTGTACTTGAGGCACGAATACAACACCTGCAGCGAGTTGACGAGCAACATATTCTATTGGCAATACTACACGACAACGTAAACAACGGAGCAAAAGAAATATTGGAACAGAACGACATGACATACGACGACGTATATGCTCTGCTGCAACAGAAGAGCAGCGTCAACGACGGTATCGGACTTCCAGACGAAGACGAGTACGAAGAGGCAAACCAGGATGACAAGGGCAAATATGGCGACAGGCAGCAGGGCGGGCAGCAACCCACCACGCAGACACGCAAGCCTGGCGGGAAGACGCCCGTGCTCGACAACTTTGGCACCGACCTGACACTGGCAGCGGCCGAAGGCAAGCTCGACCCCGTGGTGGGACGCGAGCACGAGATAGCCCGGGTGGTGGAAATAATTGGCCGCAGGAAGAAAAACAACCCAATTCTGATTGGCGAGCCCGGTGTTGGAAAGAGCGCCATAGTGGAAGGGCTGGCACAGCTTATTGCAAAGCGACAGACGTCGCCGGTGCTTTTCGGGAAAAGGCTTATAAGCCTCGACATGACCGGCATTGTGGCCGGGACGAAATACCGTGGGCAATTTGAAGAGCGCATAAAAGCGCTGATAAAGGAGATTGAGCAAAACCCGGACGTCATTATATTCATCGACGAGATACACACAATAATCGGCGCCGGCTCGACTCCCGGCAGCATGGATGCCGCCAACATTCTCAAACCGGCACTGGCCAGGGGCACCATACAGTGCATCGGGGCCACAACGCTCGACGAATACCGCAACAGCATTGAAAAAGACGGCGCGCTCGAGAGGCGTTTCCAAAAAGTGCTGGTGGAACCGACAAGCAGTGACGAGACGCTGACCATACTCAACAACATAAAAGACAGGTATGAGCATCACCACCATGTGAAGTATACCGACGGGGCTCTCAGCGCGTGTGTCAAACTGACAGAGAGATATGTCACAGACCGCCAGTTCCCTGACAAGGCCATCGACGCCCTGGACGAGACAGGCTCGCGGGTTCACATGGGCAACGTACGGATACCTCCCGAGATAACAGAGAAGGAGAAAGAGATTGAACTCGTAAAGGCAAAGAAGCAGGCGGCTGTGCGCAACCAGAACTTTGAACTGGCTGCTGGGTTCCGCGACAAGCAGACCGAACTGGAAAAGGAACTGGCCGAACTCAACGAACGCTGGACCAACGGCGACGGCGAAGAGCGCCAGACGGTGACCGAAAAAGACGTGGCCGAGGTGGTTTCGATGATGACGGGTGTGCCGGTGCAGCGAATGGCCGAATCGGAAGGGCTGCGCCTTAAAGGCATGGCTTCGGAGCTGAAGAAGGAGGTTGTGGGGCAAGACAGGGCCATAGACAAAATGGTGAAAGCCATCCAACGCAACCGTGTAGGGCTGAAAAGCCCCAACCACCCTATTGGAGTGTTCATGTTCCTCGGGCCTACCGGTGTGGGCAAGACATATCTTGCAAAGAAACTGGCCGAGTTTATGTTCGGCTCGCAAGACGCTCTTATACGCATAGACATGAGCGAATACACCGAGAGCTTCAATGTTTCAAGGCTCATCGGGGCGCCTCCGGGATACGTGGGTTACGAGGAAGGCGGACAGCTGACGGAAAAGGTGCGCCGCCACCCCTATTCCATCGTGCTGCTCGACGAGATTGAAAAGGCCCACGGAAATGTGTTCAACCTGTTGCTGCAGGTGCTCGACGAAGGCAGGCTTACCGACGGCAACGGCCGCTTTGTCGACTTCCGCAACACGGTAATCATAATGACAAGCAACGCGGGCACGCGCCAGCTCAAAGAGTTCTCCCACGGTGTGGGATTCACGGCGGGCAATGCGGGCATCGCCATGAACGACAAAGACAAAGAGTATGCGCGCAGCATCATACAGAAATCGCTGAGCAGGCAGTTCTCGCCAGAGTTCCTCAACCGCCTGGACGAGATAATAACATTCGACCAACTGGACCTTACGGCCATCAAGAGCATAATCGACATCGAACTGTCGGGGCTGTTCAAAAGGGTCAACGCCCTGGGCTACAACATCGAGATAAACGACGAAGCCAAGGAGTTTGTTGCAACCAAGGGGTACGACGTGCAGTTTGGGGCAAGGCCTTTGAAGCGGGCCATCCAGAACTACATTGAAGACAAGCTGTGTGAAATGATCATTAACGGCGACCTTGAACAAGGGCAGACCATAAGGATTGGCAAAGCTGAGGGAAAGGACGATGTCTTTCTGGAATAAACCATCAACCCTATGCAAGAAGGGGCAGGCCGAAAGCGGCCTGCCCCTTCTTGCTTATTGCCTGGGCTTCAACCCCTATCGGCCATTATACATCCACACCTTTTCATTCTCTTACCATGCAGGCTCCTTGGCGCCCTTGCCAAAGGCATACCTGGCAACGGCAGACAAAGCGAGCTGGCAAGATGCCTGCAAGAGGCAGGAAGCGATTGCGGAGCATGGCAGGAATGCAAAAGCCATGCCTCCAGCAGCATGGCGCACCGTTTCGGTATGACGGCGAAACAGATGTCGAACCTGTCTGCTTGCCTCATGTGGCAGACTGGCACACTATGTCTTTTAGCCTTGCATACCAAATTTCCCGGCTGCCGGAATTGCTTGAATTCCACAATCTCTCATGACAGATATGGCACCTACGGCAATCAATCAACCGTAAGCGCAAAGCCCGGTTGCAGCCTAAGGCTCTTCGACAAACGACATTATCAACGCCGATTTGCTTTCGCCGGTGATGCGGCATCTGTTGTCTACGCGTTCACCCACGAGCCAGACAATCTTACCGGTGGCATCTTCAACCACAAGCTGGCCACGCTTCTGAAACAGGTTTCGCTTGCGGTCAGTGAGGTAATCACTGACAAGCTTCGCCCCTTTCATGCCAAACGGCACAAACCTGTCGCCTTCGCGCACATGCCTGAGTGTAAGCGGGAATGCCACGTTTGCCGCGTCAACACTCGCCACGCAGCCCTGACGAGATATTGCAAACGACGCGTCGACCGGCCTGACGTCAAGGCGCAGCTTCCTTCCATCGCCATATACATATACCCCAGGCTCAGGCATGCGCAAATCACGGCATGGTTCACGCTTTTCTGAAATAAGCATCCTGCCCCGGTCTATGGCCAAGTCATAGCCACCGGAAGAATACACCTTTCCCGGTGCGGCGTCTATGTTAAGGTATACCTGCTCTGCATGCTGCGACGAAAATCCGTAACCTTGAAGTATCTCAAACAGCGTGGCTTCGGGCGAAGGCTGTTGTTTCAGTCGGTCAATGTTCACATACACCAAACCGCCTTCGCGCCCCGTCACCATCGACACCGAATCGGCGATTGCGGCATCATACACCTTTTCGGCCTCAGCCACAAGCCCGGAAGTACGCTGGATGTTGCCTACAGCCTCGGGATAGATTGTTTTCATCAGCGGAATCAGCTCAAGCCGTATCTTGTTGCGCACCACGTCGGGCACGAGGTTTGTGCTGTCGGTCACATATCCCTGGCCGCGTGAGCTGAGGTATTGTTCGATGTCGCTGCGGCTCAAGCATAGCAGCGGGCGCACCACAAAGCCATTCTTCGGCCTTATGCCCACCAGTCCGTGAATGCCGGTGCCACGCATGAGGTTCATCAGCACCGTCTCGACATTGTCATTCTGATGGTGGGCCACACACACAGCGGCAGCACCGATGTCGCCCAACAGTTGCTTGAAGTAGGCATACCTCAGCCGTCGGGCAGCCATCTCTATGCTCACCTTGTGCAACGAAGCATACGCCTTTGTATCAAAGTGGACTATGTGCAAAGGCACATTGTTGGTGTGGCAAAGGCATTTAACAAAGTCCTCGTCGCGGTCGGACTCTTCTCCCCTCAGGTGAAAATTGCAATGGGCAGCCTCTACGGCATAGCCCAGCTCGCGCAAAAGCAGCAACAAGGCCACGCTGTCGGCCCCGCCACTCAGTGCAACAAGGCATGTGGAACGCTTATCCAAAAGCCCGTGCTTGGCTATATATCCCGCAACAATGTCTTTTATTGCCACTGCAGTCTATTCTACGTAAAGCACCAGCCCCTTCAGATATTCTCCTTCAGGATGGTAAATGTTGATTGGATGGTCGGCGGGCTGATGCAACTGATGCAATATCCTGACCTTGCGCCGGGCAACAGTGGCCGCGGTAAATACGGCATTGCGGAAATTGTCCTTGGTGACAACCTGGCTGCAAGAGAACGTAAACAATATGCCGCCGGGCTGTATTTTCTCAAGTGCCTTGGCATTGAGCCGCGTGTAACCCTTCAAGGCGTTGTGCAATGCCCCGCGATGCTTGGCAAATGCCGGCGGATCGAGAATGATAAGGTTATACTTGTCAGCCACCTTGTCGAGGTACTTAAAGGCATCTTCACAATAAGCAGCGTGGCGTTCGTGAGACGAGAAGTTTAATTCCACGTTCTTCTCCGTAAGCTCTATGGCCTTGGCGCTACTGTCGACAGAATGCACCGACGCCGCCCCGCCACGCATGGCATACACGGAAAAGCCCCCGGTATAACAGAACATATTGAGCACATTGCGCCCCGCCGAGTAGTGCTCGAGCAGAGAGCGGTTGTCGCGCTGGTCGATGAAAAAGCCCGTTTTCTGGCCTTTCAGCCAATCGACGTAAAACTTCAATCCGTTTTCCACAGCCACATTGTCGGCGCTTCCGCCACAGATGAAGCCGTCTTCCTGCCCCAACTCGGCCTTGAATGGCAGTGTTGTCTCACTCTTATAATAAATATTGTCAATGCGCCCGCCCATGACAGCCATCAACTCCCGGGCAATGTCGTTGCGCATCATGTGCATCCCAACGCTGTGGGCCTGCATTACAGCGGTCTTGCCATACACGTCGATGACCAGGCCGGGCAAGAAATCGCCCTCGCCATGCACCAGACGATAGGTGTCGCCGGCCGAACTGTCGGCCAGGCCAAGGGCAATGCGCATTTCCAAAGCGCCCTTCAGCGAGGCAGACCAGAACTTTGAATCAATATCGCAATCATCGAATGACAACACCCTGACAGAGATAGAGCCTATCTGGTAATGCCCCACGGCAATGAAACGACCGTCGGACGAAAACACATTAACAACCTCGCCCTCGTCGACGCCATCGTCCACGTGGGCTATCGCGCCAGAGAACACCCATGGGTGGAAGCGGTCAAGGCTCTGTTCCTTGCCTTTTCTAAGATATACTTTTCTGTACTTGTCCATCTTCTTGCTTTATTAATTCGTAATCGCCATAGGCTTTCAGATGTTGCAACTCCTCGTAAAGCTTGATGCAAGCCCAAGCATCCGTAGCGGCATACAGCTTTTGATTGTCGTTGAGCACGTCGGCCTCCCAGTTTGTAAGCCTCTGCCCTTTGCTTATTTTCTCACCGAACACGTTTGCGTAAAGCTTCTGCAGGCTCTTGTCTTCAATGCCTATCTCGCCCACGTGGTCCTGTAAGTCAATGAAATAACCGGGCTTAAACTCGGCTATCTTGTGCAACATTAGGAGGTCGTCGTGAAGCGACAGTCCGACCTTGGGCACCTTGGTATCTTCCAATAGGCGTATGATGTCTTCAGACATGCCAATGATGTTAAGCCTGAACAAGAAACAAGTATCCACTGAAGACACCTGAAGCAACGACACTTTGTGCGTCACGCCTTTCTTAAACGAAGGCCGTGTCTCCGTGTCTATACCCAATATGGGCTGTGACAGCAGGAAGTCAACAGCCTTTTTGGCTTCTGTTGCTGACAGCACAACCACGATACGCCCCTGGAACAAAGCCCGGGGCAGCACGCCGATTTGCGACTTGTCATACTTATTATATATTGTTTTCATCGTTTATTCTAACACTATTATACGCCAATCCTATATGCCTGAGCCGAACAGCCAACCGGAACCAACTCACCCACAGGACTATGCTGTAGCATGGTAAGCTTTCACCCATTGTCAGCCACCGCCATTCAGACTGTCAACAGGCCGGCCGCGCCCCTCTGCAGTGAAAGCGTTTCAAGATGCAAAATTACAAAAAAATCATGAGTTTATTATCTATTCTGACTTTTTTCAGCTACATTTGCACAATAATTGAGAAAGATTCAAAGATGGCAAGGAAAAAAGATAAGCGTAAAACTTCTTCTCTAAGCGAAACCCTTGGGTTCAATACTATATTCCACAACGAGAAACTGAATTTTGTAATTGGCCTGCTTTTACTTGTAATGGCCGGTTATATGATATTGGCGTTCACCTCGTTTTTCACCACAGGTGCAGCCGACCAGACATTGATTGAAATGCCTAAGGTAGGCGAATTGATGAACACCCAGCGTGAGTTTAAAAACAGTTGTGGCTCCATCGGGGCGCACACAGCCTACTTTTTCGTAAAAAGATGCTTTGGACTGGCGTCGTTTCTCGTGCCCACATTCTTGTGCATGGTGGCCATGAGGCTCATGAGGGCATACCAACTCAACCTCGTCAAGTGGTTTCTGTGCCTAATGCTACTGATGATATGGCTGTCGGTAACGCTGGCTAAGTTTCTCTCACCCGTGTTTGTAGACCAGTGCTACAACCCGGGTGGCGACCACGGAGTGTTCCTTTGCACGACAATAGAAAACCTGGTGGGCTCTCCCGGCCTGACAGCAATACTTATTGTCATTGCCATAGCCTTCCTGACATACATCAGCGCAGAAACTATCTACCTGATAAGGAAGCTGCTCAACCCCGTCAAATTCTTTACCGACAGGGTCAAGTTCAACGTCACGAGCTATGAAGAGCAAAACACAGCAAAGCCGACCAACACTATCGAAACCCTTGAAGACCCCAAGGTGTTTGACGACCCCACAACCGAAGTGATTGAGTTTGAAGGAGATGACGTTGCCATGCCAACAGGGCCGGCCCGAGCCACAGGCGACACAAAAGCGACACCTGAGCCTGCCGACACAGAGAAAGACAAAGATGTGGTCATGGACATCAAGGTGGCCGGCGACGAGAAAGAGGCTGTCGGCACCTCACTGGTCAACGGGAATGTGACGACAATGGCCCCCTACGACCCCAAGCGCGACTTGGAGAACTACCACTACCCTACGCTCGACTTGCTGAAGAAGTATGAGAATGACGGCAAGCCTTACATCGACATGGCCGAACAGACAGCCAACAAAAACCGCATCGTGGAAGTGTTGCGCAACTTCGGGGTCGAGATAAGCAGCATAAAAGCCACGGTAGGCCCGACAATAACCCTATATGAAATCACCCCGGCGCAAGGGGTCAGAATCTCAAAGATACGCAATCTTGAGGACGACATAGCGCTGAGCCTCTCGGCATTGGGCATCAGAATCATTGCCCCTATACCAGGGAAAGGCACCATCGGCATTGAAGTGCCTAATGCAAAGCAAAACATCGTCTCGATGGAAAGCATACTTAATTCAAAGAAATTCCAGGAGACGACGATGGAACTGCCTTGTGCCGTGGGAAAGACCATTACCAACGAGGTGTTCATGTTCGACCTTGCCAAGATTCCGCACCTGCTTGTGGCTGGTGCGACAGGACAGGGAAAGTCGGTTGGCCTCAATGCAATCATCACATCACTTCTATACAAGAAGCACCCTGCAGAACTGAAAATTGTGCTCATAGACCCCAAGAAGGTCGAGTTCAGCATATACAGCCCGATAGCCAACCACTTCCTTGCCAAAGTGCCGGACGAAGACGCCGAACCCATCATTACGGACGTCAGCAAAGTAGTAAGGACGCTCAACAGCCTGTGCAAGGAGATGGACACACGCTACGACTTGCTCAAGCAAGCCGGCGCGCGCAACATAAAGGAGTATAACAAGAAGTTTATCTCAAGGCAACTCAACCCGGAGAAGGGCCATCGGTTCATGCCCTACATAGTAGTGATAATCGATGAGTTCGGCGACCTGATAATGACTGCAGGCAAGGAAATAGAGCTTCCCATTGCGAGAATAGCCCAGCTGGCGCGTGCCGTGGGCATACACATGGTCATTGCGACCCAGCGCCCCACGACAAGCATCATCACCGGAAACATCAAGGCCAACTTCCCGGGGCGCATTGCCTTTAAGGTCAGTGCCATGATTGACTCGAAGACAATTCTCGACAGGCCGGGTGCCAACCAGCTGATTGGGCGTGGCGACATGCTCTTCCTCAACGGCAACGAGCCTGTCCGGGTGCAATGCGCATTTGTAGACACGCCCGAAGTGGAACGCATCAACAAGTACATTGCCCAGCAACAGGGATATACCACTCCGTTCGAGCTGCCAGAGCCGGACAATGGCGACGGCGAAAACCTTGGCAGTTCGGCCGACATGGACATGCAGCACCTCGACCCGCTGTTTGAGGAAGCGGCACGCCTCATTGTGCTTAACCAGTCGGGCAGCACCAGCCTCATCCAACGCAAGTTCTCCATCGGCTACAACAGGGCAGGCCGACTGATGGACCAGCTCGAGAAGGCCGGCATCGTTGGGGCAGCAATGGGCAGCAAGCCGCGTGAAGTGCTTATCCAGGACGAGGTCAGTCTTGACAACCAGATAAAGTCATTGAGGACGGTTCACTGAGTGTACACAACCATATAGAATTTAGAAAACGAAAAGTATATGAAAAGAAACATTCTTGCTTTGATAGCCTTGATTACACTAAGCTGTGGGGCAATGGCCCAACCGGCCAAAGCGGTGCTCGACAAAGTAGCTGCCGTGGTGAGCAACAAGGGAGGGGCTTCGGCCAGCTTCCGCATCGCAAGTAGCCAGTACGGCAATACTACAGGAAGCATTGCGATAAAAGGCCGGAAGTTTAAGACTACCACACCGGCGGCCACCGTGTGGTTTGACGGTACTACCCAGTGGACCTACATGGCCAGAAGCAACGAGGTGAACATAAACACTCCGACCGAAGGCGAACTACAGGCAATCAATCCCTACAACTTCATCAATATGTACCGAACCGGGTTTACGTATAAGATGAAGACCGTTGGCACCAACTACCAGGTTCACCTGACAGCGACCAACAAGTCGCGCCAGATTCAGGAAATGTACATCACGGTAAACAAGTCGACCTATGTGCCAACGCAAATCAAGATGCGTCAAGGGGCAAACTGGAGCACTATAGTAATAAGCAACTTCAAGAAAGCCAATCTGAATGACGCGACATTCACATTCAACGCAAAAGCTTATCCGAAGGCCGAAATAATTGACCTCAGATGACAAGGGCTCAGCGCATACGGCTGTTTCTCGGCATCATGCGACTGGGCGAGCGCCGCAACCCGGCGTCAGGCTCACGGTGGTCGAAGATGCTGGAATGGTTTGGGGCCGCACTCGCATGCCTTTACCTTTCGGCATGCGGTGTGGGCCTCGGCTTCTTGGCAAAAGACATTGGCCCGTACACCATCGTGGGCGTAATGCCGTTTGTGCTTATTGTAGACTTCTCGATGCGCTTTGCATCCCGAAAGAAGCCCATCGACATTACGCCATATCTCATCCTCCCGGTCAAACGGTCTGAAGTGATAGACAGCTTGCTGCTCTCTTCGCTCGCGGCAGGCTACAATTTCGTTTGGCTATGCCTCTTCATTCCACACTGCATCACTGTTGCCGCCATGGGCGTGGCACCCCTGCCAGAGGCAGCGGGCATTGCGCTGGTCTGCCAATTTCTGATAGAGACAAACTGCCTGTGGCAACTGTTGGTGCGCTCCCTGACAAACAAAAGCCTGGCTTGGTGGGCATTGCCTGCCATGGCATACGCCATGCCGATGGCTGCCGCCGGCATGGCGTCGACAAGCGACGCCCCCGAGGCCATTCTCGACTTCTTTGTCGCACACGGACATACGCCGGTTTCTATCTTGGCATACATGGCATGCTTCGCGATGCTGTTTGTGGCCAACCGTCACGTCTTGCTGTGTTCCGCCACGCAAGAAGCCACAGGCGACGGCACTAAGCGCAAGGCCGCGACAAAGATAACATTGCCCGAGAAATGGGGAATAACCGGCGAATACATGAAACTTGAGATTAAAAGCACGATGCGCAACAAAGCCATCAAGCGCAATTTCATGCAGGGCATATTGCTAATGTCGCTACTGAGCGCGATGATTACATTTACCACCATCTACGACAACGACAGTTTCTCGCAGACCACCTATTGCTTCTACTGCTTCATCTTTTTTGGTATAGTCAACCTGACAAGAATTATGGGAGCCGAGGGAAACTACATCGACATGCTCATGACGCACAAAGAGAGCACCTACCAACTGCTCAAGGCAAAATATTACTATTACTGCATGGTGCTGGCCGTGCCGCTGGCCATACTGCTGCCGGCCATGATTTCGGGCAAGCTGCCACCGTCATTGGTCTTTGCCGGGTTGTTCACAACCACCGGGCCGATTTATTTCATCCTCTTCCAACTGGCAGTGAACAACCGGCAGACAATGCCTCTCAACAATACTGCAATAGGAAGGCCGGGCTCCAACAATGCCATCCCGGCCATGATAGGCATTGTTTCGTTCATTGCCCCGATAGCTGCCATACAGCTGATTGCCCTCGCTGTAGGCAAGGAAACATCGCTACTGATAATGACGGTCGCAGGGTTGGTGTTTACCGTGACCCACAAGTTGTGGCTGCATAACATATATGCAAGGATGATGCGCAAGAAACACGCAAACCTCGAGGGATTCCACGCCACAAGATAACGTGTTGCAGTCATCGGAATACGACGGGACACGCCATCCCGCCCCCACCCCCGCAGATAAAGAAAAAGTTATGGTCTTACCTTTTCGCAGGCAAGACCATAACCACAAACAACTGAACAAAAATCATTTAGAAACCAATATCTTACCTCCACCGTAGCGTTTTCAGGCGCCCAGTACGCCCATCCACAGGCATGCCTCTTGCCTCCTCTTAAACCGACGGAGACGGTAGGTTGCAATAGCCTGGTTGCCAACGAATTGCAAAGCCTGCCGTTTGAGACTTCAAAACGTGCCGTTCCGACAAATGAAACGGCACGTTTGACGTTACGCAACCACCCGTCTTGAACGCGCGGCATTGCCGCAAGCCAAGACAAACAGTCGCTGCCCGTGCGTAGCCACGATTGCGGGCATGGGCCAAACGCCGACGTCAATGCTTTAGGCACAATAGACCGGGCGCCCCTACTTCACTACTTTCATACCGTTGACGATGTAGATGCCTTTGGGAAGGCGCTCAAACGCAGAAGCATCGCTACCGACAAGACGGCCATCCAACGAATAAATGCCCGACGAACGACAGGCCCTGCCGGCATCGACATCATCGATGCCGAGTGACGTCGACGACTCCTTTCCATAGAAATACAAGCGAAAGTCGTCAAAAATGCACCAATACTTATCAGGCATACTTGCCGAACGGATGCCCAGTTTCAATGAGCCGCCTTTGTTTGGGTTGTCATACACCACTTCGTTTTCGTACATCCCTTTCGAGAAGTATATGCTTGCCGACTGCATGTCGTTGGGTATATACATGGCAGGGGCACCGACGGCAGACTCGCTTCCGCCCAACCTGCTGCCAGAAGCGCCCGCACAGATGTTGCTCAACCGCTTGACTGCAGACCACAGATACATGAATGCCGTCACCTTGCTCTGCCCGGCAGAGTATTTTGCCCAAACGTCGGAAGCCGACCCGGGACGCTGGAAGCCTTTGACACGCAGGCTGTACGTGCCTGCTGGCATACCGGCCAAGACTTGGTTCATGTCGAAGGCCTTGCTGTAAAACTCGCCGCACGAATAATTGACAACAGGCGACACGGCCCAGCCGTCGGTCGTCTCAAAGCCCGGATTGGCCATCATGTATGTGAGGTCAAAGGGCTCGTCGGCGCTCTTGGCCGCCACGCTGTTGAGGAATGTGCCCACTGCTTCGCGCAGGCCGTCCCTGGCCGACTCCAACTCAGCCATGTCGTCGGAACTGCCCACGACCTCGCGCGCCCGTGCCACAACCGTAGCCATGTCGGCGTCAAGCCCGGCAACATTCTCTATATGGGGCACGGCAACAAGCCTCTCCAACTCGGATATTGAGTTTTCTATCTCCGACTTGATTCCATTTACCGACGCAGTGCTTACCTCGTCGATGTCGTCGGCAGACAGTATCAGCCACCGTTGGCTTTCAGCAGAGTTTGAGATGTTGAAAGTGGCGGCCGCCGTTGCTCCGCCGGGGGCAGCCTGCAGGCAGTTTGGCGTCCAATTGCTTTCGGGGTGAACTATCCAATATCCGCGGTTCGACAATCTGGCCATGCCCGCATATATGTCATTCCGCCCACGCATGAGCTGGAAATCTTCTGCCGTCGCAGGCACCGCCACTGCCGACGTGGCTATGCCCCCGGGCCCGGGAGATGCATAACTCATATACCTGCCGGTAGAAACGTTTTTCAACTGATAGTACTGGTTTTGCGGCGTAAACGTGATTGTCCATGCCGCGCTGTCGTTGCCTGCGGCCTCTTCGGCCGACATCTTCTTCCAGGCCAGCGCCCCATTGGCGGCCACCATGAGGTAAGAGTCGTACAGCCCGCAGTCAACCGACTCGTTCTTGATGTAGTATTTCCTGCCCTCTTCATGGTTGAACGCATGGTACGGGCGCGCAAAGCTCGACACGGTATGCTGCAGTCCGTCCTCACCGAGAGCCTGGCAAACAAGGCTGTTGCCTATATAAAGCACCTCGGAGCCGTCGTCCTCGTGCGCTCCGTTTATGCCGTATGGCCACAGATGCTGGTAGTCGCCGTTAAGCCTTGCAGAGTTGTTGTTTTCCAAAAACCTTACCACCTCAGTCACACGGTCGCCCAACCATGCACCTGTGCCATAGCCATCGCCGTTGACCGAAGCCCTTAGGTTGTGGCGGCTCCACTCCGTGTCGGCCCATGGTATGACGCCGACGCCATGAAGCAGCTCGTGAAGTATAGTGCCAGTGCGCTGATACGAGGCGTTGGGGCCAACCCTTACCCATCCTCCATAAGAGCAATCGGCGGTGTTCACCCCGGCTTCATAGCCTACGCTCGTAGAAAAGCCGGTAATCGACGTCAGGTTGTTCCACCAGTCAATGGCGCTCTTGGTAGCATTGGCTATTCGGTTACGGGCGTCATCGGGGCCACCATCACGTATGGTATATTCTATACGCCCCATTGGTATGGTGTAAAACCTTATCACTTGGCCATAATGCGCAGTACCATCATTGCCAATGGCATACGCACGCATATAATATAATGTGGAAGGATTAAGGTTCTGCAACCAATATATCTTTCCATTTTTCGACAGGTATTTCACAGTCTTGTTGTCGTCGACTGTTGGCTCCGGTGTCTCAGCCCAACAGAAACCGGTCTCACGGATGTCGGAGCCTGTAACGGTCATACGGCCGAAAGCCATCGTTGCCCCCCTGGCAAAACGCTTGTCGGTGGTAACTGTTATGTCGCCGGCAAAAACCCGCAGTGACATAACAGCCAGCATCGCCAACACAGACAAAGCCTTGTTGTCAACCATGAATAGTCTGTTCTTAATCATGTTCATCTCACTACTTTAATTGCTTTACCGTTAATTACCTTCAAATAAACCCCTGACTTGGGTTCATCTTTGTACCTTACGCCGTCGAGAGAATAATATGCAGGCGTGGCCCCGTCGGCCTTGGCATTGCTGATTGACGACACAAGCATGCCGACAGGAAGGGTTACCCCGCTCCAAGCGGCGAGCTCGCTGATGTTGTCGAGGCTCTTGATGTAGGCGGAGTAGTTGCCAATCGCGGCCCTCTCATCCCTGTTGGGTGAGTTTTGCACAACCCATTCGCCATTCTGCAAGACCAGTCCGTTCTCGGGCGTGGTGGCAGAAGTTATGAACAACCCGTTGAGCCCGTTGGGGCCGGGCGTGCGCCTTGCAACCTTCTCGCCTGTCTCATAAATCACCACATCAGCATGGTCTGAATAAACCACACACGGCACACCGGCTGGCGTGCCGGCAATCTCCTCCAGGCAAATCTGCGACTTACCCTGCGTGATGCCTGCAATTTGATAAAACCTTACCCCCTTGGATGGTGCCGCGTCGTAAGGCAGGCAAAGGGTAAACCACCCACTGCCGTCGGTTTTGTAATGATAAACGGGAAGATGGCGGAGCACAAAATCGGTTGCCCACCAGCTGCCCTCACGCATGTCGCCCTTACCACCATTGTCGCCATAAGGCTTCCACGCATTGTCTATGGCGTTGGCTTTGGTTGCGGCAAACCCAATGGTTAGGGTATCCCTGTCGCCTACATACACCGGCGGTGTTGTCAATGTCTGCCATTTGCCATCCCCCGATATGGTGGGGATGTCCATGTAGTCGGCCGACAATACCGGCGAGACAATGCTGTCGCCTTTATACAACAGGTATGAATGCTGGTCGGTGATGCAATAATGCTCCGTCGACGCCTTGCACTCCAATACATACAAACCGTGTGAAAGATATTCGCCGTCGGCATCCTTGACTATTGTCTGCGACACAGCCATCGACTTGTCGTTCGACTCCGATGCGCCCAAACCGTCCCACTGTGCCCGCCAGCACTTTTTGCCATCGGCTGTCATCACGCCCTGCTGTCCGCCGGCGTATGACCCAGATTGAACCCAATCGGCGGTTTGCTGCTCAAACGACGGATATTTGATGAATGTGGTGGCATTTAACGGCATGCACGACGAAAGCACGCCTTCCATATTTTCCACCTCGCTCAGATATGTCTCTGCCGACGATGTCTCCTTCAGCACAGCCATCGACGCCTCAAGGCTTTCGCTGCCGTCAAACCCTTCGCTGATGGCAGCGTCGGCCAAGACAGCCAGCGAGTCGGCCTTGCGCTTGCCTTGGATGGCCTTTATGGTGTTGTCGACAACGGCAACCAACGCCCTCAAATGGGCCTCAGTTGTTTCGGTACGCTCCAACACCGAACTGACGCCGGCGTTAAGGTTTGGCAGCGTTTTGTTGAAGTCTATCAGCATGCGGGCCCTGTTTGCCTCGGCCATCAACCCGTCGGCAATGGCTGCATCCTTTGAAGCAAACAGCCGCGAAACCATGAATTGATCAAACTGGGCGCACGACCTTAAATATGCGAGTGAGACAATGGCCTTGCTGTAAGTACCCGCATTGAATGCTGTTGCATATTTCGACCACACCACGTTGTTGGGTATTCCAACCACGGTAGAGTCTTCGGTGACACCATCGCGCGTCATGCTCAACTTGTTTACCGACATGCCGTTGAAATAAGAGGCTACACTAAAGTAATAGTCGGCCCCTTTCTCCAAGTCGACAACGGTCTTGACGGCACCGGCCTTGTCAGGCGAATGGTGTGAATATGCCTGCAGATATGTGCCGCCGTCGTATCCGCCCTTGCCCATGACCTCGAAGTCGGGCCACGACAGCTGCCTGCCTTCGCCATTGGTCCACCCGTATGTGCCGAAGTCAAAGTTGCCGTTTGGCAACAAGTTGCCTCCTATGTAGTAGGTTTTCCCGCCTATGACAAGCGCATCGCCGGCTACCAACCTGTCGGGAACAGCCGTTGCCGACTTGGCCGTGAAATAATCCTTGCCATCGGCATAAACCACATGTATGCGATACTCTGCACCATCGAACGCCCCGGTATCTTCCAGACGGTAGTCGGCTTCACCTTCTTTCAGCTCGACCTCCGCCAAGGGTTCCCAGGCGGCGCCTTTCTTGCGGCGCTCCACAAACATGCTCTTATTGTATTCGCCATTAGGCTCGTGCCAACTGAGCACGGCCACCCCGTCGGCAGCGCTGAAGCGGCACGAAAGGTCCGACGGTGCCCCCTTCGACTTTGGCAGCTTCGGAATGAACTCATAACGCTTGTTATATCCTATCACTCCGGGCAAGGCTGCATAGTTTTTGCCGGCACCGGTCAACACGCCATTGACATACAGTTTCGACCTGTCGGCCTCTGAATTCCAGTATGAGAAACGCTCTACATATCCGTAACCATTCATCAGTTCGGTCAGCTCTTTCACCTTGTCGGCATTCTGCCTCCTGGCCTCATCGTCGCTAAGCGAAGGGTTGAAAGCTCCGTTGCGATTCCACGAAGCGCCCCAACACCATTCGGATATCCACAACGGACGGCCATAGTTGTTATACCACGACTGCAGACCATAGAAACTGCCTGACGGCCAATAGGAATGCACGTCAAGCACATCGCAACGCCACCCCCTTGCATCAACGGAATCAATAAACTCTTTCAGCCAACTCAAGCTTCCGTCATGAGACGACGGCGAGCACAACCGCAAACCGGTGGCCATGAGGCGCTCCCAGTTTGCCAGCACCTCTGCCACGCTCTGCGGATGGTCGTCGGCCTTGTTGCCCGGCTCGTTGTTCGTCTTCATCGTAGGCGCCGAAGTGGTATATCCATTTCTTCCGCAATCGGCCACCGACGGCCAGCCCTCGTAAATATGGTGGGCCACACACTCACGGTCGATGCCCGTGTCTTCGCCCAGTCCGAACGAATAGCACCATGTTGTGTTCAAGGCATCATTCGAACCAGAACGCGTATCATTGGCCAAACCCTTCTTGCTGGCGTCATTCCATTTGAAGATACGGTATGACGATATGCTGCGGTCGAGTATTGCGGGCATTTCAGCCATTTCCAAGTCTTCGGTGTCGGCTATGAAGCAACGGCTGTAGCCATAACCACCCGCACGGGTTGAAAAAGTGACCATATAGCCCCTTTTCAACTTGAAGCTGCGTATCTTGTTGTTAAGCTTGCCGTCGCTGAGCGTGTTCATGAAGCCACCGCTGCTCTCGAGCCTGAAGTCATTGACCGCCTCGCCCGTGAAATTCTGGCCGCTGTAAACAGTGAGCGGCCTGAGGTCGCTGCCGTATGGCAGTATCATGGCCCCCTGGTTGTATATCTTTACCTGGCATGTCTTATTGTTGACGGCTTCCTGGCCGTTGATTCTGACATGAGGCAGAAAGGCAAGCAGCCTTGACGGCTTGACATTGTCAAACACAACCACGGCATGGTCAACGGCCGTTATATTGATGCTGCCCGTCATGGAAAACGGGGCACTGTCTGTTATGTGATAATCAACATCATCGGCAATAACCACATCCGAGGTGACTTGGCCAACAGTCACCACCTTATTGGCCGACTCGGCAACCGAACCGGCAAGAAGGCCGAGGGACAGTATTGCCCATCTATATGACATATTCATTCGCATAGTGAATTCATTATGTTTATTAGACAAGCGTCACTTAATACCCAACTTACCATTCCACGACAAGAACCAATTAGCCCTGTCGGTAAGGTCTGCCTTTATTTCCGACTTGACCTCGCTTATGCGCTCTGCCCCCCTGCGGGCGTAAATACGGTCAGCAAGATAGCTTGGGTCATTGCGCCTGAGGGCCACACGCAACAAATCGTAATAACGAACGCCCTCAAAAGCAAACTCCAAGGCACCTTCGTCGACAATCATGTCCTCTACCTTGCGTATCTGATAGTCCAGACGCTCCTTTTCGCTGAGGGTGGAATCATCGGGCATAAGATAGTACTTGTTGTACTGGCTCTGGCCGCAACCACGCGAATGCAATCCAATGGTATTGTACGAATGTTCCGCCCCGGCATCAAGCACGATGTAGCCCGAATTGGAACTGTACGGGAAATTGAAAGACTTGACGAAAGCCGAGTCTGCCGGGGTCTTGCAATACGGCAGCACATCTCGCTCAATCACTTTGTTGTTAACCCCCTCCGACAATATCTCGTAGGCAAAATGCGGGTAGCCGGCACGATTCAACGCCTCGGCAAGACGCAGGTAAACAGTAGCCCGACGGTAAACGTGGATGTTTCTGGTAAGGAACTTGCTGACGACCTGCCTCGTCACAGTGTTGCCCTCATAAACCGACTGATATGACCTCCAGCAGGAAACAAGCCTCAAGTCGCCGGCACGATTTCTCGTGAGGTTTGAAGGAGCATACACCGTATCACGTCCGTTGTTTGCCAAATAACACCAAACCTGACGCTGCGACAACTCCTTCAATGACTCAGATGGAACAAGGCTGACCTTGTAATCATTGTCTGCACTGCTGTTGTATATATTGCGCAACTGACTGTAGTTGCCTTCAGAAGGTATGGAGTCGCCGGCTATCATCGTAATTATCTCACGGTCGTTGGTAAAAATCTCCGAGTTGAACATGTTGCTCCAATTGTCACCGATAGATACCCACTCCGGGCCGTTCCACATCACACTGCGTGAAGTGATGGGGAAATACGAATTGCTACCGTTGGCGGTGGTGATGTACTTATAATAAGCCATGGCAGCCTCCTTGTAATTTCCGGCCCACAGATTAAGGTCGCCCAACAACACATATATCGGGAAGTACAGCATACGGCTGTCGGTAATACCGATATTGCCTAACCCGGGCATCTCGACCTCGGCCAGCGGAGCGATGTCGGCAACAAGTGTATTGCACAAATCAACGATATCCTTTTCCGGGTATTTTGCCTCGGCCTGCTCTTTCGTCGTTATTGGCTTGGTATAAAATGGCACCTTTCCATAATTCAACGCAAGCTGCAGATAGGTCCATGCCCTATAGGCTTTTACTGCTGCATACTCCTTGATGAACAACGACTTGTTGGCACTGTTCCTAACAGCCGTGTCAGCCTTGGATAAGTAGAGGTTGCAGTTGTTGATCACAGCATAATAGTCCTTGGGGCTGTTATACCTGTTCCCGTCGCTTACGTCAAACTGTGCCAACTCTCGCAAATCGGCGTTTGCAGAATTTGTAACGTCAACCAAATCACCCCTGACTTCACCAAGAAGGACGGTGCGGTCGCCCAAAGCCTGCATCTTTGACATTATTCCGGTAAGTGAGTAGATGGTATCCGACGACTTGTTTAACTCATAATCATCGGCAAAAATCACGTGGTCGGAATCTTGGTCGAAGAAATCACTACATGCCGACAACAGAGACGATGCGACAACAAGCCCGCCAAACAGCAGATATTTCGTTTTCATATTTTCGTTTATTATTATGTTTTACAAATTGATTCTCACACCGGCAACAAACGAGGCGCTTTGCGGCAGCTGGCCACAGTCTATGCCCTGCCCTATGACAGATGTCGTGGCAGAGAACTCCGGGTCGGAACCGAGGTACTTGCTCAGCGTCAAAAGTTTGTTGCCCTGTATCCAACACTCGAGGCCTTGTATGTACTGCGAGCTAATTGGCAGGCGATAGCTCAAGGTCACTGTTTTCAAACGAAGATACGAACCGTCTTCAATCCAACGGTCACTGAAACGCGAGTTGCCCATAGGATCCTGGAACACAACCCTCGGCACGTTTGTCACCTGGCCTTCTGACTGCCACCTGCCAAGCAGGTTGGTGGTCTGGTTAATGAAACGGCTGCCTCCCTCCAACTGCGAACGCATATAGTTATAAACGTCATTGCCCAGACTGTAATTGAAACAAACATCAAGTCTGATGTTCTTATATGACAATGATGTGGAAATATTGCCGAAAATATCAGGATTGGGGTCACCGATAATGAAACGGTCGTTCTCATTTATCTCGTGGTTTCCATCCCTGTCGACGAAAATCATGTCGCCTGCACCATAATAATGCTTAGTCACGCCATTGGCGTCAAGAACATACAATCCGGCAGCCTTTGCCTGCTCTGACGTTGAATACACACCCTCGGTCTTGTAGCCGTAGAACATATTGACGGGCGAGCCAACCTCCGAACGTATTACTGCACCATACATCTCGTTGTCAATGTGTGTCTTGTTGTCTGGCAACTCGGTCAGCTTGTTCTTATAGTGCCCCATGCTGGCTCCTACTTCCCACTGCCAATTGCAATTTGAGATGACCTTGACCATTGCAGCTACATCAAGCCCTACATTCTCAAGCTTCCCACCATTAGACCAGTTGGAATCGAGGCCGGACAAGAAACCGATGCTCTGCATGGTCAGCAGGTCGCTCGTCCAGCACTTATACAGGTTGAACGACAACGACAGACGGTTGCTGAGCATTTTTGCATCGAGTCCGATATTGACGCGGCGCGTGGTCTCCCACTTTATCTGCGTATTGCCAATGCCATCGATAGACAAGCCCGACAGTGCATGGAGGAACAGTTTTGACCTCAGGTAGCTACGCGCGGCATAGTAGTCGATGTCGTCGTTTCCGCTGACGTCGTAACCTGCCGACAGGCGCAAATAGTCGAACACCGAGGATTTGGCCATCCAAGGCTCGTTGGTCACCACCCACGATGCCTGCACCGACGGGAACACACCCCATCTGGCACCAAACAGGTCTAAACCGGAAGCCTCGCTTCCGAAACGAGACGAACCTTCAATGGTGACATTGCCCTGCAGGAAATACTTGCCCATATAATCATAGTTTGCCTGCAGATACCAGGCCAGGGAGTTCCAATTGTCTTTAGTTCCAAACGAACTGGCATTCATAAGGCTGGAACTCATGAAAGGGGTTTTGTCGCTGCCGGTGTTGTATCCCAACTGATTGTTGAGCAAATACGACTCCCACAAAATGCGGGCACCACCAAACAACTCTAAGTTGTGTGCGTCGTACCTATTATGCCAAGACAAGCGAGTGTCGCTCATGACCGAGTTTTGCTTTGAGAAAAGCGAACGCACCTCATTGGTCCTGAAGCCGTTGACGGCTGCAACGTAGTATGACGGCACACCATTGATAGGAATATAGTATTTCTCATTGGTGTTTACCAATGTATAGCTAAAGTGCTCGCTTATCGACAGATTGGGCGAAAAACGGTATTCGGGCCATACTGATATGTTTAACAGCGAATTTTCAAAGCGGTTCTTGTTTGAAGCCTCTGCATACTCATTCAAGGCTACGGGATTGGCAAGTTTCCAGTTGTAATCAGGATAGTTGGCCAATGCCTCGTCCAAGTAGCTCTCGGGAACAATATCGAGATGCGAATCGGATATGACACCACGGCCGAAGGCGTAGGGGCTGAGGAACGGCGCCTTGGCATAGGCCAGGAACGCAGGCGACGTTGGGGTGCCTTCGCTATAGCCGGAAGGAGCGCCATCGTCCCTTATGTCGCGTGTTATGTCGGCAAATGAAGCATCAAACCTCACAGACAGATTCTTGAGCAGGTTGATGTCTGTATTGAACCGAACGTTAAGGCGCGACATGTCGTTATACTCCATGGTGCTGTTCGCCTTGGTATATCCGACCGACAGATTATATGTGGCAACATTGTCACCGCCTTCGACTGTTATGCCATAGCTCTGAGATATGGCCGTGCGGTATATCTTGTCTTTCCAGTCGGTTTTGTTATGGTACTGGTTGTAATAATAATAGCCTGGATCATTGTTAAGGAACTTGAACTCCCTGTTTTTCGACAAAGTGGTCTTCAGCATCTCCGAGGCATACCCCCTGTACTGCTCGGCATCCATCATGTCGATGAACTTGGGCATGGTGGTCACGCCAGCCGAGAGGGTGGCAGAGATACGTGTAGCCAGGCTTCTGCATCGATGTGTCTCTATCAGTATGACACCGTTGGCACCTTTTGCGCCATATAGCGCAGTCCCGTTGCGAAGCACTGTAACCTTGGCAATGTCTGCCGGGCTTATGTTTGAAAGGATGTCGTTGGTAAACCCGTCATGAATCATCGTTCGGCCATACTGCTGGTCGAGCACAACGCCATCGACAACGACAAGAGGCTGGGCATTGACATTCAACGAATTAATGCCGTTGATAAAGATGTCGCCACCTATGCCGGGTGTGCCGTTACGCATTTTGGTATAGGCCATTCCGCCCAACTGCTTTTGTATCTCCTCCTTTACATTCAGGGCAGACGTATAGTTGAACGATGTTGCGCTCTTGCCGCCAAACTCATTCTGTTCGTCGCTGTAGTCGGCAGTGAATGACATTGAATGCATTACTGCATCATATTGCCTCTCGCCCTTAAGCAACCCGATGACCACAGGATTGTGTTTCGGCTCTGAAACAATCAACGAACTGGAAAACACAGGGACATAAAGCTTGTAGGTACCATCTTCCTCTGTAAACGTACTGTAGCCCTCGACATTCATGGCCTTAACCATTGCACCAAACACAGGGTTGCCATCGGCATCTGTAACACGCCCCTCGACAGCACGCAGAGTATACTGCCGTTGCTTTGGGGTATCGGATTTCTTCATGACAACATCTGGTTCGTCGGTCTGGGCCAACACATTAGGAGCATACACCAACATCCCCATGCATAGCATTAATGCCCCAGCCGGAACACAATAACGTGTTTTATTATATCTGATATTATTGAGCTTCATTTTGATGTCACTTTATAGTTATGTTAATAAGTTTTATTCTTCATCATGTGGCTTGAAAACAATGCAGTCAATGCGGAGGATACGGTTGAATACTCCTTTCCTCACATCAGCGTTGCTTACACGCGTATCGAAGATAATCTTAACCTGCGGCTGCATGTTGGAACCCCATGAACAATACGGCACCTTGACATTCTCTGCCACCAGGAACGTATCTACAGCATCGGGAGTTGTCTGCAAAGCCTGCTGAAGCAAAGTCCAGTTAGACTCCTTTGCAGGCTGCTTCCCGTTCTCGTCGTTATAAGCCATCCTGACTCTGAACTTGGTAGGCAGGCGATCTGCTGCAGAAGCCAATGTGTCGCCGGCTAAAGCAGGAACTGTTACGACATAAATATCGTAGCCGATGTTTGACAAAACACCAGGTATGTTGAACACTGCCTTTATGTTAGTTGCAGCGCCACTGGCAGGAGATATCTCTGAATAGGATTTGCCGGAAATCTTATCATAAAACTTATTACTTGGCGACACCTTGTAGATGGCCAACGGAGCATTTGTCGAAGCCTGGTCAACGGAGTCGAGGCGCTCATTGTTTTCTCCTTCGGCACGTATAGTCTGGAAGAATGTCTGTGTCTTGTCTATATGCCAATCACCGGCCTTATATATGAGGCCATTACTGCATTTGTCAGACGTTGACCCATAAAAGACACCACCCGGCTCGAACGGACGTTCATATTGGTAATACTTGTCTGAACTTGAGCCATAAAAGAAACGACGCATCCCATACGGTACGGCATTTGTAGACATGGCAGAGTCCTTGACCGACTGGTCACTGTTGTTGGTACGACTGAATATCGTTCCACGGAGCAAGGCCATGCGAGCATTGACAAACTGCAACGAGTCACGCTTGTTAACAGACTTGTCGTACTGGAAATATTTCTCGTATTCTGGCACCAAAGCGCTCCACACATCATTGGTAGGAACAACCATCCAATATGTGCTGTCCTCAGAACTGAGACGGGCTTCCAACTCTACAAAAATTTCATTAGTCAATGTCGTAACGGAATCAAGATACTGGGTCTTGCCGTCAACGATGTCGCCGGGCACGCTCAATGCCGGCTGGAACTCATACTTATTGAAAGAATAAAGGAAGCGCGCAACCGAATCAAGGTCTGCATCTTTTTCAAGATATTCAAACACATTCGGGGAATATTGCAGCCGACCGTCGACCGTGTACAGGATACCGTTGCCAACTGTTTTGCTCGACGACATCTGTGACCCACCAATAAAACTGGAAGTCAGAGGCAAATACTTGCCGTTCATCATAACGATTGAGTCGTTGCTCAAGCTGGATACGGAATAGTTGTAAAGGGCGATGTGATTTTGGACAAACTCCTTTATTGTCATGTTATCGTTGTCTTTCACATGCTTGGCTTTCTGCTCATTGTATACCGATATCAGAGCATTTGCATCCTCTGCAGTGAAATAATCGTTTGTCGGAGCAAACACTGTAAACATCTGAGAACTTACCAATGACGAATCATACCCGCATGCTTCGATGACGCGTGCGAAATTTGTCAGATTGGGATTGGATGAAACTGCTTCCCACAAGTTTCCGTCATAAGGAGAACCCATGTTATAGTGCTCATCCCAATTATCAGTACATGCCACAATGCTCAAGGCCACCGCAACAGTTCCCAACAACCTTTTGTTTGTTATATTATATCTTGCCATAACTTTTTAATTTTCAATCAATTACAGATCTGTCTCCATTGCACCACTCGACGATATCCCATAAACACTTTTGGGAACAATCTCCAAGTAGTCCATCATAAACTCGTTATTGTTACCAAGCTTGCTCGACGATGTGCAACGTACGCGGATATAATGGTCTTTCTTCGGGTTGATGTGCACAGTGCAAAGCACAAGCCTGTATGTACGCGGGTTGTCTACAAATTCGTTGATTGTGGAACCGCTTGAATGGTAGCCACCGTAGGCACCACGATAATAACCGAGGTTTTTAAGCATCTTCTGGTCTTCAGCCTTCTCCTCATCTGTCATGTCTGCCCACTTCTTTGTGCCGAACTGGTCGCCGAGTATTGTCTCGTCAGACAAGCGCTTACGCATGTCTACAGGTATGCCCTGGGGCTTACCATCGAAGTAGATTTGTGCAACGCCACGGGTATCAAGGGCACAGAATCCCAGGCGAATCTGATACTCACCTTCGTATGGCACCGGAGGCAATCGGAATGTAAAGTCATAGTCGCCAAACAGATTGAATTCATCACCTTCGTACGACCAGAAGTTCCAGTGAGGGCGACGGTATACAAGCACTCCGTTACCTTCCATGGTCACATTGTCAAGATAGCCCTTTGGGAACCAATAATTCTTTCCGTTCTTAAATGTCTGGTCGGCTTTAGAACTTTCATCATCCTTTGTCGGGTCACCGTTAAGACGCATGTTCATTGTCATCACTTCGGGGAAGATAGTGGAAAAGTCCATCCTTATCCTGTCGTTCAGCACCTTCTCCTGAGTGTCCTTATTGAAGGCAATGATATCGTCAATATAGAAATACCGCCCATTGGGTGCATCCTGCAGATAGTCGGCCTCGACCGTGGGCTGGATTTTACTGCCATCAATGGAAAACTTGTCATCTACACGACGGTTGATGTATCTTTGCCCACGCTCAGAATTCCCCATATATTCGCGCACCGTGGCCTGCTCCAGCTTCATCATGGTGCGAGGCATCAATGTTTCATACCAGTCGCAAGGATTCATCTTGTCTATCTTAATGCCTATGGCACCATCCACTATGCCGGAGTGAACCTCTATCGGAGTAAGCTTGTTCCACCCTATCACGTCGCGCGTGAGTATGTGGTAGGCCATAAACATATTGAGAGGATTATTCCTGTCTGTGATCTTGTCAAAGCCATAGGCTGCCTTGTAATCAGCGTCGTCGGCAAAAACAGGGTCATAAATCATGCATGCAAGGTCATAAAGAGCCCTTACCATGCCGTTGGATGTGGAAATGCCGTATTCCTTGAACTTTTTCTCATACAAGTCATCAGGCTCGACAAAAACAGTAAAACCATACTTTTTCTCCTCAGGAGCGACAGCTATCTCGCGCCAGAAATCAGACGTGTATGAATATGTTCCATATTTCGAACCGTCATACGACTCGTCTTTCGTCTTAATGAGTGTGTCACGCAGGCCGGTGGCAACAAGACCTTCGTAAAAGATGCGTATCCTGTCATTTGCCTTCAAAACATCAGATATTGAACTGTTGGAATTCTCAAGCAAGACATCTATCGGGTGGATTATTCCGTTTTCTACAGAATCGTCTTTCAGGTCGAAAATGATGTTTGACATACGGTTGAGTTGTACGACAGAGTTGTCGTTCTTGTCTACAGTATGAGTAATCTGTATGTACCTCTTGTTCATGTTGGCAGTATTCAGCGTACCGTCGTTCATGTCAATAGTCGCATACATGTTATTGACAAGATGCGTGCGTGCGATGGTGTCACACTGTTCCCGGGTAAGATCCTTTACACTATTCAAACCCTTCTTGTTCAAATAGTTTTCAACCACCTTGTTTGAAGGAAGGAAGCATGTATAGTGGCCGTATGCCGACAGCAAATCGGTCATGCCAGCCTGGTCGACAATGTAAGCAAAGTCGCTGTATTCCGGCCTGTTCCTGAAATAGTCGCTCATCATCTCACCTGTAAATGTATAGAAATTCTCATCATCAGGTTCGTCAGAGCAACTTACGGTAGCCATCCCGGTCAGTGCGCATACGACACCGACAAATATGTATTTTAGCCGCTTCATAGAATTCTCCATTTTACATTTATGTTGATACCAATCTCAATTATTCTTATAACTATTATTCTCACCACTACCGAAAGCAGGATTCTGATGCAAATTCTTGTTCACTTTCAACTCGTCTACATTATATGGCCAAAAGATGGCATCAAGCTTTCTGAACTTGTTTTGTATGGCAGACGTATTGGAGGTAAATTTCTGGAGCACCTGTGTGCTGAGGAAATTTGTGTTACCATCCCTGAGTGAACGACGGACGAGGTCATACCACCGTTTTCCTTCAAACATCAATTCACGCTGGCGCTCCTGCATGACGAGCAACTCTATTTTCTCCTTTGTGTTGTAAGCTGTAGCCACAAGCGTATCTTTAATCTGGCTTAACGGCTGGCACAAAGAACGCTTGTTGACCGCATTTACCAAAGCAAACGCTTCGTTGTAGTAACGCTCGTCTTGTTCCGTAAAGGTTTCATTATTGCTTATCAACTGAGCCAAAGCCTCGGCTTTTAGGAGCATTATGTCCGACAGGCGATATATTATCCAGTTGGTCTTAACTTTGTTTTCCGGGAAAAAGCCACTCACCGTAACCTCAGCCGTACCAGAAGAAAAGTTAATCTGCGACAGCGTGTGCGCATACTTTATTATAACATTGCCACGCATGATATTTTCATACGCCCGCGCATCATACTTGTTGTTGAACACGGCAAAGGTCTTAGACTCCATGTCATCGCCTATAAATGACGATGCTGATGCGTATCCCATGATGCCGGAGTTCTTGGAGTTGCCATAGCAAAGACTAACGGCTCCGTTAGATGGCATGTTGTCATCTGGCATGAAGGTCAGCTCAAAGATACTTTCGGAACTATTGCCTGTACCGAATATCTGGTTATAGGCATATCCGTAAGTAGACATTGAGCTGTTATAGTCGGTGGGAATCAGAGGGTAGCCGTTGGTTTTTGCATAGTCATCATTGACCATGCCGCCATTGGCTTCTTTAGCCTGCTTCTTCATCCTGTCGATGACAAGATCAGCGTAACGTATGCAGTTGTTATAGTCTTTCTTCCATAAATACATCTCGCACAACATGGCATAGATGGCCATCTTGGTAATGCGCCCTGTCTGATAGAGGCGTTGCGCCGAACTTGCCTCTGGGTATTTCTCGACAGCGTCGTCTTTTACTCTCTCAAGGTCGCCAATGAGGGTGTCGAGCACAACATCAAACTTAGTGGCAGGCAAATCCATCTTCTGGTTATCATCTATAAACGCCTCGGTTGAATACGGCACGTCACGGAACGTGCGTATCAAATAAAAATAGCAAAGCGCGCGCAATGCCGTAACTTCTGCAATGTCGGCCTTTAGCTCACTGTCGCTAAAGTTCGGGTCTTTCTTTGCAACGCCCGGAGCATATTTTATCACCGTGTTGCACCTATTGATGATACTATAAAAGCCGTCCCATGTTGTATAGAAGTTTGTTGCAAGGATGTTTTCCTTGAGGACATTCTCTATGTTCAAATCCTTGTCCAGGTTCTGCCCTCTGGATATGTTGTCGCTCCTGAACTCTCCCCATATCATCATGCGGAGCATCAGGTTGTTTGACTGCATGCCAGAATAACAGCCAGCGATGATACCGTCAACGTCGGTCTTCTCATTCCAGAACTTCTCTAATATTATTTCGTTCTGGGGCTCGAGTTCCAGAAAGTCGCCACAAGACGAAAGTCCTGATGACATAACGCCAGCAGCGAATACGCCCCAAATTATATTTTTTATTCTCATAACATCTTTCATTTAAAAATCAACAGTTACACCTAATGTATATGAACGCGTACGTGGCGTTTGTGCGTTATCTATAGCCGGGTCATATCCCCAAGCGCTTATGTCAGGGTCGACGCCAGTGTACTTTGTGATTACAAGAGGATTGTTTGCGCTGGCATACAATGATATACGGTTTAATCCCAGAGCTTTCAGCTGTTTCTTTTCCAACGCATAGGAAAGCTGGAAATAACTGGCGCGCAAATAAGATCCCGACTCAACAAACCGGTCGCTGACCAAAGTGTTGTAGTTGGAAGTCTCACCAAACATTGCCCTCGGTATCGACGTCACATCGCCTTCCTTGCGCCATCTGTAGTTCACTGCCTGGCTCTGATTGTCATTTCCAGTCATAGACTCAGCATGAAGTCGGGCCATATTCAATATCATATTACCTACACGGTAAGCAAACTGGGCTGTAAAGCGCCATTTGTTGTATGTCAAGGTAAAGCCAAACCCTCCGACAAGCTTGGGCAATGAGCTTCCAAGGTACACAATGTCGAGAGCATCGATATTACCGTCATGGTTTATGTCTTCATATATTGCATCTCCACCGGTGAATGGATAATTCTTGCCCGTGCCATCATTATTATAGTTGTAGCGCATGCGCAATGGGTTGCCTTCAGAGTCAACAATAACCTGGCCTTTTGAATTGAAGGCTACAGGAGCTGTCTTACCGGAAGCCAGGAAGGCAGCACACTGCTCTTCATCGAGATCCTTGAATGTCTCATAATTATATTGGTAGACACCCTTGTACCTGAAGCCATAAATGGCTCCCTGGGGATTGAACAGCTGAACGCGACGCAACCACTCACCATTCTTATAGGCAAAAGTTGAATTGAGCGACTTGAGCACATATTCGTCCATTTCAAGTATCTCGTTGCGGTTGTTGCCAAAGTTGGCATTTACGTCCATTATAGCCTTTCCGAATTTTATCAGCCTGTTGGTGTTTACGTGGAACTCCCAACCGACATTGCGCATCTTGCCACTATTGTGGTAAGGCACTGTCACGAAACCGCTGTTAGACGGTATGCGATAATTCTCAAGAAGGATGTCTGATGTGGTGGAACGGTATGTCTCGATGGCTATGGTCAACTTGTCATCCCACAAACCAATATCAACACCCAAGTTGTAACTTGACGTTTCCTGCCAACGCAAATCGGTAAGGCGTATGTTTAAAGGGTACATAGTCTGCATGTCGATGTATTTGTTTCCCGAAGCATATTTACTTGTATACAGGTAGTCAATCCTCGGTGCCGTTCCCACACGTCCCCAGCTCGGACGCAACGAAAGCATTGAAAGCCATTTGCGTGCAGGCTTCATAAACTCTTCGTCAGATATATTCCACCGCAGCGACAATGCCGGGAAATACCCCCAACGCTTGTTGGGGCCAAACTTCGTGGTGCCATCGGCACGCATAGAGAAATCTGCCATATACTTGCCTTTGTATGCATAATGCGCAGACAAAGTGAAATACATGGTGCGCGACTGTGAATATGATGATGCCAGACCCGTATTCACTCCGCCGGCATCAGGGCTTTCGATGCCACCAGAAGGAAGTAGCTTGGCTCCGTTAGACTGAGAGCTATTTGTGCCCGAATTCAACTCAAACCGCCCCATCATGATGAGAGAGTGATCCATATTGTTGAAATGCGGAGTAAACGTGAGTGTCTGCTTCGTATTAAAATTCACGCTCTTCAAGCTTGACGAAGAAGATGTATTGACCCCATTGTCCCACGATACGGTTTTGAGTTCTGCTGGATAAAATGAATCGTCGTATTGATTATATACACTCATCAACACACTACCACGCCAATCGAGACGTGTGTGCTGATCATCCGTACCAAGAAGGCGATAGTTTATCACCAGTTCGGGCACAAGGTCGTATGTACTCCTCGTCTTCTTGGCCAAGTAGGCACTTGCCACCGGGTTTACCAAGTCCTTTTGATTCTTGTCGAACACACTTGACGCAGATTGCAACATTTCGTAAAAACGGTCAGTGTCTTCACCTGTCACCGGGTCTTGCTCGTAAATGCTCATGTTGGGCATCTTCTTCATTGCAATAGCCAAAAGCCCATCGCTGTTGAATTTTGTCTTCGTGTAAGTAAGCGCAAAGTTAGTTGAAACGGTTATGCGCTCGCTGACATAATAGTCCAAGGCGACACGGGTAGAGAACCTGTCAAGGCCTTGCTTGATGACAGCTCCTTTCTCTGTATCATAGCCGCCACCAATACGGAATCGCGCTTTTTCACCTCCTCCGGTTATCGATATATAATGGTTCTGACGCCACCCGATTTGGGTTACGGCATCGCGCCAATCGGTATTATTGTTATATTGCTCGTACTCCGAAAAGGTTGGGTCGTAGTTGATTTCCCTGATGCTCTGGCTTCTGTTATCATCCTGGGTCGGATTGAAATAGCTTTCTTTGAGCATCATAGTATAGTCATCGCCACTGAGCAACTCATAACCCTTGGGCTGCTGTGTTGCGGTAAGTTTGAAAGAATAAGACACCCTTGGAGCCCCCATGGCGCCACGCTTGGTAGTTATCTCAATTACACCATTGCCACCTTGGCTACCGTAAACGGCTGTGGCTGCAGCGTCTTTCAACACCTTGATGTCTGAGATGTCTTCAGGATTTATGTTCAGCAATTCAGAAAAAGTTTCATTGCTTGCCGAAGCCAGGTCGTAGCCGGTCAAATCGACGCTGCGAATGTTGCCGTCGATAACGATAAGAGGGTTTGAGTCTGTCAGAGACGACAGAGACGAAGCGCCACGCAAACGTATTGTAGAGCCCGCACCAAGGTCACCGGAATTGCCCACGATGTCGAGACCGGCAATACGCCCTTGCAGAGCCTCGTCAACAGAAGTGAACGACAAACCTTCAAACTCTTTCATGTTGATGCTCTGGCTGGCGTATGAAATCTCTCGCTCGGGCACAGCAAGGTTATTGCCACCAACTCTTTTCTTGGAGGTTACAGTAACTTCTTTCAATTGTGTGGCATTGCCAAGTTTCACATTATAAACAGTACGGTTGATAGGCATTGTCTGCGGTTTGAGACCTACATAGCTGAAACGTATCTTGTTCTTGTCGCTCTTCACTGACATTGTGAAATTACCATTCAAGTCGGTGATTGCTGAATTAATGATACGCCCGTTCACATCAATTTCGCAAACGGTTGCACCCATCAACGGCCCCATTTCGTCGGACAATGTTCCATGAACAGTTGTTGTTTGCGAGAAAGCCGGAGAGCTTAACACAATAAGAAGCATCGAGAGTATGACCCGAAGCAAGCTATTGGTTGTGCGACGCATCTCTCGTGCCTGCATTTTACAATTATAGTATTCCATAAAATTATCTCCTCCTTAATTTTGCATTCGATATTTCATTCTTCCACAATGTCTTCTGGCTATTGCTATAGAACAATGGTCCGTCTATCTGATGAACCACGGCATCGGCCGAAGTATACAGAAGTTTGTTGTAGCCAGAACCTGACACCCAATACTCGCGGCAGATATTATTATAAAGGCCTGTGTTTTTAACAACTTTGCGGACATTTCCTGTCAAGTCGGTTATATTCAGCCCTTTGTTTGAAACGTCAACCGCAACCGGGTAGTAACGGTTCGTCTCCGCGTTAAGCACCATCGTCTCGTAGTTGTTTTTGAATATGGCAACACCATTCTCGCCTGTTTCAGGCGCTCCGTTCACTGCGACACCATTATCCTGGATATGGTATTTAACGAAATCAAGTATCCTGTTCTTAATCATTGTGCATGCCGCCTTGGCTGCATCGCGTTCTTCTTGCGAAGGCGCATTCTCCGACAGCAAGAACTGTTCGTCGTAATCATCCCACGTGGGCAGAACCCCGTCATTAACCAGCTTGAGTATTGACTCATTCGTTGGAACATAAACAGTATAGTTGTATGTTCCGAACAAACTTATGTTACTGTTGCTATTGGGATTCAGGCAACTGTATTTGTTGTCACCCAGTTTGACGCTGCTTGCAAGTATTATATCGTCCTTGTCCAGATACTGTGATCCTACCAGCAACTTCAAGAACTCCGAATACTCTTCATGTTCAAGAAGTGTCTGATAAACAGATTTGGATGCAGGCATGGGCACTTGGCTGGAAATGCTATACGACTTGCCATTGCCGGTAGTTGACATATCATAAATGGAATCTACCCTGACACTTAAGCCATGCTCCAACTGCCAGCCACCCGATACGGTCATCTGCCCGGGTTTCCCAGCATCGGCAACCTTTACCATGGTGCCATTCTTTGACTTATAATAGCTATATCCGTTTTCTATGTTGCCTACTACAATCATCTGGTTAACTATATCCTTAAGACGATTCTTCACCTGTGCTTCCGGAACGTTCTCAACTATTTTCTGGCCAATAACAATTTCTCCATCATCGCCAATGGTACATAAATAGCGATGTGCCTTTACTTTTTTCTCTCTTAAGTCATAATAGAACTCGAGAAGCGTCTGTCGGGTATCGCCGTATGTACATGGGTCTACATAGGTAAGCATCGACGTGTTTGTTGGCAACATCAGACTGTAATATGAGTCCATTGAATTTAGATATGGGGTGAACTCCAGTTCGTCGATAGCCCAATATATTACACTCATGAGATCCTGATGAATAAGGGCCGGGAACGAAACACTTGAGTATTCCATCGGACTGAACACACGATTAGTCTGGTAAACAACGCCATTGCAACCAATGAAACAACTGTCCACATCAGAGACCTTGACCCCCATTGACACCTTGGCGTCGTTGACAATGGATGAGAATTTTGAAGGTATGGCATCGGTAAAGGTTCCGAGCATATTTACCCTGAGCAACTTTGACAACACCAATTCAGGTATATTATCCCAAGATCCATACTTGTCTTTCAACACTTTACCATCGGCATTCCACCACTTCAGCAAAGCCTCGTTGCTCGGCACCAGCATTGCCCCTGCGTCATAGTGAAGGTCATAACCACTGGTGTTCTCATACATATATTGATTCCAGCCCGGATCAAATGTAAGAGTAGCCGGCACTTTCTCCTCTACAGGATTTCCTGATGTCAACGGATATGTCGTCACGGCAAGCCCATCTTTTCTGGAATCGGCAAAATAACGCAGGGTGAACACGGAGTCGACATCACGCCCGTATAGACGATTGTACTCTTCTGTCTTATACTTGTCATAATACGGTGCACTGAAACGGTCAATGAGATGCGACCACAATGACATGTTCGGATGCTGCCTCAATATTTCTGCCATGTTGTCGTAACCCTCAATGACTCCGTCCACCTTATGTATATAACCATTCTTGCAAGTTATGTCACGCTCAACCACCTTTCGGCCTTCAACAAAGGCATCGTTGACCGACGTGGCCTTGCCATTTGTCAAGATACGCACATCTTCATCAGTAAACGCCTGCTTACGCATGAACGCAGGCAATAGGTGAATCATTGGCTGCGACAATCCAGCCACCGAGCCATTGTTCATTATCCTACCGTCCTTAAACAGTATGATATCCTTTTTGTTTTGCTTATACCATGCCCAGGCCGGCATATCCCCATTCATGTCTTCGTGCCTCATCACGTAAATCGAATCAAAGACACTCGAAGAATTAGGACGCCTCATTGCCTTTCCTGCCTCTGGTGGGTCGGCACTTACATTAGACATTAACTCAATGAGATAGGCATTGTTTATCATCGACTTATTGAGGAGCTGTTTCTTTTGTGCGGTCGACAATTGCTCGTACGACCTCACGCCCAATTTGTTTGTCTGAAACCATTGGTCAAAAGCAGCGTCATCTGCAACAAATATTGTCACAGAGCCTGTACGGCTCATCTTATCATGAAACCCCAAGTCATCAATAAGCCTTAACACCGTTTTATAATTGCCATCAGAGTCCAACTCGTCATAAATAGAGTTGCCCAACCACGACGGCTGTCCTGTGAGCAAATCATCCTCACATGACTGGAATAATGTTGCGGTTCCCAACATTAGCCCTATGGCAATCATAGGGCCGAAGGCACCGTGCCTGATTTGTTTGCAATTCATGCTTTTATGTTTTTAGTTATTCTATTATTTTTTGTCCATCCTTGATGTATACTTTCCCATGCATGCCCTTGTTTTGCACTTCGCATCCGTCCAAAGTATATAGCTTATGCTTTTGCACATTAGCTTTTATATTGCCATTCACGGATGAAGGCTCGCCGAGATACTTCAGGTTGAAGTTATCAAAGCAGCACCAATCAGATGCAACATGTTCCATCTTCCTTATACCTATTGTTATCGGCCCAGTGGTGTTGTGTGACAGCCGCAATGCATTTGTATACAAACCGAATTTATTGAAGGCTTCATTTGCCGTTGTTACATTGTCAGGATAAGTATAAGGTGATAACCCATACTGGGTTACACTTTCATCGTATATGCTCATAATTGGTTCCTCGCTGTCATTTGCGTATAACACAGCGCAGGACTTTTCGGTACCGTTAACGTGTGCAGATACCGCATCCGAAACAGAACCGTTACGATAAAAGCTCTGCACACTTACTTCATATTCCCCCTTAGGCATGTTCTCTATGGTCTGTGAAAAATCGAATGATGTATTCCAATATTCAGCAACAGCCCCATTGGCCTGGGTAAAATTGGTTGAAACATTCCAGCCTTTCGCACCGTCCCTGAAGTCAGGGTTGACAAGCAAGGCCGTCATATCCACAGCCTTACCTGCCTCACCCATATTCTTGATATATTCCATGTATATATCCTTGCATTTTACTAGTGCATCGTATGCTGCATTCATCTCCTTAACGTTCTCATCAAACGTTGTTGAGTTACTTAGCGCATTTTGAGCTTTCAATATTGCATCGGCAATAGCGTCGTGCTTACAAGCTTTATAATATGACTCTGCGTCAGGCAATAGCGTCTTTACCCTTTCCCATAACTTTAGATAATCATACTCTTCTGATGATATCTTCAGTATGCTTCCGTGCTGGGCGGCCACACTGCCATTAATCATTGCCGGTGCCCCGACATTCAATCCATGCTCGTCCATGCCGCAAATCTTATATCCGTATCCATTGCCGGAATAATTAATATAAGCCAACATCCACTTGTCTGAACCGATTTGGCGCCATTGGGTCGGAGCCTCTATGGCCTGATTGTTTTCACCATAATGGAAATCAGGTGTAATAGTCCACTGGCAAACTCCGGATGTCTCGTTGGCGGCAGGGACAAGATGTTTGGCTGTTGCCCTGTCAAACCCTGATGTCTTCTCGCATTTATAAAGCATCACATAGTGTTTGTCTACATCATTCCATACAATATCTGCATCTATGACATCGTAGCCTGGATCAAACAACAACGCCGGGCGACTAAGTACATTCAAATCTTTGTCAATGATGCTATAATATATACGATGTCGGTCAGGAAAGCCAACGCTATAGTACATGACATAATTTCCACTCTCCCTGTCGTATATCACTTGCGGAGCCCAAGCGGCTGTCATCTCATCCGCGGTAATGCCGCCAAGAGCCTTTAGGTTGTCTTCCGACTCAAGGTCTATCTTTACATTTTTCGTCCAGTGCACGAGGTCGGGCGAAAGCATAAGTACCATGATATGGTTGCTCGTCCATCCCAGTCGTGACGTCATGTCTGTACCGGCCAACATGAAATTACCGTCATGCATGCGTGTTATGTATGCATCGCGCATTCCTCCGGTAACTGTATTGGCCTTAGTGTCAAAGACCTCTGCCCCACCAAGCATATCTTGCCAGTTGTTTCCGTATTTACTCAATGCATAGCTCGTGTATTCTCCATTTCTGTTCATATGGACAAAAAGATACGCCCCCATACCCCTGTCCTCTCTTTCATACTCCGGATACGACACTCGGATTTCTTTGCTTATGGACTCTGCACCCAGACGGAATACATTCAGCGAATATGGTGGAATGTCTAATGCCACATTTTCACCGTTGTCAACGGCCACAGGCTCTTTCGTGGGAACAATCACATCAGGGCGCTCCATCGTATTCTCATCTGTCCCGGAATCAGCCGAGAGCCTCTCTACGGTTCCGCTTGATATCTTCATGTTTTGCACATTGACATTGAGCCGCTGACTTTCGCCATGCGGGTTGACAACCTTTAGTATAAGCTCACCATTGCCTTCATCGATTTGCACACTCTGATATAAGGCACACTCTGTATTAAGGGTAAACGTATGAATCACTTCATTATCTAACAAACAGGTAACATCGGCACCATTAACACGGACTTCAATATCATACCATTTGTTGTTCTCTATCCTTCCTTGTCTTTCTACTACGGTCGATTTAGTGCCATTAACACATATCTCTACCCCATGCTTCCGGTTGTTCCAACCTCCGATGTTCCACCATGCATAGTTTTTACTATCCTTGAAATTAAACAAGATTAGGAAACCTTCGTTGCCACCGGTCTTCATTGCACGCACCTTATATATATAATTGCCATGCAGAGACTTGTCCATCACGGCTGTGCAATTCTCTGAAGATGAAGATTGAACAAAAGTGCCATCGGAAACATTCCAATTGCCATCGTTCACAATCCAAGCCCCGAGACCACCATCAAAATGGTCTGAGAACATCAGACTACCATCAGAACCATTTACGGATATATCATCAAACGCTACCTGTGTACCCCATGAACCAATTCCTACCTTAACATCACCACTGGCTTGAGCCAAAGCATTACCCGTCTCAGTCCACAAGAGGTTCTGTTGGCCAAGATTCAAATTCATCATTTTTTGGACATAATACGACGGTGTTACAAAATAGTCCGAAGCATTGAAATGAATCATGTCGTATGGCCAACGCAGATCTTTCTCGTGAGTAAATATCGGTGCGAAAGACGCCATCTGGCACACGTCGCTGTTGCGTTCCATACCCAACATGTATATTGCCTCGCCAAGCGCACTGTTCATGTTGCCATACTTACCATACCCACCTCCGTTCGCTGCGTATTCACCATTGTACACAATCGGGAATCTTGGGTAGTTGTCATACTTGCCATAATTGTTGCGCATCCATTGGAAATGGCGGTAATAATGCTCGTCAACAATTTCCACAGGATGACTGTTGCCCCATGATGGATTGTCAGTGCCCCATGCCTCTACATTGCCTATGGTCACGATATCCGGGTATTTTGCCTTGATAGCCTCATAAAACAGAATATACCTTTCTGCATACTCCGATTTCTCGCCCGGCGAATAATTCTCATTGCCTATCTCTACAAACTTCAAGCCATAAGGTTCGGAATGACCGTTGGCAATCCGCTTCGCTCCCCAATAAGTGGTAGCGTCTCCGTTGGCATACTCTATAGCATCGAGTACATCCTGGACAAGAACCATTGTAGAATCGTGTGACAATGAGAATCCATGCCCCAAGCCGATGTTTACAACAAACATTGGGGCTGCTCCTAAATCTTCGCATAACTGCAAGTATTCATCAAACCCCAGGCCATCAGACGACCAATATCCCCAGTTTTTATTATAATGGCCGGGGCGGGCTTCAATAGGGCCGATTGTCTTTTTCCATTGGAAAGCGTTGCCATAGCTACCCTCTCCTTCTACATAACAACCTCCGGGAAAGCGCAAAAATGAAGGATGCATGTCAGCCAGCAACTGTGCCAAATCGCTACGCAGGCCGTTGGGACGATTATTCCATGTATATGGAAACATTGACACCACATCAATGTCAAGACGTCCATTGGTGCCCGTAAGCAACAGTAGCTGTCCTCTTTCATCTGATTTTGTTGGTGTGATGGCAACATTAAGCTTCGACCAAGACGTGTTGCTGACAGTTCCCTGCAATACACCAGTACCTAAAATAGTCTTTCCGTCATTTGAACGTAGCTGCGCAATCAGCTTGCCAGAAAATGCAACATCGCCTTTCACCCACAGTGAAAGGTTGTAAGTTGAATCTTTAACGATGTTCATGCCCCAGAATCCGCTGTTGGCAACTCCCTTGATATTTGATTTCGACGCCCCTAAAACAGTAATCGACAACGCGTTGCGCTGAGAATCATTAAGCAAGCCTTTTGTTTTAAGCCGTATTGAAGCGCCATTATACGGAGACCAGTTTGCCATACCGTCTTCGAACGAACGATTGCTTATCAATTCGGCATAAAGCCCACCATCACCAGCATGATTTATCTCTTCAAAGAATAATCCATTATGGTAAGGCCCGATATGCGGCCCACGCCGCGTTGCATCTATGGTCATACAAACTTGTGCTAATGAATGGATGGCAATTGCACAGAGTACTCCCAGAGTTAGAAATCTTTTCATTTTAGGTTTGCGTTGATAAATATTAATGTTAGTTAGAAAATGGGAGGCAGACAGGCATATCTGCCTCCCACATCAATCATCGGATTTCGGCTAAAGTGTGCCTTATCTTACATATACTTTCTTTACTGTGATACGTCCGTCAGCAGATGTTGTCTTTATTATGTTAACACCCTTAGCCAAACGGTTCACCTTGATGCCGTTAATGTTGAATATTTCAACCTTGGCGGCCTCAGCAGCATTAACGTTGTCTATTCCGTCTGTAGGCTCCTTGGTACTGTTCTCGCCATAGTATGTCAGAGTCCAGTTGTCCATGATAACCCAGTCGTTATCAAGCTTAACCGGCTTTTTCAGACCTATCTTGAGAGTTCCGTCTGTCACCTTCACAATTATTTCATTTGCATAAGCCTTGAGGTCTGTGAAATAAGCCACAGCAGAAACCATGCTGTTAGGAACATACAAATCAGTACCACTGATATTGCTTGTTCCTGCAATACCCAGGTCTTCATTTGCCCCGGATGCAAGCAGGCAAACAGGTGCCTTTATCGAGTCGCCTCCTGTCACTGCATAAACAAACGCGTTGCCAGCTACCGACGGATCGGCCTTGTAGGCAGCATAATCGTCAGCTATGCTTCCAAAACGGTAGAGTGCCGACACTGCCACCTTGTAAGTACCGTTAGGCAAGCCCTTTATTGTCTGGTTGATGTCAAACGTCTTTGAATAGAACTCGATGGCAAGCGCAGCCTTCTGTGTGTCATCATTGCCAAAGTTATAGCCTTCTGTTCCTTCCCAACCTGCAACTGAATTTGCTCCAAGGCCATCGTCAAATGTCGGGGTCTTGATAAGCTGCGTCATGTCGACAGGATTGTCGTCTGAAGCATTAGCTGCCTCGGCTGGTATCGCCAACTTGATTATCATGCCCTCTATTTTCTCCATATATCCGGCAACATCGCCGTCTTCAATCGTTCCGGCAGAAATACCATCGGTGATTTCGATAAACAGCGCTGCAGCTTCCGACTTCGTTGCTTCTGCAGCCTCTGAAGAGAGATAAGCTGCATTGAGCTCTTCAGCCTTAAGACTTAGCTTTGCAAACAAATCAGCAGAAGTGGCCATAGACTCGTTTGCTGCCAATGCATCGCACAAAGCCTGGAACATAGCCTTACCGTCTGAGCCATTAACGGCCTCTTCGGAACCTGCAAGAACAGTGTTGGCATTCTCAAGAACAGACTTGCCTACTGTCTTGCCTTCATCGATAGTCTTCTTGAGGTCGGCAATGACATCTGTCAGAAGCGGCTTCACCACTTCTGCATCAGTGCCCCTGAACACCATCTTGAAATCATCCCAGATGGCCCAGCTGTCTCCCTGCTGGTTTGTCGCACCTTTCACACCTATGCGGAGCACGTCGCCAGCCTTGGCAACAACACCGAAAGATGTAGCCTTATACAGGCCATTGGCAAAAGCAATACTTGAGTTGGCCATGTCGTTGGGATACCAGTAAGCCTCTTCAGGATCAACAAAAGGAGGATTGTCATCAGTAACGCTATACATCTGGCCATTCTCTACCTTTTCGTCAAACACGCTCTTGAAATGCGCATTCCGATTATTTACATATATGTTTACTACGTCGTTGGGGGCTGTTCCTTCCTGATATGCATTATAGGCATTGGCACCTCTCATGTAACGATAGAAACCCTGTACAGATATTTCGTAGACACCAACAGGAGCGCTGTTAACTTCCTGGTAAACATCGAAATTAGAATTGTTCCATGCCTCGAAACACTTATTGGTCGTTGTGCCACCATAAGCAACATTGCCGCCATTTGCTTTCTTCACAGTCCAACCCTTGTCCTTCACTTCGAAGTCTGCGTTCACAAGATACTTGTCTGTAACATCGGTACCGGGAGTGATGCCATTCTTTATAGCTGCATCTATCATTGCGAGCACTTTGGCGGTCTCTGCCTTCACTTCATCTGTAGTAAGAGAAAGACCTGAGATTATGTCCTCGCTTTCAAGGTCGATGTAATCGGCAAGGTCGCTCTTGTCTTGTCCAACAATCGACTCGTCGTTTGCAATTTTCTTACCTTTTACCAAAGCCTCCTGATATTCTTTCCATGCAGCAAGATTTGCTTCAATCTTAGCCGACTCACCGTTGATTTTGGCAATGGCGTCCAATACCTCTGCTTTGTTCGATGCCTTTACGAAGCTCCTAATCACATTTGTATAGTTGCTTACCATGCCATCGGTAATGAGCATGCCGTCGGGAAGTTGAGAATAATCCTTTGCCGACTTCTTCACGTCTTCGAGCCACAACGTATAAGCATCAGCACCGCTACCATAATACTTCAGGCCCCAGTTGTCAAACAACACCCAGTTGCCAGAGGGCTGGTCGGAATTATTCTTAAACATACCGATGGTCATCGAACCATCTTCTGTCGCAAAGAACACAGTGTTATTATACAGGCCATCCTTGAAATATGCCTCTGCTGTCTCCATGTTGTTCGGTATGTAATAAGTCACTCCACCGTCTTCAACAGAGCTCTCATTCATTCCCTTTGCCTCAGTAAGTGCCTCAGAGAACGGGTTTACGATATTGGCAACCACAGTATCCGCACCATTTACGGCATAAAGTTTGGCATCGTAACCAGTCATCGACTTATAGTTCTCATAAGCCACATTAGAGAAACCTGAACGATAGAAAGCCTGGAGATTTAGAGCATACACTCCCTTGGGCGCAGAAGTTATCTTTTGGTATACATTGAATTTCTTCTGGTAGAACTCTGCATCGGTATGTGACTGGAATGCTGGCTTGTCGCCACTCCAACCGTCATTGTTGTTCTTGTCGTAGCTGGGGTTGGTGATAAGCGACGTCTTGTCTACGGGATTGTCGGCAGTAACCTTACCCTCTTCCACTGCAGCCAGAGCCGTCTTAACTGCCTGTATAGCAGCCTCTATCTCTTCTTTTGTGGCCTTTTCATTCAGGTAGACAGCCTTTTGAGCTGCCACATCCACGTGGCTTGCCTCGGCTTCATCAAGAAGTACCTTAAGTCCTTCGGCAACCTTGAATATTTCCAATGCCTTCTTGTATTCAGCTATTGCAGCGTCAAAGCTTTCTTTCTCCTTGGCAAACACTGCCGGGTCTACGAAATACCAATCTGCGTTTACTTTGTCCAATGGCAGGTTCCAGAACAACCTCGTCTCCTCAACATTGCCTTTCTGAGTACCATAAAAAGTTCCTGCAGTATTGCATACAGGATTTTCATTGCTAACAGATATGCGATAATTGTCACCGGCAGGGGCTATTGTCCACAATGTGTCAGCCTGGTTGTTCCAGTCCACCCATGATGCACCGTCTTCGGCAGCCCAGACCATAAGAATCTTGTTGACCAAAGCACCGCTATTGTTTTTCTCGACGGAGTCCTTGAGTATGACTGTCTTGCCGTCCCAAGCTCCCTTTGAATCGAGATGCTTGCTTACGAAAACACGATATCCCTGTTCAGAGACACTGGCACGCGTTTTCCAATCGTTTGCTCCACAGAAAAAGCCTGAGGCTTTGTTGAAAAGCAAGAGCGACTTGTCGAACTGCAGTGATGTCTTTGTCACCTGCGGATACGAAGGCAGCTGACGAACGCCGTCAACAATCTCCGCACTTGCGCCGACTGCCGCCAACACAAGTGAAGACGCTAAAAGTAAATTTTTTCCAATAAACATAGTCATGATTTTAGTTATTATGAAATATTGTTAGTGTTCTGAAGTTAGTTGGTCACATCACGTACCGCGCCATCTACAGCCGTTCAATCGGCTGTGACATTCACACCAAACCTGACCGCTTGCCAATGCAACAGGCAATGTGCTGCCAAGCTAAAGCATGATGCAGTAGTACACATTATTATATATATGCTCTGCAAAATCCAAATGCCAGGCCTTTGTCTTTAATGACCGTGCCAAGGTTGAATCCGCAGAATGGTTATCGCCACGTAATACATATTTGATTTCATATTTTATATTGTCTTTGCAAAATTATCAAGTAAAGGCCCTACAAGGGAAAATTATCATTATTTAAGGGGGCATTATCGTTAATTCCGCCATAACCATCCATTTTTAGCGAAAAGTCATCGATATTTCCAAGCATCAAGTCAGAGGCTGTTCATGTATCATGCCACAACAACATATCCCCCTTACTCACATATTGCCAGGCGCCCATTCTGTCTTCCAACGAATCACAGGGCTGCCCTTGTCAAACTCAATAGGCAACCAAATATACCGTGCGTCGCTTGGGTACTCCGGTCGCCACACATCAGCCATGAAAATATACGAGTTGCCAACATGCAATACATAGGTGCCTTGACCACCAAAAGTTTTTTCGGCTTTGGGCCCCACGCAGGGATTAGGGTGTTGCAACCATGGCCCCCAAATGTTGTCTGCCGAAAACATACGGGCTTCATTAGGATCCCAACCTGTACAGCCCGACGTTATCATCCAATACTTGCCATCCTTTTTAAATATGGCAGGTGCCTCATTCATATCCCCCGGAGCCACACGTACATATTTTCCGGTGTGGGCCGTATAATCATCTGTAAGCTCAGCCACTTGAATTGTCAGGTTATCTTCTGAGGAATAAATATGGTATGCCCGACCATCACTGTCCACATATATTGTCATGTCGCGGGCCATCTGCCCAGCCGGCAACCCATCGTGGGCCCGCATGTCACGCTTAACGAAAAGGCCTTTGACTATGGCATCGCGCCAAGCGGGTGTCCACCACTCTGTATACTTACCCAAATCAAGCGCGTCTGCCACGTCTCGGTCTGCCTGTGACATATCCATAGGCCACAAGCCTGGATTTACCCTACCGGAACGAATGAAACGAAACGGCCCAACAGGAGAGTCGCTCACGGCTACTCCATAACGAGCATCAGCATAACCGCGGCCTTTCAATTCCAGATGGAACCACATGACGAAACGACGGGTGGCTTCGTTGTAAACCACCTTGGGGCGCTCAAGAATACACCCACGCTCGATATCGTGCCCGGCCTCATCAGACACGGGGAGTGCCACGCCTTCATAAGTCCAGTCTACAAGATTCTCCGACGAATAACACGTCACACCAACCATCGCAGATGATGTGTCGTCCGACTTGTGCTCCCCATACCAATAATATTTACCGCCATGACTTATAACACAACCACCATGGGCATTGATATGAATGCCACGGTTATCTTTCCATATCCGGCCCGGTTTTATTGTCTGGCCGGACACGGCAAATGGAATCATGGCCACCAAGCATACAATAACAACAGACTTAATGCTCATTGTTTCGAGGTTTAATCTTAATAATATCAGTCAGATTGAATTTGGTTTTATAGCGCATTGACATCATAGGGGCATCGTCAGTGCCCTGAAGTTTGTCCCCATAGCCAACGCTTTCGTTTTTAGCTGCGCAAAATTACCATGATAGACGCCACATAAGGGAAACTTATCATTAATTGGAGGGACGAAATAGTTAATTGGGGCACCATGGCCTTTGTTTTCAACTAAAATAGCATACAAATTACAATGGCACGGCTTCCCTCATCCCATATACATACAACCACCGCCAATCAACAGAGAATGCAGCAAACTTTCTACCTTACCCCACAAACATGATAGCACTATGTCTTTTGTATCAAGCAGGTACATTCTGCAAAATAAATGACTCAAATGTTTCGCATTGGGCTAAATTATAGTATCTTTGCATTTATATATATCAGTCAAAATGAGCAATTCGTCAATATTACCAATAATTATGTCGATATTTCTCAGCGTCACAACCATTGCGCATGGTGAGAAATATCAGATAACAACACCAATCCAAATATCTGCATTCGACACCGACGAAGCAGGATGTGTGTTCCTCGACAACGATGGCATCATGTGGATAGGTTCATGTTCGGGCCTGCTGTCTTACGACGGCTACAGTTTCCGCACATACAAGTCAGACGCTTATTCGCCCGGTATATTGCCTAACAACTATATAATGTCGCTCACAGAAGACCACGACAACAATATATGGATAGGTACGCGCGACGGGCTGGCCATCATGAACAAACGAAAAGGCACATTCAAGACATTACATTTGCCTAAAAACACTCAGCGCATCATCTACACCCTCTTCACCTCAAGCAATGGAACCGTGTGGATTGGCACAGACGGCGGCCTTACACGCTACGACAAGACTGACGGCAAATTCCACGACTACCCTTATGCAAGGAACTACAGCGTCAAATCGATTGCCGAAGACAAGAACGGAACAATATACGTTGGGACATGGATAAACGGCCTGTTCAGATTGCGCAAAGGAAGCAGCAAGCTTGAGCAGTATCCGCAGACAAACGACATGAACTCTGCCTACAAACTGCTCATAGACAGCAAGCAGCGCTTGTGGATTGGCACTTGGGGGCACGGCATAGAACTGATTGAGCATCCTGACAACATTTCGTCGCCAAGAGTGCGACGATTCAACAACGACTCCGACAATTTCAACATAATCCACGACATGCTCGAAGACAAGGCCACCGGTACCATATATACCTGCGGACGCGACGGCATAAGTATGCTCAACGAAAAAAGCGACACAAAGTTCACCAATACAGATAAGTACAAGTTCTGCAACAGCATGGCGACAGACGGCTCCGGCCACATTTACATCGGGACCATGAACGATGGAATAATACAAATACATACCACTCCACCGATGTATGAGTCATGGAAACTGGAACGGCAAAGCCACAGAAACATAAGCCACATCGAGACAATATACACCGATGATGGAAAGAAACTGTGGCTCGGCCTCAATCCGTATGGCATAGCACTGCACAACCGCACGACGGGCAAGACCCTCTACGACAGTGAAATACCCGGGCTTAACGGGGCTGGTATATTCAAGCAGGTGGTAAAGGCCAGCATATCTTCAATCTGCAAGACTGCTCAGGGGGATATATGGATGGCAAGCCGAAGCTATGGTGTCATTGTGTATGGCAAAGACGACAGAGCTCGCGTTCTAAACCACCTTAACGCTCCCAACTTCATCAAGGATGACTATGTAAATACACTATACATACAGAAAAACGGCAACATTTGGATTGGGCAACGCTCGGCCGTGAGCGTTGCTCTCCCGGGAGGGGATGGCTTGATACTCAAAATGAAAAACGGCAATGACGATTTCACCAACTGCGACGTAAGGGGCATAACCGAAGACAACAGCGGAAATATATGGATAGCCACAGAAAACGAGGGCATCATAAGGATTAGCGGCACCCCTACACAGCCCCAGACGCTGCATTTCGCCCACTATCACCCACGAAACGGAAGGTTTGCCGTGGGCGAGGCAACAACGTGCATGCAAGACTCGCACGGGCGCCTGTGGGCAATATCCAAAAGCAGCGGCCTGTTTTTATATAATGAAAAAGAAGACAGGTTTGAGCCTAAAAACAAGGAATACCATATAGGCAACGACGGCATTCTGACTATAAACGAAGACAACAAAGGCAACCTATGGCTCACAAACAACAGCGCCATGATAAAACTGTCATTCAGCAATGACAACTCAAACCAGAAACCTGACGTAGCCATATATGCCAACAATGACGGCGCTGGCCACAGACTATTCAGCCCTTACATGTGCTTCAAGCACGACTCGATGCTGCTATTTGGCAACAGAAACGGCATCATGGCGTTTTCGCCAAAGAACCTGATGGCCCATCAGGGCAAATGGCAGCCTAAGCTCATAATATCAGACATAGTAATCGACAACACCCCACTGGCGCAAGTAGAGGCCAGACTAAGGGAAACAATATCGCCGGACATGCCCGTATTCACACGCAAGTTGACCATACCGGCAACAGTTGGCAAGTTCTCTATCGAATTTTCACTGCTCACATATTTCAACCAGGAACAAAACAGATATGCATACAAACTCGAAGGCTACGACCAAGAGTGGCACTATGGCGATGCGTCACAACACAGCGCACAGTATAAAGACCTGCCTCCGGGATCATACACATTCAACCTGAAAGCATCTGACAGTTTCGGCCATTGGCAACAACTGCCATATGGAATCAAGGTAAAGGTATTGCCTCCGTGGTATCTGTCGTGGTGGGCCTTCACGCTATACATTATTATATTGGCAGGAGTAGTGTTTGCCTGCATCGAATGGTACAAGAACCACCTTAAAACGAAAAACAGACTGCAGATGTCGGTGGTGTTTACCAACATTACCCACGAACTGCTCACACCGCTAACAGTCATCTCGGCCGCTGTCGACGAAATAAAGGCAAAAGCCCCTCAGTACGGCAATGACTATGGCCTGATACACAACAACATAAACAGGCTCACGCGACTGCTGAGGCAGATACTGGAGGTCAGGAAGTCGCAGGCTGGACAGTTGAAACTGAAGGTGAGCAAAGGCGACTTGGCCGGCTTTGTAGAACAAGAATGCGATAACATCAGGCCAATGGCAAGCGCACGCGGACAGAAACTAATTGTCAACAACAACGGCCTCAGCCAAAAAGACGTATGGTTCGACCCAGACAAGATAGACAAGATAATATATAATCTTGTATCGAACGCCATAAAATACAACAAAGACAATGGCCTTGTAACGGTGACGCTCACCATGGAAAAAAACACAGCCATACTGGAAGTGAAAGACGAAGGCACTGGCATTTCAAAAGACAAGATGAAAAACCTGTACAGCAGGTTTCTCGACGGTGACTACAGGCGAAAAAACACAACAGGCACAGGCATAGGCCTGTCGTTAACCCACGACCTCGTCAAACTGCACCATGGCAGCATCGACTGCCATAGTGTAGTTGAACAGGGAACTGTTTTCACCGTAAGGATACCGACAGACAAGAAGCAGTATGCAAAGGAAGAAACGGAAGAGATGAACAGCAACGACATGATAGGCCCGTACGTAACGGAAATAGACAGCACACAACATCGAACAAGCGGATTCTCACACAGTGTTAACGACGACCATAGGTTCAAGATTCTAATTGTTGAGGACAACGAGGAACTACTCGAGCTCATGCAACGGCTATTAAGCAAAAAATACACGACATATACGGCAAAAAACGGGAAGCAGGCGCTTAACACTATTTGCCGCAAGGAACTTGACGTTGTTATATCAGACGTCATGATGCCGGTCATGGACGGAATGGAACTGACACGCGAGATAAAGAAAAGCAACGAGTTCAGGCAATTGCCAGTCATATTGCTTACTGCCAAGATACGAGAAGAAGACAGGTACAAGATATTTGAAACGGGAGCCGACGACTACATCACAAAGCCATTCAAACTTGACGAGCTGTTGCTGAGGGTTGACAACATAATATCAAACCGAATAAGAATAAAAGAACAGCTGACACGAAACACGGATTCAACTGCCAACGAACAGCACTACAGCAACCCTGAATATGCCTTTGTGCAGAAAGCCACAGAGTGCGTTAAAGCCCACATCAACGACTTTGATTACGACAGGGAGACTTTTGCAAGTGACATGTGCGTCAGCTCATCCACCCTTTACAATAAGCTGAAGGCCATCACCGGTTACAATGTCGCGGGATTCATCACCAACATACGCCTGAAGGAGGCGTGCCGGATAATAAAGCAAAACCCAAACATGACCATCACCGAGCTATCGCTGAAGGTGGGGTTCAACACATCAAAATATTTATCGAGGTGCTTCAAAAAGGAGTATGGAATGACTATCAAAGAATATGTAGGCAGCTTAACGGCAGATAGCAATACGGAAAGACGTGAATCTGAGTAATGATATCATGCTAATGTATGGCAAGGCAGCCTTAGCGGCAATGGCCTGACTTGATGCCGCAAATTGCGGCATCAAGTCAGCAGAGCCCCAATCTTGCCTCATGTCATCCCAACCAATAGGCATCATGACAAAGCACCGAATATCCAGCCGGAAAGAGTGGCCATCACGATGACCAATGCAACATACACTGCCGTTTTCCTCAACCCCATCACCTGATTGATGACAAGCATGCTCGGCAACGACAACGACGGCCGGCCAGGAGCAATGCCAATGCAGGGCCATCGCCCATGCAAGAGGCCAGAAGTCCCTGAATTATAGGCTCTTCGGTAAGTGTGGCAAAATTCATGAACGCCCCGGCAAAACCGGCCAAGAAGTTCGAGAGGAGCGAATTGCCGCCTACCGCCCCGCAGTATCCACTCGTTGTGCACAATGCCTGCAATGGATGTGGCATCGTGGGTTGAGCCAAGCAGTGAAGTAGCAAAAAGTATGAACCAGTTCATTGCCGTCTACCCTAACCCAATCAGGAAAAAAGGCAGAAAGCCGGCGACAAACAGCCGGGCCATAGCCAGCAACACAAAGCCACCGCGCGGCTTGCTGTAACGGCATGAGCAGAAAGGAAAACGCGCCCCGCGGGTGTGGCACAGGCCGCCCTGCCGCAAGGGCAGCAACAGGGTGAAAAGAGCTCGTAGGCAAGAAAAATAAAGAGATTTATTTCAAAATCTCCGGTTAATTTGTTACTTTTGCAAATAAGAGTCGGCGGCGGCCCCTGCATGGCTTGGGGGTCGCACGCCATCCGGACGCCCGGCAATGCAGCATGCAGGCATGTACAGATTCGTGCCAAACGGCAAGCCTCGACATGCAGCCAACTATTCATGCCCTACCCCACACAACCACATCCACGGGCAAAACAGGCCGAACGGCAATGCAAAACGGCATGAACGGCGGTGCCAAACGGCACGTATCGCATTGCGAAACGGGCCGTTTGACAAACCGGCCCAGCAACAGCGGCTTCACACCATGGGCCAGAGGGCAAAACAGGCATGGCCCGGCCAAGGCCAACGGTCGGCAGACAACGGCACGAAAAGTCCGCAACCGACTGACAACAAGCAACATAAACCAAAACAAGGAAATAAATCATATCAACATGAAGACAAGAAAACTATTAGTAGCACTTATCGCCACTCTGTGCTTTCCTGCCACCGCGACAATGTCATTGGCAAAGAAAAAAGCAGAAATGACAAGTTATCTGTTTGCATACTTCACAGGCAACGCCCCCGAACAGGAACAAATATGCTTCGCCATCAGTGACGACGGGTTCAACTATACACCGCTTAACGGCGGACGCCCCATCATCAGCAGCGACACGATAGCACTGAGCAAGGGCGTGCGCGACCCGCACATACTGAGAGCCGACGACGGCACTTTCTACATGGTTGCCACCGACATGCGCTGCTCGTTGGGCTGGACAAGCAACCGCGGCATAGTACTGATGAAATCGAACGACCTGATTCACTGGGAGCACCACACCGTACACTTCCCCGAAAGATTCAAGGGCACCGAATTTGCCAACGTCACCCGGGTGTGGGCCCCGCAGACAATATATGACAAGTCTGCCGGAAAATACATGGTTTACTTCTCGCTCCTTACAGACGACAAGTCGATACCGTACGACAAGGTTTACTATTGCTACGCCACTCCCGACTTCAGCGGACTGGAAGGCACGCCCAAAGTGCTGTTCGACTATAAGGAAGCCACCATCGACACCGACATCGTTGAAGACGAGAACGGCACCTACCACCTGTTTTTCAAGACCGAGAAGGCCGGCCAGCACAAGGGCATACGCAAATACACCTTCACCGACCTGCACTCTCCCGACACATGGAAGCTGCGCCCGGGGTTCTGCGAGATAACCAAGAGCGACGTCGAAGGCTCGTGCGTATTCCCGCTTATACAGGGCGGATGGTGCCTCATGTACGACTGCTACCGCGACCATAACTACCAGTTTGCAAAGAGCTCAGACCTCAACACGTTTGAATATGTGCAGGACAGCGAGATGCGCGGCGCCTTCACGCCCCGTCACGGCACAACCATACAGATAACAAAGAAAGAACGCAAGCGCCTTGTCAAGGCATTCCCCATAAACAACAAATAACAAGCATCAACCATGTACTTCACCGGAGTTATCATAGCCGTCAGCACATTCTTGATTATTGGCATTTTCCACCCCATAGTGATAAAGACCGAGTATTACACAGGCACCCGGCTGTGGTGGGTGTTCCTTGTGCTCGGGCTCGCGTCTGTAGCAGCCGCCCTGTTTATAGAAAACGTCATCGTTTCGTCAATATTCGGCGTTGTCGGAGCTTCGTTCCTTTGGTCGATAGGCGAATTGTTCGACCAGCGCAAACGGGTGCTGAAGGGCTGGTTCCCCATGAACCCCAAGCGCAAACATGAATACGGCAAGCAATGAAGACAATCCTGTTGCAGGTGGGAAAGACCACCGACAAGCATTTCCTGGCCGGCATCAACGACTATGCCGAACGCATCAGCCACTACATGCCCATGGAAACGGTGACCATAGCAGAGACCAAGAACACCAAGAGCCTGACTGTGGAACAGCAGAAAACGATAGAAGGCGAACAAATACTCAAGCAAGTGCGTCCGACGGACACGCTGGTGCTTCTCGACGAGCACGGCAGTGAGTTTACGAGCCTTCAGTTTGCGGCGTGGCTCGAAAGGCAACGCAACTCGGCCAAGCGTCTCATTTTGGCCATAGGCGGCCCCTACGGCTTCTCAAAACAGGTGTACGACAGGGCCAACGACAAGATATCGCTGTCGAGGATGACGTTTTCGCACCAGATGATAAGGCTAATCATAAGCGAACAGATATACAGGGCGTGCACTATAATAAAAGGAGAGCCATACCACCACGAATGAGCCCAACGGACAGAACAACTGCAGGCCAAAAGCAATATATGTGGCATTTTACTATAAAACAGAAAAAATAATTGCAAAATAATTTGGACAATCCAAATTAATGTGTTACCTTTGCACCCGCAAAACCAACATTGGTACCTTGGCCGAGCGGTTAGGTAACGGTCTGCAAAACCGTGTAGAGCAGTTCGACTCTGCTAGGTACCTCAACAAAAAGGATGTCCTTCTTTGGGCATCCTTTTTTGTTGCGCAACGCCAAGCCACCACCTGTGGCCACGGAAAAGCCCATAGCAGGCGGCAGGCAAGACACCGGCAGGCGGGCCGCGGAAAGACAGGAGGATGACCGGAAAAAACAAAAACGCCCCCCACTTCACAGTGGGAGGCATTACTCAATAGGTATTAGCCGTTTTAAGGTAAAAAGATTGTATTCAGGATAACGGTGGCAAAGGTAGCTATTTCTGACTTCCTGTGCAAATTATTTTTTATGTTATATAACACATTTCCGTATTTTCTTCATTTTTATCCAATAAAAGAAGTATTTTCCATAGGCCAAGACCACAAAACAAGGGTGGCGAGATTACAATTTGCTCATTATTGCGCAACAACAAGCACAAGCATCGCCCAACCATCATGACTATGCTGCCGAACCACACCCGAAGCCAATCGGCAACCTATGTCAACTCTTATCAATTTCGCCTTACATTCATAGATGATTTATTTGGATGTTTAAGAATAAATTACTACCTTTGCAAATGTTTAAAACAACGTTTCCATCCGCGAAACGCTTCTACCTCAATTTTTCACAAGCAAACAAGATTATACTAAATAATAGTATGTATACAAAAGAAGAACTAGAATCAATGGATACCGTCCAACTGATGGGTATCGCAGAGCAATTGGGCATCAAAGTTTCACCAGACGACGAGCTTGAGACCGTGGTTTATTCCATCCTGGATAAAGCCGCAGAAGAAAGTGCCATGAATTCGACAGCCGCACCAAAGCGAAAGAGAACAAGAATAGTAAAAAAAGATACGAACAAGGTTTACACTGTCAACGGCAAGGACGGCGAAAACTTCGACTTGAAAAACAAACAAAGCAAAGCCGCCGAGTCAAAACCAGCTTCGCTTTTCAATGACCTGCCGGCAATACCAGCACCAGAAGAACACAACGAACCGGCAGAAGAGGCTCCTGCTGAACCCGTTAAAGCGCCCGCCAAAAGCAAAGCGGCCAAGGCCAGCAAGGAAATAGCGCAGGAAACGGCAAAAGAAGAAGCCGTTGAGCCTGTGACGGAAAGCGCAGAAGAGCCGGTTGAAGAGGTTGCCCAAGAAAACAAAACCAACGACGACATACAGTGCGCTGTGCCGGAAGCCGCCTTCGGCAGCGCCGACAATGCAGACGAAACGCCCGCCGACAAAAGCCTGATAGCACAGCTTCAGGAGAAGATGACGCAGCGCAACCTAGAGGACGAAGCAAAAACGGAATTCAGCCCCACAGGGGTTTGGGATGGCGACCCGGGAGACGGAACGGACTTTATCACTGTTGTCGACCTGCCGATAGAAGACCAGGGAGCCATGCCGACACTCGACATATTCGACAGGCCCACCATGCAACAACCCGACCTTGAATACCAACACGCCCAGCAACAGACTGGAATGCAGAAGCCCGCCTTTGATTTCGCAGACATAATAAGCGGCAACGGCGTGCTTGAAGTGCTTTCCGACGGATACGGATTCTTGCGTTCAAGCGACTACAATTACCTCTCGTCACCCGACGACATATATGTATCACCACAGCAGATAAAGAAATACGGACTGAAAACAGGCGATGTCGTGGACTGCACCGTGCGCCCGCCACACGACAACGAAAAGTATTTTGCGCTTAGCACCGTGCGCACAATCAATGGAAGAAACCCCGCAGAAGTGCGCGACCGCGTGGCCTTCGAGCATCTGACCCCACTCTTCCCCGACGAGAAATTCAAGCTTTGCGGTGACAAAGCCACCACAAACCCAAGCGTACGCATAGTAGACCTGTTCTCGCCTATAGGCAAAGGGCAGCGCGCCCTCATCGTGGCACAGCCCAAAACGGGTAAGACCATCCTCATGAAAGACATAGCCAACGCCATTGCCGCCAACCACCCGGAGGCATACCTGATGATGCTTCTCATCGACGAACGCCCCGAGGAGGTGACCGACATGAGCCGCACGGTAAATGCAGAAGTGATAGCCTCGACCTTCGACGAGCCGGCAGACCGCCATGTTAAGATTGCCGGCATCGTGTTGGAAAAAGCCAAGCGCATGGTGGAATGCGGTCACGACGTGGTGATCTTCCTCGACTCCATCACCCGCCTCGCCCGCGCTTACAACACAGTGAGCCCAGCCAGTGGCAAGGTTCTCACCGGAGGTGTAGACGCCAACGCCCTCCAAAAGCCCAAGAGATTCTTCGGAGCAGCCCGCAACATAGAGAATGGCGGCTCGCTGACAATCATTGCCACAGCGCTGATTGACACCGGCTCGAAGATGGACGAGGTCATTTTCGAAGAGTTCAAGGGCACCGGCAACATGGAATTGCAGCTTGACCGCTCGCTGAGCAACAAGAGAATATTCCCCGCTGTCAACCTTGTGCAGTCAAGCACTCGCCGCGACGACCTGCTGCAAGACCCGACCACACTCAACAGGATGTGGGTATGCCGCAAGTTCATCAGCGAGATGAACCCGATAGAAGCCATGAACACTGTGCGCGACAGGCTCATACAGACAAGAAGCAACGAGGAATTCCTCTTGTCGATGAATGCCTGACGCCGGCTGAAACATCAATAATCTCAATCCATGACCATACGTCAAGCCCGCCCCGGTGGGCTTTCGTGTGGTCTTTTTTTAAATGGAAGGATACATAGTCATTAAGAAAAGGACATTCTTCGCAGCAGTTGCAGCACTCGCAGTAGCCGCAACTGCCGTCCTTACATGGCATTTTGGCATATTCGGCGGCATAGAAAAGTCCATGCCGCAAACGGCCATCCGCTCTTACAACACGCTTTCGGCAGATGGCAACAACATCCTCTATTTCACAGGCATCAGCAACGACTCAACACTGACGGGCATCACGTTTGACAGCAAAACCATAATGTTTGGCAGTGCAACCGCTCCGTATGCCAGCGAACTGCGCGCCATAATCAGGCACAGCAAAGACAGCCTGGAAAACAGGATTGCGTTTCTCGAGGCCACCATGGACGAAATGGGATACTACCTGAAGGTGCACGGTGTGCAAGACGAAGGCTACGACATGGTGGCCGGACACTACACGGCGACAGAGAAAGAAATAGCCTCGCTTAGGCAACTGGCCGACGCCCTTGAGTCGATAGGCCCAAAGGCAAAAGTAAAAGTCGACCACACCTGCATCCAAAAAGCCCAGGCCAGGCCAGGAAAGCCCAAGGAAGTGTTTGTGGCATGCAACGGCGGAAGATGGAAAAACGGCATCTGGCTCAAGGTGCCAAACGAAGGACGTGGCATAGGCACCGACTCGGCAGGAAGAATAATTTCTGGCGTTTGGAAGGCAGACACCCTGACCACAGGGCTTCGAAGCGACACCTCCGGCATCTACCGAGGATTGTTTTCGGCAGGGCTCGACGCCCACGGGCACGGCACTTACACCCGTCACAACGGCACTTACTATGAAGGGCACTGGAAAGGCGACAGCCGCAACGGTTTCGGATTTTCCGTAGACAGCGAGAGGCTCAGGGCCGGAGAGTGGCAGGCCGATGTCTATCGGGGCGAAAGGCTGAACTACACGTCGGAAAGAATATACGGCATAGACATATCCCGTTACCAGCACGGACGCGGAAGGCGCTACTACCCAATACATTGGGGCAAGCTGCGCATAACCGACCTCGGGCGGATAAGCACGAAGAAAATAAGCGGCACCGTCGACTATCCAGTGTCTTTCATATACATAAAATCAACCGAAGGCACCTCGATACGCAACAGATACTACAGGGCCGACTACCTGCAGGCACGAAAGCACGGCATACACTGCGGCGCATACCATTTCTTTTCGACCAGAAGCACGGCACAGGCACAGGCCAGGCACTTCATACGCAACTCGTGCTTCAGGAGCGGCGACCTGCCTCCGGTGCTCGATGTTGAGCCTACCGAGAGGCAGATAGCAGCAATGGGAGGCATCGACAAACTGTTCGCCAGCGTCAGGACGTGGATGAACATTGTAAGGAGGCACACCGGGGTAAGGCCGATACTGTATGTCAGCCAGTCGTTCGTCAACAAGCACCTCAACCGTGCACCCGACATAAAGAAGAACTACAACATCTGGATAGCCCGCTACGGGGAATACAAGCCCGACATTAAGCTTGTGTACTGGCAGCTGTGCCCCGACGGCAGGGTGGACGGAATACACGGCGAGGTCGACATTAACGTATTCAATGGGTATCATGAACAGTTTGACAGATTCCTCAAGAAAGAGCTCATCAAGTAACCCTCTGACTCACAGGGTGATTATAGCGCTGGGGTCGAACGCCGACCATGAGGCAAACCTAAACAGGGCACTCACACTGATTGGCGGCGTGGTGGACATCAGCAGGCAGACACCAGCCATGTGGACCGAACCCGTGGGCAAGGCTGCGGGCATGTTCCTAAACAGCATGGTTGCCGGACAGACAAGCCTGACGCTGGACGAACTGACAGAGGCAACCAAGCTGATGGAAGCCCAATGCGGGCGTTCGGCGCAAGGAACCGCAGCCGGAAGAATCGACATCGACATCGACATCCTCGACTACGACGGCCTCAGGCTGCACCCCGACGACTGGAACAGAAGCTACATAAAACAATTAATGAAACATATATGAACAGATTATTATGCACCATCGCCATGGCGGCATTGATGTGCGCCAACGCCACGGCACAACAATTCGACAAGTTTTTCGCAGACAGCACACTGAGGCTCGACTACATCTTTGCCGGCGACACATCGCGCCAGGCAATATACGTAGACGGACAATGCCTCATACCGCGATGGGACGGGCGCAGGCAACGGCTGGACGAACTGCCCGTGGCCGGCAACGGACAGATTACCGTAAAAGACAAAGGCAGCGGACAGGTGATTTACCGCCACTCGTTCTCCACGCTGTTCCAGGAGTGGCTGGCAACGGCCGAGGCAAAGCACACGAGCAAGTCGTTTGAAAACGTCTTCCTCGTGCCCTACCCCAGGCAGGCTGTCGACATTACTGTAGAACTGCGCGATTACCACAACCGCATCACGGCGTCGCTAACACACACCGTTGAGCCGGCCGACATACTGATACGCCGCATTGGCTTTGAACACGTTACACCATACCAGACAATCCAGAAAGCAGCCGACACCACACGGTGCATACACATAGCCTACGTGGCCGAGGGATACCGCTCTGACGAGATGGAAGCATTCTTGAACGATGCAAAAGACGCCACCGAGGCCCTGTTTGCCCACGAACCGTTCAAGCAGTTGCGCAGCCGCTTCAACATTGTGGCCGTCATGTCGCCTTCTGCCGACAGCGGCACAAGCGAACCGGCCAACGGGATTTGGAAAACCACGGCACTGAGCTCGCACTTTGACACGTTCTACAGCGACCGCTACCTGACCACACTAAACATAAAAGACCTGCACGACAAACTTGCAGGCACGCCCTACGAACACATCATCATCCTTGTGAACACTGCCAAATATGGCGGTGGCGGCATTTACAACTCCTACAACCTGTCGTACACCCGAGGCAACCAATTCAAGCCGGTAGTGGTGCATGAGTTCGGGCACAGCTTCGGAGGACTGGGCGACGAGTATGAATATGGCAACGACGACCCCATGTATTTCCCCGACACAGAGCCGTGGGAGCCCAACCTCACCACCAAGCACAACTTCAAAGGCAAATGGGAGAATCTGATAAAGCAGGGCAAGGCATCGCTCATCGAGGGTGGAGGTTACCAGAAGCAAGGCGTTTTCAGAGGTGTGGAAAAATGCCGCATGCGCACCAACGACGTGCCCGACTTCTGCGCCGTATGCCAACAGGCCCTTACAAGGATGATTGATTTCTACACAAAATAGTACGTGGGCATTGAGGCAGTGCCTGCCTCGAAGTCAATGGCAGCGTGTCACATCATTTCAACGCCCTTGGAGGCGCACAGTCAACGACATGAGGCCAATGTGCACGACAAGCCGTTCGGCATAATGAAACAGGCCGTTTCACAAAGCATTATGTGCCGTTTTGCAATGCAAAACGGCACATAATGCAATACATTGTAAACCAACGGATTAGGCACCCACGGCCATGACGGCCCGGCATTTGGCCACCGCCGCATCAGTCAACTACCGTGAAGGCTGTCACTTCGCGGCGTCCTCGCCTTCTTCGGGCAGCATCTTCACATTCCGCATCTCGCGCAATATGCGTTGCTTACGCCGCTTGACATACGGGCTTGGGGCACCCGAGTCATATTTAAGCGGGTTGGGCAACGTGGCAGCAATCAGCGCGCACTGCCCCTTGGTGAGCTCACTGGCCCGGCAACCGAAATGCCGCTCGGCCACCGCGTCGGCCCCGTAAATGCCATCGCCCATCTCAATTGAGTTCAAGTAAACCTCCATTATGCGCTGCTTGCTCCACATAAGCTCAATCAGTGCGGTGAAATAAGCCTCCAAGCCCTTGCGCACCCAAGTACGCCCGGGCCACAGAAACACATTCTTCGCCGTCTGTTGCGATATGGTGCTGGCCCCAAGCTTACGCTTGCTGCCGCTGCGCATGTTGTGCTTGGCGGCATTCTCTATGGCCTTGAAGTCGAAACCGTGGTGCACAAGGAATCGCTGGTCTTCGCTGGCCATCACCGCTTGAGGCAGATAAGGAGAAATCTCGTCAAGCGAAACCCACCTGTGGTGCAGGCGCAGTTCCTCCCCCCTGCCCCCCTGCTGCACAAGCCTGATGAACATTAGCGGAGTGAAATAAACCGGAAGAAAACGAAGCAGGACAACAGAAAGAATGGTGGTGCCGAAAAAGGCAACCACCATCCACTTCAATATAGAGCGTATTTTCTTCAGAATAAACATCCCGACAAAATACTATCTTACTGCAATGTCCCGTTCTCTGCAGCCTGAATCATTGCCTGGCTGGCATACATGTACACTTCCACGCGGCGGTTCTGCTGGCGACCGGCAGCCGTAGAGTTGTCGGCAACAGGGTTTGATGAGCCCTGGCCCTCGATGGTCTTGATCTGTGCAGACGACACACCGCAGCTCTTCAGGTAGTTGGCAACGCTCGTGGCACGGCTTACAGAAAGCGGCTGGTTGATGCCGTCGTTGCCCGTGTTGTCCGTATGGCCATAGATGGCGATGTCACAATTCTTATTGTTGTTGAGCACTGTGGCAAACTTTGCGAGCGATGTCTTGGCGGCAGCGTTCAGGTCTGACTTGTTGGTAGCGAACAGAATGCCAGAGTCGAAGGTCACCTTGACGGCGTCAAGTCCGTTGGCATCCTTAACCTCCTGAACCTGGGCGTTCTCCACCTGCTCAGCCTCGGCCTTCACCTTGTCCATGTGCTTGCCTATGATAGCTCCGGTTCCGGCACCTACGGCAGCACCTACGGCAGCACCTACAGCTGTGTTTCCGGCCAGCTTACCAACGATGGCACCCAGCACGGCGCCGCCTCCGGTACCAATGGCTGCACCCTTTTGAGTGTTGTTACATCCGGCAAAGACAATGCCTAAGCACAGGATTAATGTAAATACTTTAAGTTTTCTCATTGTGGTATAATTTTGATTGTTGAACATAAAATTCGATATGCAAAGGTAATCTATTTATTGATATTCCACCACATTTCCAAGTTTTTTTTGTAATTTTGCAGTCAAAAAATATTAAATATACTGTTTTGATATGGCTAAAGAATTGAAGGATTTAACTAAACGGGCTGACAACTATAGCCAGTGGTACAACGACCTTGTCGTGAAAGCCGACCTCGCAGAGCAGGCCGCTGTAAGGGGCTGCATGGTAATCAAGCCATACGGCTACGCAATATGGGAAAAGATGCAGCATCAGCTGGACTTGATGTTCAAGCAGACAGGCGTGCAAAACGCATACTTCCCGCTCCTGATACCAAAGTCTTTCCTGTCTAAAGAAGCCGAACACGTTGAAGGTTTTGCCAAGGAATGCGCCGTAGTGACCCACTACCGCCTCCGTGCCAAAGAAGACAAGAGCGGAGTTGAAGTAGACCCCGCCGCCCGTCTGGAAGAAGAATTGATTATCCGCCCCACCTCAGAGACCATAATATGGAATACATACAAAAACTGGATACACTCTTGGCGCGACCTGCCACTGCTGTGCAACCAGTGGTGCAATGTAATGAGATGGGAGATGCGCACGCGCCCATTCCTGCGCACGAGCGAATTCCTGTGGCAGGAAGGCCACACCGCGCACGCCACCCGCGAGGAAGCCGAAGCCGAGGCACAGCAGATGCTGAAGGTATATGCCGACTTCGCGGAGAACTGGATGGCCGTCCCCGTGCTTCAAGGCGTGAAGAGCGAGACCGAGCGCTTCGCCGGAGCGCTGGACACTTACACCATCGAGGCGATGATGCAAGACGGCAAGGCCCTGCAGAGCGGCACGAGCCACTTCCTCGGCCAGAACTTTGCCAAGGCGTTCGACGTTACCTTCCTGAACAAGGACAACAAGCCGGAGTACGTCTGGGCCACCTCGTGGGGTGTGTCGACACGACTCATTGGAGCCCTCATCATGACCCACTCCGACGACAACGGACTGGTGCTTCCGCCGAAACTGGCCCCCATACAGGTGGTTATCATACCCATAACAAAGGGAGCCGACCAGCTGGCCGCAATCACCGAGAAGCTTACACCGGTAATAAACGCACTGCGCGAGAAAGGCATCAGCGTGAAATACGACGACACAGACAACAAGCGTCCGGGCTTCAAGTTTGCCGACTATGAGCTGAAGGGCGTGCCCGTAAGGCTGGCAATGGGTGGCCGCGACCTGGAGAACGGCACGATAGAACTGATGAGGCGCGACACGCTCGAAAAGGAAACACTGCCGCTCGAGGGCATCGTGGAGCACATAACCACCCTGCTCGACGACATCCAGAAGAACATATTCGAGAAAGCAAGGGCATTCCGCGACGCTCACGTATATGAATGCGACAATTACGAAGAGTTCAAGGAGCGCATCAAGGACGGCGGTTTCTTCCTCTGCCATTGGGACGGCACGGCCGAGACCGAGGCAAAGATAAAAGAAGAGACACAGGCCACAATACGCTGCGTCCCGTTCGCTTACGAGCAGACTCCGGGCGTCGACATGGTGAGCGGCAAGCCGGCGAAATGCCGTGTCATCATAGCAAGGAGCTACTGACAACCGCCACAGGCTACAACATAGCCAGAGGCGAAGTAACAAAGGGGATTGGAATGGCTTCCAATCCCCTTTTTCTATTCTCCGGGCGGCCTGTGCCTGCCACGTCATGCGTCAGTGGTTGACACCGTAACCAAACAAGGCGAAGTCGCCCTTGAGCGGGTCGTCGGGAAATATCTCGGCCATCTTCGAGGTCAGTTTCCTCGCCGCCGACATCGAAGCCGCCTTGCTGGAGAGCAGCCCAAGCCTGACCGCTTCCTGCACCACATGCGTATCCATGGGCATTATAAGCGTTCGCTTATCTATGAAATGCCCCCACAGGCCCAAGTCGACAGGCGAGCCATCGCGCACCATCCACCTTAGGAACATGCACACGCGCTTGCAAGCCGACTTAGTGTCTTTTGGAATGATTACCTCTATGTCCTTTGAGGCAAAATACCCGCATATAGCCACCACTGCCGAATAACCGTCGGTGGCATTGCGCTCCACAAACCTGCCTATCGACCCATGCTCCAAGAGCATGTCCCTAAGGGCATGAAGAAAGCGGTTCATCGTGTGGAATGTATACAAGCGGTAATAGCATCTGGAGTCATCGTCGGGTATGTCTGCCGAAAAGTTGCCAGACACCACCCAGTCGTACACTTCGCCATGAGCACAATCGAGCACATACTGGATTTTCGGGAAAAACTGCTTCCTGCTGCCATAGCTAAGGCACGACGCTATGAAAGCCAGCGTCTCCCTGTTCAGGTCGCCGTCAACCTTATGCATGAAACAGCTCGGGTCGGCCGGAAGGAAGTCGGGGGTCTCATACCGTCTGGCATATTCCGCCAGGAGTTGCTTTACATCTTCCATATCTTGAAAACAGCGAAAAAGGGCACTGAGAACCCTCACAGCTCCCAATGCCCACATTAACTATAAAAAATAATTCCTATCTTGATGCACTGAAATTACAGTATTGTCTTGACGGCCTCAAGCATACCCTTCTCCTGGATGAGGTCAAGATACTGCTTGACAAGACCGTTGAGGCCCTTGATTTCGTTGAGGTCCTCGTTCCAGATGAACGTAGCGCCGAGCACACCGTCGGTAACCTTCTGCGTGTCTCCCGTTGCCCAGAGTTCCTTGAGCAAGTCCATGATCTCCGGAGAGTCGTTGGGCACAATCTCGGTTCCGTCCTCACGCTTGCCTCCCTTATAGTAAGTGATGATTGCAGCAAGCCCGAACACGAGGCCCTTTGGCAGCTCACCCTTGCGCTCGAGGTATGTCTTGACACCTGGCAGGTCGCGGGCGCAGAACTTGGGGAACGAGTTAAGCATGATGCTCGTCACCTGGTGGTCTACATACGGGTTGTCGAAACGCTCCAATACGTCCTTTGCAAACTTCTCAAGCTCCTCCATCGGCAGGTCAAGAGTCTGCATTAGCTCGTCAAACTGCACCTTGTGTATATACTTGCCGATGACCTCGTGGTTGCAGGCATCGCGCACGATGTTGACCCCGCTGAGGAAAGCCACAGGCGAAAGCACCGTGTGAGGGCCGTTGAGCAATGTCACCTTGCGCTTGTGGTAAGGCTCCTCCGACGGAACGAAGAGCACGTGCAACCCGGCCTTGTCGGCAGGGAACTCGTTGGCAACCTCCTTCGGAGCCTCGATAACCCACAGGTGGAAGTTCTCGGCCTGAACCACAAGGTTGTCGCGATAGCTTATCTTCTCCTGAATCTCGGCAATCTCCTTGCGCGGGAATCCGGGCACAATCCTGTCTACGAGTGTGGCGTAAACGCCGCAACTGTTGTCGAACCACTCCTTGAACTCCTTCGGCAGCTTCCACAGCTCGATATATTTGTTGATGCAATCCTTGAGCACATGGCCGTTGAGGAAAATCAATTCGCAGGGGAATATGATGAGTCCCTTGGTCGGGTCGCCGTTGAAAGTCTGCCAGCGGCGATAGAGCAGCTGCACGAGCTTTCCGGGATAAGATGCTGCCGGCGCGTCGTCGAGCTTGCACGACGGGTCGAAAGCAATTCCGGCCTCGGTTGTGTTAGAGATTACGAAACGCATCTCAGGCTGGTCGGCCAATGCCATGAATGCCTGATTCTGTGTGTATGGATTAAGCGCACGGCTAACCACGTCGATACGCTCGAGCGTATTGACAGGCTGTCCATTCTCGCGGCCCTGCAGGTTGACATGGTACAGGCAGTCCTGGCCGTTGAGCCAGTCGACCATTCCATGCTCCAGCGGCTGAACAATAACCACAGAACCATTGAAGTCGGTCTTCTGATCCATGTTCCAGATAATCCAGTCAACAAAAGCACGGAGGAAATTGCCCTCACCAAATTGGATTACCTTTTCGGGCATAACGCTCTTGGGCGCAAAATGTTTGTTTAATGGTTTCATAATAATGTATTATAATTTTGTTCTTGTTGCGTATTGCAAAGATACGGCGTTTTTGGCATTCATGCAAATAATTGGGATAATATTTATAACGTAAAGGTTTACGTTGGCGGGCACGCACCGCCACGGCGGCCATACCCCCTTGCCGAGGATGCCGCGCAACAGCACACACCATGCCAATCGCAACCGGCCGCCGACATCCGGGATAAACATTCCGACGTTGTAAGCAACAGGGCAAACAAAACGAAGCATCGGGAGCCGTCGAAGCACAAACATGGTTGCACCAGAACACAAGGCATGCCTCACGGGACATGGCGAAACGCCCGATGATGACGCAAAAAGCAGCGCTCGCCCCACAGGGCGCCACCGGCCGATGACGCATGGCGCGCCACAAGACAGCTGCCTCCTAAGTGTGCATGGGCAGAACGGCCCGTTCGGCACCACGACACGGGCCGTTTGGCAATGCAAAACGGCCCATATCAGAACCCCAAATGGGCCATTTCTTCGACCGACGCAGCATCCATGCACCAACCGCTTGGCACCCAGCGGGTTAGCCCAACAGCAAATCCAACAGGCCGATTGTGACATTGCGCGCAACCAGGCCAGCCGACCGCAGCGCCGCCAACCATGCAACACCCCCACCCACGGGGTGAACCTGCAGGAAAGGTCGCGGCCGCCGGCTGCCGACGATGGCACCGGCATGCAACGACAACAATAAAGACACATTGCCCACGCACACCAAGTGGCAGGCAACAGGCCCCCACAGCCATCCAGCCGCCTGCCGTCATAGCAGCCAACTGATGGCAAGCAACGTGGCCACATGGCAAAGAGTAAACTATTTTCACAGGCCAAACCCGTAGCCCACGGGCATGAATCTCACCGAGCGCCACATGGCCGAAGCCCATTAAGCCATAGCTGCCTGCCAGCCAGAAAAGGCGGAGCACCGGCGCCATGCGCCGGAGTCCGCCTCTACTATCATTCATCAAATTGCTTATCCGCAGTCTTACATGGCAAAGGCATTGAAGCCTCCGTCGACAACGGCCACCGTACCTGTGACAAACTTTGCCGCATCGCTCATCAGGTAGTGTATGGTGCCGCACAGCTCCTCGGGCTCACCCATACGCCCGAATGGCGTCTGGCGTATCACGTCCTGGCCTCGCTGGGTGTAAGAGCCGTCAGGATTGGTCAGAAGCGAGCGGTTTTGCTCGGTGATGAAGAAGCCCGGGGCAATGGCATTGACGCGTATGCCCTCGCCAAACTTCTTGGCACACTCTGTGGCCATGAAGGCCGTGAAGTTGCTAATACCGGCCTTTGCGGCGGCATAGCCGCACACGCGTGTCATCGGGCGGAAGGCAGCCATCGACGAGAAATTGATAATCGAGCCTTTGCCCTGGGCCACCATCGGCTTCAGAAACACCTGTGTGGGTATAACCGTACCGGTGAGGTTGAGCTCGAGCACCGTCTGGAACTGTGTTGGCTCGAGGTCGAAGAAGTTCTGGTCGGGGCCGATGGTAGCCCCCTTCATGTTGCCCCCGGCAGCATTGAGCAGCGTGTCTATGCGCCCATACTTTGCCATTATCTCGTCGCAATTGCCCTGCACGGTCGGCAACGACATCACGTCGGTCTTCATAAACTCACAGCAGCCGCCCTCTTTCTCGATGTCGGCCACTATCTCGCGGCCCACTTCTTCCTTGCGGCCCAATATCACAACCTTGGCCCCGTTGAGCGCCAAATACTTGGCGATGGCGCGCCCAAGCACACCCGTACCGCCGGTGATTACTACCACGTAATCCTTTATGTCAAACAAGTTTTTCATTTCCTGATATCTTATTTCGGCCGGCCTATGCCGGCAGTAAACCTTTGTTATATATTAAGATGAAGGCGCCATCACTCGTAAAAGCCCGGCTGCTTGTACTCTATGCCGAGCTCTCGGTCGACGGTGGCAAGTATTCCCTGCACCTGCCCCATGGCAAACATACGCCCGAGGAAGCTGTAACCGGCATTGTAGCCCCTGCTCTCGTCGCCGAGCATGGTCATTCCATGGTCAACGCGCATGGGCAGTTCGGGGTTGGTCTTCTCGAATATGCGGGCCAGCTCTATGATGTCGGCGCGCCCGCCCAGGTGCGACGCCTCGGTAAAGTCGCCGTTCGGGAACACGTGGCAAGAGCGCAGATGGACAAACCATGTGCGTCCGGCATACTTTCGGGCCAAGTCGACCACGTCGTTGTGGGCCCCGGCCGACAGCGACCCGGCGCAGAACGTGAGGCCGTTGTGCGGGTTGTCGACGGCATTGAGGAACCACCTGATGTCTTCGTCGCACGTCACTATGCGCGGCAGGCCCAGGATGGGGAATGGCGGGTCGTCGGGATGCACGCACATGCGCATGTCGTACTCATCGCATACGGGCATTATCGCCTCGAGGAAATAGCGCATGTTCTCGCGCAACTGGTCTTTGGTGATGCCCTTGTACAGGTCGAGCAGCTGGCGGAAGAGCTCCACCGGGTGCTCATCGTCCTCGCGGATGTTGCCGCTGACAAACCCCTGCGTCTTCACGATGATATTTTCCACCAGCTTGTGGTCGTCGTCGGGAGTCATGGTTTTCTTCAGTTTCTCCACTTCCTCCAACACATCTGCAGGCCAGTCGGCAGCTGCTCCTTCGCGCTTCAGTATGCAAATGTCGAAATAAGCAAACTGAGCATGCGAGAAATAAAGGTTGGTTGTGCCGTTTGGGTTGGGGTGCTCCAGGTCGGTGCGGGCCCAGTCAAGCACCGGCATGAAGTTGTAGCAAACGGTATGTATGCCCTCAAGAGCAAGATTCTTGAGGCTCTCCTTGTAGTTGGCTATGAGGTGGTCGCGGTCGTGGCCCGCATACTTTATGCTTTCGCACACAGGCAGACTCTCAACCACCGACCAACGCATGCCGTAACTCTCGATGTACTTGCGCAAGTCGCTTATCTTTTCGCGCGACCACACCTCGCCGTTGGGCACGTCGTGCAATGCGGTCACAATGCCCTGCACACCAATTTCCTTTAGCATGGCAAGTGTTATCTTGTCGTTCTTGCCAAACCATCTCCACGTTCTTTCCATTTTATGTCTTGCTTAGGTTCATATTATTAAACAGACGGAAACAAGGGCAACGGAGGCTGCAACAAACCCGCTGTATACCCCACGCTGCTGCTTTTCACACTGCAAAGGTATATAAATTAGTGACACGGCGAAACGCCCCACGGGCTTTTTTGTTGTGTAAACGTTTGCAAGAAAATATATTTACACTGCGCTAAGGCATGCCGGGCGCCACGGCCAAGCCGCCGCCACATGTTGCAACGCCACGGGTCATCGCCGACGCCGGGCCCGAAGCCTTGCTGCGGCATAGCCTGTCAGGAACTTAAAGACATTTTAAACCATATTATGTTTACGTTTTTTTAGTCTTCAAATACCAACCGCAAACTGTAGTTAAGTCGTTTGTTTCAACTGTTAAAATCAGACAAAAGAATAGGACAAAATGACAGATTTCAAAAATTTGCGTCTATATTTGCAGACATCAAAACGAACAGTATTAATGAATATAAAACAATAAGAGAATGAAAAAGATCATCAATTATCTGCTGCCGGCCGTATGCCTGGTGGCGATTGTATTCTCGGTCGCAGCCTTCAACAAGGCAGGTGCCGCCACGCCGGCAGGGCAACCCGTTGACTTAACCTACGCTGCCGAAAAGGCCCTCCCCTCTGTCGTGCATATAAAATACGTGCAAAACAGCAAGGTGAAGACCATCGACGTACAGAGCGACCCGTTCAGCGATTTCTTCTTCGACCCGTTCGGCGGCTTCTTCGGACGCGGCAACGGCGGCTCGCAAAAGCGCCAGGTGCAAACCCCGAGGAAGACTGCCACAGGCTCGGGCGTGATAATCTCGGCCGACGGCTACATCGTAACAAACAACCACGTGGTTGACGGTGCCGACGAGCTGACCGTCACACTGAACGACAACAAGGAGTATTCGGCAAGGATAATTGGCGCCGACAAGACCACCGACCTGGCCCTCATCAAGATTGACGGCAAGAACCTGCCTGCCATCGTGATAGCCAACAGCGACGACATCAAGGTTGGCGAGTGGGTGCTGGCAGTGGGCAACCCCCTCGGACTCAACAATACGGTCACCGCCGGCATAGTAAGTGCAAAGGCGCGCAGGCTCGGGGCCAACAGCGTTGAGTCGTTCATACAGACCGACGCCGCCATCAATGCGGGCAATTCCGGCGGAGCCCTTGTCAACACCCGCGGCGAACTTGTGGGCATCAACGCCATGCTCTACTCGCAGACGGGCTCTTACAGCGGCTACGGATTTGCCATACCGACAACCATAATGAACAAGGTGGTAGACGACCTCAAGAAGTATGGCACTGTGCAGCGTGCATGGGTAGGCATACAGGGAAGCAACGTAAAAGACTATGTTGACAGCCAGAAAGACCAAGGCAAGGACATTGACCTGGGCACTATGGAAGGCATCTACGTTGCAAAGGTGCTTGAGGACGGCGCCGCTTCTGACGCCGGAATAAAAGAAGGCGACGTAATCGTTGCCGTGGATGGCGAAAAGGTGACAAGGATGGCCGAGCTCCAGGAAATCATAGCAAGGAAGCGTCCCGGCGACAAGATATCAATCACTTACCTGCATGAGAAGAAGAAGCACACAGAGACCGTGACGCTCAAGAACGAGCAGGGCACCGTGAAGGTGGTAAAGCATGCCGACCTCGACGTGCTGGGTGCCAACTTCCGCGAGGTGACCGACGACCAGAAGAGGCAGCTCGACATAAGCTACGGACTTGAAGTGCTGAAGGTGAACAACGGCAAGCTGAAAGATGCCGGCATCAACCGCGGGTTCATCATCCAGAAGGTGAACGACCAGAGCATCAACACGATAGAAGACTTGCAGAAGGCCGTAAGAGACGCCTCGACAAGCAAGGAGCCTGTGCTCTACATACAGGGCATCTACCCGACAGGCAAGAAGGCTTACTTTGCCGTTCCGCTGCAAGACAACTGACAGGCAGCCATACGACGGCAATGGCACAACAACCACGAGGCGCCCGCGGAACAACCCGCGGGCGCCTTTTGCATGCCAGCCCCGACCGCCGTCGGCCAGCGGGCTACACGAGCCGCAAGCCACCCTGAGGCCGGCCAGCCTACGCAGGCTCACGGCAAGGCACGGCCTGGGGCTAAACATTTTTCGCAACGAGAGCACGGCCTGAGGCTGCAAGCACAACACGCTGAAGCACAGGCAATAACGCCACAAAACCGGCAGCACAACGCAAAACGGCCCATGCCGGCCGCCAAAACAGGCCGAACCGGCATGCCAAACAGCCCATATTGAGCCACGAAACGGCAGCCGTGCCAACGCGACTCCGGGCATGTAACAAAACCGGACGGAAAGCGGCTGCCGCAAGCAACACTGCAGCAAACAGCATTCAGCCGAACACAACGATGTAACAAAACCGGCAATGCATTTCAAAAATGCAGTAAAGTTTTCGCAAAAAGATTTTGCATTGTGGAAATTTATCATTATCTTTGCAGAAAATAGGTTGCGCCTGACAAACAGGCAAACATGCCCTCACTGCCACGGCATGCACAATCTTTGCAAACACTAAAACCCTATTCTCCAATGAGGCAACTTAAAATCAACAAATCAATAACCAACCGTGAAAGCCAGTCACTTGACAAATACCTGCAAGAGATAGGCAAGGAGGAGCTTGTGTCTGTTGAAGAGGAAGTGGAATTGGCGCAAAGAATCAAGAAAGGCGACCGCAAAGCCCTCGAAAAGCTTACAAAAGCAAACCTGAGGTTCGTTGTGTCAGTGGCCAAGCAATACCAAAACCAAGGCCTGAGCCTACCCGACCTCATCAACGAAGGCAACGTGGGCCTGATAAAGGCTGCCGAGAAATTTGACGAGACCCGCGGTTTCAAATTCATATCCTATGCAGTGTGGTGGATAAGGCAAAGCATACTGCAAGCCATAGCCGAGCAGAGCCGCATAGTGAGGCTGCCGCTCAACCAAGTGGGCTCGGTCAACAAGATAAACAAAGTGCTCAACAAGTTTGAGCAAGAATACGAGCGCAAACCGTCGATAGAAGAGATATCCGAGAAGGTAGACTTGCCGGAAGACAAGATAGACGATGTGCTCAAGATAAACAGCAGGCACGTGTCTGTCGACGCCCCGTTTGCCGACGGCGAAGACAACGGGCTGCTTGACGTGCTGGTCAACGACGACTCGCCAATGGCCGACAAGTCGCTGGTGCTCGAGTCGCTCCGCGCAGAAATCAACACCGCCCTCCAGGCCCTCAACGAGCGCGAGCGCAATGTCATAGAGGCGTTTTTCGGCATCAACCAACCCGAGATGACGCTCGACGAGATAGGCACCAAATACGGGCTGACGCGCGAGCGTGTAAGGCAGATAAAGGAGAAAGCGATAAGAAGACTGCGCAACAGCACGAAGAACAAAATACTCAAAGCATATTTAGGACAATAACAATACAAAAATGAGACTTTTCAAATGCTCTTTTGCCGCGCTGCTGTTCACCATGGTGCTCGCAGCCGGAGAGTTGAGTGCCAAAGGCAAGGCTGTGCCCAGCATTTACATCTTTGGCTTTTCTGCTTCGTTCACCGACTCTACAATCTACATGACCAACGTACAGAAGGTGGACAGCGCGTGGATTGACACCAAATCGAAATTCTTGCTCGGACGCGAAAACTACTCGTACCAACTGCGTAACTATCTGTCGGACAAGCTGCACCTTAAGAACCGCACTTGCCTTGTGATGTATGCCCGCTCAAGAAAGGAAGCCGAGAAAAAATACCTGAAGCTGAAAAAGCTGTACGTAGAAGAAAGCCCCGGCATGTACGACGTGAGATACATAGACGAGGGCGACTTCAAGTTCCAGACCATAGACATGAGCTATGAGGAAGGCGACGCCGTGACGCCACCGGCACAGGGCAGCGTGCAGGCCCGATGACGCCGGCCCGCGGGCAAGGCTGCACCACAACCGCCACAATGGCCACAGGCAAAAGCCAAGGCCCGGGCTGAGGCAAACGCCGACACCGATGAGCATGTCCGGCAAGCGCCGGGACAGGAACAGCCCCACCAACCGGAGACCACCGTCAAAGGTTCCCCGGTTGGCGGGGCTTACGCATGAGCGCAACCATACATGCCGGCAAACAGGGCCTGCAGCATGGCCACGGCAAATGAAGTGGGAGCGGACTGCCCCCAGGCAACCACCCTGCATTTTGGAGGCAAGCCCACCGGCCACCACCGGCAAAGCCGCGTAAACCCGGTCACAACAGGGCATTCGGCACAAACAAAACAACAATAGGCCACCGCCTACCGGCCTTGCTGGCAGCCGGCAAAAAGGCGATGCAGTGGCACAACATTGCAAGAAGCAAGGCAAGCCGGCCATGGCGAGACATCTACAGATGCACGCCAAACACCGACTGCCGCCGGCAACGCGCCCACGCCCCAAGGCTGCGCATGAACAGATAGCACAACACACAAAATCAGGCAACAGCATAATAAACGGAAAAGAAATACGTTGAATAACCAGATGGACGACGCAGAATCGAAAACCAGCTACAGCCACGTGCTAAAATACACTGGCATTTTCGGCGGTGTGCAAGGCCTGAACATCATCATAGGGCTTGTACGCAACAAACTCGTAGCCCTGTTGCTTGGCCCGTCGGGCATGGGCCTTGTGTCACTTTTCAATTCGGCGATAACGTTTATGTCGCAAGCCACGAGCCTGGGCCTGTCGTTCAGCGCGGTGAAACACATTGCAGAGATTTTTGACCGTGGCGACGAGAGCCGCATATTGCACTTCATCAAGATAATCAGGACGTGGAGCCTCATCACCGCCTTGTTCGGCATGGCGCTTTGCGCGCTGCTCGGCCCCATGCTCAGCGACTACACATTCTCGTGGGGCGACCACACGCTGCATTTCATACTGCTGTCGCCCGTCGTTGGCATGCTTGCCATCACCGGCGGCGAGACGGCCATACTGAAAGGGGCGCGCAAACTGCGCGCGCTGGCCACGATACAGATTTACTCGGTGTTTGCAGCCCTGGTGATTTCCGTACCGGTATACTACTTCTTCGGACAAAGCGGCATCGTCCCCGTCATATTGCTGGTAGCCATGGCCGACATGGCTTTCACCATCATGTATTCCTACCGTTTCTACCCGCTGAAACTGAACGGTTGCCGCAGCCTCATAGGCGAGGGCATGCCCATGGTGAGGCTCGGCATAGCCTTTGTGCTGACCGGAATAATGGGCAGCGGGGCCGAGATGGTGATACGCTCATTCCTCAACGTCAAGGCGGGCCTCGACATCGTGGGGCTCTACAATGCCGGGTATGTGCTCACGGTGACCTATGCCGGCATGGTGTTCTCGGCCATGGAGACCGACTACTTTCCACGGGTGTCGTCGGTAAACGACGACGTGGCGGCCACCAACCTGATGGTCAACCGGCAGATTGAAGTGTCGCTGCTCATCATATCGCCCATGCTGGCACTGCTGATACTGGCATTGCCCATACTCATGCCGCTGCTCTACAGCCACAGTTTCGCGCCAGTGGTGTCGATGGCTCAGGTGGCCGCCCTGTCAATGTACTTCAAGGCAATGTCGCTCCCCATAGCCTATGTCACACTGGCACACGGCGACTCAGTGGCATATTTCATACTCGAAACGGCATACGACGCCATGCTGGTGCTGCTGATAGTGTTCGGCTATAACCAATGGGGATTGATAGGCACTGGAATTGCCCTGACGCTGTCGTACATACTTGACCTTGCGATGATTCTGGCCTACGCCCACGTGAGATACAAATACTGCGTGTCGTCGCAGGTCTACCGCTACGCATTGCTCCAACTGCCGCTGGGCTTCTCGGCATATGCCGTCACACACATCTCATGCGAATGGCTATATATTGCGCTCGGCGCAATAATAACCATTGCAAGCGGTGCAGCCTCGGCATACATCATATACAAAAAGACTTCGCTTTGGAACAAACTAAAATCCAAGCTGCTGCACAATGGATAAGGTGTCTATTCTCGTGGCCGTATACAATGCCGAAAAATACTTGCAGACATGCCTGGACTCACTCTTGGCGCAGACGTACCATGACATAGAAGTGATATGCATAGACGACTGCTCGACAGACTCGTCGCTGTCGATATTACGCACATACGCAAAGCGCGACGCACGCATAAGGGTCTTTTCGCTTGACGAAAACAAAGGGCAGGCCCACGCACGCAACGTTGGCCTGGCGCAATCGACAGGCGACTACGTATGCATGCTCGATGCTGACGACTGGTTTTCAGACGACGCCATACAACAGGCAGTAAGCGTGTTCAAAAACAACGAGGCCACAGACGCGGTGCTGTTCGACGTCATGATGGAATACGACGGAAGGCAGGAGGCCTACGCCATGCCCGACTTCAAAGCCCTGACGGGCCCCGAGGCGTTCAGGATGAGCCTGTCGTGGGCAATTCACGGGCTGTACATGGTAAGGGCATCAATACACAGGAAATGGCCGTACGACGAGACATGCAGGCTGTACAGCGACGACAATACCACAAGGATTCACTACCTGGCGTCACATGAGGTGAGGCGTTGCCGCGGCATCTACCACTACCGCCAGCACCCGGCATCGGCAACCCACGCAGTCAGCGTGAAGCGGTTTGACTACCTGAAAGCCGCCGAAAGCATGAAAAGGCAACTTGAGCTGATGGGAGTCTCAGAAAACATCATGGCAGAATATGAACAGCAACGCTGGCTGATACTCATCGACACGTATATGTTCTACCACTGCCACGCCAACGAGTTGGACTGCAATGAACGCTCGTACGGCTTGGGGGAGCTTGAGAGGGCATGGCGAACCACAGACACCGACAGGTTGCCGGATGCGCTCAAAAGGAAGTTCGGCTACCGCCACGCGCCCACATGGGGCCTTTTCAGGGTGCAGGAATGGCTGTATTTCTCTTTGCGCGCTATCCTGGGGAGAAACCGTAAATAAGGCTGCGGTGATACGCCAAGGGGTGGCCGAGAGACTGAAAAAGACACCACGGCATGAAGACACCACGACATGGCCGACGCCCTTTGCAGCCATGGAGGAAACGAAGCACATAAAAACCGGGCGGAAAATGCTTGACCGGCGATATACAAAAGCATTTAAGCATCACAGGTCTACTTCCGCTAAAATCATTTGATTGTGGGCGGTTTGACTGCCACCTGCAACGTTTTGCAGACGCCCAGCTGAAAGTTTATCATTCAAATGGTTGCACCAAACCATTGGAAATATAAAATATTATTGTAATTTTGCATTCGTATTCAATAACGAAACGACCAATATATGCAAAGCCAACCATCAACACAAACAGATAAAAAAACACCATTGATAAGCTTTATAATCACATGTTATAACTTACCAATGGACATGGTGCGCGAGTGCATAGACAGTGTATTGGCCCTGTCGCTGAGCCGCTCTGAGAAAGAAATCATCATAGTTGACGACGGTTCGCAGCAGTGTCCCATGCCTGAGCTAATGGCTTATTGTGATGACATAATATATCTGAGACAACCAAACAGAGGGCTCAGTGCAGCAAGGAACATAGGCCTGGACATTGCAACAGGCAAATACATACAATTCATCGACGGCGATGACAAGATTGTTTCCAACATTTATGAACAGTGCCTTGACTTGGCGAGGTTTAAAGACCCCGACATGGTGCTGTTCGACTATACCGACACAGACTGTGCCAAACCCAAGATAAAAAACCTCGATGCGGTGGACGGAACTGTGTTTATGAACAACAACAACATCCATGCGTCGGCCTGGGGCTACCTATTCAGGAAGGATATACTGATGGGACTGAAATTCTCGCCGGGCATTCTGCACGAAGACGAGGAGTTTACCCCGCAGTTGCTGTTGCGCGCAGAGAAAGTTTACGACACAGACTATAAGGCTTACTTCTACAGAAAAAGGACAGGCTCGATAACAACAAAGAAAGACAAGAAGCACATCCTGAAACGATTGAATGACTTTGAACAGATAATCAAGCATCTGCACGACATATCGACAACACTGCCAATGGCAGAAAGCACGGCGCTGCAAAGGCGGGTGGCACAGCTGACAATGGACTATATATACAACATCATCAAAATGACAAAATCGCAAAGCCAACTCGAAACGCGGTTGATGCGACTGCAGAAGGTGGGGCTCTACCCCCTGCCCGACAGGGACTATTCGCAGAAGTATATATGGTTCAGGAAACTTGCAAACTCTAAGACTGGCCTCTACATCTTGCGGCATACACTGACCTTGGTAAAATAAGCAAGATGAAGATACTGTTGTTAGGCGAATACAGCAACGTGCACGCTACGCTGGCAGAAGGGCTCAGGGCGCTCGGGCACCAGGTAACCGTTGCCTCCAACGGTGACTTCTGGAAGGATTACCCTCGCGACATATCGTTGGTGAGACGCAAAGGTAAGATTGGCGGGATGGCCCTGTTGCTCAAGATATACTCTCTGCTGCCTAAACTGAGGGGGTATGACGTGGTGCAGCTGATAAACCCTATGTTCGTTGAACTGAAGGCCGAAAGGATATTCCCAATATACAAATACTTGCGCAAACACAACAAAAAAGTGTTTTTGTGCGCATTCGGAATGGACTGGTATTGGGTGAACACATGCATCAACGACATGCCACTGAAATACAGCGACTTTAACATAGGCAATGTCAGGCGCACAAACAGAGATGCCATCAAGGAGCAGAACGACTGGATAGGCACTGCAAAGGAACGACTGAACAGGTTTATAGCCAACGATTGCGACGGCATCATAGCCGGATTGTATGAGTATTGGGTTTGCTATTCATCGGCAATGCCACGCAAAACGGTATACATCCCTTTCCCCATCAAGGCAGGCGAATGCCAGGCCGACAATGACCGTGGCGACACGGCAGGCAGGAAACTTAAGGTTTTCATCGGGATAAACAAAAGCCGGAGTGAGTATAAGGGTACAGACATCATGCTGAAAGCTGCCTTGGACATTCAAAAAAGGCACCCGGACAAAATGGAACTGATAAAAGCAGAATCACTGCCCTTCTCCGAATACGAAAAGCTAATGAACGGCAGCGACGCCATATTGGACCAATTATACAGCTATACCCCGTCGATGAACTCTCTGCTGGCCATGTCGAAAGGCATTATCTGCATCGGAGGAGGCGAAGAAGAAAGCTACTCCATTATAAACGAAACGGATTTGCGACCGATAATCAACGTACAACCAAACTACGAAAGCGTCTGCCATGAGTTAGAGCAATTGGTATGCCACCCCGAACGGATAGGCAAGCTGAAAGCCCAAAGCATTGAATATGTGAAGAAACACCATGACTATGTAAAGGTGGCTAAAGAATATGAACACTACTATACGCACGAGGCCGGAACCCCATAATGAGATTCCGGCCTCGCGGTGCTTAGTAATCATTAATCATATGAGTTATGCCTCAGCAGGTGCCTGCTCCTCAGCTGTTGCAGCAGCAGCCTCTTCTGCGGCCTTCTGTGCCTCGGCCTCAGCCTGGGCAGCAGCAACAGCGGCTTTCTTTTCAGCCACCTTCTTTGCTATAGTCTCATTGACCTTCTTCTCGGCTTCGAGCTCTTTCACCTTGGCATCCTTCTTTGCCTTTTCTTCCTTCTCACGGATTGTGTCCAAGCCCTTCTGCTTATCAGCCTTCCAAGCGTCGAACCTTTTCTGTGCTGTAGCCTCGTCGAAGGCACCCTTCTTAACGCCTCCGCGCAGATGCTTCATAAGGTAAACACCCTCACGGCTGAGGATATTACGCACGGTGTCGGTTGGCTGTGCACCAACTTCCACCCAATAGAGTGCACGGTCGAAATTCAAATCTACTGTGGCCGGATTGGTATTAGGGTTGTAAGTACCAATTTTCTCAGTAAATTTACCATCACGTGGTGCTCTAACGTCAGCGATTACGATGCTATAGAAAGCATAGCCTTTGCGACCGCCGCGCTGCAATCTGATTTTTGTTGCCATTTAATTTTAATGTTTAATTAGGTTTGAATTTTATGCCATTAACCCGTAATGACGGGTGCAAAGGTAATACTTTATCAACAGAAAAGGCCGCAGCAGCCCTGCCTTTTATTATTTTTTAACAAGGGTAAGGCCAGCCTGCATGCCATTTATGCTCTTCATCAACGATGTAACGGTCTGGAAGCTTGAATTGGTCGACTTGCTCCCAATTGTCTTAACCAGGTCGAGGAGCTTTGTGGCGTCTGTTACAAACATCAGTTTGTTGCCACTCAACTGTGTGTTGATGGGCAAAGCCTTCATTCCGAACGTAAGATAGAGCTTAGAGTCTTTTACTTCCCACTTTCCAGGAATGTTCTTGCCGTTAAACGTTTCCTCAAAAGTTCCGTCCTCATTGAAGGTAATGCTGAAAGCTCCCGACTCGAAACCGAATTTTGAAAGTTGCTCCTGCAGCTTGTCTTCAATCTTGCTTGATGCTATGCTGGCACCAGCCTTGGCCAACAGATTGTCAGACTCGAAGACTATAGCCGGCTCGGAATATTCCCAAGTACCGACCAGATTGTTCTTGCTGGCCTGCTTTTCACTTGAGAAAATGTTCGTCAAGCCAGAAAGAAGATTAGTAGTTGAGGACGTATTTTCCTTGCTTGAACTCTTGCCGGTCAAGCTTCCCAAAATGCTTCCCAAGTCAATCTGTGCGTTCGCAGTGGCACTTCCGGCCAGCATCAATGCAATGACCAGTGTCTTGATTAATACATTCTTTTTCATAAATAACTATATATTAAAATGTGTGGCAAAATTAATACTTTATCATAACATACACAAATAAAACCCATGAAAGTTCCTGCATTAATTTTTTTTGATTACTTTTGTGATACGAAAATTACAATGTAACAGCAACATACCCGTGAACGAAGGACTTTCCATATTACTGCCTGCATACAACCAAGTATGCGTTGAAAGAGTAATTACACTAAAAAGGCTCTGCGACAGCATACCGTCATTGAACTACGAAATAATTGTAGCAGACGACGGTTCGCCCGACCTTGGCGCCGTTGAACGCAATTCCGTCATAAACTCGATGGCCAATTGCCGGTTCATAAGGAAAGAACGCAATGAGGGCAGCGCTGCAACGAGGAACAGGCTGGCAGAACTCAGCCAGTACGAATGGCTCATATTTCTCGACTGCGACATGGATATCCCAGACCAAGATTTCATTAAGAAATATGTCGACAAGCGCATACAGGGTTGCGTTGTCAATGGCGGGCTTAACATAGGAGGCAGCATGGAAGCCAACAGACTCAACCTTCGTTACCTGTACGAAAGCCGCGAGGCTTCGTCACACACAGCAGAACAGAGGAACAGAAATCCATACAAATCTTTCCGCTCCACCAACTTCATGATACAACGCGACCTTTTCCTTTCAATAAAATTTGAAGAAAAGATGAAAAGGTATGAAGATGTCTACTTCGGAAAGGTGCTCAGGCAAAAAAACATAAAAGTGCTGCACATCGACAACCCTGTTGTGATGAACGACTTCGAGAGCAACCCCGACTACATAAACAAGATAGAACTTGACGCCCGGATACTATCAACGTTCAGCGACGAGCTAAAAGGCTACTCGCATTTGCTTACCCTTGCCAATACACTGAGGCGCATGCCACCGCTTTATTACAGCGTAAGGACATGGCACTGGGCCTTCGGCAAGGCTGAACGAAATATCCTGACAGGCAGCCACCCATGCCTCAAGCTCCTCAACATCTACAGAATCGGATACTTCTTATCAAACAAACAATATTAATGTCGAACTAAAACCAATAACAAAATGAAACGATTTGCATTCAAAATGATCCTTAAAAAAGGCTGCGAAGAAGAGTATGCCAAACGCCACGCTGCCATATGGCCGGAGCTGAAACAAATGATAAAAGACCAAGGAGTCAGTGACTACAGCATATTCTGGGACAAAGAAACCAACCTGCTGTTTGCCGTCCAGAAATGCGATAAAGACACAAACAGCCAAGACACGACAAATGTCGACCCGATAACACAGAAGTGGTGGGACATGATGGCCGACATAATGGAAGTAAACCCAGACAACTCGCCTGTTTCAATACCGCTCAAAGAACTGTTCCACATGGACTGAACCACCAACCAACAATGAGCAGAAAAAGGCATGGCCGTACGCCAAGGCATAAGCCTCTGGCGCACGGCCATGCTTGAATACAACAGTATGCTGAATCGCCATCAAGACGAAACGCGGCAAATATCAATCGGCACCATTCATCAAAGCCGACGTCCTTACACGGCTAAGTGTCTCCGGAGTCATCTGTAGATAACTTGCAATATACACAAGCGGAGCCCTCAGTACAAGCTGTGGCTGCAACTTCACCAATTTGGCATAGCGGCTCTGGGCCGACTCAAAGCGAAGCATGTCAGCATGAATTTGGCTCTGTATCAATGATTCCTCAAGAATCTTCCTGTACAGAATCTGTATGTTGAGGCTCTTCATAGCCACCCGTTCCAATTGCTGGCGCGGGATGGCATATATCACGGTCGGCTCAAGTGTCATTATATTAAGGTGAGTCGGCTTCTCCTTAAAAAGGCTTTCGATGCACATTACTATATTGTTCTCGACAGCCATGTGCTCGGTCAGCTCCTTATTGTTCTTATAGTAATATTGGCGCACAAGGCCCTTGACCACCCAATACATGTGGGTGCAGACCTCCCCCTCGCTGATGACTTTTTCACCCTTGGGAAATTTCATCGGCACCAAGATGCCCTCCAAGAGGTCAAGCTCCTCATGGGTCATCGTACTGTAACGCCGCGCGAGCTCGCGCGCCACGTCACGTGACGTCATTCCAATATTCACCATATTTATCTCCTTTCCGTTTAGTTTCAATCAAGTTTGAGCACTGCCAAGAAAGCCTTCTGCGGCACCTCAACATTACCAATCTGCTTCATGCGCTTCTTGCCACGCTTCTGCTTTTCGAGCAACTTGCGCTTACGGCTCACATCGCCGCCATAACACTTGGCAGTGACGTCCTTGCGCACGCACTTCACAGTCTCGCGAGCCACAATCTTGGCCCCGATGGCAGCCTGGATGGCAATGTCGAACTGCTGGCGCGGTATGAGCTCCTTCAATTTCTCACACATTCTACGTCCGAAGGCCACAGCGTTGTCTTGGTGTGTCAACGTCGACAACGCGTCGACAGGCTCGCCATTGAGAAGGATGTCGAGCTTGGCCAGCTTTGACGGGCGGAAGCAGTCTATGTGATAATCAAAAGACGCATATCCCTTGGAAATGCTCTTGAGCTTGTCGTAGAAGTCGATCACAATCTCTCCGAGCGGCAACATGAAGTGCAACTCGACGCGGTTGCCGCTGACATACTGCTGGTCGATGAGCTCTCCTCGCTTGTCGAGGCACAGCTTCATTATCGGCCCGATATAGTCGGCGGCTGTTATTATCGACGCACGTATGTAAGGCTCCTCTATGTGGTCTATCATAGTCTGGTCGGGCAGGCCCGACGGGTTGTGCACTTCCTTCACTCCACCCTGCTTATCGTAGCACATGTACGACACGTTGGGCACGGTTGTAATGACATCCATGTTGAACTCACGGTCGAGTCGCTCTTGTATTATCTCCATGTGAAGCAGCCCGAGGAAACCGCACCTGAAGCCGAAGCCCAGCGCCACCGACGACTCCGGCGAGAACGTGAGCGAAGCATCGTTGAGCTGAAGCTTCTCCAAAGACGCCCTGAGGTTCTCATATTCGGACGGGTCGATGGGATACACACCGGCAAACACCATGGGCTTGACCTCCTGGAATCCCTCGATGGCCTTGTCGCACGGCCTTGCTATATGCGTGATGGTGTCGCCCACCTTAACTTCCTTGCTGTCCTTGATGCCGCTTATGATGTATCCCACGTCGCCGGTACCAAGCTGCTTGCGCGGTATCATATCCATCTTGAGCACCCCTATCTCGTCGGCGTCATATTCCATTCCCGTGTTAAAGAACTTCACCTTGTCGCCTTGGCGCAATGTGCCGTTCTCAATCTTGAAATAAGCGATGATGCCCCTGAACGAGTTGAACACAGAATCAAAAATCAAAGCCTGCAGCGGAGCGTCGGCGTCTCCCTTAGGGCATGGTATGCGCTCAACCACGGCATCGAGTATCTGGGGCACTCCCTCACCTGTCTTTCCACTGGCACGTATTATGTCCGACCGCTCGCAACCAATCAGGTCGACAATCTCGTCTTCCACCTCATCGGGCATTGCGCTCGGCATGTCTATCTTGTTGATAACAGGTATGATTTCCAAGTTGTGGTCAATGGCCATGTACAGGTTGGAAATGGTCTGGGCCTGCACGCCTTGCGTGGCGTCGACCACGAGCAGCGCCCCCTCGCAGGCAGCAATGCTCCTGGACACCTCGTAAGAAAAATCCACGTGGCCCGGAGTGTCAATAAGGTTAAGCACATACTTCTCTCCCTTATACTCATACTCCATCTGTATGGCATGGCTTTTTATCGTGATGCCGCGCTCGCGCTCCAAGTCCATGTCGTCGAGCATCTGCCCGCTTGTCACCTGGATTGTTTTCGTATATTCAAGCATTCTGTCGGCAAGTGTCGACTTGCCGTGGTCTATATGGGCAATGATACAAAAGTTTCTTATATGGTCCATGTCTTAGTGAAGATTCTGCTTTTAAAGTACAAAGATAATGTAATTCAGCCAATATTCAAAATAATTCCTGATATATTTTGAGGCCAACATTTTCATAACACCATTGGCCCGCCCTGGCCCCTATGCCCACTCGCCCGCTGCCGCCTGCCGTGCAGGAAGCCAACTTAGAGCACCGGCAGCACTGCCTCAGGCAATGCCATGCAAGGAAAGCCGGCCTGCACACCGAGATGTACAGGCCGGCAAACCCACATGCTGTGCGGGCGGGCGGACAGAATACCGCTCACAGCTTTATCTTCTTCTTGCGTGCCTTGCTCTCGTTCTGCATCCTGTCCAAGGCAGTAACCAAATAGGTGTACTTCACCTTTCCGTTATCATAAGGCAACTTATAATATGTAGACTCGGTGATGGCCACTATCTTAGACGGGTCGTCGGTGCGCACTTTCTCGCCCGGGGCAAACCTGTAGACAACATATTTGTGTGCCACATCGTCCCAATCCTTGCCTTTTGGTGCTGTCCAAAACAAGATATATCCGTCGGCCGTCCACACGGGCTTGAGCTTTCTCACCTTGTTGGGCGACTTCTTGTCGATGAACGGCATCTGCGGTTGAAGGGCCGGATACTTCCAGTAAACATTCCTCAGCATGGTGCCGTAATTGCCCACATTGTCTACCACGGCCTTGGCGTACCACAGCACCGTGCCCCTCACATTGTGCATCTTGCTGTGCAGGTCATACTTTGCCGGCATCTGGTTTATGCGCGGATTGTCGACATCGGGATATTTGGCAGTTCGCTCCACATCCTCGCCGATATAAAGCGGACGCCCGCCTGCATACTGGTTCCACCACTCTATGAGTGTCTTGTAGTCGGCGGCCTGGTGCCCAATCTGCCAATACAGCTGCGGCACACAGTAGTCCACCCAGCCGTTGTTCACCCAGAGCAGCACGTCGGCATACAAGTCGTCGTAATTCTGAAGCCCGTTTGTGTTGCTTCCTATGGCCGAGCTGCGCTTGTTCCTGTATATGCCGAAGGGCGACACGCCGAACTTTACCCACGGCTTTACGCTTTTTATCGAGTCGTAAAGCTGCTTTACAAACAGGTTGACGTTATACCTTCGCCAGTCGGCCCTGTCGGCAATGCCGTTGGAATACATCCTGTACTGAGCGTCATCGGGTATTGTTGCCCCCGGCGCAGGATAAGGATAGAAATAGTCGTCCATGTGCAATCCGTCAATGTCGTAGCGTCTCACTATGTCGTTGACAATCTTGCAGATATACTCTCTGTTCTCCGGTATGCCCGGATTGAGTATGAACTGCCCGTCGTAGGCAAACACCCTTCCGGGCTGCCTCACCGCAATGTGGTTTGATGCCAGGTCGGTGGTGGTCTTCGTCTTGGCCCTGTACGGGTTTATCCATGCGTGCAGCTCCATGCCGCGCCTGTGGCATTGCTCCACCATCCAGGCCAGAGGGTCCCAATATGGCGACGGGGCCTTGCCCTGAACCCCGGTCAGAAACCGGCTCCAAGGCTCATAGCGGCTGGCATACAGGGCGTCGCATTCGGCCCTTACTTGGAATATTATGGCGTTGACGCCATCTTTCTGCAACTCGTCGAGCTGGTAAGTGAGCGTGCGTTTCATGGCATCGGTCGACATGCCGATGAACTGACCGTTGACACACTGAATCCACGCACCGCGGAACTCTCTTTTCTGTTGGGCGCTGACATTGGCCGGCAACATCGATATGGCTATGGCAATGACAGCCAGGAGACATTTCATCTGCATTTCAATATTTTAGATGTTCATAAATGGATTTTGTCCAGTCGCTGCCGTTTTCGGGGCAGAATGTGTGCAGGCCCAACCTGGCGGCGGCCTCTACGTTGCGCGGGCCGTCGTCTACAAACAGCGTCTCGCCGGGCTCGATGCCCTCGGCCTCGATAACATGGCGGAAGAAAGCCTCGTCGGGTTTCATGGCCCCGCATTTATAGCTCATGTACATCGAGTCCATGTAATGGGCTATGGAATGGCCCATGCCGTCGAACCCGTCGCCCAGCGCCCAGCTCATCATGTAAGGGTTGGTGTTTGACACGAGCACCACCCTGTAGCCCTCGGCCCTCAGCCGGAGCAAGGTGTCGAGGTTGCGCCGCGGCACCTCCTTGCAATAACCCTTCCAGGCATACAGGCACTGGTCGGCCGTCACCTCATGGCCTATGAGCCCGCTCAGACCGGCACGAAACTCCTCGGCGCTTATTTTTCCCAATTCCAGGTCGCCGAATATGCCGCTCTGCGTATAGCTGTCCAGCCTGCGGTCGGCATCGGCGAGCCCTATCTCCTTAAAACGGCTCACGGCTTGGTTGGGGTCAAGGGTTATTATTACCCCACCCAAGTCAAACAATATATTTTTAATCATAATACATTAATATTCAATTGATTTCGCTAATCACAACCATTCCATACGTGCTGCATGGCTATCCCACGCTTGCTGCAGGCAGGCATGGGCCCGGTCAGTCGGCAAACAGGTTGAGGCGCTTGCTACGTGCCTCGTCCAACGGCACTATGCCGGCCTGCTTCTCGGCGTAGTCACGGCGCAGAGCCTCATACTCTGAGTTGAGCTCGCCCACAAACCTGTCGTGTTCGGAGGCGCTTAGAAGCCTGCCCGCAACCAGGACATTCTGCGAGGCGTCTTTGAGCCACACCACCGGGCCGCCATATACCGGGGCCACCTTCAGCGCCACGTGGAGCTTGCTCGTAGTTGCCCCGCCTATCATCAGGGGTACGTCTACGCCGGCAGCCGCCAGTTGGCGGGCCACGTTGACCATCTCGTCGAGGCTCGGGGTAATCAGTCCGCTAAGCCCGATGAGGTCGACATGCTCTTCCTTGGCCTTCTTGACAATCTGTTCGGCAGGCACCATGACCCCCATGTCCACAATCTCGTAGTTGTTGCAGGCCATGATAACGCTCACTATGTTCTTGCCAATGTCGTGCACATCGCCCTTTACCGTGGCCAGCAGCACCTTGCCCGCGGCAGAGTGGCCGCCTGCCTTCTCTCTTTCTATGTAGGGATTGAGTATTTTCACGGCGGCCTTCATCGTCCGGGCTGCTTTCACCACCTGCGGCAGAAACATCTTGCCGCAGCCGAAGAGTTCGCCCACCTTGTCCATGCCGGCCATCAGCGGCCCCTCGATAATGCCCACGGCCGACGGATATGCCTGCAGTGCCTCGTGAAGGTCGGGCTCCATATAGTCGCTGATGCCCTTGACAAGGGCTGCCGACAGACGCCCTTCCAGCGGCAGATGGCGCCATTGAGGCTCTTCGGCGGCACCTCCGGCAGGAGCCGACTGCGCCGACGCCTGGCGCGCCTTGATGGCCTCGGCCAGCTCGACGAGCCTGTCTGCCGCCCCCTCGCCCCTGTTGAGTATGACGTCTTCTATCACCTGTAGCTCGTCGGCGGGTATATCGGCATACGTAACCTTTGCAGCGGGGTTTACTATGCCGAAGTCCATGCCGTTTTGTATGGCATGGTAAAGGAAAACGGCATGCATGGCCTCGCGTATGTAATTGTTGCCACGGAAAGAAAAAGACAAGTTGCTAACGCCGCCGCTCACGTGGGCCCCGGACAGGTTGGCACGTATCCATGCCACCGCCCTGATGAAGTCGGCCGCATAGCTGTCGTGCTCCTCCATGCCTGTGGCCACTGCCAGCACGTTGGGGTCGAATATGATGTCGAGCGGGTTCATGCCAACGGTCTCGGTCAGCAGCCGGTAGGCCCGGGCCGCAATTTCTATGCGCCTGTCGTATGTGGTGGCCTGCCCCTGCTCGTCGAAGCACATCACCACGACCGCCGCGCCATACCGCATGACGTCGCGCGCATGGGCGACAAATGTCTCCTCGCCCTCCTTCAGCGATATGGAGTTCACTATGCACTTGCCCTGCATGCACTTAAGGCCGGCTTTCACCACTTCCCAGTCTGACGAGTCAATCATCACCGGCACCCGGGCTATGTCGGGCTCGGCCGACAGCATGTTGAGGAAGGTGACCATCGACGAGCGGGCGTCGATGAGCCCGTCGTCCATGTTGATGTCTATCACGAGCGCCCCGTCGGCCACCTGCTTGCGCGCAATGGCCAAAGCCTCGTCGAAGTTGCGCTCGCTGACGAGCCTCAGAAACTTGCGCGAACCGGCCACGTTGCAGCGCTCGCCCACATTGACAAAGCGCACCTCGGGCGACACTTCGAGAACGTCGAGCCCGCTGAGCCTCATCGTGGCGGGCCGCGGCGCAGGCTTGCGCGGTGTCTTGCCCTCCACCAGTGCCGGGAAGAGCCTGATGAACTGCTCGGTGGTGCCGCAGCATCCGCCTATTATGTTCACCAGCCCCTCGTCTACAAACTCGGCCACCAGTGCAGCCATGCTCTCGGGAGTCTCGTCGTACAGCCCCAGGCTGTTGGGCAGTCCGGCATTCGGGTATGCACTCACGTAGTATGGCGCACGCTGTGCGAGCTGCCTCAGGTAGGGCTTCATCTGCTGCGCCCCGAATGAACAGTTGAGTCCAACCGAGAATATGGGGTAATTGCTTATGCTGGCCAGGAAGGCGTCGAGCGTCTGCCCGCTCAGCGTGCGCCCGGCCAGGTCGCTCACCGTCACCGAAAGCATTATGGGCAGGGCAACGCCACGGCTCGCCATCACATCCATCGAGGCCACAATGGCCGCCTTGGCATTGAGCGTGTCGAATATGGTCTCGATGAGCAGCGCGTCTACCCCACCCTCTATCATGGCGTCGACCTGCTCACGATATGCGTCGGCCAGCTCGTCGAACGTCAGTTCGCGGGCTGCCGGGTTGCTCACGTCGGGGCTCATCGAGCAGGTCTTGTTGGTTGGCCCTATCGAGCCGGCCACAAACCTCGGGTGCCCCCCAGCCGAATATTCGTCGGCGGCCTTGCGGGCTATGCGCGCGCCTTCGAGCGCCATCTCGCGGCAACAGTGGCCCAGGCCGTAGTCGGCCTGCGATATGCGCTGGCTGCTGAAGGTGTTGGTTGTGATGATGTCGGCCCCGGCGGAAAGGTATTTCCTGTGTATGTCGCCTACTATGTCGGGGCGGGTGATGTTCAATATGTCATTATTGCCCTTGAGCAAGGCAGCGGAATCGGCAAAGCGCTCTCCGCGGAAGTCGGCTTCTGCAAGCCCGTACTGCTGTATCATGGTGCCCATGGCGCCATCCAGCACAAGCACGCGGCTACCCACCGCGGCTGCCAAAGAATTATGCTGCATTCAATAATGTTTTATGGCACGGTCCATCTCGCGCCTGTCTTCTTTCTCTTTCAGTGTCTGTCGCTTGTCGAAGTCTTTCTTGCCCTTGCACAGGGCGATGTCCATCTTTGCGCGTCCGTTGCCATCGATAAACACGAGCAGCGGCACGATGGTATACCCTGTCTGCTTCGTGGCCGACTGCAATTTCTGTATCTCCCGCTTGTTCAGCAACAGCTTGCGGTCGCGCTTTACGTCATGGTTGTTGTACGACCCGTAGAAGTATGGGCTCACGCTCATGCCTTTCACCCATATCTCGCCGTTGTTGATGTAGCAGAATGTGTCGACCAGGCTGGCCTTTCCCATCCTGATTGACTTGATTTCTGTACCGGTCAGCACTATTCCGGCCGTGTATGTGTCAATGAAAAAATACTCGTATGCAGCCTTTTTGTTGCGTATGTTGACCGGGCTTTTCTTCCGTATCAGTTCTTCTTCCTTGTTCATCGTCATTCTATCCTTGCAAAACGGTCGATGTGCTCGTCGACGTAATGGGCCACGGCAGCAGTCCACTCTTCCTCGTTCTCTACGAACTTGTCGTCGTAATCGTCGAACTCGGCAAAGCGCTCAAACAGCGCCATGAACTCTTCGTCAGAGCAATCGCCCTCAATCTCTTCATGATATTTGTTATATAATATGCGCACATCGTACACCAGCTTGGCCAGGTCGCGCAGCCCCCACATCTTGACGGCCTTGGCAAACGGATTCTGGAAAATGAATCCGCCATAGCCGTTGTGTATCAGCTGCACGAAGCCTCCGTCCATCACCTCGCCGTGCATCATGTGGTATGCCAACAGGGTGAGCTGGTCGGAGTTGAGCTCTGCCATGGTGTCTGCCGTCAGCTCTCCGCCCACGGCATTGAGGATGCCGTCTACAAACACTTGCAGAAAAGCATCCATTCCCTCTGCTGCGGCATCGCGCAATGCCGCATCACTTATTACTACCTCTTTCATATCAGCTACAAATTTACATGATTTTTCCGAAACGGCAATCCGGCGAGCTAAAAAAACTATGTTTTATACGCATTTGTCATAGAAGAATGCATATTTAAACCCAATTCGTCCATCATACCGCAGGATGTTTGTTCCGGCGTTGACGTCTTGACCCTGCGGTGCTTCAGAAGCCTTCGGGCACATGGCTGCATACTTGACACGGCATGGGCGACACGGCGTACGGACAGACCAGCTAACTACATGCGCTGCTGCCTGACAGCATAGCTTGGGCCGCAAACGCCACCATCCAGGCTCAACATGCCATGAATGGCCCAGGCTCACGACCGCACGGCCCCGCCCCACTCCCGCTGCGGATACGCTGAGCCATAGCGCACAACGCACAAAAGGCATTGCCCTCGCGCAGAACAAACCACCAGGAGCATGGTGCCAACAAGCCCTATGCGCCCCTGCAGGCTGCCCGGAATGCAAATTGTTTTCAAACTTTAGAATAAACCATAAAACTCACTGGACTACAACCACTTACACAGCAATGCGACATGGCATTCCAAAACGGCCCGGACAACACGCCCGAACGGGCCGTTTGGCCATGCAAAACAGGCCATACGGGCACGAAAAACCGCCATGGGCGGTGCGGAAAGCCGCTTTTGTAACGTTTGTTTACCACCGCCATGAGCTGCGGACTACGCCGGAGGCAACCGCCCCGACTGCCCCCGGCGCAACCACACCACCACGCCAGCGGGCCACGGAAGCAAGCCCGGCCATCACCATAGTTTATTATACGGACATGGAAAAATGGCGTTAAAGAGTTAAAAAGAATACCTAATAATAGGTATATCTCGAAAGATTTTAGTAATTTTGCGAGCGAAAAAAGGCTCTAATTATTCATTTTATAAAATTAAAAAGAATATGACTTATTCTAACGAAGTCAACAACATGTGCGTTGTTGCGAAAGGCCCCAACCATGGGCCGGCCCCAATCCCGGAAGAGGGAAAGTGGATTCAGGCAAAGGAGATTAAGGACATCTCCGGTTATACTCACGGTGTGGGCTGGTGCGCTCCCCAGCAGGGAGCCTGCAAGCTGTCGCTCAACATAAAGGAAGGTGTCATTCAGGAGTGCCTCGTAGAGACCATCGGGTGCACCGGCATGACCCACTCAGCAGCCATGGCATCAGAGATTCTGCCCGGCAAGACCATACTCGAAGCACTGAACACCGACCTCGTGTGCGACGCCATCAACACCGCCATGCGCGAGCTTTTTCTGCAGATTGTCTACGGCCGCTCGCAAAGCGCATTCTCAGAGGACGGACTCGTCATCGGAGCCGGCCTTGAAGACCTCGGCAAGGGCCTTCGCTCGCAGACCGGAACACTTTACGGCACTGTGGCCAAAGGCACACGCTACCTTGAGCTGACAGAGGGATATATCACCAAGATGTTCCTCGACAAGGACAACCAGGTGTGCGGCTACGAGTATGTGCACCTCGGCAAGATGATGGAAGCCATCAAGAACGGCATGGACGCCAACGAGGCCGTGAAGAAGTTTACCGGCTCTTACGGACGCACAAAGGCCGAGCAGGGAATTGTTAAGAGTATTGACCCACGTAAAGAATAACAAGGAGGACCGACACAATGATAAGAAAAGTTAGTTTCGAGAGCCAGGAGCGTCGCATCAAGCAAGTACTGGCAGCGCTCAACGCCAATGGCATCAAGGACATAGAGGAGGCAAACCAGATTTGCGAGAACGTCGGCATCGACCCTTACCAGATATGCGAGGACACTCAGGGCATCTGCTTTGAGAACGCAAAGTGGGCTTACGTTTGTGGCGCCGCCATCGCCATCAAGAAGGGAGTGAAGACTGCCGCCGACGCTGCCGAGGCCATCGGCATCGGCCTGCAGAGCTTCTGCATACCCGGTTCGGTGGCCGACGACCGCAAGGTGGGCATCGGCCACGGCAACCTGGCAGCCCGCCTGCTCCGCGAGGAGACCGAGTGCTTTGCCTTCCTGGCCGGCCACGAGTCGTTCGCCGCTGCCGAGGGAGCCATCAAGATTGCCGAGATGGCCAACAAGGTGCGCAAGAACCCGCTGCGCACAATCCTCAACGGACTGGGCAAGGACGCTGCAATGATCATCAGCCGCATCAACGGATTCACATACGTACAGACCAAGTTCGACTATTACACAGGCGAGCTGAAGGTGGTTCAAGAGATACCTTACTCTGACGGGCCGCGCGCAAAGGTAAAGTGCTACGGCGCTGACGACGTGCGCGAAGGTGTTGCCATCCTGTGGAAAGAGAACGTCGATGTTTCAATCACCGGCAACTCTACCAACCCCACCCGCTTCCAGCACCCTGTTGCCGGAACCTACAAGAAGGAGCGCGTGCTTGTCGGCAAGCCTTACTTCTCGGTGGCTTCGGGTGGCGGCACGGGCCGCACACTGCACCCGGACAACATGGCTGCCGGCCCTGCTTCATACGGCATGACCGACACCTTGGGCCGCATGCACTCCGACGCCCAGTTCGCCGGCTCGTCGTCAGTGCCCGCCCATGTTGAGATGATGGGCTTCCTCGGCATGGGCAACAACCCGATGGTTGGTGCCACCGTTGCCGTAGCTGTGACTGTAGACATGGCCCTGAACAAGAAATAAGCATACCGACATGCCACCCGGCGGCACGCAAGGCGCAGCCGCAGGTGCACAATAAAAAAGTCCTCGCTTGCGGAATGTACCGCAGCGAGGACTTTTCTTTTCATCCCGGCCGGCAGGCCGGAACCGGGCAATGCATTGCCATGACTCACCATCACCGGCCCGCGGCCATGCAGACGGCATCGGCCCGGAACGGATTGCGGCCAGCGGCAGGCTTCATTCGTAATCGTCTATTACCGAGTTCATGAAGTCCATCATCGGCTTCCCGGCCTTGAATATACGCTCCATCCCGTCGAGCCATCCGTCACCCTCAAAAAAACTGTCATCCACGCAGTGCCAACAGCAATAGTCTTTCATGCGCAGGTAACGCACATGCTCATAGTCGCGGGGAAAGCCCGACGGGCATGTCTTGAGACGCTCCAGCCCGAATCCCTGCTTGTCGTCCCACCCGGCATCCTCGTCGGCGCCGAAATACGACAAGAACTTGGCCGACTCAACACACTTGAGCCACTCGTCGGTGTTGGCCATTATCTCGTTGCGGCAGGCCGTGAGCACATTTGTCGGCAACCAGTAGTTGCCACAGCTCAGCAGGCAGTGGCCAGGTTCGAGGTGTATGTAATAGCCGCCGTGAAGCGCCTTCTTGCCATGTGCGGCGATGTAGGCGCCAAGATGGTTCTTGTATGGCGACTTGTCCTTGGAGAAACGGGTGTCGCGGTAAAAGCGGTAGGTGGCGTCTTTCACCGTGAGGTGGGCCACCGACGGGTCGAAGGTGGCAATCCTTGCAATGGCGAGGGCTACGCCCTGCTCAAAGCTCGCGCGCACGTCGTCGTATTCGGCCTTGTGTTCCAGAAACCATTCGCGGTTATTGTTTGCCATGAGTTCTGTCAAGAAACTCAATATTCTCTTTGCTTCCATTATTCTGTATGTTGCATATTAATATGTAAAAGCCCGGTCTGCGGCCTCTGCCATCGGCCGCCCCATGGCTGGGAAGCCACCGGGGCATGACTGATGGTGAAGGGTTCCAGAATGCAAAATTAACGAAAATCATCGGTATTCTCAAATATTTATGTTACTTTTGTGCCGCAATGACAAAGAGAGAAAGATACGAAAAAGTGATAGATTTCTTCCGCAACGAAATGCCGGAAGCCAACACCGAACTTGAATTCGGCAGCATATTCCAACTGCTTGTGGCCGTGGTGCTCAGCGCACAATGCACAGACAAGCGGGTGAACCAAGTCACCCCGCAGCTGTTTGCGCGCTACCCTGACGCCAAAGCCATGGCGGCGGCCGAGCCGGAAGAGCTGCTCGACTACATAAGCAGCGTGTCTTACCCCAACGCAAAGGCCAAGCACCTGGCCGGGCTGGCCCGAACGCTCGTCGAGCGGCACAACGGCGAGGTGCCTGAAGACATGAACGCGCTGCTCGACCTGCCCGGCGTGGGGCGCAAGACGGCCAACGTAATCCAGGCGGTGGCATTCGGCAAGTCGACAATGGCTGTCGACACCCATGTCTACCGCGTAAGCCACAGGCTCGGGCTCGTGGCTAAAAGCGACACCACACCATTGAAAGTGGAGCAGGCACTGATGAAAAACATACCACGGGAAGACATCCCCCTTGCCCACCATTGGCTGCTGCTGCACGGCAGATACGTTTGCACATCGCGCAAGCCACACTGCGACAAATGCGGACTCGAGGGCATCTGCCCGAAGATAATGGACGGGGCAAAACTGGCTTAGGCTGCATCCCGCCAAACGGCTCGGGCGCACGGAGCCGGGCTGCGCTATGCTCCCAAATGGCAGGCAGACCATCCTTTTTGATTCATTCATTCGTGTTTTTCTGCGTTTTTGATTAACTTTGCTCGCTAAAAACATAAGTTGAGTATGAACGATTGTATTGAGATAAAAGGCGCCCGCGTCAATAACCTGAAGAACATTGACGTAAACATACCACGCAACAAGCTCATAGTAATAGCCGGAGTGAGCGGCTCGGGCAAGTCATCGCTGGCATTCGACACCCTCTACGCCGAAGGGCAACGCAGGTATGTTGAAAGCCTCTCGGCCTATGCGCGCCAGTTTCTCGGCAGGATGAACAAGCCCGAGTGCGACTACATCAAGGGCATACCGCCCGCCATTGCCATAGAGCAGAAAGTGATAAGCCGCAACCCGCGCTCCACCGTGGGCACATCAACGGAGATATACGAATACCTCCGGCTGCTGTTCGCACGCATAGGCCATACCTTTTCGCCCGTAAGCGGGGTGGAAGTGAAGAAGCATTCGACCGAAGACGTGATAAAATGCACCGCCCAATTCTCCCCCGGCACCAAGTTTGTGGTCATGACCAAGCTGCGGATTTCCGACGGACGGAGCGTCGAACAGCAGCTAAAAGCCTATGTCCTGCAGGGTTACGCACGGTTGTTTTACCGTGGTGACTTCACAAGGATAGAGGACTTTTTGGAGAGCGAGGCCGTCAACGGCGCCAAGGCCGACGACATATACCTCGTCATCGACCGCCTGTCGGTAGACTCTTCCAAAGACGCCACATCGCGGTTGGTAGACTCTGCCGAGACAGCATTCTACGAAGGCGACGGCAGTTGCAGGCTCATGTTCCTGCCATCGATGATAAGCTACGACTTCTCGACAAAGTTTGAAGCCGACGGGATGACTTTCGAAGAACCGTCGGACAACATGTTCTCGTTCAACTCGCCGGTCGGGGCATGCCCCGAATGCCAAGGTTTCGGCAAGGTGATAGGCATCGACGAGAAACTGGTCATACCCAACTCGTCGCTCAGTGTATACGACGGCTGCGTGGTGTGCTGGCACGGCGATAAGATGAGGATATGGCAAGACGAGTTCTGCCGCCGTGCCGCAGAGAGCGACTTCCCCATATTCGAGCCTTACTACAAGCTCACACAGCAGCAAAAAGACCAGCTGTGGCACGGGCTGCCGGGCGACAATGGCAAGGACATACACGACCAGGTGTCCATAGACGCCTTCTTCAACATGGTCAAGGAAAACCAATACAAGATACAGTATCGCGTGCTGCAAAGCCGTTACAGGGGCAAGACCACCTGCCCGAAATGCCATGGCACAAGGCTGAAGAAGGAGGCCGACTACGTCAAGATATGCGGACGCAGCATATCAGACATAGTGCAAATGCCCATAACACGGCTCAAAGAGTGGTTTGACAACCTGCAGTTGAGCGACCATGACAGGGAGATTGGGAGCAGACTGCTTGCCGAAATAACCAACCGACTGCAGTTTTTGCTCGACGTAGGACTGGGATACCTGACACTCAACCGGATGTCGAACACACTAAGCGGCGGCGAAAGCCAGCGCATCAACCTGACCACATCGCTGGGCAGCAGCCTCGTGGGCTCATTGTACATCCTTGACGAACCGAGCATCGGGCTGCACAGCAGAGACACCGACAGGCTCATCAGGGTGCTGCGCCGGCTGCAGGCCTTGGGCAACACGGTGGTCGTTGTGGAGCACGACGAGGAAATAATACGTGCGGCAGACTACCTTATCGACGTTGGCCCCGACGCCGGAAGGCTCGGCGGCGAGATAGTCTTCGCCGGCAATGCCACACACATCGACAAGGATGCCGTGGCCAGATACCCGCTGAGCCACACCATAAAATACATCAGCGGCGAAGAGTCGATACCGCTGCCGCACGGAAGGCGCAAATGGAACATGAGCATAAAGATTAACGGTGCACGCATGAACAACCTGCGCGGGGTGAACGCCACCATACCGCTCAACGTCATGACAGTGGTCACCGGGGTAAGCGGCTCGGGCAAATCGTCGCTTATCAAGGGCATTCTGTACCCGGCAATGAAGAGGACGCTCGGCGATGTTTGCGACGCACCGGGCGACTTCAGCTCGCTGACGGGCGACATCAAGGCTATCAAGCACATTGAGTTTGTAGACCAGAACCCCATTGGAAAGAGCACACGCTCAAACCCCGCAACTTATGTCAAGGCCTACGACGCCATCAGAGACCTGTTCGCCCAGCAGCCGCTATCGCAGCAAATGGGCTTCACCTCGCAGTATTTCTCATTCAACGCCGACGGCGGACGTTGCGAAGAATGCAAGGGCGCCGGAGTGATAACGGTGGAGATGCAGTTCATGGCCGACCTTGTGTTGGAGTGCGAGAGCTGCCATGGACACAGGTTCAAGAAAGACATACTCGACGTAAGGTATGAAGGAAAGAACATAGACGACGTGCTCAACATGACAATATCCGAGGCCATAGAGTTTTTCGGGAGCTTCGGGCAGAAGCAGATTGTAAAGCGCCTCAAGCCGTTGGAGGACGTGGGGCTTGGCTACATCAAGCTGGGCCAAAGCTCATCGTCGCTGTCGGGAGGAGAAAACCAGCGAGTGAAACTGGCCTACTTCATCGGCATGGAAAAACAGGAGCCCACGATGTTCATATTCGACGAACCCACCACGGGACTTCACTTCCACGACATCAAACGCCTGCTCGGCGCTTTCGACGCTCTGATTGACCGCGGGCACACCGTAATCGTAATCGAGCACAACCTTGACGTAATAAAATGCGCCGACTATATCATCGACATGGGCCCCGACGGAGGCGACCGCGGAGGCAACATCGTGGTAGCCGGCACGCCTGAATTGGTGAGCGGATGCAAGGAAAGCATAACGGGGCAATATTTAAAAGAAAAACTTTATTGAACTTTTTGACACAAATATTTTGCCAGAATAAAAAAAAGCATTACCTTTGCACACGCAAAAAGACAAAGGCTTGCATCAAGAAGCCGACATGGCTCAGTTGGTAGAGCAATTCATTCGTAATGAATAGGTCCCCGGTTCGAGTCCGGGTGTCGGCTCAAATATCTAAGTTTTACATAGTGTTGCGGTAATAGCTCAGTTGGTAGAGCATTGGCTTCCCAAGCCGAGGGTCGCGAGTTCGAGTCTCGTTTACCGCTCAAAAGAAAAGCAAAGCTTGCATATTGGCATTGCCAATATCACCTTTACAACAATCAAACAATGTTTCTTCGACAATTCATGCCGGGCACTTCACTGCCCGGATGTGGGCATGCCGCAAAACGGCAACAGCCCTGAAGCACCGCACAAGACCTCGCGTCGCATCAATGTCACGGCCTTTGCGCAAAGCGACAACGGCGCCAGCACTTCACCGGCCACCTGCCACAATTCAGCCAAACGCATGCCCTTACTTCAATGCAATGATTCAGAAACGCCGCGGATTCATTGCCGTCATGATGCCGGGCGCATGGCCATGGCGCATCAAGCCAACCGCCCGGCAACGGCAAACCACATGCAGCACCACGGGTGGATGGCATAGCCTGCGGCCACATGTCGGCGCCTCGGACAATACAGACCAGCCACATGCATCGCCAACGCCCACGTAGGGCTCTCGGGCAAGTGCCGTTTTGCATCACAAAACGGCCTGTTTTACACCCTCATACGGCCCGTTTGGCATGGCATAACGGGCCGTTTTGGAAAGCCCCCGGCAACACCCCGGCGCCACGGTCGGCCGGTTGGCACCATCAGAGGCCATAAATCCTGAGCTTACACGAGGTTTTTCGACAGAAAATGCTTACTTTTGCATCGGCAACGGACGGCAATGCAAAAGCATGGCCAACGCCCGCAAACGAAACAAAGTCAACAACAAAAAATCAACTGAAAGGACATTTATATGTATAGAATCCAAGCAAACATGTCGGGCACACGATTCATCGACGTGAGCGACGACCACCTGCAGACGATAGAAAAATACAGGCTGTTTGACGGTCTGGTAGACAGCAACGGCTATGTGGACGAGAATGTGCTTGAAAAACTGAAACTCAACGTTCGGGCAATGCTCGAGTCGGAAGCCGGAAGAGACAAGGCGCTGCTCGACCTTTGCCTCGACGTGATATACCATCCTAACATGAAGGCCATCGGACTGAAGCGCCTCGTGGCCTTGGCCAACGAGCACAGGGCGCAAACCGACGACAACGGGCCTGCCGAAGACCAGGCGGCAGAACACTGACGAAGAGGGCCCGGGATGGAATACAGACTGACTGACTTCCTGCCGACGACCAAGAAGGAAATGGAACTGCGCGGCTGGGACCGCGCAGACATCATACTGTTTTCGGCCGACGCATACGTAGACCACCCTGCCTTCGGCGCTGCCGTCATCGGGCGGACGCTCGAACGGGCCGGATACAAGGTGGCAATAGTGCCCCAGCCCGACTGGCACGGCGACTTCCGCGACTTCAAGAAACTGGGCGAACCGCGCCTGTTCTTTGGCGTGGCCCCCGGATGCATGGACTCTATGGTAAACAAATACACGGCCAACAGGCGGCTGCGCTCTGAAGACGCCTACAGCCCCGACGGCCGCCACGACATGAGGCCCGAGTATCCAACCATCGTTTACTCGCAGATATTGCGCAAGCTATTTCCAAACGTGCCTGTGGTGCTTGGCGGCATCGAGGCGTCGCTGCGCCGGCTCACGCATTACGACTACTGGCAAGACTCTCTGCGCAAGTCGATACTGTGCGACAGCGGTGCCGACATGATAATCTACGGCATGGGCGAGAAGCCGGTGGCAGAACTGGCGGCGCGGCTTGACAGGGGCGAACCGATAGGCGCGCTGCGCGACATTCCACAAACGGCCGTGCTGTGCACCGAAGACAACATACCCGGAGGCATTGGCGATGCCGACGTGATGCTGCACAGCCACGAGCAGTGCTTGGCCGACAAAAAGGCACAAGCTGAGAACTTCAAGCACATCGAGGTGGAGTCGAACATGCTGCATGCCAGGCGCATATTGCAGCAGGTGGGCAAAAAGTGGGTCGTGGTCAACCCGCCATACCCGCCGATGACCACCGAAGAGATTGACGCCTCTTACGACTTGCCATATACCAGGGTGCCCCACCCCAAGTACAAAGGCAAGCGCATACCGGCCTACGAGATGATAAAGCACTCGGTCAACATCCACCGCGGATGCTTCGGCGGGTGCGCCTTCTGCACCATATCGGCCCACCAGGGCAAGTTTATAAGCAGCCGCTCGAAAAAGAGCATACTCAACGAGGTGAGGCAAATACTGAAAATGGACGACTTCAAGGGCTACATATCCGACCTCGGCGGCCCTTCGGCCAACATGTACGGCATGAGCGGCAACGACAAGGCGCTGTGCGCAAAGTGCAGGCGCCCCAGTTGCATACATCCGCAAATATGCCCCAACCTCAACACCGACCACAGCCGGCTGCTTGACATTTACCATGCCGTCGACGCGCTGCCCGGAATAAAGAAGAGCTTCATAGGCAGCGGGGTGCGCTACGACCTGCTGCTGCACAAGAGCAAGGACGAGAACACCAACCGGGCCGCTCGCCTTTATACCGAGGAACTGATAAGGAAGCACGTGAGCGGAAGGCTCAAGGTGGCACCGGAGCACACAAGCGACCATGTGCTCAGGCTGATGAGGAAGCCTTCGTTCGGCCAGTTTCAGGAGTTTAAGCGTATATTCGACAGGGTAAACCGTGAGGCCGGGCTCAACCAGCAAATCATACCTTACTTCATAAGCAGCCACCCCGGATGCCACGAAGAAGACATGGCCGAGCTTGCCGTGCTGACCAAGCGCATGGACTTCCACCTGGAACAGGTGCAGGACTTTACGCCAACGCCCATGACCGTAAGCACCGAGGCATGGTATACGGGCTACCACCCTTACACGCTCGAACCTGTATACAGCGCCAAGACGCAGGCAGAGAAACTGGCACAACGGCAGTTTTTCTTCTGGTACAAACCTGAAGAGAGGCGCAACATAGAGCGATCGCTCAGGGCCATGGGCCGCCCAGACCTGATAAAGGAACTGTGCCCGCCGCACAACCCTAACGGGCGCTACAGGAACCGAGGCAACGAAACCATGCCTGACAACACCCCAAAACAAACCTATGAGGATAATAGAACAAAGCATCGTGGCCAAAAAGCCACAGGCGGAGGCAGAAGACGGTATCGTGGCAACCGATGACTTCGTTGCCGTGATAGACGGAAGCACCAGCAAGACCGCCACACGCATAATGCCCGGGGTGACTAACGGGAGGCTGTGCATGCAACTGATAAGCCAATACATACGCCATGCCGACAGCGGGCTGACGTGCAAGGGGTTCTGCGACGGTGTGACCGCCAGCGTCAGGAGCCACTACGACGAAAGCCTGCTGTCGCGTCTCGAATGCCATCCCGAAGAAAGGATGACGGCCAGTTGCATAGTATACAGCCGACACAGACACGAGGTGTGGATGATTGGCGACTGCCAGTGCATGGTTGACGGCACGGCATACGAAAACCCCAAGCCCGACGAAGCCGCCATTGCCGGCAAACGTGCCGCCATTGCCCAAGGCATGCTCGACAACGGGGTTGCCACCGTAGACGGACTGCGGGGCAACGACTTGGCAAGGCAGGCCATAATCGGCGAACTGATTGAAAGCATGGGCAACCAAAACAAGACCTATGCCGTGGTCGACGGATTCAGCATACCCGCCAGCAAGGTGCGCATAATACGCATACCCCGGACGGCACGCGAGATAGTGCTGGCGTCCGACGGCTACCCTCACCTAAAGCCAACCTTGGATGCATCGGAAGAGGCTCTGGAAAAACAACTTGCCGCCGACCCGCTTAACATCAGGCTGTTTAAGGCTACCAAGGGATGGGTGGCCGGCAACAACTCTTTTGACGACCGCACCTACATCCGGTTCAATCCATAAACGCGAACAGGCCGTTGGAGCCAACAATGGTTGCATGCATCCCGGGTGAATATTGCTTGTCTGGCCCGGCACAAGTGCAGCCGGCCACAACAAGGCAAAGCGGAAAGCAATATGGCTGAAAGGGCTTGGAGGCTGGTTGGTGGCTTAACCACAAACAGGTCATTATTCCCCAATGAGGCAACATGCGATTGACGTGCAGGTTGTTTGGCGTAACTATAATGGGCGCAGCGTACCAAGCAGGGACGAAGCGTAGGGAAAGATGACGCCAAAAGGCAGCAAACGGCTGGGGAACAAGACATTAACAATGAAGCAAACACACCGCTCAACCATGGCATTTCTGTGGCAGGACAACACCCGGAAATGACATTTGGCGGTTTATCCGACTATTTGTCATGAATACAGGGAGCACCGCTATCGTGGCGCTCCCTGTATTTATCCCTTTTGCCAACACCCGGACATGCCGGCATTGGCGGGGCAGCTCAAGCCTTGAACAAGTCGTCTATTTCGGCAATCTCATCCTCGTCGAACCACTTTGTGAGCTTGGCCTTCGCCTTATCCTTTATCTCCGGGTCGACGTCGCCCCACACTTTCTTCAACACATAAATCAACACTGCAAGGTCGTCGGTGAGCCCTGCTATTGGTATTGCATCCGGAATGACGTCAAGCGGGCTTATCATATAGCCCAAAGCACCAATGATGATGGCCTTGTCTGTCTTCGAGACCTTGTCGCTTTGCAGTGTGTAAAACAGGATGAATGCGGCATAAACCAACTTTGCCCCGGCCCGCTTGGCTATCCGGGAAATCTTGTCTACAAAGTCATTTGCAGAAAAGCGGTTGGCATAACTCATAAAATCAGGTAATTCCATAATACACTAAATTAAGTTGTTTTTATTATTGTGTTATAATTCTCAATATGCGCAAGCCCGCATGGCTGGGGTGTTTCTGAAGGTAACGGTACAGTGTCATGGGCTCATCCACCACCTTGCGGTGAATCATCGAGGCGTTGAGCAGGTGCAGTCCGTCGGCATGCCACACGGCAAAGCCAAGGTGGGCTATGTCAAGGCCGCCCTTGTTGCTGACAATGGCTATTATGTCGCCGTCATTTATCACACCGCGCAACAAGGCCGCATTTGCCACCGACGCCTTCGGTATGTAGCGAAAAGTGGTTCCGCTCAGCGCCCGCTCCTGCTTCCTTATGTCAGCGACAAACTCCGGGTGAAGCCTCAGCGCCTTGTACGACCGGCTGTTTTTGCTCATGTAATATATGTTGAGCTTCTTCACCGCCGTAAATGGCGGCACGGGGCCCTGTATGTCTGCCACCACGCCCATGGCCGTCTTGTCGGCAATCCAGTCGCTGAAGTAATGCAGCCGGCTGGTATATCCGTCAAGCTTGCCGCGGCGGTACCTCAACTGTTCAAGCACCGCCAGGAAGTCGCTGAATGTGTATCGCTTGCTGCCGGCGCACAGGGTAAGCGCCGTCACGTTCTCTACAAGGGTGGTACAATCCAGTTCGCGAGTGTTCACAACAAGCCGTTCAATGTCATGCTTTTCCAGCGTATGGGCCACATAAGGGCGCCCGATGAACTTGCGCGCGAAGAAAAGCGCCATGTTGCCTGTGGCCTTTCCGTCTTTCGCCTCGGCCAAGACACGCTCTATGAAAACGCTGTCTACAGGCAGGAAATCCGCCTTTGAAGCAGCCTGGCAGACTTCGACAGATGCAAAGAGCAACAATATGAGCAGTGTTCTGAGTATATTCATTTATTCCTGTACCCCTTCTTCAATCCAAAATTATATCCTATGTAAAAGTTAAGGCTGCCGAAAACATTGTTTGTGGCAAACCTGTTCTTGCGATAATTGTACGAATGCAATATCGCACTGGCCCCCGCATACCAACGCGTATTGTTGTATACAAGGCCGAAACGCCCTATCCCGTCGATGTTCACATTGTTAAAACTGAATCCCCGGTCGTTGTTTCCGCCAATGTTGCCGTGGGCATGCTTGTATGCCAAGGCCACCGAAGCACTGGCGCAAAACAGGAATCCCTTGGCAAAGACCCAGTTGTATGCATAGCCTCCCGACACGCTCACATCATAATACTTGACGCTGTTGAACATGAGCCCGCTGTCTATCTTGACCGTGGAAGGCTTGCAATACTGCGCCACAACATTCTGCAGCTTGGCGTAGTCGAGCTCAATGCTGTTGCTTGTATAACCGATGCCGGCGAGCCACGAGCCGCAACTTATCTTCTGGCACGTGCTCTGTGCAAACGCCGCCGGATATGAAAAGCGTTCGTGGTTGAATATGTAATAAAGGTTAATCCCCGTTATCCCGACGTTGATGCCGTCGAAAGCGACGTCTACCAACCTTGAAACGTCAACGCCGTCGCCAAGGTATGCGTTCCTTATCTTATAATCACTGCCCGTCCGTCGGTAAAACAAGTCGACACCAATCTGCGAACTATAGATGCTGAACTCAAGCTCACGCTTCTTTCCGCTGTCGCCAAAGCCAATGTGCTTCAAGTCGAACGTGTAGCCGAGAAAGAACCACCGCCACCCCATATACGGCCCGATGCGCATGGCCATGTCGGGCGACAGCGTCACCGCCTGGCCCGAATTGCTGCGAAGCCGGTATATGTCATAATTGAAAGTTGACTGTAACATGACAGTGAAATTATAATGCTGTGGCTCTATGTAGTTTGTGTCTATGGCACTGAACCCGCGCACCAGCCTCTTGACCCAACCGAGTTCGTTGCGCTGCCCCCCTTCTGAGGCGGAGGCAAACAGCGCAGAACCAATCATGAGCACTATAAGACACAGGCGGCACGACATAAAAACAGCAAGCTAAAACTTCCCCAATATCTGGTCCATAGCCCAGTTAACAGGCGTTGCCGACACACTGGTGCACGTGCAGACCGACAGGCCCTGCAAGTGCTCAATAACGCGTTTGATGAGCGGATACTGCACATAGGCTGGATTGGGCACGCTGATGCTCTCCTTGCCTGCGCTCGTATGCAACACTATGGGGTCGTAATTGAAAACAGAGAAGCTAACCTGCCCCCGGTTGCCAATGACCTCAATGCGGTCCTCACGGGCCGACTCATGGGCCACAAAGCACCATGACCCACTGCCGGGAAGGCCGCTTTCAAACCTAAAGCACGCACTTACGGAATCCTCGGCCTTATACAGTCCGCCCCTGTTTGCACAGATGCCGTTAGCCTCTATTATCACTCCAAACATATTCTGGAGCATGTCCAGCTGATGCGGAGCAAGGTCGTAGAAATACCCTCCGCCCGCTATGTCCGGCTGCAACCGCCATGGCAACTGTCCGGCATGCTGGTAGTCAAGGTCGCGCGGGGGCACTGCGAACCTTATCTGGACGTTGATCACGTCGCCGATGACACCGTCGTCGATAATCGACTTCACCTTTTGGAAATACGGAAGATAGCGCCTGTAGTAAGCCACGAAGCAAGGGACGCCGGTCTCCTCGCTTACCCTGTTCACCCTGGCACAGTCTTCGTAGTTTGCTGCCAGGGGCTTTTCCACATACACGGGCTTGCCTGCCTTCATTGCCATAATGGCGAATGTGGCATGGCTCGACGGTGGTGTGGCAATGTATATGGCGTTGACGTCCGGGTCGTCGATAAGCTCCTGAGGGTCTGTATACCACTTGCTGATATGGTGGCGCTCGGCGTAGCTGCGTGCCTTGTCCTCGCTACGGCTCATGACGGCCTCTACGCTGGAGCCTTCAACCTCCGAAAAGGCAGGCCCGCTCTTCGTCTCTGTGACTTCCCCGCAACCGATAAAGCCCCATTTCAATATTTTCATAATTAGTATTAATTATTTCCGCAAAGATACGAAAAAAACACTACCTTTGCAAAACTGAAAGGGAATAATATCAAAAAATATGAAGAATCAGACTAAAGGCATCTTGATGAAAAGCCGCAGCGCAAGCGCTTGCATCAAAGAAGGCTATGGGCTTTACACCAAGAATTTCAGGAAAACGATGAGCTCTTCATGGCTTACGGCCCTGCTCTATTCGCTCGTGTGCAGTGCGCTTTGCACCATCCTGACTGCATATCTGCCTGAGACGATAACGCAAACGATGGCAGCCAGGGCAACCAACTCTGCCTTGCCAGCCAACGGCATCGTTGTTGCTGCTGTGATACTCGCCCTAATCATCATCGGCGGACTATTTGAAATTGCAACATACTCGTGCGTGATTGCACAACTGAAAGATGAGTTCGGCAGCATCAGGAAAGTTGGGAAATGGAAACTTCCAGCCTTAGACCGCACAACATTTGTGCGCACACTCATCGCAACAGTTGCCAATATACTTATTGTGGTGGTACTTTTAGCCATCATAGTCATACCAACAGGCATGCTGCTCGGTATGCCGTCGGGCGCCGGCGACATAAGCACCAAGTCGCTCGTAGTGATAGCTTTAGAGCTCATTGCCATCATGATGCTTGTCTTGCCGATGGCATTTGTGAGCATGAAGTACATCATCCGCACTGACACCCGCCTGTGGCGGCTGATTGCAACCGACTACAAGGTGGGGCTCAAGCACTTCGGCTTCATACTCATAGTGTCGGTTGTGAGCTGCATTGTCATCTGCCTGGCAGAGTATGTACTGGCCTTGCCTGCCTCAATACTGACCACAGCCAACTACCAAGCGAACATCGGAGTGTACTACGGCGACCCGCTCGGCATGCCGGGATACATCAATTACATATCTGCCGTGGTGTTCTTCATCGCAGGGTTCATACAGATTTACATCCGAATATCTGCCTTGTTCACATCATACTATATGTATGGCTCGATAGAACAGCAGGAAGAAGAGCGCAGGAAATTCAAGGAATCGGGAATGAACCAAAGTCAAATAAGCATGTTGCCATGAAGAAACGGGTATTATTCATCGACCGCGACGGCACCATAATAGAAGAGCCGGCGGATGAGCAAATCGACTCTTTCGACAAACTCAAGTTTGTAAACGGAGCCATAAGAAACCTGGCTTTCATACGCGAGAAGCTCGACTTCGAGTTCGTGATGGTCACCAACCAAGACGGCCTGGGCACAGACGCTTTCCCGGAAAGCACCTTCTGGCCTGTCCACAACTTCATGTTGCAGACCCTCGAGGGCGAAGGCGTGGTGTTCGACGACATTCTCATCGACCGGCATTTCCCAGAAGACAATGCCCCGACGCGCAAGCCAAACACCGGGTTGGTGGAAAAATACATGAACGACCCCGGCTACGACATGCAGTCGAGCTACGTCATCGGCGACCGCGACACCGACAGGGCGTTTGCCGAAAACATCGGCTGCAAAGCCATAACCATAGGGCGAGACGGCATGACGTGGGCCAAGATAGCCGAAATGCTTTATGCCGGCGAGCGCAGAGCCGAGGTTTCACGAGCCACCAAGGAGACCGACATACACGTAAGCATGAACCTCGACGGCTCCGGGCGCTGTGACATAAGCACCGGACTGGGTTTCTTCGACCACATGCTCGAGCAAATTGCCAAGCACGGCGGCATAGACCTCACCGTCAGGACAAAGGGCGACCTCGACGTCGACGAGCATCACACGATAGAAGACACGGGCATTGCGATTGGCGAATGCCTGCTTGCTGCCTTGGGCGACAAGCGCGGCATAGAGCGCTACGGCTTCACGCTGCCCATGGACGACTGCCTTTGCTCGGTCGCACTCGATTTCGGCGGAAGGCCGTGGCTGGTATGGGATGCCGAATTCCGCCGCGAGCGAATAGGCGACATGCCCACCGAGATGTTCCTGCATTTCTTCAAGAGCCTCAGCGACAGCGCCAGGATGAACCTCAACATAAAGGCTGAGGGCACCAACGAGCACCATAAGATAGAGGGAATATTCAAGGCTTTCGCTCGCAGCCTGAAGATGGCCGTCAGGCGAGACATCTACCACTACGAACTGCCCAGCACAAAGGGGCTGCTATGACGAGGCCGCGCGCTGGACGGCGTGCTGCCCAGCCCTGCGCCGGCACAAGCCGTCAGCCCCAGCCGCGGTGGGCCGGCAGCGCCATGACGTTAGTCGCGGTGCAGCCACGACATGAGCGAATTTAGCCACCTGAAGGAAAAGCGGAACCACCTGTATGTGCTTACCGGCTTGCCGCCAAACTGCAGGATAAACTCCCGGTAAGGGTTTTTCTGGAAAGGCAAGCCTACATCCATGAACGAGATGTGGGCATAGCCGTGGGTGTGGGCGTATTTTATGGCATGCCATACGGTCAGCACGCTGGGATGCAACCTAAGATACGACTTTCTCAACGATGCCGAATACCACAGATAGGCATTGCTGCCCGAAAAGACACAGGCGCAACATCCTATCACCTTGCCCTTGTATTTGGTAAGGAACAACTTTCCGTTGTCTGTCTTCATCAGTTCCCTGAAAAAGTTGGCGTCGGGGATATACCGCTTCGGCTTCAGCCTGTTGTGCTTGCGGAGCAACCTCGAGAAAGCCACAAGGCCTTCCTCACCGTCAACAGCCACTACCTCGGCCCCCTTGTCGCAGGCCTTCACAATGCGCTTGCGCATTTTTTCCGAGAGGCGCTCTTCGGGCCTCCTGCTGTGCAGCGAATTGTGGATGTTGAGCCAATGCACCGGGAAGTAGCCGCACCGGCGAAACACACCATAGCCGAACATCTTTGAAGACAGGTGGCTGAACTCTATGTAAGCCACCCTATTCTGGAGCTTCTTGGTCAGAGCGTGCAGCATGCGCAGAAACAAGTCTTCCTTGGCCACGGCGCATTCCTCATATTCACCCTCACCCATCACGAGGCAGTGGGAATAAAGGAACGGCGGCAACGGAACGGCCCGATGGCGCACCACGCCCACCAGATGGGCAACCACCCGGCCCCCTTCGGCCGTGACCACTGCAAGATACGGCTTCATCCGCGGCGTCCTTTCACAAATACGAAAGAGCGTTAGGCTATGGAAGAAGTTATGACACTCCATACGAGGCAAACCTTCCAAACTGCTGTAAATGGTCGTCCGCAGATTTATCATACCGCAAAAATAATAAATATATTCTAAAAACGCAACTCTATGTAATATTTTTTGAACCAAAACACTTACCTTTGTAATACATTACACCGTGGCCGGCCCTAATGCAGCACGCAGCGCGACGCCTGCCGCAGCACGCCGGGGCCACAGCGCAGACACCACGGCAAACAGGCAGACAGTTGGCTGCCCGAACCTGCCGCGGGCCCACCCCGGCGGCCGCGGAGGCTGCAATGGCATGGAACACCAACCGGCGCCACATCAATCAGGCCGCACATACATAAGACAACATCACGATATGACAGACTTCAAAGACTTAGTGCAGGCGCGCAGGAGCCACCGCAAGTTTGCACCCGACGAAATAGACGCAACCCAACTCGAGCTCATACTCAGGGCTGCCCTCATGTCGCCCACATCGAAAGGGCAGCGGGCATGGCAGTTCATAGCCATCGACGACAAGGCAACGATAGAGAAACTGGCCGACTGCAAGGAGCATGGGGCAAGCTTCCTGAAAGACGCCCCCGTGGCCGTGGCCGTATGCGGCACGCCGTCACTGAACGACTGCTGGGTTGAAGACGGCTCTATCGCCGCCATATCAATGCAATACCAGGCAGAAGAGCTTGGCCTGGGCTCATGCTGGATACAGGTGCGCGGGCGCAGCCTTGCCGACGGAACCCCTTCCGAACTCGTGGTCAGGGGCATATTGGGATTGCCCGAAGAACTCGGCGTGCTGTGCATCATTGCCCTGGGCCACAAGGCAGCCGAACGCAAACTGCAGGACGAAACAAAGCTTAAGTGGGAAAACGTGCACATCAACGGCTACCGCTGACACACCTGCCAAGGCGTGCGTAGGGCGTGCCTGTACAACGAGACAACCATATTTTATTAATCCGGAAATAACACTTTGACATACATGAAAGTCGTTTTGATTGGTGCGGGCCGGCTGGCCCACCATCTGGGTGGCGCCCTGCTCTCGGCCGGGCACGACATAATGCAAGTCTACAGCCGCACAATGGAGTCGGCAAGCCGAGTGGCCGCCATGGCCGGCGGCTCACCTACAAACCGCATTGCCGACATAAAGGCCGATGCCGACGCATACATAGTGGCCGTGAAAGACTCGGCCCTGCCAGACCTGATACCGCAGATATGCAAGGGGCGCGAGCAAAAGGTGTTCTTGCATACTGCCGGAAGCATACCCATGGATGTGTTCAAGGGCATGGCCCTACACTACGGGGTGCTCTACCCCCTGCAGACATTCAGCAAGGAACGCAAGGTAGACTTCCGCCCTATACCATGCTTCGTAGAGGGCAACGACGACTATTCCGTTGGCGTGGCCACCGAACTGGCCGGAAGCATAAGCGGCAACGTGAGGCTCATGTCGTCTGAAGAGCGGCGCTATGTCCACCTGGCCGCGATATTCGCCTGCAACTTTGTAAACCACTGCTACGCGCTCTCGGCCGACATACTGGCCAAGCACGGGCTGCCGTTCGACATCATGCTACCGCTCATCGACGAGACGGCGAGCAAGGTGCACGCCATGTCGCCGGCCGAGGCACAGACCGGGCCGGCCATGCGCTACGACGAGAACGTGATAAGGAGCCAGAGCCGCTTGCTGGCCAGCAACCCGTTTGTGAAGGAGATTTACGACCGCATGAGCATTAGCATTCACCAAAAGGCAATAAGCAATGATTAATTACGACCTTGGAAAGATTAAAGCCATAGTGTTCGATGTCGACGGAGTGCTGAGCCAAGACACCATACCCCTGCACCCGGGCGGCGAACCCATGCGCACGGCCAACATAAAAGACGGCTACGCCATACAGCTGGCCGTGAAGATGGGGCTGCGCATAGCCATCATGACCGGAGGCGACACGCAGAGCGTGGTAAAGCGGTATTCGCACCTGGGGGTGGCCGACATCTACATGAAGTGTGCCGTGAAGATAACCACATACAGGGAGTTTACGGCAAAATACTCGCTCGCCGACGACGAGGTCATGTACATGGGCGACGACATACCCGACTATGAGGTGATGAAACAATGCGGCTGCCCTGTGTGCCCGGCCGACGCCTGCACAGACATAAAGGAGGCAAGCATATATGTGAGCAACGTGTGCGGGGGGCGCGGATGCGCGCGCGACGTGATAGAGCAGGTGCTGAGGGCACAAGGCAAATGGCTCCAGACGGAAAAGGCCTTCGGCTGGTGAGCAACATAAAATGGCAAATAAAAAACAACCGACAATGCTTGAGAATCTGAACAAATACAACATCGTGCTGGCGAGCAACTCGCCGCGCAGGCGGGAACTGCTCGCCAAACTGGGCATAGACTTTGAGGTAAGGGTGCTACCCGACATTGAAGAATGCTATCCCGAAGGGCTGCCGGCCCACGACATACCGCTGTACATCGCGGCGGAAAAAGCCCAGGCCAACAAGTCGCAAATGGGAAAAGACGACCTGATAATCACTGCCGACACGGTGGTGATATGCGATGGCAAGGTGCTCGGAAAACCGGCCGACGCCGCCGAAGCCCACCACATGCTGTCCATGCTGAGCGGAAAGACCCACCAGGTGGTCACCGGCGTTTGCATGATGAGCGCCGAAAGGCAACGCAAATTTGCCGTCACAACCGACGTGACGTTCAAGGAACTATCTGCCGAGGAGACGGATTACTACATCGACAAATACCAACCCTACGACAAGGCCGGGGCCTACGGCATACAAGAGTGGATTGGCTACATCGGGGTGACGGGGATAAGCGGCAGTTTCTTCAATGTGATGGGCCTGCCTGTGCAAAGGGTGTATAAAGAACTACTTATGTTTTAAAAAGGCATAAAGTGCAAATTTATGGATTAAAATCATTGCATATATGAATAAAAAGTTGCTGTATTGTTTGGTGGTTTAAATTATTAGGCGTACCTTTGCAATCGACAACTAGTAATTTTAATCTATATTTATCATTTTCCTATGAGTTATCTGTCTGTGAAGATGGATAACTTTTTTATTTCCACCCACCGCTGATTCCACCCCCGCCACGGCCACCTGCCGCCACCGCAAGCCATGCCCGGCAAAACAATACGTGCCGTTTGGCGATGCAAAACGGCACGTTCGGCAATGCCATACGGGTCGTTCGGCAGCGCCGAACGGGCCGTATGGCCTACTGCCTGGGCATCAGCCACTTGCAAGCCCGGCCGGAGCCATGCCTTGGCAGGCCCTGCTGCCACGCCATCGGGGGCAAAGCCGCGTGAACAAAAAGCGGGCCGCGCACATCACTGCGAACGGCCCGCACATTTCTTTAAAAAGAAATCCGATTTGAAATGTATGTATAATAATATACGTAGATAAGTCGCTGTTCAAAATTAACCGATACAATAGACCTTGCAGGTGTCCTCTATATCTTTGCCACCATCTTGTGTGCTCTTTCGGGCCGCATACCAAAGTCTCATCGGTCGCGTAGCCCGCTACGCTCTCTCTTCGGACTTTGGCATGCATATCCGAAATAGCGCACAATTTGATGGCAATTAATTTTGAACACCTACTTATAATGATTAGGTCTGAACCTCATCGGTAGGGTGGCCGCAGGGCGGCCGCGGCGGCCTACCTCACAGCCACCTTCCGGGTCTCGACAGCGCCCCCAAGCCCGACACGGGCCACAACGACGCCACTGCCCAAGCCCGTGATGCGGCACACGTCGCTGCCGCCGGCGTCGACACTCCTGACCAAAGCCCCCGACGCCGAATAGACACTGACGAGGCCCAACGGCCTTGAGGCTGTCACAATCAGTTCGCCTGGCGCCACCGAATATGCGCTCAGGTCTGACGCCTCAACGCCCGGACGGGCAATGGCCGAGGCCGCCGGGCCGTCGCTGACGATGAAGAACCGACCGTGCGACGGGCCTGTCAGCGTAATCTCATAGCCATCGGTGAGCGGAGTTTCGGTTGATGTCTCCGCGTCGTATAGCCGCGGGTTGAGCAGCTCGCCGGTACCAGCAAACGTAAGCGTGGTGGTTGTGCCGTCGCCGGCAAACACACCCAGGGGTATGCGGCGGGCCGCCACGACGCGGTTGACCGATGCCGCCGTAGTGCCGGCCACGGTGTAAACCAGTGGCACGCCTGTGGCGTTGCCGGCAAGGTCGGCCATCAGCTGCGCATCCTCGCCGTCGCAGAAACCGTCGGCGGCATTGCCGTCGTAGGCCAGCACAGCCCCGCTGCGCCTGCCGTCGGCAGTGGCCGTGACGGTAAGGGCCGCCAGACGGGCGGCCGACCGGCCGCCGGCACCTTCAAGCATCTGCATGTCTTTGTCAAACGAAACCGACGTGGCGGCACCCTCGCCTTTCAGCTTCACGAAGATTGCCCCGTACGGCCCTATCGACGTGTTGCCGTCGGTGCTGAGCCAGTTGTAGCCATGCGCCGAACCCACCACGGGCCCGTATTCGGTCTCAATCCAGTAGTTGCCGTCGAGGTTGGCGTTTGCCGCCATAAACTTACTTATGTCGAGCCCGCACATATATGGGTTGCCCACCATCATGTAACGTCCGTCGGCCGATGGCGTCAGCACGGCCTCTACCGATGCGGCCGGCCTGAGCTCCTTGGGATTGCTGCGGTCGAGCAGGCCGCTGACAAACAGGCGTCCCTGGCCAGAGCGGTCGATGGTGCCTGTGCTCACGTCGTAAGACAGGTCTGCCTTGGGCATGCGGAACACCGTCTGGCCGCTGCCCGACGTCTTCATCGAGAACCCTCCGCCGGCAGTGTATGGCACGTGGGCGTCGTTGTATACCGAACTCCACAGCGGGCCGAAGGCCACGGGCGTTTTGCCGCAGCTGTCGTTCTCGACAATGATTGCCTGGTCGGTCCAGCTGCGCTGGTAGACGGCAGGGTCCAGGCGGCTGTGCTTGCCGTTGTCAAACGTGATATCCTTGAAATACTCCTCATCGGCCTGCGACCCGTCGGCATTGGCATACCAGTCGCCGGCAACGACGCCGCACAACGGCGTGGCCATGAGGGTCCACTGCCTCGACGGCACCGCAACGTCCATCCACGCACGGTTGTATATCAGTTGCTCGGCATGCAGCAGCTGTGCGCCGGGCTCAAAGTGAATGTCGCGGCAAATATTGACCCTGAACCTCTCGGTGGTTAGCTTGTCGTCCTGCCCGTCGGCGCCGGGGTCGTAAACCATCAGGTCATACTGTATGTCCTTGGTCGGGTCGCCCATGCCCTCGGGCCGCGGGCTGTAGCTGGTGCCGGTCCAGGCTCCCCCATCGGCATAGCCGGCCATGTATAGCCGTGCCCGGCTGCCCTGCGGCATCACCACATTGCTGAACAGCATAGGCACGAAGCCATTGCCGGTCTGGTTTGCCTCGTTGGTTATGTAGCCGCTGCCCTCCGGCTTGTGCAGCTCGGAGCTGTCGGCCCGCCTCCAGTTGCTGTCGTTGTTCCAGTTGTCGTTGGCCCCGCCATTCCAAACCAAGTTCTCGGGCACCACCTTCATGTCTACCGGGAATGAGCCGTAGCAGGTGGTATACACCTCGCCGGTCTCCTCGTTCTTCTCTTCAAACCAGGCCACGAAGGTGTAAGTGTATCCTTCGCGCGGGTTGAAGCTGAAGCCCCCGGCGCCTTGCTGCTCCTGCAGGTCGAACTTTATGTCCATATATCCGCCTTCGGCATTGTTCTCGGCAGCCCACAGTTTATCGATAGTGCCTATGGGGAGGCTGAACTGGTCGAAATCAGCCGACGTGAAATAGTCTTTGTACTGCGGGTCGTCAGAGTCGACCATGTATATCCGGTTGTTGCCTTCCTCGCTTATCTCGCCCAGTGCTGTCGCCCCGTCCGACACAATCTTCGGGTTGCGCAGCGACACGCGCAACGACCTTCCGCCCTCTGCCGAGGCTTCCCTTATCTGCCCCAGCCCGATGCGCAGGGCAGGGTTGAAGTCGTCGGCAGGATATTTCACCTCTTCAAACCCGGCGTGCAGCGACGGCGCGTCGCTGCTCACCTTTAGCAGCAGCGGTATGTATTCCCAGCATACCAGCGACCACAGCGAGTCGCTGATGGAGCTGTCGGGCGGCACCACCGTCTGTATGGGCTTGACCACAAGCTGCAACCCGCCGCTGAGCAACGCTATGTCAAGGTCTTCGCGGTGTAGCACCAGCCGGCTGTTCACTCCGCCCGTCTGGCCCCTATCGTTGGCATACTTGCTTATGAGGTCATATTCGTCTTGCGTAAACCTTACCAGCGTGCCGTCGTCGAGCACCTTCTCGGCGGGCCCGGTGGTCGCATCTATCACGGTGGCATCGGGGTATAGGCTGCGGAAGTTGGTCAGGGCCACGTCGAGGTTGGTGTCGTAGTCGGGGTCGTCGGTGGCAAACTCCTCTTCTGTGCCGAAGAACCAGTCGAAGTAAACGCCGTCGTCTATTACAAGGTATCCCTCGTTCTCGCCGTCGGCATTAGGCACACGCACCTGCACAGTGAAGTTGTATATCTGGCCGGCACAGAAGTCTTCGTCGGGGTCTACCACCTCGCCGTTGACCTTGAGCATGGCCTCCGACGTGACATAGAATCGTGTCACAATGCGGCAATCGTCGTCCATCTGTGCCGCAAAGAACTCCATCAGCTCGCGTTCGCCGAGGTTAGGGTCGGCCGGCACAATCAGCATGAGGTATGGCCGGTTGGGCGACAACACCGAATAGAAGTCTACCGTAAGGTTGCGGTTGCCATGGCCGCCGCCCGAACCCGACCTGTAGAAATAAGGCTTGCCGTCTTTCATGTGCTGGTAAGCAAAGAAATATTGGCCTTGGGGTATAGTGTCGCTGTCGTGACCGGCAAAGCTGCTGTAGCCTATTGAGTCGTTTTTCTCGAACGTTGTGTTGAAAAACATCGACATCAGCCTTGTGTTTATCACCTGCCCGTCGCCTATTAGCACTATCGAGCTGTCTATGGCAGCGGTCTTGTCGGCCAGGTCGTCGCCTGAACCTGCCGAAGCCAGATAATTGTTGTATTTAGTCTCGTCTATGAAGCAGAAGCTGATGCCCTCCTCGTCGCCGGTGCCTTCGCCGCCCAGGCGCGACATCAGGCGCTCCCAGTCGAGCTCAATGTTCATCCTTGTGCGCGTGTTGGTGCAGGTATACTCCTTCTGGCTGACCCTTGCGTTGGGCTGGGCTATGTACACTTTTATCTCGTCGAAATAGTAGTCGCCGCCGGTTGTCGACGCACAGTTGTTCTCCAGCTGCAATATGTATGAGTCAAACTGCGAGGCATTGGGGTCGTCGTTAAGGAACGAGAAGTATATCTGGTACCAGTCGTTGGTGCCTGCGCCGGTGCCGGGAACGCCAGAGGTCAGGTGGTACGTGGTGCGTATCTGCCCGCTGGAGTGCCTGTAAAGCGGTGTATACGAATTGCTTCCGTCGGCCTCTTCCTTCACGCCCATTACGGTAAACAGTATGGCTGCATCGTCTGAGCCAACCTGACCGCCGCTTTTCATCCAGGCTGTGACAAACAGCTCGGAGCCGGCGCACAGCTTCTCTTCAAAGGGCAGACGCGCCAGGATGCCCGGACGGTCGGACGCATCGACATAAACAAAATACTTGCCGTCGTCCTTGCCCAATCCTGTGGGAGGCTTTGGAAACTTATCATTCACGTCACCATAGCCTATGTAATCGTTTACAATTGAATAATGGTCGAACTCCGGGTACCACCGCTTCGGACCATTGTAATTGCCAAGGCCGATGTAATCGCCCAACGGAGAGCCATCGAAGAAAGCATAGCTGCAATACTCCCATGCCATGGGGAAATGGAAATAATCGTCCTGTCCATACCCCACCTGGTCGTGAGAGGCATAGCCTTCGTCGAAGGTAAGCTCGGTCAGCTTGGTCAGGTTGTTGGCGTTGTTCATCCAATCTGGCGAACGGAATTCCAGCGAATCGCCGGCACCGATGGCGGCCACCTGGTGCTGGGTGAGCGGAACGGAGCTGGCCGAGAAGGTCAGGTTGAAACGGGCAATGTTGTATGTCACCCCTTTAAACGTCTTGGTGACCTTTATTGTAGCAGTGGTTCCGTCGGGCACCTCCCATGTACTTTTTGCCCCTGCGCCCTTACGCCTGAACATTATCACACGGTTGTTGCCCGATATTGTTGCGCTTACCAATTCCAACAAGCCGGTAGTCGCCCCTTGCCTGCTGTCGATGTCTATGTCGAGGGCACCTGTGTCAGTGCCGTCATAAGTGCTGTCTACGGGTATTGCGTAGTTCACTGCGTCTTTTGAGAGCGCCACAAGTTCGTCGGTGTGGTCGGAAACATGCTTGTTCGGGAAAGTGATGTCGTACTCCTCGAGGTACTTGTCGGCACTGTTGTCGTCAACGTTTGAATTGTATTTGTCATCAAGCAAACGCCCATGGCCGTTATTCCAGCTGTAAGAGTCGTTTTCGGGGCGTTCGTCAACACCTACTATATAATATATTACGCGAACTGCAAGCGTGGGTTCGTAATATCCATTTTCTTCAAACCGCTTCCTGCAGTCGTCAATGCTCATCTCAGCAGAGCCGTTCGACACAAACTCAGGCATGAAGTCGGTGTAGCCGGAAACGTCGCACGCAACGACAAACCAATTGTTGTCGACGTTTGAATTGGGGAACCACGCCTCAAACTGGTCGTTGGTCGGATAATAGAAAGTCATGGAATTGACAATCGACCCCAACGGCCTGCCTACATAGCCATTGTCAAACCTATAGACATCATCGGATGAATTAGTTGGCGTAAGCAAGTCGTAGACACTTGTGCCACCGCGGTCTTGGTGGTTTGTCTCGAAGGTCCCGTCTGTGCGATAGCTGTACCATCGCTGATAAGTCTGCACGCTCGAACTATTATTTTTTTTTGTAGGCAACACCAAATTGGTCGTTGAGCCCTTGTGCATGTATATTGTGTCTATGTAAGTGTGCGCAGCCTGTATCGGCTCGGCCGACGACATGGCGGGTTCGAACATTGGCTGGTCGTCACGGAATGTGCCAAGCACGCCGGAACTTAGGCCGAATGAGTCTTTTATGGCATACCACTTTGAGGCTTTGTGCCTTATAGTGGGGCTAACACCCGATTCAACAACAAACTCAATCTCGTCGATGGCAATTGGCTTGTCATTGCTGTCGGTATTCAAATAAATACGCAATGCCGACGTCGAAACGCTTCCTTTTGAAAAAGCCAGGGTCAATCCGTCATCCCGGTGAGCAAGCGATGAAAATCTCTCGGCGGTGGCCCAACCACCACGGCCGTCGGGTATCTGCACCTCGATTGCGCTCACCTGTTCAAAACTGTCGCCGCCTTCAGAAAACATTATCTCGCTAAACTCCAACTCGACAACAAAAGACAGGTCAATGTAAACGTCGCCGTTTTTCGACGATACCCACCAGTTTGTTTTATTATCGTAGATGGCTGATATGTTGTTATAGCCACTGCCGCTGCCGACGTCAGTGCCATCGGCGGCATGGGCGGCAGCCGATTGTATCATATCCTTTATATCCGTGAAATTGATATATCTATCTTCGCTTACCTGAGCCCGGGCAACCTGCGACATGCAAAGCACTGCCAGAGCAACCCAAAACTTACGTATCATGGTTTTATTTCTCATGCCTGACATCCTCCATTTTCCTTCATTGCACATTTCTTCTAACGTTAACGACCTCTGCCGGCAATCGCCTCAGCCCATAGCGTGTGGCGTATGAGCCTACTCCTGACATGAACTCGGCATCAGATATGTCGGTGGTATTAATGATTACGGTATAATTGCGCTCGTAATTGTTGCCTCCGTCAGACCAACGCGCCACCACGCCAAGCCGGTAGGTATTGCCTGCCGATGCCGTGACATGGCCCTTGACGACATTGTCCGAAGCGTGGCCGTCTTCAAAGACGATGCCGGTGGTTGTCACGGGGTCGATGTTCCAAATGCATTTGCTGCCCGGAACGTTGTCGAGGCCGTTTAGAGTAAACTCAAACTGAGAGCCTTCGGGTATGCTTATGGTATACGTGTCGGGCTCAAAGTCGGCCTTTACCTGCACGGGGTAGCTGCCTATCGGGCTGACCCAGCAGCGCGCCGAAATGTCGATGGCCCAATCGTTGACAGATATGTTGAGCGGGTAAATGTGATTGCGGAGCAACTCTTTGCTCGCCGTTTGCGCCGTATAGACAGACGACGGCGTGCCGGCTGTGCTCTCTTCTGTGGCCACAACAACGGTGAAAGGAGTGCCCTGCCGTGTTTCGTTGACGTAGAATGGGCTGACAACTATTTCATCTGAAGCACCGGCTGCGCTTACTGCAATTGTCGTATCGCCATCGAGCTGTACGCCGTCGGGCGTCCCGTCGCCGAACAACGCCACACGGTTGGCCCAACCGCTGAACGTTAGCCGGCGCACGCTCTTGTAGCTGCCACCGCCTATGGTTATCTGGACTTTGGCTACAAGACGGTCGAGCGACACGGGGATTATGCGTGTTGCAGCCGTCACAAGGTATTTGATGTTCTTGCCGCTCATGGGTATGAAGCGCCCGTTGTCTAAGTCAATATTCCCTGCCGGGTCGTCGATAGTAGTGCCCGACAGTGCTTCCGCATCGAAAGATGAGCCTACATCAAGGCGCTCAAGCTGCGACCACAAGTCGCCATAATAGTCGAAATTGGCAAAGGCATATACGTTGTAGGTGCCCTGTGGTATGTTTATTGGGTCAGAAAGAAACTCGACAAGGGCAGCGTCTTCAGACACATTGTCATCCAAAAACCTCCAGGCAACAGTACCATCGGCATCGACCAGCATGACACAAAGGCTATGTATGTTCTCTCTGTCGCCGCCGGCATATCCGGTTGCACTGCCGTCGCCGCCGGCCCGCGTGCTTACGTTCATGCGCAGCTCTACATAGTCATCGGCTGCGTTGACGGGGCCACCCTGTTCTTCAGAACATGAGGCTAAGGCCACCAACGACATGACGGCAGCAGACAGAACACCGAACAACGAATGTCTATAATAACCTTTCATAACCATATCTCTTATTGACTTTTTCAATTGGTGACACCGGCAGGAGGCTGTTGCGCCCACCCTGCGGCATCTGTTTCACTGCGGCCGAACACGATGTCTTCGCCGTCAAGCAACACCCAGGCATTGACAGTGGCACGCACACGGAGCGTGGTGTTGCCCGGAACGTCATCGCCTATGGTGTAGATGCTGCTCACATTGAGCTTGTAGATGTTGTTGCGCACCACCCCGTGCTCCATCACTCCCTCCACGCCATTGTCTTCATCGCCCTGCTGAATGTCGTTGGCGTGCATTATCCACCATGTGTAATAGCAGATGGCATCCTTGTAAGTGCGCACCCCATATTGCGTCAGGGCCTCGCGGGTAGAACTGAAACGCCCCACTCCATCGGGCCAGCTGTCGAGCGTGACGCCGCTGCCCGGGGCATACGAATAGCCGCACTGGGCTTTCATATAGGCCATCCACGACAGCGACTGCCTGACTTTGTCGGTCAATTTGCCGCTCTCGCCATTGGCCTGGCCGGCAAGATAGGGCCCGTAGCCGGACGGATCGTTGGCCGGAATGGACTCCGCCAGCGCCGAAGCCTCCTCCCACGTCTTGCAGTTCAACTCTTCATACACATCTGAAAACCTCAAGCCAGCGGCCGAGTAAAACCAGTCGGCCATGTCTTCCATTGTTGCAAAGAGGCTGTTGGCAAGCTCAAAGAATGTCTGCCCGGCCTTGTAAGACAAATTGCTGAAGCTGTTGTTGACGCTTCCTTCGGCCGGAGTGAAGCGCGCCTTGAACACAATGCCTGTGTTGTAATACTTATTTTCACTGTGGACATCGCCGCCGGGCGTTGTGTTCTCGAGCGTATATCCGGCCCTATACCATGCCCCGTCGACACCGCCATCGTCCATTTTGTCGCTCTCCGACCTGTTGCCTACATACCGGTTCCAGTCGTCGGGGTCTTCGGAAAACGACGTGTAGTAAACCCCAAACAGCCTTTCTGCAGCAACACTGCCGCCTTCAGGGACACTGCCGGAGTAATCGGGGATGGTGAATACGGGCTGTCCGATATTGCCGGGGGTCTTAAGCGATGTCCACGGGTCGAGCACATAGTTAGACGCCAAGCCTCCGCCATCTACGGCCTCATCGCCAAGATAGGTGACGCCGGAGCCGGTAGGAGCCTGCGAAACACCGTCGGCCACGCGCTTGAGCAGATAGCTTCCGGCTGTGAGATTGTTGACCAGGGCTGCCCCAAGTATTGATGCCGTAGCCCCTTTATACGCCTCGTCATCACACTGATAGCTTGCCTTTGCACAATAGTCGACACGTGCAGCCATGCGCTCCACGCTCACATCGACCTTGGCTGCGTTGTCCGGGCTGTAGTTGTCTTTGGTGAGTGTAATGGTGGCATCGCCCTCGGAACTCATCAAGAAACGCGAATAACCGCTTTCAGACTCATCCCAACACTCATCAATAATGCGGTCGCGCACCTGTCCGAGCTTCAAGCCGGGAGTGTTCCACCAGCCGTCGGCCGAACCTTCGGCGCCCAGGTTGGCAACAGCGATGACATTATACGTGCCATAGCCGAGCTCCACCTGCCGTGTCATGCTGTACACCTTGTCTATGTCATGGCCGTTGCCGGTCTGCCCGGAACCGTCGGTTCCATTCTTCGGGGCGAATGTCACGACCTTTGATATGTCTGTGTCGCCAGAGCTGTTAGCTCCTTTGTCGCCTTTGAAAAAGAACGCTATGACGGAGCTAACGGCATTTTCGTAATCCTTGCCTCCCTCCTGCCCGTCGCCAACCTCGCCGGCATGTGGCTCACCTGCAGCCCGGGTGGCGCCTTTGCCGGACGACATTGACAATGACAGCGTCACATACGACTTGCTCATGGCGCCATCATGACTTCCCCCATCGCCTTCGGAAAGGCTGGCGGTATCTGCAGAGCAGCCGGCGAGGGCAAGCGCGAGCAACAGCACTCCGCCCTGTTTGTATCTTTTATTCATCATTGCTGTCATATTCCTTTTTGGTTTAACATGTGGCGGCCACATGCTGGTTTCACGTTGGCCGCTGAACTAAAGCACACCGTAATGACTTATCCACGGCAAGCGGCAATACCATGCCGCAATGCCAACGGCCTATAGTCGGCACCGGTGGCACATGTGATGGCCTGGCAGACAAAGTCACGGCCGACACTACGACACGTGGCTGGAGCACGTCACAAGTCTTCGAACTGCACCCGCTGGCTCCATCCGAGCACACTGATCGAGATGTTGACATAGGCCAGACGGTCGCCTTTTAGGTAGAAATCGAGCTGATAGTCATATCCACGATCGAGGAACTCTTGCGGCGAATAGCGGTAAACGTCCTCGCTGGTACGCAGTCGGCACAGCAGGTCGGGCAGGTTTACGCGAATCACCTCGACGCCCGTCAGCTTGTTTGTCACGCTCAACACCCCGTCGTCGGCAGGGTCTTCGTGATACATGATGCGCGAAGTCATGAAGTCGGCATGGGCGATGTGGCCAACGCCATCGAGCTGATTGCCGTCAGGATCGAACGCCGGGGCCCTGTCGTCGGTGTTCCATACGGCGTGGGGAGTGTAGGCCACAGCCTGAGTTTCGTCAACAGCGTTGTTCCACATCAGGCGCCGGTTGCGGTCGGTTATGGTCATGTCGTAGTTTGCTACGTCCATTTTCGAGGGGTCGTCAAGCTCGCGGAGCGTAACGTTAATCTTCTTCGTGTCGCGCATAAGCGATATCGTGTGGTATGTGGGCTTCTCGGCAAAGACCTCAACCGGCTCCAATTCCATGCCATGCCAAAGCGTATCGAGTGGCAACCCGTGGTTGTCTACGAGCAAGACGTCGCCCTGCCGGGTGCCTGCCGTCTCGAGACGAACATCCAAGACAGACATCGAATCGCCCTGATGCAGGTCAGACCGCACAAAGCGCGCCCTGTTGCCGGCCATCTGGGTGGCGTAGTCATCCTGCCCTGCCAGCACAACAAACTTGTACTTTCCTGGCTCCAGGTTTGCATGGAGCGTGTAGCCCAGCTCTGCCAATGGCCTCACAGGGCCCTGGTTGGCATCAGAGAGTGTGGTGACGTAGTAGCCCTCGTCGTCAAACACATAAACGTCAACGGCACCGACATGGTCGCCAAACATATCTGCGCGCTCCAGATTGTAGTCATACCTGAAGCTCAGGTAAAGCCCCATGGGGCAGTCGTCGCGGTCCTCGTGCATCATGTCACAGGATGAGACGACCGCTGCCGATGCCAACGGTAGCCACAGCCACGCCATCAGTCTGGTTTTTAGATATCGCATTGTCATATATAGTTACATTAAATTTCCATCTTTATCAAAGGCTGCCACGACCAACCGGCCTTGCTGTCGATGCCACGTCGCCCGCACACAGACCGCAAGCATGCGCCTGTTGCCACTGCGGCGGCGAAACGCCCTGCCCGGCATGGATAGGCAAGCCTTGCGCTTTCATTGTCCAAACAGACTCCCGCAAGCATATTCTTTTCCCCCTGCGGCCGGGAAATACGGTTCACTCCACACTTGGAATGGCCCGCCAATCTCCTTTCAGAAAACCGGGGCGGCGGCATTGCCGCCCCGGTAAATCAATGGTGTGTCTACAGAATTAGAGCACAACACTCTGTGAACGCTTGGCCCACGAGAGGACGTTGATGCTAACAGAGATGTAGTAGTTGACCTTGTCAACAGGCTCGCCGGTCACCTCATCGACATTAGGACTGCCAAGACCGCGTATGCCTGTCACATCAATCTGATACCAGTTGTTGCGCAATACGCCGTAACGGCCCAAGAAATTGGCATCCTCGCCGCCATAAGTGGGGTTGTCTTCAGTCCACGGGGTCTGGCTGTCACCGAAGTGCTTGATGTAAACCGGATAGTAAGAAATGCCGTTGGCATAGTAATAGAACTCTATCAAGTTGTTGGCAATGTTCACCACATTGGCGGGGAGAGCGGCCGCGGGATCCTTCAGTTTGTTCTTTCCTGCTTCGCTGATAGCAACAGAAGCCACCGTGCGCTGGCCGGCCTTTTCGGTGCTGAAGCCTATCACGAGGTCGGTGCTTTCAAACGTTGAGCCATCCTTTACGTTCTCTTTCAGCCAGTTGTAGATAGTGTTGTCGCCCTGCTTGAGCAAGCGTGCGGCCACTTCTTTCTTGACATCGTTCTCGAGCCAGATAGTGTCGCGCTCATCGTCTACGGTGTAGAACGGGTCGCCGTTGTTGAACTGTGCCTTGATGATTACGCGGGTAAGGTTGCGCTCAAGCATATCCGAGAGGCTCGTTGTGTTCTCAAAGCAATAGCCTGCTGTCTCGCCGTCGGCACTGAGCACATTGTCAATGGTGGCATGGGCGCCGCCAACGGTCTTCAATCCGGAGTTGTCAGACGGCACGTTCAGGTAATTGTAATCCTTATCCCAGTAAACCCTGGCAAGGTCTTGGGCAATGTAAGTGCCGCCAACCATGCGGTAATCGCTCGGGCTTACATGCACGGAAGCGTATGCGCTCCAGTCGTTGAAGCCCTCGGCCGTGCGGACGAGCTTCGATGTAGTGTTCGTATTGTCGAATGCCCAGCCCAATATTTTGTATGCCAACTTGTTGTGCGGGTATTGTCCGGCTGTCAGGTTGCCGTCCTTGGCGGTAACGGTGACTTTAGCCACGGCGCGCTCCACATAGATGCTTGCAGCCGGCTCGGCCTCTGCCTCAGCCTCGGAGTTCTTGATGTCAGACGGGTCTATCTCAACCAGCGGGCCAACCACCTTAGCCCCCGTGGGAGCAACAGTGCCGCCCAACTTGTCGGTCATCACGGCGTTGGTCATGAGAAGGCCGGCGCCACCGCCCGCCGTGGTGCTGATGCTTACCGCTCCCACCTTATCTTTCAAGGCGCTGTTCAACCCGTCAAGCGTGCCGGTGTAAGGATTGTTGTTGATGGTCAGCTGATTGCTGGCATTGACACCGAACACCCCATTGTTGTTAAGCACCACGAGAGCCTTGATTACTTTCTGGTCGTCGGCTATCTTGTTGATTTCCTGGGTAATCTTGGTTGTGGTCGTGATTTGGTCACTTGCGCCCTCGTTGTAGAAGTTCAGGTCAAGCGAATAGGCACTGTTAACGGTCAGCTGGGCATCAGAGGTCCCTGCAGCACCGGTAAAGAGTATGAGCGTTGCATCCTTTACATCATACTCTGTCGGCGTTCCGTCGTCAAGGTTGCTACCTTCGTCCCAAGCACGTGTGCTGGGCTGCGTAGGCAGGTTGATGGCCAGGTTGATGTAACCTTTACCGTCAGCAGTCCATTGGGGTCCGTTCTGACTGTTGTCCGTAGCGACCTCATCGCTTGAACAAGCTCCAAGCATCAGCGCTGCCAATGCCATGGAAAACAATTTTACATTCTTCATAATTAATAAAAACAATTAAGTAATTAAATAATTTGTATATTCATTTGATGTTGCAGTCGTATCAGCAGGCGGCGCAGTGCGCCCGCCGGCAACGCTCAGCCTACATGAGCAATATGTCTTTGTTGCGTTGGGCTGTGCTGTCGCCTCCGTCGATGGCGGCGTCAAGGAGCCTGAGCGCCTCGGCATGGTCGCCGCGCATCATGGCCATCACGCCGCGCAGGTGCATGGCTTGCGGTGTGTCGCCCACTTTGGCGAGGTAGGTTTCAGCCCCGTCGAAGTCGCCCAGCTCCACCCTGGCGCAGGCGGCGTTGAGGTTGGCCGTTGTGTCGGCGGGGAACATGCGCACGGCCGTCTCCATGACATTGTTGAAATCATCCGAGCCGGGCTCATAGGTCTGTGCCACGAGAAACATCTCTTCGAGCGAGAGCAGCTTCGGGTTGGTCTTTAGTATCTCCCGTGCCTCGTCGACAGTGAACGGGCGTACCACATAGTCGACCTTGTAGTCAGAATGCCGCAATGCCGGGTAGCACTCATGCAACAAAACCCGATAGTCGTCAGGCCACGTCAGCTTAATCTTCCATTCGCGGGCGTCGGGGTCGAGGCCGGTGTTGTCTATTGTTTCCAGTATCTTGTCGCGGTTGGGCAAGCTGCACTTGGCCACATAATCGCGCAAGCCGGCCCAGTCTTCGGGAGTGGAGCTAACCCTGAACACCGTGTCGGGCAGGTTGACGAGCCGGCGCACATATTCGGTCAGGGTCTTGGCACGGTTGTCGGCCAGCCAGGCGTTGTGCTCATACGGCGACTCCGGCGAGGCATAGCCGTGTATCTCGACTCTCGTGATTGAAGTGTTTCGGTCGTTCTTCACAACATTGATTGAGCGTATTATCTTGTCGAGTTCCGACGGGTTGTTTCGATAGTCGGGATATAGCGTTATCTTGTCTACAGGGAAGTCGATGAATGCCTTGCCGCTGTCGACGCGGGCCTTTATGCCTTCGGCCTTCGGCCTGACATAAGGCATGAACGGCGAGCGCAGGCGCCTGAGCTCAACCACGTCGCGGTCGAGCGTGTCGCCGCAGCCGCACAAGTCTTGGGCTATGAGCACATTGCAGTTGCGCATCCACTCTTCGTAGGGAACCACAGCCGAGTAGCTTACGGTCTGCTCGGTGTTGTTCTTTCGGCGCACGGCCGTGACATCGGCTGCAAAGCGCTTGCTCCCCCCGCGCCTGAAGGTTATGTCGGCCTTGCGCCCGTTGACTACGATTTGCGGCATTGTGCGGTTGTTTTCCTTTGCCTCTACGAGCGGGGTGAACACAAACTGCCTGTTGGCGGGCATGTCGAGCGAGTCGAGGTTGAGGTCGAGGCTCACCACGAGGTGCCTGTCTGTCTTGTCAACCTTCAGGTTTTCGACGGCTATGCCTTCGCCGGCCAGCCTGGGCCCTGCCGTCTGTGCCAGTGACGCCGATGCCTGCCACGCCAGGCACACACACCATATTATATATAGCCTACTATGTTTGATACTCATCATTTCCGTATTTTATTTGCACAACGATTCGTTAGAAAATGTATAAGAAGCTCAGCGCTGCCTTGGTAGGGCCGAAGTAATTGGAATGCGACGACTTTATCTTCTCGCCGCACCAACCGCATTCATACTTGTCGTACTTTATGTAATCGTAACCTATGCCGACGGAAGCTTCAAGGTTCCAATGGCGCGACAGCATCCACTGGTAGCCCACCGTCACCCCGCCACCGGCATACCAGCCCTCATACCTATGCTCCTTCAGTCCGTCGAACAGGCCGAAAGGCATGTCGACATTCGACGCGTTGAACTCACCGCCCATCAAGTGGGCACCTACGAACCACCCGTTGAAGCTCTCGCAGAACCAATACCGGTACTCAGGCTGCAGAGACCAGTGGCGCAGACTCTTGCCCGAAGACGACTTCCACGGGTTGAGCCCATAGAAGACCTGCACGGAATGCTTCCTTGCAAAAGACAACTCTGCACCGATGTTTGGTGTTGTCGTTGCCCAATATAGCAAGTTGGACTTCAAAGCCAGGTTCTGCGCCGACAATGCCGTGAAGCCGCAGACGGCCCACAAAGCCAAAAGCGCCATTCTCTTTTTCATAAAAGTTTATTTAAATTTTCCTATTTCTATTATACTTAACGTCGTGTCAAAGGAGGCAAAACAGCCCCAAACCATTATGTGCAAAGCCACAACCGACAACAAAACAAATGACTCCCTCTTGGCAAGAGACGAGCTCACAATGCTATTTTCCTATGCGGCTATATCAAAAAAACCTTCCTATGTGCTTTAATATCAATGTCTGTTATTGACGGCAAAGATAAATTAAATTTGTCGTTTTACCTAAATAATTATCCGAAAAATTACTTAATTACAAAACATTTATACTATTCTGTTTAACTATTCCGGTAAAGGCCCATGCCGGATTGAGCTACGCAAAATGCCTTCAGCATAGCCAATTTTGCAGCATATATCCCTAATATACAATCTGTTGCATTAGCAATGTGATGCAACGATAATGGCCTGACTCAGGCAAAAGGCACACCAATGACCGTCTCTTGCCAAGAG
>NZ_JACJJL010000039.1 GCF_016899955.1 Marseilla massiliensis | reverse complement strand
ATAGCGTTTTTTGATATTTTATTAATAATCAGCAGCTAAAATATGACACTTCGCATAATATAACACTTTGCATAATGGGAAATCGGCAGGGCTTCCCATAAGCTGTCCTTGCGGCTCATCACACCACATTGTATTGGTACAGGTAGCAGTAATTGTCCGTCCCTGCCGATTTCCACTGTCGGTTGAGGTCGCCCAAGTCCTTTTCGGAGCAGATGGCGCAACCGCACATTCTCGACACCCAGTCAAGGGTTTTCTCCAAGCAGGGGAAATATTCGGTCACGTACCCGTCATCGGGAAAGTGCGCATCCACGGCGTACCTGTCCTTGAAATAGCGGCCCTCGCTGTCGTTGGTCTCGTAAAAGTCCATCATCGGTTCTTCGGAAATGTAATAGTAAGTCAAGGAGGGGAACTTCTCGCAGATGAAGTCGTAGGTCTCGATGCAGGGCGCCCATGCGGTTTCCGTTTCCATGCGCAAGACATTCCCCTGGCATTGCAAGGACATCCATGACCCACGGCAATAGGTATTCTCCCACTTGCCGCCCAAGGCTTCGACAAGGCAACCCAACCAGTTTGTGCCAAAACCGTTTTCAACCAATGGAGTTTTGCGCCTTTCCAACTTTTTCATCGTTTGGTAAAGGGTCTTGATTTCTTGCTTGTCACCCTCGAATACGAGGGCTGTTGAACACCAATTAGGCATGATTGTAAATGATTTTAGTTATACATTATGTTTGGATGGGGTACATGGCGTTAGGAACACCCTATACCTTTTGTCGTTCACTCAGGCAACATCATCGGCATCAGCAGAGCCAAGTGTTCCGACTGCACATCGCTTGAAACGGGTTCGATGATGGCGGCACGGCAGGCTTCGCTCATGAGGAAACGCACTTCGGCTGTATCCATGTTCTCCAATATCATCTTGAGGTTCTCTGCGTGGAAAGCGATATGGACTTCATCGCCTTGGTAAGTACAGAACACGGTTTCTTCGGCCGATGTGGCATTGTCAAAATCATGCCCTGTGAGGAGCAAGGCCATGCCCGAAAAGGACAACACAAGCTGGCGGCTCGTCCTTTCCGCGAATACGCCTACGCGACGGATGGCAGACAACAGGGCTTGGCGGTCGATGGTAGCTTCCTTGTTGCTGTTGGTGGGAACAATGGCATTGTAGTTGGGGTATGTTCCCTCTATCAGCCGTGTGCTGAAACTGTCCGTGTCGGTCTTGAACACAATGTTCCGCCCGTTGTATTCCACTTCCACGCTACCCTCCTTTTTATGCAACAACAACTTGACAATCTTTGCTGCCTTAGCCGACAAGACGAAACGGCAATCATCCGCATTTCCTGCCAAGGGATAGGTGTTGCGCACCAACTTATGCCCATCGGATGCGGCACACTCCAACTTACCATCGGAAATAGTGTAGTTTATCCCTGTCATCACGGGGCGCAAGGCATCGTAAGAAACGGCAAAGAGCGATTGGTCAATGGAATTGCACAATGTGGCTGCGTCCATGTCGAAACGAATGTCACTCTCGTTTTGCATCATGGGATATTCATCGCTGCCAAACCCTGCCATGCCGTAATGCCCGTTCAAATAGTGGATGGTCACACTTTTGTCCTTATCGTCAATGGTAAAGGTAATCGGTTGTTCGGGCAGGTTCCTCACTGCGTCCAACAAGGTGGATGCCGTGATGCACACTTTGCCTGCTCCCTCCTGTCCTGTGATATCCAGCGAGCCGTGCCATACACATTCCAGGTCGGAGGCGGTCACTTCCAGCGGTGCGTCCTCTTTCACTTCCAGCAAGAACGTGGAAAGGATGGGCAGTGCCGGTTTGTTGTTCATTACTTTGGCCATTGTAGCCAGTTTGTTTGCCATTGCGGTTGATGATACTGTAAATTTCATAATGAGAATGTTTTTGTTTCCCCTGCTTTCGGGCTGTTTGCCCTTGCCCGGAGGAAGTTATTTTTCGGTGCAGGATGAGCCGTCCGCCTATGACGCAAACTTTTTGGCAGGAATACGCTTTGGACAAAGGAGAAAGGAAGATTCCTGTCATCGGGAACAACCGCTTAGTACAGCCTTTGTCCCAAAAGTTTTCGGCATCAACAGCGGGCGACTGAACTTCGCACCCGAAAATACGCCCGGCGGCAAGGGTATGGCGCGAGTGGTAAAAAGTCTGTATAATCGGATGACTGTCTGTATATAAAAGGATGGCAAAGTGGAAGTGTTGATTTGACATTTTCTTGAAAACCCGTTCCACAAAATATCGGTTTTATTATTTTTGCAGTCATTTATGCAGGCAAATAAGAGTATATGGAACGGTTTATCATCATAGTGTTGCTCATTCTGATACTGTCACTTACATGGTATTGGAGAAGAAAGCTGGGCGAAGCCTATTGTGCCGCCGCCCAATATGAGCCTACTTTGGAACTGCGCAGGGAGTTCAGCCGCAAGGCTGTGTTGGCGGGCAATCAGGAAGCGAGGTAGATTTTCCCCATCACCGTTGCGAGGTTTGCTGCCGACCATCAGCCACCCAAAAGTGTTCAAAAGGAAGAAAATCCCATGCGTATTCACGGACTATTACTTCCAGTCAAGGTACAACCCATACCTAAGCGAAGCACAAAAATAGTTCTGCCAATCCTTGATCATCCATACCAACGTCGTAAACGGGTATCTATGATGAAGAGTCGGAAGACATTGATTAGACGCCTGACAGGACGATTATTTATGTGAACAGCATGATTAACTTGTGGTATGGCAAAAGGAATGGGAAGTATGTAGTGGTAAAAAAGGAAGTCTTGCCGTTAGATCCGGAGAGCGACAAACCATGCAGCGACGACTTGTCGGAATTTGACTTGCGGATATAGAACAGGCCGACTTTCACAAGCCGGCCTGCCCTTAAAACAGTGGTTCGATTTGATCGTGAATCCCCCTGTCAAGAATAGAACAAAACAAAAACCTAATCAGTCGTGTTCGTTACAGGAAACAACAGCCTTACACAAGCATTGCGGTTGGCTTCTACGGGCTTGTAATCGTCGATACCACCGGCTGAAACAGTTTCTATCCTGTCGGCATCCACGCCACGCTTTCGCAACTGTCCGGCCATGTATGCGGCACGTCTTTGAGACAAGCCGTTGTTGATGGCATCGTTGCCTGTCGCACTGTCTGCCGCACCGATGATTTGGACGCGCAGCCCGTGCTTTTGGGCAATCCGGGCGATGCCGTCCAAATTGACCAACTGCGAATAGTCAGTAAGCCTGTCGGTGTCCAGCACGAAGAAGAAATAGATGGGCGGGCCGATATATCTACCGTCCACAGGCAAGGATGAAACAATGGAATCGTTGCCTTGAAACGAACCATCACTTCTATAATTGGAAACCTCGCCGTATGCCATATAAACTGTGTCCTTGCTGTGGATAAAAGTGCTGTCGCCTTTATGTGTGTCCATGTCTGCTTGGGCATCGCGCAGCCTTGCACGAAGCGAGTTCAATCCGCTGTAATCATTCTTGGGATAGCCGGTAGACAAGCCTTTGCCATCACGTCTATCTTTTATCGAAGAAAGCCTGTCCGCATACTTGTCAAGCAGTCCTTCCAACTTCAATATCTTCTCCAATTCGGCAATGATGCGGATGCTCATGCCATTCTTCTGCCTGAACCGTTCATTCTCACCGCGCAAGCTGTGGACATAATCGGTTAACCGCTCGTTACGCTTGATGTAAGGGGAGGCATTAACCACGCGCTTCCAACCTCTCTTGCCGATTGTGTAAGAGAATCCGGCGGTCAGCGACAACATACGGTCGCCCCACCTGTTGCCTGCGCCCATGCCGTCAAAGTCCTTGAAGGTGGTGGCGCAACCAAGTTCAGCGGTGAGGTGCAGGTGGTCGGTCAGACGGTATCGTCCTTGCACCCCGTAAGAAACGGCAAAGGGTTGCCGGTCGAGTTCGTCATTATGCAGGATACCCAAGCCGACGTAAGGAACCAAGTCCCAACGGAAATCCTCTTTGGGACATGAGAGGCCCGACAATACATTCCACATCAAGTCGGCATGGAGATGCTGGAAGTTTCTTGATTCAAACAGGGCATCCTTGAACTGCAAACCTTGGAAGGCAGCTCTCACACCTATGGCAGGCGTGAACCACTTGCCCGCAGAAACGGACAATGCTGGTCTCGTGCGGTCAAAGATGTCACCGCAGCCAAGCGGCGAACCGACAAAAGCCGACACACCGCCGGACACGTTCACGAACCAGTTTCCACGCCAAGGAGAAACCTCCACGACATTCTCCAAATAGATCGGCTCCAACGGTTTCAGCCATTCCTCCCATTGTGGTAGGATCTCCCATCGGATAGTATCCGTCATGGGAACATTGTACGCCCTTGCCATGAGCGGCAGGGACAATACGGATAGCAATAAAAATCTTCTTATCATATTATCAGCATATTTGTTTTCGACTTACAAAAGAAATGATTCGCCACGTCTGCAAAGAGGCTTTCTTCCTCTTTCAACTCCCGCTTAACAAGAATTTCAGTCACGGCGATTTACCATACTGTCAATCATACTATAAGTCAGATATAAGTGATGACAAAAAGTCTCTTGGCCTGTCATTTCCTGCGGACGTTCTTGCCTCCTTTGGGCTTCATCATCCGGCTTGCCTGTATCAGGCAGCGTCTTGCCCAGGCCCGGTCGTCCTCGTCCTCTTTCCGTCCCCAAGGCAGGTCATTGTCACCACCTCCACCGCCGTGGCTTTCGGCAAATGTCGTGGCCAAGTCCACATAGTTCGCAAAGAGGTAGATGGCACATTTGAAGATGTCCTCGCCACGTTCGGCCACATCTTTCAGCAGCGTGCCGTCGAACAGATTTTGTCCTTCGCCGTCCAATGCTGGAAGCAATGACTTGAACTCGTTCAGTATGTCGCCCAACAGCGCATCGGCCAGCCGGTAGCGCACCTGATGTTCCAAGTCGTAGGTCGCAGCTTTGAGGTCTCGCCGGTATTCAACCGCACGTTCACGTGTTTCTTCCTCTATCTGTCTAAGTTCGGAAAGTTGTCTGTTCGCTTCTTCCAATTTGCCGTGTTTGTCGGTGAGATTATCAAGCACTTTCTGCAAGTCAAGGTCGAGTTTGCTTATCTTCTTGCGCAATTCCTCCGAATCGCCACGGCTCGCTTTCAATTTTTCCGCAAGGGCTTCCATCTCGGCAATCATCTGCTTCTTTTTCTCCTCTAAGTTGACGGTCATCGTGCCCAGTCCTTTCACCCGTTTCTCGGCAAAACGGATGTCGGCAAGCAACTCGCCGAGCAACTTCCTGTTGTTCTCAACCTGTTCCTCCAGGGTCGTACATTCCTCGCTCAACGCACGGCGGTATTCCTCCGTGGTCCGGTGTTTCGCACCGCTTAAGGCGATGCTCGTGCCTCGTTTCATGCCCCACTTCTCGTTCACCTTGGCGAACTCGTCATGATAGAAATAGAAACGTTGTTTGGAGTCGTATTTGTTGCCTCCGAAAACCTTGTTGTAGGAAATCCTGCCGCGTGGATCCATCGGTATCACGGAGCAGTGCACATGGGGGTTCAGCTCGTCAAGGTGTACATAGAAACCGACGACGTTATCTTCGCCCCAGTGTTCGCATGCAAACCTGTACACGTCCTGCGCCCAACGCTCTATGTCCTTGTTGCGACAGATATGAGAGTTGTCCGCCCCGTGCGTGAAGTTCACTCTCTGGTTGCCGAAGGCGAGCTGGTGCATCCGCTCCCTCGAACCGCCGAAGATGATGTTGGCTACAGTGCGGAACCCCGGCTCGGAGAGTCCCTCGTTGGGATCCTTGATGCCACGGGATTGCAGGGATTCCGCCATGCGTTGCCCGATAGACTTGGACTTATCCACGGGCACAACTTTCCCGCCCTTGACTATTTCAAAGTTGAGCCGTTCGCGGGTGCGGTCATAATTGCCGTGCCTCGTCGCCCATTCCCAACCTCTTTCCGTCCAGTTGCGCTGGTGCTCGTTGCTCTGGCCATCGCTCATGCCCTTTCCGGGCCTGATGTCAAATACCTGTTTGATGCTTTCTGCCATATAATCCGGTCGTTTTTTACAGCTTGCTGCCGCCCCCGGCGGTTCCTGCATTTTGCCCCTTTAAGGGCAAAGTGCGTATTAGGCTACGCAGGCAGAGCCTGTCTTCGTGGGCAAGCCCTGTCGTCAGGGTCGGAGGTCAAGACCTCCGTTAATACCCATCCCGTCTGTCGGGATACCATGCACTTGGTTTGACGAAACTCAGCGCGGGGGAAGCAAGACGTTTAAACTTGGTTATCTGTTCCACCTGTGGACTTGGTTCCCTCGTGCGGTTTAAGTCCGTTATGGGGCTTTTCTTGCGTTATAAAGGGAAGATAATACTGCAGAATGATGTCGGCCGTTTCTTCGCCGCTACAAGTGGCTTGCGCTTTCAGTGGGGTCTCAGCCTCAATGAGCCGCAGTCCGGCAAGCGTCAGCCGCTGAAGGAAACACGCAAGGTCTTTGCCGCATTCTTCCATGAACAGCCGTTCAAGGGCTTCATTCACCCGTGTGTTGGCTGGAATGATGCCTGTGCGGTGGAGGATGGTATGGGCTATCAGCTTATGCAGACGTTCGCCTGTGGATGCTTGCCGGTCGAAGCGTTTGCCTGTCGGTTCGGTTACGAACAGCTTGTCAGTTTCGGTTATGAAGTGTACAAGCATTTCCACCCATTCTTCAATGGTGAGGTATCCACACAGCCAGCGGTTCAAGAGCAGTTCCTCCTCCGACAACAAAGGGGTATTTATGTGTCCGTCTTCTGGCAATACACAAGTCATCGAGAGGATGAAATACCCACTGCGTCCTGTAACCTTGGCGACTTCCGATAATTCCAATTCGGTGAGGAATTTGCGCACCGTGTTACGATGCCAGTTCCAATGCTTGGCAAGCCCGCTGACCGTCAATGCCACCTGCCCTTGTGGCAAAGGCTTGGCGATGGCAGGGAACTCTTTCTTGTCCTTAGTGGAGAGGTCTAACAAGTTGCGGAACGCCGCCAGTTTCGAGTGCTTCTCGTTCGATTCGGGATTGAGGAATGCAAGCAATCCGCTGTCAATTAGGATGCGGCATCTTGCCGCTTTTTCTTCTTTCATTCTTGGGGCTGTTTTAAGCGTTATTCTGTTCAATTGAGTAAAAATGGAATGGCAGGGGAAGGACTTACATGTAAGTAATGATTCCGACAGCCTAAGTTCCTTATGACCATTTATAATAGGTGTCTACAATGCTATGAGGAAACTCCAAATAGTCATCCAACGTGTCAGGAAATGTGTTACGAGCCACCTGCGAGGGATAAAACACGGTGCCGAATACGACTGTGGCCAACGTAATGCCAAGGGGCAGCATATGCGGTACGAAGAGCAGGATTACCGCTGCCATTGCCGCCCAGGAAAGGTGATGCTTCCGTTGCAGGAAGTCAAACGCCCGTTCCGTGTTTTTGTGGGAATACAGGGCCAAACAGGCAATGGATGACAAGGCCAGTTCATGGACATTCCCAAAGAAATTCAGATGGTAGAAGTGGAACACCATGAGGGTGGCGAGCATTCCTAGCGTATAGCATCTGCGGAAGCTGCGCCTCCAAGCCATGCGCAAATAAAACTGGAGCATGGCAGGGCGTTTGCTCTTGTAGAGAAACGGCACGGCGGCATATGCAAGGATGTAAAGCATATAAAGGATTGGAATAATCATTATCTTGTGGTTTAAGGGTTACAGTTCAAGTTCCAAGTTGATGAGTTTGTGCGAGGCGAGGTGGATGATGTCCTCCGCGTCCTGCATGGAAAGCGTGCCCAGCCTGCAGCGTTCCTTGAAGCCCGGCCGCCGTTTGAGCGAGTTCACCGCACGGTCAAGACGGTATTCGGGAATATCCCACACATGCCCTTTGGGGTATGCGCCATGTGCCGTCCGTGCCACCAAGGAAAGCACCCTGCAACGGACGGGGTGCAGCCCTCCGCCGGAGTGCAGCATGAAGTTGCACTCACGGTCTGTATCCAGCACGTCCACCCAAGTGCGGCATTCATGGATGGTGGCGGCGAGTTGCCTGTACAGGACTTCCTTCATAGGCAGATGAAGTCTTTGAGCAGTTCCTCTTCCTTGACGGCGTACAGGAGTTTGCCGCCATTCGCCACTCTCGCAAGCTCCTCGCGGAGTTCGCTGCCCATCACTTCCAATGAATCGTAGAGGGTCACATAGAGCGTATCACACTCGATGCGGTCGTCGGCTTGCGCGTTCAACTTGTGCATGTGGCCGAAGCGGGGATTGGAGTAAGCACAGCACCGCTGGCCGAACGGGGTGTCTTTGCTCGGCACATGGTGGTAAAGGAGTTCCAGCTCCATCTGGTCCTCCAGCTCGTCGATAAGTTCCTCGATGGGATAAACTTTGGGCAGGCGGAAAGTGAGCAAGGCGTAATCCTCGTACACCTCCGCCCCTTGGAAAAGGCTTTGTGAAACCAACGCCGGCATCTGCAAGGATGCCAACGTTATAAAACGGTCAATTTGTTCTTTCTGCATATAGTCGTAGTATGTTTGATTAGTTTCGGAATCGTTGGGGACAAGATTTATTCATATCCCAAGATGAATGTTTTGATCAGCAGCGCGGGTAACCCGTCGGCATCCAGCGGGAGATCCGACTCTTCCAATTTGTCCAAAGCCTTGGGTGTCATTTCCGCAAGCTTTTCCATTGTCCGCATCTGTTCCTCGTCCATGAGTGCGTAAGCAAAGCCGTCCAATGAAATCCACGGTTGAAGAATCATCCACAGGTAGGCTGTAGCCTGCCCGTTATCAACCCGATGTAAACGGTGCAGACTCTCCAGACAGGCTTCCGCATTTTGCAACAACCGTCTGTTGTTACGCATCGCCAGCAGTATGACAACTTCTGATTTACCGAACACGGGATATTCATCGGCTGACAGGCTGATAATTCCGTGCATCACCTCGCCCGTTTTCTTTGTAATATCGTCAAGCGGTATGTTGCCAGTGCTCAATGTTGATAGATGGAGAAGAAACGAGCGGAAAGCCACATCCTCATTTCGTAGGAAGTCAATGGCATCATGCTTGGTGCGGATGCCTTTAGCAAGTGAGCCATCCAGCAATCGGTTGTATTTGCCGATGACCTCTTTCGCGCTTCCTTTCAAAGGAGCGGCTGTACCGGCATCGTGGTAGAACAGATGAACGGAAGCCACTAACTTTTGAGACACTGAATCCATCTCTATGTCATTCAATCCTCGCACCACGGCAAGGTAGTCGGAATAGCTCCACTTTCGGCTGTCAATCAAGCGAGACATTTGAAATTTGATGGAATCCCCAATGGAAATATGCCTGGCATCGGCATGGGCAGTCGTGTCATTTTCCAAGGTTGCCGAAACGGCAGTCTTCAATTTGCGCCATTCCTGTACCAGTGATATAAGTTCTTCCACGTTCAAGGCCTTTTTTGACTTGATTATCGTGAACAATTCGTTATAAGAGACCAAGGCATCGCCTATTGAACTGGGGGAATCATTGGAAACAGGTTGGCAACTTGCCAGCAATGTTGCCATAAAAGACAAAATGAAGATTAAAGTATGATTTTTTAGAGTCGGAAAGACATGGCATTTTCCACTCATAAAGTGCAGAAATTTTGTTGGCCATTTGGTGGCTGGTTCATCCGATAGTATCCGTTTCATCTTGGCAAATTTGATTTTGACGGTGCAAAATTATACCTTGCAGGCCATAATACCATATCTCTCCTACAACATTATCCATTCTTAGAAAATCATACTCCAAGTATGGTTTTTGTATTTGTCTGTCAGCCAGTTAGTGGCTAAAATGTGCTATAAAAAAGGAAATGATTGCGAGAACAGGAATTTATGGAATTACAGCTATTCAAACGTAAATAATCGGCCCGGACATTTGCCACAACAAACAGGCAACACCCAAACTGGACAAAGAGCCAAACAGGTGACATATGAAAAGAGAATTAAATTGGAAATTCAGCTTGGAGATGCAGGTTTTATCCTGCAAAAATCATACTTTTGCAGTCAGAATTAAATTTGGACTTAAACTATATGGCTAAGATTGGTTACATGCCGTATCTTCCCAAGTATGCGGAGGGAGCGGCTGATAGGAAGTGGATGGAGGATTTCGGCTGTGAGAACATCGTGGAAGAACAGCCGGTTGAAGGAGCGTACCGCTTGGGGTGGGACAGACTTTTGGCAAACATTGGCAAAGGCGACACGTTGGTCATATCTAAATTCGCCCATGTTGTCAAGGGAGCAAGGCAGTTGTCATTCTTTTTGGAACTCTGCCGGATAAAATCCGTGCGCCTTGTTTCCTTGCATGACGGCATTGATTCAGGCAATGAACTGTTCCCGGAAACCAAAGTGTCTGATGTATTGAGTATGGTGGCCAAGCTGCCCGAAGAAGCCAACGCCGTGCGCAAGATGGTTTCCAAACCGGGCAGGCTGACAAAAGGGATTAAAGTGCTTTCACAGGCTGCATACGGTCGAATGGAAAGGAAGAAACTGGTGGTAAACATGTACAAATGCGGCTATACCATCGAGGACATTTGGAAATCCAGCGGTTTCCGAAGCCGCAGTTCCATCTTCCGCGTATTGAAGGATGCTGGAGTGGAGTTGAAACGTTCCCGAAACAAGATGAAAGACAACTAAAACAGGGGTTAGAAAAGATTTTATAAAAGGACTGTGCGCAAGTGTGATGGGACACCCATTGGCATCCCATCCACTCAGAAAAGTCAAGCGGTCTGCTTTTGCCGCGCCAAGGTGTTTCGGACGGCATCGTTCACTTGCATCAGCCAAATGTGGCTACCGCATGGAAGTTGCTGTTCGTCCAAGATAAAGGGCAGGGAATGGTCTGCCACTTGTACTTTCAACCGTTCTCCGTCAAAGCTAAGCCCTGTTAGCGTTCTGCTGCGTGTGCGACCGTCTTCGTCAGTCCAACCCATGCGGATATCACCGCCCAATGGCACGGATTGGAGTTGCCCCTCTTGAATTGTTTGCTTGACGGCTTGCAGGGCGTTGTGCTTCATGCTGTCAAGGACAGCCCCGATGGATTGGGGCGTAGATGTTCTTGTAATCATAAGTTGTCCGTTTATGAAAAACATTCCTTCCAAAGAAACCGTTGATACTCGGCTTCGTCCTTGTCCCGCTCGATGGCTTCATCAATGACACGGCCAAGTTCATCGAAATACACTTCCTCGCCGATGCACTCTGTGCCGGAATAGTTCTGCAAATAAACCTCGTAGTAGTCCAATGCGTTGTAAGCGATGATGACATTGCCACTGAACAACCGTCCTTGCACATGGAATTTAAGGGCTGCCATGCCCTTGTATTCCGTTGCCACAAAATTTTCGATGCCCCATGAACGAATGACATTCAACGGGGTCATGCCCACCAGTTGGTCTTTGATGGTATTCGCCATCTGCAATACAAAATCTTTATCCATATTCAATTTTATTATGATTAGTCAAAATTTTCTTCTTCCTCGATGATTACATGGACGCTCCTTTTGCCATAGATGCGCCAGAATGCTTGCACTATGATGTCAAACAGTCTGTCGCTTTCCGTGTACCCAATGTCCAGCTCCTTCGTCCAATAGTCGAAGCTGAAATCAGCCGTTTCGCCCGAATAACGGTCAGCCGTGTTGTAAACCGTTACATCCACATAGTCGGTCGTGCCACTTTGTAGGCTTACCAAATGCCCATAATAACAGAACTCCATGTTGTTGGAGGGGCTGGTGGTAATTTTCTCCGCCAGCCTGCGAATGTAATTGTATCTTTTCCTGTTCATAGCGGCACCATTTCATCAATTCCTACCGTAAACCCATAGCCGTCCTCCGTGCGGAACTCATACAGCCGTTCAAGGTCGTGAAGCACTTCGCCTTTGCCGAAATTCTCTATTGCTCCCTCTATCTCCACATTCATGGCGGCTTTCGCACGTTCAAGGGTGGCATACAAGGCATGGCAGTCTGACACGCAGTCATTTTGTTCAATCAAGGTGTAAACCAGATACACAGCGTTCTTTTCCATAGTCCAATGTTTTAGATGTGTGGGATATAATGTCCGTTCTCTTCCAAGTAAGCCACGATGTCTTTTGCTTCCTCATGCGATGCACGGTTGCGGTCATCATACCGCCTTTTGTCATCGGCTATCACCACCAGGCACTCCTTCAATAGCTTATAGAGTTTTTGCTGCAAAGTCGGGTGCATCAGTGGGATGGAGGCGGCAAAGGTTGCATAGTCAAAGCCGTAGTCGTTCAACGCATTTTCCACCTGCATGGCAAGGCGGTACTCTTTCGTTTCTTTGAGGTTGTCAAATTTCTTGTTCATATCCGTAGATGTTTAAGTGAAACTTTTCCCTTTCATCGGCTCCTTTCCCCGAAGCCTGTTTGGGATTTACGGATGCTTGGTCCGGACATCGGTCCTGCTTCACCTGACGCTTTTTCTTGCCGAATACGCTCCGCAGGAGGAAGATTCCGCAAGAAATCCATTTCAAAGCGTGACAGGTCAAGCGCGATGCCCGACATTCGCAGCCGGAAAGCCAAACAGTGAGGGACAAGAGCGAAATGCCATGCAGACAGGTATAAAAGGAGCAGTGGTTGGCTATGAGAAGATAAGGGAATTAGGCAAGTATAACAGGGATAAAACCGGGTAAAGCAAGTGCTATAAGTGGAACCGGGCTGGGTAGTCCATGCAGGGAGGCCGTACTCCGACCTCTCCCACATGGATTTTCTTTGTCAGAACCATTCGAGATTATCCCTCCTTAGCTCCTCCACCAGCTCTTTGTCGGGCAAGGCAAGGGTACGCTCATCGGTGAAGAAAAAAATCTCATCGTAGATGTCCGATGCTTCCTTACTGGCAAATCCCTCGTTCTCGTCCTCGAAACTGCCGGGGTGCAAAGCATCAAGCAGGGCTGTGCTGCCTATAATCAGATATTCGCCTTGGTTGTCTTTCACCATGCGGCATGGGTACTCCACACCGCCAAATTCAATATTCGCTGTAATCATACGTTTGTATGGTTAAATGGGTTAGTATAAATTGGTTATCTCCAAATTCATGCGCTTTGCCCTGCGGCAAGTATAGAACGTGCCGCCTTTCGGCTCGCCATTGTAGTAGGCGATGATGTGGCTAGCTCGCTCCAGCATATAGTCGTTACGCCGAAGGAAACAGCCGTCAAAGTAAGTTTCGCTCAAGCATACCATATCGTCAGCCTTGCCAAGAATGGAACGATACCTCTCTTTGTCCGCAGGGTTGAACTTGCAGGATTGCCCACGGAAAGGAATGACGGCTGTCAGCCGGATGTCGGGATAGTCGGCTTTCATCGCCAACAGTGTTTCAGCCGCAAGCATGTCAAAGCCTGCCGCCATGCCGCAAAGGAAGTGGCGGATGCCCGAATGGTAGCAACCCGTGATTGCCCTTTCAAGATTGGTTTTCAACTGCTGTCTGTCCTTGTAGCGGATAAAACGGTGTCCTGTGAACGCTGCCGTCTTTGTAATGTCTGTCCGTATCATCATCATACCTTGTAGAATGTCTTTGCCAAGAACAAACCGCCCAACACGTTTGCCCCACACGCTTCCAAGTTGTCGGCTGTGGTGGCATAGGATATGCCTTTGGTGATGATGTCGTCAAAGAGCAACACATCTTTGCCCTTGAAGAAATCAGTGTCATAGTCTGCCATTTGTGCCGTCCGAGCCTCGGTTTCGTCCTTTCGGTGTTCGTGTACTGCCAACCGTCCTGCCGACACCTGCATATGGGGATAGCCGTTGATGGCATGGGTGAGTTCGCATACCCTTTCCGAAAAACGCTTGTAGCGCAGTTCGTTCTTTTCTGCCGTGGACGCTGGCACACACGAAAACACGATGCTTGTAATCCGACTGCCGAAAAGTTCTTGCAAGTGTCTGGCAGTCATTTGGGCTACTTGCTCGTATGCCCGTCCGTCCTTGAAATCCCAAATGGTCTGCCGGTCAGCCTTTTGCTGCTCACCCACGTTCTTGATGCGTACAGGATAGTATTTCATCAGCCACACCATTATTTTGTTCGCCTGTCCTATTATGTTTTTGTCCATCGCCATTAATATTGAGGGTTTAACTTCTTTCCCTGTCTTCGGCTTCCTTACAAGCCTGCATCGGGGTTATTTTTCTGCCCCGTCAATGGGCAAAGGACAACCGGCAAATCCGGTGGTGGAAATACGCTTTCAGTGCAGCGGAAAGGAAGATTTCCACCAACCACCCGTGGCGGCTTGCCGGATTTGCAAGGATTGGACACGGCCTGTTAGTTTTGCAGGAAAATAATCCGAAGCAGGTGCAGAAACCGCAATGGCATCAGACAAGTATAAAAGGTGGAGCGTTTTGTAAAAGGGATTCGTCGATAAAACTGGACTATAACAGTATTCCGGCTTGGGTGGGTCAAACAAACCCTGCTAGGCAGACAAAAGAGGACGCTTGTTGGGCGGGGGACAGGCATACGAGGTTGTTTCAGCAAGGCTGAAGTTCCCGTGTGCCTGCCAAGGACAACGTGCGTCCGTCTGTCCTCCTTGTGTGGGTCTGTCCAATGGACAGACGTGCGCAAGAACAGGCTTCCGCTGATTATTCCGGGTCGGGAAACCGAATATGCTTGGTATAAAGGAAGATGGCAAAGTCCATATAAAAGGCAGGGAAAATACAAGTGGCGGAAACCGCAGGTATAAATTGCTTTGGGCAGCTATATATAATAGGTATAGGGCAGCTTGTCTCCCGTCGGCTTGGGCTGCCAACAAAGACAAGCTCTGGCAAATGGGAAAATCCCCTGCCGTGTTTCTCAACAAAGCAGGGGAAAGTGTCAAATATGAAGTTGGCTATGCCGCCGGTACTGCCACTGGCTCGGTGCCTGGTGTCGGTACGGTTGGGCGTTCCGCTTCTTCAAGGGTGCGGTTGATGCGCTCCTCCAATTCCTTACACTCCTGTTTGAGCCGTTTCAGTTCTTCTTCCTTGCTCCAACGCCGTGCCATCACTTGTCGCAAGGTGGTGATTTCTTCCTCCAAATGTTTTTGCCGCTCGGCTTGGCGTTCCATTAGCTTGGGTATGTTTTCCAAAGTGGTCTGTGGGAACACCGCAGCCGCCGCAAAACTTGGTGGCAATGAGCCGGACATGCCGCACTTGTATTTCAAGCCGCTCTTGCCCTCCACGAAAAACGTGTTGCGGTCAAAGCTGCCGTCAAGACGGTACTCGCTGCGCACCAACAGCCGTAAGCCATTGTAACTGCCAACGGACGTAAAGTCGCCACGGTGTTTCCTTGAAATTGAATGCAAGGCTCGTCCTGTTTCTTCGGCTGTCAGTTGGGCATTGCCGTTTACCTCAATGCTGCAATCCTCCTTACGGGTGTTGAAATACTCCCAATCTTCTGTCATGCGCCCGATGTTGCGCTTGCAGTTGTCAATCTCTTGACGGTTGCTCTCCGCCTTACGTTCCGCACGGTAACGTTCCTTGTTGCAAACTGCCTGTTCCTTTTCCAACTGCATAATCTTGTTGTCGAGCTTCGCCTTGTCCAAAAGGTCGGTGTTGCCCGAAAGGATGGCCACGAACTCGGCAAAATTCATGCCTGTGTCCTCGTCCATACCGTCCTCGTCTATGCGGCGCACGGCTATCGTGCCGTTGTTGATTTGGTTGATGAAAAGCTGCTTGTTGCGCAAGAGGTTGAACTTGTAGGCATCCAAGGTCTTTTCCGTGCCGTAGATGATGATGTCAACCACGTTGCCGCCCCACTGCTTCACGGTATTGCCTTTGCGTACCGCCCGACCGTTGCGTTGCTCCAAATCGGCCGGCCTCCAGGGTACCTCCAAATGATGCACCGCCACTGCCCTCTGTTGGGCATTCACACCTGTGCCGAGCATGGAGGTAGAACCGAACAGCACACGGATAGTGCCGTTGTTCATGCCCTCAAAAATCTTCTTCCTTGCCTTTTCGGTCTTGGCGGTTTGGATGAATTGTATCTCATTGGCCGGAACACCCATTGCAACCAACTTGTCCTTGATGTCTTGGCAAACATTCCACTCATTAGGCTTGTAAGTGGAAAGGTCGCTGAAAACGAACTGTGTACCACGGTGAGCGTTTGATTTCACATAATACTCATAGATGGTCTGTGCGCAGCGTGAGGCTTTGTTGGCAGGGTCATCGCAGAACTGGTCACTCAACAGACGCATATCCAACGCCATCTTCCTTGCCACGTTAGTAGCAATCAGCATCTTTGCCTTGTCCATGTGTTCGGGCGCAGGGGCTTCCAAGCCCAAATCCGACCATTCACCGCTGTTGGCAAAACGTACCAACCGTTCTATCATCGCCTCCTGTTCCATGGTCGGTTTGTCCGAAAGGAAACGCACGTTCTTGTCGGGGATATCAAGATTTATCATTTCTGCCGTGCGGTAATCCGTGATTTCACGCAGGAAAGCCGTCAATTCCGGCACTTTGATGTAGGTACGGAAACGCTCTTTGCGTTTGATAGAACCTGTCACGTTCAACTCGTAGTCAGTCGTTTTCTTAGTAAATATAGCAGCCCATGCGTCAAAGCAACTCACACGCTGCTTGGCAAGCTCTTTCGGGCGCAGGTACTTGAAAAGCACGTACAATTCGGTCAAAGCATTTACGACCACCGTACCCGACAGGAACGTAGCCCCCAAGTCCTTTCCTGTGCGTTCTTGTATGTCACGGATGGCAATCAGCAGGTTCATAGCACGCTGTGAACCTTGGTTGTTGCCGATGCCCGCAACCCTCGTGTGGCGTGTCTGGAACATCAAGTTCTTGAAGTAGTGCGACTCATCTACAAATATGTGGTCTATGCCCATCGTATGAAAGTCTATGCCTCCGTCTTTCTTCTCCTCAATGCGTGTTTTCAACGACAGGAGGTTTGCCGACAGGTTCTCTTGCCGCTTCTCCAACGCTTTCTGCATACGGCGGTTGCGCCACCCCATGCCGCTTTCTTCCAGCACCTGCAAGGAGCGTTCCACATCGTCAAGTTCCTGTTGCATGATGCCGAACATTGTTTCTTCCGACTGCGGTATCTTTGCGAACTGGTCATGCGTCAGAATGATGCAGTCCCAATTATTGTTCTTGATTTTGCTGAAAAGTTCCTCACGGTTGGCAGGGGTGAAGTCCTCCTTGCCGGGATAGAGCAACTTTGCCGATGGGTAAGCCTTGCGGAAACAGTCGGCTATTTCATGCACGTTGGCTTTCAGCCCTATTATCAAAGGCTTCTGTACCAACCCCAAGCGTTTCATTTCGTATGCCGCCACGCACATCACCATTGTTTTACCTGCGCCTACCTCATGCCAGCACACACCGCCGCCATTCTGCTTAATCATCCAGATGGCGTCTTTCTGCGAGGGGTATAAGTCATCGTAAGGGAACTGTGCAAAGGAAAGGCGGGGGAATGTTTGCGCCGAACCGTCATAGGACGGACGCACATAACAGTTGAAACGCTCGTTGTAGAGCCTTACCAACTCGTCACGGACGGCGATAGGCTGGCTGTCAAGCCAAGCGTTGAACTTGCCCCTTATCTCCTGTATCTTGGTTGCCACCTCCTGCATGGCTTCTTCATCGGGTACTTTCACCCATTCACCGCCACGCATCACCTCTTTTTTTATTTCGGGTATGGTGTCATGCAGGGCATGGGCAAACAGTTTCTCGCCTGTGTAACTGTGCGAGGCATAGATGTTGTATGCGGCAGGGGAATATCCATGTAAGGAAATAACATAGGTGTCGTTCACGTCAAAGTACACCACATCGACCTTGACATCAAACAGGTATTCGGCAAAGTCGGCATAGACTTCTGTCGGAATCCACCGCTCGCCCATGTTGAAGTCAAGCTCCTCATAAGGTATCAGTTCGGGCGTGACCTCTTCCAACGCCCTTACCGTCTTTTCAGTCCAAGCCCTTGCCTGTCCTGCAAGGCTATGGATATGTCCGGCGAACGCTTTGCATTTCTCCACCACGTTACCTGCAAGTATGCGCCCCTTTTCTTCCCATGCGCTGGTTTCAGGGTTGTAGAACATTTCGCCCTCCAACGCCTCTATCACCTCGCTCTCGCTGCATCCTGTCGATTGCGCAAGGTAAACCATATCCACCCTGCCGTAATAGTTCAAGCTGCTTGCCAACGCTTCCATCGGGGCAAGGCGTACCGATGTGTCTATTTTCTTGAAAGCCACAGGCTCGCGCATGATGTCGGATTTCATCACCTCGCCACGCACTTGCATTTCGATGGAATACACCTCAAAGCCCAAGCTGTCAAGCGTCATCATTTCTTTGTTGCCGTCCGTGTGGAAATTGCCCCACTTGGTCACAAACGCATCGTATGTCTTGTTCAGCCGTTCACGGAGCAAGGGTTGTTCTTCCCTTGTTTCCGCTTCGCTTTCCGACAACTCGAAGTAAGCCTTTCGCACGGGAAGGTAGTCCTTTGCCCGTTCCATGTCCGCACCGTTGACTTTTATCGGGTTAAACCATGCGGTCATTTCGGAAAAACGGTCGGTTCTTCTGCTTTGTATAGTGCCAAGTTGCCCCTCGAACAGCACCAATGCACCGTCTTTCATCCAACCGGGCATTTCGTCCGTGTAGGGTCGTTTGCCAGTGTTTGGCTTGTACTGTGCCGCTGCCGTGGCTTCCCCGAAAAGGTCAAAGAGGGATAGCATCGCTCCCTGCTGCGGCTGCGCTTGCTTTTGCCCACCAAACAGGAAGGGCTTGAAATAGTGGGTGAAATTGGCTCTCAATATCTCGGCAAGCCGTTGGTGTATGGCTTCTTCTGTGCCGTTCCACTCGTACTTGCGCACCAACTTGCCGAATTGGTTTGTGCCGATGGCCGTGCCTGTGGACAACGTGCTTTGTGGTAAGGAGAATGCCTTGTTTGCGTGTTCTGTTTCCAGCCCCTGCGATGTGCGCTCCCTGCACGTTTCCAAGAACAGGCGTTCCCTTGTGGTGAGGTTTTGCTTGTGGCTGTCCTTTTGCAAGATGATAAGGTCGCTGCCTACCTCGATGCCGCCGGTCTGCATGAAAAGCGTGTCGGGCAAGCGCAGGGCGGTGATGATATGGGCGTGATGCACCAGATAGTCACGCACAAAGCGATTGGATGGGCTGTCAGCCACGCCCCTTGACGTGATGAAAGCCAGCAAGCCGCCCTCATTTAACAGTTCCATCGCCTTGATGAAGAAATAGTTGTGAATGGCTTTAAGGGATTGTTTGTAAGGCGTTCCCCTGCGTTCAAAGTCCGCATCGAACACGTTTATCGTGCCGAAAGGTATGTTGGACGCTATCACATCGAATGAGCCGTGTTCCAACTCCTGTGCGCCAATGGTTTCAAAGCCGTCAACAATCACCCTTGCATCGGGGTGCAAGGCTGAAAGCACAAGCCCTGTCGCCAAGTCCTTTTCAAACGCTGCCTTGTAAGTGTCGGACATAGAAACTGGCAGGAAGCCACCAATTCCTGCGGATGGTTCAAGAAAGGATTTCATTAACAAACCGTTGGCTTGGAACGTGGCTTGTATTTGGTCGGTCACCGCCTCTATGAGAAATTTCGGGGTATAGAAAGCGGTAAGGACGGATGCCTTTATGCTATCCACAAGCTCCCTGTATAGTGTTTCGTCGTCTTGTGCTATGGCTTGCAATACGCACACAAGATGGTCTAAAGTCTGTTTCATCTTGTCGGACATGGGGGCATTTGTTCCTAAATCCAATACTTCCTTGATGCCCCCAAATCCCGAATACAGGGAGAGGGTTTCACGTTCGGCTGCTGTCGCCGTCCTTTTCTCGTTCCGCACCCGATAGGCTGTTTCGATAGCTGCTGTGTTCGCCGCCAATGCTTGCAATTTGTTGTAGTTCATATTCTTCATATTTGACAGATTTTGTTCTTTCCCCTGCTATCGGCCATATTTCGATGGCTCTTGTAGGTTATTTTTCTGCCTCCGGAATGGGGCGGAATGGCTTTTCGGCAAATCGGACGGCAGAAATACGCTTGGAGTGAAGCCCCAAGGAAGATTTCTGCCAAGGCCGGTTTGCAACGGCAAGCCACGCCACATTTATTTTGCAGCAAAATAACCTGCAGGGCATCGATTGGCAGGATGACAAAAAGATGAAAGGGTAGAAAAGGAGATATACTACCCTAAAACAGTATATGTTAAGTGGAATATAAAAGGGATATAACAGGCTCGGCTTGCAAAAAAAGAACTGACGGGTTGCCGGGCAAACTAAAGGGGAACTCGCCATTTCCTTGACAGCGGACTTGTACGCCGGCAGGAAAGGGTGTGTTCACGTTTGCCCATGCCGCAGAAGCCTCGCCGCCGTTTACAGCGGCATGGCCTGCGGCACAGCCCGTCATACCTGTGATATAGGGCAAGCCGTGGGTATCAAAGATGGATATAAGTGGGATGGGCTTTTATAAAAGGGATGTAACAGGAGAAGGCAGGGAGGCAGGGCACACCGGGAATATTCCCGATATGCCTTACCTTACCCAATGGTGATTAAGCACTAATCTGCTTCCTAATCAAGTTCATATTGCTGTTTACAAGGTTGACGATGCGCTCGTGGTATTCTGTGTTTTTGTTGCATAAGCCACGGCTTTGTACCACGCATAATCTTTCCAAGTCAACCTCCACAGTTTCAATACGTTTCCCATCAATGGTAGCCGATAATATCAGCGAGTTCTCCTTGCGGTAGTATGCGTTGGCATATACACAATGGTGCTTATGTTCAGCTTTGCATAAGCACCATTATGCAAAGTGTTATATTATGCGAAGTGTCATATTTTAGCTGCTGATTATTAATAAAATATCAAAAAACGCTAT
>NZ_JACJJL010000038.1 GCF_016899955.1 Marseilla massiliensis | reverse complement strand
TCCAGTCGATTCTACGCATGGGATTCGGGGTTATAGTTGTTGAACAATGATTTCTTCTCGCGGCGGTATTGCGCCAGTAGGGAAAGGTGGTTCTCGAAGAACGAGCGGATGATGGCGTTCACGAGGTCGGAACGGCAGCGGCCACGGATGTCGCAGTCGTCAAGCGAGTCGGCCAGGTCGCGGTCGAGTTTGCATACCAGACGGTCTGCCTTGCCGTTCCCGTCCGTCGGCGCTTCAAGGTAGGCCATGAAGTCCTGCCAGCACTTGTCACCGGGATGTGCGGTGCCTTGCTCCGCTTGTCCTTCTCCCTTGAATGCAGGTTCGTCGTCATTGATGCCTCTGGTGAGGTCGTCTATTTGTAATTCCTTGTTCATTACGCTATGGTCATTGATGGTTTATGTCTTTGGGGGTGCCGTCAACGAAAATTCCGGCGTATATTTTGTCGAACACCGGACTGACGATGCCGGCCTGCATATCCAGTTCCGCCACCGTGCTGAAACGTTCCATGTCGGCCCGCTTGGGAATCTTGTCCGTCACCAGCCCGTAGTTGGCGAAGGTCTTCCCCGTGTTCTCCCACAGTTCCAGCTCGGAGCGTTTGCCCACCCGTCCGTCATGGAGGTTGGGGACGATGAAGAGCCGGGCTTTCATCCGTCCGCCCACGGCCTTGCGCAGACGGTCGATGAACAGGAGGAAGCTCGCGGTGGAGGGGACGGTCACCAGGTCGTAATGGAACGGTACGACGATGATATCCGAGTTGACGAACATGGGTATCAGCCCCTCCGCCTTCAGGCTGCCGGGCGAGTCCATGAGCACCACGTCTATGCTGGGGTCGTTGTGCAGCTTCTCCATGAGCGCGGTCATGGCCTGCTTGTCGTTGGCCTCGTAGGCCAGCACGTCGTAGGGTACGGCTTCCTCGCCGTATTTCTTGATGTCGGCCTTGCGGCACTTCATGATGGAGTGCTGGAAATCGCAGTCGACGACCACGGCACGCACGCCCTTCGTCACAAGGTAGTTGGCGAAGGTGACGCAGAGGGTCGTCTTGCCGACTCCCCCTTTCTGGTTGGCGAATGTCACGATGACGGGTGTCTGTATCATTTTGTCCACGGTCGTTTGGTTCGGTGCAAAAGTATGCACCGGATAGGACGGTAACGAAATGCACAACACTTTTGTGCTTCAGGTCAGCCTGACCGAAGTATTTTATGCAGCGGATTAAAAGGTATGACGGCTTATGCGGCCAGACAGGTGACAAAAGGGAGTCTCCGTTTTTTCCTCATGGTCTACCGTTTAAGGTTGCGTCCGTCGTCAATGTCATCGTAGCCTCCCTTGCCGCCGACTTCCCACTCACGCTTTTCGGCATGGCTTCCGGCACCGGAATCCTTCAGTCCGTGTATGTGTATCTTCTTTCCGCCGTTTCCGGTGGAATGTGTCTGCTTGGCCTGTTGCTTCCGTGGCCGGGGTTTCAGCCGTTCCGTGTCAAGCCCTTCCGCCGCAAGGTCTATCACGATGTGTCTTTTAAAGTTGACGGCATATGCCGCGCCCGCTTCCTCGCGGATGATGAAGCCTTCCTCATGAAGGGCACTTTTCACGGAAAAGACGTTCTCGTCATTGAAGATTTCATGCAGGCGGCTGACGGCATCCGTATGGGACTGCGGCCTTTCGCCTGACAGGTCCACCAGATCAGGACGGTTCACCTTGAAGATTTTGCAGAGCAGATCGCGTTCAGCTTCTGTGGCCGGGTGGAACATCTCGATGAAACGGATGCGGTTGTTCCGGTCGATGGCTTCCGCCATGAACGGCTTTAACGGGCGTGTCTGTCCGTCAAAGTGGATGACGCCTTTCTTGATATAGGCACGCTGCTTCCTCAGCTTCTGGAAAATCTCGCCCTGCGTGATTTTCGGGTTGAGGGTGAGCAGCCGGTCTATGTAGTCCTCTATGCGTGCGAAGCGTTGTTCCGGGGTGGCGAAGTCCAGAAGCTGTTCCGTGGCCAGCACCCTTGCCCCGTTGATGACGGTACGGTGGGCGTGGTCGACAATCATGTAGCCGTAGGGCGCATCCTTCCTGCCGAAGAACACGAGGTCGATGCCGAACTTCTCCTTCAGCTCTTTCTGCAGCTCTTCCTTGCCGCCGCTCACGTCCCGGTATTTTTTGAGGATGCTCCGCAGCTGGCGGCAACGGGCGCGTTCCCTATAGCCGCTTTTGAAAAGCTGTTCGACTTCGGCCAACGGAATTTGCCGCTGCACCTTGCCGCCATGCTTGATAAATACGTTTTCATCTTTCTTATATACCTCATATCCCATAGAAACCATGATTGCCTTGAACTGGGCGAAAGAGGAGAAGGTATATTGCCTGGCCGCGTCCATGTCATCGGCAATCTTCTTTTGCCTGTCCGTGCCGAGAATCCTGTCTATGACTTCCTGGGAACGCCTGCGCTCGTGACTATAGGCTATCTTCCTGCCGTCGGGGGCGACACGCGAGGTGATGATGTGCAGGTGGGTGTTGTCGGTGTCATGGTGGGCGTAGATGAGCCAAGGTTGTCCGGGTTCGGCATATCCCATTTCCTTGAGGTATCGGTGCGCGAAATCCAGCAGTTCGGATTCCGTCATCTCACGGCCTTTGCAGCTGACGGCCACATGGAACTGCGGTTTCCGGATGCGGCTGTTGGCGGAACTATATTTCCTGAGGTAGCCGGTAAGCTCTTCCGTGGTGGGTCTGCCTGCCAATCCGACTGTCCCGAAGTTCCGCATCTCGATGAGCCGGGCAAGCCCTTTCGATACCTTGTGTTCGTTGTAACCCACGGCGTGGAAGTCCGCGCTTCCGGGTAATATGGTTGCTATCATCTTTGGTAGGTTTATATTTTAGTCTAAGGTTTGCCGGTTCTCTGTGTGAGGATGTCAAGCCCTCTTTTTATCCCGTTGACTATGTTCTGTGTGTCCCGGATGACAGGCATCAGGACTTCCCGGATATAGCTTGGCGGCAGCAACCCTGCAACCGCCAGCTCGTTGGCACGCTTTACCACTTGATTGAGGTTTCCGCCGATATGGGACAGTTCGCCCTGGTATCTGCGGTAGAACGAACCGAGTTCCTGCATGAGTTCAAGCTGCCGCCTGACGCTTACGTTTGAATATTCTTCGAGTGCCTTGCGCACGTAATGGCTCACGGTCTTGTAATCGGCCGATTTCTCCTTGAACGCCCGGACTTCTTCCGGGGTCATCCTTACCTTGATGTACTTGTTCCTTTGTTCCTTCATATTTCGGGTTTTTATAGTCGGGATTGTCTTACCTCATTTCGCGGGGCGAAACAGCGGCGGTGCCGCTCCGGTGCATGGCATCCGGCAAGTCACTTTTGGGGGAACAAACGGAGTTTTGTGGCCACAAAAGTACAACTTGCTTGGAAAATCCTGCAACGCAGGGCAATGTCGCCCCAGGTTCGTTTTTGCGCCAAAATTACCGTGGAAAGGGGCTTCCGGACAAAATGCACAACACTATTATGCATCGGAACGTATCAATTTGACCGGAGTATCGGGAACGTCCAGTTGCCGGGTATGTTTGACAAAATCTACCTTAGTTTATGTGTTCCGGGGCATTTAGCGTCTTGTTGTCCTAAGTGTGGAATGGAGCTGACCTTGGTTTCAGATACAGGATGTCGTTGTGCCTTTCATCTACGGACTATCGGAAACATTATCCGCTCTTCCGCCAACAATAGGGAAAAGAAAAACACGGATATATGATTTTCAAGTTAGTAATGAATTTGATATATCAACATAATGCAATAATGTAACGACCGCCCCAAGCTGAGATAACCTTGGCATTACTTTATAGTCATTCATCAGGCCTGAGAAAACGGGAGGTATTTGCACCTGACGACTTCGGATTTTAGAAACACAGGCACTTGTCACCAGTATATCCCAAACAATATGTATGATGGTATCTTGATATGGAAGCACAATGGGCAATCGTCTGTCAATCAATGGTTTTGTCAGGAAATAGTTGCCGGAATATTTTCATATCTCGCTGATTTTTAGTATATTTATGGTGAGAAATAGCCTCGTATGGCTTATGGTTTCACTTAAATTTGAGTATATGTTTGAACTGTTACTGATAATATACCTGGTGCCTGTCATCATCGTGCTTTCGCTGTTGTGGCGGTTGGTGTTATGGCTGGCAAGGAACGTGCTGCGGCTTGCCGGATGGCTGATAAAGAAGATATGCGTCCTTGTATGGAAGGGACTATTGCTGTTGGTCGGTATCTTCTTAGGGCGGTGTTGGGTCAATCGTCCGCCGGATTAATGATGAGGGCAAACAGCAAAGCCGCACCTGTCTCGGGCGGCAGGTACGGCTTCGTGCTGTGCTCGGATGCAATGGTGTTTTTCCCTCATGTCAGATATTTAGACTTACTGACAAACGGGCTAAAATCCTTTGCCTTTACTTCTTTCATAGACAACTTCTTTTTGAGTGTCGCAGTTGGTGATGCGGAACTGTACGGTGCATCCGGTCGGTATGTCACCCGGAAGTTCACGCGCCAGCCTGGCAATCACCTGGTCAACATTGCTGAAACCGATGTCCGTAAATTCGGAAAGCACTTTCCCTTTGAAATAGGCCCGTCCGCGAATCATCATCTTCTTGGATATGCGGAACAGCTTGTCTGCCGGAGCCTCAATGTCACGCGCTTTGCCTTGCTTACTCTTCTCGTCACTGAAGAAGATGAAGTCAATGACCTTGGCGTTCAGTCTCCATGCCGGGGTGAAGTCTATCTTGACATAGCCACGGGTGACATTCAGACCGTGGCTGTGGTTCATGCCGAACGCCACTTCATAGAGGTTCGCGTCACAGTCGTTTTGGGCGATGGTCGCCCACGTGTGCCTGAACGTGTAATAGCAATAGTAGTCCTCCTTTTTCATGCCCATGTCGGCGCATATCTTGCGTATGCCGATATTCACGTTGGCATTGAAACTGTCGGAGTTGCTGTAACGACTGTGGAATACGAACAGGTATTCATCATCCTCGCCGGACAAATACTTCTCGAAAGTGGACTGTATAAATGGTTCGATACGCATTTCCATATATGCCTCGTCCTTGCGGCTGTGACGTGTCTTTGCCCTTTTATAGCCGATAATGCCATTGTTGTAGTCCTTCTTTTTGAGTTCGTAAAGGTCAACGGTGTTGATTCCACCTATGCACAACGAAAGAAGTGCCACATCCCGGCCAAGCTCCGGAAGGGGAGACAGCATCTTCGTTTTAGGAAGCGGACGGTTGAAGAACTCACGGCAGGCTTCTGCACTGATGGCCCTTTGTACTGTACCGTCTGATTTTGGAATCTTTATTTTCAGCCAAGGGTTGAACTTTATACGCACGATATTTTTCTCTTCGTCGTTGAGTTCTGTGATGGCTTGTTTGAAAACCTGCCGGACACAAGTAGGGTACATCTCCTTTGCCCTGTTTGTCTGGGACAGGCTTTCAATCCATTTCTTCAATACGGCTGATGTCAGTTGACTGAACATAATCTTATTGGAACCAAAATAACGTTCAAGATGCGCTACTGCAAGTTTATAATTCTTCGCAGTTCTCAAACGTCCTTCCCGTTCTATCTTACTAATGTATGTTTGGGCATATTCACTGAAACAAACTTCCTCGTCTGCTTTCATCAGATATTCGATTACTTCCTTAACATCCCATAAAGTTACATCCGTTCGGTTCAATCGGTCTGTGTATTGTCGGATGAGCATGGCGCAATATTCGTTGACCACAGGGTCAGTCAATTCGCCGTTGCTTGCGATATGCTCCGCATCAATGATTTTATCCGTTTTGATGTAACCCGGTTTGCGATTGTGAACCACCCGTATATATACGGAGTAAAGCCCATCTGTTCTTGGTTTTCTGACCATTGCTTTTAATGTCGTCATAATCAATACTTTTAGGTTGTTGAATCGTGGTGTAAGCAGGTGTAAGCAACAGGGTCTTTTGGTGTAAGCAGAGAGTAAGCAAATACGGTCATTTGGCTCACTTATTGCGGTCAAGTGAACGAACCGCCTAAACGCAACTCAGGCTGTAATCTACCGCTAATGCAGTGAATTACAGCCTGATATTATGATTTAGAAATGTTTAGCCTGAGGGCTTCTAATCTTAGAGAGTATCCTCTACCGCCGCCTGAGCCGCTGATATGCATACCTGACAGCCAATGTCTTGGAGTATTGGTGTATGTGAAGTGTATGCTTTTTTAAGATTTTTCTTCTGACAACATTCAATTGTAGCGATTATTCCTCTACCGCAGCTTGCGCCACTGCTATTAGGCTCTTATTGTCAACACTTTACAGAGCTTGTGTATGTAATGTGTATGTTCGGCCTATTAAAGGAGCTACAATTGTTTTTTCACCATGGAATTATCTGTAATGGAACATTCACGCGAACAGTATTATATTAGTGTCATTGTCTCCTTTCTTTTAAAAGTTCAATAATGGCATCCTTGTCCTTCAAGTTGGAATCAAGGCGTTTTATTTGAGCATTAAGGCTCTCTATCTGCTCTTTCAGCAACAAAATAGTTTCATTCTTGTTTTCAACCTCTGATTGCACCTTATTTAATTGTGCTGCAAGTTCGGCATCGCCAATGTTGTTATGTGCATTTCCGTCCACTGCCACTGCGGCAAGATAAGCAGAAATCTGATGCTGCATGGGGCAAAACAAGGCGAAGAAGTTAAAGTCAAGAGCTTCACAGACCTTTACCAGTTTGTTTGTCTCCATCGTTTCCCTTTCAAGAATACGGTTGACGTGTTGTTGTGTTACGCCAATCCTACGTCCAAGCTCGGACTTGCTTATGCCAAGCTCATTGCGCCTCTTTTCAATCGCCTGCCCTACATGTACAGGACTAACTTTTATATTCATAGAGCCAATTCAAAAATGACAATTCAAACAGTGCCAAGCCATAATGCAACTGCATATACATTTACATGCCATACGTGCAATCATGCAAAGACTATGTTTATGAATGCAAAGTTAAACATTAAACATTAAATATCAAAACATTATTGAGGAAAAGAATAATGCCAGAGGAATAAATATGGTGGCATTAAAATTAGTACTGCTTGAAATGCCAAACAAATAAAGGTGTAGAATTATATTATAGTTAGGACAATTATTGATTATCATGTAGGGAAAACCAAAGTATATGTGGCACATATAAACAAAAAGTGAGAACCATTTGAGTCCTCACCTTTTGAAGCTGCCAAATTTCGACAAAGTGTTATTGCATATTTACAGTTCAATGCATTTTCCCGGCTTGAATGTCTGGTGCTCATTATGGAACACATATCCCAATTGATTGCAGACGCATTGGGTGCCACCTATCTGAACGTCAATGTTGTAATGGGAATGTCCGTATATCCAATATTCTATGCCGCTGTCCTTTATATAATCCTCCAACTCAACAGTAAACGCCCCGTTGGCCTTGCTGCCTGCGAACTTTGGATGCAGCATCCGGAATGACGGGACATGATGCGTGACGACAATCTTGTGACGGGCCTTACTGTCCGCCACTGATTTACGGATAAAGTCCACACATTTCCTGCATTCATTGTTAAATTCAGCGGAAGTCAACAGCTCTCCTTTGTATAGAATCCGGCGGAAATCTGATATCACATTTTCGGTATAATACGCTTCTTCTAAAGGTATGCAACCCCACAAGGTCGAAATGACAATATCAGTATCTTCAATATGCACGATGCTGTTATAGTAGCTATGAACATTGGGGCGTATTTCCAGGCTGTATCCGTCTTCAAGCGAAGCTATGTCGTAATACTTGTAGAACTCGTGATTGCCCATACAGGCAATTACCTGCCGGTAATTCTCCGAAGCCCAGCTCCAAAACGGATGCTTGCCATAGTTCTCATCACCCAAATAGCCAATATCACCGGCCAGGACAAGTATATCACCAGTCACTTCCAAAGGGTGGCACTTGAGATAGCCGGCATTTTCGGCAAATTCAAGATGCAAGTCCGATGCGTATTGTATTTTCATGTCGTTCTTTATGATTTGACTACAAACAGCTCATTGAGCTGGTTCAATAACTCCGATACAAATTCTTCATCCTGCCCCAATGATGCCGCCAAAGAAGCAGACAGTTCGTTCCAATTTTCGCGTATAGAGCCTATAAAATCCTTGACACACCTGACTATTGCTTCCGGTGCTTCAACTGATGCGTCCTCCAGGATGACGATGTTTTTCAACACGTCCGAGCGGTGTTTGCGTATGTCCTTACTGTTTACATGCTTCCCGGCACGCTTGTCTGCAAGCAGGTTGAGATAGGCTTTGGCTTTCAAGGCTATTAGGGCGGCAGAGTCCGCATGACGAATCCCGTCTGTCAGCCGACTGTGCGTAATGGCGAAATGATAGAAATCGTCATCCATGATGATAGCACTCAGACTGGAAACCTCATCGCCGACAGGCAAAGGCTCAATGACGATTCCTTTGGGTTCTCCAAGTACATCCGGGTGACGGGAGAGCAGTTCTATCATTTCAGGATATCCATCCTTGCCGTCAACGAAACGGTATAATTCGTATTTTGGCGGTTCTCCCTCAATGTGCTTACGCTTTTCCGGCCTGTAGCCTGCTTCACGCACGAACTGCCAGAAGCGTTCTCCAAAAGCCTCTGTAATATTCTCTGCAATAACAATCATGTCTATATCGTGGGTGGCGCGTGGCCTGACTGCTGTTCCAGTCATTGCAATGTCACAGGCAGTTCCTCCAATCACCACATAATTGTCCGGGAATTCGGCAAATGCCTCACGAAACTTTTCTAATCCTTCCATTGTATGTCATTAATCATTCGTTCAACTTCTTTTTCAATCCGTGGATCGTCATCGTTTCCCAAAGACAGGGCAAGCGACAGACGGTCAACCCATTCTTTATTTTCTTCCGCCATTTTTATAACAGGATATTTCCATACTTCTACGATAATTTTCCCATCAAAGACATTGGGACTATCGAAGGCTTCCGCAGACTTTAATGAGCGGTATTCCTTGCTTGTCAACATAAGCATTCTTTCAGGGTCAGGATTGAGCCATGTATAATGCGCCAAGGCGTTTATTCCACAGGCTGGATATTCCTTATCCGTGCGGATGCCTTCGCAGTAAAAGCGTTTTTCCAACGGTGAAATAAGCACCTGTCCAGCCTTTTTCCATAGCTCCATACCTTTGCACGGAAAACGCAGGATTTTTCTCCTTGGGCCATCCTGTATCTTTTCGCATAGACCTACGTCTTCCAGGCAGGTAATGCCCAAGGTCGTGCTTTCATACGAATAGGGAATCAGCCCGGCAATCTCCTTGGCCGAAAAGCCTTTGAGGCTTTTCACTTGCAGGTGGTACAGCAGGATATATTGAGCCACAGGTGTCAGGGCTGATGCCACTTTCCGGTCGCTTGTCTTTTCAAGTGCAATGAGCATGGGCAGGTGGGCATACCGGTCAGACATGACAAAGTACACCCCTTTGTCCGTCAACCTTTGCCTCTCGTATGTAGGCCCGGATTTCAGGATAAAGACAACGGGCAGTCCGGACAACGTTGTGAGCCTTTCCGCTGTTATCCCACATTCTCTTGGGGTAGGATTACCCTTTCTTGGTTGCAGAAACAGCATAGATATGCCTTCATATACACCCTCATAGAATGTATATGACAGTTTCTCCCCGACAGACACACCCTTCAACCGTTCTTTTCCACAAGGCGATATCCTTATTTTGCGATGCAAAATACTAATCTCATTTAATTCCATCTGCTCTATTTTAATTTCACATTAAAACGTAGCAAAATTAACAAAAACATTTTATATATCAACAACAGACACTATTTTATTTCGCCGATATAAGCAAAAAACATTGTTGTTTTATAAGTTCGGGGTGTTGCAAGCCGTGTTTTACGTCGAATGTATTTCTTAATATGCAAACTGTAGGTGAGGACTTTTGTTTCCTTTCTCTTGTTCAAACTTGCTTTCCAGCTTCAACTTGCTAGTATCTGTCACATTCCATTTTGTATCCTACAACACAACATCAAATGGTCAATGCGCTTAAATCTATACCGGGAATGGTAACGTCTGCATTCTTATCCTTGATAAGGAATCCCATATAAGTGGAACAGTCTGCACCTTAACATCCTTGTTCTTGAAAACTGTGACCATGTTTTTCGCCTTTCCGCCTCTCACTCCCACTTCCAGCATGACGCATTCACCCTTAAATCTCACCAGGAAGTTCATTTCAAGATCGCTATCCTTATGAAAACAATACGATTTCTATCCTCGGAGTTCTTCCTTCCGGCCAAAACTGTTTCTATTTTTTATAGTTAGCATTGGCTTGTTTCTTTTTCTCGGTGCAATTACACTTTTTCAAGTGAATATCATGCACGACATTACATTTTTTCAAATGAATATCGTCAACTTAGACTCATTTTCTCAAGCTATATGCCATTTCTACATTTATGGAAAAGAGTTTAAGGTACTACATATCAGCTTGAAGGTAGTAAAACCAGATTTTATGTACTTCCATGCTATAACAGACTTGTATGTCCTCCTTTACTTGCCCATCAATGTTATATCCGATTACTTCATTGTAATTCATTGCAAAAACGCAAGAACTTTACTTAATATATAATCATTATTTGGATATTTAGCAAACAATAATTAAACAAATATTTGGCTATATGATTTATTTGTTGTTATTTTGCAACTGCGATACATAGTGTCGTAACTGAAAATTAAAATCGAACATAATAAATCAAGAGTTATGGCAGAAAATTTGGAAAAAATCCGTCCGGTGCTTACCGCACTTGAAATCGGCGACGAAGTGACTTTCCCTATTTCACGGCTGAAAAGCGTCCGAACACAGGCTTCCGAGCTTGGCGCTATCTTCAACCGCCTGTTCAAGACAAGGACAGACCGCGAGAATCAAACTATTACCGTCAAAAGAGTTAAGTAGCAAGTATGCCTTTATTTCAGTTTTTAGACCATCTGATTCCTTATGACACATTCCTGAATGACCTTGCTGCAAGGATTGTCAAGCTGTTGAAAGCTGACCATGACGACCCGGAATATGTCAGCCAAAGGAAAGCGTATCAGATGTTTGGCCGCCGGAATGTCGAGAGATGGAGGCGCCAAGGGAAAATCGTGCCCTGTAAAAGGCCGGGAAAGGTTGAATACAAAACAGCCGAGCTACGTTTTCTGCAACGGACTGTACAAGATTATTTTGATAATCAGCCATTGAGCAGCATAACAAACAAGAAGAGAAAATGAATTTATAAACTATTTTATGGCTATGCCAAACATATTATCGATGTGTAAAATGGTAGAAAATATATGTATAATCAATGAAAGAGCTGCAGCCAACTTGTAATCCAGATGGAGTCTATTCTGTTAAGCGCACTTGCTCCGAGCTTGGCGTAAGTCATAAGACGTTGCGAAAGTATAGAGAGAACGGTTATATCAAGCCGGTCAACCCCGGCAATTCCAAGCGTCCTAAGTATTCGGGGCAATCCATTATCGAGTGCTGGCACATCTTAACGAAATTATGATCAGTGAAGCCACCATAAGTAAAGTTAGGGGTGTCGACATTGAAAATGTGCTGTGCACTTACGTCAGCCTTAAAAGGAAAGGCTCGTCGCTGGTCGGGCTATGCCCTTTCCATTCAGAAAAGACACCGTCCTTCACGGTGTCGCCACAGAAGGGCTTGTACCATTGCTTCGGCTGCAACCGTGGCGGCGATGCCATCTCGTTCGTAATGGAGAAAGAGAACCTATCTTTCACGGATGCGGTGGTGTTCATAGCCAAGCAACATGGCATTGCTGTTGAATACATGGAAGAGGAACGCAATGAGGCGGAAACGGCAGAGGCCCGACACAAGGAGTCGCTGCTCATTGCCCTTGAGCAAGTCCAAAAGTTTTTCTACAACAGTCTGAGAAAAACGGATGACTCTGAAAGCCGCCAGGCGCGTGACTATATTTATGGCAGATGGCCGGAAGAAACCTGTTCCGTAGCAGGGATAGGCTACGCCCCGAAAGACGGTGGGCTTTTCATGGACCATTGCCGCAAGTCATCTATAAGTGAGAAAGTCCTTTTCGAGCTTGGACTGTTAAGGCGCAGTGAGGACAGTGGCGCATACACCATGTTCAGGCAGCGCATCATGATACCCATCCGTGACAGGTGGGGGCGCGTCACCGCCTATACGGCACGGTATATCGGCACGAATCCCAAAGCCCCGAAATACGTCAACTCCGCCACAAGCCCCGTCTATTCCAAAGGAGATACGCTGTTCGGGATAGACAGGGCAAGCCGCGCCCGTAACTCAGACTACTTCATTGTGGTGGAAGGCGCACCTGACGTCCTTAGGATGCAGTCAGTTGGATATGACAACACCGTGGCCGCGCTTGGTACGGCATGGACGGACAGCCAGCTTACATTGTTAAAGAAGTTCACTTCCGCGATATGTTTTGTTCCCGATTCGGACGTTGCGGATGGAAAGGCATATGGCCCCGGATTCGAGGCGGTCATGGCAAACGGAGCTGCCGCTATTCGAAAGGGATTTCACGTGACGGTCAGAGAACTACCGTTTGCCAAAGTCAACATACCCGATGACAAACTCTATACACTTTACCCGGACGGAATACCAGATGATGCCGTAAGGGAAAAGCCGATAAAGAACGATGCGGATAGTTACATCCGCTCAAAGGAGGATTTCACCTCACTTGAGGAAAAGCACTTCATTGTTTGGCTGGCGCAGAAACGGTTTCTCGTTGCAGACTCATTGGTGGAGGAGCGCAAGTGCGTGGCGGAAATTGCCGACCTGCTCCGCTATGTGGACGACCAGCTCGTCTTTGACCAGTGCATAGAACAACTTTCAAGACTACATGGCAAGGCGAAGCTGTGGCGTGATGCCGTAATGCAGGCACGTGGCGAAGCCCGTAAAAGAAAAGACAGGGCAACCCCGATGGACGAGAGACAGCGCGAAGCTGAACTCCTGCGGCAGTTTGGCTTGTTCGTCCGCGATAACTGTTATTACGCTACTCCAGACGATGACGGGGAACCGATGAGGATTTCCAACTTCATCATGGAACCGCTGTTCCACATTGAGGACGAGAGCAACGGCACGCGCATATTCAGGATGCGCAACATGTACAACGTCTGCCGCGTGGTAGAGCTGAAAGAATCAGAGCTGTGTTCGCTGAGCAACTTCCAGCAGAAGGTCGGTTCATTGGGCAATTACGTCTGGCTGTCCAAGATAGACAAACTCAACCGCGTCAAGGAATACCTGTACTCCAAGACCGACACGGCGGAGCGGATAAGGAAATTGGGATGGAATGCCGAGGAAGGTTTCTTCGCTTTCGGCAACGGCATACTGGACGGAGTCACGTTCAAGAAAGCCGATGACCTCGGGATAGTCCGTGACGTAAAAGACAAAGCGTTCTACCTGCCCGGCCATTCCAAAATCTACTTTCACAACCCGGAGATATACCAGTTCGAGCGATTGATGGTGCATGAGAACCGCAGCGGAGTGAAACTTTACGATTACGTGTCATTGCTGATGGACGTGTTCGGGGAGAACGCCACAGTCGCATTCTGTTACCTATTGGCCACATTGTTCCGTGATGTAGTGTTCAAACGTACAAGGCATTTTCCCATTCTCAACCTCTTCGGAGAGAAAGGCACGGGCAAGACCACCCTCGCCACCTCCCTCCAGTCCTTTTTCCTGCATGGCGTTGACCCTCCAAACCTCGGCGTGACTTCCGTCCCGGCCATGAACGACCGCGTGTCGCAAGCAGTTAACACCCTTACTGTGTTCGATGAGTACAAGAACGACCTCGACATCCGCAAGATAGCATACCTGAAAGGCCTGTGGGGAGGTGGCGGACAGACCAAGAAAAACACAAGTACGGACGGCATGGCGACGCAGACCATCGTCAGCACTGGCGTGGTGCTTTGCGGACAGGACAAGCCAACGCAGGACATGGCACTTTATACCCGTGTCCTGTTCCTCGCCTTTTCCAAGACCTCCTTCAGCCAAGCCGAGAAGAAACGCTATGAGGATTTGGTGGCAATGTGCAACACGGGATTGACACACCTGACCGTTGAAATCCTTAATCATAGAGAATTGTTTGAGAGGAACTTTCCGGAAATCTATTCCATCACCAAACGGGAGTTGGCCACTAAGTTGGACAACGAGACGGTACATGACCGTATCTTCGGAAACTGGGTAATACCGCTGACCACGTTCCGCACGTTGGAAACGGTCATAGAGGTGCCTTTCAGCTATGCGGAACTGTTCGACATTTCTCTCAGGGGCTTGCGCAACCAGAACGAGCTGGCGCAGGAAAGCTCCGAGATAGCCGACTTCTGGAACATGCTTCAAGGCTTCCAGACATCAGGGAAGTGTATAGAGAACGCTCATTACCGCATAAGGTACATGAGGTCGTTCCGCCCGTTGTCATCAAAAGAGGCTATCGAGTTCAAGGAGGCACGCCCGATATTATACCTGAATACGGCGGCGGTTTCCTCGCTGTTCGGCAGCCGAAGCATGAATGCCACTGCCAACCGTTCCAACTGGTCAACCGTCATGTCCTACCTGAAGTCGCAGCCGTCGTTCCTCGGCCTGAAGCAGGACAGGTTCAGCATCCTTCTGCCCAACGGACAGCCGGACTACTCGGTCGAGCTTGTCAACGGCCAGCAGGTCAGGAAAGTCAGGGTCAACCGCCCGAAGGCTTTGTGCTTCGATTATTTACAACTTAAGGAAAACTTCGGGCTTGACCTTGAAACGGAAGTCGTTTCGGAAGAATTGTAATAATTGAGTAAAAGACAGACCTTAATATTACTAAAGGTGTTAAATTTGTAACATGACAGCCCATTATCCGTAATTTTTTTGCGGCTGTATCTGTTTTTTTGTATCTTTGCAAGCATAAGTACTTAATGCTAAACGTTATTAAATCATGCTTACAAGATTCGCTGTGAAGAATTACCGTGGATTTGCTGACAAAATAGAATGGGATTTGTCACATCCAAGCAACTATACCTTCAACTCCAACGCCATAAATAACGGTGTAGTGAAGAACGGAATAGTGTACGGTCCCAATGGGTCTGGAAAAACAAATCTCGGACTGGCTATTTTTGATATAGCGAACCACTTGTCCCACAAATGGAAAAAGCCGGACTACTATCTGAATTTTGCATACGCAGCAAACATTATCAAACCTGTAGAGTTCGAGTATACTTTCGTTTTTGGTGATGACATATTGAATTACAGTTACTCAAAGAAGGCAAAAGACCTGAAAGGCGAATTGCTGAGCGAGAAACTGCTACTAAACGGGAAAGAGCTGGTATATAAGGATGCGGACGAACTTAGAATTGCGGAAGAGTTCGCCCTGTCTGACGCGGCTATCAATAGTTTGAAGACAGGTGCAAACAACATCTCCATCATTAATTACTTGGTGGGTACTGTCCCATTGACCAAAGGCCATGCGATTTTGCGGCTTAAGGACTTTGTCGAAAATATGCTTTTTTTCAGAAGCCTGGACTATAGAGAATTCATCGGCTTGAAAGAAGGAGGTAGCAATATCGAAGAATACATCATTAAGAATGGACTGACAGAAGATTTTGCTGAATACCTGAAAGCAACCAGCCAGCAGGAATTCTCGTTTGCGAAACCTACAGAAGGCGACAATGTATTGTATTGCGTAATCGGTGGGGTTAAGATACCTTTCATGTGGGTGGCATCAACCGGCACATTGAACCTAGAACTGCAATATTATTGGTTGAAAGAAATGGGCAATGCTACATTCGTGTTCGTGGACGAGTTTGATGCTTTTTATCATTACGAACTTTCATATACCATTTGTAAGTTACTGTTCAAGGGCGAACATCAGGCGTTCGTGACAACCCACGATACATTTCTGCTGACAAACGACCTGTTGCGACCTGATTGTTTTTTCATTCTGAAGAACAATAAAATTAATGCGATCTGTGATTTGACGGACAAGGAACTCCGTTTTGGTCATAATTTGGAAAAATTGTATCGAGGGGGAACATTCGGCGTATGATCTTGTTTGTGTTCGAAGGTTTGAAAGCCGAACCGACAGTATTCGGCTCGTTGGAAAAACTTTTCCTCTCGGGAGAAGAGGTAAGGATGGTGAAATGCAGTCATGACCTGCCGACGCTATATAAGAGGTTGAAGAGTAACGACTTTGACCTGTTCCGCTCATTGCCATTAACAGAAAACGGTATTGATGTGCCTGATGGAATACGACTTGACACAATGTTCTCTCAGATATTCCTCTTTTTCGATTATGACTTTCAAAACCGGATAGGTCTTGAGAATGTGAACACGATATTGGAAGAGATGCTTGGATTTTTTGACAACGAGACCGACAATGGCAAATTATACGTAAACTATCCGATGATTGAGTCTCTTAAATATACTAAAACGCTGCCTGATGCCAACTATTGGAAGTACACCGTAACAAGACAGACTTGCGTCGACCATAAATTCAAGGGTGAGGCGGAAACGTTTGCCTATACTGAGGCAAAAGGATATAAGTTTATCGACCTGTCAAAAACCAATGAAAGCGAGGTGAGGAACAATTGGAACATGTTGAAGGCACAGAACGTGTGCAAAGCCAACTATATCGTATCAGGTGAAAATGTATTGCCAGAAGACAAGGATACAGTCAGTCAAGATGCCATATTTAAAGCACAAAAGGAAAAATATGTTTGCGCAAATGACGAAGTGGCAATATTAAATTCGTTTCCTATATTCATTCACGATTATCTGAAATAAAAACAATATTGTTGGATTAGCAACTTTTTAACAATCCATCAATATTTCGCGTTTGTTGCGCATTTATTCAGTCAATCAAATAGTATATTAACAGTACTACAGCGACAGACCATCAAGAATGCAAAAACAGTACTGGTTGAAATTTCAAAGGGGAATCCAGCGACGGAAGAGTATTCCACAACCGTATATTTGCTTGTAGAGAAACTGAATAAATATATTTGAGGCATCACAATAGCATATAGAAGCAGTCGATTTTCATGCAGCACTAAAATCCAGACATACTAATACATAAACGTCTGGATTTTTTCATTTTCAAACCCAATCATAATAGCTTGACATGACATATAATAACCAACTATGGCAGAATGTATTCAAAGCTCCTCTTTTCGACACAAATCTTCGAAGAATAATATGCACACATTTTGGGGTTGACAGTGTTGACAAACTATAAATTCCAATATACCAATCACTTTCATGAAAAGGTATGCGTTGACAAACGTTGACAAGCGTTGACAGATTTGGGAAAATCCGAAAATCCATAGCTAAGTGTTGACAAAACACGATACATATATAATTATTCTTTTTTAGTTAAAGAAAAAGATAAGGTATTGTATAACAGTAATTTGCGAACAATATTTCTCGTGTGTCTTTGCCCCTTTCAACCTTGTCAACGCTGTCAACCCTGAAACATATACCCTTTTTCATTTTCAAAAAGTATTTTTCCGCTTGCCCGCCTTTGGCACGGAAGTGGAATAACAGCAAGTCCACGAAATCCGTCATTTTCCAATGAACTCCCTCATCTTCCAATATCTAACGTCTTGCATGGCATCCGTCCACCGGTTATCTTTATAGCAAAAAAGGATTAAGACATGGACTTATGCAAGTTGTTTGGTGAAATCATCCCTGAAGGAACATACTCGGTGCGCGAAGCCGCACGTTATCTTGGCGTACACCGCTGCACCATATACGCCTATATCAGCCACCCCGAAAGGCCGTTGCCATTCAGCAGGGCGGAAGGCAATGCGAGGCGCCGCTTCCTCGGCAAAGACCTAATGGTCTTCAAAAAGAACAGCATCCCGAAGAAAGGACGCAAGCGCAAAAGCTCCTAATAGTGATACAGGCGTGGAAAGAAAAAGCCTGCCACATCCGCCGGCAGGCTTTTTCTTTCCACGCACATCAAGCCGTCAGGCAATCCCCCTGATTGCCTCAAGCAGTCTGTACACCATTTCCTCCGCCTTTTCCATGTCGGCCACGATGTCCTTGATGTGGTAAGGTGCACCACGCCGTCCGTGTCCGTCCTTGCCTATCCACAGGCTCGCCTCATAGTCCGGGTCTAAGCCCTCGTAATAGTCCTCAATGTCATCTGCCAGGCTATCGATGCAGTTCCCTTTCATCGAAGTCGAAAAGCCGAAGTCCTGCCCTGCAGGCGTGAACTTGCAGAACTCGAAGATTACATCCTTGCCTTGCCTGTCGGCACGTACTTCCCAACCGTTGGTTTCGCAGCACTTCATTACTGCGTCAATGTTGATATTCGTATTCATCGTTTGGGCTGTTTATGCCGTCCGCAACCATGACGGCCACGGACGGCGTATTAATAATTGTTTATTTCCCGAATTCCGCAAGAAACCGTTGCAAACGATAGTCCTGCAAATTTTTGAGCTTTGTCGGCTGGAAGTTCTCCTGCCGCCTTACTTGTAACTTGCCAAGGCCTTTCGCCGTGAGGTCAAGAGTTACGTCCGAAAGCTCGTTAAGCGAGAAGTAGCCGTACCCGTCCTCCATAAGCCCTACGACAATGCCATAAAGGATTATGTCGTTCCCCTGCACCTCTCCCTCAAGTATGAACCACCGTACCGAGCCGAGCGCAAATATGGCCACGCAGACGGCGTCCTTTCCCCTGCCGTCCTGCGAGTAAAGGGGATAGCCTTTCAAGGCTTCCTCCAACCGGGGTGTCATCAGCCTGCACATATCAGCAAAATTTAATTTCGTCACCATACACCTCTATCTCCGCACCGCTTGTCAGTCGCACGATGAAGCCAGTGTCTGTCAGTGCAACCACAATGCCATGACAGTAGCCGCGCCACGGCTTAACCAGTTCACATTCCCTGCCGTATTTGGGAAAATCAGTATATCCAGCCATATTCAAATGTTTTAAAATTGTTATTTATACCTGTTTTTAATGTCATACACTTGCTTGATAATAAATTTGCGGTTCTGACGAAACATTGTAGATGTAACTGCCACACCTTACCAAAAGGCAGTCCTTGCCGTAATACAGCCTTTTCATGCCCCTTACGCTTCCGCTTCGGTGGAAGTTCGGGAAGCGGTCAATGCCTACCCTTTCCCCTTGTTCGATTGTAATTCTTCTTACACGCATACTCCGATGTCTTGAAAGTTGATAAAATTAAGTTCTTTTCCCTTTTGTGAAGCCTTTCCGGGCTTCGTGGCAGGGCAACCTTTTCCGTGCGTGGAACCACTGCGGACGACAGGGAGGAAAAGACAAGTGTGAGGCGAGAGGGCGCGGACGGAATGCCCAAATTTCCAAGGCACGCGGAAATTTGCGGAAGGCTGCCGTCAAGCCCTCCCGACGAAAGCACAGCCGGCACTTGGCGTTCCTCCCGTCCGCAGTACCTTTGCACGGAAAAGCGTTGTCCGACATGAAGCACGGGCACTTGCTGCCAAAAAAAATGCCATTAAAGATTCCGTTTGGCTATGCCATTACGGCAGTTCGCCTATGAAATGGCGAAGCCACAAGCATCCACTTCATAGCCGGCAATGTGGCAAATCCTTAGTTGCGCCGGGGCGCAACCATGAATTTGCCTCTTTGTCGGCGGACACGGCCTTGCCGTAAATGCAGTATGAAGATACCGGCTTGGTTTGTTTGGTGCCAATGGCACGGAGCAGGCAAGCCGCTACTGTACCCCAATATACATCGGGCACGCCATAGTGACCACAAAATCCGAACAATTCCCATTATCTCCCCCATTCTCCAATGTTTGACGTATTGCAAGCCCTACGTCTTGGGCTTACCTTTACAGCGGTCGGGGATATACGCTGTCATCACATATAATAATGTGGTAAGGCCATACCGCTATCATGCCAGACGATAGATTCAGATCCGGAAACGCCCTGTTGCCGCAGTCTTTCCAATAGGTGTGCCGTCTTGGGGCGCAAAACGATGCATATTACGCTCCAAAAGACGCTCTTTCGCAACGTAAAACGCTACCTTTTACAATGCGCACGTTTACATGGGCATTATTTGTCGCCGACATTAGATAAAGAACAATAAAACATTGTACCATGACATCGATAAAACTAAAATTCAGGCCGTCAACAACGCCGGGCAAGGAAGGCTCATTGGTGTTCCAACTGATACACGGACGCTCTGTGCGCAGGATAACGAGCGAGTATAAAATTTTCGCCGAAGAATGGGATGAAGCCGCAGGGAGGATAGTCCTGCCCACACTGTCATCGCCACGCTACGTCCACCTCGTTTCGGTAGAGTCTGCCCTGCAATGGGAAATGAACAGGCTAAAACGGATGGTGGAGGAAAGCGAAAAGGCAACCGGCACGGTAAATCTTGATGAGATCATCGCCAACTTCTCGCCCAGCCTTGACGCGCAGGATAGCGTGTTCAACTTCATACGCGGACAGATACGGCACAAGAAACAGCTTGGCAAAGTGCGCTCAGCCGAGACCTACCGCTCAACGCTCTACAGCTTCATGCACTTCCGTGGCGGCATTGACCTGACGTTCGACATGATGGACGATGGGCTGATGGAACTATACGAGGCGTGGATGCTGAATGCAGGACTGACACGCAACACCACCTCTTTCTATATGCGCATCCTGCGCACCAATTACAAGATGGCCGTCGAGAAAGGTCTCACGCCCGACCGTCACCCGTTCAGGCACGTCTATTGCGGCATGGACAAGACAGTGAAAAGGAGCATAACTTTCATTGAAATCAAGAAAATCAACGACTTGGACTTGTCACGAAGCCCAAACCTTGACTTCGCGAGGGATATGTTCATGTTCAGTTTCTGCACGCGCGGAATGTCCTTCATAGACATGGCATACCTGAAGAAAACCGATCTTAACAACGGTTGCCTGGCATACCGCCGCAAGAAGACGGGGCAACTCCTGACGATGGAATGGACCTGTCAGATGCAGGACATAATAAGCAAGTACAAACCAAATGCCACAAGATACCTCCTGCCTATCCTCACCCATGAGGACGGGAGCGAGCGCAGGCAGTACCAGAACCAGATGAGGAAAATCAACCGACAGCTGAAGGAAATAGCACGCATGGCAGGACTGCCGCTGCCGTTGTCAATGTACTACAGCAGGCACAGTTGGGCTACCATCGCACGCGGCAAGGACATCCCGCTGTCGGTCATCAGCGAAGCCCTCGGGCACGATTCGGAAGCGACAACACAAATCTACCTTGACTCGATAAAGTCAAGCGAAGTGGACAAGGCAAACCGTATGATTATGGAGGGTCTATGACGCGAACAACTGTTTCACGAAAATGGACTTCTCCTTATATGAGATGGATATTTTCGTGAAACAACTAAATTCCAACAACTTACAAGAATTTCGTAAAAATATTCCG
>NZ_JACJJL010000037.1 GCF_016899955.1 Marseilla massiliensis | reverse complement strand
GGTATCTCGACAACCAGGAGTGGATGGACAACGTGACGAGCGGCGACTACCAGCGTTATTACGACGACATGTACAAGAACCGCTGAGCAACACAGGCATGGACGCACTTTCGGCATCACTGAACACCTTTCTCGTGAGGCTTGGGATGAACCCCGAGACGGTGCCCCACGAGACAGTTCACTACATGGAGCACTTGTTGCGGCTGCTCGGCGCCGCCGACGAACAGGCGCTAACCGACTACTACGGCTTGTTTGGGGCCCAACGCCGCAGCCTCGGCGAGATAGCGCAGAGCCGCTCGCTCTCGCCCGAAGACATGATGGCGCTTATCGACAACTGCGTGCGCCGCCTGGCCGTGACGCCCGAGTGGCAGGTCATACGCGAGGGCATGGGCAGCGCCCGCCGCTGAGCAGTCGAGGCGTTGTGCCTTGGCCGCCGCATCAAATCCTCATCCCCGGCAGGCGTTGCAGGCTTCTCGGGGATGAGTTTATTGTAAAACATTGCCACCATCCCTGTGGTTTTCTTCAACAGCCTGGCTCACAGAGGGTTGCAATGCTGGCCGTATGGCAGTCTGAAACGGGCTGTCCTGCACCACGAAACGGGCCGTTTCGGACTGCAAAACGGCCCATTCTGCACAGCAGCATCGCCCTTTCGGCGTTCCGGCATCGCTTTTGTCACTATTTATTACCGCAAGACCAGCTGTAGCGTAAGCCGTCGGCGGCCTTACGACCCGTTTGGGTTTATAGTCGAAAAACATATTTTTACGTATATTCTTTGGCAAGAAGAAAATAATGTTTACCTTTGCATAAAACGAAGACAATTACCGAATCAGTGGCAAACATCGCGTTATGCCATAGTTAAGTATTATGAAAATGAAGAAGATTTTGTTGCTTGGCTCAGGCGAACTGGGCCGTGAGTTCGTCATTGCAGCCAAGCGGGCAGGGCAGTATGTCGTGGCTTGCGACCGCTATGCCGGCGCCCCTGCCATGCAGGTGGCCGATGAGTGCGATGTGTTCAGCATGCTCGACGGCGACGCCCTCGACGCTGCCGTGGCCAGACACAAGCCCGACATCATTGTGCCGGAGATTGAAGCCATACGCACCGAGCGCCTGTTCGACTACGAGAGGCAGGGAATGCAGGTGGTGCCGAGCGCACGCGCCGTCAACTACACCATGAACCGGCGGGCCATACGCGACCTCGCCGCCAAGGAACTGGGGCTGCGCACGGCCCGATACCACTATGCCAAGACCTTCGACGAGATGAAGGCGGCTGCCGCCGACATAGGCTTCCCGTGTGTGGTCAAGCCGCTCATGTCGTCGTCGGGCCACGGACAGAGCTACGTTCACAGCGAGGCTGAGCTTGAGAAAGCCTTCAACGATGCCATGGAGGGCAGTCGCGGCGATGTGAAAGAGGTGATTGTGGAGGAGTTTATCGACTTTGACAGCGAGTTCACCCTGCTTACCGTTACCCAGAAAGAAGGGCCCACGCTATTCTGCCCGCCCATAGGCCACGTGCAGAAAGGCGGCGACTACCGCGAGAGCTGGCAGCCATACAGCATCTCTGCCGAGGCTCTGGCGGCAGCGCAACACATAGCAGGCCGCGTCACCGAGGCGCTGACGGGAGCCGGTCTGTGGGGCGTGGAGTTCTTCCTGACCAAGCAAGGCGAGGTCATCTTCTCGGAGCTGTCGCCCAGACCGCACGACACAGGCATGGTGACGCTGGGGCATACCACCAACCTGAGCGAGTTTGAGCTGCATTTCCGTGCTGTCATGGGACTGCCCATTGCCGGCATACACCTTGAGCACGCCGGTGCAAGCGCGGTGGTGCTGGCCAAGGGCGAGGGCGGCGTGCCCGAATACAACCTCGTCGACGCGCTGAGCGAAGACTACACCCGTGTGCGCATTTTCGGCAAACCGGAGCAACACCCGGGCCGGCGCATGGGAGTGGTGCTGTGCTACGGTCCCGCCGACGCCGACACAACGCCGTTGCGCGACAAGGCCAAGCGCCTGGCGGCTACAGTGATACGCTGACAATTTTCGACCGTAAAGGCCGGGCAGCCCGACAGGCACACGCTGGCATGGCGGGTTGCCCGGCACATTCATACTATTGCAATGGATAAGTCTGAAGGAAGATTGATTGACTTGCCGCGCATAGCCGACCCGCGTGGCAACCTTACCGTGGCCGAAGCCCACAGCCACTTGCCTTTCGGCGTGGCCCGGGTGTATTGGGTCTACGACGTGCCTGCGGGCGAATGCCGCGGCGGCCATGCCCACAAGGCGTGCCGGGAGTTTATCGTCGCCGTGAGCGGGAGCTTCACGGTGACGCTCGACGACGGCCGCGAGAAGCAGACGTTCCTGCTCAACCATCCATACCAGGGGCTGCTCGTCGAGACGGGAGTGTGGCGGACGCTCGACGATTTCTCGTCGGGCGCGGTGTGCCTGGTGATGGCTTCTGAGCCATTCGAGGAAGAAGACTACATCCGCGACTACGGCGACTACCTGGAATACTTGCGCGGCAGATGATAGACATAAGGCATTACGAACCACAGAGCGCGTCAGAGTGGAATGCGTTTGTGGCCGAGTCGAAGAACGGTACGTTTCTTTTCGACCGCCGGTATATGGACTACCACAGCGACCGGTTTGCCGACTCGTCGTTCATGGTTTACCGCGACGGGCGGCTGTTTGCACTGTTGCCGGCCAACAGGGAGGGCGATGTGCTTTGCTCCCACCGCGGACTGACATACGGGGGGCTGGTCACCGGCCCGTCGGCAACGGCGTCGGCAGTGGTCGAGACGTTTGAGGCTGTTAACGCTTACATGCGTGGCGAGGGACTGCGGCGCGTGGTCTACAAGGCCGTTCCGTGGATATACCACCGTATACCGGCCGAAGAAGACCTCTACGCGCTGTTCCGCGTGTGCCGGGCAAGGCTCGTGGCGCGCGACATCTCGTCGGCCATCATGCAGCCCCACCGGCTGAAGTGGCACCGCGACCGCCGCTATGGCATCAACCGTTGCCGCAATAACGGGGTGGCGGTCGAGCTCAGCGACGACTTCGAAGGCTTCTGGCCGGTGCTCGAAGACAACCTGATGCGCAGCCACGGGGCCCGACCCGTTCACTCGCTTGGCGAGATCAGGCTGCTCAAGTCGCGGTTCCCAGACAACATATTGCTCTATGTGGCGCGCCGCGACGGCCGGGTGCTTGGCGGAACCGTGCTTTATGTCACGCCACAGGTGGTGCACGCACAGTATATTTCGGCGTCGGCCGAGGGTAAGGCGCTGCGTGTCATCGATGCGATATACGACCGAATACTCAACGGCGACTTTGCCGACTGCCTGTATTTCGACTTCGGCAAGTCGACCGAAGACTGCGGCCGCGTGCTCAACGAATCGCTCATCTACCAGAAAGAGGGGTTCGGCGGGCGCGGCGTGTGCTACGACTGGTATGAGTGGAGCTTGTAGCCGAGGGCCCGCCGGCAGGCCCAAACCGCGGCATTGCCTGGCCGCAGACAGTTTAAAACATATTTCGAGATGATAAAGTATCTGGATTTGAAGAAAGTCACCGAGGTCTACTCGGGCGAGATCAAGGCCGCCGTGGAGCAGGTGATTGACAGTGGGTGGTATCTGCAGGGCGAGGCCACGTCGCGCTTCGAGCGTCATTACGCCGGGTTCATCGGCACGGAGCATTGCGTGGCTTGCGGCAACGGGCTCGATGCTCTGACGCTGATAATGCGTGCATACATTGAGATGGGGGTGATGAAGCCGGGCGACGAGGTTGTTGTGCCGGCCAACACATACATTGCATCAATACTCGCCATCACCGCGAATGGGTTGAGGCCTGTGCTTGTAGAGCCGCGCCCCGACACCTTGCAGATAGACGACGGACTGATAGAGCAGGCTCTCACGCCGCGTACGAAGGCTGTCATGATTGTTCATCTCTACGGTAGGTGCGCCTACTCCGAACGCATTGGGGAGATATGCCGCAGCCGGGGATTGCGCCTGATAGAAGACAACGCACAGGCACACGGGCTTAGGTATGGCGGCAAACGCACGGGAGCGCTCGGCGACGCTGCCGGCCACAGCTTCTATCCGGGCAAGAACCTCGGGGCGCTTGGCGACGCAGGGGCTGTTACTACCGACGACGTGGAGCTGGCGGCCACCGTGCGAGCTCTGGCCAACTATGGCTCTTCGCGCAAGTATGTGTTTCGTTACAAGGGCATGAACAGCCGTATGGACGAGCTGCAGGCTGCTGTGCTCGACGTCAAGCTGGCCCATCTCGACGAGGAGAACATGCTCAGGCGCAGTGTGGCCTTGGATTACATAGAGAATGTGGACAACCCGCTGATTGTTTTGCCTGGGCAGGACTATTGGCGAAACAGTGTGTTCCACATATTCCCCGTGATGTGCGAGAGGCGCGACGAACTGCAGGAGTATCTGGCAGAAAACGGTGTCCAGACCATGATTCACTATCCGATACCGCCCCACCGGCAGCAGTGCTATGAAGAGTGGGCTGGCATGAGCCTGCCTGTTACAGAGCAAATACATGCCCGGGAACTGAGCATTCCGTGCAACCAGGTGCTCGAAAAGCGCGAAGTCCTTACCATTATAGAATTGCTCAACAGCTTCGGTCGCTGAGGCTGGGCTGTGTTTTCGGCCCGCGCAATGCAGCGCCCCCGGGTGGCATATAGGCCTCCCGGGGGCGCTGTCGGTTGTTGGCTGTTTGCGGCGGGGCCATGTTTCAATGTCAGTGTGGGCTCGTTTGCCTGGCGTTTTTGTAAAAACAATGTCGCCTTGCGGGTCGCCATGCCAATAGCCTGGCTGTGAGCACATTGCGACGGAGGCCGTTTTGCCGTACGATATCGGTCGTCTTGCATGGTAAAACAGGCCGTTTGGCATCGCAAAACGGGCGTTGTGGCAGCCGGATAGTGGTGTCGGCCATCTGTGGGGCTGCATTTTGTAAGCATCTTTCTTGGCCGTAAGGCCCTGCCGAAGTCTGTTTGTGGTTCATGACTGCTGCTTGTTGCCCGAAGGCTTGCGGCTGCAATAGGCCTTTCCAGCGCCATGTCCATCCTGCAGCAAGCACAAAAAGGGGGAGACGTCGTTGTGCCGTCTCCCCCTTGTCGAGTCAGTTTGGTTGTGTTGTTACTTCATTATGGTCTTCACAGTCTTGCCGTCGGCATACTTGGTGATGTATACCTGGCCGCTCACAGGCGTCTCTATGCGCTGGCCGTTGAGGTTGTATATGCCTTCAATGGCATTGTCGTCGATGGTCAGGTTGTCGATGCCGTCGGCAATGTCCGGGTCGGTCACTGTAACGGTGTAGGTTGAGACCTTTTTCAAATCGGCCGACATCACAGTGATGGTGGCGATGCTTGTGCCGGCGCCGTCGTCGGTATGAACCACATCGACGGTCACTTTGGCATCTTTGGCATTGGTGGTCACGGCTACGTCTTCGGCTGTAATCTCACCGATTCCCTTAATGCTCAGAGTGTAATCGCTTGTTGCGGGGGCAAAGTTCTCTACCGCATTGCCCTTCACGCTGATGCCGGTGGCTGTGCCGTTGTATATCAGTTCAAAGTCATCCACGAGCAAAGAGTCGGCCCCTGTGCCTTCGCCCGGGTCGGCGTTGGTGGATATTGTGACGAGAATAGCCTTCGGGTCTTTCTCCGTATATGCCGAATAGTCAAACGGCATTACAAGTTTCTGCCATGCAAAGCCGTTGCTTGCAATCTTCGTGTCGGCGGCGCGGCCCACTATTATGTCGGTGTAATCCTTGTCGACAGGCTCCTGATAGTATGAGCCGTCGGTTATCACGGCAGTGATGGTGGCGTAAGGATGCTCCTCGACGGGTGTCTCCTGCTTGAACTTAACCCATACGGCGAGAGAGTCGGGCTTGCCGTTTATCAGGGCGTAGAAGGGGTCGCCGTTGGCGTCTACTTCTTTGCTGGTTATGTCGAGGAACGCATTGTTGTCGGTGCTTGTGGCCGAGAAGCCGCCGGCTTTCAGCCGTCCTGTTGTCAGGGTGCCGTTGGCTACGATAGAGCCGAGGGCGAGACCAGACTTGATGAGCACGCTCTTGGTGCCTGTGGAGCCCGGGCGCACGTCGTCACTGATGAATGTGTGGGGCACGCTGCTTACGATGCCGGCCAGCATTCCGGTGCAGCTCATGAACGAGTGCCAGTTGTTTGGCTCGTCGCTTGTGGCCGAACCGGCTGTAGCAGTGTGGAAGTTCTCGAATCCAGAATTGCCTATCTGGTAGCCGCCATTGCCAAACTGCACGCTGATGGTCTGCCCGAGAGAGGCTGTCATGTCTATGTTTATGATGAAATAGAGTTGGCTTCCACGTATCTCGGCGGTGAGTTCAATTGGTACCGAGCCTAAGCTGGGGCCAATCCACAAGGAAATTCCCTCCAAGTCGCCGTCGGTAATGTTGATTGATTGGGATGTCCTGATGGTGGTGACGTCGCCATCCACGGTTCCGGGAACGTCGTCTACAACGATGTTTCCGATGCCTATTGATTGGGCTCCCATCTGGAGCACCAGGTTGGTGAGGCTCAGTTTGTATCTCTGATTCTCGTTGGCGTCAATCGAAACCGTCGTTTCCTGGTCTGGCAAGGCGTTGCCGTTAACCGTTACTTTCAACACGTCAGTGTAGTCGGTTGCCTGGGCTGTAAAGGCCGCAAAGGCCAATGCAGCTAATGTTAAAAGTTTTTTCATTTGCTTCTTTCTTATTGGTTTTACTTTGTTATAGTCATTATTTGAGATTATAAGTTACCCCAACAGTTCCATAAATGGGGTAAAGCTTCTGTTCAATGGTGTCGAACCCCTTCTTGAATATGTTTGTGAAGCCCCATGAAAGGTCGGCGTAGATACCCCAGCGCTTATACACATACCAGTCGACCCCGGCGTCGATGCCAAACTGCCAGTGGCGCATGTCGTCGCTGAAGTCGAACGTTGCCCCCTCGCTTTCGCTGTCTCCCATCAGTATCTTTGCCCCTGTCGGTGTGTTCTCGCGTAAGTATCCGCTATAGACATAGCCGTCGAATTTGCGCGAAGTGACGTACGACACATACGGGCCGAGCCTTACCAGCACGTTCTTCGCCGGTGTATAGGTGGCCTGTATGGGCAGTGTGAGGGCCCACTCTTCAGCCTTTATCACCGTGTTGCCGGTGTAGTAGCCTGTCAGCCTGCTGCTGCCCTTCACCATGGACATGTGGTAATTCTTCACCGTGGCGTCTACTTCCATGCCCTTGTTTTCCAGTTTGATGCCCGTCATCGCCCCCCATCGTCCTTTGATTTGCTTCTGCATGTCGAACGCGAGTGAGTAGTTTGACTGCATCTTGTATCTGTTCATCTTGCGTATCGTGGCCGGTATTCCAAGCGGGGCGGTGCCTCCGATGTTGTATCCCAGCTTTACGCTGTAGCGTATGTCTTCGGGTAAGCTCAGCGTAAACGCCTTTGCAGATGCCGAAAAGGCTGCCATGGCAACAGCAGATATGATGATTCTCTTCATTGTCATTACTGTATGTCTGTGCATATTAGTTCCACTTTGTCTATGAGTAGCGTGCTTCCTATAGCCCCTTTGAAGTATGCGCCGTCGACACTCGACGAGAATACGATGGCCAGGCTGTATCCGCGGTTGTTGAGCAAAGTTTGGTCTATGTCTTCGCTGAATACGAAGTCGGCCTCGAACTCAGTCCACTGGTTGGTGGGGACGATGTTTGTCACTTGTGCAATGGCCACGATGTAGGGGCTCGTCTTCACGTCGTCACCGTTGAGCACTATGGTTTCGTTGGCTTCGTTGTGGTTGCGGTAGAACACGGCATAGATGTCGCCCTGGTCTGTCTTGTCTGCAATCGTGCTGCCATTCTCGTCCTGGTACTGCTCTCCGGGCTCATACTGGTAGTATCCCCTGAACTTTGACGGTGTGCGGTCGAAGGGTTCTCCAAACCTTGTGGCCTTCATTGCGTCGGTCACTGCCATCGAAACGTCGAACGCACCGATGAACAGGTTGCCGGCAGCAATGCGCATATTCATCATTGCCCCGAACGCTCCTGTATTCTGGGTAGTCAGTTTCACGGCATAGCCGTCGTAGCCGTCGGCATACGGTATGGTTGGGAATGCCATCGAATCGGTGACATATTTGCCTTGGTCAGGGTCGTACTTGGTTGCCATTCCGGTCATTGCGTAGCCGCCGTTGCCGGTGTCCCAGCGCGAGAGGGTGTGGTTCCAAGCGTAGTAATGGCGCTCGTTTATTGTGAAATCCTCAAAGTCGTACCTTATCGTGTCGGTCTCTGTGCGCGTCACGATGTTGAAATATACATAGTACTCCCGTTCCCATTGGCCGTCTTCCGACTTCACTTTGTATGTCACGGGGCCGTGGCTGAAGTCTTGTACCGACCCGCTGGCCGGCGAGACCGTTGCTCCCGGCGTCACCTGGAATATCGGGGCAATCGCTGTCAGGTCGGTTTGGGGTTTTACATCGAATGTAATCAAGTTGTCAGTATATAATACATTTACCAGAGTGTCGCTGAGATTATAGAACATGTCTTGTGGATTCTCAGCGTGAATCCATGCTTTTTCAATGTCGCATTCAGCGTTTGCAGGCTCGTCTTTGAAGCATGCCGACAGCGTGCAGCACACCGTGGCGAGCAGGAATAGCTTATGTAACTTCATTATATCATGCATATTGTTATAGGCTTGCAAAGTTACTATAAAAATATCTCGTTCAAAATAGTTTTCGATAAAAACATTATTCCGATGTGAATTTTTAACTTTTTAAACCTTCTGCAGCCTTTTTTCATGATAGAAATGCCCCGACTTGCACATTATCCTGAGTGAGTGTGCATGTTCGGGGCATTTGATGTGTAGAGTCAGACGAGCACGACGGTTACTCCCCTTGCGGCCTGCGCCCCCATGACGAGAGCCTGGGCGATGTCTGCAGTCTTCGATGGTCCGCTGATGAAGCATCCGTATCCATAGTCATTTGTCTTTATCCTGGCATACGCCTCGTGCATGTTGCTTACTATGTCGCTGCGTTTCAGGATTATGACCAGATACTCGGCTATGAAGCACACGGCGCGTTCCTTCATTGTCTGCGGTATCCACACGCATCCGTTTTCGGCCACTCCAAGGTCGCCTTTCACCACGGCCACGTCCGTACCGTTCAGGTCTTGCGCCTCGTCGACGGTGTCGGGGTTCCTGTTGGCTATGGTCACGCAGTCGAGGTTTGATGCAATGGCCTTGGCGTCGGGGTAAGCCCGTCTGACGATTTCGTTGATGTCGTCGCCGTCGGCCGCGTCGACAACGTCTGCCCCCGAGTGTTTGCTCATCCGGCGGAACTCATCCACCGGGTCGGCGAAGGTAGTGGCGTTCAGCAGGCTGAGGTCGGGCATGTCGTACTCCATGTGTTTTCCCGCCCTGATCTTTCCTATTATGTCTTCTTTCTTGCTCATTTCACTTTTCCTTTTTTCCACATGGTTTGGAATGATTCGTTAGCAAATACAGGCAGTTCGCGCCCTTTTCCCCATGCGTTGAGGTTGTTGTAGAGGGCGAAGCGCGGCGCGTGGTTGGCCAGCGGGGCAAACTTCAGCGCGGTGCTGTACAGTGCGTGGTGGTCGAACACGAGCTTCATTCCCCGGCTCATCCATTTCTTTTCCTGGCTTGCCTTGCCCAGCGAGTCGAGCTTTTGGCGCCACAGGTAAATCTGTTCCGACAGGTTAACCTCTGCCGGGCACACGTTGTCGCACGAGCAACACAGCGAGCATGCGCTCACGTTGTCGGTATATTTATATTTGTCGTGCGCCATACCGAGGTTTATTCCTATCGGTCCGGGTATGAAATAGGTGTATGAATAGCCTCCGCTTCGGCGGTAGACGGGGCACGTGTTCATGCACGCCCCGCACCTGATGCACTTCAGTGTCTGCCAGTGTTCGGTGTCGGCAAGAATGTCTGATCGGCCGTTGTCTACGAGTATTATGTGCATCTCGCCCCCCGGGCGCGGCTTGGCGAAGTGTGAGGTGTAGGTCGTTGTGGGCTGCCCTGTGGCGCTGCGGCACAGCAGCCTCTGGAACACGGCCAGCGACCGGCGGTCGGGTATCACCTTCTCGAGGCCCATGGCGGCTATGTGCAGCTTAGGCACCGAGGTGGCCATGTCGGCGTTTCCCTCATTGGTGCACACCACAATCTCGCCCGTTTCGGCCACCCCGAAGTTGGCCCCGGTCATGCCTGCATCGGCAGTAAGGAACTCGTTGCGCAGGCTCTGGCGTGCGCAGTAAGTGAGGTATGTGGGGTCGTAGTTGCCCGGCTGGCTCCCTATTTCCTTCTCAAACAGCTTGCCCACCTCTTCTTGCGTGATGTGTATGGCCGGCATCACTATGTGGCTGGGCTTCTGGTGCATCAGTTGCAGTATACGCTCGCCGAGGTCTGTCTCCACCACGTCTATGCCGTGCTGCTCGAGGTAGGGGTTCATCTCGCACTCCTCGGTGAGCATCGACTTGCTTTTCACCATCTTCTTCACGCCGTGGTCGCGCAGTATGCCGAGCACGATGGCGTTGAACTCTCCGGCATCCTTGGCCCAGTGGACGGTGACCCCGTTTTTTTCGGCATTGCCGGCAAAATGCTCCAGGTATTTGTCGAGGTGTGTAAGCGTGTGCTTCTTGATGGCACTTGCGGCATCGCGCAGTTGTTCCCATTCGCCTGTCTCGTGGGCCATGGTGTCGCGCTTGGCCCTCAGCGACCAGAAGGTCTCGTCGTGCCATGTCACTTTCTTGGCGTTGGCAAGGAATGCCGCGGCCGCCTTTGAATGTAATGTGCTCATAGTCCTGCTGATAATATTTCGGCTACGTGAATGAATTTGATGGGCTTGCCCAGCCTGCGGGCAATGCCTTCCATGTGCATCAGGCACGAGCTGTCGGGGCCGGTTACGTATTCCGCCCCCGTGGCCATGTGGCGTTCAACCTTTTCCGTGCCCATCCTTACAGATACGTCGGGCTCTTCCACGGCGAACATTCCGCCGAAGCCGCAGCACTCGTCCACTCGTTCGGGCTCGCGCACTGTTATGCCGTCGACGAGGCTTAGCAGGTCTTTTATTTTCGAGTAGCGCTCAATGTTGCGCTCGCTGGGCGACGACAGACCCAGTTCGCGCACGCCGTGGCAAGAGTTGTGGACGCTGACCACGTGGGGAAATCGCCCGGGCAGTTTTGTCACTTTGAGCACATCGTGTAGAAACTCCACCAGGTCGGTGGTTTTCTTTGCCGTCTGGCACTCGTGCTTTCCCTTGAGCACGTGGGGGTAGTTGAGCCTTATGAATGCGGCGCAGCTGGCCGATGGCGCCACAACATAGTCGAAGCCCGCGAAGAGCTCGTCCATCTTGTTGGCCAATCCTTCGGCCATGCTCTCGAATCCGGCGTTGGCCATGGGTTGCCCGCAGCAAGTCTGGCCCAGCGGGTAGGTCACGTCGAGGCCCAGACTCTTTAGCAATTTGTATGTCGCTACGCCTACTTGCGGGTATAGGGCGTCGACATAACAAGGGATAAACAGTCCGATTTTCATCGTTGGCATTTGTTTAGTCGGTCTTTATGAATTAGCTACAAAGGTACTCAAATTTTCTATAGTTAGTTACATTTTCGCCATTTTTTCTTGTTATGTTTTCGCTTTTCTTGTCCTGTGTCGTGTCGATGCCGTGGCGTCGTCAGCCCTTTCGGGCTGCTGCATGCGTGTTGTGTGGCTGGGTGGCGTCGCGGCTGGCGTGGTGGAGCGGTGGTGCAGGCTTGTTGAAAAAAGGCTTTGCCGCCACCGTGTGTTACGCCTGGCTGTAGTGTGAAGCCCGCCCTGCGCCTCGGCGCCATTGCCGCCATGTTGCCTTTGTCGGGGTCTTGCCGTAGCACGCTACGACTTAGGCCGGGGCGCTTTCCGGGCATCCCGGCAGAGAAGCTGCATTGCTTTTGCCAAATCATATTTTTGTCACTGCCGCCTTGCGTGCCTTTGGGGGCATGTTCGACCATGTGCCTCGTCAGGCAGCCCGCTATGCTCCCCGGCAAACGGACAGGCCTGGCTCTGAAATCCAACGCCGTCGGGCAGTTGGTAAGTAGCTGTTCAAAATTAACCGATACAATAGACCTTGCAGTTGTCCTCTATACCTTTGCCACCATCTTGTGTGCTCTTTCGGGCCGCAGACCAAAGTCTCATCGGTCGCGTAGCCCGCTACGCTCTCTCTTCGGACTTTGTCATGCATCTACGAAATAGCGCACAATTTGATGGCAATTAATTTTGAACACCTACTTAAAATAAAAACAGTTTCTGGGTGGCGGAAGCGCATCGGCGGTGGCCGGGCGCCGCGGAATTATGTTTACAACCGCGCTTCGGCGAAAAAATAACTGCCGTTTGACGTTGCCGAACGGGCCGTCTGGTGTTGCCGTATGGCCTTTTTCAGGCTCCAACAGGAGCCGTTTTGCGGGCAAGGAAGGGCGTCGTTTGGAAATTGTTGGCACTCAGCGTGTTGCGCCAGGGTGAGGTGTGGCATGCGCAAATGGCCATGGTCTGCGTTTTGTTTACAAATGGGCGCGTCGTGGCAAGTGCCGGCATAGCCTCTTGCCCCCTCGCCACGGCATTCGGGCCGTGGACAGCCGGTTGCCGGCAAAGGCCCGGCCGCTCACGGGGCACACCGAATAATGTCAGCTTGTTCAGTCGGTGTCGTATTCTATTTTCATGTAGTGCAGCATAGTGGTGCTTTCGCCGCACGAGCCCGTGTGCTGCACCCCGCAGCCCCCGTGGGCCGATGGGTCAATGTCGGCCGACAGGTCGACGGTGTTCGTCAGTCCCGATCCGGCTTGCGGCGGCGCAGTGGTCTCGGCGTGGGCTGTAAGCCTCTGTCCGTCGGTGGCCACGGTTATGGTGCATCGGGTGCGGTAGCATGTGGCGCTGACGGCTTCGGATATTGGAGTGGCCTTGCCGTTGTCGTATCTCATCAGCCTGAAGTCGACGGCCTTGGCGTGTTTCGGTGTGCGCTCTATGCGCAGTGCATAGCCGCTCAGCGTGCGCGTGTCAAACTTGATGTATACGTCCATGTATTGCCCGGTGGCGCTGCCGAAGCCCTGTCCGGCCGTCTTGGTCGGGTCGACCACCAGCGTCACCCTCATGTCGCCGCCGTGGGGCTCGGCCGGCGTGTATAGCAGCCGGGCTCCGCGTTGCGCCTGAAGCAAGCCCATGCCCCGGGCGCCGTTGAATCCGCTGCCGTAGGTCCACATGTCAGTGTTGCGGTCGAACGCCCATTGGTAGGCCTGCGTGTCAGAGGGCTTGTGGCCGTCGACAGTCCAGAAACCGGGCGCTACCATAGGCTGCCATGCCGTGGGCAGCGTGCTGAAGTCGGTTTCTACGCACCGCTCTTCGGGTGTTCGGCCTATGTCTACCGGCGAGTCTGTTACCACCCTCACGGCCTTGCCAGCCCTCGAGCGCACGTGGGCCGGCTCTATGCTTGCCATGATGTGCCATCCGGCGTCGGCCCTTGTGAGCCTGTAGGAGCGCAGGGGCTTGCCGCCATGGCCCACGGCCACGGGTATGGCTCCGTTGCCCCTGCTGTCGCGGCAGCGGTACCACGTTATTCTTGAGCGGTCTTCGCGCCCGCGCAGGTCGATGCCGTAGCATAGCGTGATGCTGTCGCCCATGGCCAGCCGCGGCTCCTCCGTGAAGGCGGGGGCGGGCAGGGGCCTTGGCACGGCGCTCACTTCGACAGCCGCCTGAAGTCCGGTGGCAGTGGCGGCAACGACGGTGAATGTCACCGTGGTGTCGTCGTCGTTGAGCGAGCTTACCGTGCAGCGTCCGTGGCCCAGGTCTGTCAGCAGGGCATAGCGCTCAAATCCCCGTTCGATGGCCCAGCTTACCGTTGCCGTGTCGGCCGTGCTGCCGGGCTTGTAGCCCCCGTTGAGCGCGCTGAATGCCTGCAGTTCCACCGGTTTTCCGCCGGTATCGACAGTGGCCCGGCGGCGGTTGGCCAGCAGGCATGTGGGCAATGGCGGCCTGTGGCAGCCGTTGGCGCCGGCGGGCATGGTTGCCCGGCCTTGGGGATTCCATCCGTCGTTGCCTCTGAGCAGGTTGAATGTGTTGTATGTGGTGTCGCCGTCTGCCACCGTCTTGTATGCCGCGAGGGCCTCTTTCCCGTCTATGCACACGGTGTTGGCCCCCATCCGCGAGCCTATGCGGTAAGGCTTGCCGTTGAGGGTGAAGCCCGCCTGGTAGCATCGGAGCCACCGTTCGGGGTAGTTTGCCCACCCTATGTAAGTCGAGTCTGGGGCGTGGTAGCGGCAGTCGATGAGCGTGAGCGGGCCCGGCACTTTGCAGAATGCCATCGTATGGTTGTTGTTTTTCACGGTAAAGTCGCAGTCGAGGAACACGGCCCCGGTTGCAGCCGTGGTGTAGAGTGGCTTTTGCCCGTAGAGGTCGATGGTGCATTTCAGGTAGACGCCGTTGCCGGCGAGCGCGTCGTCGGTGCATTCAAAGTGGCAACGGTCGTAGAATATGCGTCGCGCCCCGCCCAGGGGGCACAGGTTGAGGCGGCCTATGAACCGCACGTTGCGCGCCACAGCCCGGTCGCCGTGGCAGTAGGCTACTTGTGCCTGCGTTATGGCGTCGCTGCGCCTCGGGCGTTGCAACGACGGCTCCAGAGGGTAGTCGAGGTCGGCGTTGCAGAAGTTTCCCATGGTTAGGTTGCTCACCTGCAGGCCGTCGCCGTGGATGTCGAGCATGGTGAAGTTGCCCATTGCCCCCTGCATGTGGCCGCGTTGTGCGGCTATGACCACGTTGCGCGGGTTGGCCGTAAGCCCGGTCAGGTGGAGGTTGTTGCAGCGTATCACCATGCCGAACGGCGGTCGCCCGTTTGTTCCCACGGCTGTGGTTGTGTCGTCGGGGTTGTCGGCCCAGTATACCCATGGCGCCATGTACACCCTCATGGGTTCTTCCTCGGTGCCGTCGGCAAGCCTTTCGACAGCCTTTTGCAGCGAGTTGAATACGTAGGGGTGGGCGCTGGCTTCGCTGTCGCTCAGGCTTCCGTCGACAAAGAAGGCCTTCGGCCCGAGCGCGATGGCGTGCCCGCGGTAGACGATGCTGTCGCCCAGCAGCACTACCGAGTCTGAACCATCCAGCGAGATGTGCCTGGCGGCGGCGCTGATGGCCGTGCAGATGATGGCGGCCATGAGCAAGGCGGTCGGTCGGGCCATGGCGGTTGGCTTGTGCGGGTCAGGCGCCCTTGCGCTCCCGGTATATCACGTTGTTGGCCCCGCTGGTAATTTGAAGTGCCTCGGGGTGCTCCTTGATGAAAGAGTCGATGTGCCTCATGCGCTTCTCCTCGAGTATCTCGTCGACGGCAATGAGTATTCCCGTCTCCTCGACGTCGCCGAAGCCGTCGTTGATGGCGGTGCCGAAGAGCTTCATCGTGGGGCTGAGGTTCATGTATGCGTTGACCAGCGGCGGTATGTTGTAGCCCAGGCGGCGCACTTCGCGGTTCAGTATCTTGTAGTCTTCCCTAAACGAGTCTTCGCAGAACAGGGCCTCGAGCTCTTTCGGGTCGGTGTCTATCTTGAGCGGGTTCATGGGTATCACGAGGTTGTCTTTGTCCTCGAAGTGCTTCTTCAGGAAGTATAATATCATGTCGCGGCCTTTGCGTATGTACGACGGATACATGGTCATCTTGCCGAACAGGTATTTTACGTCGGGCTGTATCACGGTTAGCGCTCCCAGGCCGTCCCACAGGTTGTCGAGTGCAAACAGGCTCTTGGCCGGGTGCTTGCCCGTGTTCTGGTAGCCGGGCGAGACGAAGCTCCGTCCGAGTTCGATGGTCTTGGGCAGGTATTCGGCAATGAACTTGTCTGAGAAGTGGAACATGTGGCTCGTGGCGAGTACGGGTTGGCCTTCTGGGTCGATGTCGGCGTTGGCGCCGAGGATGTATCGGTAGCCCCCGATTATTTCTTCCTCTTCGGGATTCCACACGATGAGCTGCTTGTAACAGTTGTCTTTCGTGTCAAAGTCGTCAAGGTCGAGGGGCTTGCCGGTGCCTCCTCCGGCTTCGCGGAAAACAATCTCGCGCAGACGTCCAATCTCTCTGACCACGTTGGGAGCGTTGTGTATGTCTACGATGTATATCTCGTTGTTGCTCTTGTTGGTCATTCTGAGCTGTCTCTCGGGCGTAAGCTCGCCCTTGAGCAAAGCCTTGTCTACGGGCTTGATGATCTCTTGTTCCATTTATTGGTGTGTTTGCTGTAAGTCGTAAACTATGTCTTTTACATATTGTGCCCATTGTGCCGGCGTGCGGCTCTTGTCGAACGTCTGCCATGGTATGGGCTTGCCGATGGTCACGTCGAACGTCTTGTGCACGTTCTTATACATCTCGTCGGCCAGGAATAGCATGGCTATGTTTACCTTCCTGACGTATTTGTCTGAGAAGTTTGCCAGCCGGTAGAAGAAGTCGGAGTTTCGTCCGCTGAAATGTATGGGCACAATGTCGCGCTTATACTCAACGCTTTTGGTTATGAAAGTCTTTTTCCAGGCTATGTCGCGTATGGTTCCGTTGTGCCGCCTTGAGCATATTCCGGCGGGGAACATCAGCATGTGGTTGTCGCTCTTGAAGCCTTGTTCAACCATTGCGGGGAAGTTGCGGCTCTGGTTGCCGGTCTTGTTGATGGGGATGCACAGCGGGGCGAGGCCCGGCAGGTTCATGAGCAGGTCGTTGACAAGATAGCGGAAGCGCCCGTCATAGTGGCGCCCTATTATCGCTCCGAGCGCCACCCCGTCCTGGCCTCCCAGCGGGTGGTTGCTCACAAAGGTGTACAGGCGGCCGTCGTCGGTTGCCGGCAGGTTCTCTGCACCGTGAATCTTGAGAGTCATGTCGAGGTAGCTGACGCATTCCTCGAGCCATTCAACGCCTGTCTTGTCTTTGCTCCGCCACAAGAAATCGTTCACTTCGTCTTGGTGCACGATGTGTTTCAACCATGCCACAAGCGGGCGCGGCACGTATTTTTTGCGTGCGCCCATCTTGCTTTCTAATATTTTGTCGATGTCTATTGTTTTCTCTGTGACGTCAATCATTTCTCCCTTCCTCTGATACTAACTCGCTTGCAAAAGTAACAGAAATCTTTTAAAATGAATACTTTTTTCGGATAAAATCACAATAAAAGTATGAAATAATCTTGTTAAGATGTCATCATGTATGACAAACATGTTTAATTATGCTCTTGATGGCGGTTTTTGTTGTCCGAGGCAGCATGGGCCATGGCCATGGTTGCGCATGGTGCGTGAAGCTGGTGTGGCTGTCTGGTCTGCCGGGTGGTGTGTTTGTGCTCTTTCTGTGTGTCGGTGTATGCCCTTTCCGGCTTGTCGGCAGCTGTTGTGTCTTTCTGTTTGCAGGCGTCGATGCAGCCACTGTGCGCTGTTTCGGTCGTGCCGCGGTGGCTGTGCGGTTGGCGTCGCCATTTGGCGCCAGGGGCGTTGGCCAGGCCATGCCATTGCCTTAAGTGCGGGCAATGGCATGGCCGTCACACATTATTATATAGGCAGGTGTGCTGTAAGTAGCTGTTAAGTAGCTGTTCAAAATTAACCGATACAATATACCTTGCAGTTGTCCTCTATATCTTTGCCACCATCTTGTGTGCTCTTTCGGGCCGCATACCAAAGTCTCATCGGTCGCGCAGCCCGCCACGCTCTCTCTTCGGACTTTGGCATGCATCTCCGAAATAGCGCACAATTTGATGGCAATTAATTTTGAACACCTACTTAAAAATTAACCGATACAATATACCTTGCAGTTGTCCTCTATATCTTTGCCACCATCTTGTGTGCTCTTTCGGGTCGCATATTCAAGTCTCATCGGTCGCGCAGCCCGCCACGCTCACTCTTCGGACTTTAGCATGCATCTCCGAAATAGCTCACAATTTGATGGCAATTAATTTTGAACACATACTTGTGTGCTTATGTGTGGCTATTTCATCATTATTGTTTTTTTGCCTCCCCGTATTGCTATTCCGCGGTGACTCCTTCCCGCTTTCTGTCCGTTGAGGTTCCAAGCTTGGCTGTTGTTGGTAGCGATTGTAGGCCTGTGCCTGATGCCTGATGCCGTGTTGTCGCTATAGCCTTGCCCGGCCAATGGTGCCCCGTAGGCCACGTTCCAGTCGGCTTGCATATGATGTTGAGCTGGTCGTCGTTGCTTGCCATGCCGGTGAATGTGGTAGGGTTGTTGAAGTTAGACATCTCGGTGTCTTTGCTGAAAATGGAATTCTCCGTATTGCCGGCCTCCGAGGCAGTCTCGCCAAAGGCCACGTTAGGCTCGTGGGCAGTGTCGATGGCTTCGTTGTTTAGAGCGGTGACATTGGTCAGCTTGCCGTTTTCCACAAATATGCCACCCCCTTGGTACGAGAGGTTGTTGAATGCAGCCACATTGTCAACCCAGCCGGATTGGTTGTAGATGCCTCCGCCTTTCCCGCCGTTGTCATCGCCGTACTGTCTTGTGTCCGCCTTGCAGTTTGCCACAATGGTGTTTCTCACTGTGCCGAGATTGTAGATGGCTCCCCCTTTCAAAGCCTTGCATCCGTATGCCTTGCAGTTGTCGATGTAGCCGTCGTTGTAGACAGCGCCCCCGGCAGCGGCATAGCAGTTGGTAAACGTGCAGTCTTTCAGTGTACCGCCGTCGTTGTAGACAGCTCCACCGTTGTCCAATGCCACGCATTCTTCGAATGTGCAGCGCTCAATGTTCGTGCCTTTGGCGTAAACAGCCCCGCCAACGCCGGCGCCGTAGCTTGAGTGCGAATAGTTGCGCGCAAACAGGCAGTCGGTGATTGCTGCGCCATCTGAGCCGTCCAGGTAAACAGCGCCGCCGAGGGTGTGAGGTGCAGCCGACTCGGCTGTGAAGTAAGCGCTGTTTTCCATCACCTTGCAGGATTCGATGCGGACATTGCCCGAGGCATATACAGCACCGCCGGCAGCTTTTACATTCCACACACAGGCGTTCCCTCCTTTCAGGGTTATGCCGTTGATGGTGGTTGGATGTTCAAGCGTCGAGCTGGAGTATAATATGTGGTTGCTGTTGTTTTCTGTTCCGGGAATCATGTTGTTTTCCACTTCCCAGCCATACAGATAGTCGGTGGCATTCATGAATGTGCGTGTCCACACGTCCTCAACGTCGTCGTCTCCGCTTAGCACAGTCTCGTTGGTGAAACTGTAAGCCTGCCATCCTTTTTCACGTTGGGCTATCGATGACTCGTTGCCGGCGAAGCCACCATACAGCGAAACGCCGTCTTTCAGCACGAAAGCCCTCGAGTTCTTTTTGCTCGCCTTTATAAGCCTGGTTGGTTTGTATACTCCTTTGGCTATCCATATTTCGTCGCCGCTGCTCGCCTTTTCCATCATCTCGTCAAGGTCTCCGGCTGCCTCTTGCCATGAATCGCCATTTCCCGTGCCATCCGTTTTTACATAGTAAACGCGTGCATCAATCCACTGTGCATAGCAGCATACAGCTGCGATGATTGCTAAGATACGTAAACTTTTTGTCATAGTCTTATGGTTTTTGATTCGGCAGCACTCTATTATTGTCATGTTTGTAGTGTTGCCATCCCATGTTGCTTTGTCTGGGATGGCGTTCTGATGTATGGCCGGCATGCTTTGGTGCTGCATAAAAAGCAATGATTCATACGCCATGCTTCGCAAATATATAAAATGTCTTTGAATAATTAAGGTGTGACGTATCGTTTTTATAGGCTTTGCCGTAATACAGGATAGTCGGTGTGTTCTAACGGATAATGCCGTGCCATGCATTATTGACGAAAGCAACGTAAGCATACACAGTTGGTTGTATCTGCATGGCTTGGCGCAGGTGGCGGCTGTGGGCAAATATTTGGCTTGCTTGTGCTGTGCATGCCGGTTTGTCAATGCCGCATTTGGCTCTCATGAGGGTGGGTTTTTGCAGATGTATGTCGATTTTATTTGTAAAATGGAAAATAATGAGTGGGATTTTCACAAAATACGTGTTAAGTTTCAAAACTTTTACTTAATTTTGCAGAAAACAGGCGTAGCACCGCTTTATTATTACTAATTGTCGTCGTTCATGGCGCATTGCCCCAAGATCAGGGCTCATGTATTGATGTGTATCATATTCTGAAATATAAATTAAAATTGCATGGAAAATTATTTTCGTAAGTGTAGATTGCTTCCGGCAATGACCCTGCTGGGAGGATTGGCGTTGGCGTCGTGCGTTAACAGCGATTACGATTTCAACGAAGTTGACGCCACGATGGGGTTCGGGGGCGAAGGCCTTGAATTGCCTGGCAGTTCGACCGACACCATCAAGCTGGCCGATGTGCTCGACCTGGGCGACGATGACTGCGTAAAGGTGAGGCCCAACGGCGATTATGTTTTTGAGCAGGTGGGCGACAACGTCGAGCCGGCCCAGCCCGAGATTGCGCCCATCAGCGTGACGCAGCGCCAGTCGGTGTCTTACGATATTGACATCAATGTCGAGCCGGCCACGCGGTCGGCCGGCGACGCCAGGGCCGTCACGGTGGTGCTGTCGGCCGATGGCGATATGCAGTCGTTTGAGTATGACGGCGACAAACCGGCCGAGGTGGTGGGCCTCGACTACGCCGAGACCGATGCCAACCTCAGTTTCTCTCTCCATTTCCCCGCCGGACTGAGCTCTGTCGTTGCCTCGCTCGACGAGATATCGATACAGATGCCTTCGTTCATGGAGCTGTCCGACGTGTCGGCCAATATCGGTGCAGACGGCTCTTGGAGCATCGACGGAAGCCGTATCGTGTTCAGCAACATCACCACTTCGCGCGACCTTACCGTCAGCGCCAGAGTGAGCAGGCTTCGCTTCGGGGTGAGCGACGAGCTGGGCTCGCTCGGCATCGAGGGCGACAAGATTGTGCTCGACGGGCGAGTGCATGTGTCGATGAACTCGGTGGCCACCGTTTCGGGTGGCTCGATAGAAGGGCTTACGGCCTCGAGCGACTTTGCCATCGACGACATGCAGATAACGAGCGTCACCGGAAGGTTTGACCCTGAGATAGACCTCGACAACCTCGGTGATGTAGAGATTACGGGGGTGCCCGATTTCTTGACCGACGGCAATGTGCGCGTTGACTTGTATAACCCACAGATATTGCTTACGCTGAACAGCGACCTCAACATGGGAGGGTTTGTCGGCGGCACGCTCACCTCATGGAAAGACGGCCAGCCGATAGCAAGCGTCACCGTTCCTGAGATGGCTGTCAGGGCCGGAGGCATGACCGAGATGTGCATATGCCGCAACGGCGAGGGCATCGAGGACTACGATGTAGTGCAGGTAGTGTCCGAACTGTCGACCCTGATAGAGACCATCCCCGACAGGATAACGTTTGAGGGCACGGCCCGTGCCGACCGCAACCAGACGTGTGAGTTTGAACTGGGACACCGTTACACGGTGCAACCGGCATATCGCGTTGAGGCTCCGATAGCCTTTGCAGAGAATGCGCAGATTGTGTATAAGGACACGATTGACGAATGGCACGAGGACATCGAGGACTTCGAGTTGTCTGACAACTCTTACATCACGTTTACGGCAAACATAGAAAACCGGGTGCCGGCTTACCTCACGCTCAGCGCATACGCCATCGATGTAGACGGGCAGCGCATGGGCGACGATGAGATAAAGGTGGAGGTGAGCAACACCGTAATAGCGTCGGCCGACGGAGAGACTTCTTCCGAAACGCCGCTTACAATCAGGGTGTCGCAGAATGACGGCAGGGCGCTGTCGCGTCTTGACGGTCTTGTGTTCGACGTCACGGCGTCTGCATCCGACGGCGGAGCCAACCCCGTGGAGGGGATGACGCTCAACTCAGAGAAGCATTTCCTCATAGCACGTGACATTAAGATAAAGCTCGTGGGAACACTCATCGGCGATTTCAACTGAACAAACGTAAACTTGCATAATCATGAAACTTTCACATCATTACAAATATATCATGGCTGCGGCCATGGCATTATGCGGTGGCGGAGCGATGGCGCAAGGGCTCAACTCTGCTTACTTCACCAAGGACTATAAGTTTCGACACACCATGAACCCGGCTCTGGCCAATGAACAGAACTATGTGTCGATACCTGCGCTGGGAAGCATCAATGTCAACCTGCGTGGAAACTTCGGCTACCAGGACGTGATAATGGACAACCCGATGTATCCGGCCACGAGCGACAAGAAGATGACTACGTTTATGAATCCATACATATCCGTGGCCGACGCGCTCGACGGCTTCAGCTCCGGGCGCAACCGCATAGTGGGCGACGTTAGCATAATGGTGCTCTCGGCTGGATTCAGAGCCTTCGGCGGGTACAACACCATCGAACTGAACTCGCGCACGTCGTTCGGCATGTCTTTGCCTTACGAACTCTTCGAGTTTGCAAAGAACACAGGCAACCGCACTTACGACATGGGCGACATCAATGTGGGCGCTATGTCTTATGTTGAACTGGGCTTCGGACACTCGCGCAAAATCAACGAGAAACTGCGGGTTGGCGCAAAGTTCAAGCTGCTGTTTGGCGCGGCACGTGCCGACTTGAAGATGGAGGACATGAAGGCCGACCTGGCCGGCACCGACAAATGGACGCTCACGGGCAAGGCCACTGCCGATGTCTCGATGAAAGGGTTTAAGTATGAGTCTGAGCAAAAGGACTACAACGACGAGGCACTGGGCTCTTATGAGCAGGTGAACGACGTCGACATCGACGGGCCGGGGCTCGGGGGCTTCGGCATTGCATTCGACCTTGGAGGTGAATATAAAATCGACGAGGACTGGACGGTGAGCGCCGCGCTGCTCGACCTGGGTTTCATCCACTGGAACAACAATGCCCGTGCGGCCAGCAGCGGTGAGCCTTTTGAGTTTGACGGATTCCACGATGTGGCCGTATCTTCGGATCACGGCGAGGAGCTTGACGTGAAAGCCGACCGCTACGGCGACCAGCTCACCGACTTCGCCCACCTTCAGGACCAAGGCGAACAGGGCGGGCGCACAACCGGGCTCGGCGCCACGCTCAATTTGGGATGCAGCTACAACCTGCCCGTTTACAGGCCGATGACATTCGGTTTCCTAAGCAGCACACGCATCAACGGCCCGTACACGTGGACTGAAGGGCGCCTGAGTGCCAACTGGGAACCGCTCGGCTGGCTCAACGGTGGCGTAAACATGTCGGTGAACAGCTTCACCACGAGTTTCGGCTGGGTGCTTAACATACACCCCAAGGGCTTCAACTTCTTCGTCGGCATGGATCACATACTGGGCAAGCAGAGCAAGGAGGGCATACCATTGAGCTCAAACGCAAGCCTCACTGTAGGCATGAACGTCACTTGGTGACGACGGATATGAAGGATATGCAGCAGCTACGCCTTTTCTGTATCTGACATTTTGGATATAGGAATGCCCATAGTTGCACATCCGGATGATTATCCCGGCTTGGCCTCTTACGGCCGAGTCGGGATAAAAAATTAAATGGAAACATCTCGACATTAGGCTTTTAACCCTTTCGCTTGTTCCGCTCAATGCAATAAACGTGTGTCTGTCGTGGAACATCTTGATGGGTTTCCACAAAGTAAAGGCCGTGGACATTGTTGGCCTACGGCTTGGCACACTGAAGAGTGCCAAGCAAATTTCGGTACTTGATAAAGGTTAGGTGGTTACAAATCGGTTGTACGGCGAACGAACTGTAAGTCTTAACATGGTGTAAGGCTTTTGGGTGTGACATTACGCTGTTGGGACTTTGTCGCAGGAAAGGGTGTGTCATAACGACTTTTCGGATGCCAATTGAAACATTGTATGTCTTTTTCAGTGGTGTTGTGGCCTAAAAACAATGGGTATTGCCGCTCTTTTTTGACGGCATTTCCATTTTTATAAGTAAGTAGGTGTTCAAAATTATTTGCCATCAAATTGTGCGCTATTTCGGAGATGCATGCCAACGTCCGAAGAGAGAGCGTAGCGGGCTACGCGACCGATGAGACTTTGGTATGCGGCCCGAAAGAGCACGCAAGATGGTGGCAAAGATACAGAGGATACCTGCAAGGTCTGTCGTCTCGGTTAATTTTGAACAGCTACTTATATTTACTGTTGCAAAGCTGTCTGTCGGAGCTTCCACACAGTTAATCTTGGCGTCGTCATTGGACTTTTCACCGTGGGGAAAGCGAGTTTCCTGCACTTGCTCGCTGCCTACGCGTTGTCATTCGATAACTGTGCTGAGTTAAGTCAAGATGTATGATGATAATTTCTTTGGCAGCAATGTTATCTGTGGGTTCTATAATTAATTTTGCATAATGTTTTTGACAGCAAGTCATCTTGGTGCTTTTAAATTGTAGCTGTTATATATAATAATGTGCTTTACGTCTGTTTTTAAATTATTGCTAATAATTGTGTGAATAAAAGTTAATCGGATGAGTTTTTGTGCAGGAATGTTTTGTAGTTTGTGAAAAAGTGCCTACCTTTGCATCCGCTTTCAGGGAACAACCCCTGATGAGCGGCGAGAGAAAGAGTTCTTT
>NZ_JACJJL010000036.1 GCF_016899955.1 Marseilla massiliensis | reverse complement strand
ATGCAGTGCTTCCGTCGGCATCCAGCTCGTAGCGGATGTGCCCGTCACCAATCGGTATGGTGTCGGCGTAATAACGGTCGTCCTCACCCAGGCGCGCAATTGTCACCAGGTTGGCCGGCCATCCGTTCAGGTCGCCATTGACAACGCACACTTTCCTTGCGGCCTCCCCGGCCATTCCCGGCATTGCCGCCATCGCCATCACTGCGGCGAGAGCCAAAGTTCTGATGCTGTTCATAATCCCTTTTTATGTTTGTTCATTATCTCTGTCACCTTCGTTACCATGGTTTCGCCGCGCAGGCCGCGCTCCACGATACGCCCGTCGGGCCCGAAGAGGATAATCTCTGGTATGCCCGCTACGCCATAAAGCCCGCGGGCGGCGTTGCCGCTGTCGTAAATCTGTGGCCACACAACGCCCTCATCCCTCACTGCCTTGGTGAAATTCTCCTCCGTGTCGGCCACAAACATGCCGACCACCGTGAGCCCCTTGCCACCAAACTCACGGTGAAGCCGGGACAGATAAGGCATCTCTGCATTGCACGGCCCGCACCAAGAGGCCCAGAAATCGAGCAACACGTAACCACGGCCACAGCCTACGTAGTCGCCAAGAGCGACTGGGCGGCCGTCCAGGCCTTTGCCTTCAACGTCCTTGAACATGGCTCCCGGCCCAGTCTGCCCGCGCGCAGCGAGCATACGGTTGCGCTCTTCCACCTTCCGTATCTCCCGCCGCGCCACAGACGTTGACCGCAACCGTGGGCCAAGCTCTGCCAATACGGCAGCCTTATCACCGAGCCTCATGTTGGCCCAAAAGCCGGAATTGAGTAGAAGATGCCCCAGGGCGTCATCTTCATGGCCGGCGAAATACTTTCTGAAAATTTTGTGGTAGTAGTCCTTAACACGCCTTACGGCCACATTTTCGCGCCCGGCCTCGTCGGCTACAGTGGCTTCAACATCGTTCCATATCTTCCTGACCACCGAATCTTTTGCCTCATCTTCAAGCTCCATCTGAAAAGCCATGTCGTTCAGCGCCGTGCCCCGTCCGCAACGCAGCGAATCGAAATCAATGACAATGTTGCCCGGTTCCAAAATGAAGTTGGCGTAAACATCGTCGCCAACGTCCACCCTGCAATACCGCGCCACGTCAGTTTGCCCGCTGAAAACAACCCTGCCATCCGTCACGACAGCACTGTCCAACGGCGTACGGCCATTGTAAGGGTCTATGTAAACCGTCTTCCCATCGAACTCATGGCTGCCCACACTGCCCGTAACGGCATACGCCCCACTTGCCACTTGGGCCTGCCCGGAAGCGTAAACCATGGCCAATGCTGCCGCAAAAACATATCTCTCAATACCCATCATGCCCATGAAAATCAATAATACACTACAATTCTAACATAAAAACGGCCATTACATCAAGACAAAAACCTATATCCGATGCTGCCAAAAAGTAAACATAATAAAAAAAACACCATATATCAACCCGATTGCAAAGGTAGCATTTTTAAGCATAACGACAAAGGAAGCACAAGGCTTTTAACTAAATTTTTTAGGTGAAAACGCCTTTGCAACCACACCACAACACTGTCAAGGCACCACTAAACCGAGGCAACGCGTATGCCACACATCACATCAGCCATAACAGCCTGAATGACAACGGATTGCAAGACATGCCGTTTTACGATGCAATACGGGCCGTCTTAGGGCCTGAAACGGGTCGTTTTGCAACGCAATACCACCCATATCGGTGGGGCGCAAAACAAACGGCACACAGAGGCAAGCCCGGTTGGGCCGCAACGGCCCGTGGGCAACGAATTGCGCAACAGCCCGCACAGCAATGGCCTGCCACTGCCGGCATGCCATACGATAGACGCAACCTGAAAGCCGTGAATGGCCCGCGAGGGGCAAAAAGCAGTAAAAGAAAGTTAAATACACCGGCATATAAGCCCATATAATGGCAAAAATGCGTATCTTTGCAAATTGAAACCACATTATATAATAAAGCTGTAAAAGCGTGAAGATAAAGGAAGTGATATGCGCCCTTGAACGATTCGCGCCTCTGCCCTTGCAGGAAGACTGGGACAATGCCGGCCTGCAACTGGGACTGACGGAGACGGAAGCATCAGGGGCTTTATTGTGCCTTGACGTCAACGAGCGCATCGTTGACGAGGCAATAAGCAAGGGTTGCAACCTGATAGTGTCGCATCACCCGCTGCTTTTCCGCGGACTGAAAACGATATCCGATGCCGACTACGTGCAGCGCACGGTGATGAAAGCCATACGCGCGGGCATAGCCGTGGTGTCTATGCACACCAACATGGACAACGCCCGCGGCGGCGTAAACTTCAAGATGGCCGAGAAGATGGGCCTGGCCGACGTTGAATTCTTTGCCCCCAAGGGCGGAGGGGCCGATGCTGGCAGCGGCGTTATCGGGTCGCTGCCACAGGCCGTGGCCGCCGACGACTTCGTGATAGGCGTCAAGAAGCAGTTCGACGTGGAGTGCGCCATGTGCAACGAGTTGCTGCGCCGCCCCATCCGGCGCGTGGCCATCTGCGGCGGGGCGGGCGACTTCCTGCTGGGCGAGGCCATAAAGGCAGGTGCCGACGCCTTCGTGACGGGAGAGATGCACTACCACGTTTACTTCGGCCACGAGCAGGAAATACAGATTTGCGTAATAGGCCACTACCAAAGCGAGCAATACACCAACGAGATATTCAAATCAATAATCGGCGAGGCGTGCCCGGATCTGCCCCTGTTCCTGGCAGAAACGAACACGAATCCCATAATATACTTATAATCATGGCAAAGAAAGATCCCACAGAACTGTCAGTAGAAGAGAAGCTGAAAACGCTCTATCAGTTGCAGACCACACTCTCGGCCATCGACGAGAAGAAGGCCCTTAGGGGCGAGCTGCCCCTGGAAGTGCAAGACCTCGAAGACGAAATAGAGGGCTTGACGATACGCATCGACAAAATAAAGCGCGAGATAGACGAGTTCCAGAAGGCCGTAAGCCAGAAGAAGGCCGAGATAAACGAGGCACAGGCCAGCGTAGAGCGCTACAAGGAGCAGTTGAACGACGTGAAGAACAACCGCGAGTATGACACGCTGAGCAAGGAGATAGAGTTCCAGACACTCGAGATTGAGCTGTGCAACAAGAAGATACGCGAGGCACAGACGCGCATAGAAGAGAAGACCAACGAGCTCCACGAGAACGAAGAGGCCATCAAAGACCGCCAAAGCGACCTCGACATCAAGAAGAGCGAGCTCGACGAAATAATGGAGGAGACACGCGCCGAGGAAGAGAAACTGAAGGAAAAGGTGACTGAGCTCGAGGCAAAGATAGAGCCGCGGTTGCTCACTTCGTTCAAACGCATACGCAAGAACGCCCGCAACGGACTGGGAATCGTCTACGTGCAGCGCGACGCCTGCGGCGGATGCTTCAACAAGATTCCCCCCCAGAGGCAGCTGGACATCAAGATGCACAAGAAAATCATTGTCTGCGAATATTGCGGACGCATCATAGTTGACCCCGAACTGGCCGGCATCAAGGCCGAGAAGGTGGCCACCGACGACAAGAAGAAGGCAACAACGCGCAAGCGCGCAATACGCAAGACGGTGAAAAAGGCCGACGACGACATCGTGCCCGAAGCCGAGGCATAATGCGGAGGCTGTCACCATCAGGCTGGACTATGCAGCCATGACACCGCAACCACCATCACGCCTCCCGGCCGTAAGCTCCATGCCAAAGGTCGGGAGGCATGCTTTTTAGCCTCATCCGTTCGCATCAGGCACACTGCCGCAGGCCACACGCCAACATGGCCCTGCCTGCACATTATATATATAAGGTATATAATGAACTTCATTTAAACTTTTTCCAAGATATTTAAATGGGTTCAATAAATATCCATACACCACCCCTCAAACAACCATACGGGGTCGGCGTAAATCGTTTTTCTGTCAACCCGGCACCTGGCACCGGCTGATTCGCACGCACAGCGGGTTTCCCGGAGTCGGCATTCTGGCTGCCGACATCAGACGGGCCGCAGGCAACGGCCGTTGAGCAACGGTCGCACGGCTACGCCACCGGTATGCAGCCAACGTATACTATTGCGCAAAATCAACGCAAATTAAATTGAGGAATCGGGGAAAAATAGTATCTTTGCAGACGAAAATCCGCCACGGTGAAAATGAAGGCAAGTTTGCACCGATTCACCACGCGGCATCTTCGAGAAGATAAATTAAACGAAAGATGGATCCTATCAGCAACGAACATCACCGTTGGCGACTGCCCGCCGAATGGGAAACGCAGGAGTTTGTACAGCTCACATGGCCGCATGAAGACACCGACTGGCAGCCTATCCTGCCACAAATCACGGCCACCTACGTACAAATGGCTGTCGAGATAGCCCGCCGGGAGCGGCTTGTCATCGTGTCGCCACGGCCCGAAGAGGCTATCGAAGCCATTGGCATGGTAGCGGAGAAAACCATATTGGACAACATCACCACCTTTGCCTGCCCCACAGACGACACTTGGGCACGCGACCACGCGTTCATCTCGCTCACCGACGGCAGCCGAAGAAGGTTGCTGGATTTCCGCTTCAACGGCTGGGGAGACAAGTTTGAGGCCGAGAAAGACAACGCCATAAACCGCCGACTCTACGAAGCCGGCATGGTGGAGGGCGAATATGCAGACCACAACGGGTTTGTGCTTGAGGGCGGTTCTATCGAGAGCGACGGCCGAGGCACGGTGTTCACCACCACCGGATGCCTGCTCGCTCCCAACCGCAACCAGCCAATGACACAGCAGGAGATTGACTCTTATCTCAGAAAGACACTCTGCGCAGACCGCATTATATGGATAAACAACGGCAACCTGACCGGAGATGACACCGACGGACACATCGACACGCTGGTGAGAATAGCCCCCAATGACACATTATTATATGTGGGCTGTGACGACCCCACGGACGAACAGTACGGCGAACTGCATGCCATGGAGCAACAGTTGCGCTCGCTTGCAACCACCGACGGGCACCCCTACCGCCTCCTGAAGCTGCCCATGCCGCGCCCGATATATCACGACGGCGAGCGGCTTCCGGCCACTTACGCCAACTTCCTCGCCATCAACGGGGCCATACTCTACCCCACTTACGCACAAGACGACCTTGATGACGAGGCAGCGAGCATCATGAGAGAGGCCTTCCCCGGCCTGGAAGTGGTGGGAATCGACTGCCGCAGCGTCATAATGCAGCACGGTTCGCTGCACTGCTGCACCATGCAGTACCCCTCGGCCGGCCACGGCGACGATGCCGCCGGCACACTATAACCAAGGTATATTGCAAAGACAACAAAACAGAATCAAATGAAAGAACTCAAGATAGGCTTCCTGCAACAACACAACACAGCCGACGTGCGTGGCAACATACTGCGGCTTGCCGAAGGCGTGGCAGACCTCGCACGGCGCGGCGCCGAGCTCATTGTGCTTCAGGAACTGCACAACTCGCTCTACTTCTGCCAGGTGGAAGACGTCAACAACTTCGATCTCGCAGAGCCGATACCCGGCCCCTCGACGCAGATGTTCGGCGAACTGTCCCACCAATACGGCGTTGTCATCGTCACATCGCTCTTTGAACGCAGGGCGCCGGGGCTGTATCACAACACGGCCGTGGTAATAGAGCGCGACGGAACCATAGCCGGCATGTACCGAAAGATGCACATCCCCGACGACCCGGCGTACTACGAGAAGTTCTATTTCACCCCCGGCGACCTCGGGTTCAAGCCCATCGACACCTCAGTGGGGCGCCTCGGAGTGATGGTTTGCTGGGATCAGTGGTACCCGGAGGCCGCCCGTCTCATGGCCCTTCGGGGCGCAGAGCTGCTCATCTATCCCACGGCCATAGGCTACGCGCTTAGCGACGAGCCCGACGAACAGCAGCGCCAGCGACGCGCCTGGCAGACGGTGCAACGCGGACATGCCGTAGCCAACGGCCTGCCTGTGGTCACGGTAAACCGCGTCGGCTTTGAGCCGGACCCGTCGGGACAGACCGGCGGCATACAGTTCTGGGGCACATCGTTCGTTGCCGGGCCGCAGGGCGAACTCTTCTACGAAGCATCCGAAGACGAGGAGGAAAGCATAATAGTCAGCATCGACATGGAGCACAGCGAGCAGGTGCGCCGCTGGTGGCCATTCCTACGCGACAGGCGAATAGACGACTACGCCGAAATAACAAAGCGATACATCGACTGACAACGAGCCGAAGCAACAAAACAGGCAAGCAAAACAAAACAAGCAATCAAACAAAAGAATAGAACATGTCTGCAAACTTAAGATTTCAGGTTGTCGAAGAGGCCTTCAAGAAGAAAGCAGTAGAGGTTGAGACACCAAAGGAAAGACCTTCCGAATACTTCGGAAAGTATGTGTTCAACCGCCAAAAGATGTACAAGTACCTGCCCGCCGACGTCTATGCCAAGCTCATAGACGTGATAGACAACGGCACCAGGCTCGACCGCTCAATAGCCGACTCCGTGGCAGCGGGAATGAAACAGTGGGCCATGGAGATGGGCGTAACGCACTACACGCACTGGTTCCAGCCGCTGACTGAAGGCACGGCCGAGAAGCACGACGCCTTCGTGGAGCACGACGGAAAGGGCGGGATGGTGGAGAACTTCAGCGGAAAGCTGCTCGTGCAGCAGGAGCCCGACGCCAGCTCATTCCCCAACGGTGGCATACGCAACACGTTTGAGGCACGTGGCTACTCGGCATGGGACCCCACATCGCCGGTCTTTATCATCGACGACACGCTCTGCATCCCCACTATCTTCATCTCATACACAGGCGAGGCACTCGACTACAAGGCCCCGTTGCTGCGCGCGCTGCACGCCGTAGACCAAGCCGCAACCGACGTTTGCAAGTATTTCTACAAGGATGTCACACGAGTAAAATGCAACTTAGGCTGGGAGCAGGAGTACTTCCTGGTTGACGAGGGGCTCTATTCGGCCCGCCCGGACCTTATGCTCACGGGCCGGACACTGATGGGTCACGAGAGCGCAAAGAACCAACAGATGGACGACCACTACTTCGGCACCATACCAGACCGCGTGCAGGCCTTCATGAAAGACCTCGAGATACAGGCGCTGGAGCTCGCCATACCGTGCAAGACGCGCCACAACGAGGTGGCCCCCAACCAGTTTGAGCTTGCCCCGATATACGAAGAGTGCAACCTTGCCGTAGACCACAACATGCTGCTCATGTCGCTCATGAAGAAGGTGGCGCGCAAGCACGGCTTCCGCGTGCTGCTGCATGAGAAGCCATTCGACGGCATCAACGGTTCGGGAAAGCACAACAACTGGAGCCTCTGCGCCGACAATGGCGTGTTGCTCCATGCTCCAGGCAAGACGCCCGAGGAGAACCTGCGCTTCGTTACGTTCATCGTCGAGACGCTGATGGCCGTCTACAAGCACAACGGACTGCTCAAGGCAAGCATCATGAGCGCCACCAACGCCCACCGACTGGGAGGCAACGAGGCACCGCCGGCCATCATCTCGTCGTTTCTCGGCAAGCAGCTCAACGAGCTGCTCGACCACATCGAGACATCCGACAAGGACGAGCTGTTCAACCTCAAGGCCAAGCAGGGCATGGAACTCGACATACCCCAGATACCAGAACTGATAATAGACAACACCGACCGCAACCGTACCAGTCCATTTGCATTTACCGGCAACAGGTTTGAATTCCGCGCTATAGGCTCTGAAGCCAACTGCGCCAGCGCAATGATTGCGCTCAACGCAGCCATGGCCGAGGCACTGACAGACTTCAAGACGCGCGTAGACACCCTCATAGAGAAGGGAGAAGACAAGATAAGCGCCATACTCGACGTGCTGCGCGAAGACATAAAGACATGCAAGCCAATACGCTTCGACGGCAACGGATACTCGGAAGAATGGGTTGAGGAAGCCAAGCAGAGGGGCCTCGACACCGAGAGCAGCTGCCCCATAGTGTTCGAGCGCTATCTCGACGAAGACAACATCAGGATGTTTGAGAGCACAAAGGTGATGAACCGCAAGGAGCTTGAAGCCCGCAACGAAGTGAAATGGGAGACCTACGTCAAGCGCGTCCAGATTGAGGCCCGCGTCATTGGCGACCTCTCCATGAACCACATCATACCCGTATCAACCCACTACCAGAGCCAGCTCATACGCAACGTGCAGAGCATGAAAGCCGTGTTCCCGGCCGACAAGGCCGAAAGGCTGAGCGCAAGAAACATGAAGCTCATAGAGGAGATTGCCGTTTGCACGGAGTCGATAGAGACATTGGTAGACGAACTGGTGGAATCGCGCCGCGTGGCCAACCGCATAGAAAGCATCCACGAGCGCGCCATAGCATACCACGACACGGTGGAGCCGAAGATGCTCGCCATCAGAAAAGAGATTGACAGCCTTGAAATGATAGTGGAAGACGGGCTTTGGACTTTGCCAAAATACCGCGAACTGCTGTTCATCAGGTGATGGAACACCAAAAAACCGGGATGCGGCCGCATCCCGGTTTTTTGGTCCCTGTGACCTCAGGCCGCCGGCCTTGCGGCCGCGCCACGCCCAATCCGGCACGACAGGCCCGCGACAAAGCCATGTGCCACGACCGTCAGCCGACTGCCGCCCCGACGGCAAACCACACCACCGGCACCGCCAGCGCAGGAAGCAGGTTAAGCGTCTTGCAATCCTTGATGCCCAACAGCGACAGTCCGCTGGCCGTAATCATCAGTCCGCCCACGACAAGCAGCTCGGCCATGAGGGCCTCGCTGACAGCCTCGCTCGACAACTCGGCCACAAGATAGAAAAGCCCCTGCCAGCAAAACAGCACAGGGGCGGCAAGCACCATGCCCACGCCATAGGTCGACGCAAACACGGTTGACGACACAAAATCGAGCGTGGCATTGGTAAACAGAAACGTGTTGTCGCCGTTGAGCGCGCTTATCACCGGGCCAAGCATGGACAGAGGGCCTATGCAATAAAGCAGTATGGCCGTGGAAAGGCCGTCGGCCAGGCTCCGCCCGTCTTTCTTCCTGGCCCGCCGCTCCACCATACGGTGAAACCTGCCGTCAATGTCGAGCGCCGTACCTACAACGCTGCCAACGGCCAGAGCCAATATGAAAAGCACCGGAAACCGGCTCTTGGGCATGTTTGCCATGGCCGCATTGAGCCCTATAATGAGGCTTGCCAGCCCCAGCGCGTCGTATAATGCCGTCTTGTACTTATCCTTTATCCCGCGGTTGAGCAACGTTCCAACCAGCGTCCCTACTATTATCGCACATGTGTTTACTACTGTTCCAAGCATAAAAGCATAAGTTTTTCCGACGCAAAAGTAACCAATAATTTCCCAACCGAGCCATTTTAACATCACAATTGTCACCTCATTGGCAAAAAAGCAGTATTTTTGCGGGCTGAAAAAAGACATGTTACACTTATGGACATCATATCCGTGGCCACCCAGATGGTAGTGCTCTTCATGCTTGTGCTTGCCGGCTTTGCCGCCCACAAGTGTGGTCTCATGGGCGGTGAGTTCGACAAGCGCCTGTCCAATTTCGTAATCCAGGTCACCTGCCCGTGCCTCATCATCTCGTCGACCATGGGCGACACCATGCCCGACCGGAGCCACATACCGTCACTCCTGGGCGTTGGCATGCTCACCTACGCCGTGCTCATCATCCTTGCCTACATCATACCGCGCTGCATGCCCGTGCGGCGCGAAGACCGCGGCATGTACAGTTTCATGCTTACCTTTGCCAACGTGGGCTTCATAGGCTACCCCATTGTAGCCTCAATATTCGGACAGAGCGCCGTGTTCTACGCCTGCATACTCAATGCCCCAAACACCCTTACCATCTTCATCTGGGGCATCATGTTCGTAACGGGGCAGCGCAGCGGCGGCTTCCGCTGGCAACTGCTATGCTCGCCGGCCATGGTCGCCACCTACATATCCATCATAATAGTGGCCGCCGGGTGGCGCGCGCCCGAGGTGGTGGCCCGTCCGTTCAGCCTGCTGGGCGGCATGACGGTGCCCGCCGCGCTGCTCGTCATAGGCTCAAGCATAGCCGGCATACCGGCCAGGCGCATGGTTGGCAGCGCCGGCACCTACGTCATGTGCCTCTTCCGCCTGCTCATCTTGCCCGTGGGCATGTATCACCTGATGGCGGCAATAGGCGCCGACCATGAGGTGGCAGCCATCAACGCCGTGCTCGTGGGCATGCCGGTGGCGTCGTTCGGCACAATGTTCTGCATGAAATACGGACGCGACGAGACCGTAATGACACAGGGCACGTTTCTGTCTACACTGCTGTCGGTGGCAAGCATACCGCTGCTGGCCATGCTGATTGGATGAAGGGCCGGGGCGACGCCGCACCTCTCACGCCACGAAAGCCCTGCCGCACACCTTCGGCCGTGGCAACCACATTTGTTTACAAAACACATACTGCTGCACCGCGGCGTCCGTTTGGCATCGCAGGACGGCCCGTTTCGGCATGCAACAAAGGCTGTTTGGCGGGGCCATACGACCCGTTTCGCACATCGACACCACACCGGCGCGCAACCGACAGACAGTCAGGCAACTACACATCCCGGTACCGTTGGAATGGAAAACACAACAAATATTTACAATACTACGTCCACGGCATACAGCGGCTGCTATGACATGCCAATCTAAATAATAAGCAAAGGTTTTGCAGTATCAAACATTTTCCGTATCTTTGCCGAGGATAAGATGCGCTCGAAAGATTGAGAGCATGCTCGCATTGCGCCCGCTTGCATTATCATGCCAGCAAAGCTAACCACGGCAACGGCCCGTGGTGATGCGCCACGTCACGGAGGCCGGGCCCGGGCATAAGGCAAGCATGGAAGGCAAGGCAGCAGCGCCATTGCCGCACACGGCACCGGCAAAGCCGGCCTCACAGCAGCGAAGCGCATCATGCCGACCAAGGCTAATTGGCAAAGAGACAACATTTAATTAACAACAAAACATCGGACATGAACAGAATATGCAACCTTTTCGGCATCCGCTACCCCATAATACAAGGCGGAATGGTATGGTGCAGCGGCTGGCGTCTGGCCTCCGCAGTAAGCAACGCAGGCGGGCTCGGGCTGCTCGGCGCAGGGTCGATGCACCCGGAAACGCTCATCGACCACATACACAAGATGAAGGCCGCCACCGACAAGCCGTGGGGAGTGAACGTGCCGCTGATGTATCCCGAGATAGACCGCCTCATGCAGATACTTGTAAGCGAGGGCGTCAAGATTGTGTTCACCTCGGCCGGCAGCCCAAAGAAATACACCCCAATGCTCCACGAGGCCGGCGCCGTGGTGGCCCATGTGGTTTCGAGCAGCAAGTTTGCACGCAAATGCGAGGAAGCCGGGGTAGACGCCGTGGTGGCCGAGGGCTTTGAGGCCGGCGGGCACAACGGCCGCGAGGAGACAACCACGCTCACCCTCATACCGAGTGTGCGCCGGGCCACATCACTGCCCCTGCTGGCCGCAGGCGGAATAGGCAGCGGCGAAGCCATGCTGGCAGCCATGGCCCTGGGCGCCGAAGGCGTGCAGGTGGGCACGCTCTTTGCGCTGGCCGGCGAGAGTTCGGCTTCGGAGGCTTTCAAGCAACGCTGCGTGGCGCTCGGCGAGGGCGACACCATGCTGTGCCTGAAGAAGCTGTCGCCGACTCGACTGATAAAGAACGAGCTCTTCAACCGTATTTCAGAGGCTGAAGACCGCGGCGCCTCGCCCGACGAACTGAAGGCCATACTGGGCACGGCGGCCTCGAAACGTGGCATATTTGAAGGCGACACCGACGGCGGCGAGCTTGAAATAGGACAGGTGGCTGCATCGGTGGGCACGATAAAGCCTGCTGCCGAGATAATCGAACAACTAATAAAGGGGTATGCCGACGCCAAGGCGAAACTGGCTGAAACCGACTTTTAAACGCCACTCAAGCAAATGACTGTAATGAAAACGATAGCCATAGCCGGTTGCGGCAAGCTGGGCACCATTGTGGCCCGCGCCGCAGCGCGAGGACTTCTGCCCGACTACAAACTCATAGGCGTATACTCGCGCACGCCCGAAAAAGCCCGGGCGGCAGCCGACGAACTGGCCGCCGCAGGCAAGGATTGCCGCGTGGCCGGCACTTTCGACGAACTGCTGGCCCTGCGGCCCGACTTCATTGTCGAGGCGGCGTCGCCCAAGGCCCTCAGACAATGGGCCCTGCCGGCCCTCAGCCAAGGCACGTCGCTGGTATGCCTCTCCATAGGCGCCTTTGCCGACGATGCCTTCTACGACGAAGCCCGCCGCACGGCCGAAGCCCACGGCAGCCGCATATACATAGTGTCGGGAGCCACGGGAGGCTTCGACGTGCTGCAGACGGCAACCCTGATGGGCGGTGCCGAAGCTGAGTTTTTCAACGAGAAAGGCCCCGACGCCCTGCGCGGCACACCCGTCTACGACGACTCGCTGCAGACGGAAGCCCGCACCGTGTTCAGCGGCACGGCAGCTGAGGCAATAAGGTTGTTCCCAACCAAAGTCAACGTCACAGTGGCTGCTGCCCGCGCTTCGGTAGGGCCGGCCAACCTTCATGTGGCCATGCGTTCCACACCGGGGTTCAAAGGTGACACACAGCGCGTAGAGATACGCAACAGCCAGGTGCATGCCGTGGTCGACGTTTACAGCGCAACGGCCGAGATTGCGGCGTGGTCGGTGGTGAGCACGCTCCGAAACATTGCGTCGCCAGTAGTGTTCGTATAAATTGCTGAAAAGGAAATATGGCAAAGAGTGGGGCTTTAGGAGTTAAGGAGTGGACTTGGGGGAGTTAAGGAGTCAAGTAGTAAAGGAGTCAAGACAACAGTTTTGTGAGAGGGAGTTAGAGGGAGTTAGTAAGAAGTTAGAGGGAGTTAGAGGACAATAGTGCCGCTCAAAGGCATACGTCTTAACTCCTTTACTACTTAACTCCTTAACTCCCCCAAGTCCACTCCTTAACTCCTAAAAAGAACTTACGCCAAAAACGCCTCGATGTTGGCCAGCACTTTCTCGCTCAAACGGCGTGAGGCCTGGCGCGTGCGGCCGGTGGAAACACATGCACAACGCACATGTGGATGGCCGAGCAGACCCTCGCAACCGAGCGCCCCCACCGTGTCGCAGTAACAAACGTTGTCGCCATCAATCCATTTGGCGAAGGCTTCACCTTGCCATGCAGGCGACAGTCCGGTGTTGAACAGAATCTTGTGGTTTCCGAGACGGGCAAACTCATCGTCACCCAGCAGCACCGTGTTCTTGTTGAGACAGCAGAACACCACGTCGCTCCACGCCAACAGATCGCCCAAAGGCATGAAACTGTAACCCTTGGCCTTGGCCTGCGGTTTTTCACTACGAGCGAAATAGCCTATCTCTGCACCGAAAAAGCGCATTGCGTCGGCAATCATCCCGCCCGACTTACCCAGTCCGACAACGCCCACTTTCAGCCCCGTTATCTCGCTGGGCTCGCCAAACCATGGTTCCATGCCAAAGCCATGGAGCCGCCTTACGAGCGCACTGACCACATACTCTACCACCCCCTCGTCGCCATAGTCGCGAATGCCGGTGACGGCAATGCCGTGGGCATCGGCGTAACGTATGTCGACATTGGCGCTCTCCGGTGAATACAGCGAGCAGCACATGCCCACGTAACGCACCTCCGGGCACCGGGACAACACCTCACCGGGCAATGCCGACGTGTAACTGAGCAACACGGCATCGGCATCTCCTATACGGTTGACAATCTCATCATCACCTTGCGGCACGTCGCCAAACATGACAACATCTCCTGCCATTGAGCGCAACCGCTCCTCAGCCCACGGCTCAAGGCCCACAGGCTCTATGGCAACCAATTTCCTAAACTTATCCATATCATTTCGGTTTTATTGCAGTTTCAGCAAACAAAGATACGAATTATTGGCGAAAACAAGACATGATTCCCATCCATAAGCCATGTTATGGAGCTTTTGCAGCCCACCGAGACACAACAATAACGGTAAAAGCACGGCAAAACGGGGGTTATTCAGGCAGCCGGCACACCACCCGCCCGCCGGCTGAACGTCGGCCGCAGGCCACAGAAAGTTTTCTTTGCACACGCGCTCATTCGCCATCCCAATATTCGTCGGTTACGTTTTTTTTCTGTAACTTTGTCGCAAATTAACAACTAATTCATACATGACAATCAAGACAGACTGCTTCCTTGCGTGCCGCAACGCAGCCGAGGCCACCCGGATTGTGGCCGACCTGAGCCGCAGCACAGCCGTAGGGAAGATAACGTTGCTGCTGCCTGACGAAACAGACGACATCGACGACATACCCGAAGGGTGCCATGCCATGGCCGTAGGCACCATCACCGGCAGCGACGCAATGGGTGCCATGGCCGGTACGAGCGAGGCCGAATATGTGCTTCTGTGCACTAAAGCCACATCCGTCACATTAGGCGAAGGCGCTGTAGAGCGCATGGTGATGGCTGCCGAAGACTCTGGTGCCGCCATGCTATATGCCGACCACATGGCAGAAGACAACGGTACGGTGAGACCACACCCGGCCATCGACTACCAATACGGAAGCATACGCGACGATTTTGACTTCGGTTCTGTGATGCTCATGCGCACACGGCTTTTGCGCAAATATGCCGCCGCACGCTCCACCGGGCCTCATTACACATATTCAGGACTGTACGACCTGCGGCTGTTCCTAAGCCGGAAAGGCAGGATTGTGCACCTCAACGAATACCTGTACACCGAAAAGGAAACCGACACGAGGGCCAGCGGGGTCAAGCAATTTGACTATGTAAACCCCGCCAACCGCGATGTCCAGATAGAGATGGAGCAAGCCGCCACCAGCCACCTGACCGACATAGGGGCCGCAATAGACCCGTCGGGCTACATCACCCCCGACTTCGACGAGCAGCACTTCGACGTGGAGGCTTCTGTGGTGATACCTGTCAGAAACCGTGAACGCACCATAATCGACGCCGTGAAAAGCGCCCTGTCACAAGAAACCGACTTCGACTACAACGTGATAGTGGTCGACAATCACTCTACCGACAATACCACGGCACTGCTGTCTGGTGTGGACGACCCGAAACTGATACACATCATACCCGGGCGAACCGACCTCGGCATCGGCGGATGCTGGAACACGGCCGTGGCCGACAGGCGCTGCGGGCGCTTCGCCGTGCAGCTTGACAGCGACGACCTTTACAGTTCGCCGGCAACGCTGCAACGCATTGTCAACGCGTTCCGTGAGCAAAAGGCTGCCATGGTGATAGGCTCCTACCGCATGTGCGACTTCAACCTCAACACACTTCCGCCCGGACTCATAGCCCACACCGAATGGACAGAGGCCAACGGGGCCAACAACGCACTGCGGATAAACGGACTTGGCGCCCCCAGGGCATTCTTCACGCCGCTGCTCAGGCAGACACCGTTTCCCAATACGAGCTACGGCGAAGACTATGCCATGGGGCTCCGCTTCTCACGGCACTACCGCATAGGGCGCATTTTCGACGAACTGTACCTATGCCGGCGGTGGGAAGGCAACAGCGACGCCGCCCTGCCAATAGAAAAGGTGAACGCCAACAACCTGTACAAAGACCGGCTGCGCACCATGGAGATAGAGGCGAGGCAGCAGATGAACGAGGGAAAGGCCGACAGAACAGAGACAGACAGCCTGCAAAGGTTCTTCGACAGGCAACTGCAGACATGGCCCGACGCACGCCGCCGCTACCGGCAGCTGCTTGACGTCAGCACACGCGAACTGGCCTGCGACACCCTTACGCTCAAGGCACAATACAATCCGGCGCGGATGGTTTCAACCGGAGCAAGCATCGACAAAAAAGACATCGGCTCACGGCCGTGCTTCCTTTGCGCGGCAAACAGGCCCGACGAACAGACAACGGCGCCCGCAGGGCAAGGCCACGAGCTGCTTGTCAACCCGTTCCCGATACTGCCCATGCACTTCACCATACCATCACTGCACCACGAACCACAAGCCATACGCGGCAACTATGGCGAGATGCTGAGCCTGCTCGAAAGGCATCCCAAGCTGACGGTATTCTACAACGGCCCCCTCTGCGGCGCCTCTGCCCCCGACCACGCACACTTCCAGGCCGGCACAAGCGGACTGCTGCCCCTGCAAACGGCCTGGCAAAGGCTGTGCCGCAGCCTCACGCCTGTGCAAACACGGCCCGACGGAACCGGTATATGGCTAATAGCAGAATACCCATGCGCAGCCTTCCTGCTCAGGTCAAATAACAATGACGACGGCCGACAGCTCTTCGACATGCTCTACAACGCCCTGCCGTTGCGCGACGGCGAGCGCGAGCCCATGATGAACATAGTGTGCTGGCACAACGGCAATGAGGTTCTCTCGGTGGTGTTCCCGCGCCGCAAGCACCGCCCCGACTGCTATTACGCCAGCGGCGAGTCACAGATGATAATAAGCCCGGGGGCACTCGACATGTCAGGGTTGCTCATAACGCCCCGCAAGGAAGACTTCGACAGGCTGACACCCAAGGCCGCAACAGCCATACTCAGGGAAGTGTCGTGCTCGGAAACCGACGTGGCCGACATCATAACCAAAGTGAAGGCTGCCGCAAAAGCAGCCAGATGCGCCAACAAAGCCATGCAGGAACCACATGTGGCCGTAGGCATCATGAGCCGGAAGCGAATAGACTTCACGCTCAACGCCCCCTACTCGGCGAAGGGCGAGACCATCGTGGGCGAACAGACCGTAGAGTTTTCCGAAGGCGGGATAGTGTGGCGGGGCAACCAATACCGCGAACTCACATTCACACCGCAGGCCCCCGACGCCTCGTTCTCGCTGCATGAGGTGACCATAGGCGTGAACTTCCATTGGGAACGCAAGGAGACACAGACGTTCAACGGCTCGCTCCACCTCGTGGTCGAGGCAGACAGCATCACTGCAATAAACCGACTGCCGGTTGAAAAGTATCTCGTCAGTGTGATATCCAGCGAAATGAGGGCCACGTCGTCGGCCGAACTGCTGAAGGCACACGCCGTCATCTCACGCAGTTGGCTGCTTGCCCAAATGGAGAAGAGGCGCAGCCAGCGTGGCAACTCGGGCGGTTTCTTCTCGTTTGCAAAGCACGACGACGAAGCCATAAAATGGTATGACCGTGAAGACCATACCATCTTTGACGTCTGCGCCGACGACCATTGCCAACGGTACCAGGGCATTACGAGGGCCGGCACGCCCTCGGTGGAAAACGCTGTGAAAGCAACAAGGGGCCAGATACTGGCATACGGCGAAGAAATATGCGACGCACGGTTCAGCAAATGCTGCGGCGGAGTGACCGAGGAATTCCAATATTGCTGGGAAGACACCCCGAAACCTTACCTCATCGCAATAAGAGACGGGGCAAAGGGAGCATTGCCCGACCTGACGACAGAAGACGAAGCGGAACGCTGGATACGCTCTGCACCAGAGTCATTCTGCAACACCGCCGACAGGAAAGTGCTTACTCAAGTGCTCAACGACTACGACCAGGAGACTCCCGACTTCTTCCGCTGGAGGGTGGAATACACCCAGAGCCAACTGGCGGAGCTTATATGCAAGAACCTCGGCGAAGACTTCGGGGCAATAACCGACCTCGTTCCGCTGGCAAGAGGGAAGAGCGGACGCATCTGGAAACTGCGAATAGTGGGCACAAAAAAACAGTTCACTATAGGAAAAGAGCTCGAAATACGCCGCGCCCTGAGCGAAAGCCACCTATACAGCAGCGCATTCGTGGTTGACAAAAGCGATATAGCAGACGGCATACCGGGCCGATTCAACATCGTAGGTGCCGGCTGGGGCCACGGCGTGGGGCTCTGCCAGATAGGCGCCGCAGTAATGGGCGAGCAGGGATACAGCTACGACCGCATACTGCTACATTACTACCGAGGGGCTGAAATCAAGGAGATATACAGATAGGACTTACGCCATCACAACAAGGTAAAAGCAAGGAGACTTATCAGTCACAATGAAAACGACACCAAAGACAACCAAACGACGCAGCCCGTGGACATGGGTTCCAACGCTGTATTTTGCCGAAGGCATACCCTACGTGGCCGTAATGACCATATCATTAATAATGTACAAGAGGCTCGGACTGTCGAACACAGACATCACCCTCTACACTTCGTGGCTCTATCTGCCATGGGTCATAAAGCCATTCTGGAGTCCGTTCATCGACATTATAAAGACCAAACGCTGGTGGATTGTGGCCATGCAGCTGCTCGTTGGGGCCGCGTTGGGCGGAGTTGCCTTCACCATCCCGGCCGAATGGTGGCTCCAAGGCACCCTGTTCTTTTTCTGGCTGATGGCTTTTTCGAGCGCCACTCACGACATAGCTGCCGACGGTTTCTACATGCTGGGGCTCGACCAGCACCAGCAGGCGTGGTTTGTCGGCATACGATCGACATTCTACCGCATAGCCACCATCTTCGGACAAGGCGTCCTGGTGATGATTGCCGGCAACCTGGAAGTGCTCACCCGGAGCGTGAGATACTCGTGGAGCCTGATGTTTTACTTCATGGCGGGCTTGTTCATTGCCCTCTGGCTCTACCACAACTGGGCCCTGCCGCAACCTACCGAAGACAACGACAGGGGCAAGATGGGGGCAGGCAAGCTGATAAGCGAACTGGGTGACACCATCAAGACCTTCTTCATCAAGCCGCAAGTCGTGGCCGGCATTTGCTTCATGCTGTTCTACCGGATGCCCGAAGGGCTGCTCGCCAAGGTCTCGGCCCTGTTTCTCATCGACGCAGGACACAACGGAGGCCTCGGCCTTTCGCCCGCCGAATACGGATTGGTTCAGGGCACCGTGGGGGTGATAGGCCTGACCCTGGGAGGCATTCTCGGCGGCATAGCAGCCAGCCGCGACGGACTCAAGCGCTGGCTGTGGCCCATGGTATGCGCCATAACGCTGCCCGATGCAGTATATGTTTACCTGAGCTACGCCATGCCCGACAGCCTGCTGGTAATCAACGCCTGCGTGTTTGTAGAGCAATTCGGCTATGGTTTCGGCTTCTCGGCCTATATGCTGTACCTCATATACTACAGCCGCGGCGAGCACAAGACGGCCCACTACGCCCTTTGCACGGCGTTCATGGCCCTGTCGATGATGATACCGGGCCTCTTTGCCGGTGCATTGCAAGAGGCCGTTGGCTACCGCATGTTCTTCATCATCGTCATGGTGGCATGCTCAATGACGTTTGTCGTGTCGGCATTCCTCAAGATAGAGCCCGACTTCGGCAAGCGAAAAACAGAGCAGGAAGAGCCGGACGCGCATGAGTGCGATAGGGAATCCCCTAACATGAAATAGGCCTTTCACAACCGAAGTGAATGGAATTTGAATTAAATTTGCAAACAATCATCAAAAGACAACGACTTATGCAAAAGACAAGACACTACATCAAAGCCATTGCCATAGCCATTGTGGCGATGGCAACAATGTCCGGGTGCACCGACGACGACACGCAACAAGCATACGACCTCAACGGATACTGGCAGGGAAGCATACAAGGCGACTACTACTCCGACCGCTACGGAGGCGGCGACAGCTGGGACACGGAGATATGGTTTGTGCAAGACGGAGATTTCTCGAACGGCGGTTACGGGCGCGAGATAGACTACGCACGGTACAGCGGTATTGTCAGTGACGTGGAATTTGTGTGGGAAGTGCGCAACGGACGCATCTATATAGACTACGACGACGGCTACCGCATCATCATACGCGACTACGAACTATACCAAAGAGGCAACTCCGAGCACTTCCGCGGCTACTTCGACAACTGGGACACCGGCGAGACCCTGGCTTCGTTCGACCTCATTAAAGTTGGCGGTTGGAGCGACTGGACCAGACGGTATGCCCCGAAGCTCAAAGCCGACGGCCAAGCCTTGCCAAACGACACGACCGGCCGGTGATTGCAACACCACCACCGGCCACAAGCCGGCAGGCCGACACTGCAGACAAACAAATCCCCGGCCGGGGCATCCCGGCCGGGGATTTGTTTGTAAATATCATAACAACGTTGCATGGAAACGGCGCATGAAAACACTTCACAGCCCCGCTTCAGCAACATGCCTCAGTCAAGTACAGTCCCCTTGGTGACCGCAAACCGGCCACCACCGGTAAGGCACAACACTGCCGCACCCAACAGGTAAAGCAGCGGCAATTCTATGACCAGGCCGCCGGTCATGGGCGACAAAGAGAACATCTCAGAGGCGTGAGCCATGAGTATGGCAACCACCATATTGCCGGCGAAGACAACTGAAGCCAAGCGAGTCCATATACCGCAGATTATCATCAGCGATGCCACCAGCTCGGCAAGCAGCGAACCATAGGCAATAAACGATGGCAGGCCGATGGCGGCAAGCATGTCGCCAATGAAACCAACGCCGTAAATCAACTTGTGCATGCCGTGAAACAGCATCAGACCACCTAAAGCGATACGCAACAACAACAGTCCGAAGTCGGTGCTGCGAAGAAAATCCTTTTCAAATTTCATAATTCCAATTCCTTTTTTTATTCAACCTTTCATTCAAAGTGAGGTTGCTATGACGCCGGCCGGGCCGGTTGGGCAACTTGCATTTGCCACCGGCCCAAGGCCGCACTTATCCTGAAACTAATTTAAGACATTGTTTTTAATACATACAAATATACAGTTAATCGTTTGAATACACAAACATAGCGCAGCTTTTAAAGATATTTAGTATTGCTTTTCAGAAACTCTCCATCCTCAAGCTCGAGCAGGGCCACATTCAGTTCACGCTCTTCGTTCATCACTATAGGCCCATACCACGCCACAGGCTCATGCAGAGGGGGCGCCGACATGAGCATCACCCTGGCTCCGCCCTCACCTGCCTCTATTGTCACGGCATCGCCGTCTACGAGCCGCGCTGCGGTTTTCTCGCTGATGTGCGAGCCGCCCGAAACCACGCTGCCAGACAAGGTAAACAGCATCACGGTGTTTTCCGGCTTCACATCGATGACCAGCCTGGCGTTTGAATCGATGCTTATGTCGTAATAATCGAGCGGAACATACTTGCCTTGCCATCCCTTTTGCCCGGCATACTCGCCCGTCAGCAGCCTCAGCGTGCCTCCGTCGAGCTTGAATTCCTTTATCTCATCGCGCAATATGCCATGGTATGCCGGTGCGGCGGCCATCTTTTGCTTTCTCGGCATGTTAAGCCACAGCTGCAAGCCCAACAACCTGTCGCCCGAAGGCTGCTCAGAGTGAAACGCCCCCGAGCCGGCCGTGAGCCACTGCGCCTCGCCGTCGCCAATGGTTTGCTTGCTGCCCAGATGGTCTTTGTGGGTCATGCGGCCCTTGGCTATGAAGCTCACTGTCTCTATGCCACGGTGGGGATGTGCCGGGAAACCGCGCCTGTAATCATCGGGGTTGGTACTGTCAAACGAGTCGAGCATCAGGAACGGGTCGAAATCATAGACCGTCTCGTTGCCCAAAACCCTCACCAGGCTAACGCCGGCTCCGTCTACCGCCCTTACGCCTTTTACTTTCTGAATAACTTTTCTTTCTTTTGTTGCCATATCATTTATATTTTATAATCACATCTCACCAAACTTTCCGTTGCCGAAATCCCTGAAAGCCTTGACCAAATCTTCGTGGTTGCTCATCACAAAAGGCCCCATGCCATAGATTGGCTCGTTGAGAGGCTTACCGGAAAACAGCAGCACCACAGTGTCGTCTTCGGTCGCAACGACATTGAACTCCTCGCCTTTGCGCTTGAACTTCAGCAGGTTGTCTTGCGGCACATCAACGCCGTTGACTTCGACAGCACCGCTAATCACCAGCAATGCCGTGGTGTTTTCCTTCGGGAAGGCGAAGTCGGCCACGGCCCCCTTGCCTATCCTGGCATTGAAAAGGCTCACATCGGTGACGCTCTTTGCCGGGCCAGACACGCCCTTGTATTCTCCACTGATTACCTCTACCACTCCTTTGCCACCGGGCAAAGCATAGAAGCCCATGTCTTCATGCCTTATTGCCTGGTACGAAGGCGCGTCGGCCTTATGGCTTTCGGGCAAGTTCACCCAAAGCTGAACCATCTGGAAATCGCCTCCCCTCGATGCAAACTCTTTCTCAAAAAGTTCCTCGTGCAACACACCACCGGCCGCTGTCATCCATTGCACATCGCCCGCGTGTATCACGCCATGGTTTCCCTTGCTGTCGCGATGGGCCACACTGCCATGGTAGGCCACCGTCACCGTAGAAAAGCCGCGGTGCGGGTGCGGCCCCACCCCTCTCTGCCCGCCAGGCTCAACATGCATCAGCGCATTGTAGTCGAGCAGTATGAAAGGGTCCATGTCGTAGCGTCCGAGACCATCTACCTGCGGTATGAAGTTGTGCACCCTGAACCCGTCGCCAACCATGTGAACTCCCTGCGGGTGAGTCACGAAGTCTATCTGTTTCTTTTCCATTCTGTATGTTCCTTTCTGCCGGTAGCGCTTGTTGCATCCCGACACTTGCCTTCATGCAACAACCCGGCCAAGGCGCGCCAACGCGCAAGCTTTTCAGTCGCACACGACTGACTCGACCTTTTTGGCAGGAAAAGGGTCTTTTAAACGCGAAAAAGGCCCGCCAATGAAAAAACAGTGTAACTTTGCAGTTCCAAGCAAACAAAACCACACAATGGGAAATATACCATCTCAGCAATTAGACGACGAGGTAAGCTTCAAGCTGTATGCCCTCAACAGGCTCATCCAACAGACATACCAGACCTACCTTGTGCCTTTGGGCATCACCTATCCGCAATATCTTGTGATGAAGATACTCATGGAACAAGACGGGGTGCCCGTAAACGTAATCTCTGCCAGGCTCATGCTCGAGAGCAACACGGTCACCCCGCTGCTCCAAAGGCTTGAAAAGCAGGGCCTGGTAATGCGCGGCTACAACTGCACCGACCAGAGGCAGCGCATAATTTCACTGACAGACAAAGGCAAAAGCATGCGCAAAAGCATCGACGACGTGTCGGGCCTGGTGGCCACCTCGCTGTCGGAGATGGACATGAGTTGCTCTGTGGCCGAAAGCCTTGGCCGCCTCCTCACCGAGTTCATTGCCAAGATAAGCTGACACTACAGCCATCGGCGGGGAGCCGCCGGGGCATAAGGCCGGGGAGCCGCCACCATGGGCCACTGACGCATGACGAATGTTCCCGCATGCTTAGCCATAGTCTACGCGACACGACTAAACATGCGGGAAAAGCCATCGGCCCCACCTACAGGGCAGCAGAGCCGGCACCGGCAGCCACACCCGGGGCGCGGCCCCGGCGAAACCGGCCTCACTGCTTCTGCAGCAGCGGGAAACGCCTGCCGTAGGTGAGCATGCGCCATATCCACTCGAGCGGCCCGAAGTTGAAGAAACGCAGCCACAGCAGACTGGAAAGCGCCTCGACGAGCCACACGCCAACGGCCACCGGCACCACCAGCGACAGGCCCATGGATGCCCCCAGGCCCAGGCCAATGCCGTAATATATGGCCATGCCCCAAACAGACTGGCCGATGTAGTTGGTAAGGGCCATGCGCCCGGGAGCAGAGAACAGGCTGAAGACCCTTGCCCGGGGATGCCTGTTGTAAACAAGGCAGATGGCGGCTACATAGGCAAAGCCCACTATGTAGACGCTGACAAAGTAGAGAAGACTGTGGGCCGCGTTGCCCCACGGGTGGCCGTTGACAGCACTCCACGCATATACCACCGACAAAGGCAACCCTGCGCAGCATCCCGTCAGCGCCACCCTGCGCAGCATGCGCCGCCGCATCACGGTGTGGGCATACATGCGCCGCCGCCCTATGCAAAAGCCGATTAGAAACAATCCCATCACCTTGAAGTAGCGGTTGCCATCGACAAACTCCTGCACGCGCACCAAGGCTCCCTGCACCAGAAACTGGAACACGCCGCCATAGCTGTCGGCATCGCGCAGCCAGTAAGCGAAATTGTCGTCGGTGATGCCATACTTGGCGCAATAGTGCTGCTGAAGCCTCACCACGCCGGCCGACAGACTTACGCCGGCAAACTCGCAGGCGAAATCGATTATCACCGGGACGAAGAGCAATACGGCCGCCCACGACAGCAGTGTGCGGTCGGAACAGTTGCGGAACAACGGCAGCAACATACCCATCAGCGCATACAGCATGAGTATGTCGCCGCTCCATATAAACATAAGGTGCACAAAGCCGAAGCCCAACAGTATGGCCATACGGCGGTAGAATATGCGGAAACCGCTGGCCCCGCGCCTCATGGCGTTGCTTATAATGATAGAGAAACCTATGCCGAAGAGCAACGAAAAGATGGTGTAAAACTTTCCATCCACGAAGACATACTGCAAGAAACGCACCCATCGGTCGGCCCCGGCCGTAGGCATGGCTGCCACGGCGTCGGGTTTGAGGAAGGTGAAAAGCGCAAACTCGGGGAAGTTGGCCACCGCTATGCCCACGAGGGCGAAGCCGCGCAATATGTCGAGTATGGCGAAACGCTCTTTCTTCCTTACGGGCATGGCCATGCCGCCATGCCCTTCACGGATATTTTCCATGTGTGTATTTTGTATTTATGTTATAAATGCTGGCCGTAGGCCGTGCCCATGCCGGCATGCCCCCGGCCACACGGCCGGTGCCTACTTTTGCGTGCCCGCCACACCAGTCTGCCAAAGCGGGCCAACAGGCTGACAGTCAGCGGGTTGCGATACGGGTCGTTTTGGATTGCGAAACGTGCCGTTTCGGGTTGTAAAACGGCCCGTATTGCAGTGCAACATGTGCCCCGCTGCCACGGCCAACGGCATGCAGGCCCCACCGGGGCGGCCCGGCCCCATCCTGACGGCCTGCCTGCATGCACTTTCAGAGGCATGTAAGTAGGTGTTCAAAACTAATTGCCATCAAATTGTGCGCTATTTCGGAGATGCATGCCAAAGTCCGAAGAGAGAGCGTAGCGGGCTACGCGACCGATGAGACTTTGGTATGCGGCCCGAAAGA
>NZ_JACJJL010000035.1 GCF_016899955.1 Marseilla massiliensis | reverse complement strand
GTTGCTGCTAAATAATATTGAATAATAGCTATTTATTAGTAACGCTACGCATAATATAACACTTTGCATAATGGTGCTTATGTTCAGCTTTGCATAAGAAGCACTGCGTGTTCGAGTGCGGGTATTACGCCAAATCAGACAGCATCATCCTTTCAGCCCACGACCTTTCGGGCAGGCGCATCGAAACCGTGGAGTTCTCGATTAAGCAAGGAAAAGTGGTACAGAGCCGTGGCGTATGCAACTCCAACACCGAGTTCCACGAACGGATTATAAGGCTCGTGAACGACAATGCCTATCGTTTCCTGGATGCAAAGCTAACGTCATAAGTTTCAAGTAGTGTCAGTGTACCGGCCTGCGCCGTGAGGCGTGTGTCGGTATTTTTCAAGTTTCCATGTATTGAACTATACAAAACGGCACAAAAATGCCGCAAACCGCCCTTGGAACAATTTTGGACAGCTTGCGGCATTTTTGTACTGTGCGGATATTTCCTGCCTTGTCAGGTGCCTAATTCCACGACCTTCTCTTTTCCGGGGAAGACAGTCAGCCTTGCCGTACCGTCATCACGTATCTCTACTTTCGAGTAGTTGGCTTCCACTACTACCTTGCCGTCGAGCATGATGATGCCCCATTGGCAGGGGTTGCACTCCACGGCACAGTAGTTCCCGACAGGCGCGAGGATGTTGCGGTAAACAGGTGGCACGACTATGCGCCCTCCGAGTTTCAGCCCCCACTTCCGACCTGACCGGAAAGGTTCGGCCTGCTGCATTCCGGCCAACCGCTTCTGACGCTTATCCTCCTCTTCCTGCTTCTCTTTTTCCGACCGCATGGATGCACGCCTTGACGCTTCGGCTTTCAGGTGTGGAATGACGGTGTTGAAGTCCTCATCCGGGGTATTCGGGTTTTCGCAAGCGATGTACCGCTTGCCATTGCACTCATCTACAAGGAAGTATTTCCCTGCGGTGTCCTCTACGACTATGCTCCCGTCCGCCAGCATTCCGCAATAACGGTAGTAGGTTTCATAATCTCCGGCAAGGATGCAGGTGCTGTCGTACCCCCACCGTGCATCGTCCTCTTCAACCTGCCTACATCTCGGAACGGAGAAGTAGTCGCAAATACGCAGGTAGAAGCCGTAATCGAAAAGGTTCCTGTTGCCGCGGATTGCCTTTGCCCTATACTTCGTTTTCGTCCTGCTGTAAATGAAGCCGTCAACCTCCAGTAACTGTACTTTCTTGAAGTCCAGCACCTTTGGTTTGCTTGTATATAGCTTTCCATTATACAGGTCCATGTAGGTTTCATGGCCGTTGCCGCCCGTCATCGACAGTATCCTGTCCTTCATGAATTTCACCTTGCTGCACCGTCCAAGCCTTGCCGTTATTCCGCCCTGTTCATCCACTATGCACACCTGTTTATTGTTAAGGCGTACAACAGCAAGACAGCCATCCGTGCCGAGCACCTCCGTATACAGCGGCATTACTGTTATTTTCTCGCCGAGTTTCAGGCCATACAGTCCGCTTACCCTGTCCTTGAATGCCTTTAAATTATCTTGCTTAATACCCAATGGGATGTTATCTACGGCATTAAGGTAGTCAACCAGCTTTTCATGCGTTACGATTGTTTCCATCCCGTCGTCATGTTGGGGTGTTGTGATTTCTGTTTTCTCCGCCCTGGCGGTTTGGCAATATGCTGTCCTTGCCATGTTAGCGTAGCCTTTCCCAGCCAGCCGCCCCTCGAACATGGCTTGCCAGTCACGGTAAGCCGTAGGCAACCCGAACAGGCGGTAAAGCCCCACGTTGTCTATCATCACGCAGCAATCCTTGCCGTCCGTCTTGCGCAGTCCGCGCCCCACCTGCTGCAGGTACTTGGCAAGCGAGAGGGTAGGCCTTGCCAATTGTATGAACTCCACATCGGGACAGTCGAAGCCCTCGCTGAACACGTCCACATTGACCAGTACCTGTATCCTGCCTTTTTTGAAATCCTCGACAAGCTGTTTACGTTCTTTTGCCGGTGTCTTGCTGTCAATGGCGACGGCATTCATCCCATGTTCCTTGTAATACCCGGCGATGTTACGTGCGTGGTCGATGCTTATTGCATAGACAATGCCTTTCTTTCCGTCGGCATACTGCCTGACACTTTCGTACAGTCTCTCTATGCTTGGCCGCCTGTTCAGTACGGCGTCCATTTCCTTCACTTGGAAGTCACCGTCAGCTCCACGCTTCTGCAAGTTGTCAACAAACATTTGGTCTTCGCTGTTCGGACGGATGGACACGTAATCAAAAGCGGACAACCACCCTTGCCGGATGAAGTCCGCTATGCTGTTGGATGTTATCAGCGTGTCAAACAAGTCCGTGAACCCTTTGCCGTTCAAGCGGCATGGCGTGGCGGTCATGCCCAACTTCTTCGTTTCCTGATAGCGCAGCCACAGTTCTTGGTAGGTTTCAGCCAGCGCATGGTGCGCTTCATCTATCACAATCAGACTCGGCCTCTCGTCTTTCAAGTCCTCCCAATGTCTTGACAGCCACTGGATGGACATCACCTTTACCCGTCCGTCCTCTTTGGATATGCCGTAGCGTGCAACGGTTTCCTCTATCTGCTCCACAAGCTCGCGGCGGTGGGCGACTATCCACACGCATTGGCTTTGTTCCTCTTTCAAATGGTCATAAATGATAGAAGCAAGCAGGTGTGTTTTGCCTGTTCCTGTGGGCATCTGCACTATGATGTTACAATGCCGTTCTCCAAATGATAAAATATGTTCTTTTATATGAGATTGGTAATCTCTCAACATATTTCAGATAGCGGATTGATTAACACAAAGTGATTATTGAGATAAATCTCCTGCTACTTTAACCTAAGATATACCTCTGCCACTTGATTGGCAATCTTCTCCCAATCATATATGCTCATATCGTAATTGATGTGTTCCAATGGATGTTCTATTACGGCTTTTAACTTTCCAACAAGTGCATCCACATCGCCAACAGGAAAGTAGTCTTCATTATTAAGACCTACTTCCAAATTGGCAGGTATATCACTCACGATTACCTTTACACCGTAACTCATGGCTTCCAGCAAAGAGATGGGCAAACCTTCGTGGCTTGACGGCAGGCAATAGCAAAGGCAATTCGTCAACAGAGAATGTAGGTTCTTACCCTTTATGAACCCCGTAAGGACAACGCCGTTCTTTCTCGCCATCTCTTTCAGATTGCGTGAATAGTCATCCTCAAAATCCGTATCACCAGCCAGTACAAGTTTTATATCCGTATCAGGATTTTGTTCTCTTACTTCAATATATGCTTCTATGAGGTGATGTAGGTTCTTTTCAGGCACGAAACGGCACATGCCGAGGATATACTTGCCTTTCTCTATGCCAAGTTTCTTAAAGTATCCAGGATAATCACATACTTCAGGCTGAGACACGCCGTTATAAATCAAATGAACGTGGCTTGTCCGGTTGTATTTCCGCTTTATCAGGTTGCGTATCACGTCGGAGATTACTATCACTTCATCTGCAAACATGCAACCCATGCGCTCACCGAGTTTCAGCATTGTCTTTGCTGCAAATCCCCATTTGTCGCGGTCGTAGTCTGGCCCGTGGTGGGTGAAAACAACTTTCATTCCAAACATCTTCGCGTATGGAACAAGCAGTGCAGGACCTATTGCGTGTATGTGCAGTATGTCGGCTTTCAATCGCTTCGCCTCGTTGATGGCCCTGAAAGTGTGGATGATTGCTTCAAATGACTTCTTCTTTGGGCTGTCGATATTCACTAACTTCACGCCGTTCCATTCCGTCAGGTCATCCTTGACGTAATTAGTACGCCGTATCACCGTTACGTCAAATCCACGTTTGGCAATCCTTGGAAAAAGTTCCTCGCAATGCGTTTCCACACCACCCATGATATTCGGAATGCCACGGGTTCCTGTAACTACTATCTTCATAAAAAGGATTAAATAATGATTGTGTATTTAGATATTGTAGCATTACCTGATTTCATTTCTCAGGAAATCCAGACTTTTATTCCTTTTTTGTCTCAGACGTTCATTCACCGCCTTATAGTCTATTTCCTTTTCCTGCCGTTCAAGGTCAAATACAAAACTATCGTCAATGCCTCTGTTCTCAATGCCAAGTGTTTCCAGTAGGTCATTTACTTTCCGTATCCTGTTTTTCTGGGTTAGATATACTTTAAACTGGCGTTCATTCTCAATGGAGAAAGCCGCTCCATGAAACGTACCCGTTATGACGAAGCGTGCGTTCCTGAACATCCATACCCATTGAAAGGGCGTAAGGTTCACGGTGACAGCGGAATAGCGCCTGTCGCACTCTCCGGCACCATAAACGGCCAGGCCATGTCCTTTCGCATAATCGAATATCTGATCCTTTATGTGTGTGGGAAGATTTTCCGCATAGTAGAACAGGATATAGTCCTTGTTCGGCAGTCGGACTTCCTCCATCGGGAAGTCTATAAGGAAAGTCGGGTCAAGCACCTTTAACGGTGTCTTACCGGTAATATGCCTTACAAGTTGCAGTCCTAGGGAATCCCGGACGGAGATGGCCTTGAAACCCCTGATACCTTCCGTAACGTATTCCGGTATTTCTCCATCGGGCGTGGAGTTACCAACGCTTGGCGCATACGACACCAGCCGTTTACAGTTCAACCCCCTGCCAAATTTTATCTCAGCATCGCTTTTCGTATCCCTGAAATTCCATACTTCGTCACTGCCCACCACGATTACGTCAAGCCCCAACCTGTTCACACCGTCCGCATCATAGCAGCGCCGCGTAAGGTTCATGTGTTTGTGTCTGGCCGAATAAAACGTTCCCGGCAATTGTATTTTCTGTATCCATTCACCCATCGTTTCGCGTCCGGCGTAGAACCTGAACCAGCCGCCTGTATTGATGATGAAGTGTTTCAAGTGGATATAATTGATGATGTACACCTCATCGTCCGGATGTTCCTGTCTAATCGCTTCTTGCAACGCATACGCCTGCAGAAACGCTCCGAAATTGGCGATGAAGTGGTGCGTGAGTATTCCTATCTTCATTTCAGTGTGCTGTTATAGATTTCCAGATAAAGGTTTTCCAGTTTCTTGGCTTCTACACGGATGTCATAACCTTTCTCCACAATGGCCTGACGCATATTCCCGCGTTCCTGTCGGGCGGACAACAGTGCTGTGGCTTTTTCCGCCCATGCGTCCGCTCCCGATTCCAGGTCAAGGAACACGGCGTTTTCCGTAAGTCCTATTTCCGGGGTTATCGAGGAAGAGAACAGGCACGGAAGTCCTGCCGCCTGGGCTTCAACACCGACAACAGGCAACCCCTCCCAGTGGGAGGGCAGAATAAACAGATCAAACGCTTGATACCATTCATTAGCGTTCCCCACATTACCCATCATTTTCACCTTGTCTGATATGCCAAGCATCCCGGCCCGGTTCCTGATTTTCTCCTGCAGTTCCCCGTCACCGAGCAGCACGAGGACAGCCTTTTCATCACGTCTGGCTATCTGTGCGAACACTTCGATGAGAAAAACGTGGTTCTTCTGGTGCATGAACCTTCCCACGTGACCCACCACATGTTTACCTTCAAGCCCGTTCTCACCGCGCAATCGTTCCCTTACATCCGGGTTGAACACGAAACGGTCCACGTCGATGGCGTTACGCACGAGCACATAATCCCCACGCTCCATCACGGCTTTTCCGAAATAATATTCACCGGCTTTCAGTCCGCAGGTGAAGTGGTGGGTCATGTTGAACCGCAACATTTTCTTGCAGACCCACTTCAGCGCAATCTTATAGTCGAGATTCAGCCCCTGCCCGTGGGCGTGGTATATCCTTGCGGGTATGCCGGCACGCTTTGCGCTGTTCAGCGCATACAGCCCTAACGCCCCGTTGTGGACTTCCAGCACACGGTATTCAGGATGTTGCCTAACCAGTTGCTTGAAGAACCGAATGTATTGCGGATAATGCAGTGGATGGAGTCCGGGCGAATGGAATATTCTCGCTCCCATGTCCGTGGCTTCCTTGTCGTATGCGCCCGGTTTCAGCTTGTTACATACGAAGTCGAACTGTACCTTGTCACGGTCGATGTGACGGTAGTAATTCATCAACATGGTCTCTATCCCGCCACGGTCCAGGTTACTGACGGAATGCAAAATTCGTATCATAAGTAAGTTTTTGGATTATAGTCCAAGGAGGTTTTTCAGGATGTCCAGTGAAGCGGAACGTTCCCTTTCAAGGATGGTGTTTACCTTGGCGTAGTCTATTTTCTCGTCGAAAAGTGAAAAATCATTGAAATCCTTTACGATTCGGTTTTCGAGTCCTGTCAGTTTCAGGATGCTCTGATTCCTGCTGCCCGTGGATGTGTTCGGCAGCACCTCCATAAACGGACGGTTGAAGTTGATGGCGAAACAAGTGCCGTGGAAAGAGTCTGTTACGAGGCACCGGCAGTTTTTAACGTAGGCCAGGAAGTCGGGAATGTCCGGGCACCAGACAAACTTCCCTCCACGTCTTGCCTGGTGAAGGTGCGGACTGACGCGGACCAACGGAAGCCCCGTGCGTCGGGACAACTCCATGGCATAACGGTTCAGGTTGACGTCATTATGGATTTGATATACCAATATGTAATCGCCATTGATCTCCTTCCGTATCATCCTTGACCACTGTCCGCCGTCAAGCATCAATGTGGGATCCAAAACCTGTCCTTTGCATCGAATACCCCATTCGTCCAGCAGCTGTACGGCACTGTCTTCCCTTACGGCTATGGCGTCATACAGGCTGAGCCAATGTTTGTATTCGGCCACTGTTTCATCATTGAATCGGGTTTTGCCAAAACTGGCGGCATAGGCCAGCTTTTTCCCTTCCTTGACGAATGAAAGGAAATAGGCCGGGTCATATTTCCCGTTGTACAAGGGTCCCCATACCTGGTCGCTTCCGGTAATAAAAGCGTCAGCCTGCAGTTTGGCAAGTCCTTCGGTGTCACTCACCCGTCCGGTCATCCGCAGATAGCGGGTACGCATCCTGTCGAACCGTGCTCTTGCCATGGATTCCATCGGGAAACGTACCATGACATAAAGGACCTTTTTCAGGACGTTACCGGCATACGCTTTTTTCAGGCGTACTTGTGCCAGGGTTGCTTTCAGCCCTCTTTCATCTTTCCGCTGATAGTCTATTATCTTTGCCGACACGCCAAGTCTCCCAAGTATTTCCAGGGTGGCTATGCTTTGCAGCAACGAACCATAATTGGAAGGTCCGTGCCGGGTTATTACTTTTACGTCCATCATGTCTATTTCAGAATTCGGTTACGTGAGTCGGGGTAAAATTTGCAGAGTACGCGGTAGAACAGGATGGGCATCCGGGGAAGAGTGTCCACAATCTTCCGGATGGTACGTCTTTGTCTCATTTCCGCCTCCCCGGCCTTTTGGGCGGTTGTGCTGCATTGCTCACCTCGGAAGTAAGGTTCTGTCTGTTGTTTTCTCCATACGTCTTTCAGGCTTAAGGCCGCCTTTACATCCTCAAAGGATTTTTCCTGTAATCCGATGGTGTCTATACTCTTCAACAGCTTCTTCCCGGTTTCAGTGTGTACCGTAACCAAAGTCTCGCCCATGTCGTTCGGTGTCCTTATTTTCCAGGGATCCATCAGAGACAAGTCCGCTCCGGCATTGATCCCGAATGAGTCGCCGCAGAGGTCACAGCCCGGAACCGTCCACAATCTACGCCCGAACGGAATCTGAGCTGCCCTATTCCAGGGCAGCTCAGATTCGTTCACCCGAACGATTCCCGGCCATCCATTCCCGCGATAGCGGGTCGAAAATTTTAGATTTTCGGGTATTTTTGTTCCCACAATCTTGGCAAGAAACCGTGTAGAATCCAGCGTCTTCTGTTGCTTGCAGAAGATGCAGATGCGGATAATTTCGTCCGCCTTTCCCTTCAGTGCGGCGTTCATCGCCCGAAGCTGACAACTCGTACCCACCACAATCAGCCTTTTACAATGCTGTATCTTGTTGATGTTCCGGCATGCCATGATCGAATGGTAGACTGAATTGGGGATGTCATCATACTGCGGAATATTGTCTTTCGTATAGAATTCCCCTTCAGCGTACGGGAAAACGTCGGTGCGTCTCAATGTATAGACACCGTCAGCCAGTCCGTTCCGCAGGCTTTCAATAACGATTGTCTTGCAGACTCCGCCTGATGAACACTCGTGTCTTACCGTGTTGTCCGTGTTATAACCCAAGTAATATTCTTTTCCGGTGAAGTTGTCAAAATACCCTTCGTAGTTCTCACGCTTGTTGGCGGGACAGCAGTTCACACATCGTTTACAGCGGATACATTTGTCATTGTCCACCTTGATCAGGTTTGTCCCGTCTTTTCGCAGTTCCAAGGATATGGCCTGCTTGGGACATACCGCTTCGCAAATGCCACATTGCTGGCATCGGGAATAGTCATAACAGATTTCGTTCCTGTCTTTATCGAATTCAAGCATATAGCAAGATTTATTTATGATTTCTTTTGGAGGATGGAAATAAGATTCCCCGGTTTATTGTGCCTTGAAGAATTCGAGGTACTTCTCGGCACAGGCCTTTATCGTGTAAGGACTGTTGTCCTTCATTTTTTGTGCATTGGTCTTGTAATAGGCCAGGTTGTTGATGACTTTGGACAGGGCTGCCGTATAGCTATCGGTGGTAAAACCTTCACTCAGCACCCCGTTCTTTCCGTTCACAGCATCCACGGCTCCGCATACAGGTGTGGACACGACGGGCACTCCACTCAAAAGTGCCTCGATGATGGTGATGGGCATTCCCTCGAAAGCGCTGGACAAAACAAAGACATCGGCATTTGCCATATAGTCACTGATGTTTTTTCGTGTACCGAGAAAATGGATATTGGGACCAGCCGCAGCTTTCAACGATGCGCCCAGTGCACTGTCGTAGCTATTGCCTATCACCAGCAACATGGCATCCGTTCCCTTTACAGTCAATGCGTTGAAAGATTCAATCAATAACATCTGGTTCTTCTGCGGATTACAGCGGGCCACGTGCAATACAACAACTGTGTTTGGGTTTTTCTTCAATGAAGCTATCTCATGTCTGACGTCCTCTATCTTTTCTGTCGATTGCATGGGCGCGCGACCGTTTACGATGCAGGTAGCCATTGTATGCGGATAGAGCTTCTTTTGTTCCTGATAGTTCGTTTCGGAAATGGCGGCAAAGCGTATCATTTTCCAACGTCCCAACGTGGCGTGCAGGAAATCATAGATTGCGGTTGAATACCCACGGTTGACATCATTATGAATAGTCTGTACGAATGTTATTTTCTTTCCAAGCAGGAGGTTGGCCAGGTAACAGAACTTCGGCATCCCTGCGGCGTGCATGTGTACGATGTCCGGCTTCTCCGCCTTTATAGCTTTGTAGACCTGCCACAGGGTGGAAGGCTTGTAGGAAGAAGACGGAAGTCCCACATTCTTGTATTTGACCCGTTCAGACAAGTCAAATTTGTAAAACAAAAATTCTTCCGGATTGGATTTGTCCTCCTTCAATGCAAGCAGAGTAACCTCATTTGTCTTTGACAGTTCGTTACTCAAATCAACGACAAAACGTTCTGCCCCACCTGAATTCAGATGGAATACGACTTCTAAGATTTTCATAAAATATGAATATTATGATTTGCTTCAGATAGCTGTTCAAAGCAAAAAATGCTACCTGAATTTGTATAATTTTTATATAAACAAAGATTGTATCTAAAAAAATCCTATACTATGAATATAAGGATAGGATTTACTTTGTATTAAGTTAAATCACACAATAATTTATATCGCTTGAATTCGCCCTTACTAAGAGCTGTACCTAAAGGAGATTTATCCTGGATTTTTGAGAAATATTTATTCCAAAAACGGGATGTTAAAATAAATACAGCACGGTCTATATCTGATCTTCCGATTGTATGAATTCTTGAATAATTAATTCTTATCTGATTCAAAATTATTTTGCAAAATGTTTTATTGTTTTCAAGACCCAATTCGACGCGGTCTCTTAGCAACTGTTCTGTAATCCAATATGAATCTATTGTTTTTATTTTTCCTTTTGCTTTTGCGGAAATTCCGGAAGGGTTAATGCGGTAATGATATAAAAGTTCTGACGATGTGGCTATTTTTCTACACATGGGAAATATAATAGTAAGCGTCCAATTCTGACGTACCCCATGCTTTTCAGGCGGTACGTCTAAAATAAGATTAAAATTCGTTTGATATTTAGATTTTGTTAGCACTTATGCCGATGGTTGATGGCATAAGTTTTCCGTAGTCGCGGTTGCCTGCGACTATTTCAGTAAAGAATTTCTTGAGGTATTCCAAGATTGAATACCCCTGAAGCCTGCAGGTGGACACGACGGAGTGGTAGGCCGCGCTGACGCGCGCCATCCTGTCGCTGCCGAAGAAAAGTGAGTTCTTTCTCTCGTTGGCCAGCGGTCTGATACACCGTTCCGCCAGGCTGTTGTCTATCGTGTAGTTTCCGTCCTTCCGGTAGAGAAAAACCTGGTTCCAGAAATGGTCGAGATAACTGACCGCCTTCTCCATCAGGCTTCCGTGCCTCGGGGCGTTTCCGGATTTCATCAGATCCAGCAGGCTCCTCACGCCTATTATTATCTCAGTCGTTTCGGCGGAGTTCCTTAGCCGTCTTATGTCTTCCGCGCTGAGTTCAAGCTCTATGTATCTCTTCTCCAGGGCGTAGAGCCTTCCGATGTATTCGAGGAACTTTCGGGCGTTCACGTCATGCTCTATCTCGGCGGCGTACTTGAACTTCGCCCTCACGTGGGCCATGCAGCAGACGTGGTCTATGTCCAGAATCTCATCGTCAAGATAAAGGTACACGTTGTAGCCGTCGGTCTGCAGGGCACGGAGCTCACGTCCTTCAAGGATGTCCTTAAGCACCTTACGTCCGCGCGAGCCGTCCCCATAATAATAGACTGCCGTTTTGGAGGCCTTGTTGACCAGGCACCATACATAGCGTTTCCTGTATCTTCCGGCCACCTTCACACGGCACCATGTCTCATCGCAGTTCACGATGGAGTCCTTCTCCAGACACCTGTCCTTAAGGTATGCCAGTACATCCTTGAAGAACCCGGCGCCTTTCGCCAGCCAGTTCGTCACCGTCTGTCTCGACACACGCATCCTTTCCTGGAGCAGACGCAGGGTCTCCCTGTAGACGGGAGTGTCGAGGAAGAAACGGTTGAACACGAGATAGGCCATCAGACCGGGAGCCGCATGGGTGCCCGGGACACTCTCTATGACAGGGGACCCCTTCTCATCATCCATGGGGAAGTAGCCGCACATGACCTTGCCGTCCTTGTCCCTGTAGACCACAATCTCGTATTCGTGTTCCGTCACTACGGTTTCCTGGTTGTATGTGTACCTGGGATACGTCTTTATTACAGTCGCCCCTTCGGGAAGCCTGCCCGTGTCACTCCTGTGGAGCACATGGTTGTCGGCGTTCATTGTGCGGTAGGTCATGCCCAGACGGTTGAGCCTGCTTTCCTTCTGAGACGCGGCCGGATCTTCCGCCGCATCCTTTGGCCCTTTCCACACGTCAAGGTCAAGATTGTCCGGCAGTGACGCGGAATTCCCGTCAAAACCGTCTTTCACGTCCGTATGCGGCGTTGGCCCGTTCCCGCCGTCCCTGTCCTTCGCCTTCGTACCTTTCTGCGATTTGCGCCCGAACAGGTTCTTCCGCGCGACCTTGGCGGTGCTCTGCAGCTCCGCTATCTTCCTGTCCTTGTCCTTGAGCTGCCTGAGCAGTTCCGACATCTGCATTGACGTCTCTGACGCGCTCACGTAGCTTGCTTTCAGCATGTCGGTAAGCTCACCGACCCGTCTGTTCAGTACGGACACCTCGGATGTAAGAGCAGATATCCTCTCCGAGCTTTCTTCGTGCTCTTTCTTACGGGATGATTCCGCCTCCTCAAGACGCTCGCGTAAAAAAGCTATCAGTCTGATTAATTCGTCCCTGTCCATATCGGCATAGTCGTCAGCCACGCGTCTGGGAGTTTCCTCCCAGCGCTTCAGATTGCGGGCTGATTCTAATATGAATTCATTGTCTTCCATTGGCTTTGCCGATACTTCCATTACCATACAAAGATAGCGAAAGGTGAGTGCAGAGACAAACGAAAACTGAGTTTTCAAGTTTGACAATGCCGAACCGCATCCTATCTTATACAAAGATAATAAAAATATCTGACATGGCCAAGAGAAAACAGATGTAATTATTTGATATTCAATGTTTTAACAACTGGAGAACCGAGCAGTACGACCACATCGTCCCAGCTTATTGTGAACACCGCCTTGTCGCCCTCATGCGACACCTTCATAAACTTGTAGCCCTTGTCGAAACGCTTCTCGTAAAGGCTGCACGAGTGCTTTTCGTAGCTGTAAAGACGTACCGTCTGCAGGTCCTTCGACATCATGATGTATACCTCACCGGCCCGGGGCTCACGGTCCATCTGCTGCCGGATGACGGACAGGACCCTCGCATACTTGCAGCGCATGTCGTGGAAATTACGCAGGTAATAGAAGCTGCCTGGCTCACTGATGCTTAGCATAGGCCCTCCAGCTTCTCTACCAGACGCTTCAGGTCCGCGTAGCTTAAATTCCCCTGACGCAAGTGAAGCCCGTTGCTTACGCGCAGGTCCACCAGTATGCGCACCTCCCGGACAGACTCTTCCTTCTGCTGACGGGCGGTCTCCATTGACTTCCACTCTTCCTGCGGAGAAGGACGGCCGGAAACACTCACTTCCACCACCTTGTGCCTTGTATCCTTGTACCATTTCTCGAACAGATTGTAGGGGACCTTGTTCCTGTGACAGAATGTCTGTATGCTCTCGCCCTTGGGGTAGGCCTCACCCTTGTAACGGATGAAAAGCCGTTCAAAATCTTCACTGCTGTACATCTTCAATGACTTTAATGTTTACAGCGCGAAGATAGCTACATCTAACGGAACGGGCAATACGTCAAAATTGGACGCTTACAATATAATAAAAGACATAATTGTATCTTCGAACCAATATTCTTCTGGGAAATGGATATTTTCAAATAGATTGGCTCTTATGATTTTTCCCAAAGGATAACCGTACAGAATAGTGGTGTCATTTGAAACAGTATTCGTGTGACGAATTGTTTTTATATCATGCTCGTCGGTAAAGGTTGTATAGCCACATTCAATAATATCGATTCTTTCAAGATCTGCCAGCCGTATAAGGTTATCTATTCCTTCCCCCCCCTTAAAAATTCATCATCACTATCAAGAAAAGTTATATACCGACCTTTTATTTCTGCTAAAGCTCTATTTCTTGCACCAGAAAAACCTTGATTTTTCTGAGTAATAATTTCGACACGGTCATCATTACTGTATTTTTTAAGAATGTCCTCCGTATTATCTGTTGAACCATCGTTTACAACCGTAACAATTAAGCTACTTGAAATCGGTAGTTTAAGGACCGAATCAATGCACGTCTCTATATACTTACATGCGTTATATGCGGGCACAATTACCTGTAAATCATATTGCTCAGTACTAATTTGAGGCTTGTTCCGAACGCAAGACTGATGTGGGTCTGAAGAAATATTTTGAAGAAGTTCTCTTGCCAATTGAACATTTGTCTCACTGCAATCAACTTTACCATGCACAAATGGAAGCAACAATTGACACAAATATTTGCCTGTTCCTGATTTCTTAATACGTTTTTTTTAGAATATTAGAAACATTCATTTTAGAAAGTAATTATTATTTTAATAACTCCAAAAATTTTGCCACTACTCGTTTTTCATTGCTGCAATCTTCCTGTCTCAAATTCTTAACAAGTTCTTTACGGAGATTTTCATTATTGTATAGCTTCGTTATGCCATCGGCAATCGATTGTGCGTTTATGTCTACAATCAATCCATTTTTACCATTTATGATGGCATCTCCTACGGAAGGATAGTTGGTTACAACAATTGGTTTGCATAAGATTTTCGCTTCATCTAAAGCGATACTTTTGCCTTCATAACGAGAGGGCATCACATAGAGGTCTGCGTCTTTTATGTAAGGATAAGGATTAGAGCGGACGCCTATGAATTTGACAGTGTCTTCAACACTGCTATTTTTTGTCTGTTCTTCAAGACTTTTTCTTAAAGGACCTTCTCCCAACACATACCATCCTAATGTAAGGCCATCGTCTTTAAGAATCCTTGCTGCCTCCACGGCATAATCGAAACCTTTTTGCTCAGACAATCGTCCAATTGAAACTATTTTAAAACGTCGGTCTTCAGCAAATCCATCATTAGCATGTTTCATTTCTTTATGCATTTCAGCTTGTGCGTTAATGATACGTGCCGAAGATATATTTTCGACAACCTCAAATTTATCACTTAATTTAGGAAAATTTTCAACTAATGATTTTTTGCAAATATCACTAATCGTACATACCTTGTATGCCTTTCCATAATATTTTTCATCATATTCTGGTTTGTATTCCAGTTTGTTATAGTCGTTATGACACCATAGTATTTTTCGCTTTGCTTTTACATGGTCGATGACATAATAATTAACTCCGTCCATGTAACTTATGGCCACATCGTATTCATTCTTGCAGTCAGGAATATGACTTTTCCAAATGTCATTGTCATATTGTCCGCGGCTTTTTAATTTCTTGCTGTTATTACTGCGCAAACGGTCGCCTAATATGCAGGCTACCTTTATAAGTAAGGTTTTAATATTTGTGTATTGCCAAAAACGTTTCGATGTTATTTTCTCACTTTTACAAATCAGTTCACGGGATGCGGTAATTAAATGCACTTTATCAGGAATTTGATTCCTGAAAATCCCGTTAGGATTTATTGCCATTAAGTCAATATCTAACGAATCCAATGGTAACGAGTTCAATAACGAAACGAGACTCTTTTCCGCTCCTCCGGCATCTAAGCGGTGAATGACAAAAAGAATTTTTTTCATAATTTATCAGTTATCCTTAAAACATCTTTTTATACTTCTACTTATTTTCTCAACTAATCGTTCCGCAAGAAATAAATCATTTATTATTAAATAAAATTTTAATCTGTTCAATATATTCAATTGCGCAACATTTATTAAAGAAGGAAGATTTCCGAAAGTTTTTTTCCGTTGAAATATGTATCTGCCTTCCATAACGTGAAGCATTGTATTGCTCAAGGTTTTACTATATAATTTATAATCACTTTTTTCTTTATAGAATTTGGTAATTGCTTCATACAATGCTATGACGTCATCTTGGTATTTTTCGGATTTTGTCATACTAATAACATTTGTCCGATTCCATATATAATTTTCCCCGGGCACATATATAATGTCTTTGGCATTGTAAAAAAGTTTACTCATAAAGCACAAATCCTCTCCCAAAGAAATTCCTTTAGTAAACTCAATATGGTTGTTTTCTATCAGTTCCTTTTTTATCGCTTTGGCCCACAGTGCTGTATTCGTACATCGCCAACCTAACAATTGCAAAATATATTCTTGCTTACTATGAAATGGCCTTTTTATTTCTTTAAATTCATCCCCTTTTTCCCAACTTATATAGTCACAAGCAAAAACATCCGCATCAGGAAACTTATTTATGTAGTTGCTAAAACAAGATAAATAATTCTCTTTTACATAATCGTCCGCATCAATAAAAACAATCCAGTTCCCATTTGCCAATTGAATAAGTTTGTTACGAGTTTCTACAATGCCATTATTTACTTGATGGAACACTTTAATCCTACTATCCATACTTTCATATTTCTTACAAATTTTAAGTGTTTCATCAGTGCTTCCATCATCTATTATTATAATTTCAAAATTGGTAAAACTTTGATTTAAGATAGATTGCAGGCACTTATCAATATATTTCTCGACATTGTATGCTGGGATAAGTACTGAAAATTCTTTTGTCATAAACACACCTTAATAAAATTCCTATATATATTCCAAAATGAAGGAATGCACTACCGTAAACACCAGTTGCACATATAAAAAACAAGAAAGAAACAGTACATGCAGTGCCGACATAGGAGACAGTCTGGTTATGTTTTCTTTTTTTTAAGAAAAATGTAAACAGCTGAACGTAAAATATTATCACAGCAATTATCATAAATCCGCCTTGCTCAATAAGCAGTTTATATTGGTATCCCTCCATTCCCGCTATAAGGGGGTCGTATATAAATGAATCTTTATTACCCATAACTTCATTGAAATAAGACAAGCCATGTCCGAAAAATGGTGCATCATAAAAGGACAGCAATGAAACTTCCCATTGTTGTTCTTTCAAATCCGTTGTACTTCCCTGTGTATTTTCACCTCCGGTCATCACCAAATCTATGGCGCTATCTATCATCGGTCTTATAAAACTTAACTGATTATACATAATCAGGATAATTATTACGGCAGAAAATGCGGCAAGCACATTTTTATAAGACAATTTGTTTTTCAACAAATAATAGAGAATGTATGCCACCAATGTTGAAAATATACTTGTACGCGAATTCGCAATTAAAACGCTCAACAATAGTAAAGCAAGAACTATGTATTTAAAAACCTTATTATTAGTTTGCCATGTATTCAAAATAATTAACGAATATACTCCCATAACTCCTCCAAAGACAATAGGATTACTTAAAAAAGAACATACTCTATAACCTCTTTCCTGTACATTCGCCCAAATACCCAAGTCTCCAGTAAACGAATTTGATATTAAATCATAAATAGGATTACTTTGTATTACAAATGTAAGTAGACCATAAACACAAACTATTGCCAGCATTTTTACGAATCCACTTAATATCACATGCAAATCATTTTTACTTTTGACACAACAAAAGCCTATAAAAAAGACCATATATGTCAAGAAGAAGCCAGTAACAGGCCTTGAAAACCTTGAAATAATTGGAATTCTTGTATCAACAACTCCAATTAAAAGATATATAATAAAAATAATAATGGAAATTTTACGAAGTGGATACTCTTTATAGCAGGTCTTTAATTCATGATGGAAACACAAAGAAATCAAAAAAGATAAAACGAAAGCAAAATGCGAATTAAAAGGTCCCCACAATACTATACTATCAGATAAAAACAGAACTGAGCCAATAAACCATAATGCTCTTTTAGCTCCACTTGTCTTTATTATCCTATAACAGGATAAGAATGTCAAGAGTAAAAAAAACACTGACATATTATAAAAGGTTAAACTTTAAAATCCTTACCAACCAGTTATAAAAACCGATGGCAATTTTTATTAGAACTTTATTAATGACATATACAATGTATTACCGACACAGACACCGATACAAAAGCACAATTATTTCTTTAATTTCTTTGATTTTTTTCCTAAGATTATAATACTTGATAGCACGTCCCTTCCAAAGACTCTTATTTCTATATTCTACGAATATGTTTTTCAATGGGTGGACACATTCTTTAAACCAAGGTTTTATATAACTTGTATAATGAATTATTACTGGCGCATTTTTCCATTGGTCTACTTCCGACCACATCGTACGCGAAAAAAAAACTTTGTTTTTGTCTTCGTAAAATTTTTCTTGATAATTATATTTAACCGATAAATACAGAACTTTCCCTGATAAGATTTTGTTAAGTGCATCCTGATCTGGATACAAACACAGGTTTGGATAGTTATATATGTAATTAATGCATTTTTCCGCTATGTCATATTTTCTCCAATAATCCAAATTCATCAAAATAACTCCTGAATTAAAGTACGGTGTCTTGATATCTATTCTGTTTGTAAGTCTTATATCATCACACATTTGATCCCTTACAACAGCACACGCATATGAATCAAGGTTTAGAGATTCCAACACTGCTAAAGAACCGTTTATTATTATATCACAATCAATATATAAGGCGTATTTTTCATCATTTAAGATTTTAGGAATTAAAAATCTGTAATAAATAGCCCGACTAAACCGCTGACTTACTTTCAATTGCGAAATATCAGTCTCATTTATATCAATTATTGAAATACTCCTCTTGTATTTGTCTGATAATATTTCGAACTTTTTCCGTTGTTTATCTGAAAGCCCATCTGTCAATATGTATACATTTAGGCTCAATTTTTTATTATTTTCAAATAAGGATGTTAAGCATACCCCACACGGCATCGCATATTTGTCGTCTGTCCCCAATACTATATTCATACAATATTTTCCGTTAAAAAAGATTGCGATATATTTCTTAATTTATTTAATTTGTCATACGTGTTTGTAAAATCAATTTTACTAAACACAGGGGTGTGTTTTACATCTATAAACCTATCTTCCAAGCCCAAAGAACATAATAAGTCATAGCTACGCTCATCAGCACCATCATTTAATTTCAATGTATAAAAAGGTGTCTCGTTAATTATGGAAAAGGCAGTGCCATGAAATGATGTTGTTATAACACATAACGCATTTTTTATTAACGTTATAAAGCCAGCTGGTGAGACAACTTTCAAATTTATGCCTTTTTGGAAACTATTTGGATAGAAATCAACTGAATATATTTTTGCATCCAATTCTTTTGACAACTTCTTCGCTATTCGATAAACATTATCATTCGCTCTTGCCTGATATACAACTATGTATCTTCCGTCAATTTTGTACTGCCATTTCTTCCATATAATGGGATTTGCCATCAATGAAGGATCAAGAACAACAGGTACATTTTTATAAGGAATAAGCTCAGTAAGAATATTTTTCAATTTACTTTCACGTACAGAAATCGCCTTAACAGACGGCAATGACAGTTTTGACGAAATTACCCGTTTTTCTGTATCACTAAAATTCGCATCCCCAGCACTTGCCGCATAAAAGATTATTTTAGGGCGTTTATTTTCAGCTAAGAAAAAATCACCCAACCAAGCATAATCTTTATCATTGTATTTTGTATTCCAAATCTGATCACTTCCAATAATGATATAATCAAAGGAATGTATTATTTCAGATAAATCTTTTCTGTTTTTTACTTTGTTTGTCAGACATAAATTGGATTTTACAAAGTCTTCATATAAAGAAAAACTATTCCTCCCCAAAATATATTTGCGAACATAAGTTATGTTCTCCTTTATGAGAGGACGTATTCTCATTTTTATCTTTTTACTTACCAAGTAGTCTGGACAATAATTAATTACATGCACATCATGACCCTCTCTTAGCAATTGTTCTTGCAGCGCATAACATTGAAGAATGGCTCCAAAATTGTATGCACAACTAAATGTAAGTATTCCTATCTTCATAAACTATAATCCTATTGTCCGTTTGATTTTTCTTTTAATACGTCTGAGAATTTTACGTATCTTATGCCGCCAATTATCCTCACCGTATTTCTTCATTACGTATTCAAAGCCTTTGCATTCGTAATCTCTCTCAAAGTTTTTCCATTCCGGACTGAATACTGACGGATGTTGAAGATTGGGCTGCATACAGTTTTCCAATTCAGCCGGGATTACTGTCATGCGGTCTTTCACCGCATTGAACAGTTCACGTCCTTTTTCAGTGTTAATTAATATCAGCGATACACCCTTGTCGTCCTTGTTGATGTCCGGGTCCGTCTTTTCCCACCCCCAATAGTCGGCTATGGTTATGTCGCTCGGACGCTTCGTGTTGGCAAAATGGCATTTGCTGCACGACGGACGGAACATAATATGCTGATAGAACAAATATGTAAATGTCATTTTACCCCCCCCCGTTAACAAATTTAAACGTTTCACGATGAGCCTTCCAGCCGAACGCCTGTTTGTCTCGGAAGTTCACCCAACAAATCTTATCACCCTGCTTCTTCTCAAGGTAGGCGATGTAATCACGCCAAAGGTTTGGACCCGGCACGCCGTGGCACACGATGTCAACAAGTATAAGATGCTCACGCAGACGTCTGCCGACGTATGAGTTAAGCCCGGCCGTCTGACAGGGTGTGCCCGAGAACATTACGATAAGTCCGTCCTTAAGGTCTTTCTTTACCTGACGGAATACTGTGTTCATATCACTCTGAACATATTTGCTGCCCTTGAACTCATCGCGCTCTTCCCTTGTCGTCGCACGTTTGTGAACCACACGGAAATGGTCGGTATAGCCGGCGCCGTAAACCACGCCGCCGTTTTCGAGCACATAGTCGGACATTGCTATGAACGCCGCACCGCTGCGGCTTGTCTCAACCTCGTGCATATCTTTGTGCCGTGCGGCGTATGCGTCGGGCTTCGGCAGGTTTAAGTCCGTGTCGTAATTGTCGTTGAAGGCACACACCTTGTCGCACAGACCGCAGTCTACACACTTCGACCTGTCCACCACCGGATAAAGGAAACCCATCGCGTCGGGCTTCATCGTGATGGCGCCGTGTGCGCAGACGCTGGCGCAGGCGGTGCATCCGCAACAGTCTGCCTTGTCTTTTATCTCTATCATCTGTTTGTTATTTTGTGCTTCAGGGCTTTTGCCTTTGAAACAATGAATTGTCTTTCATTCCTGTTGCATCCAACATAATAAATCACCACGGCCGTGCAGGCAACACTTAACAGACACAACAGGACGAAGTTAAAGAATCCTTCATTAATGTTCTTCGACACAAAGAAGGGAACTGCGGCACTCAGCACAGTGACGGTTAGCACGTTGAAGTAAACGTGCCTTAAGTATTTCCTTGCAGAAAGTCCTATCATCCCGCGCAGCATGTACAGGCGAGCGGCAAGACAGCACTGCGAAATCACTATGGCGACAACCATCACTATCTCTGGGAACATTCCCAAGCGCAAGAGTACGTATGAAATAGGCAGGTTCATAATCTGCAGACCGCCCACCACAATCTGATAGTTCCGTATGTTGCCGGTTGCGAGCATGGCCGTCACCAGAGGATTAGATATTGACTCGCTCATGGCGAAAATCAGGACAAGCTGGATGAACAATACCGTATGTTCAGGCACTATCTTCAGCCACAGTACAAGAATATAATGGGTGTTGATTATCACAGGCAGCGACAACAGCAGCAGCATGTAAAACGACAGACGCGCTCCCTGATAAATAAGCGTCATCATATAGTCGCGGTCGCCTGAAGCGTACGATTTTGTTATCTGCGGATTAAGCGCCGTCATGAAGTTGCTGACAAATCCCTGGATGGCACCGTTTACCTGATAGGCGATACCGCGTGCGGCGTTCACTGCCGGACCGCAGAACAGGTTTATTACGACATTGCCGCCCTGGTCGCGGAGCACGGCTGACGCCGCGCCGATAAAGTTCCATCCGGCAAAACCGAACATACGTTTCAGCAGCTCCCTGTCGAAAATGAAATGATACGTGCATTCCTCAAAATGCCGCTTGCAGTAAGTTCCGTATGTAAGTCTGACCGCCAAAGCAACAACACACATGAGGACGGCATAAAAAATCAGTTTGTCTATGGGCGACACCATGATAAGGAAAGCTATCGCCAATTTACCTACCGCCTCTAAAATACTGATATAGGCAAAGGCCGACATCTTTTCGTGTGCTATTATTGTGGCGTTGTACGGCACACTTACTAAGTTTACGGCAAAAGTAAATATAGAGAACTGGAAAACCCAGTTGGCCGCAACCATCCTGTCGGCAGGTATGTTCATCTTAACGTTCAGGAACCATACACCAGCAGCCTCGGCAAGAACAATGATGATGCCGGCAAGCAGAAACTGGATTGTTACGGCTGAAGAGAAGACACGTTTCAGTTTCTCTTTGTCGCCGCGTCCCAACTCAAAAGTTAAGAAACGCGAGATTGCCGCCGAAAGTGAGCCTGATATTATTGAGAACATCGCCACAACGCCGCCAACGACGTTGTAAATTCCGTAATCTGTAACACCGAGCGTGTTGAGTACCACACGGCTGGTGTACAGCGAAACCACCATCATCAGCAGCATGCGGAAATAAAGCAGCAGCGTGTTCTTGGCTATGCGCTTGTTGTTTTCAGAAGATTGGGACATTTGGCAAAAAACAGCTTTAATTCAGTATTTTTTGTTGTATTAAAATCACTCATTTATTTCCAATTCCCAGTGTCCATCATTCATCTTATTTAAGTGGGCAGGATAGCCTTCATTGTACCCATATGCCGCTTCGCCAAGGGCTCCCATGTAGCCTTCAATTGCTAACCCCATCATTTCTTTTTTATGACAATTAACAATTGTTGCAATTAACCCATTTTCATCAGTAAATTTGAACGACACACTTTGTACGCCATCTTTAAGCTCTAAATCTTTAATTTTTATTACCATTATTTCGATATTTTGTAAATATATTTTATCGTATCTGCTGCCTATGCTTATACACCGCATCAAACTGTGGTAAACGTCCAGTTTTCTGACGTGCACCAGTTTTACGGGCGGTAAGCCATAAATAAGGTTAAAATACAGATTATATTTGTAATTTGATAGCACTTATGCTGATGGCTGATGGCATAATTTGTACCGTAGCTACGCTTACTTTTTAATAAATTCTTTGGAATGTTTGGTTCTGTTTATTCTCAGATTCCGATAGCACTACAAAGAAGATTTGCCAACACATTCAACAGTAATGCAACCATACCGGATAAGGATAAAGAAAGAATCGGATGTTTTTTCAAAAAGTCCAACATACGATAATAATAATCTTTCTTAAGACGTTTAAGTTCCTTATTGACTATAGATACATTATAACCGGAAACATTCTTTTTAATTAGAGAGGATTTGCATGAATCACAAACTATCGGGGATATACATGAATAAACGATTTCATTTTTTACCCCACACATGTCAAAAATGCATCCTCTATGTGCATCATGGGCCATCTCTTCTTCGTCCTCCATAGACAAATTATTGCCACGTTTCCCCTTAAAGAGCAAAACATAAGTGTATATCAGTTTTATCAGATAATTCTCTAACGGTATATTTTCTTGCTGCAATATTTCCTTAATTTGGTAATAGGTGATTAATATCCTATTATTATCAATTATTCGGGAAAAATAATTATCCTGCAAAGGGATGTCCAAAACATAGATAATCAAATCTATCTTTCCTTGAATGGGAGAGTCATGTTTTATAATATCCATATCAGGTAAAGACTTCTTCAATGTCTCATCTGAATATCCCCAAGAATCTGTATCTGAATTTACACTTAACGAATAGATACTATCAAAATTATATTCCAATTGAAATAAAGAAGATTTCCATTTCTTTATTTTTAAAGTATCTAATTCATGAATAATATTTCCAATAAAAGCAAGGTAAACAACTACCATTTGTGTATATGATTTTGGCGTCCCCCACTGTTTTATAGCGGCACGCCTAAAACAAAATTAAAATTCACTTGATGTTTATAATTAATTTGTACTTATTCCGATGGCTGAGGACATAAGTTTCCCGTACATAATGTTTTACCACAAATATTAAGCGGTTTTTGGTTTTTAGACTTCACAGAGATGGTCAAATGCTCTTGTAAAGGAGTTGCACTTATATCTTTGGTTATTAAGATTTTGTTCTTCTTTTCTTTAATTCCCAAAAGGGAAAACAGAAATATTTCTTTTAACCATTCTTCTAACGACTCTCCAATGTTTGAGATAGACATTGTCTCAAAACATGAGAACTCGTCATTGCTCAAAACAGCCAGGTTGAGGTTTCGATGAAAATCAATTTTCACTTCACGTTCTTCATCTTTCATACTGACGTTGACATGATATTTTGCCCTTAAACTTAAACTCGTATGCACCAGTGTCGTTTGGATATCCATCACGATTTACACCGGTAAACTACAAACCTTGTCGTTGCGGCAGAAGTTTATTTCATCGAGAATGTCGTTCACCATGTCATCATCCATGTCACCGCCGTATCCTGCGGCAACGATGGCGATTGCCTATAATTTCCTGACTTTGGATGCGATGGCATAATCCCGTACCGCCGAAGCCAGTTCGCAGGGAAACATCTCATACATGAGATTGCAATAACGCAACAGTTCGGGAAAATCTTCGGATTCGGTGCGATATGCCGCCAGCATATTTTCCTCGTATTTACGCAAAAGGTAAAGGCTTTTCAGAGTCGGAAGTCTGTTTGCCAACAGTTTGCTCATTATCAGGAATAAGGCGTGCGAGACGATGATATGGTTTTTATCGGGATGCAGGGCAAACATTCGGTCTTCCGGCTTGCAGTTTTTCTGCAAGTCTGTTCCTATTTGGTCGAACATTTGCCTGCACATTTCTCTTATCGATACCTTTTCCATTCTGCTGCTTTTAATGAAAATCCCGTCAACCTTAAAGAAGTTCGCTTATTTTCACATCCCCAGTGAGGCTTTCCCATGAATGCCGGGCGACTGTCAGGTTCAAGGGGAAAGGAAGTCCGAGCATCCGTCCTATGTTTCTCAGGTTCCAGTTGATGCTGTGGATGGCTGCGTCATGCTGCCGCCACTGTTCTTCCGGAGACTCAGCTGTGATAATGGGGAAGAGGTAAGGTGTGTTCGGCTGTGCGTATCTGTCCACAATGTCCTGTAGGAAAGCGTTCCATCGGACAACCTCTTCCTTTCCGGCCACTTTCGAGGTGTATATGAGAAATCCGTCTTTTATATTGTCCCTTGTGAGATAGAACAGGTCGCGTCCTGTCATGCCCTTGGCGAACACCGCGAAAAGAAACAAGTCGCGGGCGAACAGGGCGGAGGGGCGCAGGCCGCTTACGTCCATGTAACGCATTTGCATCACTTCCTTGGGTGTCAGCCTGTTCCTGTCTTTCCTGCTCTTGATATGGTAACTGACATCCATCCCTTCAAACGGATGGCATTCTGCGGTAAGCCCGTCGTCCACGGCACGGCGGTAAACCCGTTTCAGGTTCCTGATGTACAGGGATATTGTATTCCGTCCCAATTCCTGGTTCTTCAGCCATGTGTGGTAGTTGCGTATCAGCAGGGCGTCAAAGTCCTTGAAGGGAACCTCGTTCTTGCCGAGATAGGTGATGAACCGCTTGATGTATCCTTTCAGCTTGACCGCCGCGTCGTACCGGCCTTCGTCCTGCAGTTTTTCAACACGGGAGTTGGCGTAGGCGATAAAACCGCTTTCATTGTCTGCGGTCAATGGCAGGGCGGCAGTCCGTATGTCTTTCTGTTCGTTATCCACTTTTAAACAATAATTACCTTGTCAATTTTATAGTCTCGCCGCTCCGCTGACTGTGCCCGATGGTTTCAGCCATTCCAAGAAATCGAAGATGTTCGGTTCGTCTAAATAGATGCCCATATCGGCATAATATGCCTCTTCAGGGTCGAGCGGTACGGTGTAAAGGTCATCGTAGAGGCTTATCCGCCTGCCGAACGGTGTCGTGAAATAAGTGAGCCTTGCAGCGTTCTGTTCTTTTCGCTGGATGTCGTTCCAGTTGGTTTCGCCGTTCCATATCGGCATGGCTTCCTTGTTTAGCCAGACGGCCGAACCGTTTAAGTAGGTCTTTCCATTATACGTGACAAGTTGGGCGGCGAGGTAACGGCCTTGCACGTTCTCAGTAACGGGCATCGGGAAAATCACATTACAGAATATACTGCTGTTCCTGTGACGCAAATCAAGTGTTTGTCCGCCTTTTCTCTCCATGACCGTGTAAGTGTCCAGCCGCTCGGAACGGATGGAACCAAGAATTCCAGCCGCTTCTTTCAGTAGGTCTTTTTCCTGTCCTTCCACAAAAGCAGTTTCATAACAGAACTGTTTGGCAATGGTATCCACCAAGGTATCGCCACGCTTGTCACGCCAGTTGAAGGCAAGGTCTGCCCACAGCATTTGCCTTGCCGTTTGCCAATCCCCCGTAAGCCGCCTGAACATCATTTCCCTGAAGCGCAAGTCAGGGAAAATGCGCCACATCACTTGGTCCTCACGTGGAAACCAGGTCAGCATTCCGCCCAGGCGCATGAAGTCGCCGGACAGCACACTTTCCATCATCCATTGCCTCAATGCGCTGCAAGGAGCGTCTGCCACGGCCTGTGAAACAAGGTTGTCCACTTTCGATGTGGCCTCTGCGTCCATGTTCAAGTTGTCGCACCATTTGAACACCACATTGCCCACGCAGCGGTACCTGTACTCGTAAACACCGTCAAGGCCGACGGCGATGGTATTCTCCGTATAGAGCAGCAAGGAAAGGATAAGTTGCTCATCGAAACACGCCGCATCCTGTTCCACCAAACGGTGCAGCTTGGCATAGACTTCATAAAAGAAAGCTACGTCGCTGTCCACGTTCATTGACGGATGGTGAAAGCGTTTCCACTGGTATCTGAATTTTTCTATCGTGTACATGGGTGTGCGGTTATACGGTTTTAAGGTTGCGTGGTTGTACGGTTTGAGATTGTAGGTTTACAGCCTTCGATACGCAAATCTCCTTGTCTGCTTGTACCTTGTCGCTCGTCAACTATAAAAGCTGTATGTATTCCGGCTGCACCTCTACAGCCGCGGCAAGGAGGTTAGGAAGCTCCACAAACAGCCGCTTGGCATGTGCACCCTGTATCTTCTGCAAATGCCCTTCATAGCCGTCAAGTGGGCCGCCTACAATGCGCACTTTCCGTCCGACCATGCCGGGGGATATTTCTTCTGGCGTGAAATAACGTGGATTCTCGGTTGACTCGACGGCATGGATGAAGCGTTGCATGTCGCTTTCCCTCACCGTCATGGGGATTTTGTAGCCGCCGCGCACGTAACGGTATTGCACGGTGTTGTGTTTCTCCACCACGGGGTCAACGGCCTGGCGCATGGAATGTACGAAAAGCAGGTCCTGCAGGAATGGCACTTCCTCACGGCATCGCCTGCCGTGCTTTACGGATACTTTCCACACCATAGGTGTGAAGACTTCTATCCCCAAGCCCTTGAAGAGCTTGTATGCAGGTAGCTTGGCGTTCTGCCTTTTCAGGTCGCGCATGACGAACCATTGAAGACGGTCATTTCTATCCGAAGAAGCGGTGACTGCCGTTGAATGGCGGTCTTTATCCTGTAGTCGTGATTCGTTCATTTTTCAGGCAGGTGCATTTCTTCTAATCCTGCAAGCCATCGTAAAGTTCACAATGACAAACAGTTACGAAAACAAGGCTGTCGGCTTCCCTTAATTCCATAAGATTGCTCCATCTCCGTCACTACTCATAATAGCGTTTGTGTTGGCATTGATTTTCATGACGGATTCTTGTCCGTCTCCTTATATGAGATGGATATTTTCGTGAAACAACTAAATTCCAACAACTTACAAGAATTTCGTAAAAATATTCCGTCAAAAAATAGCCAAATCCGTTGCCGCTTCATAAAAAATAATCGCAAATAAACAGGCAAAAGCACTTGATGTTTAATTATTTTTACTACCGTTTGCAACGGAATATCCATCTCATATAAGGAGAAGTCCATTTTCGTGAAACAGTTGTTCGCGTCATAGACCCTCCATAATCATACGG
>NZ_JACJJL010000034.1 GCF_016899955.1 Marseilla massiliensis | reverse complement strand
AACGTCGGAATGCCGCTACAAAGGCGACTGCCTTGGCACTTGCCCCAAGTGCGAGGCCGAGGTGCGCTACCTTGAGCAGCAGTTGCGTGCCCGCTCCCTTGCCGGAAAGGCGGTGACGCTGGCCGGAATATCGGCAGCGGCACTCGCCATGCTTATGCCTGCGGAAGCAGACGCTCAGGCAAGGCAAGAGGCGCAAGGCGTTTTGAAAGGAAGCGTGGCAGTAGCCGCATATACAATCAGAGTCAAAGGCACTGTGCTTGGCGAAGAAACAACGTCTGACGGCAATGTGGTAAAAGAGCCTTTGGTTGGGGCTACAATAACAAACCGCCACGATGCCGTCGGGGCAGTGACTGATGTAGACGGCAGGTTTGATATACCGGCTTGCATCGGCGATACTTTGGAAGTGAGATATATCGGTTACAAAACGCAGACGATTGCCGTGACTGAAGGAATGGGTGATGCCGCAGTTGTTCTTGCATTGGCACCGTCGTTACAGGGCGAAGTACTGGACGGCATGGTTCCGGTAATCAAACGTGGCGTAATACATTACCTTGACCTGAACGTGATAGACGAGCACGGCAACCCCATTGACAACGATGACATATATGTTGAACGCATTTGGATGGATGGCGAAAGTGAGAAAGATTGCCTGCGCATAGACGTCGAATATATCGACGAGAAGCATCCTTGCCGTATTTACTGGGACTATGGCTATGGAATGAAAGGTGCAGACGGAAAGCCTGTTAAAGAAGCGACATTCCGCATAGAGGCCGAAGGCTACGGCGTCCCCGTGACAATAAAGGTAAGGTATCCAAAGCGAAAGGCAAGGAAAACCGTAAGGTTTAAGCACAAAGATGAGCGGACAGATGGATAGAAGGTATAAGATGGTGCAATATATGGTTTGGGCGCAGCTTGTGCTTTTGGCCATTGTCGCTGCATTTGTGTGCCTCACTGGTGAGGACGTCATGTGGCGGTGGGATTTGCCTTTTTGGTTCCTGTCTGCCGGACTTCTGCTCGGACTGCTTGCTTGGCCAATAAGCCGGGGAACAGAAAAGCCTATGGTGCTCAAATGGTGGCTCAGGATTGATTTCCTGTTCTCGTTGGCAGTGGCACTTCCTGTTTGGTTTCTGACTGGGTTGGTCTTTTCTTCACGTCGTCTTTGCGCCACGTATGGCGATTATGTCCTTTATCGGCAAGGCGGCTTTATGGCAAAGCCATGCCTACATTTAGGAAAAAAAGAGGGGCTGCTGATTCGCGATCTTAAACATTCGATTGACGAATTTGGATTTGACACCGACATCGAATGCTTCAGGGTCGACACACTGAAAGGCTGTTGGTATGGCCTTGGTGGCCGGCCGAGTCCGACGGTGTGGGTGTGCCCTTTAGATTCAATCAGATATCAACGACATGCCAATGAGGTTATGAATCTCATTGATAGCTTGTGGCAGGCGCAGCCATTGCTCACAGATAAGTCGTATGGCACGTTTGTGTTTCCCGACGATTTCAGCACTTTGCGTTATACTTGCGAATTTGTAGATTACACGGACTCTACAACTTTTTTCATTGATTACAGTAGCGTGGATAGTGTGACAGTGGAATATTATGATTCCGTTCACAAGCGGCTCTCATTTCCCAGAGACTCTGTCGGTATGCACGGTCCGCGGGAAATAAGGGAGTTTGTGAACTCTAAAATCAGGAATGGGCAAGGTGTAAAGGCCGGGCGCTAAACGTATAGTGGAGGCAGAGCCGATTATTACGCCATAGTCAATTATATAAAGACATTGCCAGCCCCATCAACAAAAGCATGCGGAGCATGTTCGGTGGGCCAACATCTATTTGGGCATAAACTTTATTTTTCAATCATAGTGTGGTGTTTTGAAATAAAATAGTGTATCTTTGCATTTGAATGAATCTACCTCAGGTCGGGTGATATGGCCCGATATGCCGCCATTTGATTGTCGGCACGAGGTTGTCGCCTTTGCGATAAGGCGTAGCAGCCAAGCGCAACTCGGTTGCCGGCACGTGGACAGAGTGTTCGCGTTGGCATAATATTTAATGTGGAAACAAAGCAAATGGCGCTAAGCCAACCAATGGGATGAGCCCGTTGCTCAAAGCATGGCACCATTGGTTTATGGCATCATTGGGCGCCATGGAGTGTGAAATTAAGCAAGGATAAACGCGGATGTTCACTTGGCTTGCTCAACAAGCACTATGCTGTTGCCCGTGGTGCTAAATACACCAATGCGGTTTTAATAATTGATTTACTATTAATGAAGGAATGCGTATAATAGGTAATTTGTTGTGGTGGCTTTTCGGTGGGCTTGAAGCGGCCATCGGGTATTTCACCGGGAGTGTGGCAATGGCCATCACCATAATAGGCATACCAGTGGCTTTGCAAACATTCAAGCTTGGCTTGCTTTGTTTGTGGCCTTTTGGTGCAGTAGTAAAGGAAACGGATGGGCCAACGGGTTGCATCCGTATTCCACTGAATATACTTTGGATTGTCTTTGGCGGACTGTGGTCATGGCTGATGCATGTGTTCTTTGGGGCATTGCTATTTGTGTCAATCATAGGCATTCCATTTGCAAAGCAGCACTTCAAGATGGCAAGGCTTTCGCTTGCGCCATTTGGAAAAACTGTAGAATTGAACATGTGGTGAGGCATGCCGAACTCATTAAGTAATCTGTTGGCTATGCATCACGTTAGTCAAATGAATTAAAATAATAACCAGAATGAAGAAAATATTGTTTATCATCGGTTCCCTGCGTAAGGAATCGTTCAATAGAAAGCTCGCCGAAGAGGCTGAGCGTTTGTTGCAAGGTCGGGCAATTGTGGAGTATCTTGATTATTCCGATGTGCCCCTGATGAACCAGGACATCGAATTTCCTGCGCCTGATGCCGTGAGGAAGGTGAGGGATAAAGTGGCAGAAGTTGATGCACTATGGATATTCTCACCGGAATACAACTACAGTTATCCAGGTCACTTGAAAAACCTGATTGACTGGCTTTCACGTCCGCTTGTGGCAGGAGACCAGCAGACGCCTTTGGCCATCAACGGGAAGAAAGTTGCCCTGAGCGGTGCCGGTGGGACTGCGGCTACAGCCAAGTGTAGAGAGAAATTGATGGAGCTGCTCACACTGCCGTTCATTCGTGCAGACATCATGGTAAAGCCGCAGACAGGCATCCAGCTTAACCTGGAGGCATGGACAGAGGGGCGCGTGATTATGACAAACGAGCAAAGGGAACAGTTGAAACAACAGGTGGATTCTTTCTTGGAATACATTGGATAAAACAATAGTATAACGATATAGACACATCAAAACATTAATAATTTAAGTTCAGAGAATTATGGAAGCAAAAGAAATGGTATTGGCAACAATGAAGGAGGCTGGCCAGCCTTTGAATGCGGGTAAGATTGCAGAACTGAGCGGGCTCGACCGCAAGGAAGTGGATAAGGCCATGAAGCAGTTAAAGGAAGAGGGGGCAATAGTCTCTCCTGTTCGTTGCAAATGGGCTCCTGCAGAGTAGCTGAATGTTATTGTAGCCGTCTTTGGGGAATAGCCTGATTATTGTTTTATTCTGTAGCCACTGCAACAGGTTCGGCGACAAGCGAATAATCAGTTAATCATCCCAAATAGCTTATTATGGTTTAAGCAACGGGCCCTATGCAAGGGGCTTACTTACAAGAGGCTGTGCCAAATGTGTGGCACAGCCTCTTGATGTAATGATTACAAAAGTCAAATGACTGTTTCATGCTGCCCTTTGTTTTAGCCTCCTTGTTGGTATTTCTTTGGTGAAATGCCAAATCTTTCCTTGAAGATTTTCGCAAAATAGTTGGGCTTGCTTATGCCGACCTTGTAGCAGACCTCGGCCACAGTGGTGGTCTCGTCCTTAAGCAGTTGGGCCGCCTTGTCTAAGCGTTTCGCCTTTATATAGTCGGCCGGAGGCTGTCCGGTCAGTGCCTTCATCTTTTTGAAGAAGTGGGTTCTGCTGTATCCCATGGCTTTGGCAACTTCATCCACCGAGAGCATCGGGTCGCACAAATGCCCGTCAATCCACATGTCCACAGAGTCAAGCAAACGCTTGTCACGTTCGTCTGTTATAATCAGTGGCAATATGGCCTTTTGTCGTGCCGATTTTTTCGTGTATTGCTCTTTCAGACGGTCGTTTTTCTCTATCAGGCTAACGGCTGTTGTTATTAGTAGCTCAGGGTCAAATGGTTTCGTGATGTATGCGTCGGCTCCGTTTTTCAGACCCTTTATCCTCTTGTCGTCACAGGTCAGTGCCGTCAGCAAGATGACCGGTACGTCTTTGGTGTTCTCGTTGTTGCGCACCCTTGCCGTGAACTCCAATCCGTCCATCAGGGGCATCATTATGTCGCTGATGATGAGGTCGGCCTGCAGGTCTTCCAGTGTGTGGAGAGCTTCAATCCCGTCCATGGCCGTGTGTACGGTAAATATCCTCTGCATTGTTTCGCGCAGATATTCCATGACGTCGGCGTCGTCCTCAACAATAAGCACCTTGCGGTCGTTCATAGGCTGTGCTGCCAGTTCGTGGTATGCTCTGCCATTACCCTCTTGGGCATGCTCAAGTAGCAGGTGTCCGGGAGCCATAAAGTCTTCTTCACAATAAACACCCTTGTCTGTTGGCAGTTCCACGGTGAAGATTGATCCTTTGGGAACGTTTGGCATGAAACTGATGCTGCCTTTGTGAACCTCCACCAAGGCCTTGGTAAGGTTTAGTCCGATTCCGATGCTGTCATTGGAAAACGTGCTTTGCATGAACCTTTGGAATAGTTCCGGTTGCTTTTCCTTAGGTATGCCTACACCATTATCTTCCACGCGAATAATCATCTTGTTGTCCTTAAAGCCGAGTCTCACCGTGATTTCACCCTGGCAAGGCGTGTATTTGAAAGCGTTTGACAGTAGATTGTAGGCAATCTTGTCTAAATGCCCCTTGTCTACAAACACCATTCTCGACTTTTCCTGCGGTATGAACATGTAGTTTATGCGTTTGTTTTCGGCAATGTCCTTGAAACTGAAGAATATCTCCTTGATAAATTTCACCACGTCGGTTTCTTCTAATGCAAGCCTGAGCTTGTTGTTCTGCATCTTACGGAACTCAAGGAGCTGGTTTACAAGTCTCATCATCCTGTTGACGCTCTTCTGCATGTTGCTTATTGGCTGTTGCATCCCGGCCGGTATGTCTTGGTTGCCGATGCTCTGCATGGCTCCGCGTATTATAGTCAATGGTGTGCGGAACTCGTGCGATATGTTGGTGAACGTCTGCAATTTATATTCTGTGAGCTTGTTCTCAATGGCGATGCGCTGGCGTAGCCTGTAGACGGTGCGCAGTTGACGGAACACCGCGGTTCCAACTATGGCAGCCAAGGCCATGTATATTGCGCATGCCCACCAAGTGCTCCACCACGGTTGCCTGATGGTGATAGCCATCCGTCTCTCTTCGCTTGGGCGCGGTCCGTTGTCATGTGCCCTGACCATGAATATGTATCTTCCCGGAGGCAGGTTCTTGTATGATGCGAAGCTGTAGGCAGAGGGTTCGCTCCAGCCCTTGTCATAGCCTTCGAGGTAGTAGCTGTAGCGCGTTCCCATGGCCGACTTGAAGTTGAACATAGAGAATCTTATGGTCAATGAGTTCCTGTTGTACGGCAGGGTGATGGCTTCTTCGTTGTCGGGTGCACCGTCTATAGGCGAATCGTTGCCCATGAGTCCGGCCGAGACCCCGTTGATAAGTATGTCGGTGATGGTAAGTCGGTTTGCGGTTCCGTTTTCGTTTGCGGCCCTTGTTGGGTCGTAAATCACAATCCCCCTGTTTGTGCCGAAAGCAAGTTTCCCGTCGGGCATGCGGCATACGCAGTTGTCGGCATAGAAGTTCTGCACGGGGTCGTATTCGTTGTATCTGTACCATATTTTGCCGTCTCGTGGGTCATAGCATGTTATGCCTTTGTTGGTTCCCATCCATATTACGCCCAGGTCGTCTTCTATCATTGAGCGGACATCATTGGATATAAGTCCTTTTATTGGCGTAATTTGCCATTTTCTGTTTTGCTTTCCTATGCTCTTTGTGGCGTCTATCCTGTAGGCGCCGTTGCCTGCTGTTCCTATGTATATGTGTCCGTTGGTGTCTTCAAATATGCAGCATACATTGCAGTGAGCCAAGTCAGCAGCGGGTATGATGCGTGTGAATGCGTCGCTATTATTAATAAGTTCGTCAGGATAGAATCGATACAGGCCACTTTCAGCCCCAACCCAAATGGCTCCGGCCTTGTCTTGCAGCATTACCCTCGGCGAGAAGTTTTCGCCGAAAAAGTGGCGGAATGTTATGGTTCCGTCATTGTTGGTAGTAACAAGGTCGAGGTGGGCCTCTGCGGCTGCCACCCAAATGCGGCCCTTGCTGTCGCAGAGCATATGCAGAATGTTGTTGGCCGACACCGTTCGGCTGTCTTTGGGGTCGTGGCGCAGCCATTTTCTGCCTTTGGCGAGTATTCCCTCCTGCCTTGTCCCTATCCACGTGTTGCCGTTGATGTCTGAGCAAATGGAGTGTACGTCGAGTCCGCTTATGGTCGGACGGGGCGGTATGTGCATGCTGTGGTCTGTCTTGTATACGTCGGCGAATGTGTTGGCAATAAACAAAGTGCTGTCTGGCATCCACCTCATCACATAGACCTGGTTGGCCCGTTGGTTGCCGGCATGCGGGTTAAGCAGCTTGACAGCCGTGTCGTTGTCTTGTACGGTGAGGCATACTGCGCCGTTAAATTCGTCGGCAACCCATACATCTTCATTCCTGTCCATGCACATGTCTATGATGAAATCCGACGAAATAAGGCCAGAGTCATGGCGTATGTGGCGAGCGGTTTGCGTCTTGCGGTCATAAACGGTTATGCCGCATCCGTTTGTCGACACCCATATAAGGTTGTTCTTCCTTGAAGTGACGATTTTGTATTTCTTGCTGTTTACCAGCGGGAAGAGGTCTTTGTCGAACACTCGCATATTTATGACTTCGCGTGTGTTGCGGTCAATAAACCATATTAGCCCCGTTGTGTCTACAACAACCATGTTGCCGAGGTTGTCGTTGATAACGTTCCCGCCATTGTCTATTACAGTCTTGAATTGTGCGAGGGCTTGCATGTCTGTCTTTGTTGTGCGCACGCTGTCGTAGACGTGTTGTTTCTTCCGAGCGGGCAGATCAACGAATCTGTTACTGTTTACATCGAATATTGACAGCTTGCCTCCCAGTTCGACAATGAGCAGTCTGTCGTCGGGCAGCCTGTACAGTCCGCTGATATGGTTGTTGTTGAGCAGCTTCGTGTTCCCGCTTTCAGAATATTTGTATGTCGTGTAGAAATAGTTGTCGAAGCGGTAAAGGCCTCCGGGCGTACCCATCCAGATGAATCCTTTGGAGTCTTGTATGATGTTTCTTACATTGTTGTCGGGCAGTCCGTTTTCTGAGTTAAATTTGCGTGAAAAGATGTCCATGCCTTCCAAAGGGCAGGCACAAAACAAGTTTATGATTGTTAGTATTGATATTAAGATATTGCGCATGTTGCAAATTTAAGCATTTGTGATGTATTGTCCAAGAAAAGCCCGTTGTTTTTATTGTCATTGTTTATTTTCAGAATGCTTTAAATGCACCATTCAACTCCAGGGTGTTTGTAGTAGCTCCTGTGCGTATCCGTTGCAATGTAGTTATGACAGACCTGAGCATTTGCCCAATTCAGGCTCTATGAGCCTTGGCAAAAGGTTCGCATTAAGCCTGCAACTGTGTGGCGGTTGGCGCAGATGTGTTGGTTTTTGTCCGGAATGTTCCCCGCCGGTGTCCTTTTTCCATTGTGCAACACAACAGGCGGTTGTTGCCCGTTTACCTGCAAGCGTGGCCCAGTCTGTCGATATGGCCCGTTCTGCACTGCAGAACGGCCTTTTCCAATCTGAGAAACGGCCGGTTTTACGGGCTAAAACGGGCCAAATCACAACTCGCTGGCAGCCAGGTAGTTTGCATAAACAGCCATTGCGCCACGAAAACATGGTTAAAATTGACAGTTGTAATTAATCAAAGGCATCATATAATAAGGCCTGCCATGCAGGCACAGCCGATGATGGTCTTGTCAAACAATCGCATCGCTGGTGGCAATGACGTTTAATGTAATTTTTGCGTTTGGTGTATTTTGCTCATTTTTTTCAACGTTCAACCATTGAATATGCGTAAGAGCCCTATGGTAGCCCGATTGTCTTTTTGTTGCAACAACACGTAAGCAATGTCTTTCCCACACCCTTTTATAGGGTGTAACAGTGGCCCGAAAGGTGCTGATAGTCTAAAAATGGCTGTTTTTGTACGTTTGTGGCCCATTTTAGATAGTGCAGATATCTATATTTGCAGCACCAAAACCACTTGCAACCATTGCAACAGGCTTAAAGCCGTTTGGTGACTTCGGCGTTGCCGAGCCGTTGGTATTGAGGGCTCTTGGCTGTGACTTCAAGTCGATGTAAAATAAAAATACTTCGTGTACTATCGTAAAAATATGGCTGAAAACCAAAAAAACTATATAACAGTATGAGAAATATTCTAACCATAATGATTTGTTTCATGGCGTTCACACTGTCGGCCACGGCAAGTCTCGTTGCCGGAAGCAGGGGGCGTTCATTGGTTGCTTTGCCTTCGCAGTCAAGTGGGGTCTTCCTCAGTTGGAGGCTGTTGCCCGGTGATGATGCGGGTGTTGCGTTTGATGTTTTGCGCGATGGCGAGGTGATAGCCTCCAACTTGATTCGCTCCACGTCTTTCGTTGACATGACCGGGACTCAGTCTAACACATACAGTGTGGTCGTAAGGCAAAACGGCCGTGTGGTTGAGGAAACGCAGGCGGTGACTCCGTGGGCCGACGTCTTCACAACGTTGAAGGCCGACCGGCCCGCCGCCGGCCGTACTCCGTCGGGAGAGAGCTACTCGTACTTCCCGGGCGATTGCGCTGTGGCCGATGCAGACGGTGACGGGGAGTACGAACTGTTGTTAAAATGGGAGCCTACCAATTCGAAGGACAACGGTTCGACGGGCAACGGATATTCCGGAAACTGCATCATCGACTGCTATGAGTTTGGCGGCGAAAGACTATGGCGGGTGGATTTGGGCATAAACATACGTGCCGGTTCTCATTACACACAGATTGTTTTCTACGACCTTGATGGCGACGGACAGGCCGAGATGCTTTGCAAGACAGCCCCAGGGAGCAAGGACGGAACAGGGGCTTATGTCACCGAGGCAGCATCAGACCCGGCGATAAAGGCTCTTGACAATGTGGAAGACCTGCGCAACCGCTCCAACGGACGCATATTCAGAGGTGCCGAGCTGTTGACCGTGTTCGACGGAAAGACCGGGAAAGCCATCCACACCGTGTGGTATTCACCCAACCGCGCCGGTGGACTGTGCGGTGTGGCCGACTATCCCGACGATGCGTTTTGGGGAGATGACTATGCCAATCGCAGCGAGCGCTATCTGTGTTGTGTGGCATATCTCGACGGGCAAGAATCCAATCCGTCGGCCATATTCACCCGCGGCTATTACACACGGGCTTACATCTGGGCGGTTGACTTTGATGGCTCGCGGCTCGTTACGCGATGGCTTTCGGCGTCGACAGCCAAGGCCGACCTCACGCTTTATTCTCCCGACGGAAGCAGCGAGACCCGCCGATACCTTGAAAACACATCGGGCCGTCCGCTCGATGGGCCCGACGGGGTGGCCACCGAGGGCAATACCTGTTTCGGAGAAGGGGCCCACAATATATCTGTAGGCGATGTGGATGGTGACGGCCGCGACGAGATAATGTTTGGTTCGGCAGCACTCGACGATGACGGGTGGATGCTATACAGCACAGGCTTGGGTCATGGCGACGCAATCCACCTCGGCGATTTCGACCCCGACCGTCAGGGGCTGGAGTTTTTCATGGTTCACGAGGAGGCTCCCTATGGCTATCATCTCAGAGATGCCGGCACTGGCGAGATTCTCATCTCTGAAGGCAGTGCAGGCGACAACGGCATGGGCACCATGGCCGACCTCGACCTGTCTGAGCGTGGGGCTGAGTTCTGGACGGCCGCATCTCCTGTCATCTATAATGTAAAAGGCGGGGAGATAGCCACGCTCGCAACCGACAAGCCACACAAGTTCAGGCTGTATTGGGACGGAGACCCGGCTGATGAGCTTTTTTACGACGCTACTGTCGACAAGTGGAACGGTGGCGGCAACTTTGACCATGTCATACAGATGTGGGCCTACGGCAATTCTTCGTCAACCAACGGAAAGCCCCACCCGTGCCTCATCGCCGATATCATGGGCGACTGGCGCGAGGAGGTCATCCTGTGGGATGATGCCGACTCTTGCACTCTGAACATCTTCACCACCAACATTCCTACAGAATGCCGAGTGCCTTGGCTTATGACCGACCACATTTATGAAATGGGCGTGGCCTGGCAGGACGTGGGTTACAACATGCCTCCTCACCTCGGTTATTACCTGCCTGATTACATATCGGAAAACCAACCCGACGACGGCAGCACTTCTCTTGTCTACGATTTCACAGGCGTAGGCGTCAACAACAGTATTGTGGGCGTCGATTGGGGCAGCCCGGTGACACCGGCCGGAGAGCCTATGAGGCTGATAGCCCATGCCGGCAACGATTACGACAACCGCTTTGCGGGCAGCTTTGGCAGTGATGGCAGCACTTGGCGTTACCGCGATGCCAGCAGCACCTACGAGGGCTTGTGGTCGCAGGGGGGCAAGGCTAAGCTGGCTGTGCTCGGTTTGCACGTCGGCGACGAGGTTACATTCAACCTTTGCAAGGGGTCTGTGCTGACGTTCGACGATAAGGGAATGGCAGGAGGAATCGTAGCTGTCGAGGCAGGCGAAAGCACCGTAGTGGTGGCGGCCGACGGAGACATGGTCGTTACAGCCGGTGCCGGAACGTATATCCGCAGTATCTCGATACGCTCAAAATCAGGCCATGACGAGTCGGGCATAAGCACAGCCACAGGCATGAGGCAAGCAGACGGGGAGTATTATACGCTCTCTGGGTTGCGCGTGGACAACCCGCGCAAGGGAATTTATATCCGTAATGGAAAAAAGATAATAATAAAATAACTCAATTATTCAATACAACTAAAAACTTAAGGCAATGAAAAAAATCTATTCTGTTATTGCGATGGCAATGTTTGCTATGGGCATCAATGCCCAGGTTACCTACGATTTCACTACTGTGGCCCCGGCCCCCGCGGATGGCGGCGGCATAGTCAACCCTGCCTATGGCGAAGGAAACACCACGGATGGCGACCATGTGTTCTCAATCCATTCCAAGACAGACGGGGCAGACATTCCCATGGTATACCTCGTGGCCCCCGACGGTACAGACTACGACAAGCGCATAGGCATACACAACCGGGGCAAGAGCTGGGTGTTCCGCAACACAGCCGATGCCGTTTGGCGCGGATTGTGGTCGCAATACAACAATCGTTACCTCTCCATTATGGATCTTCACCCCGGAGATGTGGTTTCCATTGTGCTCAGCCCAAACGACAGCAACAGTGGGTTTGTGTTTGACGACAAAGACCTTGACCAGGACGAAACCGGGCGCTACGGCTCTATGACGAGGGCTGAACTGAACCAGGCATTGGTGGATTACTATGGCGGAGATCCCGACTACATGGAAAACCAGGGCATAACCGAAGAGGAGCGCAACCGCGTGAGCGAGCAGTTCAAGACCGTTTCGTTCCAGATTTACGACGGAATCACCGACCCGACCGTAAACCTTCTGCTAATGTCTGAATCGGGAATATATATCGAAAAACTGACCATCGCGTCTGCCGGAGAGGCCGATGCGATAGAAAAAGTAGACTATGTGGTAAAGGGCGATGGCCATTGGTATGATATTAACGGGCGCAAGGTGGACTCGCCGGTGAAGGGACTTTACATACATAATGGCAAGAAGGTAGTTCTGAAGTAAGAGGCAAGAAAACTCTTTGGTATATGAACAGGAGATTATTATTGGCGACTCTGCAGGCTTCGGCGTTCCTGGCGCCATCCGTATTTGCCGTTCCGGCAATGGCGGAGGCGGCCGGGATTGCCGTAAGTCAGCAGGTTGTGACGGGTGTTGTCGTCGATGACATGGGCGAAGCCGTCATAGGAGCCACGGTGACGGTGGATGGTGGTGATGCCTCAAAGGGAACTCTTACAGACATCAACGGACGGTTCTCTATCAATGCGGCTAAGGGGGCAAGGCTTCGCATAACGTATGTTGGTTACAAGCCGGTAGTGGTGGCGGCTCAAAACGGGATGAGAGTGCAGCTCCAGTCAGAAGAGGTAAGCCTGAGGGGAGTGGAAGTCGTGGCTTACGGTGTGCAGAAAAAAGTGACTGTTACCGGTGCTTTGTCGAGCGTAAAAGGAGCTGAGCTGACTCGTACGCCGGTAAGTTCTGTTAATAATGTCATTGCAGGCCAACTCTCGGGTGTAACCTCTGTGCAGTATTCCGGCGAGCCCGGAAGCGATGCGGCAACAATTTTTGTGCGTGGGCAAGGCACATGGAACGATTCGTCGCCGTTGATACAGGTCGACGGCGTGGAGCGTTCGATGTCAGACATCGACCCTGAAGACATCGAAAGCATCACTGTGCTGAAGGATGCCTCGGCAACTGCCGTGTTCGGAGTGCGCGGAGCCAACGGCGTGGTGCTCATCACTACGAAGCGCGGAACAGAGGGAAAGGCAAAGGTTGACGTATCGACGTCTTTCTCGGCCTTGGCTCCTACAAAGATGGTTGAACAGGCCGGCAGCTATGGCTACGCACAGTTCTACAACCAAATGCAGCTCAACGATTTTGATGCGTCTGGCGGGGCTGAGTTTACGCCGATGTTTTCCGACGCGGTGTTGCAGAAGTTCAAGGACGGCAGCGACCCCATACGCTTTCCGAGCATGCAGTGGGCCGACTACATAATGAAAGACGTTACTCTGCAAACCAAGCACAGCGTTAACGTGAGCGGCGGCACGAAAAACCTGCGTTATTTCGTCTCTGCAGGAATGATGACACAGGGTGGGCTGTTCAAGGAGTTCAACCAGGACTACGACTATGGCTATCAGTACAATAGGTTTAACTATCGTGCAAACTTGGATTTGGACGTAACCCAATCGACAACAGTGTCGTTCAACGTGGCAGGCAACGTAAGCAATGCCGACAAGCCAAATACCGGTGGCGGGTCGTCGGGCCTTATCATGACCATGTATCAGGCCACACCGTTTTCCAGCCCCGGCATCATAGACGGCAAGTTCGTGAGCACCAGCACCGATTATTCCGACGGGGTGACGCTTCCTTTTGTAGGCGGCAACGGACTGTCTTACTTTGGCAACGGCGGTATAGGCGACATAGAGGCCATCAACGGGGGCCATATCTCTACAAACATCAATAAACTGCAGATTGACCTTCAGTTGCAACAGAAGCTCGATTTCGTCACAAAAGGCCTGCTGCTCAAGTTGAAAGGAGCCTACAACAACCAGTTCAACGTGGTTAAGAGCGGTACTGTGACCAAGGCAACTTATTATCCCATACTCGATGAAGATGGCAAAATCGTCTACCGCAAGTATGGTGAAAACGGACTACAGACCTACGAAGAGGAAACGGGCAAGGCGCGCGACTGGTATTTTGAGGCGTCGTTAAACTACAACCGCACGTTTGGTGACCACACTTTTACAGGTCTGCTGCTTTACAACCAAAGCAAGACGTATTATCCGTCGACGTACCGCGATGTTCCGCGCGGTTATGTCGGGCTTGTTGGCCGAGCCACTTACGACTACCAAAACCGCTATCTGGCCGAGTTCAACATAGGCTACAATGGCTCGGAGAACTTCCATCCCGACCGCCGTTTCGGCACGTTCCCCGCCGGATCCGTTGGATGGGTGGTGAGTGAGGAGAAGTTTTTCAAGCCCCTTGACGGGGTGGTCAGCTTCCTGAAAATGCGCGCTTCGTGGGGCCTTGTAGGCAACGACCGCATAGGCGGAAGCCGTTTCATGTACACATCCGATCCGTATGTGGTCGGCGATGGCAAATACTTAGTGCGCGACGGCCACGGCTATAATTTCGGAATAGACAATGCAACACTGCACATGGGGGCTTACGAGATGGCCAAGAACAATCCAGACGTTTCGTGGGAGAAGGCTTTCAAGCAAGACTATGGCGTTGACATTAACTTCCTTGACAATCGTTTACGCACAACATTTGACTATTACCGTGAGCACCGCACAAACATATTGCTGCAAGACATGACCGCCCCGAGCTATGTGGGCTATGCTGTTCCATACGCAAACTTGGGAGTTGTAGACAGTTGGGGCTGGGAACTAAGCCTTAAGTGGAATGACAATATCGGCAAGGATTTCCGTTATTGGGTTTCTGTAAATGTGTCTTATAACCAGAACGAGATAAAGGAAAAGAAGGAAGCTCCGCTAAAAAACGACTACCAATATGAGAAAGGACATCGCATAGGGGCTCGTTATATGTATCAGTTTTTCCGATTCTATGATGAAGACACGCCGCGACTTTACGAAGAAACCTTCGGCGAGCCGTTCCCCAAACAGCTCGTTGACCTGAAGGATGGCGATGCGGTGTTTGTGGATCTCGACCATAACGGCATCATCGACGACAACGACAAGACGCGCGCCATTGGCTATACGGACGACCCTGAGTACATTGCCGGCATTAATTGTGGGTTCAGTTACAAGGACTGGGAGTTCAGTATGCAGTGGACCGGGGCATGGAATGTTTCGAGAATGATTGAAGATGTGTTCCGCATTCCGTTCAAGTCGCGCACAGGAATGAGCGATGGCGGACTATTGCAATACCATATCGACCACACATGGTCGCCCGACAACCCCGGCCAAGACTACGATTATCCGCGTGCTACATGGGCAAACGGCTTGAACAACAACTATCTTGACTGCTCTCTTTACGAAAAGGATGCCAAGTATCTAAGGCTGAAAACCATAGCGTTGGCATATAATTTCCATGCTGATTTCTTGAAAAGAAAGTTGGGAATCAATAATTTTCAAATCGCAATAAGCGGCTATAACTTGCTTACGTTCACTCCGTTTATATGGGGAGACCCGGAGACCCGGACGAGTTCGGCGCCGTCATATCCGCTCCAGAAAACGTATACAGTAAGTCTGAAACTTAATTTTTAAAATATGAAACGGTGTAATTACAATACATTCAAAGTGTGTCTGCAAAAGGCATTTGCATTGCTCGGCCTTGTGGCTGCGCTGCTGCCGGTGGCATGCACAGACCAAGTGCAGTTCGGCGGGGCTTTCCTCGAGAAAGCTCCGGGCGGGACTGTGACAGCTGATACGGTGTTCTCAAATGCAGAATACACACGCGAGTTTCTTGCCAATGCCTACGCATACCAGTACTATAACCTGCCATGTAAGTCGTCAAACGGTTCACCTCAGTGCCTTAACTATTGGAAAGGGATGCCCGACGCTTTGGGCGACACCCACCATTTGTTCTACAGTTCGTCGAAGGTCTTTACCGATTATTACAACGGATCGCTTACTTCTTCACCCGACGACAAGAATAATGGCGGGGTATATCCGTACCTGAATGAGCACATCTGGGAGACTGTGCGCAACTGCTGGCTTCTGATTGAGAATGTTGACCGAGTGCCCAATATGCCTGGAAGTGAAAAAGAGTGCATCAAGGATGAGGCCCGGTGCTTGATGGCTTATACCTATTTTATTGCTTTCCGCTTCTATGGCGGTCTGCCAATCATACGCAATACGTTTACCGGAAGCGAGGAAGAATACACAAACGGGCGCGAGTCTGCCAGAAATACGGTCGACTTCATGCTGGAACTGCTTGAGACTGTCATTGCTAACAATAACCTTCCGTGGAAATACATCGGTGCCGAGGCTTATTCAAAGACCGGGCACTGGACTATGGCTGGTGCCATGGCGCTCAAGTGTCAGGTGCTGTTGTTTGCTGCTTCGCCACTGTTTAATGACAATCTGCCATACTACAGCGGTCAGTATACTATGGAGAACGACGCCTGCACTTGGTTCGGTTCTTACGACGCAAGCCTTTGGACTGACCTCAGGCTGGCATGTAAGGATTTCTTTGACACTCTGTCTCAAAACGGCGGATACCATCTGGTGCAGCCAGCTGGGCACACCCAAGAAGACTATAGGTATGCTTATCGTTATTCATACCTGTTCCAAGACAGTCCCGAGATAATCCATAGTGTCAGGGTGAGCACAAGCACCAGCGGCAACAACTACCAGTGGTTCAACCTCCGCAACAACGAGCGCATGTCGTATTGTCCCACCGAAGAGTATATTGAGATGTTTCCGTGGGCCGACGGAACGCCGTTTGATTGGGAAGCCGACAGTCTGGCCGGTAGGCTTGACACGATGTTTGTGGCTGGCGACTCGCTGCCCGACTACCAGTTATTGCAGAACCGACGCTACACGCGAGACCCGCGATTGTATGAGACTGCTGCCGTCAATGGCGCCTTGCAGACCATCAATTGGGGCGACGGGCGGACGAGTGGGCAGCCCTATGAGAACTGGGTTGGTGGCACTACGGCCGGAACGCAGCCTGCAACGAATACCGGCATATATGCCACCGGGTATAAAAACCTGAAATATATTGCCGGCGATGCATACGACAAACAGTATCCGCAGTGGTCTCCTCTGCTGCTCAGTGATATGTATCTAACCTATGCCGAGGCCATAATACAAGATGGCGGAAGCCTGGCTGAAGCCATAGGGTATATCGATGCCGTGAGGGCGCGAGTGGGATTGGGCGGACTTGCAGAGTGCAATCCTACAAAAAACCTGACCGGCAACAGGGAGGCACTTCTCGAAGAGTTGCTCAGGGAGCGTGCCTGTGAGCTGGGTTTGCAAGGTGCGCGATACTTTGACTTGATACGTTATAAGCGTGCGGCCGATTTTGAGAAACCTCTCCATGGCTTGCGTATCTACTGGCTGAAGAAAGACAGCGACGGGAATTGGCAGCGTAATGAGGAGCAGTGGTACAACAAGTACTACGATACACGGAGCGTAAGGGATAATCCTGATCATCCAATGTATTACGAGCCGTCGCACTTTGAGTTCGAACGGTTCGAGATAACAACCGGTTCGCGTGTATGGTGGAACAAGGGTTTTGACACAAAATGGTATCTGCAGCCCTTTCCTATCACAGAAGTCAACAAGGGGTATGGCCTTGTACAGAATCCGGGATGGTAAACCGTTTATTGCAGAACATCATATTAATAATAACGAAACATGAATCAAAGATATTCCATCATATTCACATTGCTTGCAGGGATGGCAGCTCCTGCATCGGCGCAGAACGACTCCACGGTGGTCGAATCGTTTGTCGGGCAGCCTGTAGATGTGGGGGCTGAAGTGGTGCTGACGCGTGAAGAGTCGACGGCGGCAGTCTCCGTCATTACCGAGCGTGATACAGACAGACGCAGTGCAAAGAACATCGGCAACAGCATAATTGGCCAAGGCAACGGCCTTATATCCCTTCTGGGGAGCGGAAGCTATGCCACGCAGAACCCAACGTTCTACGTCAGAGGCCTGCAAACGCTCAATGGCAACGACTCGCCATTGATACTCGTTGACGGTATTGAGCGCGACATAACCACCATCACACCCGAGGAGGTGGCTTCGGTGAGCGTGCTCAAGGATGCGGCTGCAGTGGCTCTTTATGGCTATAAGGGTGTCAACGGCGCGGTGCTTGTCACGACAAAGCGCGGAAAATCAAACTCGCGAAGCATCAAGTTTACTTACGACCATCTGTTCAACAGCATCATCAATAAGCCAAAGTTTGTCGATGCCTATACATACGGCAAGGCAATCAACGAGGCCCGGGCTAACGACGGACTCAGTTCGCGTTATAACAGCAATGAGCTTGACGCTTTGCGCGATGGCACTTACCCATATCTCTATCCCAATGTAAACTGGGTTGACGAGACATTTCGCGACCGTGCAATGACCAACAAGTATAATCTGCAGTTTCAGGGTGGTACAGACAAGTTCTTGTATTACGCCATGGTAGACCTCATTACCGACAAGGGATTCGTTAGGAACCATGACAACAACGACGGGTATTCCACTCAGGACAAGTATGTTAAGGGCAATATGCGCATGAACATGGACATAAAGCTTACCCCAACCACTCTCGTCAAAGTCAATCTGCTCGGAGTCTTGGCCGAAGAATCCGGCCCTGGCAATCAGGCAGACCTGTGGGATATGGTTTACACATTGCCCGCGTCTGCATTCCCGGTAAAGAGTTCCGGCGGAACTTGGGGCGGCAGCAATACATGGGCGGGAACGCTTAATCCCGTTGCCCAGTCGTCGGGGGCGGCTTATTACAAGAATCATTCCCGCTCACTCTATGCTGATATTTCCATCTGTCAAGACCTCGGCAGTTGGCTCAAGGGGCTCGGGGCGTTTGTTCGTACAGGCTATGACAACACGGCAAACATATTTGAAGACCATTCAAAGACCTACGTATACAGTGTTGTTGTGCCAAACTGGCCTGATGCCGCCGCCGAGCCCACAAGCACCGAACAGACGTATGGTGTTGACAGTCCGATGGGTGATGAGGCCGGTGTCGAAACTTACAGCCGCCGGTTTCATTTCGACGGAGGGCTTAAGTTCATGCGTGAGTTTGGCGACCACAGCCTTTACACACAGTTGAAATGGGCGTATGAATACGAGGATCCCGAGGGAGTGAACAACACAATATATCGTCAGGATGTTTCATTGTGGGCACACTATGGTTACAGACAGCGCTACTTTGCAGACATTGCCTTGGTTGAGAGTGGCAGCAGCCGCCTTGCTCCCGGTTCTAAATGGAATTTCTCGCCAACAGTTTCTGCCGCATGGATCGTTTCTCGCGAAGATTTCATGAAGGATGTTGTCTGGGTGGACTTTCTGAAGTTACGTGCTTCGGCCGGTATTATCAACGCCGATTATCTTCCGGGCGACAATGTGTGGTCGTATTATGAGCAGCAATACACCATGACAGGTGCAACTTATCCATTCGACAGCGGCTGGAACACCGGCTTTACTTCCACCGGTCTGGGGCAGTTGGCAACGGTCAACCCCGGTCATGAGAAGGCATACAAATATAATGTTGGAATGGATGCCAGGCTCTTTGGCTCTCTTGATGTCACCCTCGACCTCTACATGCAGCATCGCACAGACATATGGGTCTCGTCTGCAGGCAAGTATTCAACGGCCATAGGAATGGTTGCCCCTTATGAGAACGCGGGCATAGTGGACAGCCGCGGACTGGAGCTGGGACTTGATTACCAAAAAGAGTTTGGCCCTGTGGCGTTTAACTTGGGCTGTAACCTGACTCTTACACACAATGAAATAAAAGAACAGCTCGAAGAGCCGCGCCTTTATCCAAATCTTGTGCAGACGGGCCATGCTGTCGGACAGATTTACGGACTCGAGGCCATAGGCTTCTTTGCCGATGAGGCCGACATTGCCTCCAGCCCCACACAGACATTTTCTACGGTAAGACCTGGCGACATAAAGTATCGAGATGTTAATGGCGACAATAAGATAGACGCCAATGATGCCATTGCCATAGGCAATAATGGCACGGTGCCGGGTGTGTTCTACAACATCCGCCTGGGTGTTGAGTATAAGGGCATAGGCCTTTACGCCCTGTTTCAAGGTGTAGGTCGCTATACTGCCAACCTTAATACCAAGAGCATGTACTGGCCGCTCATCGACAACACCAACATTTCGCAGTATGCTTATGACAACCGGTGGACGCCCGACAACAAAGACTCCAGGTTTCCGAGGCTTAGCAGTCAAAGCAACGCCAACAACTATCGCAACTCTACGCTTTGGCTCGAAGACCGCTCGTTCTTTAAACTCCGCGACCTCGAAGTTTATTACAACCTGCCTCAGTCGGTATTGAAGGTCACAAAGATTGTGAACGGTGCCAAGCTGTACGTTCGCGGGACAGACCTTTTCAGCATAGACAGCATCGAGGAAAACGATCCGGAGGCGTTGGGCATTTACCCGGTTTACAAGAGTGTGGCCCTTGGATTGAGCGTTACGTTCTGACGCAATGCGAGGGCAGTTGGATTGATCTTTAGATACGAAAATAATAAATTATTCGATTATGAAGCTATGCATAAGCCGGAAAGGTTGGGCTGTGGCTCTTTGCCTTTCCACCGTTTCTTCCTTTACCTTCCTCTCGTCGTGCAGCGACAGGATGGACTACAAGGAATATAACATATACGACAGAGACTATATTGTAAAGAACTTCGGGAACGTGGGCGGTTTCATGACTACCCTCTACAACTATGTTGACTACGACTTCGGCAACTTTTCTTCGGGTGCCATGCTTGCCTCGGCTTCAGACGAGAGCGAGTATAGCAAGATGGGCAACGGCATTGAGGACTTCTACAACGGGGCGTGGAGCCCATCAAATGCTAAGGAAGACCTGCCGTCGGCATGGGTCAAGATGTACCAAGGCATAGCAACGGCCAACGAATTTCTGGATAAGTTTCAAGGCGAGACGTTTGATGAACTTAAGTACAACCCCGATTATCGGGCCCAGATGCACCGCTATGAAAACTACAGGTATGAGGCCCGTTTCATGCGTGCTTACTTTTATTTCAACCTCGTTAAGACCTATGGAGGGGTGCCACTCATCGATTGCGTGATGTCTCCCAATGAAGTCAACAGCCTGGCCCGTGCCTCCTCAGACAGCATCTTTGCATTTATAATAGGTGAGTGTGATGCCATACAGGACTCGATAGTTGCCGATTATTCCGACTTGGGTGAATACGCGCTTGACACAGAGGAGACCGGGCGCGCCGACCGCCTGGCCGTCATGGCCTTGAAGGCGCGTGCTGCTCTGTATTGGGCCAGTCCGCTGTTCAATCCATCGGGCGACAACGGGCGCTACCATGCGGCTGCACTCTACACAAAACAACTGCTCGATGCCTGCGAGGAGCGGGGCAAGGGGCTTACCGCCAACTACAGAGACTTGTGGAATTCACGGTCTTACAACACTCAGGCTATTGTCAAGGAGATAATCTTCGGGCGCAGATATTCATCTTCATCGGCAGGCGACCATCTTGTCGAGGGCTACAACTATCCTGCCGGCATTGAGGGAGGTGCTGGCGGAAACTGTCCAACCCAGACCCTCGTCGACGCTTACGACATGATAAACGGCAAGCCAATCGGAGACCCGGCGTCGGGCTACGACCCGGCCAACCCGTATGCCAACCGCGACCCGCGCCTTGCTGCTACGGTGGCAACCAATGGCGACGTATGGCCGTCGTACCAGTCGAAGGCCCTCCAGACCTATTATGGCGGGGCTAACGGTGAGCCGCTTGAGGGCGCCACTCCTACTGGATATTATCTCAAGAAGCTGTGCAATGGCAGCATTTCGCTGGCAAGCAACAGTACGATGAAGGATGCCACTCACACTTGGCTGACGTTCCGGGTGGGTGAGTTCTGGCTCAACTATGCCGAGGCCATGTTCCGATACACCGGCAGTGTGTCGGCAACGACTCCCGATTTGCCCGTGTCTGCCCTCGAGGCCGTTAACATGACGCGCAGGCGTGCCGGTGTGGGCGACATAACAGACACGGACCCCGGCGCATTCTGGGAACGTTACAAAAACGAGCGCATGGTAGAACTTGCCTTCGAGGGCCATCGCTTTTGGGATGTGCGCCGCTGGAAAGAGGCCGACAAGCACTTCACAAGTATAACGGAGATGAAGCTCACCACAGCTGCCGACGGCACCGTGACATACGCCAGGAACAAGGTGAACCGGCAGTGGGACGACAAGATGTACTTGTTCCCAATACCGCAGACAGAGATACTTAAGAACCCAAACCTAAAACAAAACCCGAATTGGTGATGGTAAGATTGGCTTTTTTCATTATGTTGTCTGTGGTTGGGCTTTTGCCCGTTGGCGCACAGGCGTATAATAGTGTCAGGCCCGGGCAACTGTGGCTCGACACCGACGGCAAGCCCATACAGGCACATGCACCTCAGATATTGGTCAAAGACGGTGTTTACTACTGGTATGGTGAGAACAAGGAGAAGACAACTCTGGGCTCCAACGTGTGGACATGGGGCATCAGGGCATACCGTTCCACCGACTTCTACAATTGGGAAGACCTGGGGCTTATCATAAAGCCAGATACTGTCAATCCGCTTTCGCCACTCCATTATTCGCAGACTCTTGACCGCCCGCACATCATCTACAACCGGAAGACAGGCAAGTGGGTGTGCTGGATAAAGTCGATGGATACCGACGGCTACTTTGTCATAATGCAGGCCGACCGTTTTGAGGGGCCATACACGCTGGTCAGGAGCTTCAAGCCTGAGGGTTTCGGTGTCGGCGACTTCGATATGTATGTAGATGAAGTCAGCGGCAAGGCTTATGTCTGGTTTGAGCGGCCACACTGGGAGATGGTTTGTGCAGAGCTAACCGACGATTTTCTTGGCACCAACGGCAACTATTCCGAGCACTTCGTGGGTTTGCTGCCACCCTATACGCGCGAGGCCCCGGCCCATTTCGTGCGCAACGGACGCCACTATATGTTCACAAGCGGCACCACCGGCTATGTGCCCAACCCGTCGAGGGTGTGTGTGTTCGACTCATACCATGGCGAATACACCGACTTGGGCTGCCCCCACGTTGGCGATAAGTACAGTGATTCGTTTGGCTCACAGATATCGTCGGTGGTCAGGATTCCCGGAACAGGTCTTTATGTGGCCCTTGCCGACCGATGGTTGCCTGCGCTTGCCGGCACCGACATACCTGTGCGCATAGCCCGCGACTACGAGCGACGCTACAAGGGGCGCAAGCCGTTTGAACGCGATTTCACACAACCGAAAACAAAAGACAAGACTGGCATGAAGCGCACCAAGTGGGACACAACCGCTGGTTCGCGCTATGTGTTCCTGCCGGTAACGTTTGATGCCGACGGCAAGCCCGTAATCCATTGGGTAGACGAGTGGCGTATCGAAGATTATGCTGTGCCATCGCGTGCCGACGTCGGCCCCGGCGCCATGCCCGAAGAGATGGAAGCGGTGGCGGCTCCCTTTGCCATGCCGCAGCTCCGGCGGCCCGAGTTCCCCGACCGCAAGGTAGTTGTCTCACTGAAAAAAGGAAAAACAAATACATGCATCATACAGGAAGCCATCGACAAGATGAGTCTGGATGGGGGCGGAACGGTGGTCATCCCCGCCGGCGAATGGCTCACTGGGCGCATCGAGCTGAAGAGCAACGTTTGCCTGAACATTCCCGAAGGGGCTGTGCTGAGGTTTAGCGGGCTCATACGCGACTATCTCCCGGTGGTCTTCACTCGCGACGAGGGCATAGAGATATACTCGCTCGGAGCGTTCATCTATGCCAACAATGCCGAGAACATAGCGGTCACTGGCGGCGGAAAGATAATCGGGCCGTCAACCGACTGTGAGATTTTTGCCAACAACAGTGCCAAGGCTCTGAACATAGAGGCCATCTGCCGCAATGGTGAGATGCCTTTGCCGGAGCGGGTGTTCGACGGAGAGAACAATGGCGGCGAGGTGTTCCTGCCCAAGACCATAGCCCCGATAAACTGCCGCAACGTGCTGATAGAGGGCGTTACCCTTGAGCGGGGGCTTTATTGGAACGTCGTTCCGCAGTACTGCGAGAACGTAATCATACGCGGTGTCACCGTAAGCTCTTACGGACACGGGCGCACCGACGGCATAGACGTGGAGTCGTCAAGAAACGTGCTCATAGAATACTGCTCGCTCGATTGCCAAGACGACTGCTATACCATGAAGTCGGGGCGTGGTGTCGACGGCCTGCGCGTTGGCCGGCCCACAGAAAATGTTGTTGTGAGGAAATGCCTTGCCCTGCGCGGTGCCGGCGGCATAGTGTGCGGAACCGAGGTGGCCGGAGGTGTGCGTAACGTTTACTGCCACGACTGTGTGTTCGACGGCACCGAACAGGCTTTTCGCTTCAAGACGCTTCGGACAAGGGGCGGGGGCGTGAGCAACGTCACTGTTGAGCGTGTGCGGGCCCGTGTCACGGGGGCGGCATTCTATTGCGACATGCTCGGTTCGATGAAGTGGGGCGGCGATTTGGCCCGGCGCTATCCGGTGAGGGAGATAACCGAGGCCACGCCCGACTTCAACACCATTGTCGTTGACAACGTTAGGATAGACAGTTGCGCGCAGCTGGTCAAGGCGGTAGGCTTGCCCGAACAACCGTTGCGCAACGTGCTGTTGAGCCGGGTGAAGGCCAGATGCGGCCAGTTTATGTTCATGCGCGACACAGAGTCGTTCACACTGAAGGATGCCGATGTCGAAGCCTCCGACCCTTCGGCCACAATCGACGGGTGCAGTGGGATGATGATGCTCGGCGTGATGGTCAATGGCAGGAGATTTGACAGCATGTCCTGTAGCTTGGTGAGGTCAATGCCGGTTGTCTGTTCAGAATGATTTCAGCCATGCAATTTTGTGTTTCAAATGCGTTTATAAGTAGGTGTTCAAAATTAATTGCCATCAAATTGTGCGCTATTTCGGAGATGCATGCCAAAGTCCGAAGAGAGAGCGTAGCGGGCTACGCGGCCGATGAGACTTTGGTATGCGGCCCGAAAGAGCACACAAGATGGTGGCAAAGATATAGAGGACACCTGCAAGGTCTATTGTATCGGTTAATTTTGAACAGCTACTTATATCATCGGGCTGCATCATGCCGGCTGTGTTGCACTTCAAGCTGACGGTGGCAGATGACGTAAAATGCTATTTTTATAATGATAAAACAACTTAACGACTATGAATAGAAACAAATGCTTAATGGTTTTGGCCGGGCTTATGCTTTCGGCGTCGGTTATGGCCGAGGGCGAAAGGATGTCGATGCTGATGAACTTCGACTGGAAATTCAAGCTCGGCGAGACCGACGGTGCACAGGCCGCTGCCTACGACGATTCTTCCTGGCGCAGCCTTGACTTGCCACACGACTTCCAGATAGAGATGCCGTGGAACGAGAAGGCGAGCCGCTCGCGCGGGTTCAAGGATATGGCCACGGCTTGGTATCGCAAGACTTTTGCCGCAAGTGGCGATTGGAAGGGCAAGCGTGTCCTCCTTGACTTCGAAGGTATCATGCTGCACGGCGACGCTTACCTCAATGGAACTAAAGTGGGCGGTACGGACTATGGTTATCTTGGCTTTGAGGCCGACGTCAGCGGGCTGATTAAGTACGACACGCTCAATGTGCTGGCAGTGCACTGTTCCACAGGCGAGGCCTCCGATTCGCGATGGTATACGGGAGGGGGGCTTTATCGCGATGTGCACCTTGTGGTCAAGAACCCCGTATCGGTGGCCCGCCATGGCATTTATGTCACCACGCCTGAAGTGTCGGAGCAGAGGGCAACGGTAGATGTGCAGGTTGAGGTGGAGGGCATAAGAAACAAGAAATGCGACCTTGTCGTCAAGGCGACAATACTCTCGCCAGACGGTCAGGTGGTGGGCCGGTCAGAGGTGGCCGCGCCCAAAGACAGCAAACAGCCTACGGTAGAGGTTGGCCTGCCGCAGTTGTCAATAGCCAATCCGCGCCTGTGGTGGACTGAAAAGCCCGACCTTTATACGGCCGAAGTGGCGTTGGTGCTCGACGGGAAGACCGTAGACAAGGTAAGCCAACGGTTCGGGATACGCACCATTGAGTTTTCAAATGACTTCGGCCTGAAGCTCAACGGCAAGAAGATATTCCTGAAGGGGGTGGCCTGCCACCAAGATTACGGTGCAGTGGGAGTGGCTGCCTATGAGACAAGCATAGCGCGGATGATGGACAGGTTGAAGGAGTTTGGCTTCAACCACATACGCACCAGCCACAATCCCTACAGCGAATCGTTTTTGCGTCTGGCCGACGAGAAAGGCATTTTGGTGGTCGACGAGCTGTACGACAAGTGGAGTAACACCATTGCCTGGGCCGGCCGGCGGCCGTGGACATCCATCTGGTGGGAGAATGTGATAGAGTGGGTGAAGCGCGACCGCAACCATCCGTGTGTCATCATGTGGAGCCTTGGCAACGAACTTCAGTTTCAGGAAGAGCGGTGCGGATTTCCCACGCGCGACTGGGGCGTTACGGCTTACAACATAATGAACACCCTCGTAAAGCGTTTTGACCCTACGCGCAAGACCACCGTGGCCATGTATCCGGCCAGGGCCAACGGCATTGTGAAACATAGCAAGGAGTTTAGGATGGAGCAGAACATCGTCCCGCCCGAACTGGCCACCAAGACCGAGGTTGCCAGCTTCAACTATTGCTGGGAAGACTATGGCAAATATCTGGAGAAAGCTCCCGGCATGATTGTTTATCAGAGTGAAGCCACGACAAACGAACTGTCGGCACCTTACTTCGGAATGAATCGCGACAAGATGGTGGGGCTGGCCTACTGGGGGGCGATAGAGTATTGGGGAGAGTCTAACATCTGGCCCAAGAAGGGTTGGGACTATTCGTTTTTCCGCCATTCGTTGGAGCCAAACTCGCAGGCATACCTTATGAAAAGCATCTTTGAGCCCGAGGAGCCGTTGGTGCATATAGGCATAGCAGGCAAGGTTGACACGCTATTGTGGAACGACATAACAGTGGGGCAGACCCGCGTAACGAGCCACTGGAACAGAGAGCCGGGCAAGAAATATACGGTGAACGTTTATACAAACGGAGACGAAGTGGAGTTGTTTGTCAACGGCAACAGCCTCGGAACAAAGCGTAACGACAACAAGCGCAAGCCGAACATAATAACTTGGAAAGGTGTTGAATATGTTCCCGGTGCCATTGAGGCTGTGGCAAGGAAAGACGGAAAGCCGGTAGCGCGCCACCGTATTGAGACGGCGGGTGAGCCGGTAAGCTTGAAGATGGTCGCTGAAAACACTGGATGGAAAGGTGACGGCATGGACTTGCAGTATGTCAGGGTGTATGCCGTCGACCGTAAAGGTAGGGTAGTGCCTACGGCTGTAGGTAGGGTTAGTTTTGAAGTTGAGGGGGCTGCGCGCCTGATTGCCGTTGACAACGGCGACCATTCGTCGGATGAGCTGTTCTGTGGCAACAGCAAAGCGCTTTACGAGGGGTTCGCCATGGCCATTGTGCGCTCTGCGCGTAAGCCCGGAAAGGTGAGGGTCACTGCAAGGTGCGACGGTTTGAAGTCGGCAAGTGCAACGTTGGTTACAGAATGACGGGGCGGTTGCTTGTTGTGGTTAAACTGCCGGTGGCTTATGGTGGGTGCCCGACGGTTGGCGGATGCCGGCATCCAGGCCTGCTTGCAAATATGCAACCGGCGCAGGCAAGGGCGTCGTTGGTTTGGCGCTCCTGCCGTTTGGCCTTCCAAAACTGCTCTTTCGGCACTGCAGGACAGGCTGTTTCGGCGCCTGAAACGGTGTTGGTTGCATGCTCGCATGGCTGGCTTTGCAATGTGCTGCCTGCCAGTCGGTTGCGAGCGCATGGCGCTGTTAGGGCCATTAACATAAAAATGTTAACGGCTGTTTCGTGCCTGAGGCAATGGCAGGCACTGCCAAGGGTGATGCTTGTCGGTGGCGTGAGATATTCTGCTGCTTGCGTTTTTACTTTTTTTGAATTGCATAATAAAACATGGATGAATGCGTTTTTTCAAGTAGTTACGGTTGTCAACCGGCGGCAGGCTCCCTTGCTGCCGTCATGGGCTTGTGGGCATGGCAGCAGCGGCCATGACCTTAGGTGCCGTGGCCCGGTGTGGCCGGCGCAGGCTTTTGTCGGTCTGCCACAGCTCAATGTGCCCGGCAAGTTGCTTGCCCGAATATAGAGTAATTGCAAAACATCTTATACATAATGAAAATGAAAAAAAGACTATTGACTACGTTAATGGCCATGGCAACCATGGCATCGGTGGCGGCCGACGACGCCTTGTGGCAACGGTTTGCCAGTCCTTCCGACGAGGCCCGCACCAAGGTTTGGTGGTTTCATGGCGAGACAGAGACAACGGAAGAGGGCATCGACGCCGACCTTGAGGCATTCAAGGAGAAGGGTGTCGGTGGCGTGGTTTTCTATGACCAGGTTCACGGCGATGCGGCCGGGGCGTTCCCGTCCATGTCTCCAGAGTGGTGGCGCATGCTGAAACATGCAGCCCGCAAGGCCCGTCAGTTGGGCCTTACGTTTGAAGTGGCCGCAAGCAACGGCTACGTGTCGGGCGGCCCGTGGATAACGCCGGAGCTTGGCATGCGTAAGACCGCCATGGTCGATACGGTGGTCACGGTGGTAGAGCGGCAGAGCGTGACGTTGCGCCTGGCATATCCGGGTAAGGGCTTCTCGGACATTGCCACTGTGATGTTTCCCGACAAGGAGTCATTGAAAGACATCTGCATAGAGCCGCGCAGGCTCACTGCCGAGGACAACCGCCCGCTGACAATAAGCTACGATGCCGGGCGCACTTTGAGCATAGCCGCGATAAGCTATGCCACCAACCCTCGCGGCAAGGGCTCTACGGGCTCGATGAACATTCCGGGCAGACCCCGGGAGCGTTATTTCGGGGCTGGGTTTGTTGACCTGCCGCCTATAGGTGACCTCGAATACAGTGCCGACGGCAGGACATGGGAGCGGGCCGCGCAGTTGCCTGCCGTAGAAAATGTGATAGGGCACAAGAGCAAGGAGCGCACCGTGAGCTTCCCATCTGTAAGCGGACGCTACTTCAGGGTGAGGCTGCACGACTGGATGGACAGCGAAGGCAAGCTGAACAAGCTGCAGATAGAGAACGTGCGCCTGTCTGCGCGCGACCGCATAGACAACTGGCAGGTGAAGGCCGGTTTGCGCACAGAGGTGTATTACCCGCACGAAGAGGGGGAAGACACAGGGGCCGTAGACCCCGCAACGGTGAGCGACGTGTCGGGGGTGGTGGGGCCCGACGGTACCGTCACGCTGACACTTGAGCCGGGCACGTGGCACATAATGCGCTTTGGCCATGTGCCTACGGGCGGGCGCACCAAGCACGGGCGCAAAAACCTGCTTGGCCTGGAGGCCAGCGTGATGTCGGCCGAGGCTGCACGGGTTCATTATGACCATTACTTCGGTGCCATCTGCGATACCCTGTCGGCCATTGGCTGCAAACCCGACGGAATGGCCATGGACAGCCATGAGGCCGGCATACAGAACTGGGCGGAAGGCTTCGAGAAACGGTTCAGCCGTATCAACGGGTATGACATAACCACGTGGCTGCCCGCCCTTGCCGGGTACATCGTGGGCGACAGGGACAAGACGGAGCGTATGTTGCTCGACTTCCGCAAGGCCATAGCGTCGACAATCAGCAGTGAGTTTTATTCCACCTTTGCCCGCCTGTGCCATGAGGATGGCGTGAACTTCACGTCGCAGGCCATGCTCAACATCGACGCCGACAACATATCGTGCCGCGGTCGTGTAGACAAGCCTCAGGGAGAGTTTTGGGCTTATCAGGCAAACGGCAACTATGATTGCCTTGATGCGGCGTCGGCCGCCCACCTTTATGGCCACGCCATTGCGTCGGCCGAGGCTTTCACAGACTCACCTTACCGTTCTACTTGGGACGAGTTGCTGCGCATAGCCAACCTTGCCTACTGCAAGGGGACAAACGAGTTTGTGGTTTGCGCATCTTCATATCAGCCTTGGCTCGACCGTAAATATGACGACGACAACAGCAAGCATCCGTACATCTTCCACCGCCTAAACCCCAATTGGGCCACGTCAGGCAAGTTTTGGAACTACCAGGCACGCTGCTCACAGCTGTTGCGTGAGGGCAGGCCGGTGGTAGACCTGTGCATATACCTGGGCGAGGACTTGCCGCTAAAGACAATGGCGTATAAACTGCCCATCGTGCCAGAGGGCTACAACTTTGATGTCTGCACGTATGACGCTCTGATGCACCGCTTCTCGGTTGCATCGCAGGACACGGCACAGGGCAGGCTGGCCGTAAGTGGCGGAATGCGTTACAAGGCACTTGTAATCCAGGACCGCACGTTCGTATCTGCCGAGGCGCAGCGCAAGATAGAGCAGCTGGAGCGTGGCGGTGTGCCTGTGATATGGTGCAACCGTGGGGAGACCGTGGCCGAAGGGCTGCGCCGGCATGGCATCGGGCCTGACCTTGCGCTGCGTAGTGCCGACAAACCTGATGACAAGGTTTGCTTCTACCATCGCCAGGCCGATGGGGCCGACATATATTTCGTTTACAACCATAGCAGCAACGACTATGATGCGCCCGTGACCCTGCGTACAAAATTTGGCACGGCTGAGATATGGAACCCTTATACGGTGGAGCGCAAAAAGGCAAGCATGACTGCGGGAAAGACGGTGCAACTGCATCTTGAGCCATACCAGAGTGCTTTCATTGTGGCAAGATGAGTTGTGTTGAGGCCGGATGGGCCCGGAAAAACGAGTGCCGTGATTGAGCTGTATGCCGGGCTCAATCGCGGCACTTTGCTTATTGGAAAAGCCACGCGACTTTGACCCTTTTTGCCAAGCAGGACTGTCCCCTTTGGCTACAATATGATTGACCCTTCTGGCCAAAATAGTATTGACCACTTAGTTCACCTATTGTTATAGATTTTTTTTGTGTAGATTTGAGTGCCCGAGTCCT
>NZ_JACJJL010000033.1 GCF_016899955.1 Marseilla massiliensis | reverse complement strand
TGTTTCTTACAGCGATTATTTTTGTACCGATATTTTCTTATATCGCTGATAATCAACTATAAATACTCTCTCATATGTATTCCACATGAACAGCGTGGTGCGCCAGCTGCACGAACAAAATACGGACGTGGTGATGGTCGATACGGGTAACTCATACGAGGGACTGTGCGAATACCTGAACGGCAAGTACATCAGTTATACGGAGGAGAAGCCTATCACCATGAACCCTTTCCGCATCAATCGCCAAGAACTGAATGTGGAAAAGACCGGTTTCCTGAAAAACCTTGTGCTACTGATATGGAAAGGCTCCCAGGGCACGGTCAGCAAGACGGAGGACAGGCTCATCGACCAAGTAATCACCGAATACTATGACGTTTATTTCAACGGTTTTGACGGCTTCACCCCTCCCCAGCGGGAAGACCTGCGTAAGAGCCTGCTGGTGGACGACCGCAACAACTCTCGTGATGGCAGGGAAACGGAAGAGGAACGGCTGGCCCGCATCGAAAGGGAGATCGACGAGATAGAACGCCGCCGTAAGGAGCTGAAGGTGGAGGGTCTTTCGTTCAACACGTTCTATGAATACTCCGTGCAGCGCATTCCCGACATCTGCCACGAGAACAACCTTGCGGGTATCGACCTCTCCACCTACCGCTACATGATGAAGGACTTTTACCGAGGCGGCAACCACGAAAAGACGCTGAACGAGGAAATGGACGGCACCCTGTTCGATGAAACTTTCATTGTCTTCGAAATCGATGCGATAAAAGATGACCCGCTGCTTTTCCCCATCGTGACGCTCATCATCATGGACGTATTTCTGCAAAAAATGCGCCTGAAAAAGAACCGCAAAGTCTTGGTGATTGAGGAAGCGTGGAAAGCCATCGCCTCTCCGCTGATGGCCGAGTACATCAAGTTCATGTACAAGACCGCCCGCAAGTTCTGGGCAAGCGTTGGCGTGGTGACGCAGGAGATACAGGACATCATCGGGTCGGAAATCGTGAAGGAGGCCATCATCAACAACTCCGATGTGGTGATGCTGCTCGACCAAAGCAAGTTCAAGGAGCGTTTCGACGGCATCAAGGCGATACTCGGCCTGACTGATGTGGAATGCAAGAAGATATTCACCATCAACCGCTTGGAGAACAAAGACGGACGCAGTTTCTTCCGGGAGGTGTTCATACGTCGTGGCACGGCCAGTGAGGTGTACGGCGTGGAAGAACCGAGGGAATGCTACATGACCTACACTACGGAGCGGGCTGAAAAGGAAGCCCTGAAACTTTACAAGCGGGAATTGGGATGCAGCCATCAGGAGGCCATTGAAGCCTATTGCCGTGATTGGCAACTTTCGGGCATCGACAAGTCCTTGGCGTTCGCCCAGGAGGTGAACAAGGCAGGCCGTGTGCTGCATCTGGAACGGAACCGTCGGAAAACCATTCAGTAATCACACAATAATCATCTACAAATAATCGACATTATGGAAGCAGAAAAATTCATCCACGACTTTTGGAAGGCCAACGAAATCAGCAACTTCTCGAAAGAGGCCACCGTGTTGTTCTTCTACCTCATTTATGTGTGGGAGAACGAGAAGAAACCTGACGTGTTCTATGTGCATCCTGCCAGCCTGCTGTGCAAAGTAAGGGGATTCAGCGTAAAGGGAGTGTTGACTGCCAGTGAGGAATTGCAGGAACGCGGCTACATCACCTACAAAGCCCCCGACCAGCAATGGTGTTCCGGGGAGTATTCGCTTTGCCTTGACCGGGACATGAAAACAGGGAAGAATGAAAATCCGGGCAACAACCCGAACAATACAAACATCAAGCCCTGATAATCTATGAAAAGACTTCTTGTCCTATTGGTATGCGCCTGTGCTTCCGTCCTTTTGGCGGAAGCACAGTACGTGCGTGTCAACTACGACAAGAAGACCGTGGCGGCGATGGCGGCAGCCTATGCCACGGAAACGGCCACGGAAGCCTATTATACCGAGCAGGTGAAGGACATACTCGACAAATACAACGCGGCGGAAGTGGCTGCGGCGGGTATCTTCCTGTCAAAATACCTCGACCGTAAGGCATTGACGGAACTGTGTATTTGGAGCGACGGTACGGAGAACTACTATTACCGCCGCATCTATAACCTCGTAAGTGCGAAAATCATGCCGAAGATCTGGACGGTGGCAGGCCAGATGCTCCATTCCCCGCAGACAGCCTTGTACTGGGGCAGTTACCTGATGAAAGTCTGCGCCGAGGTAAAGGCCCTCTGTATGCAATTTGAATCGGTGGTGACGAACGGCACATTGTCGTTCCGGGACGTAGTGTTCCTGGAAATCGCCCCGCAGTTTGCCCCATTGTTCAAACTGTCGGAAAGCGGCGGCATCGACTGGGATGCCTTCTTCGACGATCTGGGCAATATCCGGCACAATTTCACCAAGGAAAACCTGGAAACGGACATTGACAACCTGTATAACATGGGGGTGGGACTGGCTCAGGCCGGGGCGGACAATTTTTCTGATGCCATTCTGGGCGGGAGCAGTTTTCATGACCTGCTGAACGGGAAGATAAGCGACATTGCACGAGTGGCCGGGAATGCTTACGACCTGTACGGACAAATGGAACATTCCGTGGGCAATACGCTGCTCTCGATGGTCGGAGAACCGGAGGGAGTGGCCAGCCTGTTCCAGACCGGCAACTACAACCTGACTTCGTGGATAAGCGACTACCTGAAAGAAGCGGCCGGGCAATACTACACCCAACGGTGGTACATTTACCGCAGGGATGCCGGCACGGAAACCCTGTGCGACTATACGCCGCCCACGGACGACAACAGCATAATTTACGGCGGAGAGTGGACGCGCTTCAACACTTCCGATGCCGGCTTCTATCCTAACAACGCACAGACCGAGCAGATACTCAGCAATTCGGAACGGTATGCCGGCTGGTCGAGGGCGCAGGTGGAGCAGATGAACCGGGCGAATGACGGCTATACCTACGGCATCAGCTATTATCGCTCCGCTTACAACATCAACCGGGGCAGCAAACTGATACAGAAGGCATACGCTTACAGCATAAAAGTAACCAGAAGCTGGAACCACGAGGAAGTGGTGTATGAAGACGTGTTCGATTCCTACAAGATGGATTTGAATACCTTCAAGGCGCAACTTAACGCCCGATTGTCGGAGTTCAACGACAACGAGGAGGGCCATGTGTATGTTATCGGCTACGATGCCAAGCACTATTACCAGGCCACGGACGAAGCTAGGCTACAAGGTTGCGAGAGCGTGATCGTCAGCGTGACCTGCCATGACGGGGTGACATTGGGCAGCGGAAGCACCCAATACAAGTGCCGCACCTGCGGCGGTAGTCTGAACAGCCACTCCAAGGACTGCGCCATGCAGACTACCGTGTCCGGGGATGACGAACCGGATTTGTCCGGTCTGGACGAACTGGAAAACGAATACAATGCGGAAGCGGCGGCCTTGCAGTCGCAGATAGATGCCTTGGAAGCCGAGAACGCCGAGTTGGTGAAACAAATCGCATCGGCCACGGTGGAAGAAGCAGCCTCCTTGCGGCAACAGTACAACCGCAACAAAGATGAAATCACCCGGCTGGAATCCGACCTGTCCTCTATCCGGAAGAAGCAGGAGGAGCTGGCGCAAGCCAAGGAGGAAGCGGCGGCGGAGAACGACGTGCCTACGGATGACTATTACCGCATCCCCGCCATTATGCAGGAGTGCAAGAACGCCTATAGCCTGACGTGGCAGGGTGACGGCAGGTGGAGCGGATACAGCTACCTGCGGGAAGCCACTGCGCCGAACATCAACGGCACAATTACCTTCAAGGCCACACTTTCAATCGCCCGCAAGCCCAAGTATTTCCTCGGCATCAAGATACACCGCGCCATTATGCAGATAAGTTGGGAACTGACGGCGGAGTATTCGGACACGGAAGTGGTGGACATCATCGAGCTTGATCCGGCCATGAGCGAGTCGGAAAAGGCAACGTTGGTCAATGACCGCCTGTCGGAGATTGCCCGGCAATACCCTTCGTGTGAAATCACCACGGAATATGTGAAATCGGAACCGGTGGAGGAAGACACGACCACGGACACCTACCACCTGCTGTGGGCATCCGACCGGCTGGAAATCGCCCGTCAGGTGGAAGCCCGGCTGACAAACATCTACGCCGACCTCGTTGCCTTGGAGAAGATGATGAACTACAAGCTCGGCATCATCGACGTGCTGAAGGACGTCGCGCCTTTTGTCAACGAGGAACGGGGACGCAGGCTTACTCTGGTGGAGGAATGCCGACGCAGATGGTTGCGTGGCGCGGCGAACAGCCTGCACTCGGTGGATTACAACGGGAAATACGAGGAAACGGATGAAAATAAGGAGGAAACGGAATGAAGCTGGCTATAAGAAATATCAGGCATATCATCCTTCTGATGATGGTGACGGCGTTTTCGTTGGAGATGTCGGCACAATGGAACTTTGACATCGTTTCAGTGGAAGCCTATATAAATGACCACAAACAACAGCGAAGCCTGTTACTGGCCCGTTCGACACTGGAACTGAGCAACCAACTCCTGCACGAATACAGCAGCGAAGCGGCGGTGGACTTCAAGGAACTGAACGTGGATTTGGACAAGTACACAAGGGCTTTTGATGTCATTGACATCCTCTACCAGTCGCTGCGTACCTCGCTCAACGTGTATTCCACCTACAATAGCGTGAGCGACCGAGTCGGGGACTACAAGGATTTACTAAATGACTATTATACAAAAGTGGTGGAGCGGAACAGGATGGAACTGCATGACACACTGATTATCGGCATCAGCCTAAGGTGCGTGGAAAGGATTGCAGAAGACGGCAAGCAACTCTACCGCTCGATGAGCGACTTGGTATTGTATGCCACCGGTGCGGCGGCTTGCTCCACCTCGGACTTGCTGCTGGTATTGGAAAGCATCAACCAAGGACTGGACAACATCGAGCGGCATTTGAACAAAGCCTACTTTGAAACGTGGCGGTATATCCAACTCCGCATGGGGTATTGGAAAGAAAGCATTTATCTGGCCAAGGACAAGTCGCAGATAGCGAACGAGGCTTTCCGGCGGTGGAGGGATTGCGGGCTGAACCCGTATAACCGATGAAAGGGAATGGAAGCATAGACATGAAAACAAGATGCGGGAAACCAAATATGAGAAAATTGAGATGAAACGGAGGCCATATATAATAATAGGTATAGGAGCGGCTCTGTTCGGAGTTGCGCCCAAGACACTTGCCCAAAGCGTGACCTACAACCACGACGATGCCAAGATGAACCAAATCACGGTGGCTGAAATCGGTTCCGGGTCGCTGACACCGAGCCTGTATTACCAGTTGTTGCATAACTCTTACCAGAAAAGTGCGGCGGCAAAGAACAAATTGGGATTCCGCACGGCGGCGGGCATCAACCTGTACAACCAGGTTGACGATGCCGAGGCGTTGGATTCCGCCATGACCCAACGTGCCCGGATTGAGGCCTTGAATGTGGCTGACCGTAGCGGCGTGCCCTTGGATGTGGCATGGCTGGCGGAAGGCGACAAGATTAATTCCGCCTTGGAGAACTTCGAACGCAATATCCGCCGTATAGCTGAAGCCGGGGGAAGCGGCAACGGGCAGGAACACTGGAGGGAGCACTACCGCCTGTACCTCTGTGCCGTGAAATCCGTGCAGGATGCCTATATGCCGAACGCTGAACGGAAAAAGCAATATCTGCGCATCCATGCGGACATTCTCCGCAAGAACGAAACCTTGGTGCGCTACTTGGTGCGATTGGCCAACTCCACCAAGGTCGCTGAGTTGTTGGACGCTTCAGCTACCATTGAAGACCGCCGGGCACAAATAGCCATAGCGGCGATGAACCGTTGGCGGGAGGCCGGTTGGCGGGCAACAGGGGATTAAGCCGAAAGCAGGGAAAAGATGATTCAATAACCAATATATACATATAAAACAATGAGCAAGGATCATGCAATTCAGGTGTTCAACCACCCACAGTTCGGGAGCATCAACACCGTAGAAACGGAGAATGGGAAAGTGTTGTTCAAAGGGAACGATGTGGCAAAGGCATTGGGGTATTCAGATGCCCCACAGGCTGTCCGCATACACTGTAAGGGGGTTGTAGTTTTAACAACCCCCTCTGAAAATCAGTATGGTACAGTAGTTATGCTACCCACAAAGTATATAACTGAGGCAGATGTTTACCGCTTGGTGATGCGCAGCAAACTGCCCGAAGCGGAGAAGTTTCAGGATTGGGTATGCGAGGAAGTATTGCCGAGCATCCGCAAGCACGGGGGCTATCTGACCGATGCAGCCTTACAGCGGGTGGTCACGGAGCCGGACTTCCTGATTGGTTTGGCCAATGCCATTAAGGAGGAACGGAAAAACCGCCTGGAAGTGGAAGCCAAGTGTGAGGAGCAAAAACTGTTAATCGGCCAACAACAGGAACAGATAGAGGAATTGGGCAAGCGGACCAGTTATGTGGACTTGGTGCTACAATGCAAGGGACTGCTCGACATTACACAAATCGCGCAGGACTATGGAATGTCGGGACGGAAAATGAATGCCATCCTGCACGAGAAAGGCATCCAGTACAAGGACAACAAGCAATGGATTTTGTATGCCGCCTACAAGGACAAGGGCTATGTGCATAGCGCCACACTTTCCTTGGAGAGTGGCAAATCGGTGATGCGCACCCAATGGACGCAGAAAGGACGGATGTTCATTTATGAAAAACTGAAAGCGGACGGCATCCTGCCGGTGATGGAACGGGAGAAATCCCCAATAGATAACGAAATGACAGCATAACGACATGGGCGACGATATACTTTCGGATTTCGGCATCCACCTCTTGGAAGAGGAGATTGACGATGTGATATTCCAGACCAACGAGTTCCTGACAGATGCCACCTTTACGGGGGCGCAGGGACCCTTTTGGTGGATCTTGCAGATGTGCATGGCATTGGCTGCCCTGTTCGCCATCATCATGGCGGCGGGCATGGCGTACAAGATGATGGTGAAGAAAGAACCATTGGACGTGATGAAACTGTTCAAGCCGTTGGCGGTGGCGGTCATCATGTCGTGGTGGTATCCGCCCGCCGACACGGGTATTACCAACAGCGGGAGCAGTTGGTGCGTGTTGGACTTCCTGTCCTATATCCCAAACGCCATAGGCTCGTACACCCACGACCTCTACCAAGCTGAAGCTTTGCAGATTACGGACAAATTCGAGGAAGTGCAGCAACTCATTTACGTGCGTGATACCATGTACACCAGCCTTCAGGCACAAGCCGACATTGCCCGTTCGGGCACGATGGACCCGGCGTTGGTGGAATCGACGATGGAACAGACGGGTGTCGAAGAAGTGACGGAAATGGAGAAAGATGCCAGCCGCCTGTGGTTCACCTCCTTGGTGAGCGGGGCGACCGTCTGTCTGGATAAAATCGTGATGGTAATCGCCTTAATTGTATATAGAATCGGTTGGTGGGCAACCATTTACTGTCAGCAAATATTACTTGGAATGCTGACGATATTCGGCCCGATACAATGGGCTTTCTCGCTGTTGCCCAAATGGGAAGGGGCTTGGGCCAAATGGATGACAAGGTACTTAACGGTACATTTTTATGGGGCGATGTTGTACTTCGTGGGCTTCTATGTGCTGCTACTGTTTGACATCGTATTGTGTATCCAAGTGGAGAACCTGACGGCGATAACCGCCAGCGAGACAACGATGGCGGCATACTTGCAAAACTCGTTCTTCTCGGCGGGCTACCTGATGGCGGCCAGTATCGTGGCATTGAAATGCTTGAACCTTGTACCAGACCTTGCGGCATGGATGATACCGGAGGGTGACACGGCATTCAGCACGAGAAACTTCGGTGAGGGCGTGGCGCAACAGGCGAAAATGTCGGCCACCGGGGCTATGCACTCGATGATGCGATAAAAGAAGAATAATGAACAACGATTATAACTGTTAAGATTATGGTCATAAAAAACTTGGAGAACAAAATCAAACTGGTGGGGATTGTCTGTGTGGCGGTCATCATGGGATGCGTGGTCATCAGTTTGTCGAGCATTTGGACGGCAAGGGGCATGGTAGCCGATGCACAGCAGAAAATCTATGTGCTGGACGGCAATGTGCCGATACTGGTGCAGCGCACCTCGATGGAAGAAACGCTCGATGTAGAAGCCCGCAGCCATGTCGAAATGTTCCACCACTACTTCTTCACCCTTGCACCGGACGACAAGTATATCCAGTACACGATGGAGAAGGCGATGTATTTAGTGGATGAAACGGGATTGGCGCAGTACAACACCTTGAAGGAAAAAGGATTCTACAACAACATCATGGGTACGAGTGCCGTGTTCAGCATTTTCTGCGACAGCATCAAGTTTGATAAGGAAAAGATGGAGTTTACCTATTATGGACGGCAACGCATCGAGCGGCGCACCAGCATCTTGATGCGTGAATTGGTGACAGCCGGGCAGCTGAAACGTGTACCACGGACGGACAACAACCCGCATGGGCTGCTGATTGTGAATTGGCGTACCTTGCTCAACAAAGACATTGAGCAACGGGCGAAGAACAACTATTAAATGAAGAATGAAGAGTTAAGAATGAAGAATTTAAACACTAAAATAATCAAGACATGGGATGGAAGAAACTGATTTTCGGAGAGAAGATGCCTGACAAGGACGACCCGAAGTATGAGAAACGGTATAAGAAGGAAGTGGAGGCAGGACGGAAAGCCGCACGTTTCCTGCGGATAGACAAGATGGCAGGGTGTGCGCAACGCTTTGCCTGCAAGCATCCGAAGTGGTTTCTCGGTATCGTGTTCGGCATCGTATTGGGATGCCTGGCACTTAATGTGTATCGCATGGTATCGGTATGCATATTACCGGACAATGGCAGGCACGCCACGGCCACCGAACGGCAGGAGATTCTTTTGAAACAAAAACAACCTATGAACCATGATGACGGACAGGATTAACTTCAGACAACCCAAGTATGTGTTGCCGGCCATCCTCTACCCTTTGTTGCTGGTGACGGGGTATTTAGTGTTTGACATATTCGACACGGAGGTAGCAGAATCGCCCACTTCCCTACAAACCACCGAGTACCTGAACCCGGAATTGCCGGAGGCGCAGATGCGCGATGACGGTATCGGAGGCAAGTATGAGAGCATGGTTAAGTCCTACGGCCGGATACAGGACTATTCCGCTGTAGAAAACATTGAACGGAACAACAATGAAACAGAGAAAGAAGATTACGATTCCCGCTATACCGATGAAGACCTTGCCCTGCTCGATTCGGAAGCAGCCGCAAGGTCGGAGGAACTGGAACGTTTGCGTGAGATGCAGGAACGCCTGCGGCAAAGCGCCGAAAGAGGCGAAGCGATGGTGGCGGACACCACCGGGGTGCAACCGTTGAGCGAAGAAGAACGCCTAGCGCGAAGCGAGCAACGGCGCAAGGAGGCCTTGGCGGAGTTGGACAAGGCACTGGCAGAAGCCAGAAAGCAAGGGCAAAAAGGATTGCAGGACGTGGACAGCACGGACACGGAGAACCTCGCCCCCACCGGCAGTGTCGCCATAGGCGGCAAGGTGGAAATCAACGAAAATGCCGTGAACGAGCTTGCCGAGAATGCCGAGAACGAGCAAGTGGTAAAAAAAGTGAAGACCTCTTCGGACTACTTCAACACCTTGGCCGAAAACGAACCGGAACCCCGCTTGATAAAGGCCATCATCGACGAGGACATCAAGGCGGTGGAAGGCTCGCGGGTGCGCTTGCGCCTGTTGGACGACGTGGAGATAGACGGCAAGGTGGTGACCAAAGGCTCGTACCTGTATGCCACGATGAGCGGCTTCGGCAGCCAGCGCGTGAAAGGGAGCATCAAGAGCTTGCTGGTGGAGGACGAATTGGTGAAGGTGAACCTCTCGCTTTACGACACGGACGGGTTGGAGGGGCTTTATGTACCCGGTAGTTCCTTCAGGGAAACCACGCAGGATGTGGCATCCAACGCCCTCGGCAGCACGATGAGCATTAACAACGGAAATACCGGGAACACCTTTGCCCAATGGGGAATGCAGGCCATACAGAACGCCTATCAGCGCACGAGCAACGCCTTGTCAAAGGCCGTGCGCAAGAACAAGGCGAAGCTGAAATACGGCACGTTCGTCTATCTGGTGAACGGCAGGAAAAAAAGGAACTGACAATATGCAATGTAAACAACAATCATCATGACAATGAAACTGACAATAAGAGGAATCCTGGCCATTGCAGTCCTGTTTGCCGGAAGCACGGTCAAGGCACAACAGACCTACAATGAAATGGAACAACTGACGGTGAACGAACAGGTGACGACTGTCATCACCGCCACCGAACCCATCAGCTTCGTGGATATTTCCACGGACAAGATAGCGGGCGACCAACCGATAAACAACACCATACGCCTGAAACCCAAGGAAGCGGGACATGAGGACGGCGAGGTACTTGCCATCGTCACCATCGTGACGGAACGCTACCGCACGCAATACGCTCTGCTTTACACGACCCGCTTGCAGGAAGCCGTGACGGATAAGGTGGTACAACCCATCGAAATGACAGCATACCATAACCCGGCAGTTTCGCTTTCCACCGAGGATATGTACCGCTTTGCCCGTCAGGTGTGGTTGTCGCCCGCCCGTTACCGTAACGTGAGCCGCAGGCAACACCGTATGACCATGCGCCTGAACAATATCTATGCCGTGGGCGACTACTTCTTTCTCGACTTCTCGATAGATAACCACACGAACATCCGTTTTGATATTGATGAAATCCGCGTAAAACTGGCCGACAAGAAGGTGTCGAAAGCCACCAACTCGCAGGTCATCGAGCTAAAGCCGGAAATGGAACTGGAACAAAAGGGATCATTCCTGCACGGATACCGCAATGTACTGGTGGTAAGGAAAATGACTTTTCCCAATGACAAGGTACTGACTATCGAGGTCAGCGAAAAACAGATTTCAGGACGTACTATCGCCCTGAACATTGATTATGAGGACGTGCTTTGCGCGGACAGTTTCAATGAGGTCTTATTACAGGAGGAGTAAGGGAAATGAAGAATGCAGAATTAATAATTAAGAATTTGGCTGTGCAAAAAGGCTTTGTCGCACTGGTTTTCTTGTTGGCAGCCATACTGCCCGGCTTTGCTGATGACCGGCACGGCAGAATACTAATTGGAACGGGATTGCTGTATGAAAGGGGCATGGACTTGACCATCGGCTATGAGTACGAAACGAACTACCATCATGCGTGGGAGTTCTTCGGGAATGTCTATCTGAAATGGGACGAATGTGAGGATTGCGGACACGTCTGCCCCGAATTGTTCTGGAACCATTACAATACGTGGGGTGTGGGCGCGGCCTACAAACCTTGCGTGTTCCGTAGCCGTAATCACCACGGCAACCTGCGCTTGGGCGGGTCGCTGGGCTCGGATGGGGACAAGGTGCTGGGCGGCATCCATGTGGGGTATGAGCATAGCTATGCGTTGCGCAAGGGCTGGAAGCTGTTTTGGCAGGCCAAGTGCGACCTGATGATAAAAGGGGAAGATTTGTTCCGGACAGGGATTGTCATCGGTGTGAAGATACCCACGAAATAAGGGATGGCACATAGATGACTCAGATTGAACAGATTTTCGCAGATTGGAGTATTCACCTATATATTATATTAAGGTATGCAAACGGAAACAATTAAAATAAGAATGACGAGTATAGCGATTTTGACCGTGCTGGCATTGGGATTAATCGGTTGCGACGGGCATCACGACCCATTAGGCACACCGACGCAGGCCGTCCATATCCTCTGCACCGGCGGAGAGATCATGAGTTATGAGAAATACGCGATATCCGACAAAAAAGCTATCGGTGTGGTGTTTTACGTGAACCATAGTGAAGATATTTCCGGTATCGGCTATGCGGTGTACCTGCATGACCTCCCGGCGGAAGCCTTTGCTGACAGTATGGGCGTGGCGCAAGGCACATCGGCAGACCTGACGGCTTACGATGGAAACGAGAACACTTTTGCACTATATGATACGCAGGATGTTTCCTCACCGATGGCCATGCAGGTGTTTGACTTGTGGCATTACGGTCAAAGCGCATATGTCCCCTCGGTGGCGCAGATGCGCCTGCTCTATGCCGCCAAAGGACTTATCAATCCCTTTATTGCGGCTTGTGGCGGAGACCCGTTGCCCGATGAAGCGGATGACTGCTGGTACTGGACCAGTACCGAAGTGGAAGGACAGGAAACCGCCAAGGCATGGCTCTACTCCATTGGCAGCGGAGCCATGCAGGAAACCCCCAAGATACAGGCGCACAGGGTACGGCCAATTATTACCATTAACAAATAATCATCCATCAAAAATAGGAAAATGGAAGAAAGCAAGGAACTGCAAGGCGCTTACAAGATATTCCGGACGGTGGTGTACGTGTCCGTCCTGCTGGAGTTTTTCATGTATGCGTTCGACCCTGCTATGTTCGACTATTGGAACGGCATCGTGTGTAACGTGCACGACCGCATGAAGACGTGGCTCATCTACCATGACGGCAACCTTGTGTACAGCAAGATTGCCACCTTCCTGCTTATCTGCATCACCTGCGTGGGTACGAGGAACAAGAAACACTTGGAGTTCGATGCACGGAGGCAGGTGCTTTACCCGCTGGTGTCGGGCATTGGGCTGTTGGTGCTTGCGGTGTGGCTGTTCGGGTATGAAATGGATGTCCGCCTTTACTCCATGCGCCTGAACGTCATCCTCTACATGGCGGCATCGGTGGTCGGTACGATACTGGTTCACGTGGCATTGGACAACATCTCCAAATACCTGAAGGAAGGTTTGCTGAAAGACCGCTTCAACCTGGAGAACGAGAGCTTCGAACAATGCACGGAGTTAGTGGAGAACAAATACTCGGTCAATGTGCCCATGCGTTACTATTACAAAGGCAAGTTCCGCAAGGGATGGGTGAACATCAGCAATCCGTTCAGGGGAACTTGGGTGGTCGGCACTCCGGGTAGCGGAAAGACCTTTTCCATCATCGAGCCGTTCATCCGGCAACATTCCGCAAAAGGCTTTGCCTTAGTAGTTTACGATTATAAGTTCCCTACATTGGCGACCAAGCTGTACTACCATTACAAAAAGAACCAGAAGCTGGGCAAACTGCCCAAAGGATGCAAATTCAATATTATCAACTTTGTGAATGTGGAATACAGTCGCAGGGTGAACCCGATACAGGCGAAGTACATCCCTAACCTTGCCGCTGCCAGCGAAACGGCGGAAACATTGCTGGAGTCTTTGCAGAAAGGCAAGAAAGAAGGTGGCGGAGGTAGCGACCAGTTCTTCCAGACCTCTGCGGTCAACTTCCTTGCCGCCTGCATCTATTTCTTCGTGAACTACGAACGGGAGCCTTACGACAAGGACGGGAACAAACTGTATGCGGAGAAGGTGCAGGACAAGGAGACCAAGTTCTGGAAGCCTACGGGCGTGGTGCGCGACCGCAAGGGCGGCAACATCGTGGAACCTGCCTATTGGCTGGGCAAATACTCGGATATGCCGCACATCCTGTCGTTCCTGAACGAGAGCTACCAGACCATCTTCGAGGTATTACAGACCGACAACGAGGTGGCACCGCTGCTTGGCCCGTTCCAGACGGCATTCCAGAACAAGGCTATGGAACAGTTGGAAGGCATGATCGGTACGCTGCGTGTCTATACTTCCCGACTTGCCACCAAGGAATCGTACTGGATATTCCATAAGGATGGCGACGATTTCGATCTGAAAGTGAGTGACCCGAAAAATCCCAGCTACCTGCTGATAGCCAACGACCCGGAGATGGAGAGCATCATCGGGGCGTTGAACGCCCTGATACTGAACAGACTTGTGACACGTGTAAATACAGGGCAGGGAAAGAACATCCCCGTAAGTATCATCGTGGACGAGCTGCCCACGCTGTATTTTCACAAGATAGACCGACTTATCGGAACGGCACGAAGCAACAAAGTGAGCGTGGCATTGGGCTTTCAGGAACTGCCGCAGTTGGAAGCCGATTACGGGAAAGTGGGTATGCAGAAGATTATCACCACAGTGGGCAACGTGGTTTCAGGCTCCGCCCGCTCTAAAGAAACGCTTGAATGGCTGAGCAACGACATCTTTGGCAAGGTGGTGCAGCTGAAGCGTGGCGTGACCATCGACCGCGACAAGACCAGCATCAACCTGAACGAGAACATGGACAACCTTGTGCCGGCCTCGAAGATAAGCGACCTGCCTACGGGATGGATATGCGGACAGGTAGCCCGTGATTTCGTGAAAACCAAGACCGGACGGGGCGGCAGCATGAATATACAGGAAGCCGAAGAGTTCAAGACTTCGAAATTCTTCTGCAAGACAGATTTCGACATGGAAGAGATTAAGAAAGAGGAAGACGGGTATGTGCCGCTTCCCAAGTTCTATACTTTTCCATCGAAAGAAGAAAGGGAACGCATCCTGTACCGGAATTTTGTGAAAGTAGGTCAGGACGTGAAGGAGATGATAAAGGACGTGGTAAACAAGAAAGGGGCAAGATGAGATTGGTTTTATGTGTTTTATCCCTGCTGTTCCTGTTTTCACTCAACTTGACAGCGCAAGCTTCCGACAAAGGAAAGCGGTTGAGAATATACGAATTGCCACCGTTCGAGCGTGCCATACTCTGCACCAAGCATTACGAGGGTTGGCATGGAAGCCGTAAGCATCTGCCTTACATAGGATACGGGCACAAATTGTTGCCCGGTGAACGGCTGACCCATAAGATAAGCCGCGCACAGGGCGACAGCCTGCTCCGTGCCGATATGCGGAAGCTGTGCCGTATGTTCCGCCGCTTCGGTCGTGACTCGACACTGCTTGCCTGCCTTGCCTATCAGGTGGGCCCGTACCGTCTTTTGGGAAGCGGGAAACATCCCAAAAGCAGACTGATACGCAAGCTGGAACGCGGCAACAGGGAGATCCATAAGGAATATGTGTCTTTTCGGAAATGGAAAGGCCGGGTTATCCCAAGCATAGAAAGGCGCAGACGGGTGGAACTCGCCCTGTTGTTCGAGCCATGACAAGTAGAAAAAGACTAAACAATCTGCAAACAATACGGCACGGAATGACGGAGTTTTTCAATGGTTACACTGTGTATTTTCAGTTTAATAACAAACTAAAAATCAGAAATTATGGCATCATTCAAACTTAAATTCCGCCCTTCCACCGCTGAAGGCAAGCCCGGCACTTTGTATTTCCAAGTGACTCACCGCAGAAGCACGAGAACAGTTTATACCGATTACCACATCACACCCGAAGAATGGGACGGGCGGACTTCGTTCATCCGCATCGTCGGCACACCGGAACGGCAGGCGGAACTTCAGTTGATTGTCTCCAAGATACGATGGGACTGCAAGCGACTCGCCGCATTCATTACGGAAAGGGAACAGGCCATGCTGGAATACACGGCGGACGACATCGTGTCGGCATTCCGCCTCCTTCCGCCGTGCCAGACGTGGTTCGGCTTCATCCACGGCATGACGGCGAAAAAGTTCCGTGTCGGCAGGCTAGGAACCGCCAAGACCTACCGCGACGCCCTGTCGAGCTTCTCCCAGTTCCGCGACGGGGAGGACATGACCGTCGACGCACTGGACGCGGAACTAATGAACCAATATGAGGCATGGCTGAAAGGACGGGGCGTGAAGCGCAACTCCTCGTCGTGCTACCTGCGCACCTTGCGCACCCTCTACCGCAAGGCCGTCGAAGCAGGACTGACAACCGACAAAAACATTTTCCGCCACGTGTTCACAGGGTTCGCCAAGACCGCCAAACGAGCCATACCGTTAAGTTCACTGCGTGCCATCAGGCTGCTCCGTCTGCCCGAGGACTCCGCCGTCGCCTTCGCACGTGACCTGTTCATGCTGAGCGTTTATCTGCAGGGCATCTCGTTCGTGGACCTTGCCTACCTGAAGAAAGACGACATCCGAAACGGGCAGCTGCACTACAGCCGTAAGAAGACCGGGCAGGAGCTGGCCGTCAGCTGGGAGCCTGCCATGCAGGACATCGTGGACAACTACGCCCACCTGACGAAAGACAGCCCGTACCTTTTGCCCATCATCACAAAGGCGGACGGCACGGAACGGCGGCAGTACGAGCGGATGGAGCATAAGGTGAACTACTACCTGAAGAAAATCGGCGCGATGGCTGGATTGCGTACATCCCTGACGACATATACGGGGATGCATACCTGGGCCAGCGCGATGCGTGACATGGGCACCAGCCTGTCCGTCATCAGCAAGGGGCTGGGCCATGAAAACCTGAAGACCACACAAATCTATCTTTCCTCCATCGACACGGAAGACGTGGTGAAAGCCAACCGGAAAATGATAGGCAAAATCATGCGTGAATGAAAACCGGGAATGTTCGACAAATTTCGGAACTGTATAATATGAAACGGCGAATTTTTGCAACTGATTGATTATCAATATATAACTTTGCACCAAGTCCAATTTTAGTCAAACAACGGCTGTATTTGCTCGACTAAAATTGTAATATTAAAAAAAAATCCAGCGATAAATGGCTCTGTATTAAATCTTTTTATTACCTTTGCGGCGTACTTACCGCTTCATATTATAAAGCAATGGTAAAGCGGTGGGTGTAGAATAGACTTAATGGATTGAAAACTAAACACTTGTGATATGGGAGCAAAAATGTTAAAACGCATCGAGTTTTGTTCTTCTCGTCACATAACAACGGTGGATCATTGCTGCTGAGGTTCGTCCAGAATACCGCCGTTATACCTGAAATAAGGTGCTTCGGAACTATCATGCGATTGACATGAGAGGAACGTGAAGAACGCACTTTTCAGAACAGATAGACAAAGTATCTCTAATTCCTTATATAACTATGCCCGACAAACTTAACCATGTGGATTACCGTTGGTATGTGGTGCGCACCAAACGCCATCAGGAGGGTAAGCTTGTGGAACTTTTGGAAAAGCAAAAGGCACAGGCCAAGAACATTCTGGAGATCTATGCGCCGACCCACACTACGGTGAATGTGCATCAGGACAGCGACGACAGGCAGAAACCGCTGTTTGCGGGCATCGTGTTCGTACTCGCCACGCAGAATGCGCTGATGAGTTTCATGAAAGAGCACTCCAAGGATGCGGACATGCAGTACGAACGTAAAAAGGAGAAAGGAGAAAGGACACGGATGTGTGTCATTCCCGAATCCCAGATGCGTGCTTTCCGTGACTACAACGAGAACTATGCTGACAAGGTGATTGTGCTGGAACGTCCTTACTCGGACTATGCCTTCAACACGAAAACGGGCGAACCGAACGAGATAGTACGTGTCGTTGACGGTCCGCTCGCGGGCTGTGAGGGCTATATCTGCCGTTTCCGCCACGGAAAACGGCTGGTGTTTCAGGTACAGGGCTTTGAACCGGGCAGTTGGCTCACGGTTTCCTGCCCCAAGGCATGGGACTTACACGTAGTCCGCCTGCACAACATGGAGGGAGACAGGCTCTCCGTCGGAACGGAGAAAGGGCGTGCCGTGGACCTGCTTGCCGGAATCCTGCAGGCTTGCGGCTATGGAGAACGCACGCTCCAGATGCTTTACGGTATCATTGACCGTCTTGTCGTCAAGCCGTCGCTGGTATCGCTCTGCAAGGAACTTCATGCACATGGCGACACCGCTTTGAGCCAACGTCTGGCACGGATGACCGGCACGGAGGCGGAACTTGTCATCAACCTTGTGCGTTACGAACATGACAATCCGGGGTATGTGAAAGCCAACTGGAGCAAGCTGACGTTGCGCCCGTTCCTTACCCCGACAGCTGGTGTGGAAATGGAAGAAGGCAAAACCGGGGTGGAATTCCACCATAAGGATTTTACGGAAATCATCCGCAAGGTAGACATAAAGGAAGAAGCCTACCTGCCCAGCCTGCAAAAGGACGAAACAATCACCACTACCTATTATGCCCACATAGCCTCTCTCCCCGCTCTCTCCCGTGGAGAGAGGGCTGTAACCAAGGACGATGGACAATCTCAACCCTCTCCCCACGGGGGAGAGCCGGAGAGGGGCTTTATCTATTTCGCCAACTGGGACGGTTTCCTTCAGGAATATTTCCTGACTGCAGGCAAAGCCAATGAGAAATTAGTTGCGGGAACGGTGGAGGCCGTTCCTGACGGCACGGCAAATGCGGAAGGGGAAAAGCTCATCGAGTCCTTCCGCAACTACGCGCCTACATTATATAAGGTATTGACGGACGCGGATTCAGCCGTAAAAGCCATACAGGACTTTAAGGTCGGTGAAAATACGTTGAATGTCTTTGCTATCCGGTCTTCAGCACAGGAAAAGGATGCGGCAAAGGACAAGCTGATAAAGACCTGCGTCCGCATCTGCAAGGAAATCAACACCACCAACCACCTTGCCATATGGCGCAGGTACCTGCGGACGGTGTGGCTGCACGAATAAAGTTGACAAGTTGACTAGGTATCAGTTGACAAGGTTCAGAATAGCTTTACTAAATGTATCTAAAACTAGTCAACTAGTCCCTGATACCTAGTCCCTGATTTTAAAATGTACACGATAGACCAATTCTCCTCCCGTTGGAAGCGCCTTCACCATCCTTCCATGGACGTGGAAGGCGATGTGGGCTTTTTCTATCAGCTATACGGCAGGCTGTATCATCTTATCGGACAGGAAGCGAGATGCTTCGACAATCATAAAATCCTTCCTTTCCTGCTTTATATAGAGAATACCATCGCCATCGGGCTTGACGGAGTTTACGAATACAGGTACCGCTGCGTAGGGAATGTAGAGAGTCGATGGTGCAACGGATTTGATATGGGTGTCCATGCAGATTCCGAAGTCCACAACATCGTGGGGAGGGCTGTGGCAGACACCAACTACAGTGCCCTCAGGCAATGGATGGTCGGAAGCGTGCTGTCAGGTGATTTCTCCCGACTGAGTGAAATGCTGACATGGTTTGCTCGCGAAGACAAAATCCTACGGCAGGTCTTTCCTGACCTGCGTTACCGCAAAATGATGTTCATGCGGCTCATCGGCAACAGACAAACTGCTAAGAAAATGTTGTGGGCTGACCTAGCCTTTAACTGGCGTGACAAGCGCGGCTATTCCATACCGGACACCATTGCAGGGCAACTCAGATCCTCGTTTCCTTCCATCGGGGAAGAGGAACGTGCCTTGTTGAAAAAGGCGGCACAAATTCTCGACACAATCCGGACAGAAAGGTTGGACACTTATACGGTCATCGAACAGAATGATGAACATACGCTCACCTTATTTCACGGGGATGGCAGTGTGTTTCGTGACGTGTTTTTCCCACAGCCCATGCCTGAGAATGTACAAAGCCGTTATCTTGCCGCCCAACTCGTCACTTACAACAATAAAACATACATAAACGGTTCCGCCGTCTGGCTCAACGAGGAGACCCTGCCCGTATGGAACGGTGAAACCATTTGGAACGCCATCCTGAGGAAAGAACAGGATGCGGCAAAACAGGCCTATTTCACCACATCTTTCGGCAATCGGATGTGCCTCTATGATGACCTTTACACCGTACCGGAAGACCCGGAGGAAGCCTATTACGCCGACATGGGCATCCATTTTGACGAACCGAACATCTTTGATTTCTTTGGAGGCCGGCCAAACGGCAGGGTGATATATATAAAATAGAGAAGTAACAGACAGACAAAAATCATAGTAAAAAGTGGATAACAACAATCAGAAGAATGTACAGGCAATAGCCATTCCCCTCTCCGGCCATAAAAGAACCGGGGAAGGTTTTGGTTTCATCGCTTACGCCAACTCCCGCGTTGAGAAACTGAAGGATGAGGGACGGTATGACGCCGCTAATAAGTTGAAAATGTATCTCAGGAGGTTCATCACATATCTGGGCAAGAATGAAGTGCCTTTCAAGGACTTCGACGCCCTGCTGATGCGCAGCTACCACACGTGGTTGAAGAATCAGGAGCTGGGGCGCAACACCATTTCCCTCTATATCCGAAATTTGAAGCGGGTCTACAAACTTGCCGTCAATGACGGACTTGCCGCCGACAGCAATCCCTTTGAGGGTATGGACGTGAGCTACCGCGTCAAGAAAGAGCGAAACGGACTGACGCTTGATGAAGTGAAACGTCTGCGCGACCTTGACCTGAGCGGTGAATCAGAGAAGACCGTCTTCGCCCGCGACATCTTCCTGTTCACGGTTTATACCAAGGGTATGAGGAGCGATGACATCTTCCGCCTGACAAGCAAGAATATTAAGGACGGCCGGCTCACCTACCGCCAGCACGTCACAGGCAAGGAAATCTCCATTCCCTGGGAACCGGCGTTAAAGGAGATAGCAGACCGATACAAACAGGATGGCACGCCCCTACTCTTCCCCGTCGTTACGGCAAAATCCCCGCGCGAGCAATGGAGACAGTATGACGGCCTGCTGCACCGCGTCAATTACAGCCTGAAGAAATTAGGCGAAAGGATCGGTCTCGATTATCCGCTGAACCTCACTGTCGCAAGGCATTCGTGGGAAAGCATGACCAAGAGCGTAAGCATAAGCGACATTTTGTGAAGTTGACAAGTTGACAAGGAAACGAGTTGACAAGGTTATTAAAATGATACAACGATGGCAGCTTTCACGGCTCAAGCCGTTTTAGCAACGTTTACCGGTGAAAACCGTGTCGGCTGTCATCATTTAGCAGAAACAATTAGCGTCAATGAGGCTGTAAATCAGCATACTCACTTACGGCATTGAAACACGGACAATCTTTCTGCGGATCCAAATCCCGATGACCGACAATCAAGGCACGAGGATATTTTCGGTGTAACGCTTCCAGCAACTTGCGTAAGGAAGTACGCTGGGCATCCGTCCGGGTATCAGCAGGTTTTCCGTCGGCAGACATGCCTCCAATATAACAGATTCCTATCGAATGACGATTATGCTTCTTGCAATGCGCTCCGACTTCGGCTTCAGTCCTTCCAGTCTCAATGGTTCCGTCTGTAGGAATCACGTAGTGATACCCGCAGCCTTTCCATCCCAACGAACGGTGATAACGGTCAATGTCCGCAAGGCGGAGGGCACTGCCCGCCCTATTGGCGGAACAGTGCACGATGATAAGTGTGATGGTTCTCATAAGCCGCTGCCAAGTGCCCCTCCCGCGGCACCGGTTATCAGCAACTCAACCAGCCTTACGATGTAAAGCAACACTTTTTTCCAACTTGTTTTCATACGTGTGGTTTTTAAATAAATGAACAATATAAACTCCATTCGCTTAGGGTTAAAGCCCGGAGAGGCACATGGCCCCTCCAGACAAGATTACTCCTTGGTTGCGGGATTACTCCTCGCCGCCGTCCTCGGAACTACCGCCACCACCCGTACCGGGTGTGACAGTGGTGCTGCCTGTGCCGGTGGAGTCATCCTCCTCGTCCTCATTGGTGCTTTGCGAGCCACCAGCGTTCACCTTGTTCTTGGCAGCCTCCAAGTCCACTGTTGCCTCACCCGCCTTCTCCGCTTTCAGCGTAGCCTTTTGGGCGATACGACTTGCCACTGGATTGAACTCGGCACGGTCTATCAGGTTCTCGAAGTCAGCACCCGGCGTGAAAAGGATGTTCACCGCCTTGATGTTCTTGGATGTGAACTTCTCAATGCTCTCCGCCCCTTCGCTGCTGATGGAGATTCCGAAAGTACCCAGCTCGCCCAGCTGGATCTTGTTGCCGTTGAGCAGTTGCTCCACCAGGCACTCGCACATATCGGAGATTACGCCTTTCACCGTACCGCGTGAATACACGCCGTTGTGGTCGGAGATGTGCTTGGCGAACTTTTCCAGCGACCAGATTTCAGACACTTGGTTCTTGGCATACGCCTTGGGCGTTTCATCCTTACTGTAAGTAGGGGTCATCATGTAAACAGAATAGTCAATCATACTTTTCCTTTTTTAGCGTTAAACATTGGTTTTCATTTGTCTACGGGCAGCGCGCTTCATCCTTTCGACACTGCAAAGATACGATGCCTGCCAAGCGAAAACAATTCCGTTGAAAGGCATTGAAAGACCATTGAAGAACGCTGGAAAAAAGAGGAAAAAATATTGGGAAACAACAGAAACATGGAAGAAAAAACCGCGTCAAGCGTCAACATCAACATCTATGGAGGCACGAACCAGATCCTGCCCAACGCCACGAAGGCGGAGCAGCATTTCCACTACGAGCAGGGAAAACCAGAAGTGCCTGCCCCCGATGAGCCATCACGCCCTTGGTCTTCTGACGACGAACGCCGCCTTTCCCTCTATATAGAAAAGGAAGAGACCCTGCGAGCCTACATCGCCACCCTTGCCGCCTGCAACAACGCGCAACAGGTGGGCGAAGCGGTCGCCCAAATGTGCGCCGACGAACCCAAACTGAACGGTGACTTGATTGCAAAGGAAAAATTCATCCGTCTCCTCCTGCCATTCCTCGTCCGACTGGAGAAAGGCAAAGGCATCGACAACCTCCGCCTGAACATCAACGAGGCTTGGGCGGTATACAAGCGGAACAGGCGGGCAAAAGGATTATAGGATAAACGCCCAAGTATCCAATAATAAACGGCAAAGTATCCAAGGATAAATGTCCAAGTATCCAAGGATACCTACACAAGCAGCATCGTAATGGCGGAAACGAACATCGACATCAACGGCGGCCACTCGCAGGTGAATCCCGCTGCCACCCAAGCCGTACAGAACAATTACTATGGCACGCCTGTCCCACTTCACGAGGAGGCTGCCGCACGCATGGTGGTTGTCCTCGGCGCGGGTGTGGATACCGCGGCTGGCTTTCCCAATCCTTGCAGCCTGGTGCCTAAGATTACCGAATGGCTGGAGACCGACGAGGGCAAGTCTGTGGACGCGGCGTTGCGCAAACTGCTCAAAGGGTTGCGTTTCAGCTATGCCAAGTTCGTGGACAACGCCATTGAACGCTTGGCGCACGACCTTGACCGCGAACGAGAGACCATTTGCTCCCGTATCACACGAGAATTGGAGCGAAACGACCATCTTGATGAAGGGCAGCGCAAGATGGGACAGCTCATCGTCCGCCTTTTCCATAAAATCACCGAAGTGAAAGACGGAGCCGCCATCGACGAGGAAACCGAGGAGCTGATCCGCGAGGTGACGGGCATCGACCCGACCGAAGAGACCATCATCGACTTTTCACACGTCAACTATACAAAGACCTTCGAGGACATTGTCAAATACATCCTGCAGACCAGCCTGCACGACACGGAGAACCCCATCCTGCGCCACGTGTACACCAACCTGCTCGACATCGGGCAACTCTTGGCGCAACATTTCTACGGCTTTTTCACCAACAAGCCAAGCGAAATCAAGACCTATCTCTATATTGCTTGGACATTGTGGGCATACATCGTCCATGAGGAGCAGGCCGTGGCTGCCGGCAGTCAGTCAGACTCCGTCCCCGTGTACGGCCAGCTGAGTGGCAGGGAGCAGGTGCAGGTCGTCACCTTCAACTACACCACCCTGGCCGCTGCCGCCTCGCCCTCGTCGATCTATTTCAACGGCGACCTCACCCACTATGTGGACGTGGAGAATAAGAACGACCTGCAGGTCGACGACCTCCTGTCGCTCGACCTTCCCGCCTTCTTCGCCGATCGTCTTGCCGGTGAGCTGAGCCTGGAGGGCGACCGCCTCGCCGTGCCCATCCCCTCGTTCATGCCGCCGCTGAAGCTGAAGCCCGTCATCACAGGCCGTTACGTCACGACATGGTACCGCACGGCGGAGGCCATTCATCGTGCCTCCCGTATCGTCATCCTCGGCCACACCCTTCATGGCGGCGACGCCTTCTTCAACGACATGCTGCGAGCCAACCGCCATGCGGAGATCATCGTCGTCGGGCGCGACCTCGCCACTGCCTGTAGCGATGTGTGCCTCACGCTCCAGCTGTCGCCCACCCGCTACACGCAGATCACCGTCCAGGGCCATCCCGCCCGTAAGTACGACAACCGCGTCACCGTCATCGCCACCGACCTCCACGACATCGACCTCGCCGACTGGTTGGAGTGACATATACCTTATTACATATAGGGGCTGCGGAGAAAAGAGATAGTTACGGAAGTATTTTTGGAAAGGCGTTTTGATGCTAATACCTTATTATGTAATTAGTCGTCCCTTAAAAATGTACTTATTTACTGGTATTCAGTAATTTAATTTATAAAAGTCTTTGATAAATCTACAAGTTTTCTTGTCTTTAGGCTGAGAAACTTGCAGATTTTATCGATGTAGCTGTAGATATTCGCAAGGGCTCTCCTACTTATGGCAAGCATGTGGCAGTAGAACTGACAGAAGACAATCATGTCCAGTTCTTCATACCAAAGGGCTTTGCCCATGGCTTCGCTGTTCTCTCAGAGACAGCCGTCTTCCAATACAAGTGTGATAACTTCTACCATCCAGAGGCAGATGGAGGTATCTCTATCCTGGATGATACCCTTGGTATCGATTGGAAAATCCCAACAGAGCATGCCAATCTCTCAGAGAAAGATACGAAGCATGCGATGCTGAAAGACTTTGATAGTCCATTTGATATCAACGTAGATTTATACAAATAGGGTCTTATGGCAAATAAAGAAGTTTTAGAGCGAATGCTCTAATGATATGGATATTACCATTTCGGAGATTGATTACAACGACCCCATGACTTTCTTCGATATAGAGAAGGTAATGTGAAAGGTAATCAGTAAAGAGCTGAAGAGCAATTCTCTAAAATAAGAAATGCATGTCGTTGAATTATCATTTAGTAAGTAGAGTAGAATTCCTTACCCGCATAAAGATGGAGCATGAGGAATATGCTTCTATGTTACTATATTGAAAAAAGTGAAGGAACGTGTATGAAACAAGATAATATTATTGCAACTCAAGGATTGACAAACCTGTTTGCAGGGCAGCCTGATATGGATTCAACAGATAAGAAAGTTGAATTTATAAAGACAAAGTTGCGCGAATTTTTTAATTTGAAAAATGTCAACTTTCTTTTTGGTGCCGGTACAAGTAATGGAGCTATAGATACCATGAGCGAGCTTTATAAGCATTTGAAGTTCTCTGAGGATGAAAAAAATGAAGAAAAGGAGTTTAAAAGTATAGTAGCAAAAGAGGGCGAGAATTTAGAGAATATACTAAAAGTGATGTATTCAGCCCGAAATTATTATAATGGTATTCATGATGATGACAAAAAAGCTGAAGATGATATAACCCATTATAAAGAACTTTATGATAGGCTTATAAAAAAGATAGAGGGACATATCTTTGATAGTATCAATGTTGATTTTGCCACAAAGGAATGTCCTAAGATTCTTGGATATTATACTACGTTTTATCAGAAGCTGGCAATGCGAAACAAGGATTTGTCTCGTATACGAGTTTTTACAACAAATAATGATTTGTTTAATGAGACAGCTCTTGATTCTCTGAATATCCATTATATCAATGGATTCAGCGGTGGCTTACGTAGATTTTTCAATCCTGCACTATTCAATTATACTTGGTCAAAGCGAATGGATACAAGTATAGATAAGTATGAACCAATAGAAAACTTGGTATACTTATACAAAATACATGGTTCAATCAATTGGCGTGAATCAACTCCTCTACCAGGCAATTTTTTTGAAATAGAAGAATTTCCATCAAGTGATTTGACTTCAGATAAAGCTTGTTTAATATATCCGACACCTACCAAACAGGATAAGAGTTTAGGAGCACCTTACGTTGACTTGTTCCGTGAGTTTCAAAACAAGTTATTGGAACCTCATTCTGTGTTGTTTGTTATAGGGTATGGTTTTAATGATCGTCATGTAAATGACATCATTTATAGAGCCCTTGCCACGAATTCAACAATCAATATAGTGATTTTCAGTAGCAAGCCAAAAGACGAAGACAGGGAAAAGAAGCCCATCTTTTTTGTTGACGACAACAGGATATTTACTTTTTCTGGCAAAGTTTGGGATGTAGATGATGAAGAAAATAAGGTTGAAGGTTCTAAGCATACAATAAATCATTTCGATTATATTGTGAATGAACTCCTACCGAATCTGGATGCATTCAAGAAGGAAGACAACTTAGTGCGTTTCGTCAACCAATTGAACAATTTAACCAAAGACAAAAAATGAAGATAGGGAAAATCATATCTGTAGAATATGACAAGTTTAGAGTGAGACTATTTCATTCTACGAGGAATTCTACGGTAAATATAGATGGCAAGGTATATTACTTTGGTAATATCGGCAGCTATCTGAAAACAGCCAATTCTTCTGGAGATTCAATTCTTTGTGAAGTAACGGCAGTTACGGATTGGATAAATACTGAGAAAAGTTCTTATTCCAATTACGACCTTGACAGTTCTCGTGAAGTTATTATCAAACCAATTGGAACATTGGCTGGTAAGGACTTCAAAATGGGAGTCGGTATTTTCCCATCTTTATATAGTGATGTTGAAATTGTAACGTATGATGATTTAGATAAGGTTCTTTCTCTGTCTGATAGCAAGCCACGGAATGGTATTCATACTAGTATTAGTATCGGGCAAAGCAAGAGCTTAATCAACTATAATATCAATCTTGATATCAACAAATTGTTTAACATCCATACGGCTGTACTAGGCAATAGCGGAAGTGGAAAATCAAATACAATAGCCCATATCTTGCATGAAGTTTATCGAAAGACTGAAAATCATGCAAATGGAGCTAAGACTATTATATTTGATGCCAATGGTGAATATCCCATTGCTTTTGGTGATAACAGTGGTCACTCTGCTAAGATAGACCAGATTTGTTATAAGCCCAATATCGAAGATAACAATGAAAATGGCATGATGCCTTTATATCTTCCTTATTATTTGATGAACCTTGATGAATGGCTGTCGTTCTTGATGGCTTCAGAAAGGACACAAAAACCATTTTGGGACAAGGTTTTGCAAGAGTGTTTTAAGTTTTATCAGATTTTTAACAGCGAAGATGATGCAGAGCGATTCGCCAACTATGTAAAGTGGAAATTGTATCAGATGTTGTTCATCATCGTTACAAGAATAGAAAATGATACTTCCAAAATGACAGCAGCAAAAGGAGCTATTGCCAAGATGCAAGAAACTTGTACACAGATAATGCTAAATGCAGATTCTGAGGTCTTTAAGGATCTGAAAAATTATCTGGATATCTGTAGCAAACTCTGTTATGTTTCTTATGGTAATAACAATGACGCCTTGGCTAATGCACTTCACGATTTCATTAGCGATGGTGGAAATCCGCAGTATGTAAAGCTTGACAATAATATGGTAATAGCCTTATATGATGAGGAGAAGAGACATAGCTTCAAGCAAATCGATGAAGAAAAGGCTATTGTTGTCAATGAAGAGAAATTGAAAACTGGGCAATATTTTGATTATAAGTTTCTCAAAATAGCAACAGAGATAGTTCTTATGGAGGAAGAAGCAAGAGGTAATCTCCATATTCGTGATTTCATTTCTACGTTGTTAAGCCGTTTGGACTACTTCTTGGAGAACCAAGATTGTCAGTTCATGCGAGATCAGAAGGAGATGTATCAAAGTTCTAGCGATTATCTTGATAAAGTATTTGGTATATCCGATTTACAAGAAAGAACAAAGCAACTTATCACTATCGATCTCAGTGAAGTTGGTACAGATGTGCTAGAGCTGTTGACAAGCGTATTATCACGCATGATTTTCGATTATCGAAAGCAAAAGATGGGGCACGATCGCCGTGAACGACCTGTACATCTGATACTTGATGAGGCTCATCGATATATTCGTAAGGATGCAAATTACATTATGCGTGAAAATATTTTTGAAAAAATAGCGCGAGAGGGACGTAAATATTCGCTATATCTTATAATTTCTTCTCAGAGACCATCAGAACTTTCTCAGACTGTACTCTCCCAATGTGGCAATTACATAGTGCATCGCATTCAAAATGAGGTAGATATGAAATACATCTATTCTGTTTTACCTTATTTTTCCGATGATTACATTACGAAGATTAAGCAGGCTATCCCTGGAGAGGCCTTAATCTTTGGTAATTGTGTTCCAATGCCTTTGATGGTGAAAGTAACAAAAGCCAGTCCTGCTCCCAATAGTGACAACTGTATCATTAATGAAGAATGGTTTAAAATGGAGGAGTAAGCGATGGATGAAAAGAAAAGAATATATGTAATCTTCGACCATTCTGCTGATATGTTGACTTTTTCTGAGATTAAGTCTTCATGTAATGCGGAAGGTAGTTGCAATTATTTTTATACGATAGACTATAGTGATGATTATAACAATAAAATTAAAGCTAATAGTGCAATAAAAACTGCGTCTGTGGTTCTTGTAATGGTCGATTCAAACTCTAAGTATTTAGGTGGTATGTATGATTATGAAATTGACAGTGCGCTCCATCAAGAAAAGCCCATCATTGTTGTTAATAAAAACGGGAATAGGTCTATAGACTTAGATAACTGTCCTATATGTCTAAGAAATAAATTTGCTTTGCACATATCAAATTCACCTGATATAATTAATGCTGCAATTTTGGTATGGCCATTATATTATGATATGCATAAAGATGAAGAAAAGCATAGCATGTATCTAGAAGATTCTATTTATAAGCATTATAATTTGTGATGATGAAATACATTCTAAATTCTATTAAAGCTCAGTTTTCCAGAGGGCATTTATGGATAGTTACAAAGGCTATATTTTCTTTCATCGGATTATCTGTCACATTTTTGCAAGCTTTGGAATATTTGCTTCCTAAGGAATATTCTCAACCGATTGTAGATTTCTGTAAGGGTAATTTAAAATATGAGATATTTGGATTGGCTATCATAGTATTTGTATATAATTGGAAGAGGTTAGGCTACCTTTGGAAATGTCGAAGCATGGAGGTTACTATTGAAATAAAATGTTGCGACTTTTTTAAACAAGAAGGTAGCAAATTAATTCAGTTTCCAGATACTTTTGATACAGATATTTACGATAAGAAATTAGTGAAGAAATCATCATTGAATGGACAATTTATTGTTAGTTTTTTTGGTGATTCCATACAAGAATTAGACCAAAAAATATATGAAACATTGGATGCTAATAATGTAAAATCCTCTAAGAATCCAAAATTAAAGGGTAAAAAGTTGGTTTATAGTATTGGTACTGTTATGCATTTAGAGCATCAAGGACAAAATTATATTCTGACAGCTTTCAGTCGAATGAGACCAAATGGAAATTCCTCTATGAGTAGAATTACTTATACAGATTTTCTTTCTGCATTATGGAAAAAACTGGCAGTAATAAATGTCAAGGATGAAACCCTTAATATTACGGTATTTGGAGCAAGTAGTATTTCTGGTCTTCCTGCGGATTTTTCTTATCAAGATAAGCTTCATGAAATTATAAAGTCTTTCCTCTTAGCTTCAAAGAATCAACGACTTTGTAAGAAACTAAGAATTTGCATGACAGCTGATGACTATCGTCAGCTTGATTATGAAGACATTAAATCTTTAGCCGCTTATTTTGATAGTCATTTGAGTCAATTAGATTTGAAGTCTTCTCATACAGAAAGGCGAAGAGGCGTATCTTTCAAGCCTTTGTTAAAAGGCGTGTTATAATTCTAATGCAAAAAAAACTTTGGGATTTCTAACAAGGAGTTAAGAAAGTAAAGAATGTATGGATAAAAACATTTATATATGACAGACTCTGTTCTATACATTATAGGTAATGGCTTTGATCTTTATCATGGGGTTAAAAGTTCTTATGGCTCATTTCGTAAGTGGTTGCAAACACATGACTACGATACATTTCAAACCTATGAAACCGTTTGTGATTATGATGCTTTGTGGTCTGATTTCGAAACAGGGATGGCCTATGTAAGCAGAGACTTTTTCCTGGAGTCAGGTCTTGCTTTCTTTCCAGATAGTAAGTTGGATCCAGATGATTGGTCTGCTGCAGATTTTCTTTTAGGGGGAGATGCAGCATCGTCTTCAGCTTATGAATTACTTGATAAATTAAAGAAAGATTTTCATAAATGGGTATGTTCCTTGAGTGTACCACGTGACTATAAGGATAAGATGCTTTATGTGGATGACTATGCTAGATTTCTCACATTCAATTATACGACATTCTTAGAAAGTCATTATGGAATTCCTTCTTCTCAGATCAATCATATTCACGGTGTTAAAACCCAATCATGGGGAAGCCTTGTGGTTGGCCATGGAGAAGATACTTCTGGGATATTTGATTCTTGGTGGAAAAGCAAGGGGTACGATAAGCCTAGGTATAATAAAAGAGGGAAAAAGTACTATAAGCGTGATGCCATATATAGGATGTATAGGGGGAATACACAATATTTGCCAGAAAATGAGGCTTTAACAAGTGCTGTAGAATCATATTACTCTGACTCAGAAAAGCCTGTAGATAAAATATTGAGAGACAACCTAGAGTATTTTGAATCTTTATCAAATATTGAGATTATATATGTATGGGGAGTCTCTTTCTCTAAGGTTGATAAGCCTTATATCAAGAAGATAATTGAGGTGAATGCTGATAAAGCCAACTTGCAATGGTATGTAAGCGCTTATTCTGATACAGATCATGATAGGGCTTTAGACTGTCTTGCCTCTTTGGGGATACCAGAATCAAATATACATTTTAAATCAATGGCTGAATTCTTGAAGAGTTCAAGCTTTCATTAGATATGAAACTAATATGGTAAATCTTCTTATAATAACTTAATATAGCAGATACAAATGCTGGTTAATCATCAGCTAACAACAAGCTAATTGAGAAAAATGAAAACGATGAAAATATTTAATAACATTAGTGTCCCGTTAAAATCGGGACAAATTAATATTAATCAAACAATCCCGGCAAAAGGGAAGAATTGAGTTCTTT
>NZ_JACJJL010000032.1 GCF_016899955.1 Marseilla massiliensis | reverse complement strand
GTTGCTGCTAAATAATATTGAATAATAGCTATTTATTAGTAACGCTACGCATAATATAACACTTTGCATAATGGTGCTTATGTTCAGCTTTGCATAAGCACCATAGGCTTTCCATGCCGCAGCACCCTTTTATACACTTTTATATATTGTTTTGACCAATCCTTTTATACCTTATTGGATTTTGCCATACGCCCATTCTTGCCGCCCCATTTTCCAGTGCAAAGTTACGGCATGGGAAACACGTCAAGCACCGCCATACTATCCTTCGAGATTGCTTGCCTTTGTTTCCCTGTCCTGCCGTTTCCATCCGCACGTAAAATGTCCTTGCGGTAAGGGCGGAAAGCCCGGACAACAGGGAATGCACACAATGTCCAACTAATAAAAACAAGAACCATGTACTCAAACATCATTCAAATCGGAACGGAAGTCATCGGCAAGGAGGATTTCATAAACGCGCTCACGTTGTATGAAGGCGGTTATGGCTTCTTCGACTATTGTTCGGAAGTCCTGGAAGCATACCGTAAAATCGTGATTGAGGATTTCTGCAGCTGCATACTGCCCGAAGGGATGTTCACGCCCATCGACGAAAATTCCCTGCGGTATAACGGCGGCATCGGCAAGTGGACGGAAGAGTGGGTGGCCCGCATCCACGGCAAGGCCGTGAAAGTGTCATCCGAAAACGTATTCAAGTTCGTCGGAGAGGCATACTGGCTGAAAAGGGAGATTGAAAATCCGCTGGATACGAACATCAGGTTTTTCATCGACGGCGAACCCATGCTATCGGCCGGCTTCATGTCCTGGGTCAGCGGGTTGGAGGAAGGAACGGTACTTTTCTTCGGCGGTGTCATCCGCTATCATTTCTGACACGGATGCATCAACATTGGTAACTGCCGGCAGGGTGGAGCAAACAAATCCACCCTGCCGACCGTACCTTTATGAGACCGCTTCCCTTTTACCGTCCCCGTCGGTACGGCACGTGTTCCTCCGCCACCGTACCCACAAGCTCTCGTTCCTCATGAGCCACTTCTTGTGTGTTCCCGTCGCCGTCCACATCCATGATGTCCGGCTTGGCTTCGATGCGCTCCTGTACGGCCTCAATCTGCTGCGAAATCATCGAGGTCGCCCTTTTTACATCGAACAAGGTCGTTCTCAGGAACTCCGGCGACTCTTTTAGGCTGCCCAGCCACGACTTCAGGTAAGCCGCCGACTCCTCTTTTACCTGCTTTGCCATACCATAACGTGAAGCCAACAGCGCACTACCCAGCTCGGCCACCAATTCCTCCCTTGCGTATTCCTCCGACCCGAATGCAGCGGGTTTCAAGCGGTTCAACCGGCTCTCATGTCCGGAACTATGGGTCATCTCATGCAGCATGGTGCCGTAATAGGATTCCCCGTTCACGAACTGCGCCTTTTCAGGAATGACAATTTCGTCCTTGCTGATGCTGTAATACGCCCTGTCCTGATGCATGGGGCGGATAGGACATACCCACAGTCCTTTGTCCACCATCTCGTCCAACGGGGCGAAGGAGAATGACTCGCCGTCCAATTTTACGGGCGGTTTCAGTTCATTGGCAGACCGAATCTTCTCGTACAGTTCGGGACGAGCCTCGCGGAGGTTGGTCTGGTCCACATTGAACACGTTATATACGTTCATCTTCGGATAAACCGAATATCGCTGTTTTTCTTCATCGGACAGCCTTTTATAGTCCTCATACTTGATTTTCTCTTTCGTTTCCTTGTCCACCACGGTAAAGGTGGTGATAAAAACCGGGAAGGATCTCTCGCCTTTCTGCACGGACACCAACGACAGCTTCTCTCCGTTTTCATCCAGCAAAGGCTGCCGCGAGCCGTCCTTCTTCTTGCTGTAATTGAGCGACAAGGCCGCATCGAAGGTGCAGAACACGGGAAGCTCATACCCCCTTTTCTCACATTCCAATGCCAGTAGGCTCGATATTCGACGCCTTGACACCTTTCGGTGGTAGGTTTCCAAATATCTGCCCCCAAACCGTACGTACATGTCTCCATGTATACGGCTTTCCATTAATAACATCAATCTATTTTTCACTTGCTCTTTGGATTTTCGCATTGCATGTTTCGCATACTACTAACGTTTTCCTGCGCTTTTTGAGCATAAGTTTTTCCCATTCGTTCTCACCCTTTAAAAGTGTGAGTTTACGCACGTGATGCATCACTACATTGCCAGTTTGACCGCATAGTTCGCAACATGAAGTTTTAAGTCTGTCAACAAGAGTTGGCTCAGGAAGCCAACAAGTATTTGGCAGATTGTCCACTTCGGGAAAATCGTTGATAGTTTGGCGCTTAAAGCCTTGATTGTATAACACTACACATTTCTCTTTGCCATTCTTATCCTTGTAGGGAATCACAAAGTCCTTATCTTTTCGGTATTTATTTCTTACCTTACTGATAGTACTGTTGTGCTTGTTGGCAAGGGTTTTGTATAGGCTAAACCTCATCGCATAGCCAAATCCGCTTCCTACCGCAGCTATATTGTTGGCAATAGAGAAATAATTGTAGAAACCTCTGATTTCAAGATTGTATTGCATCAAGATTTCTTCTTCCTTCTTACCGACTAAATATCCACGAGATTCGGGCCACCATAATCTTCTTCCTTGAATGTCCTTGATTCTTATGGCCTTTAGAGCCAAAAGTTTCTTTTCGACATTATCGGGAGAGAGCGATATGACAACCTTCCCTTGGAAAGACCTACGGGTGAAGCCAAGGCTATTTCTTCGTAGCGTATTTGACTTTTGGACTGAGATTTCGAATCCGAGAAATTTAGCATGTTCATGCGAATGAGTGATTAAGGTCTTTTCATCGGAAAGTTCCAACTTCAGTTTATCACGCATATAAATCGTGATGTCCTCTTTCATCTTCTTGCAATCTTCTTTACTGCCAATTACTCCGATTAGGAAATCGTCTGCATAACGAACATATTTCATTCGTTTGTAGTTTTCATCCATTGCCATGTTGTACGGAATTGTAACCATTTTGGCTTTCAATGCTTGGATTTCGTCCATTAGTTGTTGTCTAACAGATTCGTCCATTTCGCTTTTAAGCTTGCGTTTCAGTGCATTACGTTTGTTGCAGAAACGGTTATACTCGGGGTTGACCCTTCTGCCTTTTCCAGTGTTGAAGTTTTCGGCATATTCCTTGATATACTTATCGAACTGGTCAAGATAAATGTTTGCCAAAATTGGGCTAACGATTCCACCTTGGGGTGTTCCCGAGTACGTCTTGTGATATGTCCATTTCTCCATATAGCCAGCATTGAGAAACTTGCGGATTAGTCGTAGAAAACGTTCGTCACTAATTCTCAGTTTGAGAATATCGATGAGTACATTATGGTCAATATTATCAAAGAAACCTTTTATGTCTCCTTCGATAAACCATTTCGCACCAGTGAAGTGTTTTTGGATGTCATCCATTGCAGTATGGCAACTCTTGAAAGGTCTAAAGCCGTGAGAAGTGCATTCAAAATGCCCTTCATATATGGCTTCAAGAAGTATTCTTGTTACCTCTTGCACAAGTTTATCCTCAAAGGACGGAATACCAAGAGGACGGAGTTTTCCGTTTTTCTTTGGTATATACGTTCTTCTTGCCGGAACTGGTTGGTAAGTCTCGTTTTTGAGGCTTTCGATGAGTCTTTCTATTCTTTGAGTTGACATTTGGTCTATAGTTTTGCCATCTGCTCCAGGTGTCATATTGCCTGGCTTTGCATATATGCGCTGATAAGCAATATAGAACATCTGTTCATTGAATAGATTCCGATACAGCCTTTCGAACTTGTAATCCGAAACTTTGCTGTGAACGATTAGATTGTTTAATACTTGCTCTGGATTTCTCATAATGTCTCTCACATTATCCTTTGTTTGTATTAAGTTATTAACTGCTCTCCTTCGCCATGTGCAAGGCTTTCCCTTGCTCGGACTACTACGAGAGCTCCGTTACCATGTCGGGTATTCAGAACCTATAATTCATAGCCTTTCGGCATCCCGATTTAGGTAATCCCAGTTTAGTTACGTAATAACTATTAGCACGATAGATTTTCGGATGCGACTTTCGTCTTTTTCTACTTATTGCAGTGTGTCGTAACCGATTCTTTTGCCACTCAGACTGATGTTTTGAATGAGGGTGTTACGATACGTCGTTTGTAATTGCCTTCCGACGCAGCCACAGCGTATGTCACTTGACTATCGTTTAACCAATCAAGGTTTCATCCTTGTATCTATCTTTCTACCTCACCCCTCAGTAGCAACATGGCAATTAGTTGACTTAGGGTTTTACTGACATGCTACACTCCCCATCGGGTTTCCCCTACGGATAAGTCAGTTGGTAGTAGGTGATTCGAATCCTCACCTAATCTCTTGCCAAAGAGATATTTATTACGCAGCCAATACTGGCGCACACATCAGAGCATTCATCCCGTTGTACTCCCTGCCCGAAAGGTTCTTCGGCCATTTCATCATGCCCGCCGTGAACCAGGGTTTCGACCAGTCCTTTTGCAGGGTGGAAATCTTCTCGATCATCAGTTCCGTGAAACGTTCCAACGCCCGGTCTTCGGCTGACGGACCATCCCTGTGGTAATCATTCCTCTTTGCCATGCTTATTCCTGGGTTTGATAGTTATTATCCTTTTTTACCCATTCAGCCAACTCTTCCACCCGGCAAGCGATGTTGAGCTTGTCAAGGTAGGCTGACAATTCTAGCTTGCCCTTGGCTGTTATACCCGTCTTAGGTGCAAGGAAAGTCTCCCGCTCTGCCGAGAAACGGATGAAACGCACCCAAGTGAAAGCGAAGGCTTCTCCGTCTTTCTCGGTGCTGAAAGCCGAGAATACAAGATACTTGCCGCCTTTCTTGTCGGTCTTTTCCTCCACCTGCTTGCCGATGGTGCCGCGAAATTCAATGTCGCCCGTTATGCTGTCCTTGTCGGATACAGGGGCAAAATCCACTGCTTCGGCATGGAAATTCAAGTATAGGTTGTCGCTACGCTTACGGAAAGTAAGCGTACCCTGCATTTCCACCCTTGCACCCACGGCATACGAGGTGGTATCTGTTTCTTCTCCGTCCATTGATACGGAGATTTCCACTTGCTTGCCCGCACCCGACTTGGCGGGAATGGTTGCCTTGACGGTAAGGCAGATAAACGATTGTCCCTCGCTGTTGGTCCGCACCGTCGCCGCCCGGCTGACCGTGCCGTTGATTGTCACATTGCATTTGATCATAATTGTTATCCTTTATTGGTGATGTATTCGTTATTTCGCTATTCTGTCTTTTATCTGATTTGCAGGTTCTCGCCTTGACCATTGTGTTGTTCCATTCCCTGCTCATAGTTCTGTGCCACTTGGCCGGAAAGGGCGATGCTGTTCACTATCGCCACCACTTGGATGCGTTTCTGCTCTGCTGTGGTACCCGTATCGGAAAGGACAAGGGAAAGGCGGTTCATCTCCGATGCGGTCAGTTCGTGCGAGAAGATTCCGCTGCCATTGTCCATATGCAAGATGGGGCGGCCGCCGTCCTGTATCTCCAACACGCATTCCTTGCAGGCGGGCAGCAATGCCGAAAGGTCGATGCGCTTGCCCAAGGCCGCTTCGGTGGCCACTTTCATCTGTTCATCCTTGTTGTCAATCTGCATGGCCAATGCCATGAGCGAAGTGAACATCGTAATGGCCATCTCCACTACGGGATCAGTGCCGTAGCCAAGACGTGCACCGCTGTCCTCCGAGGAAAGCAACTTTTTCATCCATTCTTCCGGTGACAGGGTTGTGTTGATGGCCGCACCATCAGCAGCCTTGTATTTTTCCATCAAGTCCTTGCCTTCATACATCAGTTGCAGGTTGATGTTCCCCTTTTGGGCGACATCGGCCAAGTATGCTGCAGGATCGATGTTACGCCTGCTGCCGTCCGTGGAGATTTGCACCACACCGAATTGAAGGTTGTCCCCCGACACGCCTACCAGCTGTCCGGCGTTTACCGTATCGCCCACTTTGGCATTCGTGTTTGCCAAGTCTTGGTAGCTGACCTGATAGATGGTGCCGTCTGTCCGTGCATACTCTACCGTCAGTGATTTACCGGTGTCCACCGCCACCACCTTGCCATTGTCTTCCGTGGCCAAAACGGCTTCATGGTCTGTTTGCAGGGTGATGCTGCGTTGTCCGCCGAACGGCGCAGTCACCAACAGAAACTCCAAACGTTCCAATGGAAAGGCATAACCTTTGCCCTCTTCGGTAAGGTGGCTTTCCCTGTCCTCGCCAGGTGTCCGGCCTTGTGCTTGCTTCTCTTCCATTACCATGCGGTCGTACTTGTCAAGCCCGTTCCGCTCGATGATGCCAATGAGCGAGGCAGCGTAGTTGCCTCCCGTGGCATATCCCGCCTGTTCCAACCCTTTCGCCCAGCCCTTGTAGTCATCGGCTTGCAACTTGAAACATCCGGCATACCGTTTGTTCTCTGCCAGGAAACGGGAATGGTGTTCGTAGGAATCGGCCACGCTGTCATAGCTGCAAAACTTCTCATTGGGTTTGTCATCTGTATACAAGCCATACCTGCCGCCACCGTCCAACCAGCCTTGCGTGGCCTTGATGCCGAAATGGTTGTTCTCTTTCTTTGCCAAAGAGCTTTCGCCGTTGCTGCTTTCCAATATGCCCTGCGCCAGTGTCACGGAGGCCGGTATTCCGTAGCGGCGCATCTGCTCCATCGCACATTTGGCGTATTGCTCCGCATATATTTCGTTCTTGCTTTTACCCATATTTGAATCTTTTGATTGTCAATAATCCCTGTTATCTCCCACGCCCCACACGTGCCTCATTCTCATGGCTTACCGTTTGCTTGGATTCTTCCAATTGGTCACAAATTGCTACCCGTTGCCCTGCACGGATAAGTTTGGGAAGATGGGTGTCCAAATCCACGAAGGGGAATGAAACGGTATCCGCCTTATCTCCCTGTTCCACATCAAGTTCCAATATCCGTGAGGCGGTCTGTGCATCCTCCTTGTAGGCCACATAGTTGTCGCCGGTCCGGAACAGCAGCAAAGCATCTGGGTGTTTGGATTTAAGTTGGCCGAACTGTTCCTGCATGGACGGGGTGAAAGAGTGTCCTTTGGCGGTGGCCTCAGATGCCATGTTGGTTTGTTCTCCTTGTTTGGATTCCTGTGACTGGATTTGCGCGTTTGCCTGTTGCAACACATCGGCAAAGAGCATGCCTGCCAGATTAGTTTTGTATTCGGCCATATCCTCCGCCGCCCACATCCGTTGCCACTGTTGGGGCGTCACCAGCCTCGGCTGTACCTTCTCCACGCCATCAATGACCGGGGCGCAGAGGATGCGCTCGTCCTTAGTGCGGAAAATATTCACTCTTTTAATCCTTGACAGGTCGGCATTCTCGGTGTGACCAGCGAACAAGTCCGTTTTCAGTTCCGGCATATTCTGCGCCAAGGCGTAGTATTTATTGGCCAAGCTGCGGCGGACTTCGGCGGACGCTTCCTGTTGCCCTTGCTTGATGGTGGTGAAGAAACGGTTGACATCCTCCTTGTCGGGATAGACGCTGAATGACGCCTCTCCCTGTGGTTTAAGGTACAACGCCCACCGCCCGTCATCGTCACGCAGCATCTGTATGCGGTCGAACTGCACGGTGGTCGCGTTTTTCACCGCCTCGGACACGTCGATGTGCGAAAGTGTCCGCAGTTCCTTGCCCTCTAATTTGGCCGTAGTTACCTCCTTGCCCTCAAAGTAGCTGTCATCGGGACGGAAACCCAGTAAGCCGTCCTTGTTAAAGAAACGGACGAATGCAGCGCCTTGCGCCCGCAAGGCACTCTCGATGCGTGGCTTGGAGAAGCCGGGCAGGTTGTTCGTCACCGCCTTTGCCCCGCGTTCCGACCGTTCTTGGGCACTCATCACCTCGTCCGGTGTCAGGCTGTACGGGCGTTTGTCACCGTCGGGCAAGACCACATGGCCACCTTCCAACGCCCCGCCAGGCAGCACGACATCCACGAGACCCGTCTGCTTGTCGCGCACGATGACCATCTCCTTGGTGGAGCGGTCAGGTATCCCTTTCAAGCTGTCAGACACCGCATAGCTGCCCTTGGTATTCCACTCGGCAGGAATGTACTCCTTGCAGGACTCCACCATCTGGGTGCCGTAATTGGCGGCTTCGGTAAAGGCGATCTCCACCACTTCGGGGTCTTCGTCACGTACCCTCGACAATGCTTCTTCCACCTTTTTGTCATAAAAGCCCAGACTAAACTTTTCCATGAAGCCCTGTTTCTCGGTGGGAGAGGCGAAATTGCGGCTGTCCACGCCCATGCCTCCCTTACGGATGATGTCGAGCAGGATGGCGCTCTCCCTTGAATCTACTTGCGGCTTCTGTTTCTCGCGCAGTTCGGTGGTGCGTTTGTGATCCCGCAAGGCCGCGTATTCTATCTTCTCGCCACGCTCCGCCTTGCGCATCACCTCCACGGCATTGTTCACGTCCGTTTCGATGGCTTCCAGCAATATGGGGTTCTCGTGCAGTTCCTTCGTCCAGTATTCCACCAAAGGCAGGTTCTCCGCTGACATCTTGGCCGGCAGACCGAACTCCGTCATCTTCACGCCAGCGGCGAGTTCAGCCACCAGTCGTTCATATTCCACGGCATCTTCCGAAGGTGCCTTGCCGCCTTGCATCACCATGCCTTCACGGGCAAGACGTTGCTGATGCCCGGTGGCACTTGCCACTTGGCGCACCAATTCCTGCACATAGTCGGGGTAAGAGGCAAAATGCTTTTGGTCTGGCATATAGACGGCATCCTTGGCGGTGTCGTAACGGGGTATGCCTGTGCCGTCCTTGCGGATAGGCACGAGGTTTTCCTTGACATGCGCCACGAAATGGTTGACGGCGTTCCGCAACTGCCGCTCTTCCGCCTTGAGGTTGCCCCGGTCGTTGATGCCGCCATGGCTCTCCAGCAGGGCACGGTAGGTTTCGGGATTGGAATCGGGCAGCGTGGTCTGGTCCACGTTGAACAGGATGCGTATCTCCCGGTTGCGCACTCCTTTGTATTGTTTCCGCTCTTCCTTGTCCATCCGGAGGTAATCCTCCCTCGACATCGTGTCGTTCGGGTCGTTGCGGTTAACATACTTCTCCCATTTGTACCAATGGAAGGGCACACCTTTTTCACCTTGCAGCACCGCTTGTCCGTATTTCTTGGCCTCGTTGAACGAGAAATAACGGGCGGTCTTGTAACCTCCACGGTCGGTGTGCATAGCGAGTATGAGAGCGTTGAATGGACTAACTTCAGGGCCTTTCGGGTAAAACATGGGAGCCGTCCTGCCCGAAGCGTTCAGCCAGTAGCCGCCGCTGCTTGCCGCTCCGTTTAATGCGCCTGACAGCAGTTCCTTTTCTCTTTCCACTGCGGCTTTCTCTTGAGGACTTTTATTCTTGCTCATTTTTTTCAGATAATGTTGTTACTTGATACCAAATGTCCTTTCCCTGCCTTCCTCCAATGCCTGCTCCGAGGCACGAAAGTTCCCTTGGGCTATCCGCTTGGTTTGCTCATGCTTGGCCAACACGGCATTGGCAAGGGTATTGATCGGCAATGCCCCCTCTCGGCAGGCTTCGGCGGCATTGTGTGGCAACAGGACGCTGCACGGCACACCGTCGATTTCCATAAAGAGGTGGTCGCCTTGAAGCACGGGATTGGCGAGCCTTGCGTTCAGTTGTTCATCGGGATAAGGCTTGTATAGCTGTCTGGCAGGTGTTTCTTCTTGCTTGTCAAGAGCTTCTTGCCCGGCCTTGTTGAGCAGGTTCAAGCCGCCCATGCCTATCAATACCATTTTCAGCAAGGGATTACGGACGAACATGCCCAGCAATATGGAAGCGACGGGCAACAGACTGTCCTTTACCCCGAAAGATTTCGTATGACCGGTGAACAAGCCTATCAGCACATCGGGGAGCATGGAAACCACATAGCCCAGGTTCTTGCCCACGCCGTCCAGCCCGTCCAACCCGAATGTCCTCAGAAAGGAATCCCAACCGCTCTCATTGGTCTGTTGCTGGTTTTCGTTCTGGCCGCTTTCCGGTGTTTGTTCCTGTTGCGGTTGTTGTCCAGTGTGTTGTCCTTCGCTTTCCGATTGCACGGCTTCCGTTTTCTTCTTCTGCGCTTCTTCCTGTTCGACCAAGGTCCGGAGGTATTCCTCCTCATGCCCAGGCGCGACAATCATTGGCACGTCCTTGTAGCGTTCGTCATCGCGCTTGTTTTCCGGGATAAATGATTTCAGATCCATATGGGGTAGTTTGTATTGTTCCGAATAATCCGCCCATAACGGTTTTTCCGTGAGGATGCCCATGGGCTTTACCAGCCGGCTGTTGACGGAAAGCACATAGTCATTCTCGTAGGAAACGATTTGCTTCCCTTTTTGGCGGAAGCCCGTGAACACGTTGCCTTCCGCACCGAACACGCCACGACTGATGCACTCTTCTACGGTCGGCACTTTTACGCCTCCTTTTTTATCGCCGTCGATATACCGTTCCACACCGTAGGAAACAGCTTCCAGCCCCAAAGTCCCCGCCAGTGCTGTCCATGAGGTGATGCCGCCCGTGGCTGCGGCATCCGCCACGAGGGAAACGCCACGTCCGGCTGCCCTTTCTCCTTTGGACGGCTTGTAGGCGGCTTCGCTTCTTGCGTCGATTTCCTGTTGCAGGGGAGATTTCATCAGGGAGTCGGCGAAACCGAACAGGCTGCCCTCCATACCCTTGCGCAGCACGTATTCCACCGATGACTTGGGCATCCGCTCGGCCACCATGTGGTCTATCATCAGCTGTTCCATGCGGTAGTCCACATAGGCGAAAGCCAGGTCGCCCCCTAATCGGGCAGAGAGGCTGTCATACCGTTCCCTGCCTATCTCGGTCACGACCGCATTGCGCCATTCCCCGGCAAGCAGGGTAAGGTCGGAGGCGATGTCCTCGTTTCCGGCAATCCTTTCCCTGCACATCTCCACATAATCCTCGGCGGTCTTGCTGTTCCATTCTCCCGTGAGCCGCAGGTGTCGGAGCGTGTTGTCGGGCATTCCTGTGGTTCCGTTTGCAAGACTGCCCAGCAGTCCTGCCGGACTCATGGCGTATTCGCTTGTCTCCTCAGCCTTTTTCTTTCCGATGTAGTCCTTTACGTCCTGCATGACAGCCACCATATAAGTGTCGAAGTAACTTTGCAGGCAGTATTCCACCTCGGCGAACCGTCCGTCATGTCGTATTCCATTGCTCATGTGATGTTCAGTTGTTTCATCAGTTGTTCTCTTGTCTGTTCTATTGCGTGGCGGCAGGCCTCCATCTGCTTAGGGTAGTATTTCTCCAGCATCGCGTCCTTGGCTATCTCATCGCGAATGAAGCCCACCGCCGTCTGCCGGTTGATTTCCACCGAGGCTTCCCCGTCCTCTTTGTTGTTGAACCAGGCCTTCGTCCACCACCTCAGTCCGGCGCGGTCGGGATAGACGGTCACTAATCTGGGTATGTCGAAACTGCGCACGTCAATCTCTAAATCCGCCAGCGGGTCGGTGACGCCGATGGCGGCTACCGCTTCGTCAAGTCTTTTTTTTTACCGTTTCCGTCCAACGTGGAGAGGAACACCCCGTGACGGAACGCCAAATAGTCCAGAAAGTCGCTTATCAACAGGTTCTGCACCTTGGCGGCGATGGGCATGGAGCGATTGCCGATGCCGAGCGGGTTGGCCAATGAGGGTATCACCTCGTAGAAATAGTTACGGACGGCCGAGAGTGAGAAGATGTTACGCAGCGATTGGGCGGTATGCTCCGGCACACGGTACAACCCGCGTCCTATTTCAGACAGGTAGTCCGGGTAGAAGCGCAGCATCAGTTCCTCCACCTCATCCTGGTCATCGTCATAGTCTGTGGGGATGTCCATTTCGATGGTCTCAAAATCGGGCATCCCGGTATGTCCTTGTTGCCGCATCATTTTCAGGTTGCCGTACAGCATGGTCAGGAAGTCTATGGGATTGATTTCCTCACCGTCGTACCTTACCTCCATATGTAACAGGTTTCCGCTGATGGCCAGAATGTTGCCGGCTTTCACCTTGGCTCCGAATGGGGCCATCGCCCTTGCCAAGTGGGCGTATGTCATTTCGTACTTGCCGTAGCGTGTCGTCAAGGACAACCCGTGCGTGGAGTTGCTCCCGATACCGCTCACGATGCCGTCTGCCACAGCTGCCAACAGGTAGCGGTTCGTGGCGAAATCCACACCGTGATGGAAGAATTTCCCGCCGGTCTTGGGATGGGTCTGTTCTCCGTAACCCAAGGCCAGCCTCACTTCCCCGTCGCGTTCCTCGAACGGCATGCAATAGCCGCTTCGCGATGCGAGGTTCATCTCTTGCGTATAACTCATATTTCCTGTCATTGCCAATTCAATTCTCCATTTCTAATTCTTAATTTATCTTCTCCTTCCTCCCTGCCGTTCCTGCGCTTCTTCCGGGTTTTGTGTTGCTGGTTGCATCCGTTCCACCTTGGAGTTGTTGCCAATCAGCATCATGCCTAGCAGGAGGCCGCCGATCTTGCCTAACCAGCCGAAACGTCCGAACACCAACAAGGCGGAAGCCACCAAGCCGAGCATTCCCAAGCCCGACACGTTTCCTTTCCCCAAGTTGGAGAAGAAATTGCCGAACATATCCAAGCCGTTCCCACCGGTCAGGTTGCCTAAGAATGTTCCGATGCCTCCCCATGTCTGGTTCATGGTAGAAACGCCCTCCTTTACCCCTTGTAGTGCTTCACCTGCCCGGTCAACAGCCTGTTCCACTTTTTCGGCGGCTTCCCCTGCCATCTCCATGCCCTTGTCCACTGCTCCCTCGCCGACCAGCACGTCGGCCACGGTGCGTACCACCGGCTTGTCGTTCACGATGTTCTCCCACGCAAGGTAGCCCATGCCGCCTCCGACAACAGCCGTTTTGGTGGCATGGCCTAATCCGGCTAGGGTGCGTTGGGGATGCACTACCGCACCGCCTAATGAGCGGGTGGCGGAGTTGTTGACCAGTTTTTTGCCAAAACCCAGTATTCTTGCCCATCCTGCCATATCCTATACTTATTTTGTAGTTGTTTCCATCCGTTTATAAATCTCCGTTTCTTCTCCATCTGCGCATGGCGGCACGGGCTATTTCCGCCTTGTCCGCTTTCTGCGGCCTTGCCCCTTCATCGATGGTCGCCCACACATCGGCCAGCGAGGTGTATTTCACCGCCAATGTCAAATGGCGCAGTTTCCGGTTCATCGCTTTCAGCTTTGGCCGGATGCCGAACACCAATTCTATCCGTTGCTTCTCGGTCATCTTGGTGTCACTCAGGCATACTTGCCGGATGTCGTTCACGATTTCCACGCTGCCCAATATCAGCTCTTGGTAGATGCGGTTGCGGTTCGGGGTGAGTGCCACAGCAATGGCGTTTCCCGCATGGCTGCGCAATTGGTCGTTCAGGCTCCCCATATTTTCGGCCAGTTTGCCTACCTCGTGGTAGAAGCCGTATATCTGTGCAGCATAGCTGATGATGTCGCGGAAAGAATCGAGGTAGTCGTTGAACTTCCGTTGGATGTCCGTCGTGCCTTCCACTTCCTCCCGTGTCCAGATATGCCCGGTGGTCTGCATCAGCATCGCCCGCTCCTGTGCTTTCAACTGGTCTTCCGCCTTTTCGGTATAGAGGTACACCATCCCGGCCAGGGTCGGGTCGATTTGTGCCTTTAATTGCAACGAGCAAACAAGCAGCAAGCCCATTATCACGATGTGTCTCATTATCCCTGCCATTCTTAATTCTTCATTCATCATTTTTCATTCTTCATTGGATAGTCCTTGCCGCCCTTCGCCATCTGTTCAATGCGGCATGGGCTATCTCACTGTTGTCGCGGTCAATCATGCCTGCCGTGACATTGTTCCACACGTCCGTCATCGTATAGTATCGGATGCTCAGGTAAAGCTGGTGCAGTTTCTTGCTGAATGCGTCCAGCCGGTCGGACAAAGCCCAAAGGGTTTCACTCCGTTCCGCTCCGGTCAGCATATTCTGCGGGCCGCCTGTGGCCACGGCATTCCTTAGCAGCGTGTAAACCGAAACCAACTCCGTGGCCGTTTCGATGTAGAGGTTGTTCATGTTCATCGTGGCGACAATGCCCTGCGGATTATTGGTGATGGCCTTGCGCAGCTTGCCGAGGGTAATGAAGATGCGTACCCCGTCTTCATAGAGGGTGGTGGCGGCTTTCAATGAGGAAGCATAACCTTCCACCGTTTGCAGGTAGTCGCTGTACTTCCGCTCCCATTCACGGATGCGGTTGAACTCGGCAGCAATGGTGTTCTGCAACACCGCCGTCTTGGTCTGACCATCCACCTGCTCTTGTATCTGGCCGTTGATGGCCTCGTTGCCTTCCGCCAAGGCCAACCATTCCAAAGGATTGGTCTGCACAAATTGCGCTTGTGCCCGAATACTGGAACACAATACTAATACGATGGTCATCAATATCTTAGCGGTTCGTAATTTCATAGATTCCCTTTCTCCGTTTGTTCAATTCCACCCGTCCACGGATGACAGGCACCAGGTCATTGTTCATGTCCATGCCGATGATGTCAAGCTGGGGCGTGGTGCGGTCGCCCGAATGGACGCTCACGGTTTTCAGTCCGCAAAGCTGTTGCAGCAGGTTGCTCCTCTCGGCGAAATCCACCACCCGGTATAGTTCCACATAATCGCTGCTCCGGGTAATCACCCCGTGCTCGTATATCAGTTGTTCGTCCGTAATGCGGTAAATCATGCGTTTAAGGTAGATAAAACGGTAAGCCAAGACCAACGACATGGCCACTGACAACCAAAGCAACAATCCCTTGAACAGCATTCCGTCCATCCCGGCACAAGCGTAACCGCACAGGTCGAGCGTCAGCAACGGCAGGTTGTCGATAAAAAACTGCAACGTCCGTGGCCGCAGTTGCAGGGTGTTGGGTCGCGTAAATGGCTGTTGTGAAGTAGTTTGTGTCATCGTCTGAATCGGGTTTGTCGTTCTTCCGTATTTTCTTGTTCCTTATCCTCATCCATCCGTTTGCCTATAAGTTGGTCGTTCCAGTCCTTGTAGCCCTCGCTGGGTGGACGGTAGTCAATGCGTCCTTTCTCCAAGCCAAGTTCCTTGCAAATAGCTTCAAAGTCAAATGTGCGAACGTCCAGTTCCGTCCTTCCGTATTTCCCGGTTAGGTCAGTCACCACCAAGGTGTCTTTCTTCGTCATGTGTGAGTTGAATACCCGTCCGTTCATCTGCAAGGCGAAGTTCACGGCATAGAGCTGTCCCGCCTGGTCGCGGTCGAAGCAGAGGTGGTGGTTGGCATCAGGGGTCTGTTCCTGCATCCCGGCAAACTGCCTGATGCTCGGCGTGCCTCCCGTGGAAACGAATACGGCGTTTCCCAAGTCGGCGTATGCCACAGTTTCCTTCTTTTCGATTTGGTAGAACGCCATCGCATCGAAGGCACTCTCAAACCAGTACACGTCTTTCACGCCTGACAACGGAATGTTGAAACCGACATCACTGCGGTGGCTGTTCAGCTGGGCTATCCACATTCCCTTGGTGGCGTTGCTCCCTGCCGCCATGCCCTTGTAGGCGGTCTTGCCCTCGGCATTGGGGCGGCTGCGTTCTTCCAAGCCGACAATCTGTTTGCCCGGCCATGCGGGCAGTGACAATGGAAAAGCGAGGTTGGTAAATACCTTGCCGTCCGTCCGGTGCTTGGAGGCAAGGAAGAAATGACTGCAAAAGGCGCGTTGGGTGTCAAGGTCAATGCCCCGGTTCTTGAAATAGGGATAGAACTTTTTCTGGCTCTCCCAATCGTCCATGCGGAAGGCTTGCAGGTCGTATTCATCCATGTCAAACGGTTTGCCCTCCTTGCCAGGGTTGAATATCCTTGTTTCACGGATTTCTTGCGGCTCGTTCAACAGACGGCGGCATACGAGGTTGACCAACCGGTCGGCGGACATCCCCGGAGTGTAATCGGCAAAGAAGTGGGGATGTTCCTTGATGAAGGAAATGACATTGTAATTCTTGCGTTCGGGCGGCTGGAAACAACAGAAGCCGTTGGCCGTGACGATGAACTTGTCTCCTCGCACACGCCGCCCATCGCTGTCAATGCGCACATAAGACGGATAGCGCAGGCCGTCACGGCGGTTCAGCCGATAGCCTGCGTCCACCAACAGTTCCTGTATGCTCAGCCTCCTCTTGTAATCCTCGTAAGTCAGTTCTGCCATGATTGGTTCTCAATTCTTCATTCTTAATTTTTCGCTCTTCGTTGAATCACATTCCATGTCTCATTTCATGCTGCATCCGTTCCGTGTTCACGGCTGCTTCATAATTGCGTGCCGCCACGTCCATAGGGGTGTCCACTCCGGGCTTGAAGTAACACCGGGGAGGCGGTGGAGGGCCATGCCTTTCCAGGTAAATGTCGGGGCGTGGTCCACGGCCCAGTTCGCCCATGACGGCTACGCCCGCCAACAAAGCCGCCCCAATTTTCGTTCCCAACGGCACGTTGTCCCTCGACTTCATGTCCACTTCCCCGAATATCTTGGAAAACAGTTTTAGGCGGTGGTAGTCATCAATGGCCATGAACTTGTCATATTGCTTCTGGGTGATTTCGTGGCTCACGGCTTCGCCGTCTATGACGGCGGTCATGCGGTACTTGCCCTCAGTTTCGGTGGGTTCTACCCGTATCTCGTCCACGGTCACCTCCCGTCCATGCCGGCCCTCTCGGAACCAGCCCTTGTCCGGGTTGATGTAGGCGAGGTCGTTACCGTACATCACCACCGTTCCCTTGGGCAGTACCCTTTCTTCAGGCTCTACGTACAGGCCTTCATTGACATATTGCCCTTGCCCGCCTTGCTCTATTTGCCCCACTTGGGAAAGCTGGCGGTCCAAGTCTTCCTTGACCGCCGGATGCAGTTCGATGGCAATCATCTTGTCACTATTCAACATGTCCATTGTGATAGGTGCGGAAAAATCCTCCTTGATGATGCCATTAATGATTTCCAGCCGTTTTTCCACCGGCACATCCTGTGCAGAGTTGTTAGTCAAAGCTGCCAATTCTTCGTCTTTCAGGTCATACTGCAAATCGGCAGAGACGGAGGAAGACTGTATGGTCAGCGTCTTGCGCTCGGAATCTATGAGTATGCCGTGGCTCGCTAAGCATTCCTGCCATTTCTCGTTGGTGAAATAGACGGGGGAAGTGATGAGCGTGTGGTAAGGCTTGGCCGGTTCGGTGGGTCGTGGCTTGGGTTGCAAAGGTGTGATGACCGTTTCCAGTTCCTCCAACACATCCTGTCCGGCTACTGTCGTGGTGGGTTGCCCCTTGTAGTAGAAACCATAACCGCCGCTTTGCAGTTCTCCGGGTTTCATGCGTCCGTCGGGGCGGTTAGGCACTATCGGTGCGCCGGGAAAATAGAGGTTGCCGCCTATGCGCCGCAGGTGGAAGCCGTCCTGCTGCCGGGGTGTCCAGCCGAGAAAACACGCTCCCCATGGGTGGCGGTACATGGGATGCGCCCAACCTGATCGTCCGTATTCACCAGCGCCGATACGGTAGCCGTGTAAGCCCATGGCCACCCGTCCGTTGGCATTCCGTGCGTGTACGAAATCCCTGGGCAGGTCGAAGTCCGCCGCCACAATACTTGCGAAGGTGTTATAGCACTTTCGGTTTGCGTAATTCGTACCCCAGTCGGTCAGTGCTTGCAGCTGTTTTTCGGTGATGGGATAGGAAAGCAACGGGGAATCATGTCCTTGCACAATCAGGACAAAACCCTCGCTGCTTCCTGCTATATGCCCCCTCATGCCGTTGCGGGCCAGCAGGTCTCGCATCTCCGGCGGCAGTTCCAAAGGGCGTGGGTTAGTGTTCTTTCGTATGCTCATTTCATATTGTTGTCATGCGGTTATATGCTCATCAGGCATCGCCGTAGGCGAGTGCCGTTTCCATCTCCTCCTGCTTCATGTCGAGGAAGCGCAAGGCGGTGTCGTCGTCCATTGGCAGGTCACGCAGGCGGCAGTACTTTTCGTATTCTGTTCTCCACTCCCTCGAATGGTACCATACATAGTCTTTCCAACCGTACTCACCGCTTTGCACCTTTTCCACGAGGGTCTCTTCCGGATAGTATTCTTCCTTTGCCATGATGCCTTACATTTTGGGAGTGTTGGCGTTCTGCATCCTGCGCTGGCTGCTCCGCTTCAACTCGTTCCACATTTCTTCGGTGTAGTCGTCCTCATGCACATAGTCAAGTCCGCCTTCGCCGTCTGCCACCCAGCAGCCGAAACAGCCGAAGTTATACTTGTCCCACTCGCGTTTCGCTTCCTGTTTCCATTGTACGCCGTCACCCACACATACCAAGATGCCGGTCGGCTCGTTCAGGTCAATGCCGATGGTCATCAGGTCGTCGCCCTCAGCCACGGTTAGCGGTTCGCCCACTTGCAGGCAGTTGATTTCCGCATGGGAGAGGTGGAACTCGTCGGCTATGATTTGCAGGTTGCGCCCGATGACGGGCGTGGGTACGGAGAGGATTTGCTTCGTGCCGGAATCGATCTGGTGGAATGCCTGCACGGGATTGTCGTTGTTGTCCTGCATCGGTGCGATGACTGCCTTTCCTTCCAGCAGACGTTGTTTTTGTTCTTCGCTGAAACGCTCCAGCCGGCTTTCTACCAGTACTGGGTAAAACAACACGTCGGCTGTGCCGTCCTCACGCCGCACCAACGAGAAGCGAGTTCTTGCATGGATGGTGTTGCCTTCCGAATCATCCGCACGGATGGGCAAAACGGGTGAGCGGCGGCCTGATTGGATGGCTTGCAGTACATCCACCGGCAGGTCACCAACCATCTCCCTTGTCAGCCCGAATTGTTCGAGAGTACCGTAGGGTACTTCCTCTTCCGAGAATTTGTATCTGTTCATTCGTCCAAATTATAGTTGTTACACTTGGACAAATGTAAGGCGGTAGAATGAAGCAAAGTAAAAGCTGGGCAGAAAAATGCTCAGATTTTGGTTTATTTATAGCTGAAGAGAAAAATCATACTGTCAATCAGACTCCAAACGAAGAATGGGGCTTCCCGGCATGAACGTGCCTTGGGAAGCCCCATTCGGGTATAGGTGGTTATGTTTACAGGTGCAATTAGGACTTTTCAGCCTTGGCTGCCACATACATTTGGTTTCTGCTGGTTGGGGTGTCGGGTTCTGTCATTGACAGCAAACCTTCCGCAATCAAGGGAGAAATATACACTCGCTTGAAGTTTACCCTGTCTTTCAAATTGAGCAAATTCATTATTTCCAAAAAGCTTTTGGGCTCTTTGCAGAAATCCAGTATTAACGCTCTCATCAAGTCCTTCTTGATGGGTTTTCTTGATGGGTCTTTCTTGATGGGTCTTGCCGATGGGTAACGTCAACACCACATAGTCGGGTTGCACTTCCTCGGTCAGCTTTGACTTTATAGACACTCTAAGTCCGATTCGTAGGTCTGATTCCCTATAATATCTTATAATATGACCATTCTCATTGCCATTCTTCCCTTTATACGCATCTACATATTACTTTTGTGCCATGAAAAAGTCATGGCTATTACTCACTTTATCATTCTGTTGCTTGTCCTTACAAGCACAGTTCCATACCATTGCATATAGCAAGCCACTGTACAAAATGCAGGGAGTGGTCGAGCCTACAGAAACAAAATGCCTCCCCGGAGATGGAGAGGCAGACAAACTTGTTTCCTTTACTTCGATGGCAGGGAAACAGCCAGATGAAATGCGGAGCCATTGGATAGGCTGTTATATGAGCGTGTCTTACCCTTTGAAGAAAATCATAGTCACTTCACCTTTTGGAAGGCGCAAAGATCCTTTTACAGGCAAACGTAGCAACCACAAAGGGTTGGACTTGCGGGCAAACAGCGAGGAGGTCTATGCCATGATGCCTGGCGAGGTCATAAAAGTATCTTCTGATAAGCGTTCTGGCAATTACATTGTCCTCCGTCACGGTGACTACACCGTCAGCTATTGCCATCTTTCAAAGACATTGGTAAAGAAAGGCGCACAGGTCTTACCAGGAGAAGTAGTGGCTATCAGTGGCAACACGGGGCGTAGTACCGGTCCGCACTTGCACATCACCGCCAAATACGGCAAGAAGCACATTGACCCGGCCATCTTGCTTCAGTTGATTAAGGAAACCCGTGAAGAAGCATTGGCACGTCTGGCAATCGGCTGAGCTTACTTTCCATTTCCTTTTAAGAACTGCTCGTAGTCATATTCATTCATCCCCGGCTTATAGGTCTTTTCCGACAAGAACATCCTTGCTATCAGGAACGGCCAGAACACGGGTATCAGCCACATGACCGCCCGGTTGATATTTGAATTTCCATGGCTTTTCCTGTTATACCTGCGCCCCGGATGCCTCTCATAATATATTCCAATCGGTATCACAATGTACCGCCACACTATCAACAATAATCCGGCCCATTCCAACCCGAACAGGCACAACCCGATGGCAACCAACCAGAAAGCGGTTGTCTCCGGCGATAGGAAATGCCTTAGCATTTTCCCGCACAATTTCAAAAGAATATAGGCAAAAGCCAGTAATACAATGTACTCCATACCTTTGATTATTAGACTACTAAGTTAAACAATCTTTTCCATTTATGCAAGAAATCCTGCTTGTATTTTGCCTTTCTCCTTAAAGATATTTCTGTTGATTTTCTCGCGCAAAATTAAGGCAAATATGACTTGTACCTCTCTCGACGAGTGTCACTGATTGATGAAAGGGAGAGAAAGTGCTCGTATAAACGGTTGATGGAACAGATTGAACGTGAGCTACCGACCTTGTGTTAAGCATTGGTTGTACAATGCTGTAATCCTTTTGATGAAAAGTTCCAGAAAGTAAAAAATATATTATATTTTAATGTATTCAGCAATGAACACTTTATACATGAATGGCCGGATAAAGAAAATGCCACTCCTTGTTCCTGATAACAGGAATAGGGAATGGCATTAGTCGTTTAATATAAGCAGGATTATTTGATTAATTCTTTGAGGTCTCTCATCAAATTTGCCAGTCGCCGTTCGGCTTCTGCGTCCGTACATTCGGAAAGAGTTTCTTGCGGGTTACCTGCAGCTTGATATTTTGACAGCCAACTGTCTTCAAATACGCCACATGGACTAACCATCAACGGTATTATTTTTGTACCGTTCTCTTTGGCTTTCTTGAACAAAGGAGGAAGTTCTTTTCCACGGATATAGTCTGATGCCATGAAAGAGGCGGACACAAGGCAGATAGCGATTGTCGAACGCTCCAGGGCGTCGGATATTTCCTTATCCCATTCGTCACTGGCCTTGAGCTTTTGGTCGTCCCATTCTTCAAAGTCATAATAGCTTTCCAGGCCTTTCAGGTGCTTCTTTAGCTTTTCCAGCCATCTGGTGTCATCGTGCGAATAGCTTATAAAGATATGGTGTATTCCAGTATCTTTTTTTATGACAGTTCCTCTTGTTTCCATAATTGACGTTTTTTTATTTGTGTATTCATTTATATCAATGTCTAAGTAATCCAAGTGTCTTTTCACGGCATTGTCTATGGAACAATTTTCTATCGGATTTCCTTTTATCCTCAACAATCTCAACTTCCAGGCTTCCAGTCCTATATGAATGGAGGTCAATTGGTTGTATGTCAAGTCAAGCGATTCTATATTATGCAGTTTCTCAAAATCGACCGCCGTCAATCTGTTGTGACCGGCTATCAGGCACGTTATCGAAGAGTCATAAAACTGTTTCGGTAAAGCGGTAATGCTATTACAATAAAGATTGAGTGTCCTTAAATTCGGCAGTTTGAACAAGGCACTTTGCAATGTCTTGATCTCGTTTTTAGACAAGTCGATGGTTTTCAACTTCCTTAATTTTAAGATGTCTTTCGGTATGTTCCGTATTTGATTGCCGCTTAGTGTCAGTTTGGTCAAATTCGTATAAAGAAAAATATTTTCGGGAATTTCAGTCAGTCCAAGGTTGGATAAGTTCAGTTTAGTGACCTGTTTTATCGTTTTTCCTGTTATTTCTATTGGATAATCCATGATTTTTTATAATTTTGCAGTGTCGGACTATGGGGGTAGCGACATTAAACAAGCGGATGTTCCGTGCAAATTCAGGAGAAGGTGTACGGATTCATATCTGGTAAGGGCTCATCCAGCGGAAGACCCGTATTTTCCGGTGAGAAACCCTCAACGGGATTGGAGGAAACCTTTTCATTCATCCGCAGCTTCGGCATCCCACTATCATTACATTAATGTAATATTCCGTGTCCTGACTTATTCTCCGTTTTCGGTAGCGACAAGGACACGTTCAGCAAGACAGCCACCTTTAGGGGTGGCTTTTCTTGTGTTGAGCCACGTGCCATGCCTCATGTGGTAAATGCCGTTCTTGGACAGGAGCCGCGTGGATGTATGTTCCTTGCGTATATGCCAATGCCTGCACGGTGGCAGGCTTGTCGGAATTGTAATGCACACGCACGTCATCCTTTGAAAAGCCTGGAGAGGCTTTCGATGCCCGTTTTCAGGTTGTCAGGCATATCTGTTTCGTTTTTTTGGTTATCATATTATTCTCTTTAATGGTTGAATTTAATGCAATAATAACAAATAAAGTGGAGATGTAAAAATAGCATCAGATAAACTTCGGGACTATTTTAAATTCACCGTCTTTGTTATGCCAGGGAAGACGGTCAACCGGGCTGTCCCGCCATTGCTTATCTCCACATTCGTGTACCGTGCCTCCACTACTACCTTGCCGTCCAGCCTGATGATGCCCCATTGACGGGGATTGGTTTCCACGACACAATAGTTGCCCACGGGGTTCTGTATGCTGCGGTAAATGGGCGGCACGATGACGCGGCTGCCTGCTCTCAGCCCCCATTTCAATCCCGATTGGAACGGAACGGCATCTTGTATTTTAGCCAGTCGCATCTGCTGTTTCTTTTCTTTTTCCCGTTGATGGTCCGCTTTCATCTTAGCGGCTCTCGCCTCGGCTTCCGCTTTCAGTCGTGACACCGCCACATCAAAATCCTCGTCTTGTGTCTTTGGGTGCTCGCAGGCGATGTATTGCTTCTCCTTGCCGTCCATGGCATGGTAGTAATTTCCCTTTCCGTCCGTAATCACGATGCTGCCGTCTACCAGTTCGCCGCAGAATCCATAGTATTCTTCTTCGTCATTCGCCAGGATGCACACACAATCCTGATGAAGGAAAGCATCCTCGCTGTCTATGTGTCTGAACTTACAGTTGTCAGCCAGACCAGTGTAAATCCGCAAATAGAAGCCCCGTGGCACCAAGTCAAAGCTGTTTATTCCCAACGGACTCTTATAGACATGCTTGGTGCGGCTGTAATACACCATTCCGACCCTCAGCATCTCAATCCTCCCATATTTCAGCACTTCCGGTTTCCCGTTATACAGCTTGGATGTTTTCAAGTCGATGTAGAATGTATGTCCGGCATTGTCCGTCACGGCACCAATGTCGTCTGGCAGGAATTTCATGTAGCGGTATCGGTTGAGTTTCATCCGTATGTTCCCGTTCCCATCCACGATGCCGACCCGGTTGTCTTCGAATCTTACGGCTGCCCGATTGTCTTTCACGTCAAATACGGTGCGGTATTGCGCTTTGGCGGTAATGGTCTGTCCTTGCTTCAATCCCCAAAGCCCACTTTGACGGTCTTTATATGGTTTCAGGGCTTCTGCTTGCGAAGCGTTATTATCAAACAGGGAAGAACCGCTTTGCAGGTAATCCATCAACTGTCTGTGCGATACAATCGTCTCCAGCAAACCGTCCGCATTCAAAGCCTCGTCTTTCTCTTGCCCGGCAGCCATACAGGAAACATTTCTTGCGTTTGCGGTTGGATAGCCTTTTCCTGCCAACCGTCCCTCGAACATGGCCTGCCAGTCCCGATAAGCGGTTGGTAACCCGAACAGACGATACAGCCCCACGTTGTCTATCAACATGCAGGTTTCCTTGCCGTCCGTCTTGCGCAGTCCCCGTCCTACCTGTTGCAGATATTTTGCAAGCGAAAGGGTAGGCCGAGCCATTTGCACGAACTCCACGTCCGGGCAATCGAAGCCCTCGCTGAACACATCCACGTTCACCAACACTTGAATCTTACCCTGTCTGAAGTCCTCCACCATTTGCTTGCGCAGCTTGGCTGGCGTCTTGCTGTCAATAGCGACGGCATTCACACCTTTATTATTATAGTATTCGGCGATGTTCCGTGCGTGGCTGATGCTGACAGCATACACGATGCCTTTCTTGCCGTCGGCATATTGCCGCACGCTTGCATACAACCGCTCGATGCTTGGCCGTCTGTTCAGCACGGTGTCCATTTCCTTCACCTGAAAGTCCCCGTCCGCGCCCCGTTTCTCTAAACAGTCTATCAACCGCTGGTCTTCACTATTCGGGCGTATGGACACGTAGTCAAAAGCGGAGAGCCACCCTTGACGAATGAAGTCCGCGATGCTGTCTGATATTATCAGCGTGTCAAACAAGTCCGTGAACCCCTTGCGGTTCAACCGGCAGGGCGTGGCCGTCATCCCCAGCTTCCTGGCATTCGGATACCGCAGCCACAGTTCTTTATAACTTTCTGCAAGTGCATGGTGCGCCTCGTCTATTACAATCAGGCTCGGATTATCACCCTTCACGTCCTCCCAATGCCTTGATAGCCACTGGATGGACATCACCTTCACTCGTCCGTCCTCTTTGGATATGCCGTAACGTGCCACCGTCTCCACTATCTGCTCCACAAGTTCCCGACGATGAGCGACAATCCACACGCATTGGTATTGCCCTTCTTTCAAATGGTCATAAATTACCGAAGCAAGCAAGTGTGTTTTGCCTGTTCCTGTGGGCATCTGAATCATGATACTTGAATGCTGTGCCCATTCAGAAAAGAGAAAATGTTTAATGGTATGTTGGTATTTACGCAACATGATGATGAGCTATAGCTAAAAAGAGAGCGTTACTCATTGTTTTAACTTCTGACAATACGCTGTGGACCACGTTTTATTTCAAGCACACCCTGAAATACAGTCCCACCGACCAATACTTTCCGTCATACAGCGAAGCCGTCAGATTGATGCGGTCTTTCCACACGGCATAATTGCCACCCACGTTCACCACACCGTCATAATATTCACCCATCAGGTTCAGACCGTTCAATGCCTTTGTCCAAAAGCCGTCTCCTTGTCTGTTGAAACGGAAGTTGGCACCAAGAGTAAAACCATGGTCATTGTCAAAATCCAATCCGTCAAACTGGATGACCGAGGCATGTATGCCAAGCGTTCCCCAGCGTTGGAAAATGAAATGCTTGGTGGCGGCAAGATAGAAACGGGTCAGATGATTAGTATTTTCGTCAGCATTGTCAAATGTAATATTTCCACCTCCATGGTCAGAATGACTGCCAGGGTCATTGGCTCCCAATACAATTTGGGGAGTCCATAACTTCCACCAGCCTTCCTTCCATGCCCTCAACCGGAAGTGAAAAGAACGGTCCTGATTGACGAACTTACCTAAAGTCTGTTGCGGCCAACCGGGAACGCCTTTTACTAACGTACAAGTGTATGCCACTTCCAGCCATGGAAAGAAAGTGATATTCAGATAATAATTATAGGTATAAGGATTATATTCCTTATGGCTGTTCCAATAACCACTGCGATAGATATTTTGGTCTATCATGCTTCCGCCTATCAGGATGGTCTTGTCTTTCTGCATTTCAGCGGTAGGAGCATGGAGCAGTCCGGTTGTCCCATACATAGCCTGAGCATGGATCTTGCCTCCCATCACAAGGAGTAAAAGGAAGTATATTATCGGCCATGTTTTCTTCGCATAGCCTGTTGCGACTATGTTGATTGCATTTGAATGAAATGCACATTTACTGATATATTTCATTAGAGGAGAGGTAATATTATGTTATTGCCTCCCTCTAAATAGCGTTTATTTTAGCTTGACTCTTATTTTATCCGTGTATTACCTGTTCTTGTACATCTCGTCGTAATACCGCTGGTAGTCGCCACTCGTCACGTTGTCCATCCACGCTTGGTTGTCAAGATACCAGCGCACCGTCTTCTCGATACCCTCCTCAAACTGCAGGCTCGGTTCCCAGCCCAGCTCCTTCTGCAGCTTCGTGGAGTCAATGGCATAGCGCATGTCGTGGCCCTTGCGGTCGGTGACATGCGTGATCAGGTCCATGTCCTCGCCTTCCTTGCGGCCCAGCAGCCGGTCAACGGTCTTGATCACCACCTTGATGATGTCGATGTTCTTCCACTCGTTGAAGCCGCCGATGTTGTATGTCTCCGCAATCTTGCCTTTATGGAAGATCAGGTCAATGGCACGTGCGTGGTCCTCCACGTACAGCCAGTCGCGCACGTTCTCGCCCTTGCCATACACCGGCAGCGGCTTGCGGTGACGGATGTTGTTGATGAACAGCGGGATCAGCTTCTCAGGGAACTGGTACGGGCCGTAGTTGTTCGAGCAGTTGGTCACGATCGTCGGCATGCCGTAGGTGTCGTGGAAGGCGCGCACGAAGTGGTCCGAGCTGGCCTTGCTTGCGCTGTACGGACTGTGCGGGTTGTACTTGGTCGTCTCCACGAAGAACTTCTCTCCGTAGGCCAGATGGTGCTTGCCCGACGATGCCTTGGTCGTGAACGGCGGCTCGATGCCCTCGGGGTGCGTCATCTCCAGTGCGCCGTACACCTCATCGGTAGAGATATGGTAGAACCGCTTGCCCTCATAGCCCTCGGGCAGGCTCTCCCAGTAGAGCTTCGCGGCCTGCAGCAGGCTCAGCGTACCCATTACGTTCGTCCGTGCGAAGGTAAACGGGTCCTTGATCGAGCGGTCCACGTGGCTCTCGGCGGCCAGATGGATGATGCCGTCGATGTGATGCTGTTCCATCAGCTGCCTGATCGTGTCGAAGTCGCAGATGTCAGCCTTCACGAAGGTATAGTTGGGCTTGTCCTCGATGTCCTTGAGGTTGGCCAGGTTGCCCGCATACGTCAGCTTGTCGAGGTTGATGATGTGGTAGTCGGGATATTTGTTGACAAACAGGCGGACGACGTGTGAGCCGATGAAGCCCGCACCGCCCGTGATCATGATGTTTCTCTTGTATTCCATTGTATGAGTTTGTTTAATGGTTAGACATTAGTGTTTCAGCGCGCCCATATTCTCCATGCACTTCCTCAGCGAGTCGGTCCAATAGGGAATGTTGATGCCGAAGGTCTCCTTGACCTTCGTCTTGTCCAGCACCGAGTAGGCCGGACGCTTCACGGGACTGGGGAACTCGTTGCTGTGGCAGGGCCGGATGTCACACGCCGTGTGGCCTGCCAGCTCGGCTATCTTTTTAGTGAAGTCGTACCACGAGCACACGCCCTCGTTGCTGAAGTGATAGATGCCCGCCTTGCTGTAGCCCGTCTTGGGAGCCTCTGCGGCATAGTCGTCCAGCACGGCCCTGATGGCCAAAGCCAGATCGTAGGCGTAGGTCGGCGTGCCGGCCTGGTCGAACACCACATTCAGCTGCGGCTTCGTGGCCGTCAGGTTCAGCATCGTCTTCACGAAGTTGTGTCCGAACTCGGAGTAGAGCCAGGCCGTGCGGAGGATCACGTAGTCGCAGCCCACGCCCATAATGTTCTTCTCACCTTCAAGCTTTGTTGCTCCATATACGCCAGTGGGTGTGCCTTTCTGGTCCTCCCGGCAGGGCGTGTTGTACGGGTCACCGCCGAACACATAGTCGGTGGAGATCTGAATGAGCAGTCCGCCCACCTCCTTCATCGCCTCAGCCAATATCTTGGGAGCGTCGGCGTTGAGCTTACGGCACAGCGCCTCGTCGCCCTCCGCCTTGTCCACGTTGGTATAGGCCGCACAGTTCACGATGCAGCCGATGCCGTTGTCCTTCACCATGCGGTGCACGGCCTCCGCGTCCGTGATGTCGAGGATCGTCGTCTCCACACCCTCGGGGGCCACTACGTCGGTAAATACATATTGATAGTCCGTATCCTTGCTTACGATGCGCATCTCATTGCCTAGCTGGCCGTTTGCGCCTGTCACCAGAATGTTCATTACTTGTTCCTCCATCTTATTATTTATTTTTATACTCAAACGGACTTTCGAAGTCCTTCAGCAGTGGGTGCCTCGTGTCCTTCTCGCTCAGGATGGCGTGGACGGTCGGTATGCGCCAGTCGATGCCCAGTGAGTCGTCGAGGATGCTGATGCCGCCGTCGGCCTCGGGATGGTAGAAGTTGTCGCACTTGTACTGGAACACGGCCGTGTCGCTCAACACGGCGAAACCGTGGGCGAAGCCCTTCGGGATAAAGAACTGCCGGTGGTTGTCCTCCGTCAGCTCCACGGCCACATGCTTGCCGTAGGTGGGGCTTCCCTTGCGGATGTCCACCGCCACGTCGAGCACCGCGCCGCGCACGCAGCGCACCAGCTTGCTCTGGGTGTAGGGCGGACGCTGGAAGTGCAGGCCGCGCATCACGCCATACGACGACATGCTCTCGTTGTCCTGCACGAACTCCACGTGACCTACTTTCTCATCGAACTCACGCTGTGAGAAGCTCTCGAAGAAATAGCCCCTCGCGTCCTTGAACAGGCGCGGCTCGATGATCACCACGCCCTCTATCGCTGTCTTGATTACTTCCATGATTCTTTTTCCTTTCCTGTTATCCTATTAATAATTGCCTTTTAAAAGTTCGGATTTCCCGTCCGTTCCACCTCGTCGATCACCTGCAGCAGGTACTGTCCGTACTGGTTCTTCAGCATCGGCTGTGCCACCTCGCGGAGCTTGTCCGCCGTGATCCATCCCTTGCGGAAGGCGATGCCCTCCAGGCAGGCCACCTTCAGGCCCTGCCGCTTCTCGATCACCTCGATGAAGGTGCTGGCCTCGCTCAGCGAGTCGTGCGTGCCCGTGTCCAGCCAAGCAAAGCCGCGTCCCAGCGTCTGCACCTTCAGCTCCCTGTCCTCGAGGAAGCGCTGGTTCACCGTCGTGATCTCCAGCTCGCCGCGTGCCGACGGCTTGATGGTCTTTGCCACGTCCACCACCTTGTTCGGATAGAAGTACAGTCCCACCACGGCATAGTTGCTCTTGGGCTTCTCCGGCTTCTCCTCGATGCTCAGGCAGTTGCCGTCACGGTCAAACTCGGCCACGCCGTAGCGCTCGGGATCGCTCACCCAGTAGCCGAACACCGTGGCCTTCCTGTCCTCCTCGGCCGTGCGGACGGCTTCCTGCAGGAGGTTCACCAACCCGCTGCCATGGAAGATGTTGTCGCCCAGTACGAGGCAGACCGAATCGTCACCGATGAACTTCTCGCCGATGATGAACGCCTGTGCCAGTCCGTCGGGCGACGGCTGCTCGGCGTACTCCAGTCTTACTCCGAAGTTGCTTCCGTCACCCAGCAGGCGCCTGAACGAGGGCAGGTCCGCCGGGGTGGAGATGATCAAGATGTCGCGGATTCCCGCCAGCATCAGCACCGAGATCGGATAATAGATCATCGGCTTGTCGAAAATGGGTATGAGCTGCTTGCTGATACCCTTGGTGATAGGATACAGACGTGTACCGCTGCCACCGGCCAATACAATTCCTTTCATAAACTGTTGTTATTTATATGGTTATCTCTTATAGTTCTTATATATTTCAGCCACTTGGTCGGTTATCTTTTCCCTATCTTATTTTGTACATATAGTAAACTGATATGCTCAATAAGGAACTATCATATAAAGGCATTTTTGTTTGATTATTACAAAAATAAAACAGCTTTTAAAAGTCAATGATAGCAAGATGTTTCTTCATAAATTGTTATCTTTGCATCGATGAAATCATTCTTTCGTATAGTCCTGTCTTATCTTTCGGCTGTGGTACTTATCCCCATAGCCTTGATAGCCAAGTTGTTTAGGAAATAAGAACGTTTATCCCAAATCGGTCATTAGAGATTTTTACTGACAAATTGTAAGTAAGCGTTTGCTTATATAGCTAATTATATTGCATGACGCTTAATTTTTGCTGTAAAAAATAGTAGAAGCATGACAAAAAGAAAGAATGTTTTTCTAATGACCGATTTGGGGTTATTTCCCAAAGGGATTCTTGTATATACCCAGCAATTGCTTGGTGAAATAATAGAAGAATTGCATATCATCGACGAAATAGCGTCTGAACAGACGTTTGGGTTCCTTGATCACCCGATACAGCCATTCCATTCCGCATTTCTGCCAAATCTTTGGTGCCCGTTTCAATGTTCCAGCTTCGAAGTCAATGGTAGCACCCAGAGCCATGAATACCTTTACTCCAGGCATCTTATCACGATATTTCATAATCCACTTCTCTTGCTTTGGAGCACCCACACCAACGAGCAGTACATTTGCACCACTCTCGTTCACGATGCGAACCAACTCCTCGCATTCATCCTCATGCTTCTCGAAACCAAAGGAAGGAGAATGAGCACCAACCACCATCTGGCGCCCCACCTTCTCATTGATGCGCTCCATTGCCTTAACAGCAATACCCTCCTTGGCACCAAGCAAGAAGATTTTGCAGTCAGCATCATTCTTATGATACATATAATAAGAGGTGAAGAAGCTGGAACCCGGAATTGCTTCCTTGATTGGAGTCTTCAACAACTTACCGAATAGGTAGAGAATCTTACTGTCACACACCACCCATTCCGACTTCTGATACACATCATAAAACTCCTTGTCCTTCTGAAGCTTAATCAGATGGTCAAGGTTAGGAGTCACAAGAACACCCTCCTTCAGGTTCTCCAAGAGTTCCTGACGAGTCATGTTCTGTATATCTATATTTAATACTTTTACTATTTCCATAATTGATTAATTACTATTCACAAAAATTGTATTATTATGCCAAAAGAATCTCAATCATTTCATCTGAAGATTTACACTTAAAATTTTTTATCAAATCTTTATGTTCAGATTTTATAAGATAAACATCTTGAAGATTTTCCAATAAATTATATCGCAAATATAACTTTTTTGCTTTAGGATATATCAATGAGTTGTAAAACAATATACCCATCTCAGACATAGAAAGCCCCGATTGTAAAAAAGCAGCATAACGTTTAAAGCGTTTATTCACATCCGCCATTTTCACAATTCGTTCATTACCTTCAAAATTATTACGAACCATTACCAGAATATCTATTTTTACTTGATCCATATATTTTAGGATATTATACAAGTGTCTACAATAATGCCCAATAGTAGAGGAGTAATGAATAAAGTATAAGATATAAATTGCCTTACATTTGTTCAACTCATCAACCTTTAATTTTACTCTTTCAAAATGGATTTCACGAAATCCTATATTAGCGACTGCAAGATCTTCAGAGTAGTTTTTCATAATTCGTTTTCTATCTTCCTTTTGGGTAGCATACGGCAACTCATTATTAGGTTTGAGATTAATTTTGAAAGAATCCCTTTCACAGAAGGAATATAGTTTTTTTAAGACTAAATATGCCTCATAGAAAAAGTTATTGCCCGAAGCATGAATTTTATCTTCACACAATTTGTGATTATCATCAAATTTGGCATCATAAAAGTCAGCACTTAGCTTATCTTTTATCCTTTGTTGTGATGCTAATAAAGCAAAGAACGTGTTTTCAAATTCCTTTATGGAATCCAGTATACGATCTTCCCTTCTGAACTTAGATTGGTTTTCAAGTTCTTTATTTTGCATTTTAATTGCAGAAAAATACAAGAACACACCAGCAAGAGCCCACAAAGAGCCTATGACACCACCCATAAAATCGCCTACTTGCCCTGTTATTGCCATCTCATCGTTTGAAAGATTTCCACCAATCTTATAACTTGACGAAAGACATATTACAAACACAGACATAACTAAAAGCCCTAGAGCAGTGATTATATAAGCTAAAATTTCTAACTTAGAATCACTACTGTCCCGTTAAAAATGGGAATTGGTCTTTGAAATAATTGAAATATAGTCTTTTACAAGCATTTTTAAGGT
>NZ_JACJJL010000031.1 GCF_016899955.1 Marseilla massiliensis | reverse complement strand
AATGAGAATGGGGGGGGATATGGCATACGCAAAGCTACAACGGGCAATAGGCCCGGCAGACGGTTGGGCTGAAACCCAAACAGGCCTTCGGGCCGCCGGGGGGATGCCTTTGTTGCCGTCGGGCGGCCTGCGGGGGCTATCATCATGAGGTGGGAGCATCGGCGGGCCATCGGCCCCGGCGCAACGCGCCACCCCGGGCAATGCGGGCTGCCAGTATGCGCGGCAACCAGGCCAGACAGCCTCGGCCCTTGACGGCCGGACTGGGCAAAAACTAATCGGGCCGCGCGCATCACTGCGAACGGCCCGGGCATTTCAAATTTGAAATACGATTTTCTGTAATGTACTATTGGGTTGATAAGAAAATCCTTGTTGATGTGCGGTTGCGCCCGCCACTGCCGACGGGGGCGGCACCCGGGGGTTGCCCCCCTGTGGCCTGCGCCACGCCTCACGCGGCTGTGCGGGGCGCCTCGGGCCGGGTCACCTTACGATGACCTTGCGCGACTCACGCCCGCCGGGCAGCTCTACGCTTACCACGGCCAAGCCCCGGGCAAGGCCGGCTATGCGACACTCGCCCCGGCCGGAGGCGTCGGCCGTGGCCAGGAGCGAGCCTGAGGGGCTGTAGACCCTGACGCGGCCTATGGGCTGCGACGCGGCCACGATTATCTCGCCGGCCGACATGGAGTAGGCCGAGAGGTCGGCCGCGGCCGCAGCCTCGTCGATGCCGGTGGCCGACGGACGGTCTACCAATATGTAGTAGCGTCCGTGCGAGGGCCCGTCGACGGCAATGGTGTAGCCGTCGGCCAGCCTCGTCTCCGTACGGGTGGCGGCGTCGTAAAGGCGCGCGCCCTCGAAGGCGTCGACGCCGTGGAACGTGAGCTCAACCCGCTGCCCGCTCTCGGCAAACACGCCGAGGGGTATGCGCCGGCTGCCGCCGACGCGGTTGACAACCAAGGCGTCCGAACGGCCAACGGTGTAGACCAAGGGCACGTCGGCATCGGCAGCGCCGAAGGGGGCCAGCAGCCCTACCCCGGCGCCGGCCGGGGCCTCGGCCGCTGCACCGGCTGCCAGCACTATGGCCGCTGCCGACCGCCGGCCGCCGGCCGAGGCTGCCACCGTGAGCACGGGGGCGTGGGCCGGCGAGGTGGCTGCGCCATCGGCAAACGCCTGCATGGCAGGGGCAAACCTCACTGTGCTCGACGCTTCGGCTGCCACCTTCTTTACGAAAAACGCTCCGAAGGGCGGTATGGTCGACGTGGCGCCGGGCGTGGTCCAGCCGCTGCCGTCGGTGGCGGCGCCTCCGGCCACGGGCCCGTCGGCAGTGGCAGTCCAGTATGCCTTCTCAAGGTTGTCGTTGGCCTCGAAGAAGCGGGGCAGGTCGAGCTCTGCCATAAACGGGTTGCCCACAAGCAGGTATAGTCCGTCTTGCGAGGCCGTGAGCCCGGCCTCGACATAGGGTTTGGGCGAGTGGGCCTGGCCGTCGGCGCGGTCGAGCAGCCCCGAGACAAACAGCCGGCCGGCGCCATTGCGCTGAAGTTTCGCGTTGGGCACGCTGTAGGCCGCGTCGGCCTTGGGCATACGGAACGACAGGCGGCCGGCGGCACCGCCCACGGCCGTGGCCTTGAGCGAATAGCCCTGGCCGGGCACATAAGCCACCGAGGCGTCGTTGTATGCGCTGCTCCATCCGGCTGCGAACGATGCCGGCGTGGTGCCGCCGCCCTGCTCGATGATGCGCGCCGCATTGTCCCAGCTGCGCTGGTAGACGGCCGGCTGCAGGCGGCTGTTGCGCGAGGCGTCGAAGGTGAGGTCGGAGAAATATCTCACGTCGGCCTGCGAGCCGCCGAGCGACGTATACCAGTCGCCCGAATACACCGAAAGCAGCGGTGTGCTCACCAGGGTCCAAGCCTTTGAGGGCAGCTCGACATCCATCGAAGCCTTGCTGTAGCCCAGTTGCTAGGCGTGGAGCATGCGGGCGCCGGTGGCAAAATGTATCTTGTCGCAAACGTTGGCGCGGAAACGGCCGCCTATCACCGACGCTATGGAAGCGTTTGTGCCGCCATGGCTGAAGTCGGGGTCGGCGGTGACGTTGGCCAGGCCGGGGCCCGTGCCGTAGCCCACCATGTCGTATCCTATGTAGCGCGTTGCCGGGCCATAGCTGTCGGGGCGCGCGTCGGCCGCCCCACGGTCGCCGCCGCCCGCATAGTCGGGCATGTATAGGCTTGACTTGCTGCCGGCCGGCATCACCACCGACGAGTAGCAGGTGGGCACGAAGCCCGCCGACGTGCCGTTGGCGGCATTGGTGGTGTAGCCGTCGGCCGGAGCCATGAGGTCGGCGGGGTCGGCGCGGCGCCACAGGGCGTCGTTGTTCCAGTTGTCGTCGGGGCCGCCCTGCCATACCAAGTATTCGGGAACCACCTTTACATGCAATATCATCGAGCCGTTGCACGTGGCAGGTTTGCCTGTATTGCCAACAGTGGCTTTCAACGGTACATAATATATATATGTATATCCCTCGCGAAGCGACTTGCCCCCCGGCGTTGGCATGGGCTGCAACTCCATGAAGCTCGAAGCCGGATTGGCAACGATTGAACTACTGTTCAGGTTTAGCAGCTTGGCGGCCGGGATGTCTTGCTCTGTCAGGTTTTCGTTGGTGAACTCCTCGTCGTATTGCGGGTCGTCGGTGCCTACGAGATAAGCATAGCCACCCGAACTGCCGGTAACGCGGCCAACCGTGGCGCCTCCGGGCTTGCCGCCAATGCCGGCATTGCGCACCATTACGCGCATCCTGTTGCCCTGGGCCTGCTTCAACTGTGACAGGTTGATGCGCAAGGCGGGGTTGAAGTCGGGGTATGGATATTCAACGAGCTCGGAGCCGGGTTGCAACGACGGGGCGTTGCCGTCGGTCGTGATTGAAAACGGCACCGGGTTCCAGCAGATGCGGTCCCAGTCGGTCACGGAGATGGGCGAGCCCGACGGCGGGTTGGGCTTGTGTATGGGCGCAACCACAAACTTGTTGACGCCAAGGCGCAGCGTCACGTCGAGCCCGCGGCGGCGCAGCACCAGCTGGCTCATCCCGCCTTCGTCGCGAGGCTGGTTGAGGTAGTGGTTTATTATGTCAAACTCGTCGCGCGTGAATGTGGCCATGTCGCCGGCGGGTGTGGTCAGCTCGCCGTCGCTCCATGGCGTGGCCGTGGCGCTCAGCTCTGTTGCGTCGGGATATACCGCTCGAAAATCGAGCAGGGCCTGCTGCAGCGACACGCCGCCAAAGCGGTTGTCGGTGACCGAAAATACCATCTGGTCGCCAAGAAACCAGTCGTAAAACACGCCTTGGTTTATCACCTCGTAGGTTCGATGGCCGTCTTTGTCGCGCGGCACACGAACCTGGGCTGAAACATACCGGGTGACGCCGGCACAATAGTCAACGCCCTCGTCAATCAATTCGCCATTGGCCCTTATCAGCGTCTGCCTCGGCACGAAGAATATCCTGTCGGTCATGGCGTGGGCCAACAGCTGGTCGGAGGCTATCTGGAGCAGGTCGCCGGTTATCACCGAGTCGGGCGAGAAAGGGGCCATGCAGACTATATATTGCTTTCCGGGCGAAACCTTGAAATAGATGTCGCCTTTGACATAGCCCCTGGTTAAATCTTTTTTTACACTGGTATCAAAAAACAAGACAGAGTCCATGGGGCCGTCTCTGTAGAAATACTCCACGCCGGTGGCGGGGTCTTTGTTGTAGGAAAGGAAATAGTGGTTGTCGTCGATGGCATACTCCGGGTTTTCTTCGTAAAGGCTGTAACCCCTAATCCTGGCGCCAAGGGTGCGCTTGCCCACATCCGAGATAGACAGGCGCAGGGCGTGATACTTTGCCTGACGCATGGCGTCGTCGTCATACAAGTGTGCCCTGAGATATTTTTGGTATTCTGCAAAAAACTTGTTCTTGTCTAACACAAGGTATAAAAAGCGCACCTCGTCGCTGTTGGGCGCAAATACCGACGCCACTTGGCTTAGCTGGCCCATCCAGTTAAACCCTATCTGGGCCCGGACATACGAATGGTCGGCGGCGCAGTCTATGTCTTTTACCTCGATATTGATGCCGCTCGCTGGGTTTGTAAAATTCCAATTGTTACCATTTTTCGAGTCTGTCATGTCTATCGGCTCGCCATCCTTGCCTACCACAGAGGCCGCATAGGCAGAAAATTCCATTGCCCTGACGTCACGGCAAACCAATTCCAGGCAAGTCTTGTGATATGATTTGTGGCCTACACTCGGACATTTCTTACCGCTTGAAGTATATACCCTTGTCTCGGAGGCCAATGGCACAAAGCGCACTTCGGCCAGGGTGCCGTCGGCATATCTGAGCGAGTCTAACCCGAAAAGCTGAAAACGCAAGTTTACGCCATCGCCAAGTGTGGCTCTATGATGGAAAATATGGCGCGTTCCCGGCGCCATGAGGCTATTAAGGAAGGCAAACATGCCCTTGTCCTTGAAGGGATTAGCTTTTTTTATATGTTGGCCGTTCACAGTAATCCTCTTCGTTTCAAGCGGATAAAAGATGTCATTGCTTGACACTTCGCCTTCTTCTCCTCTCCATATCTGCTGCGGGTGCAGCTTGTAAAACACGCTATGGTACACCGGGCGGCCGTTGATGGTGTCGGCCGGCACAGCGTCGATGTCGCCGGGCAGCGGAACATCAGCGGGCGCGGGGCGCACGGGCGATGTTAGCGATGTGGGGGCGGCCACCGGGCTGCGGCCATAAACAGAAAGCGAGCCATGGCCATCGCGGCCCTCATCGGCATGGAAGCCGCCCACGGCAGCGCCCTGCCAAGCCTCGGAATGGCCGGCATGGGCGTGCCCCGCCGGCAGCGCCGAAGCCCCGGCCACAGCGGCCGGCAGGCTCATCAGCAGCAACGCCATGGCTGCGGCCCGTGCCCTGAAATATGCATTCTTGCTATATCCAAAAATCGTTGTTCTCATCTGATTGTAATGCCTATGTTGATGTGTAATGCCATTGTTGTTGAATCACTTAAACAGATTCAGCATCTCGGTGTTCAGCTCTACCAGCCGTTCCACGTTGAGCGGACTGCCTTGCGCCACGTTCTTGAAGGTGGCTTCCGACAAATCGGTCGTGGTAACCCTCACGGTGTAGCCACGGTTGTAGTCTACATTGCCCTGCCGCCACTGCGAAGTCACGGCCAGCGGTATGGTAAGGCCGGCCTGGGCAGTCACCCGACCCTTCACCACAGCCGCGTCGGGAGCATAGCCGTCGAAGGCCACACCGCTGACGGCAGCGGCGTCGAAGCTCCATACGCACCGCGACGCCGGCACCGTGGTGCCGCCGGCCGAGATGCCCCTGACGGTAAAACGGAACTGGGCACCCTCGGGTATGCTTATGCTGTAAGTGTCGGCGGCGTCGAAGTCGGCCACCACCGGCACCGGCAGCGAGCCTATGGGCGACACCCATACCTCGGCCTCGAGGTCGAGTCCGTAGTCGTTGAGCTGCAGTATGAGGGGATAGATGCTGTTGCGCGGCAGCTCGGTGCGGGCCGTGGTGGCCTTGTAGACCACGCCGCCGTGCTCGTTGGTGGCCACGCTGACGCTGTAGGGGCGCCCTGCGGGCGATGAGTTGACGTAGAAGTCGGCTATCGACACGCTGTCTTTTTTGCCTATCTGCACCGTCTTGGGCGACACGCCCACCACATTCGACTCCATGGTCTTCACGTCGCCGAGCGGCGTGTCGGCAAAGAGGCCCACGCGGTCGGCATAGCCTGCGAAGCTCAAGGCCGTGACGGTGGTGCCCGCCTTGCCGCGTATTGTCATGCGCACCTTGCTCACCAGCCTGTCGAGGCCTATCGAGATGGCCGACGTCGACTTGGTTACATTGACGCGGGCATAGGCGCTCATGGGTATGAAATAGTCTACCAGGTCTATCTTCGAGGCCGGGTCGGCGAGCACGATGGAGCGCAGCGAGGGGCTGATGCCCGATATGTTGTCGCCCTCGGCAAGCCCGGTGAGGCTGCCCCACAGGCCGTCGTAGTATGTGTCGATGTTTGCGAAGGCGTACACATCGTATGCGCCGAGCGTGATGGTGAAGTCGTCCGACGCCCAGCGACGCAGGTTGCCTTGCTGCGCGAGGGCAACCACGTCGAGGTTGGGCAGCAGCTTTTTAACCACGGTGCCGTCGGGGGCAACAATCAGAACGCACAGCCGGTGGATGAACTCGTGGCTGTTGCCGGCTTCGGTGACGGCCCTCGTGTCGAGGCGCCCCTCGTCGCGCGACACGATGTTCAGCCGCAGCGTCGCGTCATCCTGTGCGGGCACGTCGTCGGTTATGGCCGAGCATGATGCCGCCATGATGGCAAGCAACCATATCAAATGAATGACAGCGGTATCTATGACATGCTTTTTTCTGTACATAAGGGTTGTTCGTTGTATCGTTGTTGGATTGATGGCGCCGGCTCGGGGGGCCCTTCCACTGTGGCAGCCCCCGCGCCGCTACATCATTATCTTCTCGGTTGGCAGCACCAGCCAGTCGTTTACGTAGACGCTGACATTGAATGTCTTGTCGCCCGGGGGGATGTCGCCACCTATCGACGTGATGCTTTCAACGCTGAGCTTATATATGTTGTTTCGCACGATGGCGTGCTCCATGGGCGCCTCGTTGTCGTCGTCGGAGTCGTTGCCGTGGCGCACCCACCATGTGTAATAGCACTGCGAGTCTTGGTAAGTGCGCACGCCGTAGGGCTTGAGCACGTTGCGTGTCGACTTGCCGCCGTTGTCGATGCTCACGCGCCACGTGCCGTCGGCATCGGTGGATGCCGAGTAGCCGCATTCGGCGAGCATGTAGGCCCGCCACTTGAGCGCCGCCTTGGCCGCGTCGTCGAAAGGCCCTGCCTTGTCGGCGGCTGCCTCGAGGTAGGCCCTGTAGCCCGAGGGGTCGTCGTCGAGCAGGCCTTGCCGGGCGAAGTCCGCCACGTCGTCCCACGACTTGCAGGCGTCGATGCGCGCGTCGAAACGCGCGAAGTCCGCCCCGTAGAGGGCCGACATCATGTCTTCCATCGAAGCGTAGAGATTGCTGCGGAGCCTGAAGAAGGTGCGCCCGTCGGCATAGTTCGGCAGCCCCTTGGGCTTGAACAGCGCCCTGAACACCACTCCCGTATGGTAATAAGGTGCCGACACATTGGTCCATGCGGTGTTTTCGAGCGTGTAGCCCACCCGCTTCCACCCGCCGATGTCGGTGCCCGGCGGTGTTATCGAGGCCCACTTCGATGTCTTGTCGAGCTCGGTCAGGTCTTGGAGCGAGTGGTTGTCTTGCTGCCCGAACCACATGGCGTAGAGCGCCGAGGCCGGTTTTCCGCCTTCGCCATCGACGGTGAAAGTGGCGTTGTCGGCCGACTTGCCGGCCGTCCAGGGGTCGATGACGTAGTTGGTGGGCACGCCTGTGGCCGTGGCAGTCTCGTCGCCGAGCACCACGGCGCCCTCGGCGTCGGGCTCTGCGGCCACCCTCTTGAGCAGGTAGCTGCCTGCCGTGAGCGAGTTGACTATGGTTGCCCCCTCAATCTCGACCGTGGCGCCGGCGTAGGCCGGGTCGGACACGTCGTAGGTGGCCTTTGCCCTGTAGTCGATGCGGGCGGCCATGCGCTCGAGCCCCACCGTCACTTCGGCGGGATTTTCTTCAGTGGCCGACGCCAGGTTGGCCGAGGCGTCGGCTGCCGAGGTCATCACGAAGTCGGAGTATGTGCCCGCCGAAGCCTTCCACGCCTCCTTATATATATGGTCGCGCACGGCCCCGAGGGTGCGGTTGGCGGCGTCTTGCCACCACTGCACAGAGCCGGGGTTGGCCACGACAATCACGTTGTAGTCGCCACCGCCCACATTTACCAGCATGGGGGCCGACGTATATGAGCGGTCGACGCCGCTGGCCAGCGTTGCATCTGGGGCCGACGGCTGGAAAGATGAGAAGAGCGCCACGGCTTGTATGGGCGTGGCAGCGGGGCTGTTGACCCCTTGTGAGCCTGTGAAGAAGAAGGCCACGGCCGAGCCTACGGCATTCTCGTAGTCCTGCCCCGCCTCCATGCCGTCGCCGAGCTCGCCCCCCGTGGGGTTGGCACGGGTGGCGGGGGCGGCCGTCATGGTGAGGTGCAGCCTGACGTACGACAGGCCCTCGCCGCCGACATCGCCTCCGGGCTCGTCGGCGCCGGAGCATCCGACGAGCGCCAGAGCTACGGCAAGCGAGGCCATCGCGCACTTCAAGTATTTGTTTTTTGTTGTCGTTTGCATATTATGAAGGTATTTCAGGGCCGCGGCATCGCCGGGGCTGACAGCCCCCCGCGGGCATACGACCCGGGCACAGGCCACCGCGCGGAGGCTTCCGGGCCGGGCCCCGCCTGCCTTGCAGGCCCGTCAGGCCGCGCTATTGCAGCCACTTCCACTTTGTTTCACGTTTTTAGTATGATGCACCATAGGCCGCACGCCACCGTCAGAGGTCTTCGAACTGAATGCGCTTGCTCCATCCGAGTATGCTGATGCTGATGTTGACATAGGCCAGCCTGTCGCCCTTGATGTAGAAGTCGAGCTGGTAGTCGTAGCCACGGTCGAGGAACTCTTGTGCCGAGTAGCGGTGAATCTCCTCGGCGTTGCGCAGCCTTGACAGTATGTCGGGCAGGTTGACCCTGACCACCTCCATTCCCGTGGTGCGGTTCTTGATGGTGAGCACGCCGTCGTCGGCGGGGTTGTCGTGTATGATGATTCGCGACGTCATGAAGTCGGCGTGCGCCATCCGCCCTATTCCCCCGACGGGGTCGTTGTTGGCGTCGGTAGCGCCGGTGCGGTCGTTGGTGTTCCATCTGGCGTGCGGGGTGTAGACCACGGCCTGCGACTCGTCGACGGAGTTGTCCCATCTGAGCGTCGCATTGTGGTCGATGATGGCCATGTCGTAGTTTGCCACGTCCATGGTTGCAGGGTTGTCGAGCTCCCTCAGCGTCACGTTAATCTTCTTCGTGTCGCGCACGAGTGGTATTGTGTGGTAAGTGGGCCGCCCCGCAAACACCTCCACCGGCGTGGTCTCCATGCCGTGCCACAGCGTGTCGAGCGGCAGGCCGTGGTTGTCTACACGCAGCAGCGCCTCGCCGTTGCCCACCGTCTGCAGCCTCACGCTGAGCGCCTGCATGGGGTCGCCGGGTGCAAGCTCGCTGCGCATGAAATGGTCGCGGCCCCGTGCCAGCTGGGCGTCGTAGTCGTCTTGCCCGGCCAGCACGATGAACTTGTACTTGCCAGGGGCGAGGTTGGCGTGCATGGCATAGCCCGGCGCCGCGAGCGGGCGCAGCGGCCCGCGGTTGGCATCGGCCAGAGTGGTGACATAGTGTCCATCGGCGTCGAACACATAGACGTCTACCGCACCCACATGGTCGCCGAACATATCGGCGCGCTCCAGGTTGTAGTTGTACCTGAAACTTAGGCACAGGCCTGTAGGGCAGTCGTCGCGGTCTTCGTGCATCATGCTGCATGACGACAAGACAGCGGCAGACAGCAGCGGCCACAGCAGCCACGCCATGAGTATCTTCGTCAGATGTTTCATAATTTATATCGTTTTTTTGTTTTATCGCGCTAATGATGTCAAGGCGGGCCGTGCCTGCTCCGGGCTGGCATTGCAGCCCACGACAATGCAATATCGCCGGGCAACGGTTGCCTGGCGGCGCATCTGCGGCCGAGGCCCCATCTCCTTTCCTTGTCAATCACCCGTTGGGGTGTCCCGCAAGAACAGTTGTCTCCCCTCGCGGCCGGGAGTGTTGTTTCCTTTCATTTGTGGCATGCCATGGCATGGCGATGCCGCTTTTTGCCTGCTTCGCCGTCGCATAGGACCTAAGCAGGCTATTGTTTCGAAATGGGCAGACGCCCGTCGGAGGTTTTAAAATCCGGGGCGGCGGCGTTGCCGCCCCGGACTTTCGTGTGGTTTGATATCTAAATGCTTACGTTGGTATCGGCCTATCAGAGATCGACAGACTGAGTGCGCTTTGCCCAAGAGAGCACGTTGATCTTCACTGAGATGTAAGACTCCTTCTTGTCGACAGGCTCATTCGTCACCACAGTCACGTTGGGAGAGCCGAGAGCCTTGATTGATGTCACGCTGATGTCATACCAGTTGTTGCGCACCACGCCATAGCGGCCAAGATAGCGGGCGTCGCTATCTGCGCCATAAATCATTGCATCATCGTAGTCGGATTCAGACCACGGGGTCTGGCCCTGACCGAAGTGTGCGATGTAAACAGGATAGTAAGCCACGCCGTCGGCATAGTAAGACAGAGAGATAAGCTCGTTGGCTGTTGTTACTGCATCGCTTGGCATTGCTGCAGCTCCAGCTTTCATCTTAGCCGTACCTGCGGCATTGAGAGCGATGGATTTAACCGTGCGCACTCCGGCAGCCTCATCGGAAAGAGTCACATCGAAATCCTCGTCAGACTTCAAAGTATTGCCTGTCCCAACATTAGCCTTTGCCCACTTTGCGAAATCGGGATTGGTAAACATGCGGGCCATCACCTCTTTCTTCACAGCATCTTCATTCATGAACGAGCTTGTGTTCTCGGCATTGCCGTCGATGATGTAGAAGGGATTGCCACCATTGAACTTAGCCTTTACGATGACGCGTGTAAGGTTTTGCTCGGTCATGTGTGCGAGGTCGGTGGTGTTCTCAAAGCAGTAGCCAGCAGCCACACCGTCGGCTTTCAGCATATCGCCGTCGGCGATGGTGGCGGTAGCCCCGCCAACAGTGCTATACTCCGTTGAAAGAGTAGAGCTAATGTTGGCATAGTTGGGGTCGACAGCCCAATACAGCCTGTAAAGGCCGTCTGCTATAGCATTGTTGCCCACCATGCGATAGTCTTTAGCTCCATCGGCAAGAAGTTCAGAAGTATAACTCTTCCAATTATCGAAGCCAATGGTCTGTCGTGTGAGGTAGTTCTTCTTGCTTGTGTTGTCGAGAACCCATCCAACTATCTCAAAAGGCATCTTCGAAACTGTTGTTTCGTTGATATTGCCTGAGTTGACCGTCACCTTGGCCTCGGCGCGCTCAACATAGATAGTGGCAGCTGGGTCGGCGTCGGCCTCGGCACGTGTGGAGTGAATCTTGGCCTTGTCGATGGTCACGAGCGGGCCAACAATCTTTGCTCCCGACGGGTCTACGGTGCCGCCCTGCTTGTCGGCCATCACTGCATTAGACATAAGCAGGCCTGCCTTGTGCCAGCTGAAATCCTCAGCAATGCTCACCATGGCGTCATTGAGCTCTTTGAGAGTCATGCCTTCAGCTGTGGCTTGGTTGCCTGTCAAATGAATCTGGTTGTTGTTCAAGTTGAACAGATAGTTGTGGTTGAGCACAACGAGAGCCTTGATTGACTTTGCATCGATCTTGTTGATTTCCTGGGTGATCTTTGCCGTCGTAGTGATCTGGTCGGTAGCAGAGCCTTTTGGCGAGAATTTCAGATTCAACTCATAGGCGCTGTTCACAACCTCGCTGCCCTCATTGCCTGCGAAGAGGATGAGCGTGGCGTTCTCCACCTTATACTCAGACGGCGTACCGTCGTCGAAGTGTTTACTGTCGTCCCATGCACGAGTGTTGGGTTGTGTAGGCAATTGTATAGAGAAGCTCACATAGCCCTTGCCATCCGAGTTCCACACCGGGTCACTGCCCCCATCCTGAACGACCTCGTCGTTAGAGCAGGCCCCAAGCATCAGCGCTGCCAATGCGATTGAGAAAATTTTCAGATTCTTCATGATTTTCTTTGATAATTGTTTGTTAATTTGGTCTTGTTTATCTCTTTTGGTACCATGGCATCGGCCCTTGCGGCCTGCCGTCCCCATCCCGCAGAGCCATGTCGGGGTGGTGGCGTCACTGCCGGGTCAAAGCCCTCTTGTCACAGTTCCAGTATGTCTATGTTGCGTTGCGCGTCGGCGTCGCCTGCTGCGAGCGCTTCGCGGAACAGCCTGAGAGCCATGTTGCTGTCGCCCTTGAGCAGTGCCATGACCCCACGTGCGTGGATGGCCCTTGGCGTGTTGCCGGCCTTGTCGAGGCAGTCGGCTGCCGCGTCGATGTCGCCCGAAGCCATCCTGGCGAGTGCGGCGTTGATGTTGGCGGTCGGGTCGGCAGGGAACAGGCGCACGGCCGTCTCCATCACCTGGTTAAACTCGCCGGAGCCTGGCTCGTAGGTCTGCGCCAGCAAGAACATCTCTTCGAGCGACAGCAGCTTGGGATTGGTCTTCATCACCTCGCGCGTCTCGTCTACGGAGAACGCCTTGACGGTATAGTTCACCACATAGTCAGAGTGGCGCAGCGTCGGGTAGCATTCGTCGAGCATGATGCGGTAGTCGTCCGGCCACCTCAGCTTGATGCGCCACTCCCTCGTGTCGGGGTCGAGCCGGCTGTCGTCGACCACCTGCAGAATCTCGTCGCGGTGTGGCAGCGAGCTGGCGGCCACATATTCGCGCAGCCCCTTCCAGTCTTCGGCTGTGTAGCCCACCCGGAACAGCGAGTTGTCCATGTCAAGCATCTTCCTGACGTGGTCTTTCAGTGTGGCAGCCCTGTGTTCGGCGAGCCATGCGTTGTGGTCGTATGGCGACTCGGGCGAGGCGAATCCGTGGATGACGATGCCCGATATCTTGGTGTTCTTGTCTTCCTTCACCACCCTGATGGTCTCTACTATCTTGGCCAGTTCGGCGGGGTTATTGCGGTATTCGGGATAGAGCGTGGTCTTGTTGACAGGGAACTCTATGTAAGCCCTGCCCTGCACGGAGCGGTCTTTGCGTGCCTCGGCTGCCGGCCTGAGGTATGGCATGAAAGGCTTCCTGAGCTTTTTCAGTGGCACCTCGTGGTTGTCGATGAAGTCGCCGCATCCGCAGAGGTCTTCGTTGACCACGACGTCGGAGTTGTCCATCCACTGTTCGTAGGGCAGCACCGCCGAGTAAGTCACCGTCTGCGGTGTGTTGTTCTTTCGCCTTACAGCCGTGACGTCGGCTTCGAAGCGCTTGCTTGCCCCTCGCCTGAAGGCGATGTCGGCCCTGCGCCCGTTGACCACTATCTGCGGCATCCGCCTGGTCTGGGTGCGCCCCCTGACCACGGGCGTGAACACAAACTGCATGCTTGCGGGCAGCCGGAGCGAGTCGAGGTTGAGCTCGAGGCCCACCACAAGCCTTCCGCCGGCGTTGCTTACGTTGACATTCTCCACGCGCACCTGTCCGGCGGCCAGCCTTTGCGCCTCGCTGTGCGCCCGGGCAGCCTGCCCGAGCGACAGCGCCATGGCGCAGCATATTATATAATGTGTGAAAGTGTGCATACGTCTTGTGGTTTATGAAGCATTAAAATATGTACATGAAACTGAGCGCAGCCTTCGTCGGGCCGAAGTAGTTGGTATGCGACGACTGCAGTTTCTCGCCACACCGGCCACATTCATACTTTCCATACTTGATGTAGTCGTAGCCAACGCCGACAGAAGCCTCAAAGTTCCAGTGTCGCGACAGCATCCACTGATAGCCCAGCGTGAGTCCTCCCCCGGCAAACCACCCGTCGTAGCGGTGGGTCTTGAGCCCGTCGAAAAGGCCGAACGGCATGTCGAAGTCGGAGACATTGAACTCGCCGCCCATGAGATGGGCACCCACGAACCACCCGTTGAAGCTCTCGCAGAACCAATAGCGGTATTCGGGCTGCAGCACCCAGTGGCGCAGGCTGCGCCCCGAGGCCGACTTCCAGGGGTGGAGGCCGTAGAAGAGCTGCACGGTGTGCTTCCGGCCCACCGACGCCTCAACGCCGAGGTTGGGCGTGGCCGTGGCCAAATACATCAGGTTGGTCTTCAGTGCCACGTTCTGCGCTGGCGATGACATGTAGCCCAACAGGCCGCACAGTACCAATGACGCCAATCGTTTCTTCATAAAAGCTTTGTTATTATCCTCTTATTTTATATTCCAAATAGTATATCCATATCCAATGGCGCAAGCCAAGAAACCAGAGCCTGCGGCCTTAGCCGGAAGGCTAAATATCCATCCGCCCTGTTGGAAGAGACGGATTCACTTAATGCTTTGAATTTTAATCTTTCCCTTAGAAACCAGCTAATACGGTCTTAATCTCAGCATTTCCAACGGCAAAGTTAGGCTAATTTTCACGACGAAACAAACTTTCTTTTAAAAAACATCATTATCCGTAAAAGATTGCTAAACATATCCCATAATATATCCGAGGCCGTTAAGTTCGGCAAAAACATGGCGGGCAGAACGCATCTTGAGTGAATAATTAGCGTATAATGCTGCAATACAAAGCGTTATATGCCGTAAGCGCCTGCACCACCCTACTGCCGTAGCGGAGCAAAAGGGGCCGGATGGTGAAAACATGTCCGTCTCTTAGAATTATGAAACAATAAGGACGAAACGGGAATTTAAGGCAAGAAATGTATCGACAACACTAATTTGGCTGCCCCGACGGGCCGCCAACCGCCACCAACGGCGGCGTGGCGGCAGGCCTGCCGCCTCTGTTTGGCGAAAGAGGGCGGCACAAACCGGCAACAGGCTGAGGGCCGGGGCAAAACGCGCACGAGCCACGGCAGCGCAGGCCGGCCATGGGCCACGGCCGGGGAGCAGCGCCCGCGCCGGGGCAAAGCCGCGGGCAAGGCACAGGCAGGGCGGCCACGGGGGAGATGGCGCGGATGGCTTTGACGGCCGGACGCAACAGACTATTATCACCGATATATATAATATAGGTGTAAGTAGCTGTTCAAAATTAACCGAGACGACAGACCTTGCAGGTGTCCTCTGCATCTTTGCCACCATCTTGCATGCTCTTTCGGGACGCATACCAAAGTCTCATCGGTCGCGTAGCCCGCTACGCTCTCTCTTCGGACTTTGGCATGCATCTCCGAAATAGCGCACAATTTGATGGCAATTAATTTTGAACATCTACTTAAGTAGCTGTTCAAAATTAACCGAGACGACAGACCTTGCAAGTGGCCTCTGTATCTTTGCCAACATCTTGCGTGCTCTTTCGGGCCGCATACCAAAGTCTCATCGGTCGCGTAGCCCGCTACGCTCTCTCTTCGGACTTTGACATGCATCTACGAAATAGCGCACAATTTGATGGCAATTAATTATGAACATCTACTTAAGTAGCTGTTCAAAATTAACCGAGACGACAGACCTTGCAGGTGTACTCCATATCTTTGCCACCATCTTGCGTGCTCTTTCGGGCTGCACATGGCTGCCCGGCAACTTGCGGGCATTCATTAAAACAACATGCGAGAAAGGGCGCGGGCGGCACGGCGCCCGGCCCGCGACGGTCAGGGGCCGGGGGCAGGCTGCGCAAGGGCCTGACAGGCAGCGAATTGCAAAACGGGCCATACGGCGAGCCGAAACGGCCCTTTCGGCCGGGCAAAACGGCCCGTATGGCAAACCAAAACGGCCCCCGCCCCACGGCCGGAGGGCCGGGCGCGCACAGGCAGCGGGGGCGCCTACTGCCGCAGGGCCGCCCGGCGAGTGGCGCCGACGGGCCGCACCCGCCGGAAAAAGGCGACGCCGCGAGGCCGTAATTGGAAAATGATTATTAACTTTGCACCATGAAAACACAGCCACTGCGGGCTGCAACGCCACGCCCCGGAAGCCACTACGCTCCGGCCCGCGGCGCAGCGGCAGGCGGCACCGGGGGCGGGGCTTGACAGCGTGACGGCAAACCTAAAACCACAGACTGCACAAGTGACACAATCAATTAATATAATGTAAAGACAAATGGCAAGCATCAACTTAAGACAGAAACTGGCGTGCGCGCTGATGTGCGCACTGATGATGGTGCCCACGGCGGCACAGACGGTGATGACACACCCGTGGCAGGGCAAGCGCGTGGCTTACTTCGGCGACTCGATAACCGACCCGCGCAACAAGGCGTCGAAAAAGAAGTACTGGGGATTCCTGGAAGACTGGCTGGGCATAACGCCCTATGTGTATGCCGTGAGCGGCAGGCAGTGGAACGACATACCGCGACAGGCAGGGCAGCTGCACACCGAGCACGGCGACAGCGTGGACGCAATACTGATATTCATCGGCACCAACGACTACAACGCCGGGGTGCCCATAGGCGAGTGGTTTACGGAGACCGACGAGAAGGTGATGGCGGGAATACACGAGCCCAAGCACCTGGTGAGCCGCAAGCAGCAGCACCTGTGCATGGACAACGGCACCTACCGCGGACGCATCAACATTGCGCTGAGCACGGTGAAGAAGATGTATCCCACGAAGCAGATTGTGCTGCTCACGCCCATACACCGCGCCGGCTTCTATGCCAACGACAAGAACTGGCAACCCACCGAAGACTACCGCAACCTGTGCGGCGAATATCTTGCGAGCTATGTCGACGCGGTGAAGGAGGCCGGCAACATCTGGGCGGTGCCGGTGATTGACCTCAACGCGCTGTCGGGCCTGTACCCCATGATTGACGAGCACGCGCAATACTTCAACCGGGCGGACACCGACAGGCTGCACCCCAACGACGCCGGACACGAGAGGCTGGCCAAGACGCTGATGCAACAGCTGCTGGCGCTGCCGGTGTTTTGATTTTTCAGGAGATTCTTAAGGAGTTCAGGAGGATTTTTAGGAGTTCAGGAGTTGCAGGAGTACAGGAGTTCAGACAATAGTTTGGGAGACGGAAGGCAGGAGACAGGAGTACAGACAATAGCTCGGAGCTTTGGCATGTTAATGCATTGTTTGCCCTCTTGTGCTCTTAAGCGTCTCACACTTCTTGGTTAGCATAAAGCTCCCCCGTCTCCCAAACTATTGTCTGAACTCCTGTACTCCTGCAACTCCTGAACTCCCAAAAATCCTCCTGAACTCCAAAAGCCTCCTGCCTTCCGAACACTCAAACTATCGGCAGCGCCATGCCCATCATCTTCTGATAGACATCGAGGGCATATATGTCGGTCATGCCACTGATGTAGTCGATGACAGCCATCAGGCGCGTCTCGAGGTCGGGCGAGGCAATGTCGTACTGGCTGCTCACCCGCCCGATGAGCTGGCGCGAGTAATAGCGGTCGGGATGGAGCACGGCGTCGACCATCTGCTCCATGAGCGTGGCCATGATCTTATATCCCGACAGTTCGACGTCGAGCACCGGCTTGCTGCGGTAGATGCGCTTACGCGACACCTCGGCGCAACGGCGGTAGGCATAGCGCACGGCGGGCGAGACAGCCTCGACAAGGCTCCCCTCGAAGTCGCCGGCAAGTATGCTCCCCTCGTTGTCAACGAAGGCGCGCACGCACTCGCCCTCAAGCCGCCCTATGGCACTGGCCCTCATGTAGACCACACGCTCGTTGAGGTCGTCGAGCTGCTCCTCGACCATGCGCTGTCGAATGTGCTCCTGCTCCTCGGCGGCAAAGAAGCCGAGCAGCAGCCGCTCTGTCTCCTCGTACGACAGCAGCCTCAGCTTGTGTGCGTCTTCAATGTCCATTATCTCGTAACAGATGTCGTCGGCGGCCTCAACCAGGTAGACCAGCGGGTGGCGGGCGCAGCGCAACGGCTCGCCCGGTGCCGAGAGCCTGCGCAGCCCGAGGTCATCGGCAATGCGCTCGTACACCTCGCGCTCGGTGGCGAAGAAGCCAAACTTGCCCTTCTTGCCCGCCAGCATCGACGAGTACGGATACTTCACGATGGATGCCAGCGTGGGGTAAGTCATGACAAAGCCGCCCGGCCGGCGGCCGCAGAAGCGGTGGGTGAGCAGCCTGAAGGCGTTGGCGTTGCCCTCGAAATGTGTGATGTCGCTCCAAAACTCCGGGCTCACGCTGTCGCGGAGCGTACTGCCGGGCCCTTCGGTGAAGAAAGTCTGTATGGCCTTCTCGCCCGAATGGCCGAACGGCGGGTTGCCCATGTCGTGGGCAAGGCAGGCCGCCGCCACTATCTGGCCGATGTCGCCGACGCCTGCCTCGAGCAGCGAGGGGTCGCGCCGGCACAGCTGTCGGGCCACGTCGGAGCCGAGCGACATGCCCACGCTGGCCACCTCGAGGCTGTGGGTGAGGCGGTTGTGCACAAAGACACTGCCCGGCAGGGGGAACACCTGCGTCTTGTTCTGCAGGCGGCGGAAGGGTGCCGAGAAGATAAGGCGGTCGTAGTCGCGCTTGAACTCAGAGCGGTCGTCGTGGCGCAGGCCGTGGCGATGCTCCTGGCCGAGGCGCTTGTTGGTGATAAGTCGTTGCCAATCCATAATGAAAAACACTGGGGGAGCAGGCGCGGCCAAAACCTGACGGCAGCGGCACGGCGCAACGGCAGGCGGGCGACAACGCCCGGGGCACACACCGGCACCGGCACGGCGGCCGCCAGCGGGCAGCCGGCACACCACTCCACAATCTAAACATTTCCATGCAAAATTAGTGCTTTTTTCCGTTAAAACAGCACTTTTAAAAGCAAAAGCATTGCATTTTCGGATATTATTGGCTAATTTTGCGCCTTAGCAAAAAGGCTGCCACAACAGATGATAGAAATAAAGGTAATAAACAAAGGGCACCACCCGCTGCCCGCCTACGCCACCGGAGAAAGCGCCGGCATGGACCTCAGGGCCAACACCGACGGGCCCGTGACGCTGCGCCCCATGGAGCGCCGCCTGATAGGCACAGGCCTGCACATAGCCCTGCCCAAGGGGTTTGAGGCACAGATAAGGCCGCGCAGCGGACTGGCCCTGCGCAACGGGATAACCGTGCTCAACTCGCCCGGCACGGTGGACGCCGACTACAGAGGCGAGATAAAGGTGCTGCTGGTGAACCTGTCGGCCGAAGACTTCACGCTCAACGACGGGGAACGCATAGCACAGATGGTCATAGCACGGCACGAACAGGCGGAGTTTGCCGTGGTCGACGCACTCGACGACACCGAACGGGGGGAGGGAGGCTACGGCCACACAGGCGTGAAGTGAGCCCCACACGAACAAACCACAGCCATTATGACAAGACTGACACATGCCCTGACAGCCATGGCCGCAAGCGCAATGCTGGCCGTGGCATGCCCGGCCGCAGCGCAGACAGGCAACAACGACGCCGGACGCTACGACCGGTTCTTCATTGATGCCATGCTGCAAAGGCAAAAAGGCAACAACGACGCGGCCTTCGACCTGCTGAAGCACTGTGTGCACATCAGGCCCGAAGCACCCGAGGCCTACTTCTTCCTGGCGCAGTACTACATGAGCCTGAAGCAAAACGACAAGGCCATAGAGTGCTTCAAGAAAGCCGCCGACCTGGAACCCGACAACTCAACCTACCTCGAGACGCTGGCAAAGGCTTACGTAACCAACGACAACGACTCGCTGGCAATAGGCACACTCGAGAAAATCGTAGAGAAGGAAACGGGCAGGATAGACATTCTGGAGATGCTCGTGCAGCTGTACCAGAATAGGGCCGACTACGACAACACCATCAAGACGCTCGACAGGCTCGAGACCCTTGAAGGCAAAAACGAAAGGCTCACCTACGCCAAAAGCGAGATATACTCGCTCACCGGCGACAAGAAGGCCGCGATAAACGAAATGAAAAAGCTGGCCGACCAATACCCCAACGACCTCAACTACCGCGGGATGTATGGCGACGCGCTGCTCATGAACGGACGGGAAAAGGAGGCCTTCGACATCTACACCGGCATACTCAAGGCCGAACCCGACAACTACAGGGCGCAACTGTCGATGAGGGCGTACTACAAGCAGAAGGACATGGCGGCCGACGCCGACTCGATGACCATGCAGCTGCTGCTGAACAAAAACACCGGCGACGACGCACGGGTGTACATCATGAGGCAAGAAATAGCCGAAAGCGAGAACGGCGGGGGCGACAGCACCAAGATTCTGAGGCTCTTCGACCGAATGATGGCACAGCCGCAGGCAAGCACCGACATCGCCATACTGTACGCCACGTACATGAGCCTTAAGAAAATGCCGCAAGAGAAGATTGAGGCCGTGCTGGAAAAGGTGCTCGCACAGACGCCCGACAACGCCGCGGCAAGGCTGCAGCTCGTGGCCTACGCATGGCAGCGCGACAACCTCGACAGGGTGATAGAGCTGTGCAAGGCGGCCAGGCAGTACAATCCCGACGAGATGGCGTTCTACTATTACGAGGGCATGGCACACTTCCGCAAGGACGACAACGACAGCGCCCTCAACGCATTCCAGAACGGAATAAGCGTCATCGGCGAGCATAGCGACCCCGACATCGTGTCGGACTTCTACGCCGTCATGGGCGACCTGCTCTACGAAAAGGGGCGCGCGGCTGAGGCATACGCCGCCTACGACTCGTGCCTGCAGTGGAAAGACGACAACATCGGGTGCCTGAACAATTACGCATACTACCTGAGCGTCAACGGCGACAGCCTCGACAAGGCCGAGAAAATGAGCTACCGCACGGTGAAAGCCGAGCCGAAGAACGCCACGTACCTTGACACTTACGCCTGGATTCTGTTCATGCAGGGAAGGTATGCCGAGGCGAAGATTTACATAGACCAGGCCGTGCAGAACGACTCGGACAGCAGCGCCGTGATACTGGAGCACGCCGGCGACATACACGCCAAGGCCGGCGACATTGACGGGGCGGTGGAGCTGTGGGCCAGGGCGGCCGCAAAAGACCCCGCCAACAAGCTGCTCGCAAGGAAGATTAGACAACGAAAATACATCAAAGAATGAAACTCCTGGACATCATAAAGATAGCCCTGCCGGCACTGCTGCTGGCGTTCACGTCGTGCCGATCGACGAAAACGGCCGAGAAGACCTCTGTCACCACCAAGGCCGAAGACACCGGCAAGCAGGAGATGCTGCGCAAGGTGGCTGCCGTGAGCCATGCCGACACGCGCTTTGTCACGTCGAAGATAAAGCTCAACCTGAGCGTAGGGGGACAGGACCTGTCGCTGTCGGGCAACCTGAAGATGAAGCGCGACGAGGTGATAAGGCTGCAACTGGTGGCCCTGGGCCTCATCGAGGCGGGGCGCATAGAGCTGACTCCCGACTACATGCTTGTGATGGACCGCATCAACAAGCAATATATCAAGGTGGCATACAGCGACGTCGACTTCCTCAGAGAGAGCGGCCTGAACTTCCACTCGCTGCAGTCGCTGTTCTGGGACGAGCTGTTTGAACCCGGCACCACGACCGTAACAACCAAGGCGCTGGACGCATTCAACGCCTATGAGGCCGGTACCGACGTGGCGGTGATGATCGAAAGGGGCCCGCTGACGTACAGATGGATGGCCGACAAGGACAAGTGGCTGATAAAGACGGCCAACGTGACTTACAAGGACGCCGCCCGGGGCAACACGCAACTGACGTGGCACTACGGCAACTTCAAGCCCATGGGTGCCCAAGGCTTCCCGATGCAGAACGACATTACACTGACCACGCCCAAGCATACGCTGAAGATGAGCTACTCGCTCAACGGCATCGACCACGACAGCGGGTGGGAAACGCGCACCAGTGTGTCCGACAGATACAAGCAGGTGAAACTCGACGACATCCTGCGCAAGCTGGGGTCGATGTGAGAAAGGCCAAGTGTTTAGAATTAAAAATCACCGATTAGAAAGGGCTGCGCGGCGTAAGAGGAAGGCACGGAAAAGGCAAACGTCTGCACTCCCGCACTCCGGCACTCCTGCATTCAGATGCAAATGTCTGCACTCCCGCACTCCGGCACTCCCGCATTCAGATGCAAATGTCTGCAATACCGCACTCCGGCACTCCGGCATTCAGATGCAAACGTCTGCACTCCCGTACTCCGGCACTCCCGCATTCAGATGCAAACGTCTGCCCTCCTGTACTCCGGCACTCCCGAACTCCGGGATTTGAGGTTCGCAAACAGAATGAGGTGAAGAGTTGGGATGCAAGAGGTTTGACTCGGATAAGGAAGCAAGTGGGATATAGGCCGGATGCTGTGATTATGAATAATGAACTGTAAATTATGAATTATGTAAGTGTTTTGCTGTTGACGCTGGCCCTGGCCATTGCCCCATGTGGCGCACAGACTAAGAAGGGCACGGCCGGAAAGAAGGCACAGACAACACGCACCACAAAGAAAAGCGCCGCCAAGAAGCAGACCACATCGATATCCGGGCTGCGCAACCAGCGCGCGCAAATAAAGAAACAGATAAAAACGCAGCAACAGAAGCTGCGCAACAACGAGCGCGACGTGAAGCAACGGTTGCAGAACCTGATGGTAATCAACTCTGAGATTGCCGACAAGCGCAAGAGCATCGACACCATTCGCCGCGACATAGGCAAGCTGAACACAAGCATAAGCAACATGGGCAAGCAGCTGAACACGCTGCAGGCAGAGCTCGACGACCGCAAGGAGAAGTTTGTGAAGTCGATGCGGTACATGCACCGCAACCGCTCGATACAGAACCAACTGATGTTTATCTTCAGCGCCAAGAACCTGACACAGATGTACCGCAGGCTGCGCTTCACCCGCGAATATGCCACGTTCCAGCGTGCTCAGGGCGAGGCCGTGAAGACCAAGCAGGCACAGATAGAGCAGAAGCAGGCGCAGCTGAAGGCCGCACGCAACGACAAAGACAGGCTGCTATACAAGGGAGTGAAGGAGCAGGAGGCCCTGGAAAGCAAGCAGACCGAGCAGGAGCAGGTGGTGGCCACGCTCAAGAAACAGCAGAAGACCATACAAAACATCATAGCCCAACAGCAAAAGAAAGACGCCGCCCTCAACGCCGAGATAGACCGCCTGGTGGCCATCGAGGTGGAGAAGGCCCGCCAGAGGGCCATAGCCGAGGCCAAGCGCAAGGCCGCCGAGGAGGAGGCGCGCAAGCGGGCTGCCGAGCTTGCCCGCAAGAAAGCTGCCGCCGAGGCTGCGGCGAGGGCCAACGCGCAACGCATAGCCGAGGCCAAGAAGCGCGAGGAAGAGCTGAAGGAGGCGGCCCGCAAGGCATCGGCCGAGAGGCGCAAGGAGGCTGAGCGTGCGGCCCGCGAGGCCGAGCGCGACCGCAAGGAAGCCGAGCGCGCAGCCAAGAAAGAGGCCAAGGAGAGGGCCCGCGAACTGGCCAAGGCCAAGGAGACCGACGAGGCGGCCTTCAGCCTGAACAACGAAGACCGCCGCATCAGCGGCAACTTTGAGAGCAACCGCGGCCGGCTGCCCATGCCCATCACCGGGCCCTACCGCATAGTGAGCCACTTCGGGCAGTACAACGTGGAAGGACTGAAGAACGTGAGGCTCGACAACAAGGGCATCAACATACTCGGGCAACCGGGCGCACAGGCCCGCAGCATATTCGACGGCGAGGTGAGCGCGGTGTTCAGCCTGGGCGGAACGACGGGCGTGATGGTTCGCCACGGCAGCTACATATCGGTATACTGCAACCTGTCGTCGGTAAGCGTACACCGCGGTCAGCGCGTGAGCGCACGCCAGGCCCTGGGCACCGTGGCCTCCGACAACATACTGCAATTCCAGCTGAGGCGCGAGACGGCCAAGCTTAACCCCGAGTCGTGGCTCGGCAGGTGACCCACACCAAGGCGCAGCCCGCCCCTGCAACGGCAAAGGCAGAAACCATCACCCGCTGCGACAGCATGCAAAGGCTTGGGGCGAAAACGGACGCCGAGGGCACGGCAAGACACACTCTTCACCACAAAACGATGGCGCGGGCCAGGGCACAAAGCCCTGGCCCGCGCCATTTTTCAATCTACGCCCCGCCACTCAGGCCTCAGCCGCGGCCAGACCACAGGCGCACGGTGCCGTCGGCAAGCACCTCGCCATAGCTCCTGCCCCCGAAACGGTCGGTCACTACCACCGTCACCCGGCCGCCACCGGGCCTCGGGCGGCAGCGGAACAGGTGAGACGTGGGCACGGCGGCGGCCCCCGCCCCACGCGGCGACGGCCCGCGGTCAACGCCCACAAAGCGCTCCATGCCGCCCATGGGCCTGCCGCCCTGCATCCACTCCACGCGGCAGCGCGAGTCGTAATCCCACACATTGGCCACCACAAAGCCTTCGTGGCCGGCAAAGGTGCCAGGGGCCCACACCCTCATGCGGCAGTCGGCCGACCTGTCGGAGGCCACATAGCGCCACGAAATGCTGTCGCCGTCGACGGCGGCCACCATATATCCGTTTGGCGCGCCGCACCTGTTGACGTCGCCCGACCACCACGCCCCCGACGCCGCGCCGATGTTGTGCTGGTAAAGGCTGTCGCCGACCTCCACATTCTGGAAGAAATGGGTGTGGCCGCAGAACACATGCACCCTGTATCCGCTGAGCGCACGCTCCAGCCGCGGCGCATTGTCGATGTTGGCCGCGGCGCCCTCGCGGTTCCACCCGGGCGCGTGCATGTTGAGAATGACGAGCGAACCGCGCGGCACATAGCTCAGGTCGCGCTCAAGCCAGCTCAACTGGCTGTCAGACAGCAGCTCGGCGTAGCGCCCCCCGCCACGGTAATCGATGTTGCACATGGTGACGATGTGCACCAGGCCGATGTTAAACGAATAGTCGGTGGGGCCAAAGCGGCGGTGGTAGGCCATCTCGGCATAGGCCGGCGCCCCCTCGGGCGCATGGCGGAGAGCCGGCAGCCGGCGGTCGAAGTCGTGGTTGCCTATGCACTGGAACATGGTCATGGGCATGCCCGCGACCGACCCCGCATAGTCGTCGAACAGCCCCATGTCGTCGAACACCAGGTCGCCGAGGGCCACGCCCACCACCTCGCGGCTACGGCTGAGCGCGGCCACCGTGCTCCTCAGGCTGGCCACGGCCTCGCCGCGCCAACGGGCCACGTCGGAGGCATTGCGCACCTGCGGGTCGGATACGGCCACATAATAAAAGCTGTCGGCCGCCACCGGGCGGCGCTCGAGCACGAAACGCCAGCCGCCGCCGGCCACCGCCCGGCCCACGGGCACGAAAAAGCCGGCAGCCAGGCCGCTATCCTGCGGGAGCCTGAAGCCTGCCGGCGTCGAGATACTCACAAACTTACTCCTGAACGTATCGGTGACCAGGGCCCATCGCCCGTCGGCGCCGGTGAGCGCAAACCCCACCCCGTCGTTTACCACTACGCCGCCGATGCCGCGCCCCTCGGTGTCGACCACCATCCCCGACAACCTGAAAACACTCTGCCGCGGCATGCCTCCGCCCATCAGGGCCAGGCATGCAAGCAGCAACAACAATCCCCTTGCCTTCATATTCATCCCTTTCATCATCACAACGCCCAAGGGCCACCACCGGCCTTAGGTCACGGCAAAGGTAGCACAACGCCTTTACGCAGGCGTTGCAACGGGGTTACAGCCCGCGGGGCGGCCCCGTCAGCCGAACAGTGAGCGCAGCACCGCGAGCGAGCGCAGCTCGGGAAACGAGGCCATGTGTATGCGGTAGTAGCCCACAATGACGTCGACCATGCGGTTGCGCTCGCCGCGCGACAGTCGGAAGAGGTGCATCGTGGCATAGTCCATGCGCATCATCAGCCCCACCAGCGCAGCCTCGCCCGGCGCCAGGTAGTCGGAGTGAACGGGGGCGCTGTCGCAGAAGCAGCCCGAGCGCAGGTCGAAGCAGCGGCCAGGGGCATAGCCCCCAAGGTTGGGGTAGAAGCCCAGGAAACGCGTGAGCCTCATCAAGAACACGAGGTGGAAGTTGGCATATCCGCCGGTGGCGCTGTCGAGCCACTGCAGGCTGTCGGCCAGATAGTCGAAGAGCGGGCCTCCCTGCTGCTCGTCGCGCAAGGCGTGGCACAGAAACTCGGCCACGAACATGGCCACGGCCAGCTTGCCGCTGTCGGCCGTGAGCGTGGCGTAGGCATAGGCCATCGATGCGTCGCCCAGCCGCTGCAGCTGCAGGCGGGGCCTCACGTCGCAGGCCACAGACAACTGCGTGAGCGGCTGGAAATACTGCTTCTTGATTCGCCCGCGGCCCGAGCGGGGCACGCTGACGATGAACGACAGCCTGCCACACTGGCGCGTAAACATGTCGACCACGAGCTTGCTGTCGCCATACTTCACCGCACGCAGCACTATTGCATCGGTATTTACAATCATAGCAGGCGCAAAGTTACAAAATAAAGGCGGAAAGGCTGTGCGGCGCCAAGGAAAAAAGCTGCAGGCCGCCGAAGCGGCAGCACAAAACGGCCCCGCGGCGGGCACTTTGGCAAAGAGGCCGTATTGCATTGCGGAACGGCCCGTTTGAGCCCGCCGAACGGCCCGTATCGCAAGGCCGTACGGCCCATTTGGCGCAGCCGCCCCGCCCCTACCCCGCAAGGCCTACGCCACCGAGGGCGCCCCAAGGCCAGGCCCCGGCCGGAAGTGAGGGGCAAAACGGCCGCAAGGGAGTGCCGCCGAAAGCACCCGCGACAGGCGCCGCCACGCAACGGCCTGCAGCGGGGCACAGACCGGCCCGGCAGCCCCAAAACAGCCATAAGCACCTGACTTTTAGTCAAAAATGAGGCTGCGATTCAATTTTTCGACTAAAATATTTTGCAGATTAAAACAAAAGCAGTACCTTTGCACCCGCAAATCCAACATCAAGGTCCCTTCGTCTATCGGTTAGGACGAGAGATTTTCATTCTCTAAAGAGGAGTTCGACTCTCCTAGGGACTACAAAATAAAAACAGTTTAGCGAAGTAAATTAAAAGATGGCAAATCACAAATCAGCATTGAAGAGAATCCGCCAGAACAAGAAGCGGGCTCTGCACAACAAATATTATGCAAAGACAATGCGCAATGCAGTGCGCAAGTTCCGCGCCCTGACAGACAAGGACGAGGCAATAAAGCTCTATCCGACCATGCAGAAGATGCTGGACAAGTTGGCCAAGGTTCACATCATACACAAGAACAAGGCAGCCAACCTGAAGTCGAGCTTGGCCCTGCACATGAACAGGCTATAAGAAAACAAGTGGCACACACACAATAGTCAAGGCCGCAGCCCAGCGATGGGTTGCGGCCGTTTATGTTGACGGGGCCCCTGGCGCGGCCCGGCGGAGAGTTTGCACGCCCCGCGCCGCAGCCTGCTTTTTGGGCTGAAATATTTCTGCAACTCGCATTTTTTTAGTATCTTTGCGGCTGATAACAGCGAAATCTACTTATGGCAGAAGACATAACCAAGGAAAGCAATTATTCCGCGAGTAACATCCAAGTGCTCGAGGGACTGGAAGCCGTGCGCAAGCGCCCGGCCATGTACATCGGCGACACGGGCGAGAAAGGCCTCCACCACCTTGTCAACGAGACGGTGGACAACTCCATCGACGAGGCCATGGCCGGCTACTGCACGCACATCGAAGTGACGATAAACGAAGACAACTCCGTCACCGTGCAGGACAACGGCCGAGGCATCCCCGTCGACGAGCACAAGAAGCTGCACAAGTCGGCCCTGGAGGTGGTGATGACCGTGCTCCACGCCGGCGGCAAGTTCGACAAAGGCTCATACAAAGTGAGCGGCGGACTGCACGGAGTGGGCGTGAGCTGCGTCAACGCCCTGTCGGTGAAGATGCTCTCGCAGGTGTTCCGCGACGGCAAGATATACCAGCAGGAGTATGAGAAGGGCAAGCCCCTCTACCCTGTCAAGATAGTGGGCGAGACCGAGCAGAGGGGCACGCGCCAGCAGTTCTGGCCCGACCCGGCCATCTTCACCGCCACCACCGAATTCAAATACGACATCATTGCCAAGCGCATGCGCGAGCTGGCATACCTCAACGCCGGCATAACCATCACCCTGACCGACCTGCGCCCCGACGAGGAAGGCAAGACACGGCAGGAGGTCTTCCACGCCAAGGACGGGCTGAAGGAGTTTGTGAGGTACATCGACAGGCACCGCACCCACCTCTTCGACGACGTGATTTACCTCAAGACCGAGAAGCAGGGCATACCCATCGAGGTGGCCGTGATGTACAACACCGACTACAACGAGAACATACACTCTTACGTCAACAACATCAACACCATAGAAGGCGGCACCCACCTGACCGGGTTCCGCATCGCGCTCACCCGCACGCTCAAGGCATACGCCGACAACGAGCCTACCATAGCCAAGCAAATAGAAAAGGCCAAGATAGAGATTGCCGGCGAGGACTTCCGCGAGGGGCTCACGGCCGTGATATCAATAAAAGTGGCCGAGCCGCAGTTTGAGGGCCAGACCAAGACCAAGCTCGGCAACACCGAGGTGACCGGGGCCGTGCAGCAGGCCGTGGGCGAGGCGCTCAACTACTACCTCGAGGAGCACCCGAAGGAGGCCAAGCTCATCTGCGACAAGGTGATACTGGCCGCAACGGCCCGCATTGCCGCACGCAAAGCCCGCGAGAGCGTGCAGCGCAAGAACCCCATGACGGGCGGCGGGCTGCCCGGCAAGCTGGCCGACTGCTCAAACAAAGACCCCAAAGACTGCGAGATATTCCTCGTCGAGGGCGACTCGGCCGGCGGTTCGGCCAAGCAGGGGCGCGACCGCTACACCCAGGCCATACTGCCGCTGCGCGGAAAGATTCTCAACGTAGAGAAGGTGATGTGGCACAAGGTGTTCGAGAGCGAGTCGGTGATGAACATAATACAAAGCATTGGCGTGCGCTTCGGGGTAGACGGCGAAGACGACAAGGAGGCCAACATCGACAAGCTGCGCTACGACAAGATAATAATCATGACCGACGCCGACGTCGATGGCTCACACATCGACACCCTCATCATGACGCTCTTCTACCGCTTCATGCCGAAAGTGATACAGGAAGGACACCTCTACATAGCAACACCGCCACTCTACCTGTGCACCTACAAGAACCAGGCCAGGGAATACTGCTACACCGAACAGCAGCGCCAGGCCTTCATCGACAAGTGGGGAGGAGGCGTAGACGACGGGAAGAACATACACACACAGCGCTACAAGGGTCTCGGCGAGATGAACCCCGAGCAGCTGTGGGAGACAACCATGAACCCCGCCACGAGGCTACTGAAGCAGGTGACGATAGAAAACGCCGCCGAAGCCGACGACATCTTCTCGATGCTGATGGGCGACGACGTTGAGCCGCGACGCGAGTTCATAGAGAAAAACGCCACCTATGCCAACATCGACGCATAGGCACACCACACACTGACCAATACAGACGAGCCGGAGAACCAGCCATGACGCAACCACGCAATGACTGCTTCGCCGGCTCGCCGCTTGAACACGGCAACGCCCCGCAACGCCAAGGGCACGGCCGCACGACAATAGCCTGACAACATCAACCTACTGAAATGACAACCAAAAACCTGATAACGGCTGCCGCAATGGCAGCCCTGGCCGCAACGCAGGCCACCGCACAACAACCGCCACTGCTGCTTTGGTATGACACCCCGGCACGCCACTTCGAAGAGGCCCTACCCATTGGCAACGGCAAGATGGGGGCGCTGATATACGGCGGCACCGACAGCAACACCATATTCCTTAACGACATCACCCTGTGGACAGGCAAACCCGTCGACCGCAACGAAGACGCCGGGGCCTCGCGGTGGATTCCCGAGATACGCAAGGCGCTCTTCAACGAAGACTACAGGGCGGCCGACTCGCTGCAACTCAACGTACAGGGGCACAACTCGGAGTACTACCAGCCGCTGGGAACGCTGACCATAACCGACAACAACAGCGGCCCGGCAACGGAATACAGGAGGGAGCTGTGCCTCGACAGCGCCCTGTGCAAGGACAGCTACACACGCAACGCAACCACATTCAGCCGCGAATACTTCGCATCGCACCCCGACAGGCTCATCGCCGTGCGCCTGAGGGCATCGAAACCGAGGGCCATCAACTGCTCGGTCTCGCTCTCGTCGCTCGTGCCACACACCGTCAAGGCGTTCGGCGGCGGCCAGCTCACCATGACAGGCCACGCCCTCGGCGACCCGAACAACTCGATACACTTCTGCACCATACTCCGCGCAACGGCAAAAGGGGGCACCACCCACGCCACCGACTCGACCATAACGATAAGCGGGGCCACCGAGGCCACGGTCTACATAGTAAACGCCACGAGCTTCAACGGCTTCGACAAGCACCCCGTCAGCCAAGGGGCACCCTACCTTGAGAACGCTGCCGACGACGCATGGCACACAGTCAACCTGACCTACGACGAGTTCAAGAGACGCCATGTGGCCGACTTCAGCTCGCTGTTCGGCAGGTTCAGGCTCTCGCTGGCAGGCGCCAAGGCCGACGACAGCCGCACCACGGAACAGCAACTGAAGGACTACACGACCAAAAACGAAAGCAACCCATACCTCGAAACACTGTACGCGCAGTACGGGCGCTACCTGCTGATAAGCTGCTCGCGCACACCCGGGGTACCCGCCAACCTGCAAGGGCTGTGGGCCAACAAGCTGCGCTCGCCGTGGCGGGGCAACTACACGGTCAACATAAACCTCGAAGAAAACTACTGGCCGGCCGAGGTGGCCAACCTGCCAGAGATGGCCATGCCGCTCGAAGGGTTCATATCGGCGCTGGCCGCCAACGGACGGCACACCGCACGCAACTACTACGGGGTGGAACGGGGATGGTGCTCGAGCCACAACAGCGACATCTGGGCCATGACAAACCCCGTGGGCGAAAAGCGCGAGAAGCCCGAATGGGCCAACTGGAACATGGGAGGGGCATGGCTGGTGAACGTCCTCTACGAGCATTTCCGCTTCGGGCGCGACACCACCTACCTCTGCCAGACGGCCTACCCGCTCATGAAGGGGGCGGCGGAGTTCTGCCTCGGGTGGCTGACAGACAACCCGCTGAAGCCGGGAGAGCTGATAACGGCCCCCAGCACATCGCCCGAGAACGAGTACGTAACCGACAAAGGATACCACGGAATGACCTGCTACGGGGGCACGGCCGACCTCGCCATCATACGTGAGCTGCTGGCCAACACCGCCGAGGCGGCGCGCACCATCGGCACCGACGCCGCCTTTGCCGACTCGCTCGACGCTACCGTGGCACGGCTGCACCCGTATGCCATTGGCAAGAGGGGCAACCTGCAGGAGTGGTACTACGACTGGAGCGACTACGACCCGCACCACCGCCACCAGTCGCACCTCATAGGACTGTTTCCCGGGGGCCACATCACCGACCCGGCCCTGCTGCAAGCCTGCGCCAAGACGCTCGAGCTGAAGGGCGACAAGACCACCGGCTGGAGCACAGGGTGGCGCATCAACCTGTGGGCAAGGCTGCGCAACGGCGAGAAGGCTTACCAGACATACCGCAAGCTGCTCAACTATGTCAGGCCCGGGGCCGGCTCACGGCAGGGCGGAGGCACCTACCCCAACCTGTTCGACGCCCACCCGCCGTTCCAGATCGACGGCAACTTCGGGGGCACGGCGGGCGTGTGCGAGCTGCTGGTGCAAAGCCACGGCGGGGCCATCGAGCTACTGCCCGCGCTGCCTGCGGCGTGGAGCGAGGGCCGGGTTGAAGGCATCAGGGCGCGCGGCGGCTTCGAGATAAGCATGGAATGGGCAGGGGGGCGCGTGGCCCGGGCCACCATCAAGTCGGAGAAAGGCGGCCACGCCACCGTGGCCTTCAACGGACAGAGCCACGACGTAAGCCTTGGCGCCGGCGAATCAATAGTGTTGGAGTGAGACGCCTGGCACTATACATCATGGCTGCGTGCGCCATCGGCGCCACGGCGCAAGACTGGGGGCTGCGCTGGATAGCCTGCCCCACAGCCGGCGAGGCCGACCAAGTGTGGTTCCGCCGCACGTTCACCATAGACGGGCGGCCGCCGTCGGCAAGGCTCACAATAGCCAGCGCCGGCAGGTTTGAGCTGTATGTCAACGGCTACAACGCCACCACCGACGTGATTGCGCCCGGCGCCGCACCGCAATGCGACACGATAAGGGTGATGACATTCGAGGTGGGGCGCTTCCTCAGGGCCGACACCAACGTGGTGGCCGTTTGGTACTCGCCAGCCGGGCGGAGCCGCAAGCAGCTCGCCATGACCCTGAGCGGGGGCAGCGGCGACAGCGACAGGGTGGCCCTGAGCACCGACGGGCAATGGCTTTGCCGCCCCGCCAACGCCACGACCACGCCCGAGGGCGACGAGACCATAGACGACCGCCACTACATCGACTACTGGAACACCGACGGGGGGCCCACCGTAGGGTGGGTGCCGGCCGAGGAACAGGAAGGGCTGGCGCCCTCGCCCATAGCCCTGGTGCCGCCGATACACAAGGCGATGCGCATCAGGCGGATAAGCCGCTACACCTTTCTCGACGACCTTGGCAGCACCGTCGTCTACCACTTTGCACGCCGCTTCGACGGCTGGGTGCGCGTAACGCTCAGGGGCATGGGCCGGGGTGACACGCTGACGGTGAACGGACTGACCTACGTATGCTCCGGAAGGAGCGACGAGCAGGCCTGCCGCCGCTTTACCACGTCGGCCTCGTCGATGGCCGTGGTAAGCGGGCCGGAAGGTTTTTCGCGCGATAACGTGACCGACATAGAAGCCATCGACATAGAAGAATACACCCACACGAGCTACCTCTACTGAACATACGGCCCACCGGCGGGCCCGGTGCCCCGGGCTCAGAACAGCTGGAACTTGAGGCCGAGCGACAGCCCGAAGATGTCGCACAGGCTCACGCTGCCGTCCTGGACGAGCGCACGCAGGTAGAGGTCGCACGTGCTCAGCTCATAGAAAGCCGTTATGCTCTTCACAAACTTGCGCCTGTTGCTGGGCAGCACCAGTTCGACCCGCTGCCCGGCAAACACGTTGACACGCACCTTTGTCGACAGGAACGGATAATAGCTGTCGGGATAACGCGCCGGCTGGCTGCGCCAGAACTCCGGCCCGAACACCGTGTTGAAGTACAGGCCCACCGACAGCGGCTCGACGGCCCAGCCCCGCTTGAGGTATATGCTCCACGGTATGAAATTTTCCTTCAGGGTCATTGTCACCTTCGCACGGTCGCTCCCGTAGCGCGGCAGGAAGCCGAAGAGCAGGTGGGTCTCCCATTGCTTGTGGCGGCCGTACTCCCACCCGACGCCAAACGAGAGCAGTCCCATGTTGCCGGCAAACTGAACCACGGTCTGCGTGGGTATGAGGCTCTGCCACTGCAGGCGGTAGCGGTGCACCCTGCGGTCGTAGCGCGTGAGCAGCGAGCCTCGGGCAGAGGTGTCTGCAGCGGCAGCCACAACCACAGCATGCGCCCCCTCGCGGCCGGCGGCCGCCCCGGCGCCGCACACAGCGCACGTGTCGGCATCCCAGCCTGCAGCGCCCGCCGCCGTGGCAGCGCCCATGAGCAGGCTAAAAGCTAACGACCTCATATTCATATCCGTCGGGAGTGAAGGTGAACAAAAGGTAGGAACGGTTGGCGGCACAGTCAACCCCATAATACATCAGACCGTCGCCAAAGATGTCGCCGGCCGAAAGACGGTGGTCGTGGCCGTAGACACAGCACATTATTCCGGGAAACTTGCTGACGTAATACTCAAAGGGCTTGGCCACGTTGTTGTTGAACTGGTCGCTGTACGGGGCGGCGTGCATGCACACCACCGTGCGGTCGAACAGCGCCGAGTCGGCCGTCCACTGCCCCTCCATGTAGTTGAAGTCGGGGTTGGCAGCCACATAGTCGTACTCGGTGGCGTTGGTATTGAGGCACACAAACTTGATTCGGGCCACTATGAAGCTGAAGTTTCCCTCGCCATACATGCGCCTGTAGGTCTCCTCGCCGGTGCCCAGGCAGTCGTGGTTGCCCAGTAGCGCCACATACGGCACGCCGAGGCCGGCAAGCACATCGCGCTGCCATACAAACTCCTTGGTGGTGCCGCAGTCGGTCAGGTCGCCCAGGTGAACCACGAAGTCGGCCCGGCCCCGGCGGTTGATGTCGTCAACCATGTCGCCGGTCTCAGTATACCACCCGTGGCTGTCGGAGACAAAAGCCACCCGCAGCGTGTCTTTACCGCCGCAAAGAGCCCCGATGCGCCCGATGGCGGTACCGTTGATACCCAGCTCGCCGCCGAACCGCACGTCGTAAGGATGGTAGTCGAAAACGCCGTCACATCCCCCGGCAACAAAGGCAAGGGCAACGGCTGCCGCCATGGCAAATTCATGCTTTAGTATCATAGTCGCAAAGTATTGTGCAAAGTTACGCACAAAGAGACCAAAATCGGAGGTCGACAACAGGCTTTTTGTGTCCGAAATGTCGTTTTAAACACCCAATATGGAAAATTATTCGTATATTTGCCATTGAAATAAGTCTCAGACGGCAATCCGTGGGCACACCCCCCAGCCCCCCTCTGGCCCCCCCCCATGGCCGGGAAAATCAAAGGAAGG
>NZ_JACJJL010000030.1 GCF_016899955.1 Marseilla massiliensis | reverse complement strand
CAGGCAGACGCAAAGCAACGACAGAACCACGGCCAGAGGCCACCTCCACGGCCCGACGCCCGAGGCAAAGGCCACGATGCCAACGCCAAGCAGCAGGGCCACACCAAGCACAAGCTGAACCACGAACGACGCCACGACGCCACGGCCGGCAACGGCACCATCAGACAGGCTGCCGCGCCACTGGCGGAACCACGCCGCTACGTCGGCGCACAGGAACACAGCCAAGGCGGCAAACACCATGTTGACCACCAAGGCCGACTGCTCAAGACTGAGGCAGGCCAGGATGCCAACAAGCAGGATGCCGTCGACCATCAGCGTCTGGCCGGAAAGGCGGTGCAAAAGCCCGCGCAGGCCCAGGGCAACCACCCCACACACGGACATGCCAACAAGGGCCAAGGCCAAAAAGCCTCCGGCAATACTACCGAGCCACACGCCAAAAGCTGCAACGGCACAGCCACCCGTAAGCAGCAGCAATGATTTCCTGTCGAGATTTCCCATAATTATTGCTTGTTTATTTGTTACACATAACAACAGACAGCCATCGTTTGAACAAAAAAAATTTTGCGACAACCCACGTTCCGATTACAAATATACAAAATAAACGGCTGTCTGCAAAACAAATTACAACAAATTAAAAGACTTCACCGACAAAAAACCACAGGCAATCAACCACGGCCAGAGCCCCCGCCATAAGCTTGGGCCACAACCTCTGTTTGAGATGATGAAAGACCCAAAGGCAGGGCCGGGGCAAGTTGCAAGCAGCACCATGCCCCCGGCCCTGCCTTTCAGCGGGCAACTGACGGCCCAGCACCACCACCTCCGCCCACCACGAGGGTGTTGGTGGTCATGCGCGTCATGTATTGCTGTATGATGGCTTTCAGCTCGCGCTCCATCGCTGCCTGCTCGCTGACGCGACCCACGAGGTTGTGCTCAAGCAGCAGGTCGGTGCGGAAGCGGTAGACGGCCTTGGTGCGGCTGCCGTCGAACTGCAACAGGTAGTCGCCCTTGACATACTGGTAGATGCCGTTCAGGTAGTTGACGGCCCATGTGTCTTGCGGTTCGGTGTTGAAGAGGTCGCAGCCGAAGGCCACATACGGGCGGTCGTAGCCCAGGTAGCCCAGCACCGTTGGCATGATGTCAATCTGCTGCGCTATGGCGTCGCGCATTCCCGGCTTTATCTCGCCCGACGGGTCGAAGAATATGATGGGCGAGCAGAATCCGCCCAGGTCGGTCTGGTAATAGTCGTGGTCAGAGAGGTTGGTGTGGTCTGACGTTATCACGAAGAGCGTGTTTTTGTACCACGGCTGGCGGCTGGCCGTGGCGAAGAAGCGTCGCAGCGCGTTGTCGGTGTAGCGAATGCACTTGTGTATGGCTATGCCCTCCTCGGGGTAGACGTCTTTGTATTCGTCGGGTATTACGTAGGGGTGGTGCGACGATGCCGTGAACACAGCCGACATGAACGGCTGGCGGAACTCCGACATCTTGAGCGCGTAGAACTGCAGGAAGGGCTCGTCCCAGATGGCCCACATGCCGTCGAAGTCGCGGTCGCCGCCAAAGCGCTTGTCGTCGTTATACTCCGTGCGCCCGAAGTAGTCGTCGAAGCCCGTGGTGCGCGCAAAGGCCTGGAAGCCCATCGAGCCGTTCTCGGCCCCGTGGAAGAAAGCCGAGTAGTAGCCCTTGTGCTTCAGCTCGCCTGCCAGTCCGCTCACGTCGTTCATCGACGAGGGCGTGAGGAAGAACGGCTCCACAAACATTGGTATGCCCGAGAGTATGCTCGGCATGCCGTCGATGCTCTTGCGCCCGTTGCAGTATGAGTAGAGCCACGTGGCGCTGTGCTGCATTAGCGAGTCGACGAAAGGCGTATATCCCTTGTACTTGCCACCGTCGAGCCAATGGTTGTAGCCCCCGATGTACTCGCGGCCGAAGCTCTCTACAATGAGCACCACCACATTCTTGCGGCGGGACACCGCGCTGTCTTGCGGCATGTGCACCGGGGTGTATATGGCGTCGAGCTCGGCCGGGGCGAAATAGCCGGGCACGGTGAACACGGGCTTGTTGAACGTGCGTATGAGCGAGAACGGCGTGTTGAGCACCACGGCGGCCTCGAGCGGGCGGTCAACATACTGGTTGGCGTTGCTTATGGTGATGGGGCGCACGGCCGTGGTGGCCCCTCCGCGCATACCAATCACCGTCAGCGGCACATAGGCCAGCAGCCACAGCAGCTGAACGCCGTAGTAGGCCAACGCGGGCTTGAGCCTCAGCGGCTTGCCCACACAGGACGGGCGCGGGCCCGAGGGCATGAAGTAAAGCCGCCACAGCCCCCACACGAGCACGGCGGCAAGCACCACGAGGTACCAGTGGCGCAGCAGCTCCACGCCTACCACCGAGCCGATGTTGTGCTCGGAGGCAAACTCTGAGAACACTGTCACCGTGGTGCGGCGCCCCGTATACTGGAAATATACCGAGTCGGCAAGGTTGGCCACTATGCACACGGCGTTGCACACCACGAACACCCAGCGCGCCACGCGCTGCCAGGCGTCGGTCTCCTTATAGTGCAGGGGCAGCAGCATCAGCAGCGCGTAGAGCGCGTTGGTGTAGAGTATGGCCGACGTGTCGAACACCAACCCGCCGTGCAGTATCTCAAAAAACTTGCCCCACGTAAGGCTTGGGGCGAAAGCCTGCCAGTTTTCAAGCAGGAAAGCCAGCCGGCACACCTCGTAGACCACATAGACGAGTACGAGGTTCATCACCAGGCACAACGGCCCGGAATAAATGGATTTGCGTATTCTGTTCATTGCTATCATGAGGCCCCTCTCCCGTCTCCCCCCGTGGGGAGAAGATCTGGGTGGAAGGGTGGCAGCCCCTCTCCCGTCTCCCACGTGGGGAGAAGATCTGGGCGGAAGGGCGGCAGCCCCTCTCCCGTCTCCCCCCGTGGGGAGAAGATCTGGGTGGAAGGGCGGCAGCCCCTCTCCCGTCTCCCCCGTGGGGAGAAAATCTGGGCGGAAGGGTGGCAGCCCCTCTCCCGTCTCCCACGTGGGGAGAAGATCTGGGCGGAAGGGCGTTCTGTTAATTAATTGTTTATATTATTATATTCTATTCTATCTTACCTGTGGGCAGCCTCACGTAGGCAGCGTAATATCCCACGTGGAAAGCTCCGTCGGCAGCGTAATATTCCACTTAGAAAGCTCCTCATCGGAAACGTTGTATCCCACGTGGAAAGCTCGTCGGCATCGTAGCTTCTCCCCACAGGGGAGACGGGAGAGGGGCTTTACCTATACACCATCCTCAGTATGAGGAAGTTGGTTGGCACGGCCACCATCAGCACCAGCACCGGGGCCACGAGCCGGTGTATTCCCACGGCCACGAAGATGTTGAAGAGCACAATGTGCAGCGAGTAGTTCACCAGGTGGCTGAAGCCGAAGCCCGCCGCCTTGCCTGCCGAGACGTGCGACCTGAAGGTGAAGTGGGTGGTCATGAAGAAGTTGCACACCAGGCTCACCACATATCCCACGGTGTAGTCGACGCTGAGCCACACGCCCCCCTTGAGGAAGAGCTGCATCAGGTAGTATACGCCGTAGTGTATGGCGGCGGCCACTGTGCCCACGATGCAGAACCTGACAAACTGCATCAGCTTATCTCTGTCGGGCATTCTCATGGGCTCGTAATGTTGTTGCGGCCGTGCGCGGGGCATAGTCGCGGGTTGTCATCTCCACCACGAGCTTTATCCATATCAGCACACAGGGCAGCGCCTTGAGCGCGTAGGGTTGAACGTAGTGCTTGCGCAGGTATGCGGGGAAGAGGTCGGAGGGCGACATCGACGTAAGTATGAAGGCGAAGACCATCAGCGCCACGTCGAGCCGCGACCGCTGCCACGGCGCCTTGACATACCACAGCGCGGCGCCCGTGAGGGCTATGATGTATGTCGACGACTCGCTGCCTGTGCTGAAGAGCACCACGAAAAGCAGCGTAGAGGCCAGGAAGGCGCACCGGAAGGCCTCGTGGCGCCACTGCCCCCGGCGCAGGTATGGCAGGGCAAAGGCCGCCAGGCCGGGCACTATGAGCCACAGGTCGGAGTACGACGGGCACCGGCTTATCTTGCGCACCAGGCCGAGCAGCGACTGGTTCTGCCCGCCGCTGAACATGTTGTCGGCGTTTTTCTCGGTCAGGCTCACCCACCACGCCTTATACTGCCCCACTATATACTCGGGGCTGCTTATGGCCATGGGCAGCACGAAGAACACCGCGGCCCACACGGCCAGCCACATGGCAAAGCGGGCCTTGTGGCGCGAGAAGAAGAAGAAGGCCAGGCCCACAATGCCGTAGAGCTTGACAAACGTGCCGAGCATGACGAGGAAGGCCGCCGTGCCCTCGCGCTCGCGCTCCACGCAGACGTAGGTGCCCACTATGATGGCGGCAATGGCTATGTTGAACTGGCTCATGAACAGGGCCGTGAGCAGCTCGTGGGCGCAAAACCAGTAGACAAACACCTGCTTGCGCCACTCCATGGGCAGCCGCCTCACGGCCACATAGAGCGACATGGCCAGCATCACCTCCCACAGGAGCAGGCCCAACCACTGGGGCACCACGGCAAAGGGGGCTATCACCATGCTGAACGCCGGGCCGTAATGGTTGGTGTCAAAGTATTCGGCCGGATAGGGCTCGTAGAGCGGCAGCTGCCCCCATGCATGCCAGAAGACATACTTGAAGATAAGGAAGTTGTTGCACTTGCTCAGCTTGAGCAGCGCGGCAACCACGGGCAAGAGCAGCCACAGGCCCACCAGCGTGCGCGGGTCGGTGAAGAACGGCTTGCGGAAGAAACGCCGCAAGGCTTCGGTCGTATTGTTCATCTCGCATTCAAATTTCATGCAAAAGTAGCTATTTTTCCCGAAATGATGCCGTTATCTCAATATTTTTGCATAGTTTTGCTTATCATTAAAAACAAAGCCACGACATGAGAATAGGTTTCGACGCCAAGAGAGCCGCCCAGAACCGCACCGGCCTGGGCAACTACAGCCGCTTCGTGGTGCGCATACTGTCGCAGGCGGAGCCCGCCAACGACTACCACCTCTACACCCCCAACGCAAGGCGCACGCCCTACCTGGGCGAGATACCCACGCTCGGGGCGCTCCACCTGCACACTCCCTGCCAGGCGGTGTGGCGACGCCTTGGGTCGCTGTGGCGCGTGTGGGGCGTGGCCTCCGACCTGCGGCGCGACGCCATCGAGCTGTACCACGGGCTGAGCAACGAGCTGCCGCTGACCATAGGCAGGGCGGGCTGCCGCTCGGTGGTGACCATCCACGACCTAATCTTCATCCATTGCCCCGAATACTACCACCCCATAGACCGAATGATATACAACTACAAGTTCCGCCGCGCCTGCCGCGTGGCCGACAGGGTGATAGCCGTGAGCGAGTTTACCAAGCGCGAGCTGGTGCACTACTACGGCATCGACGAGGGCAAGGTCGACGTGGTTTACCAGGGGTGCGACCCGGCCTTCGCCGCCGACATAGCCCCCGAAGCCCTTGCCGACGTGAGCCGCCGCTACTCGCTGCCGCCGCGCTTCGTGCTCTACGTGGGCAGCATAGAGCGGCGCAAAAACCTCATGCTGGCGGCCCGCGCCGTGGCGCTGATGGCCCGTCGGGGCCGTCAGGCGGCCGACATCGTGCCTGTGGTGGCCGTGGGGCGGCACACCGACTATGAAGACGAGCTGCGCAGCTACCTGCGCAGCGAGGGGCTGGAGCAGTCGTTCCGCTTCGTCCACGGGGTGCCCTTTGCCGACCTGCCGGCGTTCTACCGCCTGGCCACGGCCTTTGTCTACCCCTCGCGCATAGAGGGCTTCGGCATACCCATGCTCGAGGCCATCACCAGCGGCCTGCCGGCCATAGGCTGCACAGGCTCGTGCCTCGAGGAGGCGGGCGGCCCACACTCAATATACGTAGACCCCGACGACGCCGGGGCCATGGCCGACGCCATCGACACGGCTTGCACCGACGGGCCGCGCCGGCAGCAGATGATTGACCGCGGGCGCGAATATGCAGCACGCTTTGCCGACAGCCGGTTGGCTGCCGACCTCATGGCCGTTTACCGCAAGGCCATGGCCCACGGCTGACAGGGACGGCAAACGCGCCACTATTGGCACCGGCACGCACAAGGCAGTAACTCAACAACAAAGATATGGGAAATGAAAGCCACGCCGATGGCATATCGGTGGTTATCAACACTTACAACGCCTCGAGGCACCTCGACAGGGTGCTGCAGTCGGTCGGCGGCTTCGACGAGGTGGTGGTATGCGACATGGAAAGCACCGACGACACGGTGGCCATTGCCCGCCGACACGGGTGCAGGGTGGTGACGTTCGAGAAACGGGGGTGCAACATAGTGGAGCCCGCACGCCAGTTTGCCATCGGACAGGCCTCACGGCCGTGGGTGCTCGTGGTCGACGCCGACGAGCTTGTGCCCGAGGCGCTGCGCCGCTACCTCTACGAAATCATTGGCAGCGACGGATGCCCCGACGGACTGTGGATTCCGAGGAAGAACTACTTCATGGGCAGCTTCCTGCACAGCTGCTACCCCGACTACATACTGCGCTTCTTCAGGAAGTCGGTCACAACGTGGCCGCCCGTAATCCACACCGCCCCGCAGGTGGAGGGCCGCGTGGGGCGCATACCGCGCAACCGAAAAGACCTGGCCTTCGACCACCTGGCCAACGACAGCGTGGGCACCATACTGCGCAAGACCGACACCTATTCAGACCACGAACTGCCGCGACGCCGCCACAAGGGCTACGGCACGGCGGCGCTATTGGTGCGCCCCGCGTTCCGTTTCTTCAAGTCGTATGTCATAAAGAGGGGATTTCTCGACGGGCGGGCGGGCCTCATCCACGCCATGCTCGACGCCGTCTACCAGTTTGCGGTGGTGGCCAAGCTCATCGAGGAGCGCCGCAGGCAGTGAGCCGCCACGGCCCACATCGCCCTTGCCTAAGGCTCAGGGCCGTTCCACAGCCGGTCGGTGAACGTTGGCGGGTGTGCCCCACCGTCGGGCTTTATCTTGTATGTCAGCTTGTGGATGAACGATCCACTGGCGGCCTCGGCCATCAGCTTGCCGTCGTAAGTCCGCCCTTCCTTCATATATCCCAGCAGCACGTGGGTGGGAGCCTCGCCCACGCGGGCCATGCGCCCGTATTCCTCGCGCGCCACGGGGTCGGCCTCGACCATGGCCTTGAACATAAGGTGGAGCTGGAAGTAGTGCAGCAGGCGGGCGTCGGAGGCCCACAGTTCCTCCATGAGCTGGCGCCAGCGGCATATGAGGTAGTTGCCCGCCGCGGCCCTGATGAAGCAGCTCTGTATTAGCGTATAGCCAAACTCGCCCTCAGAGTGGAACACGAAGAAACCGGCGCGCGATATGCTCTCGGGTATTGGGGCGGTCATGAGGCAGGTGGCGTCAATCCAGAAACCGCCGTAAGCCGACAGCAGCCATATCCGCAGCAGGTCGGAGAACTGGGCGTCGGCAATGCGCCCGGCGCGCCGCAGGGCCTTGATGCCCTCGGGCAGCGCCACATAGTCGGAATAGTTGGCCTCGGTGACGAGCACCACCTGCTGCCCCGGGGCGGCATGGCGGCGCACGGAGTCGAGGCAGCGGCGCACAAGGGCGGGCATTCGTTCCTCGCCCTGCAGCCAGCACTGCCATATATATTCCACCCCCTCCGACGGCTCGCGCCTGCGCTCCACAGGCAATGCTGCGGGCGGCGTGCGCTCAACGTAGCGCCTCTTGAAATAGGCCACGCACCGACGGTCGTTGAGCGGATGCAGGCAGTAGCGCACGCGGTGGCGCGCCTCCCTGGCGGGTATGAGCGCCGAGACGCAGGTGGCCAGCAGTTTCTGAAGCCTTACGCGCAGTGTGTTCATGTCTGTTCTTGTTATTGTTTCAGGTATTTGTCTATCCCGTTGTCACAGCGGCTTATGCGCCCCTGCTTCACCCTCTCCAGCTCGTCGAGGTGGCGCTGCTCGCCCGAGCGCGACGCCTCGGGGTGGTAAAGGTGGTAGACGCAGCCGCCCATCTTGAGCGACTTCTTCCCCACCCCTGCAAAGTGAAGGCGGAATGCTATCTCGCCGTCTTCGTGGCCCCACTGCGTGAGGTCTTCGTTGAAGCCGTTGACCCGTATCAGGTCGTCGCGCCAGAAAGCCATGTTGCAGCCCCTGAGGTGGTCTATGCGGCGGCCGTAGCGGGTGGCCATCCAGTGCCTCAGCAAGCGCGAGCGCAGGCTGTTGGCCGCAAAGCTCAGCGGCATGTTGAACAGCGTGGGCCTGAAATGCTCGTCGGAGAGCACGCGGCGCGTCACCTCGGGCGAGAGCCTGACGCGGCTGCCGCACACGAAGAAGCCCCGTTCGGCCAGTTCAAGGTGGTCGCTGACGAAGTGGCGCCCCAGCAGCACGTCGCCGTCCACCTGCAGTATGTAATCGCCCGACGCCCTGGCTATGGCCTTGTTGCGTATGGCCGAAAGGCGGAAGCCCCTGTCCTCTTGCCAGACATGAAGCACGGGTATGCCGCTTTTGCCCGCCAACGCCTCGACAACCGCACGTGTGTCGCAGGTGGAGCCGTCGTCGGCAACGATAATCTCATCCGGCGCGACCGTCTGCCTCAGCATGCTCTCAAGCGAAAGCCTCAGGGCGTCGGGCCTGTTATACGTAGTGACTATTATGCTAGTCGAAGGTGTGCTGATACTTTTTCCCATTGTCTATATATTAATGATGCTACAATAACGCCTTCTGTTCACACGTCCATGAACACGTCGGCAAAGCGGCAGAAGCTGTCTTCGGTTATCACTCCGTCATCCGGGGCAATCCAGTGGAGCGGGCGGTCGTGGTAGAATGCGGCCACGAGCGAGAAGGTGCTCTTCGGCCCCATGATGTAGTCGCACTCTGAGAGCAGGTAGAGGTCTTCGCCGGGGTTGCCCCGTGTGAGGTGCATGTCGGCCACGCCCGAGCGGCTGCGCAGCAGGCCTATGTCGACCCGGGGATCGTTGGTGGCCACGAGCACCTGCACCCTCTTGCCCGGGAAGAGGGCCGCAAACTGCCTTACGCGCTCTGCATACTCGTCGTCGGAGAAGAAGTAGGCCCCGCCCTGCCAGCGGGCGTAGTCGCCCCGGCGTATGTGCAGGCCCAGGCGCACGTCGGCCTCGGGCAGCGAGCGCAGCCATGCCGCCTTGGCCGCCACCTTGGCGGGGCGGAAGGCGAAGAGCGAGGCTATCTCGGCCCTGTATTTCATGAACAGCTGCGGGTGGCGGAAGCTCCAGCCGTCGGCGGCTATCAGGCGGCTTTGGCTCAGCAGGCGGTGCACCTCGGGGTCGGTGCGCTGACGCGGGTGCTGCAGCCACAGGCAGCGTATGAGCCTTGTCTTTATGAGCAGCTTGGCCGCGAGATAGGTGGCGGGGTTGTGCCACGGCGTTTCGCAGATGTGGAAATAGCGGTACTTGTAGGCGAAGCGCATCGACACTGTGCGCACCCCGTACTCCCTGCCCCATGCATAGATGTGGGCATACTGCAACCAGTTGTTGCACATCTGCCCATAGCCTTTTACGAATATCATTGGCTGTCGGTCGTTGTTATACAGCGGCAAAGGTAATAAAAAAAAACGAACGGCGGCCCGATGTGCATACTATATTCTCCGCCTGCCGCCTACATTACAACGGCCGCCAACAACCGGCCTGCGCCATATTCACCACCCAGAACACGTGCCAAAGCCATGTAGGCCAGCCACGGTGTGGGCCACATGTGCCGTTCCGCAGTGCAGAACGGCACGTATTACGATGTCAAACGGGCCGTTTTGCGCTCCCAAACGGCACAAACGCTGCCGCATTACGGCCCGTCGCCCGGCAGCTGCTTGCCACTGCATACCGCCATGCACGCTGCCATCCGGTTTCAAAGCATACTTTTTTACAGTAAACATCTTCCACGTGTTTCTTTTTTCACTATCTTTGCATACGATAAAGCTACACTCGGAAGACTGAGAGCAAGCTCTCTCTCCGCTCGTTTGCATTATCCTTGCATACGATAAAGCTACACTCGGAAGACTGAGAGCAAGCTCTCTCTCCGCTCGTTTGCATTATCCTTGCATACGATAAAGCTACACTCGGAAGACTGAGAGCAAGCTCTCTCTCCGCTCGTTTGCATTATCCTTGCATACGATAAAGCTACACTCGGAAGACTGAGAGCAAGCTCTCTCTTCGCTCGTTTGCATTATCCTTGCATACGACAAAGCTGCACTCGGAAGACTGAGAGCAAGCTCTCTCTCCGCTAGTTTGCATTATCCTTGCATACGATAAAGCTGCACTCGGAAATGTGAGGGCAAACCCGAACGCAGGCTGAATGCACTATGGCGGCCAATGGAATGACCACTTCTTAACAAAGGAACAAATGGACAACGGAATCGGAAACACAGACGTGGTAGGCGTGATTGTGACCTACAACCGCCTCGCCCTGCTGAAAGAGACGGTCGGGGCGGTGATGGGGCAGACGTGCCCGCTGCGCAAGACCATCATAATAGACAACCACTCGACAGACGGCACGGCCGAATACCTGGCGTCGATAGGCGGCAACAAGGCCATAGAGACAGTGCGCCTGGCCACCAACACGGGCGGGGCCGGGGGCTTTGCCGAAGGCATCAGGAGGGCTGCGCTGTGCTCGCCGGGATGGATATGGGTGATGGACGACGACACGGTGCCCGCCCCCGACGCCGTGGAGCGCATGGTGCCGTTCATGGGATGCAGCGGCGTGGGCTTCCTAAACAGCAAGGTGGTGTGGACCGACGGCAGCCAGCACCTGATGAACCTGCCCGGCCGCATCGACGACGAGGCCCGTCGCAAGGCCGCGCTCGAAAGGCTCGGGCTGGGCGAGGGCTGCGGGGCGGAGCCCATAGAGGGGGCGTCGTTTGTGTCGCTCTTCGTCCGCGGCTCGCTGCCGCGCGAGATTGGGTTGCCCTACAAGGAGTTTTTCATCTGGAGCGACGACGCCGAATACACCGAGCGGATAACCCGCCACGGATATGCCGGGCTGCTGGTGGATGGCAGCGTGGCCACCCACAAGACGGCCGAGAACTATGCGGCGTCGATAGACACGGTGCCGGCGGCGGCGGCATGGAAACTGTATTACGGCGAGCGCAACCAGTCGTTCATGCGCCGCGAGCGCAAAGGCGCATTGGCCTTCTTCTTCTCGCAGCTCAACGCCCTGCGGCTGCACGCCCGAAAGATACGCAGGCGCAAACTGCCCAAGGACGAGGAGCGCAAGCTGCTGGCAGCCTGCCGCAAGGGGCTGCTGGCGGGCTTTACGTTCAGGCCAAGGGTGGAATACATAGACTGAAGGCCGGACGGGGTGGTCTACGGGGCGCAAATGGCAATGGCACTTGCGCGGCGCGCGGCGGCAAAAGAATCGGCAATGAGATGCGCAGCCAAGGTCAGCCCCGCGAGAGGGCAAACAGCAGGCGGGCCGAGGCCACCTTAAGGGGGTTGACCAACAGGCGCTCCAACCATCCGGCAAGCCGCCCCTTGACACGGCCGTTGCCCCGCACCTGCCCGTTGGATATGCGCGAGGCAAACACGGCCTGGCCGCCGGCATGGCGGCGCTCCACCTTCTCGACGTCGAGGCGGAAGGCGCGCGGCCTGTCCGATGCGCACACACAGGCGGTGAGCACGGCCTGGTCGTGGCGGTGCTCGCGGAAGCGGGGATGTTGCTCAGAACCAGCTGCGGCATCTACGAACAGTTCGGGGTGGGCGACGGCAAGGTCGTACCACCGCCTGAGCACCTCGTTGCGCCCGCTCTTGCGGGCGATGATGAACGTGGCCTGCACCTGGCTGGCGTTCTTCCATGCGTCGCGCCTGGTGCCGAAATAGTCGAACACCTCTTTCTTGCACCACTTGGCGCTCTTGCCCTCGGCCAGGAAGAACAGCTCCTCGCGCCCGTCGACGGCGTCGAAATAGCGCTGCCAGTCGGCGTGGGGCATCAGCGTGCACCCGGCGTCGGCATACACCACAATGTCGCCCTCGGCCGCACGGTCGAGCTCGCTGACAATCACGAAGGGCTTCCACAGCCAGTAGCCCCCGCCGCGTGGATAGTCGCGGGTGTACGAGGCAAACGGCTCGGGCAGGTCGGCAGGCGTATAGAGCCTCACGGAGTCGAACACCCCTGTGGCCCGGGCCTCGCGCCCTATCCTCTCGAGCGACTCGCGGTAGTTGTCGTCGCCGTATGTCACAAACGTCTTCTTCATGCCCTCAAAGCCTGCTCAGCATCCGCCTGCGCTCCTCTTCCGAATACTCTTTGTTGAACTGCTCGCGCGTGCGCTTCCACCGGTTGTGGCTCCACAGCCAGTACTGCGGCGCGCGGCGTATGCTGTCTTCGAGCATACTGAAGTAAAGGCGGGTGTAGTGGAACTTGACATATCCGCCCGGCGGCAGCGGCATGGGCTTGAACGTACACACGTAGTAGCCCCGCCTGGGACGCTCTATGTCGGCGTAGAACACCTCGGCGCCCGTGAGCATGGTTATCTTCTCTGCCCCGGTGAACACCGGCGTGTCGTGGTTGAGGAAGTCGACCCAGCAGTGCACGTTGTGCAGCCCCGGCACCTGGTCGGCAATGTAGCCCACGATGTTTGGCCTCTGCTGCTTTTTCCATGTGACGATGGTGCGGAACGAGTTGTCCATCTCGATGTTCGTACAGCCGAAACGGCTCCTGAGGCGCTGGAAGAGCATGTCGATGCCGCGGTTCTCGAGCGGGTGGTAAATCTGCGAGCAGATGCCCTCGTCGACCAGCAGCGGCAGCGACGTTATCCACTCCCAGTTGCAATAGTGGCCCAGGTATAGCGAGCACGTCTTGCCCTGCCGCAGCCTCTCCGACAGCTGCTCATGGCCCACGAAGCGCATCCTGCGGCTTATCTGCCGCTTGCTGATGGTGAGCAGCTTTAGCGTCTCTACGAAATAGTCGCACAGCCAGGCGTAGAAGGCCCTCTCCACGCCTGCCACCCACTCTGCCGTCTTGTCGGGAAACGAGTCGGTGAGGTTTTTCCTGACAAGCGGGCGACGGTATTTCACAACATGGTATACGATGAAGAACAGCACGTCTGACAAACAGTAGAGCACCCTGAGCGGCAACAACGACACCAGGCAGCAGACTGCGTATATAGCGTGATAAGCAAAATTCATTATGACAAACTCTTTCGTTCCGTAATTGACAACAATAAAGCACTGCGGCAACAACGCCGCCAGAGGGAGGCCTGCCGCCGGCACGGCCCCGCCAATCACGCCCCGGGGCCGTTGGCGATGCAAATATATACAAAATAATCTGATTAGAAGCCTGCGGGAATAAAAATAAGAACAAAACTCTGCGAAATAGCGGCCAAAAGGGCCCCAGGGCACTTTTTACCGAAGAAAAACGGCGCGGCATTGGCCGATGACGATTTTTTCGACTATCTTTGTGCGACACAAGCCGCAACCGGCAAACGGCTGCCGGGCACGCCCGGCGCCGGAAAGCGGCACCGACGGCATAACAAACAAAACACGAGACAGATGAAAGCAATACAGAGGATGGCCCTCGCGGCCGCGACCCTGGCCGCATCGGCTACGGCGCAAGCACAAGACACAACATTCAAAATAACAGGCACCGCCCCGAAAGGCGCGCAGACCATATACCTGTATGTGGCCGGAGAAAAGGACGCCGCCGACAGCGCGGCCGTGAGCGGCGGGCGGTTTGAGCTGAGCGGCAGGCGGCAGCTGAACGCCGCGCTTACCGTGGCCGACAGGCAGGAGGGATGGACGCTGTTCAACGACGGCACGCCCGCCGACATAGACATGCGCACGCTCGAGGCCAAGGCTTCGCCACTCAACGAGCGCCTCTTCGGCGAATACCGCCGCATAAAGGCCCTCGACGACCGCGGCATGGAAATATACAATGAGTTTGAGAAGATAATGCAGGGCACCACGCCCGCCGACCAGGCCGAGAAGAGCAGGCTGTCGGCGCAGATGGACGCGCTCAGGGACTCGATGGTGGCGCTCTACATGGAGATAATAGACAGCAACCGCGACAACCTGATAGCGGCCGTGTTCATAGACAACATTTACCGCGCCACCGACTACCAGACGCTGAAAGGCATGCTCGACCCGGCAGCACCATACTACGGCCACCCGCTACTCAACAACGCCAAGACGGCGCTCGCCGACATGGAGGCCAGCATAGCCAAGCGCAAGCCGGGCACCATGGTCACCGACATAGAGATGGCCGACACATCGGGCAAGGCGCGCAAGCTCAGCGAGTGGTGCGGCCGTGGCGGCTATGTGCTGATAGACTTCTGGGCCAGCTGGTGCGGGCCGTGCCGCATGGAGATGCCCAACGTGGTGGCCAACTACAAGAAATACCACCCAAAAGGCTTCGAGATAGTGGGCATATCGTTTGACAAGGACGCCTCGGCATGGCAGGACGCCATCAAGAGCATGGGCATGGAGTGGCCCCAGCTGAGCGACCTGAAGGGTTGGAACTCGGCCGGCTCGTCTACCTACGGCATACGGTCGATACCGTCGAGCATACTCGTCGACGGCTCCGGGCGCATTGTCGACGTAGACTTGCGGGGCCAGAGGCTCGGCCAGAAGCTGAAGGAAATCTACGGGTTCTGACAGCGCTGCCGGCAGGCGACAGCCCCGGAGCGGGGCTGTCAGCGGCCGGCGAGGTACCACTCGGGCTCCTTGCGTTCGCGGCACAGCTTGGTTATCTTGCGCTGCGCCATCTTGTACATCATGCCCGAGAAGCACCGCGTGTGCTGGGAGCACACCTCGACGCACCTTCCGCACGACATGCATATGTTGCCGTCGGTGCGCGTGGGCCGCAATGGCGAGATGGCATGGACAGGGCACAGGCGCACGCAAAGCTCGCAATGGGTGCACTTCTTGCGGCTGCCCGACGGGTAGATGGGTATGGCCCCGGGCGTCTTGTAGGGCCTGTTGCCCGGCACGGCCGGCGGCACCAGCCCGTATACCGACGGCAGCGAGGCCAGCAGCGAGGCGCAGGCGTCGCCAAAGCGACCTATGGCGGCCATGTCGGCCTCGTCGGGGCGCCCGGCCGCTATCGACGTGAATATGGAGTGCCGGGCCACAAAGGCCCCCGCCGCCACCACGCCGAAGCCGCCGTCGCCGAGCAGGTCGCACAGCTCTACCAGCGCGTCGTCGTAAGCACGGTTGCCATAGACACACACCGCAATGGCCGGGGTGCCCCTGCCGCGGAAGCGCAACAGCGCGTCGGCCGCCATGACAGGCACCCGCCCGGCATAGACAGGCACCCCCACCACCATGAGGTCGCCGCGGTCGGAGAGCGCCACGTCGTCGGGCGGCTCGAGGGCCGTGATGTCGTGCTCAACAACCGTGCCCGGCAGCCGAGCGGCCACCGCCCTGACCACCTTGCGGGTGGTGTAGGTCGCACTGAAATAAACAAGATGTACATTCTCTATATTCATACTTCAGACTATCGTTGTGCGGCCGGGGCGCCGCCGGCCACATAGGCCCCGCGATGCCCCGCGCCCTTATATAAAATATGTACAAAACGATGCAGCCACACAACAGGCATCGTGCGGCTTGGGCAATGCAAAGATAATGAATTATGGCCAATAACCGGCCAACAGACAGAAAAAAGCATCAAAAAAGCTCGCCAAAGTTGCACAATCACCATATCTTTGTGCAAAAACAGATGCTTTTTACCCAAATTATTTGCGTAAGTGGATAAAAATTAGTTACTTTGCACCCGAATTTTTTGAGAATAGAAGTCATTATTAACATTTTAAAATTTACAATCATGTCAGAAATTGAATCAAAAGTTAAGGCAATCATCGTAGACAAACTTGGTGTAGACGAGGCAGAGGTAAAGCCCGAAGCAAGTTTCACAAACGACCTGGGCGCCGACTCTCTGGACACTGTTGAGCTCATCATGGAATTTGAGAAGGAGTTCGGCATTTCCATTCCCGACGATAAGGCTGAGAAGATTGCCACTGTTGGCGACGCAATAGCCTATATCGAAGAGAACGCAAAATAAATTTTTCTCACCGTCCGGGAATTGGGAAATGAGAGTTATGGCCATTGCCTGGTGGCTGTTTGCCCCGGCATGCGCATGATTCTCATTTCCGAATTCTCTTTTTTCAATTCATAGCATGGAACTAAAAAGAGTTGTTGTAACAGGGCTCGGAGCCGTGACACCGGTTGGCAACACTCCCGAAGAGACCTGGAACAACATGGTCAACGGAGTGAGCGGAGCCGCCCCTATTACATTATTTGACGCTTCCAAGTTCAAGACCCACTTTGCCTGCGAGGTGAAGGGGCTCAACGTGAACGACTACATAGACCGCAAGGAAGCCCGCAAGATGGACCGCTACACCCAGCTGGCCTTCATCTCGGCCATCCAGGCAGTCAACGACAGCGGCATGGACCTGGATGCGACAGACAAAGACCGCGTCGGCGTGATATTCGGTGTTGGCATCGGAGGCATCAAGACCTTTGAGGACGAAGTTGGCTACTACGGCGCCCACAAGGAAGACGGGCCCAAGTTCAACCCCTTCTTCATCCCGAAGATGATAGCCGACATAGCCGCCGGCCAAATCTCGATACACTTCGGGTTCCACGGCCCCAACTATGCCACCACATCGGCCTGCGCGTCGTCGACCAACGCCCTGGCCGACGCCTTCAACCAGTTGCGCCTGGGCAAGGCCGACGTGATACTGGCCGGAGGCGCCGAGGCCGCCATCTGCGCCTGCGGCGTGGGCGGGTTCAACGCCATGCACGCCCTGTCGACGCGCAACGACGACCCTGAGCACGCCTCGCGCCCGTTCAGCGCCAGCCGCGACGGATTCATCATGGGCGAGGGCGCAGGCTGCCTCATACTCGAGGAGCTGGAGCACGCCAAGGCCCGCGGAGCCAAGATATACGCCGAGATGGTGGGCGAGGGCGAAAGCGCCGACGCATACCACATCACGGCATCCCACCCCGAGGGTCTCGGAGCCAAGCTCGTGATGGAGCGCGCCCTGCAGGACGCCGGCCTGAAGCCTGAAGACATTGACTACATCAACGTGCACGGCACATCGACGCCCGTGGGCGACGTGTCGGAAGCCAAGGCCATCAAGCAGGTGTTCGGCGACGCTGCCTACAAGCTCAACATCAGCTCTACGAAGTCGATGACGGGCCACCTGCTCGGAGCCGCCGGCGCCGTGGAGGCCATGGCAAGCGTGCTGGCTGTGCAGAACGACATCGTGCCGCCCACCATCAACCACGAGGAAGGCGACAACGACCCCGAGATAGACTACAACCTCAACTTCACTTTCAACAAGGCACAGAAGCGCGAGGTGCGCGCCGCCATGAGCAACACGTTCGGATTCGGCGGCCACAACGCTTGCGTCATATTCAAGAAATATGCTGCTGAATAGTGACTTGATAGACAGGATAAAGCTCCCTTTCCGCAAGGACAAGGAGCTTTATTCTTCGCTCAGGGCCATCATGGGCTTCTACCCGCGCAACATTGAGCACTACAAGCTGGCGCTGATGCACAAGAGCGTGGCACGGCGCAACGCCAAGGGGCGCCCGCTGAACAACGAGAGGCTGGAGTTCCTGGGCGACGCCATACTCGACGCCGTGGTGGGCGACATAGTATACCGCCACTTCGAGGGCAAGCGCGAGGGCTTCCTGACCAACACGCGAAGCAAGCTCGTGCAGCGCGACACGCTCAACAGGCTGGCCCAGGAGATGGGCATCAACCAGCTCATTCTCTCGTCGACCCACTCGAACGCGCACAACAGCTACATGGGGGGCAACGCCTTCGAGGCACTGGTGGGCGCAATCTACCTCGACAGGGGTTACGACGCCTGCATGCGGTTCATGCAGAACCGCATACTGTCGCAGATAATCAACATCGACAAGGTGGCCTACAAAGAGGTCAACTTCAAGAGCAAGCTGATAGAGTGGAGCCAGAAAAACCGCGTCAACCTCGAGTTCGCGCTCGTGAGCCAGTCGAAGGAAGACAACAGCAGCCCGGTGTTTGTATACAAGGCCGTCATCGAGGGCAAGGAAGCCGGCACAGGCAAGGGATACTCAAAGAAAGAAAGCCAGCAGCTGGCGTCGAAGGAGGCACTGCAGAAACTCCGACGCGAGCCGCAATTCATCGACGCCGTGTTCGCCGCCAAGGCCGAGCGCACCAAGATGGAAGAGGAGCCCGTGGCCACCGTGCCCGCCACCGACGACAAGGCCGACTTCATCATAGCCAAGGCTGAGGCCGCCGCCGCGCAGCCCAAGAGGCGCAAGCCGCAGGCCGAGAAACCGGCCGAGGCCCCCAAGCAGGCCGAGGCTGCCGACGACCACGACGAGTTTGACCTGTCGGACATCACGGCCACGCCCAAGGAGATGTCGCGCGAAGAGATAATAGCAATGGCCGAAGCGGCCGCCTTTGCCGAAGGCGAAGGCAGCAAGCCGGCACAACAATAGCCCCGCAGGGAAAGAGCAAGCCGGGGGATGCAGCAGGCAGGCAACCGCAACGGGCGGTAGGGCCGGGCCGGGCTGCATCCCCCGGCTTTTTCCATGCCCGGGCCTGCCCGCCAGGCGCCCCGGCCCTACGGCTCAGCAGACAAATCCAGTTTTTTTTTTAGGAGTGCAGGAGTACAGGAGTACAGGAGTGCAGACAATAGTTTTTGTGTATAATGGAGTTAGAGGAAGGCAGAAGGAGTTACAAGGAGTTAGAGGACAATAGCATTGACTGTCTCTTTCTGCAATACGCTCCCCATGCCCCCAGGGTTTCCATGCCACCAAAACCATTGTCTTAACTCCTTGACTCCACATAACTCATTAACTTATAAAACAATTCATTGAATAATGCCACTGTTCCCCAACTCCCTGACTCCCTGTACGCTTAAGCACCCTATGTTTATCGGGTGGCCCGGCCCTACGGCCGCGCCCTGCAAAACGGCCCCCGCCAGGCCGCAAAACGGGCCGTACGGCCACCCCAAACGGCCCTTTTCGCAGGCCGACGGCGCCACCCCCGGCAAAGGCCTGCACCACAGGCAGATATGCAAGCAAGCGCCACCGGACAGCCGGCTGCCACGTAACACCCGCGGCGGCACCGCCGAATGCAACCGTTTGCATAGATTTTTACACCCTGGGATATTGCATGGCAGGCATGATTGTCGTATCTTTGCAGAAGACAAGGCGGCAACAGGCAATGTGCGACCAATGTTGCATCGCGCCCGTTTGCAATGCACTTGCGGAAGACAAGGAGGCAACAGGCACAGGGGCGACACGGCTCGCCACCACCCGGGCGCCATCGACACGGAAAGAAAGCCAACCAAGACAGACTGGCAAGCCACGGCCGCGGCCAAAGGGCGGGCCATTGCAACTGAAACAAACTGCTTAAGGGCCGGACAGGACAAAGCCTGAAAACGGCCCACCGCCACAGACGGTGGCGGCACATCGATATAAAACCAATAACTGATATTCTACAAATGACCAAACTGAAGACTATTGGAAGGACGGCACTTACAGTGCTGACGGTGGCCTCAATGACGACCGCGACGGCCGCCGAAGTTGAGTGGTACGACGGCACAAAGGCCGTGACTTACAGCGTGCAGAAAAATACCGACCCAGTGGTCGGCATAGCCCTGCAGATGTTTGCATCCGACATGGAGGCCGTGACAGGTCGCAAGGCCGTGGCCGCCCCCGAAAGCAGTGCCGCCATACGGCTGGTTGAGCTCGACAAGGCCACGTCGGCTGTGCGCAAGAAGCTGGAAAAGAACGGCGTGCCCGTCGACGAGCTTGAGGGCAAGACCGACGGGTTCCACATCTCGGTGGAAGGCAGCCAGGTGACCATCGTGGGCACCAACGGCCGAGGCACGGCCTACGGGCTGCTGGAGATGTCGCGCATGGCGGGTGTCAGCCCGTGGGTGTGGTGGGGCGACGTGGTGCCCGAGCGCAGGCAGAGGCTCACCATCGACAGCGAGTTTGAGACGCTGCAGGGAGCCTCGGTAGAGTACCGCGGCATATTCCTCAACGACGAAGACTGGTCGCTGCGCCCGTGGAGCTACGGCAACTACGAGCCGGGCAAGTTTGGCGAGATAGGGCCGAAGACATACAAGAAGGTGTTCCAGCTGCTGCTGCGCCTGCGCGCCAACGCCATCTGGCCCGGCATGCACACCGGCACCGTGGCGTTCTTCAAGATAAAAGGGGCAAAGGCCATGGCCGACAGCTGCGGCATAGCCATTGGCACGAGCCACTGCGAACCGCTGCTGAGGAACAACGTCGACGAGTGGGACACCAAGGAGCGCGGCCGCTTCAACTACATCACCAACAAAGACGCCGTGCAGCAGTACTGGATAGAGCGGCTCAATGAAGTGAAGGGCTCGGCCGGCGGCAACATGTTCACCATCGGCATGCGCGGCATACACGACGGCTCGATGGAGGGCGTGAAGACCATGGACGAGAAGTTCCAAGCCCTGCAGCAGGTGATAGACGACCAGCAGGAGCTGCTCGGCAAGTACATAGGCGACCCCGAGAAGCAGACGCAGGTGTTCGTGCCCTACAAAGAGGTGCTCGAGATATACGAGCGGGGGCTCAAGGTGCCCGACTATGTCACGCTGATGTGGTGCGACGACAACTACGGATACATGACACGCCTGTCTGACGAGGCCGAGCAGCGGCGCAGCGGAGGCGGCGGCGTATACTACCACCTTAGCTACTGGGGCCGCCCCCACGACTACCTGTGGCTCACCACCACCCAGCCGGGGCTGATATACAACGAGATGCGCGCCGCCTACGACCACAACGTGCGCAAGATATGGATAGTCAACGTGCACGACCCGAAGGTGGCCGGCTACGACCTCGAACTGTTCCTCGACATGGCATGGGACATCAACAGCGTCAGCGCCTCGACCATAGCCGACCACTACCGCGCATGGCTGTGCCGGCAGTTCGGCAACGAAGCCGGCAACAAGCTCTATCCCGCCATGCACGAGTTCTACCGCCTGTGCGGAGAGCGGCGGCCCGAGTTCATGGGGTGGAGCCAGACAGAGCTGTCGAAGGCCACCTTCGACCGCGGACTGAGCCCCGTGCGCAACACACAGTTCAGCACGACGGCCTTCGGAGGCGAGCTCGACAGGTACCTGGAGCGCTACGCCGGTGTGGCCAAGACGGTGGGCGAGGCCGAGGCCCTGGTGCGGCCCGAGCTCAAGGACGCCTATTTCGCAGCCATAAAGTACCCGGTGCTGGCAGCCGAGGCCCACGCCCGCAAGATGCTCGAGGCCCAGCGCGCACGCCAGATGGCCAACGGCAGCACCACGAAAGGCATGCTCGACAGCAACCCCGCGCTCTACACGGCCGTGGCCAAGAGCCAGAAAGCATACGAAGAAATAAGGAAACTGACGGAATACTACAATGAGAGAATGTCTGGTGGCAAGTGGAACCGCTCCATGAACATGCGGCCGCGCGACCTGCCTGTCCATGGAGCGCCACTGCTGCCCACCATGCTGACCGACGAAGAGGTTGACGAGTGGCTGGCGAAAGCCCCCGTCGGCAAGGCCCACCCGGTGGAAGCCGACGGCACCGTCACCCGCAACGCCTGCGACTACCAGCAGGCCACCGAGGGGGCGCAGCCCGTCGAGATGCTGGGCCACAGCATGAACGCCGTGGCACTGCCCAAGGGCGGCACGCTGACATACACGTTCACCACGGCTAAAGACGGCGACGCCGTGCTCCGCACAGCCCTCATACCGACACAACCCAACGACAAAGGCGACATAAGGTTCAGCGTAAGCGTCGACGGGGCCGAGCCCACCGTCTACACGCTGAAGGAGAAGTTCCGCTCGGAAGGCTGGAAGCAAAACGTGCTCAGGGGCCAGGCCGTGCGCACGCTGAAGCTGCCCGGGCTGGCGGCAGGCTCGCACAAGCTCGAGATAAAGGCCTTGGACAACCACATCGTGGTAGACCAGTGGATGGTTGACTACGACGCCGACCGAAAGTTCTACCTGTTCCCTACAACCGGCGAGAAATGAAACACAACATCATAACGCTTTCACTGTTGGGCTGCTGCGCCATGGCAGCAGCCCAAAACACTGAAGTACAGTATCTTTCTGGCCGCGACGCGTCGGCCACCGTCGAGTGGAAATTCTTCTGCTCGGCAGGCCAGAACAGCGGCAAGTGGCGCAAGATAGCCGTGCCCTCGTGCTGGGAGCAGCAGGGATTCGGCGAATACACCTACGGCAGGTGGTACAAGAAACCGGGCGGCAAGCCCAGCACCGAGACAGGGCGCTACCGCCACGAGTTCCGCGTGCCGGCCGCATGGCAGGGCAAGAAGGTAGAGATAGTGTTCGACGGCGTGATGACCGACGCCACGGTGAGCGTCAACGGCAAGACAGCCGGGCCCACCCACCGCGGGGCCTTCACGCGATTCGCCTACGACATAAGCCGGCTGATAGATTACGGAGGCAAGAACACGCTCGAGGTGACGGTGAAGAAACAGTCGGACGACAGCTCGGTAAACAACGCCGAACGGCGCGCCGACTGGTGGCTCTTCGGCGGCATCTACCGCCCGGTCTACCTGCGCGCGCTGCCCAAGACGCACATTGCCCACACCGGCATTGACGCAAAAGCAGATGGGACGCTCACGCTCGACCTCACCACAGAGGGCCTAGCCGACGGCTACAAGCTGGCCGCCTCGATAAGCCCCCTGCAAAGCCAAGCCGCCCAACAATCACCGCAAAAATCAGTCTCGCTGACTTCCGGGAAACGCCAGCGCGTGGCCTTGCGCTTCGATGGCGTGAAGCCATGGGACCCCGAGCACCCCAACATGTATGTGCTCACGCTCAGCCTCGTGGCGCCCGACGGCTCGGTGGCCCACCGCACAAGCGAGCGCGTGGGCTTCCGAACCATCGAGTTCCGACCGCGCGACGGCTTCTACCTCAACGGCACAAAGCTGAACATCAAGGGAGTGAACCGCCACTGCTTCTACCCGGAGACGGGGCGCACGCCCGACAAGAGGCGCGACATAGCCGACGTGCGCCTCATCAAGGGCATGAACGCCAACGCCATTCGCTCGCACTACCCGCCCGGAAGCCCCTTCCTCGACATCTGCGACTCGCTCGGGGTGCTATACTTCAACGAGCTGCCGGGCTGGCAGAACCATTACAGCACCGCCACCGGCACGCAGATACTGGGCGAGATGATGGCCGCCGAGGCCAACCACCCCTGCATCTTCGTCTGGGGCAACGGCAACGAGGGCGGCAACAACCTTAAGCTCGACCCGCTATTCGCCGAACTCGACCCGCAACGGCGCCACGTGGTGCACCCGTGGGCACTGTGGAACGGCGTCGACTGCCACCACTACCCGGCCTACCAGACCGGCGCCGGGCGGCTGCACAACGGCACCGAGGTGTTCATGCCCACCGAGTTCCTGCACAGCCAGTATGACAAGGGCGGCGGGGCGTCGCTCGACGAGTACTGGGCGCAGTGGTCACGCAACCCGCTCTTCGCCGGCGGCTTCATCTGGGCATGGGCCGACGAGGGCGTGATGCGCACCGACAGGGGCGACAGCATCGACACCGACGGCCCCAACGCACCCGACGGCATAGTGGGCCCGCACCGCGAGAAGGAGGGCAGCTGGTATACCATACGCGACGTCTGGTCGCCCATACAGATTGCTCCCATGACCGTCAGGCCGCAGTGGGACGGGCGCTTCAAGGTGGCCAACCGCTTCCTGTTCAGCCGACTCACCGAGTGCAGCATGAGCTACAGCGTGACCACGCTGCCCTCGCCTGCATCCGACAGGGGGCGCACCGTTGCCGAGGGCACCGTGGCGCTGCCCGACATCGCGCCGGGCGAGACAGGCACGGCCGCCATAACGCTGCCCGAAGGCTTTGCCGAGGGCGACGTGCTCACGCTGGTGGCCACCACGGCGGCGGGCGACACAATCAACACCTGGGCCTACCCCATGCGCTACGCCGACGAATACTATGCCTTGGCCAAGCCTGCGGCAGTGGCCGGACGGGCTGCCACGGCGGATGGCACAACCCTTGAGGGGGGCGGGGTGCGAGCCGAGTTCAACCCCGACGATGGCATGCTCAAGAGCGTCACCGTCGACGGAAAGGCGTTCCCCCTGTCAAACGGCCCGCTGCCCGTGGGCATGAAGATGAAGCTCAAGGGCATCACGGCCCGCCAGGAAGGCGCCGACGCGCTGCTGGTGATGCGCTACCAGGGCGCAGCCGACTCGATAGTGTGGCGCATGACGCCCGCAGGGGTGCTCGGCATGGACGCCGTGATACTCAACCGGCGCGACGGCGGCAAGTTCGGTGGCGAGTTCTTCGAACCCAAGGTGCGCAACCTCGGCTTCAGCTTCTCATACCCCGAAGAGGCAGCCAAGGGCGTGCGGTGGGTTGGCAAGGGCCCCTACCGCGTGTGGCGCAACCGCCTGCGCGGCCCGGTGTTCGGCCTGTGGCAGAAAGACTACAACAACACCGTGACCGGCGAGGGCTCCGGCAGGCTCGACTATCCCGAGTTCAAGGGCTACCACGCCAACGTCTACTGGGCCGAGATGCAGTCGGACACGGCACCGTTCAAGGTGTACAGCGAGACCGACGGGCTCTACCTGCGCCTGTTCACGCCCGAAGAGCCCAAGCACCGCAACGAGCGCACGATGCAGCCCTTCCCCGAAGGCGACATATCGTTCCTGCTCGAGATACCGGGCATGCGCTCATACAAGCCCATAGAGCAGCTCGGCCCCGAGGCGCAACCCAGCGGCATACGCATCAACAAGGGCGACGACGGGCTTAGGATAAAGCTCTGGTTCGACTTCAGGTGACGGCCGCCACAATGCGGCATAGGGCCCGGCAAGCGCCCGCCCCCGCCACGACACGCGGCAGGGGCGGGCGCTTTTTTCAACAATACGCGGCCCCCGACGGCCGCCACAAGGGCGCGGCAGCCCGGCAAACTGACACCACGGGGCCGAAAGCGGCCGCAAACGGCAGGCATGGTTGCAAACAACGGACAGAGCGACGGGCCTGACGGCGGCCTGCCACCATGGGCGGCCCGCCCACGGCAAGCCCACGGCGGGGCCACGGCGAAATGAAAACATATACTAAAAGTGAGGCCATTATTTTGCCATACGGCAAAAAAACAGTATCTTTGCCTTATGCTGGGGGCTGCAGGCGCAACCGACAGCCACGCACACAAGCGCTGAAACAAACAAAGACAACAGACATAAACAACAGCTAAGATTATGAAGACAAACTATGAGATTCGCTATGCGGCCCACCCCGAGGACGCAAAAAGCTATGACACCAAGCGCATCAGGCGCGACTTCCTCATCGAGCGCGTGTTCGCAGCCGACGAAGTGAACATGGTGTACTCCATGTACGACCGAATGATAGTAGGCGGGGCAATGCCTGTCAGCGAAGAGCTGAAGCTCGAGGCCATCGACCCGCTGAAGGCCGAATACTTCACCACGCGCCGCGAGGTGGGCATATTCAACGTCGGGCTGGGCGAAGGCACCGTTAAGGTGGGCAGCGAGACGTTCACCCTGGGCTACAAAGAAGCACTCTACATAGGCCGCGGCGACCGCGACGTGGTGTTCTGCAGCACCGACCCGCAGAAGCCGGCAAAGTTCTACTTCAACAGCGTCACCGCCCACAAGGAGTATCCCTGCAAGAAGGTAACCAAGGCCGACGCCGTGGTTGCACACATGGGCTCGCTCGAAATGAGCAACGAGCGCGACATCAACAAGATGCTCGTGAGCCAGGTGCTGCCCACATGCCAGCTGCAGATGGGCATGACCGAACTGGCGCCCGGCAGCGTATGGAACACCATGCCGGCCCACGTGCACAGCCGCCGCATGGAAGCCTACTTTTACTTCGAGGTGCCCGAGGAGCAGGCCGTATGCCACTTCATGGGGCAGGTGGACGAGACACGCCACATATGGATGAAGGGCGACCAGGCCGTGCTGTCGCCCGAATGGAGCATACACAGCGCCGCCGCCACCCACAACTACACATTCATCTGGGGCATGGGAGGCGAGAACCTCGACTACGGCGACCAGGACTTCTCGAAGATAACCGACCTCAAGTGACAACAACGCAAACAGCAACGGAAAGGAACAAAAGACAATGGAACCGATACTGAGCAAATTCTCGCTCGAGGGCAAGGTGGCCCTCGTCACGGGAGCGGCCTACGGCATAGGCTTCGCCATAGCCGAGGCATACGCCAACGCAGGCGCCAAGATAGCGTTCAACTGCCGCAGCCAGGAGCACATGGACAAGGCTCTGGCCGACTACAAGGCAAAGGGCATCGACGCCAAGGGATACATCTGCGACGTAACCAACGAAGAAGAGGTGAAGGCCATGGTGGCCGACATCGAGAAGGAGCTGGGCGTGATTGACATACTGGTCAACAACGCCGGCATCATCAAGCGCATCCCCATGACGGAGATGTCGGTCGAGGAATTCCGCCAGGTGGTAGACATCGACCTCAACGCGCCCTTCATAGTGTCGAAGGCCGTCATACCGGGCATGATAAAGAAAGGCCATGGCAAGATTATCAACGTCTGCTCGATGATGAGCGAGCTGGGCCGCGAGACCGTCTCGGCCTACGCTGCCGCCAAGGGAGGCCTGAAGATGCTCACACGCAACATCTGCTCTGAGTTCGGCGAGCACAACATACAGTGCAACGGCATAGGCCCGGGCTACATAGCCACACCGCAGACCGCGCCGCTGCGCGAGCGCCAGGCCGACGGCAGCCGCCACCCCTTCGACAGCTTCATAGTGTCGAAGACACCGGCAGCGCGCTGGGGAACACCCGAAGACCTAATGGGCCCGGCAGTGTTCCTGGCATCCGACGCCTCAGACTTCGTCAACGGGCACATCCTCTACGTCGACGGAGGCATACTGGCATACATCGGCAAGCAGCCATGACACGCCGCGGGCAGCAAGCCCGGGCATGAAAACACATCGGGCAGGCACTCTCACGAGTACCTGCCCGACGTTATTCTGGAGCACGATCAATTGATGGCATCGGCAAGCTCGGCACCTGCCTTGAACTTGACGAGCTTCTTGGCAGCAATCTGTATCTTCTCCTTTGTGGCCGGATTGATGCCTTCGTGAGCAGGGCGCTCGCTCACGCTGAATGTACCAAAGCCAACAAGTGAAACCTTGTCGCCTGCAACGAGTGCAGCCTGGATGGCCGATACCGCTGCCTCAAGCGCCTTCTTGGAGTCCGTCTTGGTCAGGCCTGAGCCTTCAGCGATCTTGTCGATTAATTCTGTCTTGTTCATAAACTTGATTTTTATTAAATAAATATGGTTGTAAATGAGGATTGCCCGATTTGTTCACGCAAATATAGGAGAAACAATTCAGAAAACAAACAAAAAATAAAAAAAAGTGAGTTTTTTGTTGAAAAAAGCCCCGAAACGCCCTTGTACAGTATAGTTTGACGGATATTTTTAGTAATTTTGCCCCCCGACAACAAGTATTCAACAACGAAACGACACAACGACACAGATATGTTTAATACACCCACAATCACAAAAAACCTGCTGATAATAAACGTGCTGGCATTCGTGGCCACACTGGTGTTCCCGAGCCTGGGCGACCTTGGCGGCCTTCACTTCTTCCTGGCCAGCGACTTCCACGTCTACCAGCTGCTCACCTACATGTTCCTCCACGCCAACTTCACCCACATACTCTTCAACATGTTTGCCCTGTGGATGTTCGGCCGCGTGATGGAAAGCGTGTGGGGCCCTAAGAAGTTCCTGTTCTACTACATCTCGTGCGGCATCGGCGCCGGCCTGATGCAGGAGATAGCCCAGTTCGTGCAGTTCTACCTCATCATGAAGGGCGAGTTCCCCATGGGCAGCATAGCCGACATCTTCGAGATTGGCAAGTACAACGCCATGTACCTCAATGCCTGGACCACCGTGGGCGCATCGGGCGCCATATATGCCATACTGCTCGCCTTCGGAATGACATTCCCCAACGAGCGCATATTCATCTTCCCGCTCCCGCTGCCCATCAAGGCCAAGTGGTTCGTCATCTTCTACGCAGCCATCGAGCTGCTATCGGCCGTCACCGCCTCGGGCGACGGCGTGGCCCACATGGCACACCTGGGCGGCATGCTCTTCGGCTTCCTCATGATACGCTACTGGCAGCGCCATCCCGGCGCCTACTACAGCAGGAGCAACGGCGCGCAGTTCTTCGAAAGCCTGAAGAACAAGTTCGACCAGTACCGCGAAAAGTACGACAGGGGCGGCCAAGGCAGCCACGGCGGCCCCCAGGGCGGCGCCACCCGGCATGAGACCGACTGGGAATACAACGCCAAGAAGAAAGCCAACCAAGACGAGATAGACCGCATACTCGACAAGATACGCAAGAGCGGATACGACAGTCTTACCAAGGAAGAGAAGCAGAAGCTGTTTGACAGCAGCAACAACGACTAACGACAGACGATGCTGAAGCAACTCAAGACATTCACAACCAACATGATAGCCGGGGCGAACATAGCCACCGGCATCATCATGTGGCTGGTGGGATTCTCCGACTACGCCAATCCCGCCACCCACCCATACATTGCCACGGCGGGCCTGGTGTTCCCGGTGCTGCTAGCCATCAACCTGGCTTTCCTCGTCTTCTGGCTCGTCTTCAAGTGGAAGATGGCCGTGATACCCATAGCGGCCTATGCCGCCGCCATAGTGCCCATACGAATATACATGCCCATCAACCCGGCGTCGGAGCCACCGCAGGGCGCCATCAAGGTGCTGTCGTACAACGTAAAGAACTACTCGGGGCTGCCGGGGCACGACAGGCCCTACGACGACATGGTCGACTACATCAGCCGGAGCAAGGCCGACATAGTGTGCTTCCAGGAAGACGTCGACGGCAGCGGCAAGATGAAGCCCAGGATGGACAGCCTATACGCACACACCGACACCACCTACGTGGGCGACGAGGCAAGGCGCAGCAACGCCCTGGGCATATACACCCGCTTCCCGATATTGCGCAAGGAGCGCATAGAATACGAGTCGACGGGCAACGGCAGCGTGGCCTACTACCTCAGGATAGGGCGCGACACAGTGCTCGTCATCAACAACCACTTCGAGAGCAACCACCTCGACCCCGACGAACGCCAGCGCTACAAAGACATGCTCAAGGGCGAGATGGCCCAGGACACGGCCCGGGCCGAGTCGAAGAAACTGATAAAGAAGCTCGGCGACGCAGCCAGGATACGCGCCCGACAGACCGACGCGGTGTATGCCTACATAAAGAGCCACGCCAACTATCCCACAATACTGTGCGGCGACTTCAACGACACGCCCATATCCTACACACGCCGAATGATGGCCAAAGACCTGACCGACTGCTACGTGGCCACCGGGCGCGGCATTGGTTTGTCGTATAATCAGAAGGGATTCTACGTGAGGATAGACAACATAATGTGCTCTTCGCACTTCAAACCGTTTGGCTGTAAGGTCGATAGCAAAATCAAGGCTTCCGACCACTATCCCATTTATTGTTGGCTTAAAATGAAATAAAAGGCGTGAAAAATGGCGATAAATTTTCAACAATGTAAAAAAAATGCTATATTTGCAAGCTAAAAATGGCATAACAGGGAAATAATAATTAAAAAATAACATAACAACAGAAATGCAAAACAAAGGAATTGTAAAGTTTATCACACTTCTGCTTGTGCTTGTGTGCATATTCTACCTCTCCTTCTCGTTTGTGACGCGCCATTATGAGAACAAGGCCGCTGCCATGGGAGAAGAGGCGGGGCAAGAATATCTCGACTCAATCATGAACGAGAAAGTGTACCTCGGCATCTACTCGCTGAAGCAGTGCCGCGAGATGGAAATCGGCCTCGGTCTCGACCTGAAAGGCGGTATGAACGTTGTCCTCGAGGTGTCGGTGCCCGACGTGATATCCGTGCTGGCCGACCACAAGACCGACCCGGCCTTCGTCAAGTCGATGAACGAGGCGAAGCAGGAAGAGGAGACCAGCCAGGACGACTTCATCTCACTCTTTGTCAAGAGCTACCATAAGAACGCCCCGGGCCACCGCTTGGCCGAAATCTTCGCCACGCAGCAGATGAAGGGCAAGGTAAGCACGCAGAGCACCGACGCCGAAGTGGAGCGTGCCCTGCGCGCCGAAGTGCAGTCGGCCGTTGACAACTCGTTCAACGTGGTGCGCAACCGTATCGACAAGTTCGGCGTGGTTCAGCCCAACATCCAGAAGCTTGAGGGCCAGACAGGCCGCATCATGGTCGAGATGCCCGGCATCAAGGAGCCGGAGCGCGTGCGCAAGCTCTTGCAGGGAAGCGCCAACCTTGAGTTCTGGGAGACATACAACAGCCAGGAGATAGTGCCGTCGCTGGCACAGCTCAACCAGCGTTTTGCAGCTCTCGACAGCACATCGGCCACAGCAGCACCCGCCGACACGGCAAAGGCCGACACTACGGCAGCCAAGGCCGGGGCGGACAAGGGCTCGCTCGCAGCAGCGCTGGCCGCCAAGGGCACTGCCAAGAAGGCCGGCAGCAAGGCCGCCGACGCCCAGGCCGAGCAGATACGCAGGCAAAACCCGCTCTTCTCGGTGTTCCAGCCTATGCAGGGCAACGCCCTCAGCGTGGTGGGATATGCCGTTGCGCGCGACACGGCCGACGTCAACAAGATAATCTACTCTGACATTGCACGCCAGGTGCTGCCCTCCGACCTGAAGCTGGTATGGAGCGCCAAGCCCGTCGACTTCGACAAGACAGGCACCATCTATGAGCTCCACGCCATCAAGGTGACCGAGCCGTCAGGGCGCGCACCGCTCGAGGGCAACGTGATTACCACCGCCCGCGACGGCTTCACCCAGATGGGACAGCCCTGCGTGACCATGCAGATGAACAGCGACGGCGCACGCCGCTGGGCACAGCTCACCAAGGCCAACATCAACCGCGCCATTGCCATAGTGCTCGACAACAGCGTCTACAGCGCACCGAGGGTAAACGGCGAGATATCCGGCGGCAACTCCGAGATAACCGGAAACTTCACAATCGAGGAGACGAAAGACCTTGCCAACACGCTCAACTCTGGCAAGATGCCCGCCCCGACCCGCATCGTGCAGGAAGAGGTGGTGGGCCCGTCGCTCGGCATGGAGTCGATACAGCAAGGCTTCGTGTCGTTCATCATAGCCTTCGTGCTGCTCATGATCTACCTCATCATCCTCTATAACGTCATACCGGGCATGCTGGCCAACCTGGCCCTGCTGTTCAACCTGTTCTTCACGCTGGGCATCATGACCTCGTTCCAGTCGGTGCTCACCATGCCGGGCATTGCCGGATTGCTGCTCTCGCTGGGTATGGCCGTCGACGCCAACGTGCTCATCTACGAGCGCGCCAAGGAGGAGCTTGAGACAGGCATAGGCGTGAAGGAAGCCATCAACCGCGGTTACACCAACGCCTTCTCGGCCATCTTCGACTCCAACCTCACGTCAATCATCACCGGTGTCATACTGTTCGTGTTCGGCACAGGCCCCATCCGAGGCTTTGCCACCACAATGATTATCGGCTTGTGCTGCTCGTTCTTCACGGCAGTCTACATGACCCGCATCGTCTACGACCATCAGCTCAAGCGCGACAAGTGGCTCAACCTCACGTTCACCACTGCCATTTCGCGCAACATGATGAAGGACACCAAGATCAACTTCATGGGCAAGTACAAGAGCTCGTTCGCCATCTGGGGCATCGTAGCGCTCGTGTTCATAGGCAGCTTCGTGGTGCGCGGCTTCAGCCGGAGCATCGACTTCACCGGCGGACGCAACTATGTGCTGCAGTTTGAGAAGCCCGTGTCGCCCGAACAGGTGCGCGAGGTTCTGCAGGGTGCCTTCGGCGAGTCTACGTTCAGCGCCATAGCCCTCGGCACCGACGGCCACACCATCCGCATCTCCACCAACTACAAGATAGAGTCTAACGACCCCAACGTGGACAGCGAGATAGAGAACATACTCTACAAGGAGCTGTCGGCCGACGGGCTCGTCACCCAGAAGAGCGTCGAAGCCTTCAAGAACCCCGACATACGCGAGGGAGGCTCTATCATAAGCAGCTCAAAGGTGGGGCCGGCCATAGCCAAGGACATCACATACGGTGCAATAGTCAGCGTGGTGATAGCCATCATAGCCATCTTCCTCTACATACTGTTGCGCTTCCGCAACGTGGCGTTCTCGCTGGGCTCTACGGTGGCCCTGGCCTTCGACACGCTCTTCGTGCTCGGCGTCTACTCTCTGCTCTGGGGAATGGTGCCCATGTCGCTCGAGATAGACCAGACGTTCATCGGAGCCATCCTGACCGTCATCGGTTACTCAATCAACGACAAGGTGGTGGTGTTCGACCGCATACGCGAGAACATGCACCTCTACTCCAAGCGCAACCTGTGGGACTTGTTCAACGACTCGCTGAACCAGACGCTGGCCCGTACCATCAACACCGGCTCGTCAACGCTGCTCGTGCTGCTCGTCATCATCTTCTTCGGAGGTGAGAGCATACGCAGCTTCTCGCTGGCAATGATACTCGGCATCGTGTTCGGTACGTTCTCGTCGATATTCATTGCAGCCCCCGTGGCCTACTTCACCATAGGCAAGGGCAGGCGCAATGCCGACAAAGAGATTGCCAAGGCATAAAAAATTGCGAATAACTAATACGATTTATATATAACTGTGGCGGCCGCTCTATGTGAATAGGGCGGTCGTTTTTTTATGCCATACCGGCCATGGCACGGCTTAGCGACCCGGTGATGCCGCCGCCCTGAGGCCAGCCCATTTTGCCGAAGGGGCAGCCGTATGCGCAGAGTCCGGGCTGCACAGGCATTCAAGCCAACGTGATGAAATGCCCGGGGCGCTAATAAGCAGCTGTTCAAAATCAACAGATACAATTGACTTTGCATGTGCAATCTATATATTTGCCACCATCTTGTGCACTCTTTCGGCTCGCATACCAATGCCTCATAGGTAGCGCAGCCCGCCACTATCTCTCGCGGACTTTGGCATGCGGCCCGAAAGAGCGCACAATTTGATGGCAATTAGTTTTGAACACCTACTTACTCCATTTTTGCAAAGATTAATGCCGGCAGTCGGGCAGATGCGAGAAGTTAGAATGAATTAGAGGAGTTAGAGGGAGTTACGATGAGACATGTGGTGCTGGTGGACATCAACTGCGAAAGCCGCCGGCCGCCAACCCCGGGCCACCGCAAGGAAGCCCAACTCACGCTGACCACCCGTGACTACCCGGCAACTTGCAGACATCCACATTGCACAGCATCTTTACACGGCTGACATCACCGAAGGCCGCCCAACGGACTGTGGCTGCCATCACGCCCGACACCACGCAGACTCATGCCCTGCCGGGGTGATTGACGAGCGGCAAACCGACGGCAGGGCCTCGGCGGCCAACTGCCGTGCAGACCGGACTGAGCGACCCCAAACCCCAAACTGGCCAAACGGCCGTGCAATACGGGCTGTTTCACACTGCAATACAGGCCGTTTGGCAGTGCAAAACGGCCTCCGCCGCAAGCCTGCTGCCACCAAGCCTGCAACTGCCTGTGGCTCAGCGGCTCTGCCCACCGGCCGGGGCGGGCGGCTGATGGATGGGTACGCAAAATGCCGCGAACGCGGTTTTCAACTAAAACAATAGTTAAATAATCGGCCGGAAACTTGGAAGCTATTGATAAATTAACTATATTTGCAGTCGAAAAGACCAACAGGCAAAACCTTCAGGCCACAGGTTTGCATGCCACGAGTCAGCAGCGCCGCATGGCAATCCACCCCGGCCGGCATATCCGCACGGCCACCCAAAGGCCACAGCGCAGCCTGGCCGCCACTAACAACAGACAAGAAACAAACCAATACGACTTAAAAACCAAAGGCAATGGAGAGACTGACTGCAAAAGAAGAGAGCATCATGGAGATGATATGGCAGATAGGAAGCTGCACGCCCAAAGACGTGCTCGCAATGATGCCCGAGCCCCGCCCGCACATCAACACGGTGTCGACGATAATCCAACTGCTCGAGAAGAAAGGCTACCTCACCCACCGCCCCCACGGCAGGGGCTACCTCTACATACCCGCAGTGAAGAAAGAGAACTACGGACGGCGCAAGTTTGAGTCGTTTGTAAGCCGCTATTTCGGCAACTCCTACATGAACGTGGTGTCGGCGCTTGTCAAGGAGGAGAAGGTGAGCGAGAAGGAACTGATAGACTTTGTCGACAAACTGAAACGCGAGAAATAACATGGCAGCAGCTATAATCTACATCATCAAGTGGGCGGTGGCACTCACGCTGTTCCACTCGCTCTACGGTCTCTTCATGCGCCGCGAGACGTTCCACGCGCTCAACCGCGCCGTGCTTATTTTCATCCTCGTCGCCTCGGCTGCACTGCCGCTGTGCCACATCGAGACTTCAAGGCCCAGCCCAATAGCCGAGGCCACGGCCAGTGCCGAGACTTTCATCATCGAGCAGGCCTACGACGAGCCCGCAACCACAGCCGCCACAACCACGCAGCCACCGCGGCTGGCACTGTGGCCCCGACTGCTGGCCATGGCCTACGCCGCCGGCGTGGCCGTGGGCTGGCTGGCCTACATGCGCTCGCTGGCCTCGCTCTGGCTGCTCATGGCGCGCAGCAGGCGCATACGCACCGCCGTGGCGCCCCGGGGCGCGTCCGTGCTGGTGTCGGGCCGCATCACCGTGGCCTGCAGCTGGATGCGCTGGGTGATACTGCCCGAGGGGCTCGAAGGGCGGCAGCTGCGCTCGGTGCTCACCCACGAGCTGTCGCACGTGCGCCTGGGCCACTCGTGGGACATGCTGCTCTGTGAGTTCACGGCTCGCATGCTGTGGTTCCTGCCGTCGGCATGGCTGCTGCGCAAAGACCTCAGAGACGTACACGAATACCAAGCCGACAGCCACGTGCTGGCCAGCGGCATTGACAGCGACAGCTACCTGCGACTGCTCATAGCCGCAGCCGCCGGCAGCAGCGCAAGCCCGGCAGCCAACGCCTTCAACCACAGCCCCATCAAGAAGCGGCTCTACATGATGTGCCGCAAGCCATCGGCCAAGGCCGCGGCGCTCAAGGCGGCCTACCTGCTGCCCATCGTCGGCATGGCCGTGGCGGCCTTTGCCCGGCCCACAATAGTGGCCGACATCGGGCAACGGCTGGAAACAGAGCAGGCTGCCGCACCGCTGCTGTCGCCCAAGGCGCTCAACGAGGCCGTGGCCGGGGCCACAGCGCAACCGCCCGCCAAGGCCGCCGAGCCCGGCACGCCGGCCGTCGCCGAGCCTCAACCGGAACCGGTGGCCGAGCCCGCCCCGGCCGAAGACTTCTCTACCGACCGCGCCATCCATGTGGTAGACAGCATAGCGCAAGGTATGGGCATGAGCAAGATAGGCAGCGGCACATACCTGCGCAGGGCTGAAGGCAGCATCCACGCCGACACCATACGCATAGGCGAAATCTACCTCGACGGCAGTTTCCTGCTCAGGTTCAACAAAAACGCCGCTGCCAAGCCCACGCGCCGCAGCGGCGGGCAGGGCAACGCCCAGACCTTCAACGTGCTCATCAAGCGGGGCGGGCCTACGGGCTACACCTGCGCCGGCTTCTCACCTGTCGGCGGCGACGGCCCGGCCAAGCCGGCCGACAAGCCACAAGCGGCCCCGGGCAAGCCTGTGCGCGAGCTCGCCGACACCGAGATTGTGCCGCTCACACTGGGTGAATACCGCCGCATGCGCCACAAGTTCTGGATTGAGAGGCACGACGGCGAGACCCATCTCGTGATGCTCAAGTATGTGGAAAGCGACCGGCAGCTGTTCCGGCTCGACGGAGTGACGCGCTACATCGAAGACCGCGACACGGGCGACCGATACATGTGCCGTGGCATCGTGGGCTACGGCAAGACGCAACTCGAGGGATACATCACCGGGCGCAAAGGCTCGATAGTGGCGTTCACGCTCGTTTTCCCGCCGCTCGACAAGCATGTAGAGAACATAGCGGTGCGCAAGCAGGGCGAAAGGTCGGTGATACCGGCACGACTGGACGACGTGATGCGCCGGCCGGCAAAGATAATAAGATGACACTTTAACAAACCCACTGAAATGACAAACCTACTGACACGACTGGCCCTCGCGGCCGCCACTGCCGCCATGATGTGTGCCTGCGCCGCCTCGCGGCAGGCCGCATACGACCCGAGACCCGACAACATCGAGCCGAAACTCACGCAGCCGCAGGCCGAAAACTACAACATCGACGACACAAAGACTTTCGCCCGATACAGCTACCCATACTCCGTGACGAGACCGGCCGGCCTGAGACTGTTCCACTCGGCCTACTATCAGCTGTACCGGACGAAGGATGCCACGTACGTAACTGCCACATACGCGCATAACGACCGCAAGTTCTACTACTTCAACTCGGGCTGCACCATCATCGACAGCGACACCGGCGACCAGTACATGCTGCGCCGCCTGGAGTATTTCCCCACCGATACTTTCTTCTGGATTGATGCTATCGACGGCAACTTCGTGCGCTTTGTGCTCGTCTTCCCGCCGCTGCCGGACAACGTGGAGACCGTAGACTTCTTCATGCCGAGCAGCCCCGAGCGGCGCTATTTCAACGGAGAGGCCATGAGCGAGCGCGGCCTCAGCGTGAAAAAGCTGCGCAAAGACGTGGACAAGACGTACAGGCAAACTCCGCTTAAGCGCGGACGCATCATCTACTGACGCCCAGACCGACGGCCGCAACGCGCAATCCTCCATAGCCATGCACGCCCCCTCACCGGGCCCCGGCAACAGCCTTGGGGCTCCGGCAGGCGGAGATTATCAACCATAAAAATGCTAACAGGACATGAACAGACTGCTCTACATCATCCTCGTTGCCGCACTTGCGGCAGCAATGCCATCGGCCGCGCATCCCGACGGTGGCAAGAAAGCCAAGGCAGATTCAGTATATATCGGCGGCGAAGTCTACGACTCGTTCACCAAGGCGCGCATTAAGGCCGTGGTGACCATCACGAGCGAAGACTCCGCCCTGGCCAAGACAGACACATGCTACATCTGGCGGACAAGCTCAAGCTTCGGCTTCCGCGTGCCGAAGCGCCCCATGCGCTACTTCATCCGCGCCGAGGCCGAGGGCTACAAGACCATAACCGACACCTTCGACCTGAAGCCGCGGGGGCGCAAGGGCTATTACGCCATACCCCGGCTGCTCATGAAGCGCGGGCGCGACGACATATACAAGGACGTGGGGCTCAACGAAGTGGTGGTCCGCGGCACGCGCGTGCAGATAGCATACCGCGGCGACACCATCGTCTACGACGCCTCGGCGTTCAACCTCCCCGAGGGTTCGATGCTCGACGGGCTCATCCGCCAGATGCCAGGGGTGGAGCTCAAGGACAACGGCGACATATACGTCAACGGCAAGAAGGTTGACTACTTGCTGCTCAACGGCAAGGACTTCTTCAAGGGAAAGAACAAGGTGATGCTGGAAAACCTGCCTTATTTCACCGTGAAAAACGTCAAGGTGTATGACAAGAGCACCGAGAAAAGCGAGGCACTGGGCCGCGAGGTCGAGGCAAAGGACTTCGTGATGGACGTCAACCTGAAGCGGGAGTACGCCCGGAGCTACATTGCCAACGCCGAGGCGGGCGCCGGAACAGACAACCGCTGGGCCGCCCGCGCCTTCGGGCTCTACTTCGACGACCATACGCGCGTGGCCGTTTTCGGCAACGCCAACAACGTCAACGAGAACCGGCAACCCGGCAGCGACGGCGACTGGTCGCCCGCCAAGATGCAGCGCGGGCTGCTCTCCACCAAGCAAGCGGGGCTCAGCCTGCAGACCGAAGACAAGGACAAGCGCATCAAGGACAACTTCGACGCCCTCGTCAGATGGAACGACTCGGACAACGAGCGCCACAACTCTGTTGAGACATTTGCCTCAGACGGCAACATAGTGCGCGGCAGTTCGGCCTTCAACCGCAACAAGGACTTCAACCTGAACATCAACAACTACCTGACGTTGCCCAAGCTCCACATCTACAGCTACGTCAACCTCGACTACACAAACAGCAGCAACACCTCGTGGAGACGCGACTCAACGCTGCGCGACACGCTCACCAACCGCTCGTGGAGCGAAGGCCTCGGCCGCTCGCGCCAGCTCTATTTCTTCGGCTATACGGGCTGGTCGCAGCCACTGCCGTGGGGCGACTATCTCGTGCTCTTTGCCGACTACTCGTACAGCAGGCGCCGCCCCGCCGAGGACTTCAGCCTCACCGGCACACAATATGCCACCGACGGCACCACCGACCGCCGCAACAACTACGCCGACACGCGCTCTGATAGCTACTCATACCACCTCGGTCTCAGCTATGACTTTGCCTTGCCCGACAACTGGTCGGTGCGCCCCGGAGTGTCATACGGCCAGAATCGCGACATAAACGACAACGCCCGCTATCGCCTCGACCGCCTCGCCAGCGACCGCTACGACGAACTTGGCCTGCTGCCGTCCACGCGCGACTCGCTGCTGCTGGCCTTAGACGCCGACAACAGCGCCTATACCAACGTGCTCACGCGGTCGTATGGCACGCATCTGGAAATCATGCACCCCATGGCCAAGAGCTATGTCTATGTGCAGCTGCCGTTATATTTCAGGCGCGAGGGAATGCACTACCGAAGCGGCGGGCTCGACACCGTGGCCTCACGCTCATACACCGACTTCGAGCCTTATGCACAGATGGAGTTCAGCAAAGGCAAAAACAAGTTTGAACTGAACTACCGCATGCGCGTCACCCAGCCCGAGTTCCAGTCGCTCATGCCCTCCGACGACACCACCGACCCGCTGGCCCTGCGCATCAACAACCCCGACCTGAAGGCCATCACGCGCCACTGGCTGGGCGGAAAGGCCACGTTCCGCTGCGACTCCATAGACCTTACGTGGTACGCCGGGGCCCAGACCTACATCGTGCGCAACGACTTCGGCACACGCACCACATACAACTCGCAGACCGGCGCATACACTTATATAGACGACAACGTGGACGGCAACTGGGACTTCGAACTCAATGGAGGGCTCAACGGCACGTTCGACAAGAAGCGGCGGCTGCGCTATGTCTTCGACGCGAGCGTGAAATACATTCACAGCGTAGACTTCGACGTGGCCTACGACACCTCGGCCGACGTGCTCAGCACGGTCGAGACAATGCGCACCAACCTCAACCTGAACCTCACTTACACGCTGGGAAAGCTCACGGCGGGCCTCGCGGGCAAGCTCACGGCACGCAACAGTCGCAGCGACCGGCAAGGCTTCGAAGCCATAAACGCCTACGACTACCAGTATGGAGCAAACCTGAAGTACACCATACCCGTGCTCAACCTCGACCTGTCGACCGACTTCAACGTGTTCAGCCGCCGCGGATACGGCAGCGCCGAGATGAACACCGACGACCCGGTGTGGAACGCCCAGCTCTCGAAGTCGTTCTTCAAGGGCAGTCTCGTGGCCAAGCTCACGGCCTACGACCTGCTCCACCAGCTGTCCACCAAGAGCTACTCCATCAACGCCCAGGGCCGCACTGAGACGCGATACAACTGCATTCCGCGCTACTTAATGTTCTCATTGGCATATAAATTCACAAGGAAAGCGAAACAAAACGATAAAAATTAACATACGGAAAGACAATTGCCAGTATGATTATAATATTTAAATGAATTTCACGTTGTATTGACATGAATACCAAAATTTATTTAACAATCATATTGACAATGCTGCTTGCCGTTGCAATGCCAGCCATGGCGAATGGCGCCGGACGGCCCGCAAAGAAGGAGCGCACGGTGTTTCTCGGCGGCGAAGTTTACGACTCGTTCACCCGCACACGCGTAAAGGCCGTGGTGACGCTGCTGAACGCCGACTCGGCCACCGCCGACACAGACACGTGCGACCTGTGGCGGACATTCGCGAGCTTCGGTTTCACGGTGCCGCGACGCCCTGCCCGCTACGTGCTGAAGGTAGAGGCCGAGGGCTACGAGACGGCCTTTGTGCCCTACGACATGCAACCCCGCGGCCGCAAGGCCGAATACCTGGTGCCCACCATACACATAAAGCGCGCCCAAAACGACATATATAAAAATGTGGGGCTCGACGAAGTGGTGGTCAGCGGCACGCGCGTGCAAATAGCATACCGCGGCGACACCATCGTCTACGACGCCTCGGCGTTCAACCTGCCCGACGGTTCGATGCTCGACGCGCTAATCCGCCAGATGCCCGGGGTGGAGCTCAAGGACAACGGAACGATATATGTGAACGGCAAGAAGGTGGACTACCTGCTGCTCAACGGCAAGGAATTCTTCCGCGGCAAGAACAAGGTGATGCTCGAAAACCTGCCTTACTTCACCGTAAAGGAAATCAAGGTGTACGACAAGAGCACCGAGCGCAGCGAGATGCTCGGGCGCGACATAGAGCCTAAAGACTTCGTGATGGATGTCAACCTGAAGCGTGAGTACGCCCGGAGCTACATTGCCAACGCCGAGGCGGGGGCCGGAACAGACAACCGCTGGGCCGCCCGCGCCTTTGGGCTCTACTTCGACGACCGGCGCAGGGTGGCCGTATTCGGCAACGCCAACAACGTGAACGAGGACCGGCGGCCCGGCAGCCGGGGCGACTGGTCGCCCGCCAAGATGGAGCGCGGGCTGCTCGCCACCAAGCAGGCGGGGCTGAGCCTGCAGACCGAGACGAGGGAGAAGCGCGTGATGAACGACCTCGATGCCACCGTGACGTGGAGCGACGCCGACAACGAACGGCACAACGCCACCGAGACCTTCGCCGCCGCCGGCAACATATTCGGCGGCAGCTCATCGTTCAGCCGAGCCAAGGATTTCAACACTTCCGTAAGCGACTTCCTGCGCTTGCGCAAGCTCCACATACAGAGCCGAAACGCATTGCATTACACCAACAGCCGAAACACAGCATGGGGCAGCGACTCTACGATGCGCGACACGCTGCTCAACCGCTCGTGGAGCGACGGTCTGGGCCGCTCGCGGCTGCTGTCGCTGAACGGCATCACCATGTGGTCGCAACCACTGCCGTGGGGCGACATACTCTCAATAGACGCACAATACATGTGGCAGAAGCGCACTCCCGACGAGCTGTTCGGCCTCAGCGGCACGCAGTATGCCGCCTCGCTGCCTGCCGACCGCCGCAACTACTACACCGATGCCGCCGACGAGAGCTACAGCTACTCGATAGAACTGGGCTATATGTTTGCCCTGCCCAAGGGCTGGTACGTGGAGCCCAACTTCACTTACGGGCAAGACTGGCACTCGGCATCCACGAGCCGCTACCGCCTCGACCGCCTCGGCGAGGGCTGGACGGACGCGACGGGCCTGCTGCCCTCGACCCGCGACTCGCTCCTGATGGCCTTCGACTGGGACAACAGCGACTGGGGCAACTCGCTGACGCGCTCATACTCGGGAGAGGTGTCAATACAGAAGAGCACCGACAACATGGAGTTCTTCCTCTCCCTGCCCGTAAAGCACAGCCGCGAGAGGCTGCATTACAACGACTACTCGGTAGACACCGTGGCCACGCGCTCCTACACCGAGTTCAGCCCATGGCTTGAATACCGCTACAACAAGGGCCGCCAGCGCCACGAGCTGTCATACCAGATGCGGGTGGCGCAGCCCGAGTTTACGGCGCTCATGCCCGGCGACGACACCACCAACCCGCTCGCCCACATAGTGAGCAACCCCGACCTGAAGGCCCGCACCGACCACAGGCTGTCGTGGCAGACCACGCTGCGCTGCGACTCGGCGCGGCTAACGTGGTACGTGGGGGCCGACGCCACCTTCACCCACGGGGCATGGGGCGTGCGCACCACCTACGACACGCAGACCGGGGCATACACCTATACCGACGACAACGTTGACGGCAACTGGCAGACGGCAGTGAAGCTCGGGGTCAACGGCGCCCTCGACAGCAAGCGGCGGCTGCGCTATGCCGTAGGCGCCGCCACCGAATACGTGCACAGCGTAGACTTCGCCGTGGCCTACGACACGCCGTCCGACGACCTGAGCCGGGTCAACACCGTGCGCACGGGCCTCGACATGAGCCTCACCTACACCCTGGGCAAGCTCACGGCGGGCCTTGCCGGCAAGTATGCCTCGCACCACAGCCGCGGCGACCGCGCCGGTTTCAAGCCCATCGACGCGTTCGACTATCAGTACGGGGCCAGCCTGACATACACCATCCCCGTGGTCGACATCGACCTGTCGACCGACTTCAACGTGTTCAGCCGCCGCGGATACGGCAGCGCCGAGATGAACACCGACGACCCGGTGTGGAACGCCCAGCTCTCGAAGTCGTTCTTCAAGGGC
>NZ_JACJJL010000002.1 GCF_016899955.1 Marseilla massiliensis | reverse complement strand
AGCGTATATTATTCCATCATTGCATCAAAAAACTTGCAGAAGTCGTCCGCCATACAAAATAATTCTGTAACTTTGTCCTCGGTGATTATAGCGATTATTGTTTGTAATACTTTGTAATTGAACACTATAAAGTTACAACAATTTTCGCTAATCACCAAATTTACAAATAGTTATAATTCATCGAACTCACGTTATTTTACTATAAAAATGACAAACTAAAACGCAAATATACAATGGGAAGAGATTACAGACTATCATCTTACTGCATCTTGACTGACCTTGATAACGAGTCAGAGAATATATGCATGATTCATGGATATACAGGGGCAATAGATATTATTGACAAGTCCATAGCGATTTTCTTAAAAGCCAACGCCACTTTCGACAAAGGCGCCATCCCATGCAGCGCAGCCACAAAAGAAGCCCTAGAACGACGTGGATACATAACAGTGAAAAGCCGCGAGGAAGAAACAGAATACGTCAAGCGGCTCGCTAATGCTCTTTTCAAGAAAAGCATGCTGTTGCGTTCAGGCTTTACTGTAGTAGTGAGCTACGACTGCAATTTCCGCTGCCCATACTGCTTCGAGAACAGCATAAAGAGGGAAACTGCGACATTCAGCCACGAGATGGTCGACAAACTTTACGAGACAATAGAAAAACTTTCATCAAACAATCAGCGCATACGGACTGACAATATAACCCTTTATGGCGGCGAACCTCTAATGAAGCAAAACAAGGATGCTGTAACTTACCTCGTAAAACAAGGAATGGAACGCGGCTTCACGTTCTCCGCCATAACCAACGGTTACGATCTGGACTGTTTCGAGGCCTTGCTTTCGCCAAATGCCATCAAATTCGTACAAATAACCATTGACGGAATTCCAGAACGTCACAACAAACGAAGAATCCACGCCCAAGGGGTACCCACGTTCGATAAAATTGTCAACAATATCGGCATGGCATTACGCCATGGCGTGAAAGTGTCGGTAAGAGTGAATACAGACAGCGACAACATTGAAGACCTGAAAGCGTTGAACGGTATTTTTTCTAAACTTCACTACACAGAAAACGACTTGTTCTCCATGTATTCTGCCTTGTTGCGCGATTACTCAACCAACGGCAAAGAGACATACCGATATCTAAACCAAGCAGAATACATAAAGAAGCTACAAGCCATGAAAATGGAATCCGCTTGCAAGGATTACGGTCTTTCACGCAAAATCCAAAACGCAGTGAAAAACAACAAGCCCATTGACCTTACATCCATATACTGTCCGGCACAGACAAAGGGATTCGTATTAGACCCCATAGGGAAGATATATCCGTGCTGGGAAGTCGTAAACCAAAAGCAGCATTGCCTTGGCGACTACAACTCTGACGAAATAAGATGGAACCAAAATGTCATTGACAGTTGGAGGAAATGTCGTATGCTGGAAGACGACTGCATAAAATGTAAATATGCGCTGCTCTGTAGTGGTGGATGCCCCGCAAGTCGGCAAAAAAGTAATAAATGTGTGAAAATGGATGACATAATACAATTCTCTGTGAATAAGGCCATTATGGCTTGTAATTAACAATTTAAACTTTAACAAAATGAAAGAAACCAAAGAAATGCGTTCTTTGAACACCGAATTACCAACTTTCTACATGGAAGAACTGGAACAAAGACTGGAAACAGACCCAATTGCTGTCAATGGGCTGCTTGCACAAGCGTCCAATATTGACATTGACTCTGCTAGCAGAATCTCATGTGACCACTACTGCGATATACACTGCGGAGACGATTGTTCTGACTATTGCGGAGAGTATTGCCAACATTATTGTCAGAAGAATAGATAGTTAACTTCAAATGAAGTTGTGCACGGGCAATTCTGCTTATGCGCAACTTCATTCTGATTTTCCATACACTAAGCGCAAAACAATGAGAATCATCCTTTTCGCCATAATGGCATTTGCAACACTCAGGGCCACAGCCCAAACAACAATCACCGGGCATTTGATAGACAACGAAAAGAACAACCTGCAGAAGGCAACAATACGCTGCTACATTGACGACAGCGTGTATGCCGGTGGCACCACAACCGACGGCAAAGGCGAGTTCAAGCTAAAAATAGCGCAAGAAAACAGGGCTTTGAAGCTCAAGGCCGAATACATAGGCTTCAAGCCAACCACGATGGCCATCAGCCCTACAAAGGAGCTTGCAATCCGCTTGGGCGACATTGCCATGGACAAGTCGACCGCGAAAATAGCCGAAGTGGTGGTGCTGGGCAGCAACACGGTGCGCACAGAAGACAGAACCATGATTTACCCCACCAAGGAGCAAATGCGCCACGCCTACGACGGATACAGTGCGATAGACGTGATGAGGATTCTCGGGCTTGACGCCGACCCATTGGAAAACACCATTAGATACCACAACCAAAGCGTGGCACTTTGCATCGACGGCAGGGAGGCTACAAACGAAGAAGTGCAAAACCTCAACCCCAAAGACATAAAACGCATAGACCTATACACGCAAGGCAAGCCGGAATACCCTGATGCATACGCCGTGCTCGACTATGTGCTGAAAGAACGCGACTACGCAGGGACTGTGGCCATAAGCGCATTGCACAAGCTGACCACACCCGAAGGCAACGCCCGGGCAACGGCACAATATTTTGAGGGGAAGTCGGAATATGCCATATCGGCACACGGCAGCTACAACAACTTCAGCGGACAACCGCAAGACTGTAGGGCTACGACATACAGATTCCCCGAAGCCACAGTGACGCGCCGCACCGAATCACTGTCTGCCCTCAACCGGCAAGATGCCATGGGAGCTTACTTCACCTATCTCTACTCTGACACCAGGCAAAGCCTCTACGCCTCGGCACGCTTCAACAGGAGCCACAGCAATGACGAAAGCGGCAGCACCCTTGCATACAGCAACGACGCAGAGGCGTACACACGGCGTGAAAACGCCACCTCGCAGTCCATCAGCCCCGCCCTGAAGTTGCGCTACAGCCGCACGTTGCCCAAGCGGCAAAGCCTGCGCATGGAAGCATATTACAGCTACGGTAACAACCATTACGACCGACACTACGAGAACATAGCCGGCAGCGCATGCGACCGCTATGCCAACGGAACGCGCGAGGACAGCCACTACCTGTCGGCCACGGCCAACTACACTAAGGCATTCGGCCGCAAGTCGTCGCTCAACATCAACGCTGCCATGGGATTAACTGACATAAACGACATCACCATGCGCCAGGCCACGCGTGGCGACTTAAGGCTGCGCAAGCATACGGAAAGGCTGCACGTAACATATCTTTATAAGATAAAGAGGACTTTCAGCATACAGGCAAGCCTGGCGGGCAAAGCGGCCACTGTAAAGTCAAGCGGCAACGAGCAGACAAACCTATTTTTCACCCCGGGCATACGTATGTCTTACCTCAAGGGCAAGCATGCGTTGAGCCTGTCGCTGACGGCCATGAGCACGGAAGCAAGCAACGCCAACCGCACGGGTGACGAGTACCGCATAAACGAATACGAAGTCTTTGTAGGCAACCCAAAGCTCAAGGATTACATGAGCTACAACTCCACCGTCGACCACACGTTCGACATATCGCCAAGGCTGCAGTGGTTCAACTACGCCGCGCTGAAAGTATGCCCCGACTTCACCTACATGCAAATAAACCACGACGCCGGGCGCGGCGCGTTTGTACGCCAAAACGTAAACAACGGTACATACTGGAACGCGCACCTGGAAACGGGAGCCAAGTACTACATCATACCGAAACTGCTCGACATCATGGGAATAGCCATATTCAACCACTCAAAGTCGAGTGCATGGACCGACATCTGTGAAAACAGGATTTACTTCTCCATAAGCTCGCAGCTGCTGTACAAAGGCTGGCGGGCCTTGGTTTCATACATGACGCCAAGCAAAGGCGTAAACCCCACACTGGGCAATTACATAAAAAGCCCCCACAGGCTCAGGCTCACCATTGCCTACAGCATAAACGACTGGAACATCGAGGCGGAATACACAAACCCCTTCAGGGCTGCCACGCGGACGGAGTTCGACAACGGCGAGTACGCCACATGCAGCACATCGCGCACACCCCTCGTAACCGACAACTACGGACACATAAGAGTCAGCTACCGCTTCAACTTCGGCAAGAAGAAGCACAAGTTCAGCAACCCTGACACGCAAGACATCAACCAGACCTCAATATCCAAGGAAAATTGAAATGGAAAGCAAAAGGGAAATGAACCTTAAAGACATAACAATACAACCTTTCCCCACGAGTTCTCGCCATGAGACTTACCTCATGGAGGCTTCGGGGCGTTTCTTCGAGATAAGCAAGGACACTGCCGTGTTGCTGACATATCTCAAAGAGAACGGACTGACAGACGAAAGCATCTCAAGCTACGTGGCAAGCCAAGGCGGCAAGCCCTCGCGCGACGAAGTGACGGCGTTCATAGACGGTATGGCGCAAAAGATAAGAAACCAGGCACTTGTGGGCGACAAGCGTAAATCGTTCCTGTACAGCAAGGACTTCATCACCGCTGAAGCGGCCGGGAAAGTGTCTGCTGCGTTGGCCTGGCTGTTCCGCCCATGGGTCGCGATACCTGCCGTGGCGGCATTCGCGCTGGCTGACATGGTTTACTTTGCCATGCCCAGTGGCACGGGTAACCATGTCACCATCAGCATTTACCTGCTGGCTGGCATGTATGCCTTGATGATACTATCCTCGCTTGTGCATGAGTTCGGGCACGCGGCGGCATGCCGCCATTTCGGCGCCCCTCACGGCAACATCGGCCTGGGGCTCTACCTTAACTTACCAGTATTCTACACCGACGTGTCCCACGTATGGAAATTACCTAGGTGTGAGCGGTGTGTTGTGAACTTCGGCGGGATATACTTCCAGATGCTGCTGATGTTGCCTTTACTCGGCGCTGCTATTATTACCCGCAACAACCTACTCCACTACTTGATTGTGTTGATGAACCTCAACTTCCTCATAACCATGAATCCGTTCTTCAAGTTCGACGGATACTGGATGGTTACAGATTTGCTCGGAGTCGCCAACTTGCGGCAGAAAGGCATGGAGTGGGCGGCATACTCGGCCAAGAGACTGTTGGGCAGGGCCGCCGGACCTCGCCCATACCTGCACTCGCTCCCGCTGTGGGCGCGTCTGTCACTCATCGGCTACACCGTGGTGGTCACAGCGTTCTTCGTATTCTACTTCTGCTACGCCATCCCAATGTTCTTCGCCCGATTTTACAAGACGTTCCCCGACCGCTTCATGCAGTTGCTGTCAGAACTGTCACGTCGGCAGATGCCAGAGTGGAGCAACACCCAGCAGATAGTGTTGCAACTGATATTCCTGTTTTTCTTTACTTATATGCTCTACCGTATGGCACTGGCACTTGCAAGACGACTGAGATGGATAAAATGATGTACAACGCGGGATGTCTGCTCATAGCAGCAACCTGCATTATGAGACTCTTCTACGTGCCCGATCCTCTACTCATTGCACCGCTTGCCATGGGAGCGTGGCTGGTAGCATGGTGGTGGCATAGGCCGTTTCTTAGGCTTACGCCACTTGACCTATGTCTAACTGCCATATGGGCTTACATGGCGTTGACCCCCGGCGTCAACCAGCAAAGCAGCACCGAGGCAGCAATGGTTTTTGGTTGCAACCTATTGGCCTATTTTTTGGTGCGCTGCTTAACTGACAGCGACATGTCCCCCATTATCAACAAGGCTGCCACGCTATGTCATGGAATTTTCATTGTGCTGGCAATCGCCATGGCGCAATACGCAATATTCGTATCCAAGGTACACCAAGCAGGGTTCACGTCGGTCTACAATTTCCGCTTTCTCTACACCCCACTTGGTGTGCCTGTCAACGAATGGAACTCTCTGCTGTGGCTTTGGGGAGGACTGGCAGCAAGCACATTCTGCGTCAAAATGGGGCGGTGGACGCGCTTGGCCGCAGGAGCCTCGCTATGCTTGTCATTGGCCATGGCGGTGCTGTCGTTCTCGCGCGGCAACTACATAGCCATCGCGGTCTTCGCTGTGGCCGCATTTTTCTACCTGCGTCGGCGCTGTTTAATGCGCAATAAGCGCGTCACCGTCGCCATAGCACTGGCCATAATAGCGGTGGCAGGCGCGTCGTTCAGTTCTGAGACGAGCCAGACCTTGCGCATGAACGCCACCGCTTCGCAGCGGCAAAGCACTGCGGGACGGGCCGACGCCATAGGCCTCACAGCCCAGATAATGGCAGAGCACCCATGGGGAGTGGGAGCAGGCAACTACACCATGGCCAAAGACTACTACCAGAGTGGTGACGCCCGAAGCGACAACTACACGTCGTTTGCACCAAGCATAGTGACGCAAGTGCTTGTCGAGGCCGGCTGGGGTGGAGTGCTGCTACTACTGGCGGCACTCGCTACGTTCGTATGGATAGTCATAATCGGCAACAGCCCGTGGCACAGACTCATGTCCATATTCTTGATGGGATTCTGGATCAAAGAGCTTACTTTCCCTACTTTTTTCACCTCGCCGACAGTGCAGCTGTTTGCTCTTGCTTTCATGGGATATATCTGCCCACGGGCAAGTGGACAATACACCGCAAGGAACAAGCTCGGTGCCGTCATCCCCTCCTTGTTCATGGCTTGGCTTGCATGGGCTGGCTTGTACTACAAAGACCACGTGGGTTCGCAATCGCTCACGAAATACAGCATACTCGATAGCGAACGCCACTATCGCGATGCCGTGACTTACAGGGATACTGTAGCCCTAAAGAGACTGGCCGACAGCTATCCGGACAAGCTGCGGTACAGATGGACGCTTTGTCAATGGCTGTCGTCAAGCGGTAAATACGGCTTGGCCTCTGTTGAGTTTGCCACTGCCATACTGCGCCAGCCGCGCATACTCGAAACGGACACGTGGAAACAGATAGAAATGTCCAACCCACAGTTGGCAGCGATGGTAAAAAACAAGTTGCGCCAGGCTCTAGCCACAAGACCCGCAAGCACAATAAACCAAGCCAAACTCGGTAGCGTAGCTTTACATATAGGTGATATCGCAAGGGCCGAAAAGTACCTGTCGGAAGCTGCACGCCAGATGCCCGGACTGTCGCGAGTATGGTCAAACCTCGCCAATATAAGCGAATCAAAGGGCGACGCGCAGGGAGCTGCCTTGTACAGAAAGAGATACAACCTCACAGAAAATGGCATACTTGGCGGGAGAGACGCTATCTTGCCGGAACGCCAAGCTGATATCACGCCCCTGCTAGATGGGAAAATTCAGATGCTGCACACTATATGGTATAGAACGCAACCATTACACTGAACTAAGCAAATAAAGAAAGACAAACAATGCAAAAAATCATGAGAAAAGGTCTCACACTGCTGCTGCTCACGGCGGCGATCGCACTGGTATGCTGGGCTGTGTTCAGGCCGCGCACAGACTTACAAAAAGTAAGGCAACACTATGCCAACGACTCGCTGAAGCTGGCAGCAGCCAACTTCTTGCTTGATAACATGGACGACAAGTTCGCTTATGCTGGCAAAGAGATAGAGCGGTTTGACACCATCTTCGGTTTGTTCAACCGCTGCATAGTGAAAGAAGGAGACCTACAGCCAGACCCGCAGCCGGTAGTTGAACTATGGGACAGCCTAACCGCTGCCGGCGGCAACTTCAACATCAGGCGGCTCGACAAACTTTACGACGAGCGCCACTTGACAGCAGCATTCATCGAAGACAACATAGATGCCGCTTTCGACGCATGGCAGAGTATACCGGACTCTGTAATTACCAAAGACTTTAGGATGTTCTGCGAATACGTTCTGCCTTACCGCATCGGCAGGGAAATTCCAGAACAATCACGCCGAAGGCTGTTCAGCCAATACCGAGGCATGCGTGACACGATGATGACCGACATATCAAAGGCATGGAAAGTGATGGACAACTTGCTACGTAGGAAACTCGGTTACAAGAACAGCCAGCTCCTCTGGCGCTATCCCGTGTCCATGTCCGTCAGCCAATTTGAAAAAGCGCGTAGAGGCGCCTGCCTTCACGTATGCGAATATTACGTACATGTTCTCCGGGCGATGGGTATACCGGCGACCATAGACTTTGTGGACAGTTGGGGCAACCGGGGAGGCGGGCACTGCTGGGTGGTTGCGATGAAAGACAGCACCCGGCAGTTCGCAATTGACGCGCTGTCGGGCCGCTCATTCCGCTTTACATACAAACCCGCAAAGATATGGCGGCGCACGTTCAGTAAGCAAAACGTAGAGGAAACTGCCTACGGACATGTCCCGCCAGGCCTCCTCGATCCATACCGTATCGACGTAACAGACAAGTACAAGGACACTCACAACTTCACAATAAGCTGCGACGCGTCTTTGGCTGGCAAACTCAGCAATAAACCATACGCTGTGCTATGTGTGTTCGACCGCGACAGGCTCGTAGCAGTAGATTACGGGAAGGTCGCCGGCGTCGGGAGGTTCTGCTTCCATGGTGTGGCTGGCGGAAACGTTTACATAGCCGCAAGCTATGACGACGGCAAGCTATCGCCAATCTCTGCCCCTTTCCTGCTCGATAATGACGGGACAATAACCATGATTACTGCCTCCGGCACAGAAAGGCAGACCATGAAACTGAAAAGGAAATACCCAAGGTTCAAGCGTATGGAGACGTTTGCGAGAAGCATGCAGAGGTCAAGGGTGGAAGCGGCAGACAACGCTGCATTCAAAGGGGCTGTAACCCTCATGACTGTCAAAGCCATTCCACACGATGTGAACGACTCAACGATTAGCTGCACCAAGAAATACAGGTACATTAGGTGGAAGATGCTCGATGACCACTCTGGTAACATCGCCGAGGTGATGTTTTTCGGCAAACACACATCAGGCGGAAATGAATTGCCCCTGAAAGGCGCGGTAATAGGAAGTCCCGCATCCAGTGGCGGACAAACAGCACCGTTCCGCAACGCCATGGACGGAGATTATGCCACATACTTCAGCAAGCGTGTCGGTGAGGTTTCATTCGTAGGTCTGGACCTTGGGGCGGGCAACGAAGCATACCTGACAAGAGTAAAGTTCTACCCACGCAGCGACACAAATTTCATACTGCCCGGCGACAACTATGAATTGCTGATATGGGCAAACGGTAAATGGACAAGTGTGGGGCGGCAAGTGGCAAAAGGACATGAACTGACGTTCATGAATGTGCCCAAAGGGGCGCTCTACCTGCTGCGTGACCTCACGAAAGGTAACGAGGAACGGATTTTCACATATGAGAAAGGCAAGCAGGTTTGGAGATGAGGCATGGCGACACTTTATTTTGGGGGCCTTTTCCCGGCACCGACGAAGCATTTAAGCGGAAATTTTATGGAGAACAACCGACGCATTAGCAAAATAATGTGAATCTTTGCAGTGCCTGCCGCCGCTTAGTGACGCGATGGTCCGGGCGGGGAGCTGCTTCACCATTCCGTCGGTGATAAAATCATTACAAGCCGGTTGTGGCCCTGTCGTGGCGGGCATGCCGGCATGCCAAACGTGCCGCCCCACAGTGTGGAACGGCACGTCTGGCTTTGTAGTCCGGCCCGTTATGCCGGGCGTTTCCCGGCGTTTGGCAACATGCAGTGGCCAGGGGTGTTTCCGTGGCATGGCTTGTCCGGAAAAAGTATTACACCGATGGGCTGCGGGCCGTGGCCGTGGCTTGTGTCCTGTTGCCGTACAGTTGCGCGCGCGGTGTATGCCGTCGGTCACTTGTTTTTCACCTTTACCATCACTATTGGCTGTTCGTCCACATCGTCGAGCGGTGCCGTCTGGTATTTCACCTTGCCAAAGTCTATGGCCTTGAGGTCTATGCAGCGTATGGCGCTGTTGCGCATGGTGCGGTAGTATATGCGGCCGTTCATGATGTCGGTGGCCGACGTCCACTGCGTGGCACTGGGCAGGTCGGCGTGCTGTTCGCCCCTGGCCGTCTCAATGCCTATGGGTATGTCGAAGTTGTTCAGTATCTGGAAGCACTGGCGCACGGCCTCCGTAGCCGTGGCTGCGCGCGGTGTCGACGCCTGGTAGAAGGCTGCGCGGACAAAGCGCGATGGCGGTGTGACGTCGCCCGGCAGCCCGAGGAAGCCGCTGCCGGCGCCAAACGACATGAGCGACAGTTCGCCGAGCCGGTTTTGCGGAGCCGTGCCGGGCAGCAGGTTGACGTAGTTGTTGAGGTTGGTCAGTTGCCACTCGTAGCCCGGCGAGTTGGTCAGCACGCCGAGCTTCGACTCGAAGAAGTGGGCCTTGCCGTCGGTTATCTCCAATATGGCCTGGCGTCCCGATGCGTCGGTAAACCGCCAGTGGGCCGTGGACGCGCGCGGGTCGACGGCCACCACGTGGACGCTGCCCACGGCTTGCTTCACGTCGTCCACCGTCTTGCAGCTGCCCAGCACCCATGCCACGAGCTGCAGGTCGGCTATCGACGTGGTGCGGACGGCCTCGTCGAAAGCCTCGTACTTGCCGTATTGCGGAAAGTAGAACAGTCCGGCCGACAGTCCGGCCTCGTTGAGGCCCTCGGCCACAAACTCCTCCTGCTCTACGGCCAGGCCCACATAGCCGTACTTGGCCGTAAACGCCATGGCGCTCTTCTGCCCGCCGGGGGCGTACGACGTTTGGGCGTAGCCCCTGGGCACCACCACATACCGGCTCTTGAGGTCGCTGCCGCCCCATTCGATGGTGCGTGCCGGTATGCATGCCCCGTCGGCAGCTTTCAGGGTGATGCCTGTGCAGGCCTTGGCCTTGGTTGGTATTATGGCCAGTAGCATGGCTGCTGCCATGGTTGCGATTTTTGCTTTTCTCATGATTGTTGTTGTTTTTGTTGTTGATTATACTTGTTTACCGTAGACATTGCCTTGCGGTAATATTGTTGTTGGACGGCCCTTGCGGCTTGCCTGCCCGTAGTGCAGGCTAAAGTTACTTCAAACTTTTGACATGGCAATGCCCGTTGCAGTTAATTTTGTGTTGTTGGTTGTCTTTTGGCTCTTCCACGTATGTTGCAGAACAATTTGGGCCGCCTTGCATGTTGTTGCATGGCGGCCCGGATTGTGTATGCAGGTGTCTGTCGGTCAGCCGTTTGCCGACTATATGGCTGTGTTGCCTATGTTTCGTTTCTCCAGCACTGCTTTGCGCATGTTTTTCAGCAGGTCGCTGGCGAATATGAAGTCGGTAAGGTTTTCGTTGGGCGACTCCATTATCTCGCTGCTGTGGCCTTGCCATTCTTTGCGGCCCTCGTGTATGAAGATGATGTTCTCGCCGATGCCCATCACCGAGTTCATGTCGTGGGTGTTGATGATGGTGGTGATGTTGAATTCCTGTGTGATGCCGTGCAGCAGGTCGTCGATCACGAGCGACGTCTTGGGGTCGAGGCCCGAGTTGGGTTCGTCGCAAAACAGGTACTTGGGGTTCAGGGCGATGGCCCTGGCTATGGCCACGCGCTTCTGCATGCCTCCCGAAATCTCGCCGGGGTATTTGTTTTCGGCGTCCACCAGGTTGACGCGGTCGAGGCATGTGCGTGCCCTTCGCACGCGGTCGCGCGCCGTCTTGTCTGAAAACATGTCGAGGGGGAACATCACGTTCTGCAGCACCGTCATCGAGTCGAACAGCGCGGCGCTCTGAAACAGCATGCCCATCTCCCTGCGCAGCATTATCTTCTCCTTCTTTGTCATCGACCCGAAGTCGCGGCCGTCGTACAGAATCTCACCGCTCGTAGGCGTAAGCAAGCCCACGAGGTTGCGTATGAGCACAGTCTTGCCGGAGCCGCTCCGGCCTATTATCAGGTTTGTCTTGCCGTTCTCGAACACTGTGCTGATGTCTTTCAGCACCTCTTTGTCGCCAAACGACTTGCATAGGTGTCTTATTTCGATCATATTCTTTAGTAATCAGGAGGCAGGAGACTGGAGTACAGACAAATGTGAAATGAGGAGGAAGGAGGAAGGAGAAGGGAGTACGGACAAATGTTCTGCAAGGAGGCAGGAGTGCAGAATCATGTTCTGCATAGTACATTTGCCGGAAGCCATGAGATGCTGATCTGTCTTTTATGATGAGGCAGTGGCATTGATTCTTCATCGGAAGGCATCTCCCCGTAGGCATTGCTCCGTCTTGTCGACTTTTCCTTATGTCATTTACTGTATTCGTGTCTTGTTCCTGATGTTTTTTAATCTTTTAAAAAGTTATTATTTATTATGCCGTTGCAATATCCGTAGAGCAGTTTTGCGGTTTGCTCACTGGCATTGCAGAGTTGTTCATATTCGTTTATTTCGATGTATCCGAGGTCTCTCGACAATATTATGTAGTCGCGGCATTCTTCAAGGCTGCCTTGGGCGATGTTCATGAAGCGCAGCTTGTCGGCCTTGCCCAGTTTCTTGTAGCCCTCGGCAATGTTTGCCTCGATGGAGATGGCCGCCCGTCGGAACTGCGACGTGAGGCCAAAGCGCTCTTCGTCGGGAAAATGTTTGGTGGCCTCATAAACGTTAAGCACAAACTTATGGGCTTTCTGCCATGCAACGATGTTCTCAAAATTGAATGTCACCATGTTTGTGTTATGCTTGTTTCGTTTGACTACCGGAATGCTTTGTGGCGTAGACAGTGCCGATGCCTGTTTCTGATGATAAAATCCTGCGAATGTGGTTTGGCTTGGCGCACACAAAAACATTTGTCTGAACTCCTGCAACTCCTGAACTCCTGCAACTCCTAAAGATACCCTCAGCTCAACAACTGCGTCAGGAACACGTCGGAGCAGAGAATCAGCACGCTGCTGCTGACCACGGCGTCGGTGCTGGCCTTGCCCACGTTGACCGAGCCGCCCTCGACAGTATAGCCGAAGTACGACGGCACGCTCGATATGATGAAGGCAAAGAAGAGGCTCTTGATGATGCTCATCCATACGAACCATGGGTTGAAGGCGTGCTGCAGGCCGGCGGTCAGGTCTTCGGGCGAGAGCACGTGGCCTATGTATGCCGTGCCGTATGCGCCGAGTATTCCCGTGGCCGAAGAGAAGATGACCAGGAAGGGCATGATGGTGATCAGGCCGAGCACTTTGGGCAGGATGAGGTAGCAGGCCGAGTTGACGCCCATGATGTCGAGGGCGTCAATCTGCTGGGTGACGCGCATCGTGCCTATTTCGGAGGCTATGTTCGAGCCAACCTTGCCCGCAAGTATGAGGCACATGATTGACGACGAGAACTCCAGCAGCATTATCTCGCGCGTCACGTAGCCCGTGGTCCACCGCGGCATCCACGGGCTTTGAATGTTGAGCTTCATCTGTATGCATATCACCGCCCCGATGAAAAACGATATCAGCAGCACGATGCCAATGGAGTTGACACCGAGCTGGGCCATTTCCTTCAGGTATTCCTTGAAGAACATGCGCATGCGCTCGGGCCGCTGGAACGTGCGCCCCATCAGCTCGAGGTAGCGGCCGAGGCTGTTCAGCCATTTGTATATTACCATCCTTTGAGTCATTTGTCACTGCAAAGGTAGCTATTATCCAATAGAAACCGAAATGTTGCAGTGGGTTTTTTGCTTCGCGTTCGTTAAAAATGGTGTATGTGGCAGGTGCTGCCGTGTCGGGCCGTGTGCCGTGTCGGGCCATGGCTTTGCATTTGTTTATGTGATTTTAAGGGGCATTCGCTTCGCATACTCGAATTTTTGCTGTACCTTTGCACAGGTTATAAGCATTATGGACGAAAACATCAGCATCTCGGCAGGGCCTGCCGTAGACGAGAGAAAGCAGGGAGGAATGACGCTTCGCACCGAAGGGCTGGTAAAGCGCTACGGCAAGCGCACCGTGGTCAACGACGTTTCCATCGACGTCAAGCAGGGGGAGATTGTGGGTTTGCTCGGGCCCAACGGGGCCGGCAAGACCACGTCGTTCTACATGACCACAGGCCTTATCGTGCCCAACTCAGGCCACATCTACCTCGACGACCTCGACATATCCAAGTTTCCGGTGTACAAGCGTGCGCGGGCGGGCATAGGCTATCTTGCCCAGGAGAACAGTGTGTTCCGCAAGATGAGCGTAGAAGACAACATACTCTCCGTGCTCGAGATGACGGGCAAGCCACGTGAGTACCAGATGGAGAAGCTCGAGAGCCTGATAAAGGAGTTCCGGCTGCAGAAGGTGCGCAAGAACAAGGGCGACCAGCTGTCGGGAGGCGAGCGCCGCCGCACGGAGATTGCGCGCTGCCTGGCCATCGACCCTAAGTTCATAATGCTCGACGAGCCTTTCGCCGGTGTCGACCCCATTGCCGTTGAAGACATACAGCAGATTGTCTGGAAGCTGAAATACCGCAACATCGGCATCCTTATCACCGACCACAACGTGCAGGAGACGCTGTCGATAACCGACCGTGCATACCTGCTTTTCGAGGGGCGCATCCTCTTCCAGGGCAGTCCCGAAGAGCTTGCGTCGAACAAGATTGTCAGGGAAAAGTATCTCAGCAACAGCTTTGTGCTGCGCAAGAAAGACTTCCAGTTGATGGAAGAAGAGCGCAAGGCGCGAGAAAACGAAGTCTAAGTTTAAGTGTTAAGTATTAGTGATTAGTGATACTTAACACTTAAACTTAACACTCATGTCACATCGAGTATCCCCAGTCCTTTAGGGCGTATCCCCAGTTTTCTTCCACGAGCCTTACCGTGCGGTCGTCATACTTGTATGCGTTTTTCTTGTAGCCCTTCTTCTTGTCGGTGTAGGCCCTTATGGCCTCTTCGGCCTCTTTGAATCCGGGCAGCCCCAGGTCGGCATATATCTGGCGCGTCATGCCGAAGGCGTCGGTCTCATAGTCCTCAAACTTCACCTCGACAAGGTTGCCCTTGGGTATGAGCGCCTTGTCGGCCTGGTAGCGCTTGTACAGCTTTGTGTATATGTCGAGGATGTTGCGTTCCATCTCCTCGGGGCTGATGTCTTCGAGCTTCAGCGGCTTTATGGTGTTGTTGAAGAAGCTGCGCGTGCTCTCAAACACCGTGTAGGGGTTGCGCACAAGGTAAATGAACTTGGCGTCGGGAAACATCTTCACCAGTTCGCGCACGCGCCCGGTGTGCGGCGGGTTCTTCGACAGGAACTGCGTGCCGTGGGTGTTCCACAGGCTGATCTTTATCAGCTTGGTGAACACCTCCTCAAACACCCGCAGCTCCTCGGGCGTTATTCGCTCGAACGTGAGGTAGCGATCGCAGTATTCGTGCATGTATTTCGGGAAGAACCAGAAGTTGTAATACGTGTACGGCATCATGTTGGCCAGTGCAAACTCCTCCTCCTGCGGAAGGTCCACCGACAGCTCCATGTTGTCGGTGGGTCGCTTGTCGGGCATCAGCCACGCCATGTTTTTCTTGAAGAACGCCTGCCCGAACATCATTAGATGCGGGAAGACGGTCTGGTATGTGGTGTTGTAGCCGAAGTGTCTGTCGCACGAGAACACGTTGTGCATGAACGTTGTGCCGCTCCGCCAGTGGCCCAGTATGAACACGGGCGGGTGCTCCAGCGGCTTGTCGGCCAGCCGGCGGCGGTAGCGTGCGTCCTGTATTGGCGTGAGCAGGCTCAGCAGCCTGCACACGGCCTTGGTGAGCATGTACTTCTGTCTGTATCCCCTGTCGATGTCGCGCCCGTCGCACACGGCCCTGAACGTGGCCCAGTCGGCTCCCACGAGCGTGTTGATGGGCAGTTTGTTGAATTCGAGTAATCCCATGGTGCTATGCTTCGTTGATTATGTCTTCCACTGCCTGCTGCATCTTGTCGGGCGCTATGGCCGTGGCTCCGGGCTGCGCCTTCCCGTCGGCCGCTATGGCCAGGCATACGTCGCCGGGCTTCACTGCCACGGCTGCCGGCCTTGTGCAGCACGCCACGGCCACGCCGCCGTCGGCCAGCTTGCGGGCCATGGCCTCGGCGTCGGCACCGAGGCACTCGCCCGGCGTCAATGCCACGGCATACCGGCCTATGTCGAACAGGCGCCGCTCGAGCGTCAGCGCCAGCAGGCTTTGCTGCGCGTCGGTGCCGCCCTCAATCCAGTATACCCGTCCTTGCTGCCCTATGCGCTCGGTGCGCTCGTCGTCGGCCACTATCGACCGGCCGCCCTCCATGCGCAGCCTGTCGTCGTCGGAGATGGGCGTAAACAGGTCGGCGGTGTCGGCCTTGGCTGTTATCATGCCCACGGCCGAGGTGTTGTTGGTCACGGGGTCGATGATGATGAACGACCCGCAGCTCTTGTTCTTCATGTAAGGGTCGAAGAACAGCTCCTTGTTTGTGGTGATTACCACCTTGCCAATCTCGTTGAGCTTGAGCGCGTCGGCGTTCGACTGCTCCATCGTGTTCACGTCTACTCGGTAGCGTATGCCGTCGATGCGTGCCCTTGTGGTGTTGGTTGTCTGCTTGAGGTAGAACTGCTTGCTGCGGTCCATGGGCTCCTCGTCCATCCATACGAGCATGGCCTCGAAGCACCGCGCCGTGACGGGCTGGTTGTCGGGGTGCACGAGCATCTCGCCCCGCGACACGTCGATCTCGTCGTCGAGCGTCAGCGTGACACACTGCGGCGGGAATGCGCAGTCGAGGTCGCCGTCCTGGGTCACGATGGCCTTCACCCGGCTCTTCTTGCCCGACGGCAGGGCCATCACCTCGTCGCCCTTGCGCACCACGCCCGAGGCCACCTTGCCGCAGAACCCGCGGAAGTCGAGGTTGGGGCGCAGCACATACTGCACGGGGAAACGGAAGTCGGCCATGTTCTGGTCGTTGCCCACGCTGACGGTCTCGAGGAATCCGAGCAGCGTCGGCCCGTCGTACCACGGCGTGCGCTCCGACTTCTCCACCACGTTGTCGCCGTCGAGTGCCGATAGCGGTATGCACTGTATGTCGGGTATGCCGAGGGGCTTGACGAAGTCCATGTATTCGGCCACGATGCCGTCGAACGTCTGCTTGGCAAAGCCCACCAGGTCCATCTTGTTGACGGCCAGCACCACATGCTTTATGCCCAGCAGCGACACGAGGAACGTGTGGCGCCGCGTCTGCGTGATTACCCCGTTGCGCGCGTCTACCAGTATGACGGCCAGCGATGCCGTTGAGCCGCCTGTTATCATGTTGCGCGTATACTGCTCGTGCCCCGGGGTGTCGGCGATGATAAACTTGCGCTTGTTGGTCGAGAAGTAGCGGTAGGCCACGTCGATGGTGATGCCCTGCTCGCGCTCGGCCTTGAGCCCGTCGAGCAGCAGGGCGTAGTCAATGTGGTCGCCGGCGTTGCCCATGCGCTTGCTGTCGCGCTCGAGGGCGTCGAGCTGGTCTTCGTATATCTTCTTGCTGTCGAAAAGCAGCCGCCCTATCAGTGTCGACTTGCCGTCGTCCACCGAGCCGGCTGTGAGGAAGCGCAGCAAGTCCTTGCGCTCGTCGTTGTCGAGGAATTCCTCTATCGACATCCTCTTGCCGTTCTGGTTGTCTATGTCGTTCATAATCTTGTATGCTTTTTTGTTTGGGGGGATGATATTGCTGGTGAAGGGGGGGGGAGGCTGTTGTGGCTGTCTTCGCCCCGAGATTGCCTGCCGCAAGCCCTGGCCTATTGCCGCCCGGAGGAGTTCAGGAGTTTCAGGAGTTCAGGAATTTCAGGAGTACAGGAATTTCAGGAGTACAGGAGTACAGGAGTTGCAGGAGTTGCAGGAGTTCAGGAGTACAGACATTTGCATTTGACTATCACCTCGCAGCCCATCTTCAATCCTTCATCCTTAATCCTTCATCCTTAATTCTTCACCCTTCATCCTTCATCCTTAATTCATCACCCTTAATTCTCATTCCCTCAGAAATATCCCTCTCGTTTCTTTTGCTCCATGCTCGAGTCCTGGTCGAAGTCAATCACCCTGGTGGTGCGTTCCGACTTGGTGGTGGTCATCATCTCCTCCACAATCTTCTCTATCGTGTCGGCTTCCGACTCCACTGCACCCGTCAGCGGCCAGCATCCAAGGGTGCGGAACCTTATCTTCTTCGTCTCTATCTTGTCGCGGTACTTCTCGGGCAGCCTGTCGTCGTCGGGCATGATGAGGTTGCCGTCAATCTCCACGCAGGGCCGTTCCTTGGCGAAATAGAGCGGCACTATTGGTATCTTCTCTATCCTGATGTACTGCCAGATGTCGAGCTCCGTCCAGTTTGACAGCGGGAACACGCGTATGTTCTCGCCCTTGCGCACCCTCGTGTTGTATATGTCCCACAGCTCCGGCCTCTGGTTCTTGGGGTCCCACTGGTGGAACTTGTTGCGGAACGAGAAGATGCGCTCCTTGGCCCTCGACTTCTCCTCGTCGCGCCGTGCGCCCCCGAAGGCCGCGTCAAACCTGTATTTATCGAGCGCGTTGAGCAGCGCCTGCGTCTTCATCAGGTCTGTGTGCACCTTGCTGCCGTGGGTGAACGGGCCCACGCCCTCGCGGAAAGCCTTCATGTTTGACTCCACGATGAGCTTCCAGCCGTGGGTTCGGGCATACTCGTCGCGGAACTCAATCATCTCCTTGAACTTCCATTTCGAGTCGATGTGCATCAGCGGGAAGGGCGGCTTGCCCGGATAGAAGGCCTTCTCGGCCAGGTGGGCCATTACCGACGAGTCCTTGCCTATGCTGTACAGCATGACAGGGTTTTCAAACTCGGCAGCCACCTCGCGTATGATGTATATCGATTCGGCCTCGAGCTGCTTCAGATGGCTCAAATTGTAATCTTCTGCCATATATGTTCAGTTTTGTTTGTTTATCCTTGGTAAAATGCTGTTTAGTATCTCATTCACGCTGTCGGCGAGCGGCATGGCCGACGTGTCTACCGTCATGGCCGGCGCCGCGGGCGCCTCGAAGGGTGCCGATATGCCGGTGAACTCGCTAATCTCGCCGCGGCGCGCCTTGGCGTACAGGCCCTTCACGTCGCGCTGCTCGCACACGCTGAGCGGCGTGTTGACGTATATTTCAAAGAAGTCGGCCTCGCCCACAATGCCGGCGGCCATGCGTCGCAGCTCCTCGCTGGGGCTTATGAATGCCGCTATGGTCACTATGCCTGTGTCTACGAACAGGCGCGCCACCTCGGCTATGCGCCTGATGTTCTCGCGCCTGTCGGCGGGCGAGAAGCCAAGGTTGTTGTTGATGCCCGAGCGGATGTTGTCGCCGTCGAGTATGCGGCACAGTATGCCGCGCCGTTGCAGTTCGCGCTCCAGGGCTATGGCCAGCGTACTCTTGCCCGAGCCGCTAAGCCCCGTCATCCATATCATGATGCCGCGTTGGCCCAGCAGGGCCTCCTTGTCGGCCCGGGTGAGCATCTTGTCGAATATGGGGTATATATGTTCCATGTAGCTATGGTTTTGTCAGGCTGCCGGCACAAACGGCCATATCATCGGGATGAGGCTTACAGACACCACCATCACTATGAGGTCCATGGGCAGGCCTATCTTTATGAAGTCGGTGAAACGGTAGTTGCCCGCTCCCTGCACTATCAGGTTGGTCTGGTAGCCTATGGGGGTGGCGAAGCCGGCCGAGGCCGCTATGCAGATGGCTATGAAGAAAGGCATGGGGTCGACGCCAAACTTGGCGGCCGTCTCCAGTGCCAGCGGGAACGCCAGGGCGGCCGCGGCGTTGTTGGTTATCAGCTCCGTGATCACGAGCGTGACGAAGTAGAGCATGGCCAGGGCGCCCCAGGCGCCCATCTGTCCGGCCACGCTCTTTATCGAGTTGGCTATCAGCGCGGCCAGGCCCGACTCTTCCATGGCCGCGCTTATGGCAAAGGCGCAGGCTATGGTTATCAGTATGTCCCAGCTGATGTACTTGGTGTATTTCTTCGGTGGGAACAGCTTGAGCCACGCCATCACCACGGCTGTCACCGAGGCAAAGAAGAACATGTCCATCTTCACCCCCGGGAAGCGCTCCTTGACGGCAGGCAGCTCGCCTATGGTGGCGCCGGCTATCATTATGATGAGCAGCGCAAGGGCCGTCCACTTCTTCCACACGGGCATGGGCCGCGTGGGTATCTCGCGCCCGTTGGTCATCATCAGGAACACCGAAGAGTCGCCCCAGGTGCGCGTAAACGCGTCGTCGGCCAGCAGCACGAGCGTGTCGCCCTGCTGCAGGCGCACCTCGCCCAGGTTGTCGGTTATCACCTGGCCGCCCTGCCTTATCTCTTTCACCTCGGCACCGTAGCGCCGCTTGAAGTCGAAGTTCTTAAGCTTGCGCTTCAGCCCGGGGAAGCGCGAGGCCAGCACCACCTCTACCACGTGCATGCCGGCGGCCTCCTGCGTGTCGGCCTCTTCGTCCTCAAACGTGTCGGGGCGCTCTTCGGGCAGCAGCCTCCCCGAGGTGAGCACGATGAAGGCCAGGCCCACCAGCGTGATGGGTATGCCTATGTATGCCAGGTCGAACATCTTGAGCCCCTCCATGCCGCGGTCTATCATCATGCCGTGTATCACAAGGTTGGTCGAGGTGCCTATGAGCGTGCACAGCCCGCCGAGTATAGTGGCATACGACAGCGGTATGAGGAACTTGGTGCAGGGCAGGCCAACGCGCTTGGCCCAGTTTTTCAGTATCGGGGCGAATATCACCACCACCGGCGTGTTGTTGAGGAAGGCCGAGAAACCGCTCACTATCGGAAGTATGCGCAGCTGCGCCCGCGTCACCGTGGCCCCCTGTCCGGGCAGCAGTTTCTTTACCACCGTGGTCAGGGCGCCGCTCTGCCTGATGCCCTCGCTCACGAGGAAGAGCAGCCCCACGGTTATCATGCCCCTGTTGCTGAAGCCGGCCACCATCTGCTTGGGCGTTATTATGCCCGTGGCCATGAACACCACCACCACGCTGAGCAGCACTATGCCCGGGCGCATCTTGTCGCGGATGAGGGCCATCAGCATGGCCGCCAGGCACAGGATTACGAAGATTATCTCAAAGTTCATGGGCGTAGGGTGTTGTTGCGTGGCCGTCTTTGCGGCGCACTATGAACCAAGGGTTGTGCAGGTCGGGCTTGTTGTAGGCCAGCGGTGTGCCGTCGTCGGCCCTCACCACCTCGCATCCGGCGGCTGTGGCTATGGCGTGGCCGGCGGCCGTGTCCCATTCCATGGTGGGCGCAAAGCGCGGGTAGACGTCGGCAAGGCCCTCGGCCACCATGCACATCTTCAGCGAGCTGCCCCTCGACATCATGGCCATGGCCGGGTGGAATGTGCGCAAGGCGTCGATGAAGGCGCGCGTCTCGTCGCTCAGGTGGGAGCGCGATGCCACCACGGTGAACGGCCGTTGCTGCCCTGCCACGGGCAGCGGTGCCGACGCCGCGGCCAGTTCGCCGATGTCGGCAAAGCGCCTGTCGGAGCCCACTTTCGATGCCTTGCCGGCCCCGCGCCCGCGCAGTCCCCAATACAGTTCGCGCGTGGCGGGCACGTAGATGACCCCGGCCACGGGCGTGCCCCCTTCGGCCAGTGCTATGTTCACGGTGAAGTCGCCGTTTTTCTTGATGAATTCCTTGGTGCCGTCGAGCGGGTCGACAATCCACATGCGCTCCCAGTGGCGCCGCTCGCCGTAGGGCGCGTGGGCGCTTTCCTCGCTCAGTATGCTTATGCCTGTGGGCAGCAAGGCGGCCGCTATGGCGGCGTCGGCCCTTCGGTCGGCCTTGGTCAGCGGCGAGTTGTCGGCCTTCAGCTCTATGCCGAAGTCCTGGGCCGGGTCGTCGTATACGTTCATTATCTCGCCGCCGGCGCCGATGGCGGCGTTGACGGCTGTCGTAAGCAGTGTTTCAATCGTATCCATAATCATGGTCATTCGGGGGATTCCCCACGGGTATCCCTATGGTTAGGCTTGCAAAGGTAACATCTATTTCTCGCCTTACGCCATTTGCGGGCCGTCTTTTATTTGTAATTAACATATTATAAAGCGATGGCGGAATATTTTAACCCCGGCAGCCTGCCGGGCCGCCGCCGCCACGGTGGCCTGTCGGGGGTGGGCGCAAGCAGGACGTTTTTGTGTGTGGCCTTGAGTGCGGCATGGCCGTGTAAGCCCCTTCGGCTGCGCTTTTCAGCCACAGTGCTGCCACTCGGTAAGGTATGGTCGGTGAAGCAGGCCGTTTGGTGAAAGAGAAATGCAGGTGTGAAGGAAATCCGGCCATGGTGGGCATCGGCCGTATTTGCCCTGCGAATGGCCTGTGTCGCAATGCCAAACGGTATGTTTCGCATGGCTGTTCGCCCCGTTTCCCGCGGGCGCCCCTCGGGCGCGTGGCCGCCGTTGGCGCGTGGCTGCCCGGCGCCGTGAAAAAATGTTTGCCACAGCAGTTGCCCGTCCGGATTAATTTTGCTACCTTTGCATGGTAGCGCCGTGCCCGGCCGCCGCAGTTGAAGGCGGGTGCCGGTTGGCGGCTTGGGGCTCCGCGCCCCGGGTTAGGGCCGTGGGGGCAGGCCGGCGCAGGCTCAACATACATATTCAGACTATGGCAATCTTCACAAGGCATTTGGCGGCAAGGGCCGTGGCCGTGGTGTTTGCGGCATGGCAGGCCCTTGCGAGCAGCGGCGCGGCGTGGGAGGCGCGCGTGGTCGACGCCGCCACCGGCAAGCCGTTGCCGTCGGCCAGCGTCAAGACGTCGGCCGGCCGCAAGACCATAACCAACTCCGAGGGGTGGTTTGAGGTGGAGTGCGCCCCGTCCGAGAGCGTCACCGTGTCGTTCGTTGGCTACAGGCCGGTGACGGTGGCTGCCTCGCATGCCGCCTCGCGGGTGGCCTTGCAGCCCATGGCCGTGAGCCTGGAGGAGGTGGTGGTGATGCCCGTCGACAAGGTGGTGAAGGGCGTCATCGCCGAGGCCCGGCGCCAGATGAAGAAGCAGAGGCGGCGCAAGACCACGTTTTTCTACCGCCAGATATCGTTTGCCGACGGCGAGTGCATCGAGGTGCTCGAGGCTTTCTTCAAGGCCAAGCCGGTGGTGACCGTCAGCGACATGGCGCTGATGTACGGGCGCTACGCGGCGGTCGGGGCCGACAGCACGGAGGCCCCGTCGTTTTTCGGCAATTTCTTCACATACTCGCAGATGGAGCTCGTGGGCGGCGAGCGGCCCCTGGACACGCAAGACGTGATGCCGCTCGTAGACAATTACGCCACCTATTACGATGTGGGCCTGCGCGTGATAACCGACGGCAGGCGCCGGCTCATGGTGCTGCGGTTCAGGCCCAAGGCCGGGGTGGGGCGCCCCATACTCGATTGCGAGCTCTACGTAGACATGCGCAGCATGCACATACTGCGCTGCGTGGGCAAAGGTGTCAACATGCGCGTGCTCAACATGTTCAACAAGGTGAATGTGGTGTCAGAGGTAGACGACATGTCTTTCGACATCAACATGGCCGACGAGGGCGGCTATTCCGAGGTGGAGTCGATGGCAGTGAGCGTTTCTTTCGCCTGCGGGGGCACGCGCAGCCACATCCGCTCGCTCATGTTCAACGTGGGCAAGGGCAAGAGGCTGAGGCAGGGGCGCTATATGCTGTTCTTCGACAACCTGCAGCGCAAGATAGACCGACAGGGGTATGACGCCGGCTTTTGGCGCGACAACGAGGTGGTGAAGCGCACGCCGCTGGAAGAAAAGGCCGTGCGGATGTTTGAGCGCCGCAATCTTTTCGGGCAGTTCTGACGCCACGCCACATGTGCTGTGGGCGGCAGGTATAGATGCTTTTCTTTGAGCAGCTGCGGCGTGCTCCCCAGAATCTGGCTGTGCCGTGCTTGCATTCAATATAAGTAGCTGTTCAAAATTAACCGATACAATATACTTTGCAGGTGTCCTCTATATCTTTGCCACCATCTTGTGTGCTCTTTCGGGCCGCATATCAAAGTCTCATCGGTAGCGTAGCCCGCTACGCTCTCTCTTCGGACTTAGGCATGTGTCTCCGAAATAGCGCACAATTTGCTGGCAATTAATTTTGAACACCTACTTAATAAATTACGTTAAAACAAAACAAATAATCAGCTAAAATGAGTCGGTTAGTATAGAAAAGTGTTATATTAGCAGCTAAATCATGTAAAATGTCAAAAGTCTGCTTATGAAACACATAGTGCATTTGTTGCTATTGTTTTTTGTTTCCATTCCATTGCTTCCCCCTTAAGCAGAGGAACAAGATTATGGGAAATGCTACATATATACTTTAGGCGGCACCAAGGTTGGCAGAGTAGAGTCGTGTCACGGCACTTTGTCGGCTGGCATGTATGTGTTAAAGAACGGACATAATCATAGTGTTGGTAAAAAATGTGTCGTGCGATAGTCTTGTTTGCCACTCTCTGGGCATTGGCATATAATGTCATTGGCGCAGAAATTACTGATGACAGTATTGGAAACCTTCATTTGGTTGCTGTTATAGACGGTTGTTCTGTCCATGGCTCGGCAATTGCCGAGGACAATGACAGTTGCCTGTTCTTTCTTTCAGATGAAAAAGGAGAACCGGTTGATATTGGCAATTTGCATGTTTCATGGTTTGCGCAGTGCCACAGGGCTGGCCAGCCAGAGTTGAAGCATGAATACGGTCTTGGCAATGATGTTTCGTTTGCAGCGTTTAAGGTGAAACCGCGTATTTGGGGTGTGACGTTTGGCAAAGGGAGCTATTTGACGGCTTATGGTGTTCCGATGGCCGTTAGCGACACTGTTTCGATTGTCTGCCGGTTTTCGTCGGGTAGTGAAAGTGTGGACTATAGTGTCATGTTGAAATTGGATGTGTTGCCACCAACACCGACTTGAAGATAGTTTCGATGGTTTACGATGAGACTTGCGTTTGGGGAGACGACCCGTTTGACTGTTCATTGGTGACCATAGAGTATGGTGGGAGTGCATTTGATTTTGCGCTGTCGACCATTCGTGACAATGGGGCCACACCGCCAACATTTGTGAATTATGACATTTTTGATTCGCCAGACCAATTGCCTGATACTGTGAGCTATTATGTGTATTATGGTAGCAGCTTTCTCTTCGGTGTGTCAAATGGATATGGATGGAGCGGTACGGAATGGATAACGCCAGACTGGGAGGCGTCTGGCATATCAGAGGCCAAGGTTGAGGCTGGTGGTGTAGGCATGTCGATAGGCAACGGCTTTTGCAACATTTCGTCAGATTCACCATTGGGTAATGTCTCCGTCACAGGCTTAGGGGGGCAAGTCTTTCTTTTCGGGTGTTGTCCATGCGAACAGTGTCTGCATATCGCTTCCCAAAGGTTTCTACATATTGAGAATACTTCGAGAGAGAGAGGGAAAAGAATTTGTACGTAGGATATTGATTAAGTAATTATGAAACAGGTTGTTCCATTGGCATTGATGTGCTGCCTGTCAACTGCAATGTGCGCACAAGGAACAACAGCAGGTGTTTATTAAGTAGTTGTTCAAAATTAATTGCCATCAAATTGTGCGCTATTTCTGAGATGCATGCCAAAGTCCGAAGAGAGAGCGTAGCGGGCTACGCGACCGATGAGACTTTGGTATGCGGCCCGAAAGAGCACACAAGATGGTGGCAAAGATATAGAGGACACCTGCAAGGTCTATTGTATCGGTTAATTTTGAACAGCTACTTATGCCTTTCTGCCTACCCAAATGAGGGGCCATTGTCGCGTCAATGAACAGTCGGTATCCATCAACGTTCAGGCTTACATACTACAACGACAATGGTGAGGTAGTGGGAGAGCCGCTGACGATTGACTTGACCGATGAGGCCACATTGGCCTTCAGTTCATCGATACGCCTGTGGCTGGATGGGAAGCGTCTCCGTTTCAAGATAAACTCTTCGTCGCCTGACAGTATGCAAAGGCCTTTCTTGATACGGAACATGGCAAATGCTTTGTACGGTAAAAATGGTATGATAGGCGGCAGTGAAGGAAGCGTCGACGTGGCAGAATTGCCGTCGGGCGTCTATACATTTTCAACAACAATAGACGGCAAGCATTGCTCTGTCAAGTGGACGAAATGACAAGGGGCAACATGGCCGTGCGGCATTAGTTAAAAATCCGAAATTGTTAGGCTGTTACACCATTTATCTGTAATTTTGCAACTCATATTCAGAACATCAAAAAATTAATAAATAGCAGACAGATGAATATTTCATTCGAGAACCCCGACAAAATCAACGGCCAGCTCACGCTGACCATTGAGAAGGAGGATTATGAGAAAGATGTAGAGAAGCAGCTTAAGGATTACCGCAAGAAAGCCAACATGCCGGGCTTCCGTCCGGGCATGGTGCCCATGGGGCTCATCAAGCGCCAGTATGGCGAGGCCGTTAAGGTGGACGTCATCAACAAGCTCATAGGCGAGAAGCTCTATGGCTACGTCCGCGACAACAAGATACAGATGCTCGGCGAGCCGCTGCCCAACGAGGAGAAGCAGAAGCCCGTTGACTTCAAGGCCGACGGCCCGTTTGAGTTTGTGTTCGACATCGCCGTGGCCCCGGAGTTCAAGGCCGAGCTTGGCGAGGGAGACACTGTTGACTACTACGACATCGAGGTGGACGACGAGCTCGTGAACCGCCAGGTGGACATGTTCGCATCGCGCGCAGGCCACTACGACAAGGTGGAAGACTACGACCCCGCGAAGAACGACATGCTGAAGGGCGACCTGCGCGAGCTCGGCCCCGACGGCAACGCCAAGGAAGACGGCGTAGTGGTTGAGGGAGCCGTGCTCATGCCCGAATATATTAAGGTGGAAGAGCAGAAAAACCTGTTCGACGGCGCCAAGCTGGGCAGCGTCATCACGTTCAACCCGAAGAAGGCTTACCCGGAGAACGACGCCGAGATAACGTCGCTGCTCAAGATAGACAAGGAGAAGGCAGCCACGATGGAGTCTGACTTCACCTACCTCGTGACGGAAATATCGCGCTTCGTCAAGGCCGAGGTCAACCAGGAGCTGTTTGACAACGTGTTCGGCAAGGACGAGGTGAAGAGCGAGGAGGAGTTCCGCCAGAAGATAAGCGAGGGCATCAAGGCCCAGCTGGCCACCGACTCCGACTATAAGTTCCTGCTCGACGTGCGCAAGTACATGGAAGACAAGGTGGGCGAGCTCCAGTTCCCCGACGCCATGCTCAAGCGCGTGATGCTCAAGAACAACGAAGACCGCGGCCAGAAGTTCGTCGACGACAACTACGCCGCAAGCATCGTCGAGCTGAAGTGGCACCTGATAAAGGAGCAGCTGGTTGCCGACAACGGCATCAAGGTAGACGACAACGACGTGAAGAACGTTGCAAAGGAAACCGCGCGCATACAGTTTGCACAGTATGGCATGGCCAACGTGCCCGACGAATACATCGAGAAGTATGCCAGCGACATGCTCAAGGAGCGCAAGAACGTGGACAGCCTTGTAGACCGCGCCGTAGACGTGAAGCTCATCGAGGCACTCAAGGGCAAGGTGAAACTGAATAAGAAATCCATCTCGCTCGACGACTTCAACAAGATGATGCAGGAAAAATAAGGGGTTTTAAGAAAAAAAAGCCCCACAGAAAGAAGGTTATCGACTTTTTTTATTAACTTTGTTCCACGGAACAAGTAAATAAGGTCGGCAGCCTTCTTTTTTAGTGCCTTATTCCGATAACATTAAAAACAACATTTAAAGATAAATATGAACGACTTCAGAAAATATGCCACACGGCATTTGGGAATCAACGGGCAGGTGCTCGACGGCGTGATAAGCGCCCAGTCGCAGTATCTCAACCCCTACATTCTCGAGGAGCGCCAGCTTAACGTGACGCAGATGGACGTGTTCTCGCGCCTGATGATGGACCGCATCATCTTCCTCGGCACGCCCATCGACGACTATACGGCCAACACCCTGCAGGCCCAGCTGCTCTACCTCGACTCCGTTGACCCGGGCAAAGACATATCGATATACATCAACTCGCCCGGCGGCAGCGTCACCGCAGGGCTCGGCATCTACGACACCATGCAGTTCATCTCGAGCGACGTGGCCACAATATGCACCGGCATGGCCGCCTCGATGGCCGCCGTGCTGCTCGTGGCCGGCGCCGAAGGCAAGCGCTCGGCCCTCACCCACAGCCGCGTGATGATTCACCAGCCGCTGGGCGGAGTGCAGGGCCAGGCCTCAGACATCGAGATAGAGGCAAAGGAGATAATGAAGTTCAAGAAAGAGCTTTACACCATCATATCCGAGCATTCGCACACCCCGTACGACAAAGTGTGGAACGACTCCGACCGCAACTACTGGATGACGGCCGACGAGGCCCGCGAGTATGGGATGATAGACACGGTGCTGACAAAAAAGAAGTAAGCGGTGGCAATGAAGAAAGTGTGCAGCTTCTGCGGAAGGAGCGACAAGGACGTGAGGCTCCTGATAACGGGGCTTACAGGTTACATCTGTGAGGATTGCGCCACGCAGGCATACCATATAGTGCAGTCGGCGGGCCTCGGCGAGCCGGAAGCCAAGAAGAGCGACAGGTTCCAGATAAAGAAAGTGCCGAAGCCAACCGAAATCAAGGCATACCTCGACGAATACATCATAGGGCAGGACGAGGCCAAGCGCAACCTCTCGGTGGCCGTCTACAACCACTACAAGCGCTTGCAGCAGCCCGACGACCCCTCGGGCGTGGAGATAGAGAAGAGCAACATCATCATGGTGGGCAGCACCGGCACGGGCAAGACGCTGCTGGCGCGCACCATAGCCAAGCTGCTCGACGTGCCGTTCACCATCGTCGACGCCACGGTGTTCACCGAGGCGGGATACGTGGGCGAAGACGTGGAGAGCATACTCTCGCGGCTGCTCCAGGTGGCCGACTACGATGTGCCCGCCGCCGAGCGCGGCATAGTCTTCATTGACGAGATAGACAAGATAGCCCGCAAGAGCGACAACCCGTCGATAACGCGCGACGTCAGCGGCGAGGGCGTGCAGCAGAGCCTCTTGAAGCTGCTCGAGGGAACCGTCGTCAACGTGCCACCCAAGGGCGGGCGCAAGCACCCCGACCAAGACTACACCCAGGTGGACACGCGCAACATACTGTTCATCTGCGGCGGGGCCTTCGACGGCATAGAGCGCAAGATAGCCCAAAGGCTCAACACCCACACCGTGGGCTACAACTCGGTGCAGAACGTGAGGAAAATAGACAAGGAAGACCTCATGCAGTACATCCTGCCGCAAGACCTCAAGGCCTTTGGCCTCATACCCGAGATAATAGGCCGCCTGCCGGTGCTCACCTACCTCAAGCCGCTCGACCGCGACGCCCTTGCCCGCATCCTTACCGAGCCCAAGAACTCGATAGTGAAGCAATACGCCAAGCTGTTTGCCATGGACGGCATAGAGCTGACGTTCAGCGACGAGGCCCTGAACCTCATCGTCGACAAGGCCGTAGAGTACAAGCTCGGCGCCCGCGGGCTCCGCTCCATCGTCGAAAGCATAATGATGGACGCCATGTTCGAGGTGCCGTCCACCGATGCAAAGACCTTTGAGGTCACTCTCGATTATGCCCGGCAGCAGCTGGATAAGTCACATTTGCAGAAGCTCGCTTCCTGAGATGTGCCCCGGCCGGCCTTTAGGCCTGCAACATACGAATAACCCTGGCGGCCGGGATGACGCGGCTGCCCCCAACCAAACCACGATATGACAGACAAGGTTAATCTTACAGAAGCGCTTAAGAAATATTTCGGTTTCGACAAGTTCAAGGGCGACCAGGAAGCCATCATACGCAACGTGCTCGACGGGCACGACACTTTCGTGCTCATGCCCACGGGCGGTGGCAAGTCGCTGTGCTACCAACTGCCGTCGCTGCTCATGGATGGCACGGCCATAGTCATCTCCCCCCTCATAGCGCTGATGAAGAACCAGGTTGACGTGATCAGCAACCTCAGCGAGGTGCAGGGGGTGGCCCACTACCTCAACTCGTCGCAGAACAAGGCCGCCATCGACCAGGTGAAGGCCGACATCCGCGCCGGGCGCACCAAGCTACTGTATGTCGCCCCGGAGTCGCTGACCAAAGAAGACAACGTGGAGTTCCTCAAGACGGTCAAAATATCGTTCTATGCCATCGACGAGGCGCATTGCATATCGGAGTGGGGTCATGATTTCAGGCCGGAGTATCGCCGCATACGCCCGATAATCAACGAGATCGGACAGGCGCCGGTGATCGCGTTGACGGCCACGGCCACCGACAAGGTGCGGACGGACATAAAGAAGAGCCTCGGCATCGTCGACGCCAAAGAGTTCAAGAGCTCTTTCAACAGGCCCAACCTGTATTACGAGGTGCGCCCCAAGACGAAAGACGTAGACAAGGACATCATAAAGTTCATAAAGCAGCACCCGGGCAAGAGCGGCATCATATACTGCCTCTCACGCAAGAAGGTGGAAGAGCTGGCCGCCATACTGCGCGCCAACGACATAAAGGCTGCCGCATACCACGCCGGGCTCGACTCCGCCACGCGCTCAAAGACGCAAGACGGCTTCCTCATGGAGAAGATCGACGTCATCGTGGCCACAATAGCCTTCGGCATGGGCATAGACAAGCCCGACGTGCGCTTCGTGATACACTACGACATACCCAAGAGCCTCGAGGGATATTACCAGGAGACGGGCCGGGCCGGGCGCGACGGGGGCGAGGGCCTCTGCGTGGCATTCTACTCGCACAAGGACCTGCAGAAACTCGACAAGTTCATGGAAGGCAAGCCCGTGGCAGAGCAGGACATTGGCCGGCAACTGCTGCAGGAGACGGCGGCATACGCCGAGACTTCCGTATGCAGGCGCAAGATGCTGCTGCATTATTTCGGCGAGAATTACACTCGCGACAATTGCGGCAATTGCGACAATTGCCTGCATCCCAAGCGCAAGATTGAGGCCGGGGCGCAATTGCTCACAGCCCTCAAGGCCATTGCGGCAATAAAAGAGAACTTCCGCTCAGACTATGTGATAGACTTCATCATGGGGCGCGAGACCGACGAAATAGTGGCGCACAAGCACCACGAGCTCGAGGCCTTCGGCTCGGGTGAGGACGACAACGAGAAGATATGGAACCCGCTCATACGCCAGGCGCTCATAGCGGGATACCTGAAGAAAGACGTTGAGAACTACGGGCTGCTGAAGATAACGCCCGAAGGAAAGAAATTCATAAAAAAACCTGAATCATTCATGATTGTAGAAGACAACGAATTCAACGAGGACGACGAAGCATCACTGGACGGCGCGGCCGGCGGCACGAGCGCGTTGGACCCGACATTGAGCGCAATGCTCAAAGACTTGCGCAAGAAGGTGTCAAAGAAAATGGGCCGCCCGCCGTACGTCATATTCCAAGACGTGTCGATAGACCAGATGGCCACCGACTACCCTGTCACCCTCGAGGAGCTCAAGAACATACAGGGAGTGGGCGAGGGCAAGGTGAAGCAGCCCTACGCCAAGGAGTTTGTCGACCTCATCAAGCGCTATTGCGAAGAGAACGACATCGTGCGCCAGGCCGACCTGCGCGTGCGCACGGTGGCCAAGAAGTCGATGCTCAAGGTGAGCATCATCCAGAGCATCGACCGCCAGATAGCGCTTGACGACATCGCCAACGCCAAGGGCATCGACTTCGACGAGATGCTCGACGAGGTTGAGGCCATCGTTTACTCGGGAACGAAGATAAACATCGACTATTTCCTCGAAGAGGTGATGGACGAAGACCATGTGGACGACATCTACGAGTACTTCAAGGAGTCGGAGACCGACGACCTGGAGACGGCCATACGCGAGCTGGGCGAAGACTACTCGGAAGACGAGATACGCCTGGTGCGCATAAAGTTCATATCCGACATGGCCAACTGACGCGCCCCCGGGCCTCCCGGACGCAACACGCCGGGGCAGGGCATACCCACCGTATGCCTTGCCCCGGCGCTTTTTGTCTGTTGCCCCGGGCCTGCTCCCGGCGTCCGGCGCGCCCGGGTCGTGCCCCGGCTCACCCCTCGCCGTGCGGCAGCCTTGGCGGTTGCGTATACCGCTCCTTGTCGGCCTCGGTAATCGCCCTGATCACCCGGCAGGGGTTGCCGGCTGCCAGCACATTGGCCGGGATGCTCCTCGTTACCACGCTGCCCGCGCCAATCACCGTGTTGTCGCCTATGGTCACGCCGGGCAGCACGCACACCTGCGCCCCTATCCACACGTTGTTGCCCACGGTTATGGGGAAGGCATACTCCAGTCCGCTGTTGCGCCGCTGGCTGTCGAGCGGGTGGCCGGCGGTGTAGAACCCGCATCCGGGGGCAACAAACACGTTGTCGCCGAATGTCACCTTGGCCCCGTCGAGTATCACGCAGTTCATGTTCATGAAGAAATTGTCGCCAATGCTTATGTTGTAGCCATAGTTGCAGAAGAATGGCGAGAGAATGGTCAGCGCCTTGCCCGCCCTGCCCAGCAGCCGGCGCAGCAGGGCCTCGCGTTCGGCCGCCATCGACGGGCGCATCTGGTTCAGCTCGTGGGTCATGTCGGCACACTCGGCCCTTTCGCGCAGCAGCTGCCCGTCGTAGTTAGCGTCGTATAGCAGTCCTTCGCTTGCTTTTTCCTTTTCGCTTTTCATGTTGTCTGGTTTTGTCGTTACAATTGCTTGTGCCTGCACTGCCCTTGACGGCAACGCCGGGCCTCTGTGGTGGGTTGATGCCCGGTAGCGGCCGCCGTTGCTGTGGGGCGAAGCCCGGGGGCACGGCCATGCAGTCGCGGCCCGCTGGCGCGATGGCAGCGGGATAGGCCGCCAGGCATCTGCAAAGATAGCTTTTTTATTTCATTCGGCCAATCGCAGTTGGCTGTTTTCATTTTTTTGTAACTTTTAGGAGTTCAGGAGTTGGTTCTTTAGGAGTTCAGGAGTACAGGAGTACAGGAGTTCAGACAATAGTTTTTGTGGATAAGGGGGGTAGAGGGAGGTAGAGGGAGTTAGAAGGAGTTAGAGGACAATGGCATTGACTATCTTCATGCACCACTTTCACAATGCTCCCATAGATTCCATGTTTCCATAACTATTGTCTGTACTCCCGTCTCCCGTCTCCAGCCTCCCGCCTCCAGCCTCCCGCCTCCAAAATCCCCCCCCCTTGGCAGCACAGCTCCGCAAACCGCAGACATTCGCACGGCAGCCAAATCGTTGCCTCTGTTTCTCAAATACCCCGCTAAAGGTTTATTCCTCAATCGGGTGTGCCAGACTGATGAAAAACTAAAATAATTTCATGCCGCGGCAGGGCCTCGGCAGGCAAGTCGTCATTGCCGTATGATGGCTTGCCAGCCATGCCGGCCGTAGCGTGCCGTGCCGACGGCAGGCCCGCTATGCCCGCCCACCGGCGCCGGGCGGCCGTGGTGGCAATGCGCCGGTGGGGGCGGTGCCATGGGCGGCTCGACATCAGGCCATGCTGCCGTCCTTTGTGGCTCGTCCACAGGCAGTTGCGCCGCCGCATGGCGACTGTGCGCCCCGCTCACCCTCCGTGTGCCCGCTTGCCGTGAAACCCGCCGGCAGGCTCAATGTGTGGTGATGCTGAACAGTGTTTTGCCGTGGCTCCTGCATCCGATTTTGCCGTGCGTGCTGCTAAACAGATGCCGGCGGCAGTAGCAATGGCAGTTGTTGCATCCATGGGCAAAACTACTGGTGTTTGTCAAAAAAAACTCCGACAGGTAGGGCGATGGCCTCCGGCCGGAATGCCGTCGGGTGGACTGACGCCTTGACGCAGCTCGCCACCGCCCAGGCTCCTGCTGGCGGGCATGCCCATTCGCCGGCGGCCGGTGGCGCGGCGTGGCAGGGCATGACACTGCAGTGCGCTTTATGCCATTTGCAATCTATCACTACTCGGGGGTTAGTGCCAACTGCAATGTATATATAAAAATATACATTGCAGTTGGCACTATACACCCACATGTCGTCGTGCTTTTTTCCCTTTGCAGTTGGCACTAAGCCCGGCAAGCGCCATCCGCAGTGCCAATTGCAGTACCGTGGGCCCCCTCATGGGCGGGGCTTCTGGCCGTGGGCCGCCGTCGGCGCCGCCCGTTGGCCGTGGCCCTCGGTGGGCCAGGCTCTGTCCTGTCTTGGGCCATTGTTGGCGTAAGGGCGAAGAAACCATCCCGCGTGCTTGTTTTTTCCTTCCCCCTGTTGTACCTTTGTGGCCGTTGGGTGGCGTGCCGCATGCGGCCGGCAGTGGCCGGGCGGCTCGCCGCAAATGATAATCATCAAAGCGTGGATATATGGCAAGCAGCATTGATTTTGTGGATTTTGTGTGCAGGCAGATATCGCCTGCCGGCGACGTCAGTTGGCGGAAGATGTTCGGCGACACCTGTTACGCCAAAGACCTCCCGGCCGTGGCCCGGCTCCTGCCCGACGCCGAGCGCGGCTGCCCCTACGACGGGGCCCGCGGGCACATCATCGTCGACGTGGGCCACGGCGAGCTTGCCGTGCGGGTGGCCAGGGCGCTGTGGGAGGCGCTGCCCTTCCCGAAGAAGCGCAGCCGCAAGGGCTGAGCCGGGCGCCCCGCCATGCGGCCGCCGGGGCCGTATCGGCAGGCCAGACGGCCCGTATGGCATGGCCAGACGGCCCATCAGGGCCTAAGCCTTGGCGCGGCGTGGCAGAGGGGCGCGGGGCGGTCGGCATGGCCGGTGGCAGCCCGGCCGCGTGGTTTTGCCCCCGTCGCGTCGGCCGAAGCGAGATTTGGGCTAAATCGTGTTAACGGCCGAAGAAAATGGCGCGGCCATAACGGCTAACTGAAAAAAAAGTGCTAAATTTGCACGCAATAATTTTATACAGTATCAAATATGTCATCATTTATTGCAGATAAAATCGTGATGGACGGCTTGACTTTTGACGACGTCCTCTTAATCCCGGCTTATTCAGACGTGCTGCCCAAGACAGTGGAGTTGAAAACAAGGTTCTCGCGCAACATCGAGCTTAACGTGCCATTCGTGACCGCGGCCATGGACACCGTCACCGAGTCGCAGATGGCCATAGCCATAGCTCGTGAGGGCGGCATCGGCGTCATCCACAAGAACATGACCATCGAGGAGCAGGCCCGCCAGGTGGCAATCGTGAAGCGTGCAGAGAACGGAATGATATACGACCCCGTGACCATACGCCGCGGCTCCACCGTCAAGGACGCTCTCGACATGATGGCAGAATACCATATCGGCGGCATACCCGTGGTAGACGAAGACAACCACCTGGTGGGCATCGTCACCAACCGCGACCTGCGCTTTGAGCGCCACCTGGACAAGAAGGTGGACGACGTGATGTCGAAAGACAACCTCGTGACCACGCACATGCAGACCGACCTGGCCGCCGCAGCCCAGATACTGCAGGAGAACAAGATCGAGAAGCTGCCGGTGGTAGACAAAGACAACCACCTTGTGGGCCTGATAACCTACAAGGACATAACCAAGGCCAAGGACAAGCCCATGGCATGCAAAGACGAGAAGGGCCGCCTGCGCGTGGCCGCCGGCGTGGGCGTCACCGTCGACACGCTCGACCGCATGCAGGCCCTTGTCGACGCCGGTGCCGACGCCATAGTGATAGACACGGCCCACGGCCATTCAAAATATGTGGTCGAGAAGCTTGTCGAGGCCAAGAAGTCGTTCCCGCAGGTAGACATCGTGGTGGGCAACGTGGCCACGGGCGAGGCCGCACGGCTGCTCGTGGACAATGGTGCCGACGCCGTGAAGGTGGGCATCGGGCCGGGCTCTATATGCACCACGCGCGTGGTGGCAGGCGTGGGCGTGCCGCAGCTGTCGGCAGTCTACGATGTGTTCAGCGCCCTTAAGGGCACGGGCGTGCCCCTCATAGCCGACGGCGGCCTGCGCTATTCGGGCGACATCGTCAAGGCCCTGGCCGCCGGCGGAAGCTCGGTGATGATAGGGTCGCTCGTGGCCGGCACCGAAGAGAGCCCCGGCGAGACCATCATCTTCAACGGGCGCAAGTTCAAGAGCTACCGCGGCATGGGCTCGCTCGAGGCCATGGAGCAGAAGAACGGCTCGAAGGACCGCTACTTCCAGAGCGACACGAAAGACGTGAAGAAGCTCGTGCCCGAGGGCATCGCCGGCCGCGTGCCTTACAAGGGCACCGTGCAGGAGGTGATCTACCAGCTCGTGGGCGGGCTGCGCTCGGGCATGGGCTATTGCGGGGCTGCCGACATAGAGCGCCTGCACCAGGCCAAGTTCACCCGGATAACCAACGCCGGCGTGCTCGAGAGCCATCCCCACGACATCGCCATCACGAGCGAGGCGCCAAACTATTCGAGACCTAACGATTGACCAAAGCGATGAAGATAGGAGCAATGATTGCCGCCCTGCTCATGGCAGCCGGGGCGGCAACCGCCCAGGACGACCCCACGGTGATGACCATCAACGGCCAGCCCGTGGCCCGTTCGGAGTTTGAGTATTCATACAACAAGAACAACGCCGAGGGCGTGATTGACAAGAAGACGGTGGACGAGTATGTCGACCTGTTCATAAACTACAAGCTCAAGGTGGCTGCGGCGCTCGACGCCAGGCTCGACACCATGGCCTCGTTCAAGACCGAGTTCGCGCAGTACCGCGACCAGCAGATAAGGCCAACGTTTGTGGGCGACGCCGACATCGAGGCCGAGGCGCGCAGGGTGTACGACAACACCAAGAGGGCCATAGGCCCGCGGGGGCTGGTGCGCCCGGCGCACATATTCCTATACGTGGGCCAGAAGGCCACCGACGCCGAGCGGCAGAAGGTGAAGGAGCGCATCGACTCCATATACGCGGCCCTCAAGGGCGGCGCCGACTTCGCCGAGACGGCCAAGAGCCTGTCGCAAGACCCGGGCTCGGCCGCCAACGGCGGACTGCTGCCGTGGATTGGGCCGAGCCAGACGCTGAAGGAGTTTGAAGACAGGGCCTACGCCCTGAAGGACGGCGAGATGAGCGAGCCGTTCCTCTCGCCCGCCGGCTACCACATCATACTCATGAAGGGCCACAAGCAGCTCGAGCCCTACGACTCGCTGCGCGGCAACATAATGAAGTTCATAGAGCAGCGCAACATACGCGAGCACCTGGCACTGGCGCGCATAGACACCATCGTGGCACGCTCCGCAGGCACGCTGACACGCGAGCAGGTGATAGAGCGCAGGGCCGACTCGCTGATGGCCGCCGACCCGGCCCTGAAGAACCTGATACGCGAATACCACGACGGACTGCTGCTCTACGAGATCAGCAACCGCATGGTGTGGAACAAGGCCGCCACCGACACGCTCGGGCTGGAGGCATTCTTCAAGAAAAACAAGAAGAAGTATGCATGGAGCCAACCGCGATACAAGGGCATGGCATACCACGTGAAAGACAAGGCCGACGTAGAGGCCGTGAAGGACTGCGTGAGGAAACTGCCGTTTGGCGAGTGGGCCGAGGCCCTGCGCACAACGTTCAACAACGACTCGGTGCTGCGCATCCGCGTGGAGAAGGGCGTGTTCAAGGAAGGAGACAACGCGCTCATCGACCGCGAGGTGTTCAAGAAAGACGTAAAGGTGGCGCCCACCAAAGACTTCCCCATCGACGCCGTCTACGGCAAGCTGCTTAAGAAAGGGCCTGAGGAATATACCGACGTGCGCGGCCTGGTGACCGCCGACTACCAAGACTTGCTTGAGAAGAACTGGGTGGACGAGCTGCGCAAGAAGTACAAGGTGGAGGTAAACAAAGACGTATTGAAAACAGTAAACAATCATAAATAGCAGATGAAACTAAAAGGCAATCTCTGTTTCGCCACGCTGCTGGCCTGTGCCTCGATGGCCGGCGTCGACTCTGCAGCCCAGACCGCCGCCGACTCTTCCGCACACAATGTGGTGGACGAGGTGATATGGGTGGTGGGCGACGAGCCCATACTGAAGTCGGAAGTGGAGGCGATGCGCATGCAGGCCGCACAGGAAGGTACCAGGTGGAACGGCGACCCCGACTGCGTGATACCCGAGCAACTGGCCGTGCAGAAGCTGTTTCTGCACCAGGCTGCCATCGACAGCGTCGAGGTGACCGAGGCCGACGTGCAGGGGCAGGTGGACAACTATGTGGAATACTGGATTCAGCAGGCCGGCTCGAGAGAGAAGCTTGAGGAATACAAGAAGCAGAGCATCAGCCAGATACGCAACGAGCTGCACGACATCGTACACGACCAGATGACCACGCAGAAGATGCGCGAGAAGCTGGTGGAGAACATCAAGGTGACACCCGGCGAGGTGAGGCGCTATTTCAAGGACATGCCCCAAGACAGCATACCCTTTGTGCCTACCGAGGTGGAGGTGCAAATAATCACACAGACGCCACGCATCGAGCAGGAAGAGATAAACAGGGTGAAAGACGAGCTGCGCTCGTTTACCGACAGGATAAACAAGGGCGAGACGTCGTTCTCTACCCTGGCGCGGCTCTACTCGGAAGACCCGGGGTCGGCACGCTCGGGCGGAGAGATAGACTACGCGGGCCGCACCACCTTCGACCCGGCCTTCGCCAACGTGGCCTTCAACCTGACCGACCCCAAGAAGGTGTCGAAGATCGTTGAGTCGGAGTTTGGCTTCCACATCATACAGCTCATCGACAAGCGCGGCGACAAGATCAAGGTGCGCCACATACTGCTCAAGCCGCGCATCTCGGACAAGGCCGTCAGCAGCTCGCTGGCACGCCTCGACTCTATACGCACGGACATAACCAAGGGCTTGTTCACCTTCGAAGAGGGCGCCACCGTCATCTCCGACGACAAGGACACGCGCAACAACCACGGATTGATGTCTAACATAATGGGCTCGGCGCGCACCTCGAAATTCAGGATGCAAGACCTGCCGCCCGAGGTGGCAAGGGTTGTAGACACCATGAAGGTGGGCGAGATATCGGCACCTTTCAGCATGATAAACGACAGGGGAAAGACGGTTTGCGCCATCGTGAAGCTGAAAAACCGCGTCGACGGCCACAAGGCCACCATCACCGAAGACTTCCAGGTGATGAAGGACCTTGTGCTTGGCAAGCGCCGCGAGGAGAAGCTGCACGAGTGGGTGGCAGACAAGATAAAGACAACCTACGTGCGCATCAACGACCGGTACAAGGACTGCAAGTTTGAATATCAAGGCTGGATAAAATGACCAGGAAACCATTCCCTGCCAAACTTTTCAGCGGGCATAGAACCACCATTGCCTTGGTTCTATGCCTGTTTGGGCTATGTGTGGCCCGGTCGATGCTGCCCGTGAAGCAGCGCGCGGCCAGGGGCGCCGCCGACGACAACCGCGTTTACCTCATACATGCCGACGTGCTGCACTACGACCGCTACAAAAACCCCGACGCCCAGATACTGAACGGCCATGTGGCCTTCCGCCACCAGGGCGCCACGCTATATTGCGACAGCGCGCATTTCTATGAGATGTCCAACTCGTTCGAGGCTTTCGGCCACGTGAAGATGTACCAGGGCGACACCTTGTCGCTGTTCAGCGACTACGCCTTCTACGACGGCAACGAGCAGATGGCCATGGCGCGATACAACGTCGTGCTCAAGCACCGCAAGTCGACGCTGTACACCGACAGCCTGAACTTCGACCGGCTGTACAATGTGGGCTACTTCTTCGAGGGCGGAAAGCTCGTTGACAAGGACAGCGAGCTGACCTCCGACTGGGGCGAATACTACACCGAGACAAAGCAGGCGGTGTTCAACTACGACGTGCAGCTGCGCAACAAGAAGTTTTTCCTGACCAGCGACACGCTTTACTACGACACGGGCACGTCGGTGGCGCATGCCGTTGGCCCGTCGAACATCACATCGGGCGCAAGCCACATATATACCGAAGACGGATATTACAACACCAACCTCGACAGGGCCAGGCTCTTCGGACGCTCGGTGATGAGCGACAAGGGCAAGTGGATGACCGGCGACAGCGTATACTACGACAGCAAGCAGGGCACGAGCGAGGCTTTCGACAATGTGGTCTACGTTGACTCGCTGAACAAGAACATGATGACCTGCGACTATTATTGGTATAACGAGAACACCGGCTACGGCATGGCCACCAAGCGCGCCGTGGCCATAGACTACTCGCAGAAAGACTCGCTATACATGCATGCCGACACGTTCAAGATATATACGTACAACATCGACACCGACTCGGCATACCGCAAGATACACGCATACAACAAGGTGAGGGCCTACCGCATAGACGTGCAGGCCGTGTGCGACTCGCTGGTGTACAACAGCAAGGACTCGTGCCTTACGATGTACCGCGACCCCATAGTGTGGAACCAGAGCCAGCAGCTGCTTGGCGAGGTGATAAAGGTCTACATGAAAGACTCTACCATCAACCGCGCCCATGTCATCGGCCAGGCGCTCTCGGTTGAGCAGCTGCCCGACTCGACCAACTACAACCAGGTGTCGTCCGACGAGATGTTCGCCTTCTTCCGCAACGGAGAGATATATGAGGCCGACGCCAACGACAATGTGCTCATCGTCTATTACCCCGTCGACGACAGCGACAGCTCGCTCATAGGGCTGAACTATACCGAGACCACCCAGCTGAAGGTGTTTCTCGAAAACCGCAAGATGAAGAAGGTGTGGATGCCGAAGGCCGAAGGCACCCTTTACCCCATGTCGCAGATACCCCCGGCCAAGCGTTTCCTGCCGAGCTACGCATGGTTTGACTACGTGCGCCCGCTCAACAAGGACGACATATTCAACTGGCGGGGCAAGAAGGCGGGCACCGAGCTCAAGGTGGTGGCCCGCAAGGAGGCCCCGCTGCAGCACCTGTCGGGCAAGCCGTCGGCGTCAGACTCGATACCTGTCGACAGGCCTAAGTCGCCCCTGGCGGCGCCGCCGGTGCCGCGCCGCTCCGGTGCCGACACGCTGAAGGCGCCTGCCTTGCCGGCCGACTCCGCAGGCTTGGCAGCCCCGGCCGACTCTGCGGCCGCCGCCGTGGCACCCGCGGCCGTGACGCAACCGGCCCAGGCCGAGGCCGCAGGGGCCGATGGCGGAGAGGGCAACCGCGAGGGCGACAAGGCCGGCGGGACTGCCGCCGGGGCGGCAGCCACCCGCCCGGAAGACGGCGCCGGGGCCGGGGAGGGCGGGGCATGAGCCTGTTTTCCAGGCGCAAGCCCCGCGGCTTCAACCACAGGTACATATATTATGATGAGCGCCGCGAGCGGTTGAGGGCCATCGAGGAGCGTGCCCGGCGCGAGCTTGGCATCGAGGCGCCCGAGGAGTTCAGGCCGGAGCATTTGAGAGGGGTGTTCTCGGGCAGCACGCGCCACCTGCGCAGGGCCCGCGAGCGCGAGGCCTCCGGCCGCCCCAGGATGCATGTGGCAGTGCTTGTGTTCCTGCTCATCGTGCTGCTGGCCTTGGTGCGCTACATACTCTGACGGGCGGCCGTGGCGGGCGGAGCGGCCCGTGTGCCGCCGCCGCGATGCGGCAGCCCCATGCCCCCGGAGGCATGCTTTGATTATTGCCCGTGGCCCCGTTTGCGGCCACCCCGAGGCCGGGGCCGCGCGGGCGGGCGTTTGCTAACTGAAATACCAACGATCAATGAGTGACATCATACAATTGCTGCCCGACTCCGTGGCAAACCAGATAGCCGCCGGCGAGGTGATACAGCGCCCGGCGTCGGTGATAAAAGAATTGGTTGAGAACGCCGTCGATGCCGGCGCCACCGCCATCAACGTGCTTGTGGTCGACGCCGGGCGCACGTCGATACAGGTAATCGACAACGGCACGGGCATGTCGGAGACCGACGCGCGCCTGGCGTTCGAGCGCCACGCCACGTCGAAGATACGCAAGGCCGACGACTTGTTCGCCCTGCACACCATGGGGTTCAGGGGCGAGGCGCTCGCGTCGATAGCCGCCGTGGCGCAGGTGGAGCTCAAGACTCGGCTCGAGGGGCGCGACATAGGCACCCACCTGTCTATCTCCGGCTCGCGCGTGGTGGGCCAGGAGCCGGTGGCTTGCCCCGTAGGGTGCAACTTCATGGTCGAGAACCTGTTCTTCAACGTGCCGGCGCGGCGCAAGTTCCTCAAGACCAATGCCACCGAGCTAAACAACATCGTGGCGGCTTATGAGCGCATAGTGCTCGTCTATCCCGCCATCAGCTTCACGCTGCACAGCAATGGGGCGGAAATGATGAACCTGCGCGCGGGCAGCCTCAGGCAGCGCATAACCGACGTGTTCGGCCGCCGGATAAGCCAAGACCTGCTGCCGGTGGAGGTAGACACGGCCCTGTGCCGCATACGCGGCTATGTGGGCAAGCCGGAGTCGGCGCGAAAGAAGGGCGTGCATGAGTATTTCTTCGTCAACGGACGGTATATGAAGCACCCATACTTCCACAAGGCTGTGATGAACGCTTTCGACCGTCTGGTGCCCGTGGGCATGCAGGTGCCTTATTTCATCTACATCGAAGTGGACCCGGCAAACATCGATGTGAACATACACCCGACAAAGACCGAGATTAAGTTTGAGAACGAACAGGCTGTGTGGCAGATCATCACGGCTGCGGTGAAAGACTCCATAGGGCGCTTCTGCGAGGTGCCTACAATAGATTTCGACACCGAGGGCTGCCCCGACATACCTGTGTTCGACCCGGGCAACGGGGCCGCGCAGCCGTCGGTCGACTTCAACCCGGCGTACAACCCCTTCAAGACCGAGCACCAGGCAAGGCCGAAGATGCCCGGCAGTTGGGAGGAGATGTACTCGGGGGTGAAGGCCGACGTGCCTTCCGAGCCCGACAGCCTGTTTGGCGACGGGGAGATGGCCGAAGAGCCGGCTGATGCCGCGGGCGCCCCTGCCGTAGAGGCTCCGGCCGCCGACGACAAGTCGCCGGTGCATTACCAATACAAGGGCAGGTATATCATGACCGCCGTGAAGTCGGGGCTGATGATAATAGACCAGCACCGGGCCGACCTGCGCATACGCTACGAGCGCTACCTGGCTCAGTTTGGCGGGCGGGCGGCCGGCACACAGCGCGTGCTCTTCCCCGAGGTGGTGCAGTTTGCGCCGTCAGACGCCGTGGTGCTCGACAAGGTGATGCCCGAGCTCGAGGCCATCGGCTTCGAACTGACCGCCCTCGGCCAGAACAGCTATGCCGTCAACGGGGTGCCTGCCGGCTTTGACGGCATCGACTGCGTGGCGCTGCTCCGCACCATGGTGGCCGATGCACTGGAGTGCAGCTCGGGCTCTGTCGACGAGCTGAACAAGTCGCTCGCCATGAGCATGGCGCGGGCTGCGGCCATACCCGAGGGCCAGGTGCTCGACAACATGGCCATGGAGAGCCTTGTCAACGAGCTGTTTGCCTGTTCCAACGTGAACTACACACCCGACGGTAAGGCCATCATCTGCATACTGCCGCAGCGAGAGATCGAGCAGCTGCTCGGCTGACGGCGCCGCAGGCGCAAGGGGCTTGGCGGGATAGACGGCAGAGACGGTGTGGGGCCTCAGTCAGTGGACCCACGCCGTCTGTGGTTTGCTCGTGCGCTGTTTGCGCATCAAGCATGGCCGGATTGGGCGTGGGGCCGGCCGTGGGCAGAGGGCCGGGCCACCTGTGGCGCCCGCGGGGGCACATGCCGCATGCCGTTTTGGCGCATGCGCTTTTCCCTTTTAAGTAGGTGTTCAAAATTAATTGCCATCAAATTGTGCGCTATTTCGGCGATGCATGCAAAAGTCCGAAGAGGGAGCGTAGCGGGCTACGCGACCGATGAGAATTTGGTATGCGGCCCGAAAGAGCACACAAGATGGTGGCAAAGATATAGAGGACACCTGCAAGGTCTATTGTATCGGTTGATTTTGAACAGCTACTTATTATTAATAATGTGCTAGGGGTTGCGGCTTTAGCTGCCGGGACGTGGTTTTGTATGATTTGTTTCTTGTTGGCGGGCGGTGCCGGCCGCCCGCGGTTATTAATTGTAGCCGTAGACTGATTAAACGTGATTTTACGATGATTATTGCGCAATAATATTGGACATTTAGTAATATTTCACCCAAAAATTGTTTTTTAAGGCATGTTTTGTTTGGCTGAATGAAAAGAAATGTTTACTTTTGCACATACTACTAAGTGTGATATATTGTTTAAGTATAATTAGTATAGGTATGAAAAAGTTATTAATTATGCTGGCTTTTGCCAGCGTCTCTGTAGCCGGAATGGCTCAGGACAACGAATCAGCTGTACCTGAAATGAAGTACAGCGTTGCCACGAACTCCTTCTGGAGCAACTGGTTTGTACAGGCAAACCTTGCCGGAAGCGTTTTCTATAGCAACGAAGAGATGGGCTACGGCTTGTCAAAGAGCCCGTTCAAGGGATTCCGCAACAATCTCGGATTCTCTGTTGCAATAGGTAAGTGGTTTACTCCGGGCATCGGATTGCGCACAAAGTTCAACGGCGTATGGGGCCGCACTGTTGCCAGCGACGATAAAGACCTGAACGCAAGCAAGTATTGGGTGCTCAACGAGCAGGTGCTCTTCAACCTGAGCAACATGATTTGCGGTTACAACGAGACCCGTGTGTGGAACTTCATCCCCTATCTGGGTGCAGGTTACGGCCGTAACATGAGCTACAACCGTTACGGAATGGACCTCAACCTCGGTATCCTCAACACCTTCCGCCTGAGCCGCAAGGTGGCCATCAACCTCGACTTGTCGTGGGCTTGGTTCGAGCCCGACTTCGACGGCATCACCGAAGACGGCCCGACAGCTACAGGATGGCCCAAGACACGCGACAACATGCTGAACGTGGAAGTGGGTATCACCTACAACCTGGGCAAGGCTAAGTGGGACAAGACTCCCGACGTGGAGGCTCTCAAGGCTCTCTCGCAGGGCCAGATCGACGCCCTCAACGCACAGCTGGCCGACGCTCAGTCTGAGAACGCCAAGCTGAAGGACATGCTGGCCAACCAGAAGCCCGCTGAGACAAAGGTGGTGAAGGAAGTGGTTGCAGCTCCCGTATCTGTGTTCTTCAACATCGGCAAGTCTAAGATTGCCTCTAAGAAGGATCTCCAGAACGTCAAGGACCTCGTTGAGGTTGCCAAGGCCAACAACTCTAAGATTGTGGTTACCGGATATGCTGACAGCAAGACCGGAAGCGCAAGCTGGAACAAGAAGCTGAGCCAGAAGCGTGCCGACACTGTTGCCGACGAGCTCGTCAACATGGGCGTAAGCCGCGACAACATCGAGGTTGTTGCTGCCGGTGGCGTCAACACGCTGTCTCCGGTTTCTTACAACCGTCGCGCCACTGTTGCAATAAAGTAATTACAAGGAATTTTTATTTACTGGGCCGGCTGGGCATCATGCCCCGCCGGCCCTCTTTTTTTGCTTTCGATGGCCCTGCTTTGCTCGAGGCGCCATTGTTTTTAGCTCGAATCGCCCCGCCGTTTTTGCTGTTGATGGCTTTTTGGCTGTGGCGTCATCGGTGTTTGACAGCCAGTTTCACGTTGCCCTTTGCGGGGGCTTTGGCGTTGTAGTGATGGCGGCGATGGGCCAGGATGATGAAAAAATGAAGGTAAGATTGAAAAAAAGCGCCTCAAAATTTGGCCATGACAAAAAATGTTTGTACCTTTGCAACCGCTTAAGACAAGCAACTCGGGCGCTTAGCTCAGCTGGTTTAGAGCATCTGCCTTACAAGCAGAGGGTCGGGGGTTCGAATCCCTCAGCGCCCACACGAGTGAGAGACATCAGCACGGCTGATGTCTCTTTTGCGTTTACGGGCTTTCGGGCGGCAGGTGGAAGCGTGGCGGCCGGTGGGTCTCGCTTGCATGAAAACTAACCCGGAGATTGCCGTATAATAGTTTCCGTTTGTATGATAAGTAGGCTCCGCTTGCCATGTCGGCGTGTGGCATGCCACGGCTCACCCGCAAATTGGGGTCAGTCCGAAAAGCCGGTTGCAATCCTTGCTCCTGTTTTCAGTACTATGCACACAATTTGGACAGTCTAAACAAGAAGAATGGAATGTCAGCTACTCCCCTGAACTGGCTTCTGAAAGCCTTTACTTGCCGCGGGCCATGGCTTAATGCAATGCGGCCGTGGCAACGCAAAGGTTGCCACGGCCGCGTTGTCAAAGCCCAGGCGGCGCTGTTCAGACCAGCGTTATGCCGTCGTCGGCAATCGTGATTAGCTTTCGGCGGTAGAGGTCGCCGACGGCCTTCTTAAACGTTTTCTTGCTCACCTTGAACGTGTCGGCTATCAGTTCGGCCGGGCTCTTGTCGCCGAGGTTGCAGTGGCCTCCGTTGTCGTGCAGGTAGTTGAGCAGCGTGTTGGCAAACTCCTCGGTCTGCTGGCGGCCGGTGGGCTGCAGCATCACGTCGATTTTCCCGTCGGGCCTCATGCAGCTGATGTAGCCCCTGAGTCGGTCTCCGGTGTGCAGCGGGCGGAACACCTGGTTCTCGTATACCAGTCCCGGGTAGCAGTTGTCTATTATCACCTTGAAGCCGAGGTCGGTTTTCTGCCACACAATCAGGTCGACGTCGTCGCCGGGCAGGTATGACGGCGGTTGCGGGGCGAAGTGTCGCTCCACCTTCGCGGTGGCCATGATGCGGTAGCTTTCCTCGTCGAGCTTTATGTACACAATGTAGTAGTTGTCTTTCACCATCCTCATCTTCTGCTCCTTGAACGGGCAGAATATGTCTTTCATGAGCCCCCAGTCGAGGAACGCGCCGTATTCGTTGACCCAGGCCACGCGCAGGTAGGCGAAGTCGCCCACCTTTGCCAGCGGGTGCTCGGTGGTTGCCACGGGGCGCTCCTCCTGGTCGAGGTAGATGAACACGGTGAGCTCGTCGCCCACCTTGCTTCCTTCCGGCACGTAGCGTGACGGCAACAGAATCTCTCCTTCGTCGCCTCCGTCCAGGTAAAGTCCGAAGTCTACTTTCTTCACAACCTTCAGTTGGTTGTAATCTCCCAGTCGTATTCCTTTCATTGTTCTGTGGTGTTAGTGTCGTCTGGGGTGCCTTGCTCCGCGCCGTTGTTGCCGTTGTCGCCGGCAAGCATCCCGTCGTTCATTTTTATTGTCCTGTCTGTAATGGAAGCCAGGTGCTCGTCGTGTGTGACGATGACGAAAGTCTGCCCGAACTTGTCGCGCAGGTCGAAGAAGAGCTGGTGCAGCTCGGCCTTGTTCTTGCTGTCGAGGCTTCCTGAAGGCTCGTCGGCCAGTATCACGTCGGGGTTGTTCATCAGAGCGCGTGCCACGGCCACCCTTTGCTTCTCGCCTCCCGAGAGTTCGGCCGGCTTGTGGCTTCCGCGGTCGGCCAGCCCCATGAAGTCGAGCAGCTCGGCTGCCCTGCGTTCGGCCTCCTTGGCTTGCGTGCCGGCGATGTATGCCGGTATCATGATGTTTTCCTTTGCCGTGAACTCAGGCAGCAGCTGGTGGAACTGGAAGACGAAGCCCACGTGGCGGTTGCGGAAGTCGGCCAGCTTGCTGCCGCCGAGCGTGGATGTGTCTATGCCGTCGATGGCCACAGAGCCGCTGTCGGGCCTGTCGAGCGTGCCTATTATCTGCAGCAGCGTGGTCTTGCCGGCTCCGCTGGGCCCTACTATGCTCACTATTTCGCCCTTGCCTATTTGCAAGTCGATGCCTTTGAGCACCTGCAGCGGGCCGAAACTCTTTGTTATGCCTTTTATGTCTATCATATATGGGGTTCTTGTTTTATGCGTTTTGTTTGTCCTTGCGCTTCATCTTGCGGTCAATCCATTCCCTCAGCGCGGCATAGGCGCTGCGGTCTTCGTGCTGTTGCGGCGCGGCGTAGGTCATCATGTTGGCAGCCTCGCCATACTGGTCGGGGAACACTATCATGAGGTTCTTGCCGTGGAAGTTGGCAGCCAGCTCGTCGGGCAGGTGTTCGAGTGCCGCCTTGTACGACACCGTCCCCTTCCTTGCCGTGACCACCACGAACAGGTGGTCGTCGTCTATCGACGAGGCCAGCTGCGGCAGCTCGTTCCAATGTCCCATCGGCGTGTATTGCGTCCTTATCCCCGGGTGCGTGTTCTGCAGGTATTCGCTGATGAGCGACATCGTTTGCTGGCGCCCGTGGAACTGCAGCCTGCACTCCAGGTTCGACGCAAGCCGGGCCAGCCGTTCGAGCCACCTGTAGAATCCCGGCTCAAATTCGGCCTTCGAGGGCACTGCCACCTCAATGCGCCTCAGCGTGTTGAGGGGCTGGAGGCACCTCACCAGTATTATTTGCCGGCTCAAGCCGCTATAGAGGCTCTGTGCCAGTTCGCCCAGGTACTTGTGCGGGCGGTTGCCGCCCGGATACATGCCCAGCACAATCTCCGAGGCGTTGAACTCCTTGAAGGCGTGCTTTATGCCGTTTGTAATGTTGGTTGCGATGCGCACCTGCGTCTGCACCCTCACGTCGGAGTAGGCCGCCACCTTGGTTATCCGTTCCATGAGCCGCCGTCCCTGCTCCTGGTTGGCCAGCCTGTTGGCGTCGTCGTAAACCACGTTGAGGGCCACGAGCCCCCTGTTTAGCTTGGTGTTGCGCATCATCACGGCCATCGAAACCAGGTTTTCGGCCGTGGCGGGGTCTCTCACCGGTATCATTATCTTCTCGTCGTCGCCCGTGTCTTCCTGCGGGGCGGTGGCGCGTGTCTCAAGCACCATGCGCTTGGCGGCGTTCTCGGTGGTGAACGAGCTGAACACGCATGTGACCAAAATCAGTATTATCGTGCCGTTGAGCACGTCGTCGTTGAGCACCCTCTGGCCGTCGGGCAGCAGCAAGTTGTAGCCCACCAGCACCGCGGCCAGTGTGGCCCCGGCCTGTGCGTTGCTAAGCCCGTAAATCATCTCGCGCTCTACGGCCCTCATGCCAAACAGCTTCTGCGTGGCCAGCGACGCCAGCCATTTGCTCGCCAGGGCCACCGCAATCATCACGGTGGCCACCTGTAGCGTGCCCAGCCCGCTTAATAGTATGTTGACGTTGACCATCATCCCCACGCCGATGAGGAAATACGGTATGAAGATGGCGTTGCCCACAAACTCGAGGTGGGTCATCAGCGGCGAGACGTTGGGCACATATTGGTTGAGCACCAGGCCCACGAGGAAGGCGCCGAGCAGCCCCTCCATGCCGATATACTCCATCATCCATGCGCCGAGGAACGTCATTGCGAGCACGAAGATGAACTGCGTTACGTTGTCTTCGTGGCGCCGGAAGAAGAAGCGGGCTATTCGGGGGAAGAAGAAGAATATCACGAAGAACACCACGGATATCTTTGCCAAGAGCAGAAACCAGAAGCCGCCGGTGATGTTGCCCTTGAACAGTCCGCCCACTACGGCCAGCACCAGCAGCGTCAGCGTGTCGGTGATGGCGGTGGCCCCCACGGCGATGGTCACGCTGCGCTGGTGCGACAGGCCGTAGCGCAGCACCGTGGGATAGGCTATCAGTGTGTGCGATGCATACATGCTGGCCAGCAGCACCGATGTGGCGAAGCCGTATTCCAGCAGCGTCACGTTTAGCCCGAACCCTATGGCCATGGGAATTATGAAGGCCATGATGCCGTGGGTGAACGTCCGTATGCGGTTTTTCCTGAAGTCGCCCATGTTCATTTCCAGGCCGGCCAGGAACATGATGTAGTACAGCCCGACATGCCCGAAGAGCTCCATCGAGCGGTCGTCGGCCAGTATGTTGAAGCCGTGGGGGCCTACGGCCACTCCAGCCAGCACCATGCCTACGATGTGCGGTATGCGCAACTTGCCCATCACGATGGGGGCGAACAGTATTATGCACAGCACAATGAAGAACGACATGGTCGGAGACGTTACCGGCAGATAACTGTTGATGTCGGGGATAGACATAGGTCGTGTTGGTATTCGTTAGCAATTAGGGCGCGGGCTTGCAGGCATCGTTGCGGGCCGGCTGTTTGCCCCGCGCCGCATATCTTCTGCAAAGGTGCAAAAAAAAAATCATAAATAAGTGGCATTTGGGCTAAAAGTTGTAATTTTGCAACCGAAATAGGTAATTTATCAAGGTGTAAAGACATGAAAGTAGCTATTGTAGGAGTAAGCGGAGCCGTAGGGCAGGAGTTCCTGCGCGTGCTCGCAGAGAGGGATTTCCCCGTTGACGACCTGCTGTTGTTCGGCTCGTCGCGCAGCGCGGGGAGCAAGTATACGTTCCGTGGCAAGGAGTATGAGGTGAGGCTTTTGCAGCACAACGACGACTTCAAGGGCGTCGACATAGCCTTCACCTCGGCCGGGGCAGGCACGTCAAAGGAGTTTGCCGCCGACATAACCAAATACGGGGCGGTGATGATAGACAACTCGAGCGCTTTCCGCATGGACGACGACGTGCCACTGGTGGTGCCCGAGTGCAACGCCGAAGACGCCCTCAACCGCCCCCGCGGCATCATTGCCAACCCCAACTGCACCACCATAATGATGGTTGTGGTGCTCCAGCCAATAGAGAGGCTGAGCCACATCCGCCGCATCCACATAGCCAGCTACCAGAGCGCAAGCGGGGCCGGGGCAGCCGCCATGGCCGAGCTGCAGCAGCAGTACCGCGAGATAATCGACGGCAAGCCCGTCACCGTGAGCAAGTTCCCCCACCAGCTGGCCTACAACGTCATTCCGCAGATAGACGTGTTCCAGCCCAACGGTTACACCAAGGAGGAGATGAAGATGTTCAACGAGACCCGCAAGATAATGCACAGCGACGTGCGTTGCTCGGCCATGTGCGTACGCGTGTCGTCGTTGCGCGCCCACTCCGAGTCGGTGTGGATAGAGACCGAGCGCCCCATCGAGGTCGACGAGGCACGCGCGGCCCTTGCCGCAGCCCCCGGCGTCACCGTCGAGGACGACCCCGCCAACCTCGTTTACCCCATGCCGCTCGACACGGCCGGCAAGGACGACGTCTACGTGGGCCGCATACGCAAGGACCTGGCCGACGACTGCGGCCTCACGCTATGGCTCTCGGGCGACCAGATACGCAAGGGCGCGGCACTCAACGCCGTGCAGATAGCCGAATACCTTGTCAAGGTGGGCAACGTGAAATAATAGGTCTTTTGATATATAAGAGCCGGCGGGAGTCAAGGGCTTAGCCACTGTCTTCCGCCGGTTTTTCTGTTTTATACAGCCGGGATGTCTTTTAGTTCATTGTATGTGTATACATACCGCCCGTATTTGAATAGGTGGAAGTTGCCTTGCAGGTCGCGCCAGTCGGCCCCGGTCAGTTCGCACCAGCAATACGGCCATTGAGGCATACAGGCTCAGCGTGCTGCCCATTGCCGACGGCTTGTGTTTGACGAGCAGCCCGGGGCTTTTTATCGGCACAAGGTATGTAAGCACGGTGGCCAGTGCAACCGACAGGGCACCAACCGCAGTGTACTTGTTGATTGTCATAGCCCCGGCGATACCGAGAACGGTAGGGAGCAGTATGAAGACAGAAGCATGTCTTTTGTTCATGATGGTGGATTTTGTGGTTGATAATGTTGTTTTCCCAGAAGGCAAACAGTCGTTACTGTACTGCCTTGCGCTCTGTGATGCCGACCGTAGGCATCGTTAGGGCAATCGATGATAATTTTAAACACTTCATAGGCATGTTGCTTTTGTTGTTGCAAATATAGCTAATGGCGGGCTTGTTGTCCTCAAAATATAGTTTGCAAAACAGCTTGCAATGCGTAAAGGGCGTTTTGCGGAGTTTGCAATACGGCTTGCAGACGCTCGCAACAATCTCACAATGAGTTTATTATGTCATCCCAATCAGAGGGCCGCCCTTTTTTGCCGAAAGCCCTCATGAATAGCTTTGAGCGCAGGGTGCTCACCCCCGATGTGCTCAGGTTGGCCATTGCGGCTATGTGCGACGGCTGTATTTTTATCTTGATGAGCAGGCAAATGCGATAGTCAAACTCGCTCATCTTGCACAGGCTGTACAGGTTTTCGTCGAAGCCGGGATAAATCCTGTTTACCGCTTGCGACAGTTCGGCCCACATCTCTTCGGTGATTTTCTTTTTTGCATTGGGGTTGTTTACCATCAGCATGATGCTTTTGTATATCTCTTCGCTGTGCATCAGGCTGTCTTTCATGCCGTTGCCTGCTTCATGCCCGGGTTCGGAAGCCTTGCCCGTTTTCCGGCGTCCGAGTTTCATACTTTGCAAATTGCGTTTCCGCCTGAGATATACCGAAAGGAAAGCCAACGCCAATGTTGCAACCGAACCAATGGTTGCGAGTATAGCCATTATGGCTCTTTGCTCCTTGTTCTTTTGTCGCAGCCTCCGAAACTCGCTTTCCCTGAAGCGGTATTCACGCAAGTTGCTTGTCTGTTTTATGGCTTCTGTCGTTGTTATTCCTTGTATCGAGTCAATCGCTTTTTTGTAATTGGTGAGGCATAGGGCGGCCTCTTTCTGGTTTTTTTGCGCCAGATAGTGTTCTGCCAATGCCTTGTAGGCATCCGCTTTGGTGTAAACCGTCCCGATGTCGGCCACCTCTTTGTAGAGCATGATGGCCGAGTCGGGCTTGCCGTTGGCCTCATACCACTTTGCGGCTAGGCCTGCTATGCTGCCCCGGTCCCAGCAGCTGTCTTCGCCGATAACCTTGTTCAGGCATTTGAAAGCCATTTCGTAATCTCCCTGTTGGCTGTAGAACCGCGCCAGTTGCCCCGTTACAGTGATTGCCATCGGCTTGTCGTGGCTTGCCTCGGCCAGCGCCAACGCCTTGTTGTAGCATGCCAGGGCACTGTCCGGCTTGCTCAAGTCGACATACATTCCGCCCATGTCCCTTAATGAAAATATCATGGATACCGTGTCGTTTGTCTTGCTGCTGCACCGATACGCCTTCTTGAACATCCCGAGGGCTTCGCTGTCCAGCCATTGACGGTCGAATATATATCCGAGCTGACTGTATGTCCTGCCGCGCAGGTTGAGGTCGGACTCGGCGGCGGCGTCGAGCGTCTTGAAAAAATATTCCATGGCCATGGGCGAGTCGTTGAGCGACATGTATGTCTTGCCTGCATAGTAGTAAGCCTCAGGAAGCCGGCTTCGCTCGCCCCTGGTCTCGTAGTATTCCACCAAGGCGCGGGCGGCGCTGTCGGATGTGAAGCGGCCGAATGAATATGCAATCTGCTTCTGCCGGATGAGCCGGTAGCGCATCCTCACGGCCTCGGGGGCCGAAGCTATGCCGTGCTCCAGCCCGTCGAGTATCACGGCGGCACTGTCCGGCTGTTTGCTCACTATGCTGTCGGCCCTGAGCAATGCCTCGGGGTAGACGGTGCCTTGCCTGTCTTGCATCAGCAGGAATGCCGCTATGGCCAGTGCGGCTATGGCGGGGGCGAGTATGTTTGTGCGTTGTATGTGCATGGTGGTTGTCGTTTTTCGTTGCCGTTGCCAACGGCGGGTGTGTTACAGCGGCCGTCGGGGCTATCTGCTCCTTATGCGGTCGAGCCATACAATGAGTGCAATCGTAGCGGCAATGATGGTGTAGAACACCTTGTCTGCCGTGTCACGGCTGTATTTCAGGCTGTATATGGCAATGCCCACGGCCACAAAGATGAGCGTCATGGGCAGGCTCGCCTCGTCGGCATAGGTGAGGTTGAGCCTCTTGTTGGCAAGGAGCGACATGCCAACTGCGAACAGAATTGCTGCGCACGCCATCGACGCAATGTTCGCAGCAGACATTTCCGTGCCGTTCCATACTATCACACTGCCAACGGCAGCAAACAGCATCAGGGCCTCCGAGGCCACAAACGGCTTGTCGACAGGGCTTGGCGTGCGTCGGCAGCGGGCCTCGTCCCTGAGGCAGAAAAACCGTACCACGTCGGCAGCGGGTATCAGGGCGGGCCACAGCAGCATCCGGGCGCCTTCCCATCCAGTGAGGCTCGGCGTGAGCACGATGCCCACGGCTATTAGCGCATCGGCCGCCAGCGTAAACTGGTAGTTGTCTTTCTCGGCCTGGCTCTTGCGCATCATGATGGCTGCCACGGCGCAAACGCACCACATTATAGATATGGCCGACGCCACTTCCTGCCAAAGGCCGGTGGCCAGAAACCTTGCGAACACAATGGCGTTGGCCACCGTTGCCGCGATAGGCAGATACCAAATCAATTGTCTTTTGTTCATGTCCGTTGGGTGTTGTTTGCGCATCGGCCCCGGCGGCATGGCGCGGCCTTGTGTCGGCATGGCCCGTTGCCGTGGGCGTTAGGCGGAATTGTTGATGTCCAAAAAATACGGTTTTATGCCCGTGCGTGCAAGAAAAACAGTTTGCAAAACAGCTTGCAGTTGCTTCCGGGCTTGTTTTATGGCCAGCCCGGACTGTTTTTTGCCGTTCCGGGCGTGGCCTGTGCCCATGTCTGAATGGCCCTGGGGGCGTTGGGGCAGGGGTGTAAATGCAATTGTTTCCGGTAAATTTATTGTCGTCAAGTGTGCTCAGTCGCGTTGATGTTTTTCAAATAGAGAAGAATGGAGTGGGGCGGGCCTCACTGCCGATGAGGCTTTGGTATGCTGCCCGAAAGGGCACACATGATGGTGGCAAAGATATAGAGGACACCTGACAGGTCAATTGTATCGGTTGGTTTCGAACAGCCGCTTAAGTTAATTATCCGTAAATAAGCACGGCTGCAAGCCTATATATTGATACATTTAGTATCTTTGTAGAAACAATGTGGCGGCATTCGGCCCCCTGTGCATGGCATGCCGGGGCGGAGGCAGGGCCACAGTGGGAGTGGACAGAAGTTTAACGTAAAAATTCAAGCAATCATGAACAGAGTGAAGGAAGCTGCGCTGCTGGCCATAGGACTGGTGGTGCTGGGGCTTTGCATAAAGTGGGGAATCGACGATTTTGCCAACAAAGACCGCACGGTGACGGTGAAGGGGCTGGCCGAGAAGGAGGTGGCGGCCGACAAGGTGACGTGGCCCATACAGACAAAGGAGCTGGGCGACGACCTGCCTTCGCTATACACAAAAATCAACGCCACCACCGACAAGGTGAAACGGTTTCTGAAGCAGAATGGAGTAAAGGACGAAGAGATAAGCGTCAACGCCCCCGAGGTGGTTGACCTGCAGGCAGAGCGGTATGGCAGCGACAACCACCGCTACCGCTACAACATCACGTCGACGGTCACGGTGACGTCGCACAACGTCAAGCTCGTGCGCGGCATCATAGCCCGCCAGGGCGAATTGCTCCGCCAGGGCGTGGCCGTGGTCGACGGCGGATACGGCAACGGTGTTACCTACGAGTATGTGTCGTTCCAGAAAATGAAGCCAGAGATGATGGAGGAGGCCATCAAGAACGCCGAGAAGACGGCTCAGCAGTTTGCCGACAACAGCAGCAGCGAGCTGGGCAAGATAATGTCGGCATCGCAAGGGCAGTTCTCCATCGACGACCGCGACGCCAACACCCCTTACATAAAGAATGTGCGCGGAGTGATTACAGTGACCTACTCGCTGAAGGACTGAGGCCCGCCCTTGGTTTTGCCAGGCAGGCGTTTCACGCCCAGCCGCCCGGAGTGGCTGTCGGGCCATGTCTGTCCATCCGCCAAGGGGCATAGCCCGCTATGCTCATCGGCAAACGTAAGCAACGGCCTCAAAAGCCATACCCCATCCGGCTGACCATGGGCAAAGGCCGTCTCAGGGCCTGTCAGCGCCTTGGGCGATGGGGCGCACGAAGCCCGAAGCCGGGGCGGCGCAGGCCTGCGCCGCCTGCCGCGGCTTGCGCCGGGGGCGCGGGGTGTGCGGCCGGGCGGCCCCAGACAAAGGGTAACAGCTAAGTAGGTGTTCATAATTAATTGCCATCAAATTGTGCGCTATTTCGGAGATGCATGCCAAAGTCCGAAGAGAGAACGTAGCGGGCTACGCGACCGAAGAGACTTTTGTATGCGGCCCGAAAGAGCACACAAGATGGTGGCAAAGATATAGAGGACACCTGCAAGGTCTATTGTATCGGTTAATTTTGAATAGCTACTTATAATATAATAATGTCATGAGAAAGATTCTTTCAATCCTTATGGTGGCCATGGTGCCATTGCTGTTTGCTGCCTGCGACGGCGGCGACGATTATTATGACCCGCCCGGGTGGCGCCCGGGTGGCGGGGGCAACGACGGGGCCCTCAACGAATATGAGAAAAACCTCGTGGGGAGCTACGTATCCGACGACGACCCCAGCAAGCCGTTCTACCTCGTGCTGCGCGACGACCGCACCGGCAGCTTCAAGTCGGTGAACAACGGGCAGACCACCGGCGACGATTTCACGTGGCGGGCCAACTCGAAGCGGCTCACCGTGGTCTACAAGTCGGACGGCAGCAAGGGCGAGATGGAATACTATTATGCCGACAACCACCTGTATGTAGACGGCATACCGCTCGTGGCCAACAACGGCCAGGCCCCCGACGACACCGACAACCCGCTCGTGGGGCAGTGGGAAGGCGCAATCAACGGGTACTACCAGGCCGTGCTTGGCCAGACCGGCGACAACTATGCCACCGTGTGCGAGTTTGCGTCAAACGGCGAAGGCACCCAGCTCGACTACAACATATACAGCCCGCGCGACAACTATGCTTACAGTCCGTTCACATGGACGCAGACCGGAGGGGTGATAGTGGTAAACTATGTGGCCGACGCCGACGGCAACTCGCTGCCCCGCGCCGTATTCAACAACTATGCGCTCACCGACACCCGTTTCACCGGGACGGTGCTTTACGGCACCCAGCAGTTTGGCTTTGCCTACACGGCCACGTCGGGATTCGACTGGACACCTTACATCAACGGCACCAGGGGCGCGCCCATGGCCGCCAAGACGCGCATGGCCGACTTGCGCAAAGCCCGGTCGGGCCCGGTGCGCAAGGGCTCGTTTGCCCGCTGACCGCCGTGGCGCGGCCGCGGCTTGCTTGAGCTGTCGCGCCCCCGCAAGCGCAATTGGGCAGGCTGTTGCCTTGCCGCCGGCATGCAGCGGGCGCGGTTGCCATCCATGCCGTGACAGGCATCGGCGGCTGGCTGCACATACACGTGGCTGCCAATGCATACGGCAAAGCTGTGAAACCCGATAAACACATGGGGCTATTTTAGGAGTACAGGAGTGCAGGAGTACAGGAGTACAGACAATAGTTTAGTGTATATTTAGTAGACGGTAGACAGGAGACAGGAGTGCAGGCAATAGTTTAGTGTATATTTAGGAGACGGTAGACAGGAGACAGGGGTGCAGGCAATAGTTTAGTGTATATTTAGTAGACGGTAGACAGGAGGCAGGAGTGCAAACAATATTTAGTGTATATTTAGGAGACGGTTGGCTGGAGACAGGAGTGCAGACAATAGTTTTGGAAACATTGGTGCCTTGGGAGCATGGCGAAAGTGTTGCAGGAAGATAGTCAAATGCTATTGTCTTAACTCCTTTACTTCCTAACTCCTTAACTACCAAAAAGCCTCCTGGATTAATTTAGTGAGCCAAAAGCGGCAACCATCCGTATTTCCGGGTGGTTGCCGCTTTCTTTGTGTGGTGTCGCCCTGGCCGTTCAGGCCATGGGGCGCGCCCCGGTCAGAGGCCAAAACCGTGCCGCTCGCCCGTTGCTGTGGGCGTGGCGGCAGTGGGCTTTATCCGTAAATTATCTTGCCGTTCTCGTCTTCGTAGGGTGCCAGGTCCTTGGCATACTGGTTCATGGCGCGCAGGCTCATGCCCATCGACGAGAAACCGCCGTCGTTATACAGGTTTTGCATGGTCACCTTGCGTGTGAAGTCAGAGAACATCATCACGCAATAGTTGGCGCAGTCTTCCGCCGTGGCATTGCCGAGCGGCGACATCTTGTTGGCAAAGTCCATCAGGTTGTCCATGTCCTTGATGCCCTTTCCGGCCGTGGTGGGCGTGGGCGACTGCGAGATGGTGTTTATGCGCACGTTCTTCTCGCGGCCGTAGATGTAGCCAAAGCTGCGGGCTATGCTCTCGAGCATGCTCTTGGCGTCGGCCATGTCGTTGTATCCGAAGAAAGTGCGCTGCGCAGCCACGTATGTCAGTGCCACCACCGAGCCGTATTCAGCTATGGCGTCCTGCTTCTTGGCCACCTGGAGCATCTTGTGGAATGATATTGCCGATATGTCGAGCGTCTTCTGCAGGTATCCGTAGTCCAGGTCGTCATACGTGCGGTGCTTGCGCACGTTGGGGCTCATGCCTATGGAGTGGAGCACGAAGTCAATCTTTCCGCCGAGCAGCTTCACCGACTCGCTGAACACCTTCTCCAGGTCTTCCACGCTGGTGGCGTCGGCAGCCACGATGGGGGCGTCCAGTTTCTCGCTCAGTTCGTTGAGCGTTCCCATGCGCAGGGCCATCGGGGTGTTGCTCAGAGTTATCCTTGCGCCTTCTTCCACGGCCCTTACAGCTACTTTCCATGCTATGGATTCTTCATTGAGCGCGCCGAAGATAATGCCGCGCTTGCCTTGCAATAAGTTGTGAGTCATTGTAGTTCCAAATTAAATGATGTTGTATTTGCGGCACAAAATTACAACAAATGTGCAACACTGGCAAATCTTTCGGGCAAAAGATGCATTGCGGGCGCGTGTGCGAGGCCATTTTGGGGCGGCTCTGGGGTATCGGGTGGTGTTGCCGTGGGCATCGCGTGGGCCGGTGGCCGGCGGGGCCGGAGGCGGGCTGGCGGCGGGTGGCTGTTGCGCCCTTCCGCCTGCCGCGCAACGCGTTGTGCCACAGCTGTTTTCCGCCCGCGTGTGGGGCGGACTTGCAAAACGGCCGCCGCTGGCGTGCCAGACGGGCCTTGCGGCAGCCTGAAACGGGGCCTGTTGCGTGGCCTTGCGGCGGGGTGGCCCCCTGGCGCCGCCGTGCGCCGCCAGGCCGGCGGCCATCCGGTGGGGCCGTGGCCACCGTGAGCAGGCGTTGCGGAGGCGCCGGAGCGTCGTTTTTGCAACTTTTTGCAGGCGGATGCAAATTTTTCCCGAAAAAGTTTTGGCGTTTCGGAAAAAGTGATTACCTTTGCACCCGCTTACAAGAAGCACGGGCGCTTAGCTCAGCTGGTTTAGAGCATCTGCCTTACAAGCAGAGGGTCGGGGGTTCGAATCCCTCAGCGCCCACAACGGAAGATTCTGCACCGCATCGCGGTTGGCAGAATCTTTTTTTGTGCCCCGGCAAATTTTATCGGTTGTTTTTCGGTTAAGTCGAATATAATGATTAACTTTGTGGCCTCAAAATATATACAAGGGTATAACACAATGGAATTAGACGCACTGACAGCTATATCGCCCATTGACGGCCGCTACCGCGGGAAGACGGAGCCGCTGGCCGCCTATTTCTCAGAATATGCGCTCATCCGCTACAGGGTGCGCGTCGAAATAGAATACTTCATCGCCCTGTGCGAGTTGCCGCTGCCCCAGCTGGCCACTTTCGACCACGGCCTTTTCGGCCGCCTGCGCGCCATCTATGCCGACTTCTCGGAGGCCGATGCGCGCCGCGTCAAGGAAATAGAGAAGGTGACAAACCACGATGTTAAGGCAGTGGAATACTTCATCAAGGAGCAGCTCGACAAGATTGGCGGGCTCGACGCCTACAAGGAGTTCATCCACTTCGGGCTCACCTCGCAAGACATCAACAACACCAGCGTGCCGCTGTCGGTAAAGGACGCCCTGGCCGACGTGTACTATCCGCTCGTCGAGGAGCTCATAGCCCAGTTGCGCCAATACGCCGATGAGTGGAAAGACGTGCCCATGCTGGCCAAGACCCACGGCCAGCCCGCCTCGCCCACAAGGCTTGGCAAGGAGATAATGGTGTTCGTCTACAGGCTCGAGCAGCAGCTGGCCTCGCTCAAGGCCGTGCCCCTGACGGCCAAGTTCGGCGGCGCCACTGGCAACTACAACGCCCACCACGTGGCCTATCCGCAGTACGACTGGAAGCAGTTTGGCGACAGCTTCGTGGCCGGTAAGCTCGGGCTGGCGCGCGAGCAGTACACCACCCAGATAAGCAACTACGACTGGCTCGGGGCCGTGTTCGATGCCATGAGGCGCATCAACACCATAGTCATCGACCTCGACCGCGACTTCTGGATGTACATCTCGATGGAGTATTTCAAGCAGAAGATAAAGGCCGGCGAGGTGGGGTCGAGCGCCATGCCGCACAAGGTCAACCCCATAGACTACGAGAACAGCGAGGGCAACCTCGGCGTGGCCAACGCCCTGTTGCAGTTCCTCGCCCGTAAGCTGCCCGTGAGCCGCCTGCAGCGCGACCTCACCGACTCCACTGTGCTGCGCAACGTCGGCGTGCCCATGGGGCATAGCGTCATCGCTTTCGAGAGCACACTGAAGGGATTGCGCAAGCTGATACTCAATGAGGCCAAGCTGAAAGAAGACCTCGACAACACGTGGGCTGTGGTGGCCGAGGCCATACAGACCGTGCTCAGGCGCGAGGCCTACCCCCATCCATACGAAGCCCTCAAGGCGCTGACACGCACCAATGCCGCCATCACCGAGGAGTCCATACACGACTTCATCGGCGGGCTGGACGTCAGCGACAGCGTCAAGGCCGAGCTCATGGCCATAACGCCATACAACTATACGGGCATCTGAACACACCGATCAGTGCGAAGGCCTCCGCACGGCGGCCGGCACAAGCATAGAGAGAATGAACAATGGCGGTTTACCCCGCCGCATGTAACCAACAACAAAGGCCGTGAGGCCGGGCTTAATAAACAATTTTATCATTATGGAATTAGAAAACGAGAAGAAACAGGAAGAGAAGTCTGCAGAGCAGAGTGCCGGAAGCCGTGAGGGCTATCAGGCGGCAGGGCAGTCGGGTGACTATCCCAAGTTCCGCGCGCCGGGGCGTTCCCCGCGTCCGCGCATCCATACGCAGCGCCCTTACAACCAGGAGCGCGGCGGCTACAGCAGCAAGAACAGCAATGACGAAGGCGGATTCCGCCCCGAGGGCTTCGGCGCCGGATTGCAGTCGAGCCCCGCAAGGCAGCAGTACCGTCCCCGTTATGGCAACAACGATAACAACAAAGGCTACCGCCCGCGCTACAACGCCGGCCAGGCCCAGGGCGAGGAAGGCTACCAGCAGCGCCCGTCATACGGCAACCGCGGAGGCTACCAGCAGGGTGGCGGCTACAACAACCGCCAGGGCGGTTACCAGCAGCGCGGCAACTACGGCGGAGGCAACCGCCAGGGTGGCTACCAGCAGCGCGGCAACTACGGAGGCAACCGCCCCGGAGGATACCAGCAGAACTACAACAACGAGGGCGAGGGCTACGGAAACTACCGCCAGGGCGGCTACCAGCAGCGCGGCGGATACAACGCCGGCGGCCGGCAGGGCTATGGCAACAACCGACAGGGGGGCTACCAGCAGCGTGGCGGCTACAACAACCGCCAGGGCGGCTTCCGCCAGCAAGGCGGGGGCTTCGCGCCGAACCCCAAAGCCGGTTTCAAGAAGCGCATCGACTATAAGGACGACAGCATCGACCCCAACGAGCCCATGCGACTCAACAAGTACCTGGCAAATGCAGGTGTGTGCAGCCGCCGCGAGGCCGACGAATTCATACAGGCAGGTGTAGTGACGGTAAATGGCGCCGTGGTGACCGAGCTGGGCACCAAGGTGCTGCGGTCGGACGAGGTGAAGTTCCACGACCAGCCGGTGTCGCTTGAGAAGAAGGTCTACGTGCTGCTCAACAAGCCCAAGGACTATGTTACCACAAGCGACGACCCGCAGCAGCGCAAGACCGTGATGGACCTTGTGAAGAACGCTTGCCCCGAGCGCATCTATCCCGTGGGCAGGCTCGACCGCAATACCACTGGCGTGCTGCTGCTCACCAACGACGGCGACATGGCCAGCAAGCTCACACACCCCAAGTTCCTCAAGAAGAAAATATATCATGTGCATCTTGACAAGAACGTCACGGCACACGACTTGCAGCAGATACGCGACGGAATCACGCTCGAAGACGGCGAGATAAAGGCCGACGACGTGCAGTATGCCGACCCCGTGGACAAGAAGCAGGTGGGCATCGAGATTCACAGCGGCAAGAACCGCATCGTGCGCCGCATATTCGAGAAGCTCGGCTACAGGGTTACCAAGCTCGACCGCGTGCAGTTTGCCGGGTTGACAAAGAAGGGCCTGCGCCGTGGCGACTGGCGTTACCTCACCGAGGAAGAGGTTGTGCGCCTGCGCATGGGATCTTATGAATAAACCAATTATCAGGAAGTTACAATGCAAAGCATAAAAAGAACAAAAGTCGTGGATGTGCTGTCGCGCACAGACTTCGGCTCTTTGGTTAACGTCAGAGGGTGGGTGCGCACCCACCGAAGCAGCAAGGCAGTAGACTTCATCGCCCTGAACGACGGTTCCACCATAAAGAACGTGCAGATTGTGGTAGACCCTGCAGCGTTCGACCAGGAGCTGTTGAAGCAGGTGACAACGGGCGCCTGCATCTCTGTCAACGGCGAGCTCGTAGAGAGCCAGGGCGCCGGCCAGGCTGTCGAGCTGCAGTGCCGCGAGATCGAGATCTACGGTCTCTGCGGCAGCGATTACCCCATGCAGAAGAAGGGGCAGAGCTTTGAGTACATGCGTCAGTATGCCCACTTGCGCCTGCGCACCAACACCTTCGGTGCCGTGATGCGCATACGCCACAACATGGCCATCGCCATACACAAGTATTTCCATGACCATGGCTTCTTCTATTTCCACACCCCGTTCATCACCGCGAGCGATTGCGAGGGGGCGGGCCAGATGTTCCAGGTCACGACGAAGAACCTGTACGACCTCAAGAAGGGCGAGGACGGCAAGATAACTTACGACGACGACTTCTTCGGCAAGCAGACTTCGCTCACGGTGAGCGGCCAGCTCGAGGGCGAGCTCGGCGCCACGGCGCTCGGGGCCATATATACCTTCGGCCCGACGTTCCGCGCCGAGAACTCCAACACGCCGCGCCACCTGGCCGAGTTCTGGATGATTGAGCCCGAGGTGGCCTTCATCGACCAGGACGACCTGATGGACCTCGAGGAGGATTTCATAAAGTATTGCGTGCGCTGGGCGCTCGACAACTGCAAGGACGACCTCGAGTTCCTCAACAAGATGATAGACAAGACGCTCATAGAGCGCCTCAACTCGGTGCTGGGCGACACGTTTGTGCGCCTGTCGTACACCGAGGGAATAAAGATTCTGGAAGAGGCTGTGGCCGCAGGCCATAAGTTTGAGTTCCCGGTGAGCTGGGGCATGGACCTGGCCAGCGAGCATGAGCGCTTCCTTGTGGAAGAACATTTCCGCAAGCCGGTGATAATGCACGGTTACCCGAAGGAGATAAAAGCCTTCTACATGAAGATAAACGAAGACGGGAAGACCGTGCAGGGCACCGACGTGCTGTTCCCGCAGATTGGCGAAATCATCGGCGGCAGTGTGCGCGAGGAGAACTACGACAAGCTGCTCGGCGAGATACAGAGCCGCAACATACCAATGAAGGACATGTGGTGGTATCTCGACACGCGCAAGTACGGGTCGTGCCCCCACGGCGGATTCGGCTTGGGCTTCGAGCGCCTCATTCTCTTCGTGACCGGCATGCAGAACATACGCGACGTCATACCGTTCCCGCGTACGCCGAAGTCGGCCGAGTTCTGACAGTTGGCCTGCGCCGCATCGTAGCCCCGCCGCCATGGCCACGGCCGACGGCATAGGGGCCATGCGGCTGCCGGCGGGTGCCTGTTGGAGGCTGGCGTCCGAGAGGCATGGAAAGCATGTCGTGGCAGGCGCCTTGGCGGCCGGCAGCCGGTTGCCGCACAGCCGCATTGGCGTGAAACGGCCTTTCCCGGGCAGCGGCATGCGCTGTGTCGGCTGCCAAGACGGGCCGTCCCGACGTGCAGGACGGTCCGTCTTTCAATCAGGCCCGCATTCAGCTGTTGTGCAATCCGGCCTGTAGCCCGGCCTTTATCGGCCGCCACGGGTCACCTTCCGGTGGCCTGCAAGTATTCGCGTTTCTTTATTTCATATTTCGCCCTGGCCTCCACATAGCTGTCGCAGCTTTGCCTGTAGATGGCCTGGGCGTCGAGCAGCTCGCTCATTGTGGCGGTGCCCGCCCTGTAGTAGTCTTGGTTTAGGCGCAGGTTCTCGTCTGCCTGCTCTATCGAGCTTCTTGCAATGCCTATCTGCCTGTAGGCCTCGTTGAGCTCGTCCCAGGCGCCCTGCATCCTTATCATCAGCAGCTGGCTCTGGTCGTTGAGCTGAATCTCAGAGTTGGCCACGGCCTTTTTCTGTTTCCTTATGTCGTGGCTGCCGGCCCACCAGTCAGACAGCGGCACGCTGACCGTGGCAAACCCCATCCAGAACGGCTTGTCGCGGTCGGTCAGGTTGTCGTACATATACCCACCGCCCACGGCCACCGTCGGCAGCCTCTTGCCTGTTGCCATCTTCCGCTCGAGCTTCGAGGCCGCCAGTTGTGCCTGCAGCAGTCCGTATTCGGGCGTGGCCGACAAGGCTGCTGCAGGGTCGGCGTAGAGAGCGTCGGGCGCCGCTGCCACCGTGTCGGTGGCGGCGTTGAAGGCCACGTCGATGCTGTCGGCCGGCGTCAGCCCGATGTATTGAGCCAGCAGTCGTTTCGACAGGGCCAGGTTGTTGGCCACGGTAAGCCTCGTGCTGGCCATCTCGTTGCGCCTGAGCCTCACCTGCAGCAAGTCGTTGCGGGTGCAAACACCGGCCCTTACCGATGCTTCGACGTCTTTGTCGAGGCGTTCCAGCTGCCTCTCTACGGTAGCGATGGTGCGCAGCTTCTCTTTCAGCACCGCCACTTGCCAGTAATAGCTCTCGGCCGTGAGCCTCACCTCGTTTTCGGCCTGGCGGTTCATGAGCCCGTATTTCTCGACGTTCACCTTGGCCAGCCTGTTGGCGTTGGCAATCTGTCCGCCGGCGAATACCGGCTGCGTGGCCGTCACCCCGCCCACGATGCCGTTTTTCATCATCGACATTCCCATGCCCGGTGCGATGTCGAGGCTTATCATTCCCTTGTCGGCCATGAAGCCCGCGCCCGATGCGTTTACCGTGGGGAAGTAGTGGGTGAGGGCCTCTTTGCGCCCCTCGCGCGCCATGTCCAGTTCGTTGGCGGCCCTTTTTGTGCGCGCATTGTTGCCCAGCGCCATTTCCACGCAACTCTCGGGCGTGAGCCTGTTTTGTGCCGCCATAGTGCCGGCCTGCCCCCACGCCGTTATCGTGGCGGCGGCCATGAGCAGTCTGTATGCAGTTTTCATTGTCATTACCATTAATGTTTATTGTTGTATAAAGATTGAGCCAATCCGCCGTGAGGCATCAGCCCCGGCGTCACATCGACTCCAGCTCAAGGGCTTTGGCGCGCCGTTTGGTAGAGCCGCGGAAGCAGATGTAGTATGCCACGGGCAGCACCGTGAGCAGCAACACCATGGTTATCAGTGTGCCGTAGCAAATCACGGTGCCCATTGGCATCCAAAGCCCGCTCTTGCCAAGTATCATCGGTATCACCCCCATCGACGCCGCGGCCGACGTCAGGAATATGGGTCGCATCCTGCGGCGTGCCGACTGGTAGATGGCATCGCGCACGTGCATGTGCTCTTTGGCCCTGAGCTCTTCGGCATAGTCGAACATTATGATGCCGTTGCGCACGATGATGCCCATCAGTGCCACGATGCCGAGGAAGCAAGTCACGCCGAAGTCGACGCCCTGGATGATCACACCGAGCGACGTTCCGAACAGGCACAGCAGCATAGAGGCAAACAGCAGCAGCGACGGGCCTACCTTCTTGAAGTGGGCTATGAGCACGAAGAGTATCACCACGGCCGCTATGCCCAGTCCGGCGAGTATGGGCGGAATCTTCTCGTTGGTGTCTTCCACGTCGCCTCCGGGTGCCACCGTGGTGCCGGCCGAGAGGTTCAGCGTGGGCAGCAGCTCGGTTATGCGCTGCATCTGCTCCATGCCGTTCTCGCCGCGGCGCAGGTCGGCCATCACCGTAATGGTGTACACGCCGTTGCGGCGCACCATCCGGCCCTCCTGCCACGCGGGCGTCACGGTGGCCACCTGCCTCAGCGGCACGTCGCCGAGCCCTCCGGCCACCGGTATGGGCTCGTTGCCCAGGTCGCGCGGCAGGGCGCTGTCGGCGTGTTCGCCCTTTATCACCACGTTCTGGTCGTAGTCGCCGTTCCACACCTTGGCCACCGGCAGTCCGTCGCCGTAGCGCAGTGCCAGCGTGGTCTCCACGGTGGTGTTGCTCACCCCGAGGCGTGCGGCCTCGTCTTCCTTCAGCTTCACCATTGCCGTGGGCAGCGGTTCGTCGTTGTCAGAGTGTGCCAGCGTCAGCTCGGGCATGGCGCGCATCATCGCCAGCAGCTTGCCGGCATCGGTGCGCAGCGAGTCCCAGTCGTTGCCGCTGAGCCTGAACTCCACCGGGTAGACGGCTTCGCTGTAGCTCAGCTGCTTGAACCTGACGAGCGCATCGGGGAAGGCCGCATGGCAGCGTGGCGTGTATTCGTCGAGCAGTTCGATGGTTTCGTCCACCCCCGTGGTGTTCACAATGAACTGGGCGTAGTTGGTTCCGCCTATCTGCGGGGCGTAGCTGTTTTGGAACCGTGGCGAAGAGCATCCCTTGAACGATGCCACCGACACCACGCGCGGGTCGCGTCGCAGTATGTGCTCCAGGCTGTCGGCCACCCTTGCCGTGCGTTCGATGGCCGCCCCCGACGGCAGGTATATCTCCACGGCAAACTGGTTGCGGTCGGCCGTGGGCATCATCTGCTGTGGCAATGTGTCTATGAGCATGATGCCGGCAACGGCGGTGGCCAGTCCGGCGGCCACCGTGGCCTTTGGCCAGCGGAAGCAGAAGCCTATGAGCCGGTTGTAGTGGCGCTGCAGCAGGTCGAGCACCGAGAACGACTTCTGCCCGTGCTGCATCGGCTTGCGTATGAACCAGAACTGCAAGAACGGTACGAGCAGCGTGGCAACCAGCAGCGACACGCCCAGCACGGCGGTGATGGCCCACGGGAAAGTGAGCAGGAAGTCGTGTATCATTCCCGTCGTTGTGAAGAGGAACGGGAAGAAAGTGATGCTTATGGCGAGCGTTGCCGAGAGTATGGACTTGAAGAAATGGGTGGTGCTCTCTATCGAGGCATGCCAGCGCGACATGCCCTCGCCAATCTTCTCGAGGTAGTTGTCGATGATGACGATAGAGTTGTCGACAATCATGCCGAGCGTCAGCACGAGCACGGCCAGCGTCACCGTGTTCAGCTCGAAGTTGAAACAGTAGAGCAGGCCCAGCGATATGAATATGGTGATGGGTATGGTCGAGGCGGCCACCAGCGCCACCCTTGGCGGCAGCAGCAGCATTACCACTATGACGACAGCCACGATGTCTATGGCCAGTTCGCGCAGGAAGGTGGCCACACTGTCGCTTACCACCCGGCTTTGGTCGGTGATGCGGTAGATGCCCACATCGGAAGGCAGCTCCGACCTGAACTCTTCGGTGGCCCTGTTGACGTCGTTGCCCATCTTGACAATGTCCTGCCCTTTCTTCATCTCTACCGACAGCAGCAGGCATTTCTTGCCGTTGTATGTTATGTAACTGTCGGCCTTGGGGTATTCCCTGGCCACCCTGGCCACGTCTTTCAGCCTTACTATGTTGCCCTTCGGGTCGGCGTAGACAACCATTTGCTCGACGTCGCGCACAGCGTTGAGCGACCGTGCCACGTAGACGGGCTGCACCTGCACGTCGGTCTGCAGCCGGCCGCCGCTCGTGGCAAAGCCCTTCTGCATCAGCTTGGCGGCGAGCATGCGGTCGGACAGGCCGTATTTCGTCAGCCTTGCGTTGTCTACATATACCGAAATCTGCTCTTTCTGCATGCCGCTGACCGTCATCCGCCCCACAGACGGGATTAGCCTGAGCCGGTCTTGCAGCCTATCCATGTATTCGTTGAGCTCGCGGTAGGTCTTGTCGTCGCTCTCCATGGCAATGAGCAGCGCCGAGGTGTCGCCGAAGTCGTCGAGCACCTGCAGGGCGAGCACGTTGTCGGGCAGCTGCGACTTGAACGTTGCCACTCCGTGCTTGAACTTGCTCCAGAAGGCGTCCTTGTCGTTTATGTCGTCGTTGAGCTGCACTTGGATGTACACTATGCCGTCGCGGCTCTGCGAGAAAGTCTTCTCTTTCTTCACCTCCTTGTAGCTGAAGATGTACTCTTCGAGGGGTTTGGCCACCTGCTCGGCCATCTCCCGGGCGCTGTTGCCGGGCGCCACGGCCACCACCATGCCCTGCCTTATGGTGAAGTCGGGGAATTCGTTCTTGCGCATCTGCGGCAGGCTGTAGATGCCGAAGGCCATGAGGCAGCACGTCAGCAATATTATGATCTGCCTGTAGTGCATGGCCCATTCAACGAAATTACGCTTTTTGTTTTCCATCATGTATTGCTTTTTGTCGTAGAGTGGTGCAGTTGTCAAATTGTCTTAACCTTTGTGCCGTTGCACACCTTCTGGCTTCCCTCGACGATGACGCGCTCGCCGGCTTTCAGCCCCGACGTCACCGTCACCCCGTCGCCCACGTATTCGCCGCAGTTGATGTCGCGCCGGGCAGCCTTGCCGTCGCTTACCACCCATACAAACGTTTTGTTGCGCTCGTCAATCTGCACTATTCCTGCCGGCACCACCGGGTAGCCCGTTGCGCCGCGGCTGCTTAGCGTAACGCTGACCACCATGCCCGGCAGCAGCCGGCTGTCGGCGTTGTCCACCTTGAGCCTCACGTCGTACGAGCGCGACAGGGCATTGGCGGTGACGCCTTTCTCGGTGACGGTGGCCCGGTAGCTCTTGCCTCCGAGGGCGGCCACGTCGATGCGGCCCTTGTCGCCGACATTTATCTGCCCTATTTCGGCCTCGGGCACCGACATGCGCACCTGCTGCCTGCCGGCCGACACGAGCCGGGCCACGGGCGTGCCGGGCATCACGTTCCGGCCCGCATCGGCCATCTTGGCGGCTATCACGCCGCCGAACGGGGCCGTGAGCCGGCAGTCGGCCAGCTGCTTGCGCGCTGCCTGTTCGGCAGCCCGGGCCTGCCTGAGGCTGCTCTGCGCCTCAACCCATTTCATTTCGGGCAGGCTGCCGCTGTCGTGCAGCTGCCTCATGCGCCCGAAGGCGTCGTCGGCCCGTGCCAGGGCGGCCAGGGCGGCCTCGTGGGTGCTGCGTGCCGTTGTGGCGTCGAGGGTGGCTATGAGCTGCCCCTTGGCCACCCTGTCGCCCATGTTCACCCTGATTGAGCTCACAGTGCCCATGGTGGCAAAGCTCAGGTCGGTGCCGTTGGCCTCTTCCACCGTGCCTTGGTATTCGTCGGGGGCATACCCCGTGGGGGCCGCCACGGCCATGGTCTTCACACATACCGGCCCGCCGGCTGCGCTCTCTCCTTGCCCGGCGTCGTTGCAGGCGCCCGCCAGCAGTGCTGCGGAGAGTAGCAATGGATAGCATTTCTTGTTCATATTTTTCATTGCGTTGGTTGGTTTGTTTGGGCTGCAAAAATGTGCCAATAGTGTGATATATGTCGCCGGGCTTGTTCCTCAATAGTGTTTAATTTTTCCATATCAGAGCAAATGAGGTAAAATTAGACACTAATATAGCATTGTAAAACACGGCTTTGTGGTAAAATATGACTTATTTTGCATCCGGATAGGAGAAGAAATAATGAACACAGACAAAGTTTCGGAAATGCTGAACAACAGGAAATTGAGCGAGAAGGCAGCCTATAGTGACGAGGGGGTGGCCCTGTTTGAGAGCACAGACAGGATGACCACCGTGAGGAACGTCAACATCGACGCCCTGCTGCTGAGCCTGTGCCAGAGTGGCCACGCCACACTGACCATCGATGGCGTTGAGCACGAAGTGTCGACATACGACTTGCTGGTGTGCCTGCCGGGCATGACCATATCGCGGAGCGAGACCAGCGGCGACATCTGCGGGTGCTGCATCTGCATGTCGAAGGACTATGTGCAGCAGCTGTCGCAGATGAACAGCGGCGACTTGTGGAACGCGATACTCTTTCTGAGCAAGAATCCGGTGCTGAGGCTCGAGCCGTCTGAGGCGCAGTCGTTCAAGATGTACTATGACATAATAAAGGCCAAGATAAACCGCCAAGACCGCCGTTACGGCAAGAAACTGGTTGAAACCCTGTTCCAGGCCTGCCTATACGATTTTTACGGGCTGCTCGAGCGTTTCCTCGACCCGCAGCAACGGCCGCGCCATTCGGCCGAGAAGGTGTTCCGCGACTTCATCGGCCTGCTGTCGTCTACATATCCTCGGCCGCGCAGTGTGGCCTTCTATGCCGACAAACTGTGCATCACGCCCAAGTATCTTTCGGCCGTATGCAAGCAGGTGAGCGGCATGACGGCCCTGAAACTGATAAGCAATTTCGTGTCGAACGACATACTTAGGCTGCTCAACGACACCGACAAGAGCATGAAGGAGATATGCAACGAGCTGGGCTTCCCCAACCCTTCGTTTTTCGGTACTTATGTGCGAAAGACGCTGGGCATGTCGCCCCGCCAGTACAGGGAGCGCCGCAAGTGACGTGGCGCCGGGCCCTCGGCATGCAATCTTGCCGTTCTTGATGGCCGGGCAGGGATGAAGGGGCGCCGGGCCACGCCGAACGGCCTGTACCGAGATGCCATACGGCCCGTCTTGCATTGCAAGACGGGCCGTATGGCGCAATGGTATCTGTGGTTGTCGCCCTCTGCTGCCTGCCGGCAGGTGGCAGCCGCCCCGGGGCCGCTTGGCTTGCCGGCCCGCATAGGGCGCAGTGGCCTGACTGCCGGCTGTGGCGCGAGGGCTGCGGCGTGCTGCGGCCCGGCCCTCCGGGTGTCGCCGGGTGTCAGTCGGCGCTGTCGCCCCCGCCGGTCACTATTTTCTTGATAAAGCGTGCCGGGTTGCCGCCAACCACAGTCATTGGCGGCACATCGTGCGTCACCACGCTGTTGGCCCCCACTATAGAGCCGTAGCCGATGGTCACCCCGGGCAGCACCGTTGCCCCGATGCCTATCCACACCTTGTCTTCAATGACGATGGGGCGGCCGTAGGTGGCGCTCCGGTTGGCCGGGTCGGAGTCGTGGTTGATGGTAATCAGGTTTACCTTTGGGGCTATGAACACGCCGTTGCCGAGCGTTATGCCACCGCGGTCGAAGAACGTGCAGCCCTGCTGAATCCAGCAGTTCTTGCCTATTCTGATGTTTTTGCCATAGTCGACATAGAATGGCGGGAGCAGCGTTACGCTTGGGTCTACCTCGCGCCCGGTGATGCGCGAGAGGTATGAGCGCACCTCGTCGGGCGTGTGGTAGCCCTCGTTCAGTTCGTATGCCGTCTTCATGGTGTCGAAAATGGCGCCGATTAGCCGGTCGTAGCCCGGTTCGAGGGGCGACACCATAGCCCCCGAGAGGTCTTTCTCGAAGATGTCTGTTGTTGTGTTTTCTTTCTCTGTTGCCATTGTCATGAGCCTTTTGTTTGTTTGCGCCGGCAAAATTAGCAATTTTGGCGCCTCCCGCCGGTAGACGCATTACTTGTGTTTGTATAGATATAACAGAATCGGTGGCGCCAGCCTGCGCCACCGTTCCCGTCCATGCCCGCCGTCGCCGCTGGCCGGGCCGGGCGTGGCGGCGTTGTTCAGTGTGTTGGGGTATTCATCTCGGTCAGTGTATTTTCAGTGTGCCTATATATCTTGTCACGCTCAGGTCGCTGTCGTCGTAAATGGGGCTCCGGCCCGTGTCGAGTAGCGATATGGCCTCCATCTCGACGTCGGAGAGCGTGAAGTCGAGTATGCTGATGTTCTCCTCCATGCGCTCCCGGCGCACGCTCTTGGGTATGACGGCTATTCCCCGCTGGTTGAGCCAGCGCAGCACTACCTGCGCCGTGGTCTTGCCGTGGTTGGTGGCAATGGCCTTCAGCTTCGGGTTGTTGAAGATGTCGCGCTGGCCTTCGGCGAATGGAGCCCACGCCTCGTGCTGTATTCCCTCGCCCTTGAGGAACTTGTTTGAAGCTTTCTGCTGGAAAAGCGGGTTTGTCTCAATCTGGTTGACGGCCGGTTTCACCTCGTTGTGCAAGAAGAGGTCTTGCAGCCTCTCGTCAGAGAAGCTCGTCACGCCGATGGCCCTTATGCGCCCCTCCTTGTATAGTCGCTCGGCTGCGCGCCACGCCGCATAGTAATTGCCGTATGGCTTGTGCAGCAGCCACAGGTCGAGATAGTCGGTCTGCAGACTGTCCATCGACGCGTCGAAGGCTCTCAGGGCGTCGTCATACTCGTAGTCTTGCACCCACAGCTTTGTGGTTACGAACAGCTGGCTGCGCGGCACGCCGCAACGGCGTATGGCGTTGCCCACTTCGCGCTCGTTGAAGTAAGAGGCTGCGGTGTCAATCATGCGGTAGCCCACCTCGATGGCGTCGGTTACGGCCTGTTCTGTTTGCTCACGTGGAATTTGGTAGACGCCGAAGCCTATGGCCGGCATAGTCACCCCGTTGTTCAGTCTTGTTTCTTTCATCGTCGGATGTATTTATGTTTTCATGGCAAAGTTACTGTGTTCAGGGCAAACGGGCGTTATGAAAAGCGGCTCGAAATTTTCACTTTTCGTGGTTTTGGCGTATCTTTGCAGCCTGCAGGCAGCGCTCGGCACCCGGGGGGCAAGCCCACATGGAGCCCGTTTGCGTTGCTTTTGCATAAAACATAAAGACAAAGTTGGAATGGGATTGGCAGAAGATGAGGAAATGGCCGGCATCGAGTTTGTAGACATTGCCGGCGGCTATGACCCCAGGCTGGGCCAAGGGCGGGTGCTGCACATGCTTTGCCTGGGCGGGGGCATGAGCTTTTCGTTTGGCGGGGTGGCCTATAACGTAGGTGCCGGCGACTATGTCATAATGCCCGACACGTCGTTTGCCTCGCCCATCAGCGCCTCGGCCGACTGCAATTGCATGGCCATGAGCCTGTCGGAGGCGTTTGTGGCCTCGATGGCCCTGCGCAGCAATTACGGCTTGGTGGGCCACCTGTCGCTGCTGCAGAATCCGGTCATGCGGCTTACCGAGGCGCAGTGCCGCACCTGTTGCGAGGTGATGGGTCTGCTGGCAGACAGGGTTGGGCGGCCCGGCCACCTGTTTCGCAAAGAGATGATGGGCCACCTGCTCATGGTGCACATACTCGACCTGTATGACATTCACGCCCGCAGCAACAGCCTTCAGCAGCCCATGGAGCGTGCGGCCTTGATTGTGCGCGACTTCATATCGATGCTTTACGATGGTGGCCCGACGGCCCGCAATGGCGTTGCCGCCTATGCCTCGCGCCTTTGCGTCACTCCCCACTACCTCACCGAGGTGTGCCGCAGTGTCAGTGGCAGGCCGGCCTCATACTGGATAGAGCGCTTTGCCATGCGCGAGGTGGTGATGCTGCTGGCCCGTCGCGACCTTACACTCACGTCGATAGCCGAGCGCCTGGGCTTCTTGTCGTTGTCTTATTTCAGCCGTTATGTGCGTTCACGCCTCGGCATCACCCCGTCGGAGTATCGCTCCGGGCGCTTTTAGCCTTGTGGCTCCCGGCGTGTGCCGCAATGCCACAGCCCCGGTTGGCGGCGGCATGCGGTTGGATGGCTTTGCCGCCCCGCCTGTGGCGCCCGCCCGGGCCGTTGCGGCCGTAGCGCCTTCCGTGCGCAATGGTGGCGTTTGGCGTGGCGGGCAGCAATCCTGTGTGTTCATCGGGTGGGCTTGGTTTGGGCGGCATCATAATACGCAATCAAGCCCCAAGTCATCGGAACCGAGACTTAGGGCTTGACAGGGTGCGCCTGATAGGACTCGAACCTACACGTCGCGAGACACCAGATCCTAAGTCTGGCGCGTCTACCAATTCCGCCACAAGCGCATTTTAGCGGTGCAAAGTTAAGAATAATTTGCTTAAATTGCAAATATATCCCGGCTTTTTTATTCTTTTAGCAGGTTGCGGGCGAATTCTATAATGGTGTCGATGCCTTTGTCGAAATCATCGTCAGTGATAGACACCTTATAGTCGGGGGCTATGCCAAACTCGGTTGTATGGCCCTCGGTGTCGTACATAGGGCAGGCCGAGAAGCGCACTGCCCACCCGTTGGGCAGCGAGTTGTTGAACGGCAGGCCGGCCCCGCCGCCGGTGCTGTCGCCCACTATTGTCACCGAAGGCATGCACGCCATGTATTTCACAAACTCGTTGGCGGCGCTGTAGACGCTCCTGTTGGTGAGCACACAAACCTTTTTCTGCCACCTCATGTTTGACGAAGGCTCAATCCATTGTTCCTCCTTCTCTGAAAAGTCGTTGTGGCCCGGCCCTGTCTTATGGCAGATATAGCCCACGTGCACAGCCTCGTTGGTGAAGCGCGCCGCCAGTTTCTCGGCGTTTGTCAGGTTGCCTCCGCCGTTGTTGCGTATGTCTATTATCAGGCCGTTGCACAGCATCAGCCTGTTGATTACTTCGTCAAGGTTGCCTTCGCCGATGGCGTCGCTGAAGCTTTCGTAGTATATGTAGCCGATGTTGTCGTCGAGAACGCGGTATGTTATGCCCGACGCTATCTGGTAGTCTGTGCCGAGGTAGCGCCGTTGCAGCGTGTCGCTGAAGTTCGAGGGATAGTCTTCTTTCCAGCTCCAATAGCGCGCGAAGTCTGCCGCCCGCGACAGGTTGACGTGGCCGTCGCGCAGTTCCGACAGCATGTCGGCCATGACCTCGAACAGTTGGTCGGACGTCATGTTGTCGCTGATGCGCACCCTGTACTTGGCGTATACATCGTCCCAGTCGAGCCCGTATTCCTGTTTCTTGTAGTCGAAGAAGCAATAGTGCTCGTCGATTATTTTCCACAGGGCCTCGAAGTTGCCCGTGGGCGAGTCGTCGAACTCCTCTTCGTCGACGCACGAAGTGACCGTTGCAGCCATGGCAACGGCAATGATGACGTATGATATGAAGCGCTTCATGGGCGGTAGCTTATTAGTTTGAACCGCTTGACGAAGCCAATCATGAAGCGGTGGGAATAGACATGCGACTTCAGGTTGTTGACATCGGCCTGCAGGTAGTCGCCCAGATATCCGAAGCGGAGCGTAGTCCGGCGCCCGATGTTGACGTCGGCCATGAGCTGCTGCCTCAGGCATGGGGCGCTGACGAGCGTTGTGGGCACCACGTTGTGGTCGTAGTTGCCGCGCGAGAACAGCTCGTAGTAAGACTGCCCGTAGTTGGGGCTGAACATGACGCCTATGAGTGGCAGCTGCGCTTCGTAGCGTATGGCCATGCGGCATTTGCCGATCGAAAACCTGTAGGCGGCCGCCGCCGACGGCATGACGTTGAGGTGGAGCCGCGCCTGGGCCGGGTTGTTGCCGTTGCCCGTATTGTATATGAAGCCTATGTTGGCGTCGACCATTCCCCCGGCCATCAGTGTGAGCCTGTCGGCTGCCAGTTGCCAGCAGTGGTATCGCCCCCAGTAGAAGTTGTAAGAGCCCTCCAGCTGGCGCGACTGTCGGCTTCGGTCGCGCGTTGTCGATATGTTGGCCTGGTGCTGCATGGCCGTCAGCCAGCGGCTGCCCGGGCGCTGCCGCTCCACCGTGGCCAGGAAAGTGAACCCCGGCCCGGCAAAATGCTCTTGCGACAGATAGGTGTCGAGCACCTTTGTCCGGCCCGCGCCAACCATGTATGCGGCCGTTGTTATCCGTGCTGATGCCGTCGAGTCTGCCTCCTGGGCGGCTGAGCACAGCGGCAGGGCGGCCATGGCGGCCATGGCCATTCTAAAGATCTTCATCGTTGAAGAGGCTAAGTTGTCCGTTTATCTCGTCGATTACCTGCTGTTGCGACTTGCCGGCGTCGGGGTCAAGGTTTTCCTGCTGTTCGTCGTCGGTGTCGTCGTCGTCTGGCTGTTCTTCTGGTTCGGGAAACCGGGTGGGTTCCAGTTCGGTTATGCTTTCCACGTTCCAGGTGGTGATGCGCTTGCCCTTGGCCTTGAATCCCTTGACGGCAATGAACTGTTCGGCGTCAATCTCCATAGGCGGGCGGGTGGCGTCGTTGCCTCCGAAGGTCACCTGCAGCCGCGGGAAGGCCACGTCTGTGAGCAGCACCTGGCGGCTGTTGGGGTTGTCGCCCAGGTAGTTCTGCTTCCGCTTGGTGGCTTCCATGTAGAAACGCTTGACGTATGGGTAGCCCTCGTTGTCGGCATCGTAGAGCACAGCCGTCCATACCTTGTGCGGGTCGAACTTCTCTATGCGTGCAATGTTGTCCTCATAGTGGTTGTTGGCGTCGAAGTTGGTGGCATAGAAGTCGCCCCCCTCGAGCACCACCAGTATCTGGTCGTCGTCGAGGAACTCGCCCAGCAGCCTTCCGTGGTCGTCATAGTTCAGCCGGTTTACGTCGGGGTCGTACCACACCTTGCGCCCTCCGAGCGTAGAGTGGCCGTGGCTCTTCAGCCCAATGCGGTGGATGGCTTTCTTCGTGAGCAGGTTGCCCTGTGCGGCGCGGCCCTTGATTGCAATCTTCGAGAAGTCGCGGTCGAAGAATATGTTGGTGCGCCGCTTCACCTCGGTTGGCTCGAGCGTTATCTTTATCACCTCGGCCTCGCCGTTGGGGTTGGCCGTGAAGTATACCACCTTTGAGCCCGGCGTGCCCTTGGTGAGGTCGTATTCGCGGTCGCGGGTCATGGCCGTCACGTTGAACCGCTTGATGTAGTAGGGGCCGTTGCGTCCGTCGCGGTATACCGTGTTGTATATGGTTCGCTTGTCGTTGCGCTTGAACACGCCCACGTGCAGTATGTTCTTGCCAACGAAAATCTTGTCGGCCACGCGCACAACCTTGTACTTGCCGTCTTTGTAGAACACGATTATGTCGTCGATGTCGGAGCAGTTGCACACAAACTCGTCTTTTTTCAGCCCCGTGCCGATGAAGCCTTCCTGCCGGTTGATGTACAGTTTCTCGTTTGCCTCGACCACCTTGGTGGCCTCGATGGTGTCGAAGTTGCGAATCTCCGTGAGCCTCGGGTGGTCTTTGCCATACTTTTCCTTGAGGAAGCGGAACCAGTTGGCCGTCACCTCGACCATGTTGGCCAGGTCGCGCTCTATCTGCTCTATCTCGGCCTTGAGGCGCGCCATGAGCTCGTCGGCCTTGTCTTTGTTGAACTTCAGTATGCGCTGCATCTTTATCTCGAGCAGGCGCAGTATGTCGTCGCGCGTCACCTCGCGCACCAGTTGCGGGTAGAAGGGCGTGAGCCGCTTGTCGATGTGCTCGCATACGGCGTCGACGTCGGGGGCCTCTTCAAACTTCTTGTCTTTGTAAATGCGCTCCTCGATGAATATCTTTTCGAGCGAACAGAAGTGCAGTTGCTCCAGCAGTTCGCCCCGTCGAATCTCCAGTTCGCGGCGCAGCAGGCCCATGGTGCGGTCTACCGAGCTGCGCAGCACGTCGCTCACGGTGAGGAACTGCGGCTTGTCGTCGGCAATGACACAGCAGTTGGGCGATATGCTCACCTCGCAGTCGGAGAAGGCATAGAGGGCGTCGAGCGTCTTGTCGGACGACACTCCCGGCGCGAGGTGAACCTGAATCTCTACCTCGGCGGCAGTGTTGTCGTCTACCTTGCGTGCCTTTATCTTTCCTTTCTCGATGGCCTTTAGTATAGAGTCGATGAGCGTGCTGGTGGTCTTGCCGTAGGGGATTTCGCGTATTACGAGCGTCTTGTTGTCGAGTTTCTCTATCTTTGCCCTCACCTTGAGCGTCCCGCCCCGCTGCCCGTCGTTGTATTTGCTCACGTCGATGCTGCCGCCCGTGGGGAAGTCGGGGTACAGGTTGAACTCCTCGCCGTGCAGGTAGCTCACGGCCGCGTCGCACAGCTCGTTGAAGTTGTGCGGCATTATCTTCGAGCTCAGGCCCACGGCAATGCCCTCTGCGCCCTGTGCCAGCAGCAGCGGAAACTTGACGGGCAGCGTTATCGGTTCGCGGTTGCGCCCGTCGTAGCTCAGCTGCCAGTCGGTGGTCTTGGGGTTGAACACCGTGTCGAGCGCGAATTTCGACAGCCTGGCCTCGATGTATCGTGGCGCGGCGGCCCGGTCGCCCGTCAGTATGTTGCCCCAGTTGCCCTGAGTGTCTACAAGCAAGTCTTTCTGTCCGAGCTGCACCAGGGCGTCGCCTATCGACGCGTCGCCGTGGGGGTGGAACTGCATGGTGTGGCCCACGATGTTGGCCACCTTGTTGTAGCGCCCGTCGTCCATTCGTTTCATCGAGTGCAGTATGCGCCGTTGCACGGGCTTCAGGCCGTCCTCGATGTGGGGGACGGCGCGCTCCAGTATAACGTACGAGGCATAGTCGAGAAACCAGTTCTGGTACATGCCGCTCAGGTGGTGCACCGCCGAGGCGTCAAACCTGTCTACGGGTTTGTAGTCGGAGTGCTTTGTGGGCTCTCCGTCGGTTTCGTTCTCGTCGTCGGTGTCGTCGGTGTGGTTGCAGGCCGCCGGCTTGGCGTCGGTCTCGTTGCTTGTGTTGTCAGTGCTGTTGGCGTTGGTTTCTTCGAGGGTGTCGTTGTCTTTTATTTCGTCGCTCATAAATTGTTGTTATCGCAAATTTGCCTCAAAGTTACTTATTTTTTCTGACTTCGGCAAGTTTTGCGCAGCAAAAGGTTTCGGCGGGCTTGTGCTCATGGCTTGCCGGCGGCTCTCGTGGTGGTTTTCGGGCCGCTGTTGCTGCCATTGCCTTATGCAAAGGCAAGGGTGGGCCGTTGCAGGCGGCCCGTGACCGGGAAGGTCATGAACCACGTCAGAGTCAATGCTCCCGAAGCCGCCAGCTGCATCCTTTTGTTTGGGTATGCGCCGCACCGGTTTGCAAGATGGCATGTATTGCGGGGTAAGGGGGGCCGTTCCATGTCTTGAGACGGCAGGTTTTGGAATGAAATGCGGCCCGTTGTGCAACCGGCTGAGTGCCAGGTTGTTGACCGGTGCCAACCTTGCGGCACGGCTCGGCATGAAAATGACTGCCGCTGCGGGTGGCTTTTGGGGAGGAAACAAAAATGGCCGCCCGGCAAGGGCGGCCATCCAAACATGAGTATCTGTTGAAAAATTAACCGATGCCAAGCCATTTTATTCGGACATCTTGTCTTTACCATCGCCTTGCGCGCTCTTCCGGGTTGTCTTCAAAGGCCTCGTCGGTAGCGTAGCAGGCTACGATACCTCTTCCGGCCTTACTAAGACATTCACCGAACTGCGCACAACCTGATGATAATTGATTATCAATAGCTACTTAACAAACAGAATTATTAAAATCATGAAGAGTCAATGGCGTTTCACGTATTTGCGGCCGTTGCTGATGTATATGCCGCCGGGCAGCTGGCCGCTGCTGCCACGCCGTTGGCCGCCGAGCGAATAGACGGGTCCGCCCGCGGCGGCGCCGGTTGTGATGGCGCTCATGGCTGCCGTGCCCTCGTCGGCGAAGTGGCCCTTCACGTACACCCGGTAGCCCTTGGCCTGCAGCTCAAACGTGTGGGTGGCGCCGAGGCTGACGGCCTTGCGGCCCGTGCCCCGGGCGATGGTCTCGCTGTCGAGCCACAGCCCGTATTCGCCGGCGGTGAGCCCGGATACGGTTGCGGCGGTGGCCGATGTGCCGAAGTTGAGCACCACCACGGCCTCGCTGTCGCCCTGCTTGCAGCTGTAGGCCAGCACCGATGTGTTGTTGTTCACCGTGAGCCAGCTGACGCTGTGGTTGTCGGCGGCGGCCTTGCCGTCGCGGAAGGCAGCCACCGAGTGTTTCAGGGCCGACAGCGTGCGTATGGTGTTGAGCATCTTGCTGTCGGTTTGCGCCCAGTCTATTTTTTCGTCGGTAAAGTAGTTTAGCGCCTGGTTGCCGCCCGTTTCCTGGCCGTTGTATACAAGGGGCATCCCCCAGACGGTGAAGTAGAGCACCGTGAGCGGGTAGCGGTTGTCGCCATACTTATGGGTGAGCGTCTTCTTCTTCTCGTTGTAGTTCTGGTCGTGGTTGGTAAGGTAGAGCATGCGCCCGAAGCCAATGCCGTCCTGGTGGGCCATCAGCGTGTTGGCAAAGGCCCTGGGGCGTGCGGCGGCGGTGCCGTTGCCGAAATTGGCCAGCTGGCTCTGGAACTGCCATGCGTAGTCGTAGTCGAAGCCGGCCGCCTTGAGGCGTGTGGCGTCGGCGGCAATGTCGGCCTCGCCAAGAAACGTGATGGCCTTGCCGGCCTTGCAGCCCTTTATCTCAGGTATGGCTTCCTGCCAATAGCTCACGGGAATCTCGCGGCTGCTGATGTAGTCGCACCGGTAGCCGTCGATGTCGGCCCGGTCTATCCAGAACTTCATGCATCCGGTCATGGCCTTGCGCAGTTCGCCGTTGCCGTAGTCCAGCTGATATACGTCGGCATAGTTGTTGGGATGCACAAAGCTGCCTCCCGACCTCTTGTAATACTCAGGGTGCTCGCCCACCCACCTCGCGTCGGTTGCCGTGTGGTTGGGCACCCAGTCGAGCCATACCTGCATGCCGAGGGCGTGGGCGGCCCCGACAAAGGCCTTCAGGTCGTCTATGGTGCCGTAGGCCGGGTTTACCTGTTGGAAATCGGTGGCGGCATAGGGGCTGTTGATGCCCCCGCCACGGGGGTAAATGGGCATTAGCCACACAATGTCGGCGCCTATGCGCTTCAACTCTTTGAGCCGGGCCTGTGCCGCGGCAAGGGTGCCTTCGGCGGTGAAGGCCCCCACGTTCATCTCATAGACCACATGCTGTCCGTCGGCGTGATGGCCGTTGTTGATGTCGTCCACATAGTCGGTTGCCATGGCGCGTGGCGCGGCCAGGCCCCAGCAGCACAGCAGCGCTGCAATCAGTCTTGACGTCTTTCCCATAGGTTCACTGTTTTTTAACGTATACCGCATATCCCTTGCCTTGCAGCCGTATGGCCGATTGGGGTGCCAGTTTGACGTCGGCCATGGCAGGCCCGCTGCCAATGGTGCGGCTGTCGAGCCACTGTTGGTAGATGCCCGCCTCGATGCCGCTTAGCTGCACGGCCGCCGGCTCCCTGCCAAGATTGAGCGCCACCACCACCGGGCCGCGCCTGTAGGCCAGCACCTGCGAGCCTGCAGTCTCGATGTATTCAACGGGCGCTGTTGCCGAAAGCGAGGCGAAGGTGTGGTGCAGTGCCACCAGCGTGCGCACGGTGTTGAGCATCTTGCGGTCTGCCAAGTGCCACTTCACCTTGGCGTCGGTAAAGTAGTTGAGTGTGTCGGGGTCGCCTATTTCCTGCCCCTGGTATATTAGCGGCATGCCATGGAAGGTGAACTCCAGCACGGTGAGCAGGTAGCGGTTGTCGCCGTAGAAGTCTTTTAGCGTGTTGCCTCCGTCGTTGTAGTTCTGGTCGTGGTTGGTAAGGTATACCATCCGCTTGTTCTTCACTTTGGCCGAGGCCGCCAAAAGCCTGTCGCAGATAGCCCGGAGCGAGTCGGCGTTGTCGCTGTCGTTGAACTTGCGGGCCAGTTCTCCCTGGAAATCCCATGCGTAGTCGTAGTCGAAGCCGCACGAGTCGATGCGTCTGTTCTCAGGGTTGGATATGTCGGTCTCGCCCAGAAACTCTATGGTCTTGCCGTGGCTGTTCAGCTCGGCAATGATGTCTTGCCAATACTTCACCGGTATGGTGGGGCTGCTGACGTAGTCGCATCTGAACCCGTCGACGTCGGCCACGCTTATCCATTGCCTCATGGCCGAGTTCATTGCCTCGACAAGGCCCTCGTCGTGGTAGTTCAGCTCGTAGACGTCGCCCCATCCGTGCGGGTGTATCATCCGCCCGTGGGCGTCTTTGGTGAAAAACTCAGGGTGTTCGGCCACCCATCGGTTCTCGACGGCCACATGGTTGGGCACCCAGTCGAGCCACACCTTCATGCCGCGCCTGTGGGCTTCGCCTACAAATCCCTTCAGGTCGTCTGCCGTGCCGTAGGCCGGATTAACCTTGGTAAAGTCCATCGAGGCGTAAGGGCTGTTCATCTTGTGGCCCCGCGGGTAGATGGGCATGAGCCAGAGTATGTCGGCCCCGAGCGTGTCGAGGCGGCCCAGCTGTCGCCCTGCCGCGGCGAAAGTGCCCTCGGGCGTGAATGCTCCGATGTTCATCTGGTAAATGACGCGGTTGTCTGGCGTCACCGGCTTGGTGTTGTCTATGTCAAATTGCTGTGCCCCCTGCCCGCATGCAGCAGCCAACAGCGCCGAGGCGAGCAGTGGAATGTAAAATGTCTTCATGCCGTTTTTATTTGTTGACGTATTTCTTGCCGTTGACAATGTATATGCCTTTGGCCCTGCCGCTGTCCCAAGGGCCGGCTTTGCGGCCGTTGAGGTAGTATGCGTGGCTGCCGTCGGCTGCCGGTTGGAGGCCTACGGCAGCGATGCCGGCCGGCGTAAGCTCTGTTACGCCCGAGGCGCTGACGCGCAGGTAGTAGTCGCGGTTGGCCGTTACGGTGAAATCGGCCACCTGCCTGCCATTGTTCCAATTGTTGAATATCAGGTTGTATGTGCCGCCGTCGGCATCAAGCAGGAACACCTTGTAAGCATCGCCGCCAATGGTCTTCTCGTCGACCCAGCCCTGGCCGGGCCATGCGCCAAACAGTTCGCCGTCACCCCAGGCATACAGCCCCAGGGCGTCGAAGCCCGTCTCGTCGATGACATAGATGTAATGCTTGGCCGTGGGTACGGCAGGCAGTTCGCCGCAGAGCCTGAAATTGTCGATGGCAAGGGCCATGGCGTTGTTGGCCGCGTCGCCGGAAGACACCGTGATGTTCCACGCTAGGAAGAAGTCGACGCCGGGCTGCATCCTTGCGTCCAGCTCGGCGCTTACCGGTATGGTCTCGCCAGGCACGTCGTCATATCCCCCGGTGGTGGCATCGGGGGCCAGCCTGGTGCAGAAGTCATTGCCGGCCGACGTCCAGTTGCGCCCATCTGTGGAGTGATACATCTGTACGGTGAAGCCTGCCGGGTTGCTTCCCATGCGGTATTTCTCAACATCATAGCTTATGTTAAGTTTCCCGATGTCCTTGCGTCCGCTGTTCATGAAGTGGGCGTAGATGTTTACGCAGCGTGTGCCGCCGGCGACGCCGGTCGAGATGCCGCCCACGGCGCGGTCGGCGCCATTGTCCGCCCCGAAGTTCCACGTGCCGTTCTTTGCGTTCGGTGGCAGGGCGGCGCCACCGGCATACATCGTGTTGTCGAGGGCTGCGGCATAGCTGCCCACGTTGCGCGGGGCCATTGTCTGCCTGTCAATGCGCCATGCCAGGGGGAGCCTGGCGCCGGCGTCGCTGCCCATGGCGTTGAAGTCTTCGGCCGCCGACAGGTGGTCGGCGTCCATCTCTATGGCAGGTAATACGGTGACCTCGGTCTCTGCGTGTGCCACTTTCACTGTGGCCACGGTGCTGAACAGGCTGTTTTGCGCGCTCACCTTGAATGTTCCTTCGGTCTTGTCGCTCCTGAACACATGGTCGTCGCCCAGTGTCCCGCCGCCGGTCAGGGTGTAGGCCAAATCGGCCGGAGCCTCCATCTCGTTGCCGTATTGGTCGCGTGCCACAGCCGTAAAGCGCACGGTGGCCGCTGTGTGGTCTACATAGTTGGTGAACTTCGCCAGGGCCTTGGCTGCATAGCTGCGCATCGAGGCCGCCTCGGCGTCGGTGACGGCGGCCGGGTGATAACTGATAGTGGCCGGGCTCTCGCCGAAGATGAGGCCATATTCCATGCATGCAGCCATATAGGTAGACTTGTCTGTGGGGTGCCGGTCGTCCTGGTACCACGATGCAATGCCTTCCGCTCCCTCGGCGTCGAACGCCTGTTGGTAGGCAAGGCCAACGGGGCAGATGGTGACACCCGTCTCGCGTGCCACGTCCTGGCAGTTGTCCAGGAGCGTGCTGTTGAAGTCGGTGAAGTTTGTCCAGTCGCCACTGTACGCCCAGTTCATGGGTACAATGACCACGGCATTGGGGTTGGGGCAATGCTCGCGTATGTATTCAACCCACTTCCTGACATTGTTGCGGAACGCCTCGGGGGCGGTTCTTGGCAGCGAGCTCTGCTCCTGGAGAATGATGTGCGACCATGCCTCGCTGCGTATTAGCATCTTGGCGCCGGGATTTCCGTCGGCGGCCAGCCCGTCGCCCTCGTCCCAATGTGTGCTCAGGGGCTTGCCAAGCAGTGTGTGCTTGGTCCAGTGGGCGTCCTTGCCCATGGCTCTGGCAATGTCGTTGAACATGAAGTCCTGGTCGTTGTAATGTATCAGGCTGTTGTTAAGCGACAGCACCTTGACCTTGGCGGGCAGTTGCGGCACGAGCGTTACGTCGGCAGGCAGCAATGCCACCGACTGCAATGCAGGCGGTTCGCCGGGTTTGCCTCCCTCCTTGCTTTCCAGCATGAGGGTCGCCCCGGTGTCGGCAATGGTCAGCAGTATGCGCTTGCAGTCGAAAATGTAGCCGCACGGTATGTTGTCGTCGGTGCCCGGCACCAGCGCATAGGGCCTGTCGGCCATGATGGCGCTGCCGTTGCTGCCGTAGTTGCAGAGCGAAGTCCATTTTGCATCGGCTATCTTGAAGTTGCCCGACAGTTCCTTGTCGTATATTGCATAAGTGCCATTGCCCTCGTCGCTGAACTCCCAAGCGCTGTCGGCCAGCCACCCGTTTACCTCGCCACGGAGGAAAATGCCCGACGCCACAAAGGGCGGGCGTGACGGGTCTTCGCCGTCGGGCTCGGGAAGGGGCTCGCCAAACGATGCTGTCAGGCTTACGTTGTCGAGTGCCAGGCCCATGGCCTTGTTGGGCGTGGTGCCCCTTGACACGGAGATATTCCATGCCAGGTAAATCGAACCGCCTGCAGCCACGGCCGTGTTCAGTTGCTTCCCGCCGACCGAAGCCGTGGCAATGGGCACGTCGGCAGCACCGAGCGTTTCGTCGTCCTTGGCAAAGTCGGTCTTGAAGTCGCTGCCGGCCTTCTTCCAGTTGCTGCCGTCGGCAGAGTAGTATAGCTGTACCGTAAAGCCGTTCTCATTGCCGCCTTTCCGGTATTTCTCTATGTCGTAGCTTATTGTCAGCTTGTTCAAGGGGATTGTACCGCCATTGACCAACCGGGTCATGACGTTGACGCAGCGGGTGCCGCCGTCTACTGTCGTTGACAGGCCGCCGACGGCACGGTCTGTTGGGGCGGCACTCGAGCCGAAGTTCCAAGTGCCGTTCTTTGCATTTCCCGGCAGGCCGGCGCTACCGGAGTACATCACTTCGGTGGCGGCAGCACTGTAGGGCCCCACCATTCGCGGCGCGCCCACCTGGCGCTCGATGCGCCAGCCGTCAGGCATGTTTAGGGTGGCGGCCGATGCCGTGGCATCCCACATGCCGTCAAAGTTCTCTGTCGCGGTGTTGTTGGCGGGTGTCAGGGTTATGCCGTCGCCTGCTTTTGCCTGGCATAGCAGGCAAAAGGCGGCGGCGAGCATAATGGATAGTTTCTTCATCGTTGTAAATCGGTTTGCAGGCTATGCACGGTCAAGGCTGGAATGTTGCCGGGTCTATTTCTGTGACGCCTGATGTGGTGATGTGCAGATAGATGTCGCGGTCGATGGTGAAGGCGAAGTCGGCAAGCTGGCTGTTTCCTGCGTTGCTGAATATCAGGTTCTCTGCCAGCCCCGCGTTGGCGGCACCCATGTCGAAATACTTGTAGGCAACTCCGTTGACGGTCTGCTTGCCGGTGGGCTCCATGCCGGGCCACCCGCTGTTCAGGTCGTTCACGTCGCCCCACATGTACAGCGTCAGGGCGTCCCAGCCTGTCTCGTCATACACAAACACGGCAAAGCCATCGTGCTTGACGCTTGGTTCCTGGCCAACTTCTTCAACGCCACTGGCTGTGATACGCAGATAGATGTCGCGGTCGATGGTGAAGGCGAAGTCGGGCAACTGTTGTCCGTTGCCGCCATTGTTGAATATCAGGTTCTCTGCCAGGCCCGTGTTTGCGGCGCCCATGTCGAAATACTTCCATTTGGTTCCGCCCTTCTCCAGTGTTCCTGTAGGCGTCATGCCGGGCCACCCGCCGTTCAAGTCGTTCACGTCGCCCCACATATACAGCGTCAGGGCGTTCCAACCAGTCTGGTCGTCCACGTAGACCACGTAGCCGTCGTGTTCGGGTTCGGGCTTTTCGCCATCGCTCCAATAGTAGCTCTCCCAGCGCTGTCCCCACACGTTGGTGAATGTCCCGACGCCCGGATTGTCTGTGTGCAGGGCCGCCTTGCCGCCGATGGTGTACTCCATTCCCTGTGAGGCGGAGTAGAAACGGAAGCCGTCGGCCAGCGTCTTTCCATCAGCAAAGCTCTTTGGGTCGAGGTAGATTCCCCACTTCACGTCACTCTGTGGTGCCTTGGTCAGCATATACTGTTCCTGGCCTATGGCTGCGCTGTCGCCGTTGAACGCCCCGATGATGTATATTTTGTCGTCGGCGGTGGTGCCGAAAGGCGCGATGAACTCCAGCAGTATGCGGTCGGCACGTGTTTCAAACTGCTGACGCTCATGTTCGAATACGATGTCCTCCTTGTCCGAACAGCTGCTCACAAGCCCCGTCAGGGCCAGCAGCGTCAGGGCCAGATGATATAGTCTTTTGTTCATAATGCTTAATTTTACAATGCTTCAATACTTATTTGTAGTTAGGATTCTGTATGAGGCCCGGGTTGACAGACAGGGCCGACTGCGGCAGCGGGTACCATTCGTACTTGCGGTCGCGCTTTGCCGGCAGGTTCACTCCGTCTTCGGTTGCGCGCCCCCAGAACCACCATGTGCCCTGGGTGAACTTGTCGAAGCGGCGCAGGTCGGTGCGTCGGCGGTTGCCTTCGCCCAAGTATTCCTTGCCCCACTCGGAGAGCATCCAGTCCATGTCGAAGCTGTCGAAGCCGGGTCCGGGGATGCTCAGTGCGGCAGCGCGGTCGCCGCTGCGGTAGTAACGCTGGCGAACAGCGTCAACGTATTTCTTTGCCTCGTCGCTGTTGCCTTTGCGCATCTCGCATTCGGCCACATTGTAGTAGGCCTCGGCCAGGCGGAACTGCACGTCGTCGATGCTCTTGAAGCCTCCCTTGTCGTCGTTGGGATATAGCGGATATTTCACCAGGCGCACGCCGGAGTTGGTCTCGCCCCAGCGTGGATTCATCACCACCTCGAGGTTGCGGCCTAAGTTCAAGAACGTACCAAGCTGGTCTACATATACCAGCGCCTGCCCGTCGCGGTCGGCGTCGGCAGTAAGTATGTTGCCTTTGCCGAAGTTGGCACGCATCTCTCCTTTGAGGAACATGCCCGGGCCGTGGGTCTTTGTGGCCGCATCGTACACATAGTTCTGCTTGCGTATGTCGCGGTCGTCGAACCGTTCGTAGGGTGCTCCCAGCTTGTCGTTGTAGGGAGCGTCGAGGAAGCAGCGTGCTCCTTTCGTTCCGCCCGTGGGCTGCACCGTGCCATAGTTGTCGTATGAAGGCACGAGGCATACGCAGTTCCAGGCGCCGATGCCGTCGTAGCTCTGCTCGAAGTAGTCGGCATATCCGTACCACATGCCTATCATGGTGCGGACGTTGCTAATGGCGTTGGCGGCACCTTGCCCGTCTTCTGCTGCCAGTGCGAATATCACCTCGGGGCTTTTTACATTGTCAATGCTGTAGAGGTTGCGGTAGTTGCTGTCGAGTCCGTAAGTGCCGTAAGTGCCGCTGATGATTTCTTTCGACAGGGCTTCGCACTCGTCGTAATGCTTTTCGCCGATGAACACCTCGGCGTTGAGCAGCAGGCGGGCCTTCAGCATGCGGTTCATGGCTTGGTTGGCACGGTTTACCGTGGTGTGGCTGCCGTCTTCCTTGGCCAGCGCGTCGACGGTCTCGTCGAGCTCACTGGCTATGAAGTTGTATATCTTCTTGCATGATGCGTCCCAGTCGGCGTCGGCCGTGCCCGGCACATCGCTGCCGGCAGAGACGTTCAGAGGCAGGGCACCTCCCCAAAGCTCGAACAGGCAATAGTAGTTCCAGGCGCGTATGGTACGAACCTCGGCCACATATTGGGCCAGTTTCTCGTTGCTCATGTTCAGGCTGGCCGCATTCAGGTTTTCCATGTCGCTGAGCAGCAGGTTAGCCAGGCCGACGGCAGTCCATGCCCCGGTCCAGGCATTGTTGATGATGGTCGACTCTGAAGTCCAGTTCTGCCAAGAGAGCACGGTCTTCATGGCTTCGTCCCAACCCCACAGGCCCCCATTCCATGAGCGCCAGGTAAGCTGGTCGGCCGGGTATTCGGACAGATGGAAGAAGTTTTCGCCTGCCAAGGTCGAAGATGTCTGGTAATAGATGGCAGCCACGGCCCCTTTCACACTGGCCTCATTTTGGTAGTATGCACCGGCATCGATGCGGTCGTACACTTTCTCGTCAAGGTCAGTGCAGGCATTTAGTCCTGCCATCAGGCAGGCAACACCGAATATATAATGTTTAAAGGTAATCATAATGATCTAATTCGTGGTTTTATATTTAATGATTAATGGAATCGCAGGGTCACGCCCAGGCTTACCTGTGTGGCCTGCGGGTAGGCCGAGTTGGTGTCAATGCCGGGAGTGATGCCTGTAGAGGTCACGATGGATGGGTCGTTGCCATCATAGCCAGTGATTGTGAACAGGTTTTTGGCAGTAAGGTAGACACGCAGGCTCTCTATTAGCTGTCGGTTCTTCGGCGTGAAGTTGTAGCCGAGAGTAACGTTGTCGAGCTTGAAGTAGCTGCCGTTCTCGAGGAAGTAGCTTGACACAACGCTGCCGCTCGACTTGATGTCGCTGTATTCGGTGTATGCCGTGCGTAGCACGTTGTCGGTGCCTGCACCCTGAAGGCCCATGCCATACTTGCGCATATTGAATATCTGGAAGCCGAGGGCAGAGCGGAACAGCATCGACAGGTCCCAGTTCTTGTACTTGAACGAGTTGCTCCATGAAAGGAAGTGCTTGGGCGCCCCGTTGCCAATGTTGCGCTTCCACGACGGGTCGGCCTGGGAGGCCGGCTGCGCCTTGCCTTCGTTGTCGTATACCATCAGCATGCCGTTCTTGTCGACGCCGGCGTGCTCGTAGCCATAAAACTGCCCAATCTTGCCACCTTCTTCTATTCGGAAGAAATATTCGCTCGAGCCGGGGCCGGGTTTCTGGTATAGGTCAAGGTAGGCCATCTGGTATACATCGCTCGACAGCTTGGTCAGCTTGGTTTCGCCCATGCTCCAGTTTACGCCCGTTGTCCACTTGAAGGCTGTCTTCGAGAGCACGTCGTATTCAAGGCTTGCCTCAATGCCGGTGTTCTTCGTTGTGCCCACGTTCACCAGTATGGTGTTGTAAATAAATGGTGGTTGCGGGGCGGTGTAGTTGTACAGGAGGTCTTGCGAACGGCGGTCGAAATACTCAACGCTACCGCGCAGCCTGCTGTCGAAGGCCACGAAGTCGACGCCAACGTTGAAGGCGGTCGATTTCTCCCACGCCAGGTCGGGGTTGGCGTTCAGAGATGGGGCGTAGCCTTTTATCCACTCATTGTCAATCAGGTAGACCCCGTATCCGCTGTAGGTCGACAGAGAGCGGTAGGCATCGAAGTCTGAGCGGCCTGTGACGCCATAGCTTATGCGTGGCTTGAGGCTCTGGAAGGTGGGCTTGATGCCCTCGGCAAACGGTGTGTTGGCGATTTCCCAGGCCAGCGATGCAGACGGGAAGCTGCCCCACTTCTTGTTCACGCCGAACTTGGTGCTGCCTTCGCGGCGCATAGATGCCGATGCATACAGCATGTCGTTGTAGTTGTAGTTAAGGCGCCCGAAGAAACCGATGAGCGTCGATTCCGACGAACCGCCCCAAAGGTTGGCCTTTCCCTCGCTCAGGTAGGTGCCGTTGCCTATGCCGTACCATCCCATGGAGTCATATACGAACCCCATGTTCTCGTTGCCGCTTTGCTCCCACTTTGACCGTTCCCACGAATAGCCGAGCACGGCCTTCAGCTGGTGCTTGTCTATCGTCAGCGTATAGTTCACCAACCACTCCAGTCGGTTGGTCCACCACTTCTGGTAGTTCACGTTTGCGCGGCCGGCATAGCCTTTCCAGAAGCTTTCGCTCGATGTCGACGGGGTGTAGAAGTTGCTCTTCAGGTCGTTGTACTGCAGTGCGTAACTCAGCGATGTGCTAAGGCTGTGTTGTGCCAGTTGCAGTATGTTCAGCTTCACGTCGCCATTGCCCAGCACATAGATGCGGTCGCCCTCTGAAACATTTTCGCGCAGGTCGTTCACCGGGTTGTGTATGTCCGTCGGTGAGTTCGGCTGGTAGTACGACCCGTCGGGGTTTTTCACGGGTATGGTCGGGTTCATCGTGAGGGCCGTGTCGAACAGCCCGTCGTTGCCCCAGTCCTCGTGCACCTTGCGCGCCGAGAGCGATGCGTTGAATTGCACACGGTTGTCAAGCACGCGCTGCTCGCCCACGAAGCGTGCGCCATATTCTTGCCTTCCGCTCACGATGTCGAGTCCGTTGGCTTTCTTGTAGTTCACGGAGAGGCCGAAATATCCGTTCTTCGTAGAGCTGTCGATAGACAGATACTGGTTGAGGCTGTAGCTTACCGGGCGCGTTATCTCGTCCCACCAGTCGGTGTCGGCGCCGTAATCCTGGCCTCGGCGCGAGCGGCGGAACTCCTCCGTCGTAAGTATGTCGGGCTTTGGCTTGGCAATGTTCAGGGCGATGTAGCTGTCGTAGGTCACGTTGGTCTCCCCCGGGGTGCCCGAGCCCTTCTTCGTTGTCACCAGAATAACGCCGTTGGCGCCGCGTGTTCCGTATATGGCGGCCGAGCCGGCATCCTTCAGCACGGTGATTGATTCAACGTCTTGGATGGAAATGTTGCGCAGGTCGCCGCCCGCAATGCCGTCGATTACAATCAGCGGGCCGTTGCCGGCAGTCAGCGATCCGGCGCCACGCACCTGTATGTTGGTCAGCGCGTTAGGGTTGGCGTCGGCCGTAGAGGCCACGTTCAGGCCCGTCACCTTGCCGGCTATGAGGGCCATGGGGTCGCTGGCGGCTCCCTGGTTGAACTGGTCTTTGGAAACCTGCACCACGGAGCTTGATATCTCTTTCTTGGCCAGCGAGCCGTAGCCCACCACTACTACCTCGTTCAGCTGGGCCACATCTTCCTTGAGCGTCACCTCCATCTTGTCGGCGGCCTTCACCTCCTGCGGGTTGTAGCCAACGTAAGAGATTACCAGCGTGGCACCGGCGTTGCACTTCAGTTGGAATTTTCCGGCCAGGTCGGTCACCGTGCCGTTCTGAGTTCCCTTGACCATGACACTGGCACCGATGATATCCTCACCGGCGTCGTCCTTCACATGCCCACTGATGGTGGACTGTGCCGAGACATCCAAGGCAATAAACACAGCTGCCAGAAGCATGGCAACCTTAAGGCGCAGGCCTCGTCTGGCTTGCGGACGCTTGGCCTTGCCTCTTGCAGAAATGCAAGAACATTCAAATGCTTTTTTCATTTTCTTGGGGTTTTAATGTTATTTTAGAGTTATTTAAACAATTGTTTCTCATTAAGCCAAGTTGATGCGCTGCCGCTTAAGGCCGTCATGCGGTGGTGTATGGCTATGCCGGCAGGCTGCCGTATTGGCAGGGGCCGTCTTGCATAGACGTGTCGTGGTATGCCAGATGTGCGTTGCCATCTGCCAAGGTTCGTCCGGCGGCACTGCCGTAAACCATGTCGGCCGTAGGGGCCGTGCGGCCTGCTTCATCTACGGTGTCACAGCCTATTGGCAACCGTTGGCCATGCCCGACAGCTTGAAGATGGCCGGCGTGAAGCATGGCGGTGACGGCGGGCTACTGCAGGCATCGCGACGGAGCGCCGCATGGATTGTCGGCAGCCACGCCGACGGATGCCGTCACGGACCCGCCGGGTGAACTAACCAAAGTGTCTTTTGCATGTACAGGTGCATAAAGACAACCACTAATAAATAATATAACTATTAACTTATGCATGATGAAACTTTTAGCTATTGATTTAAATTCGGCTGTAAAATTAGGTGAACTAATGCTACACGCCAAGCCGCTCAATGCAAAATCAAAGTCTCAAAATACGCAAATGATTGAAAATCAATGGGATTTGTCGCTTTCGACCGACTGAAAATCTAAACTCTTGCAAACCGTTTTTTGCCATTGTGCAGCCTTTTCTGCCATGCAACCAAGGGATGTTTGCCACAATACGGTGGTTTTTTGCCATACCAGTTCCGTGGCATTGGCAGGGTGTGCCGGTCATGGCTGTTGTGTCTTGCATGGAAGTTTGTCGGTTGAAGGGCCGTTGCCGGCCCGGTCTTGTTGCGGCGGGCGTTTTCGGCCATGCCGCTTTTTGTGGGTATGGCTGACCCGGCGCCACTGCGCGGCGGCAGTGGCGTCGGGCTGGGCAATGCTTGCATAGTGGCGGCCATGCTGTGGCTTGGCTCACTCGTTTGTTGTATTGGCCGGCAAAACGGCCGTTTTTGCATTGCCGTACGGCCCGTTTCGGGTTGCCAAACGGCAGGTGTTGCGGGCCGATGCCTCAGGCTTCTGCAAGTGGCTGGCTGCGAGGCTTTTGGCTGCGGTTGGGCCTATGCCCGGCGGCCGTGGATGCATCGGCCACGTTTGCTTGCAAAATTGGGGTGGCGGGCGGCTGTGGGCAGCAGGCATTGCATGGCGTTGCCGCCATCGAAAATATGTTGCGGTTTGCTTGCAGGTATGCAATAAAATTAGTATCTTTGCCATCATGACATACAATTGGGCGGCCTGACACAGGCCGGGGAAAATGATGAGTGAGGCAACCCGCAAGCGGTTGCAAGTGTATAACGCTAATATAAGATTAAAATTATGAACAGACTGTTTACTGCCATCATTGTGTTTGCTGCTGTGGCCGGGGCCGATGCAGCAGAGCGCACCATTGAACAGAAGCGCGCCGCCGCTGCGGCTGTGCTGGGTCTTGACGTGCAGCCAGCGCGCTCGGCTGCCGCCGGGTGTATAGAGCCGTTGTATGCGGCGCGCAACCTCACTGTGATGGGAGTGCGCGGCGGGGGCGGCTTTGCCGTAGTGGCCAACGACGACGGCTCGGCGGCCGTGCTCGGCTATTCGCGCGAGGGCTTTTCCGGCGCCATGCCCTGCGGGTTGCGGTGGTGGCTGGAGGCCACCGATGCGGCCTTGGAGCGTGGCGTGGTCGGCGACGTTGATGCCGATGGGCTGGTGCAGGGCGGGCGTGTGGCTCCCAAGGTGGGGCCCCTGCTCACGAGCAAGTGGGCCCAGGGAGAGCCGTTCAACGGCCTTTGCCCCGCGCTGGCGTCGGGCGGGCATTGCGTGGCGGGCTGCGTGCCGGTGGCCATGGCTCAGGTGATGCGTTACCACCGTTGGCCCGTCAGGGGCACCGGCACCCACGAGTACCTGTTGCGCACTATGCCCGATGGCTCGGAGAAATGGCTGTCGGCCGACTTCGGCAGCACCGTCTATGCATGGGACGATATGCTCGACAGCTATGCGCCGGGGGCCTTCTCGGAGGCACAGGCCGCGGCAGTGGCCGAGCTTGTATACCACTGCGGCGTTGGGGCCGAGGCCGGTTTCGGGGGCGAAGGCACGTCGGCCAACGTCACCGACGGGGGCTATGCCATGCTGACGTATCTGGGATACAACCCCGACATGGCCTACCTGGAACGCTCCGAACACGAGGAAGACTGGATGGAGATGCTGATCGGGGAGATTGATGCCGGCAGGCCGGTGATTTACGACGGGCGAAAGCTCAACGGCGGCGACTTCCTCACGGCCGACAGGCATGCCTTCGTGATCGACGGCTATGGCGACGACGGGCTCTTCCATGTCAACTGGGGCTGGGGCGGGATGGCCGACGGCATGTACCGCCTGGATTACCTCAAGCCCGACGAGGACGAGGGCTACAACTACGACCAATACATGTTGCTGGGCATTGCGCCGGCCGGCGTTGACGTGCCCCGGCGCTACCTGTTCAGCAACAGGCGCATCACCATAGGCATCAACGGCATATATGGTTTCCTGTATGGTGGCATCGCCCAAGTGGTTAACTGCTCGTGCCGCCCGCTTTACGGCCGGCTGAGCCTGGTGGCCGAAGGCAACGGGTGGTTTGGCGAGCTATTTTCTACCGACGTATCCGGCATCAGGCCTTTGGACTGGTTCCAACTTCGCAACGGCAAATTTGACCTGCCGGCCTCCATGCCCGACGGCGATTACCGCATATATGCCGCGTTCTACGACGAGCTGCACGGCGAGTGGGTGAGGGTGGACTATGCCCCGAACTCGACAGACGAGTATGTAGTGACCAAGGAAGGCACCACGTTCACCCGGTATGAGGGCATCTGCACGTCGGCGGGCAGCGCCGTTGCCGGCGGCATGGCGCCCGACGGCGAGGCGAGGGTCTACGACATGTCGGGGCGGCTGGTGATGAGCGCCCCGGCCGAGGGGCTCTCTGCCGACGACATACCAGGCCGCGGCACGTTCATAGTGAGCTGCGGCGGCACTGTGCGCAAGGTGGTAAAGCCGTGACTGCAGGCCCCGGCGCACAGCCCTCATGGCGGTGGCCGGGGCATGGGAGGCGGGCCGTAGGCACGCAGGCCGCGGGGCGTCGTGGGTTGGCAGTTGCCGCCTCTTAAGGCGGTGTTCAAAATCAAATGCCATCAAATTGTGCGCTATTTCGTAGATGCAAGCCAAAGTCAGAGGGGAGAGCGTGGCGGGCTACGCTACCGATGAGACTTTGGCATGCGGCCCGAAAGGGCACACCAGATGGTGGCAAAGATACAGTGGACACCTGCAAGGTCTATTGCAACGGTTAATATTGAACAGCTACTTATATATAATGTGTGTGAAAAAGTTTTGCGTTTCGCCCGAATTAGTTTATCTTTGCAGACTGAATGCGGTGCGAAGCGCACTTTTTGCGTGGCGCACAGGCGTGGCATGACAGAACTTAATTTAAGATTTAACTATACAAATGGCACAGGAAGACGTTTTCAAGAAAATCGTGTCGCACTGCAAGGAGTACGGTTTCGTGTTCCCCAGCAGCGACATCTACGACGGACTGGCTGCCGTATACGACTACGGCCAGAACGGCGTTGAGCTGAAGAACAACATCAAGGAATACTGGTGGAAGAGCATGGTGCTGCTACACGAGAACATCGTGGGCATCGACTCGGCCATATTCATGCACCCCACAATATGGAAGGCCAGCGGCCACGTGGACGCTTTCAACGACCCGCTCATCGACAACCGCGACTCGAAGAAGCGCTACCGCGCCGACAACCTCATCGAAGACCAGATTGCAAAGTATGACGAGAAGATAGACAAGGAGGTGGCCAAGGCACGCAAGCGTTTCGGCGACGCCTTCGACGAGAGCCAGTTCCGCCAGACCAACGCCCGCGTGATGGAGTACCAGCAGAAGCGCGACGCGCTGCACGAGCGCTACACGCGCGCCATGCAGGGCCCCGACCTGGCCGAGCTCAAGCAGATAATAATCGACGAGGAGATTGTAGACCCTATTTCGGGAACAAAGAACTGGACCGACGTGCGCCAGTTTAACCTCATGTTCTCGACCGAGATGGGTGCCTCGGCCGACGGTGCCATGAAGGTATACCTGCGCCCTGAGACGGCACAGGGCATCTTTGTCAACTATCTCAACGTGCAGAAGACGGGCCGCATGAAGGTGCCTTTCGGCATCGCGCAGATTGGCAAGGCCTTCCGCAACGAGATTGTTGCGCGCCAGTTCATATTCCGCATGCGTGAGTTTGAGCAGATGGAGATGCAGTTCTTCGTAAAGCCGGGCACCGAGCTCGACTGGTTTGCCAACTGGAAGCAGACGCGCATGAAGTGGCACCAGACACTGGGCTTCGGAGCAGAGAACTACCGTTTCCACGACCACGAGAAGCTGGCCCACTACGCCAACGCCGCCACCGACATCGAGTTCCGCATGCCGTTCGGGTTCAAGGAGGTAGAGGGAATACACAGCCGCACCAACTTCGACCTGTCGCAGCACGAGAAGTATTGCGGAAAGCAAATAAAATACTTCGACCCGCAGACCAACGAGAGCTACACCCCATACGTCATCGAGACGTCAATCGGCGTGGACCGCATGTTCCTCAGCGTGATGTGCCACTCTTACGAGGAAGAGAAGCTTGACAACGGCGAGACCCGCACCGTGCTCCACCTGCCCGCCGCGCTGGCCCCGGTGAAGCTGGCCGTGCTGCCGTTGGTGAAGAAAGACGGGCTGCCCGAGAAGGCCCGCGAGATAATCGACGCGCTGAAGTTCCACTTCAACTGCCAGTATGACGAGAAAGACACCATTGGCAAGCGTTACCGCAGGCAGGACGCAATAGGCACGCCATACTGTGTTACCGTCGACTACGACTCACTCAAGGACAACACCGTGACGCTGCGCCACCGCGACACCATGGCGCAGGAGAGAGTAAACATAGCAGACCTCAATGGCATCATCGAAGACAAGGTGAGCATTGCCAGCCTGCTCAAACAACTGCAGTGATGAAGAGACGAGGCTTTTACTTCCTTGCCGTGGCACTCTTCGCCGTGTTTGGCCTGGCCTCGTGCAGCGAAGAAGACGACACCGTGGAGGAGTTTCCCAACTGGCAGGCGCGCAACGACGCTTTCTTCAACAGCCTTACCGACTCGGTGATGAACCTGCTGGAGCTCAATCCGGCACGCACCGACTGGAAACGGATAAAGAGCTGGTCGAAGTCTGACAGCATAGAGGGTAGCAACTCAGACTATATCATCGTCAACGTGATTGAAGAGGGCGACGCCGCTTCGGCGACGCCGCTTTACACCGACACCGTGACGGTGCATTACCTTGGCCGCCTGCTGCCGTCGGTGTCCTATCCCTACGGCTATGTGTTCGACCAGTCGTACTATGGAAACTACTACGATGATGTGAGCAAGCCGTTGCAGATGGCCATCGGGAACTCCGGCGGAAACATGCTGGTGGATGGTTTTGCCACTGCCCTCCAGCACATGAGGCGGGGCGACCACTGGATGGTGTACATACCTTATCAGCTGGGTTACGGATCACAGTCGCAGACGGGGGTGCCGGCTTACAGCACCCTAATATTCGACTTGCGCCTGGTCGACTTCTGGTCGCCTGTGTTGCAGTAGGGTTGTAAGCCGCGTACAGCATTGCAAACAACAAGGGGAGGCTTGCCTGTGTGGCAAGCCTCCCCTTGTTGTTTCTGCCTTTTTGTGCCGCTGCCTGCGGCAGCCCGCAAACGGCCCCGGCCCCTGTCAGTGTCAGGCGCGGGCCAGCTGCTCGGCGCATTCCTGCACCATCTCGCTCAGGGTGGGGTGTATGTGGGTCATGGCGGCCAGCTCGGCGGCTGTCGTGTCGCGGCATATCAGGGCGCTCACCTCCTGCACCAGGTCGGCCGAATGTGCCCCATAGGCGTGGCATCCAATGATTTTGCCGCTCTCGTCGGCCAGCATCTTCACCATGCCTTCGGTCTCGCCCATGGCCAGGGCCTTGCCGTTGGAGCGGTAGTTGGCCTTTGCCGTGCGGCAGGCCGTGCCCAGCGCCTTGCAGGCGTCTTCGCTCAGGCCCACGCAGGCAGCCTCGGGATGGGTGAAAATGGCAGCCGGCATCACGTCGAGCCGTATCCCTTCGGTGCGGCCCAGTATGCTGTCGACCACCTTCAGGCCCTGCATGGTGGCGGCGTGGGCCAGCATCTGCCGGCCGTTGACGTCGCCTATGGCGTAAATGCCGGGCACGTTGGTGAGCAGGTTGTCGTCGGTGATTATGCCCTTCGGGCCGTATTCCACCCCGGCGGCCTCAAGGTTGAGCCCTGCTGTGGCCGGCGTGCGGCCCACGGCCATAAGCACGCAGTCGGTCTCGACGGTGGTTTGCTTGCCCTTGCGGTCGAATGTCACGGTGCCGTCGCCCACGGCCTGCACGGCCGACTGCATGAAGAAGGCCACGCCGCGCTTCTCTATGGCCTTGCGCAGTCGCTTGGCCACATCGCTGTCGAGGGCCGGCAGGCACTCTTTGAGAAACTCAACCACGGTGACCTCGCAACCGAAACTGTTGAGTATGCAGGCAAACTCCATGCCTATAACGCCGGCGCCCACTATGCAGACACGGCGCGGCAACTCGGTGGCGGCCAGCATACGGTCGGACGTCCATACCATCGAGGCGTCGTCGATGCCCTCTATCGGCAGCATCTTTGGCACCGAACCGGTGGCTATGATGATGTTGGGCGCTGTGTAGTCCTCGCCGCCTGCCGTCACGGTGTGGGCGTCCTTGAAGGCAGCCTCGCCCCTTACGAGCGTTATGCCCGGTGCCGACAGCAGCGTCTCAACGCCGCTGCGGAGCGTGCCTACCACGCCGTCCTTGCGCTCGGCGGCCTTTGCGAAGTCGAAACTGTAGTTGAGGCAGCCTAGCCCGAAGGCCTCGGCGTCGGCCATGATGTCCATTATCTCGGCGTTGCGGGCGTATGCCTTGGTGGGTATGCACCCCCTGTTGAGGCACGTGCCGCCCACTTCGGCCCGCTCGATGATTGCCACCTGCAGCCCGTTGCGTGCCGCGTGCTCTGCCGCCCGGTATCCTCCCGGGCCGCTTCCGATTATTATCAGGTCTGTGTTCATGTGTGTCCTGGGTTTTGATGGGGGTATCAGTCATCGTTGGCACCATAGGCATAGCCTGTTGCCTATGATGCCATTGATGTTTATTTGCTTTCTCCTTCGGCAGCCATCTGCCTGTAGGTTACCACCGGGTGCTTGGCCGCCAGAACGTCGTCAACACGCCCTATGGGTGTGTAGTGGGGCGCGCCCTTCACCGTCTCGGGCTCGGTGGCGGCCTCGCGGGCAATCCGCCGCATCACTTCGATGAACCCGTCGATGGTGTCTTTGCTCTCGTTCTCGGTGGGTTCTATCATTAGCGACTCGTGGAAAAGCAGCGGGAAGTATATCGTCGGGGCATGGTAGCCATAGTCGAGCAGCCGTTTTGCCACGTCCATGGTGGTCACTCCGGTCGACTTGTCCTTTAGTCCGTCGAACACAAACTCGTGCATGCATGTCGTGGCGATGGGCAGTTCGTAGACGTCTTTGAGCGACTCCTTGATGTAGTTGGCGTTGAGTGTGGCCAGCGGGCCCACCTCCTTGAGATGCTCCTTGCCCAGAGTCAGGATATAGGCGTATGCCCTCAGCAGCACGGCATAGTTGCCGTGGTATGGCCCTACGGATATTTCAGACTCGCCGGGTAGCAGCTCCTCCAGTCCGGCGCGCACCCCTACGGGGCCTGCACCGGGCCCGCCGCCTCCGTGGGGCGTCGAGAACGTCTTGTGCAGGTTGATGTGCATCACGTCGAAACCCATGTCGCCGGGGCGGCAAACGCCCAGCATCGGGTTGAGGTTGGCGCCGTCGTAATACATCAGGGCGCCGCAGCTGTGCACGAGCTCGGCTATCTCGGGTATCTCCTTCTCAAAGAGGCCGAGCGTGTTCGGGTTGGTCATCATCATGCCGGCCACCGTGTCGTCGAGCAGCGAGCGCAGGTCTTCAACGTCGACTATGCCCTCGGGCGTGCTCTTCACCTCAACCACATCGAGTCCGCAGACAGCCGCCGAGGCGGGGTTGGTGCCGTGTGCCGAGTCGGGCACAATCACCTTGGTGCGCTTGGTGTCGCCCCTGCGCTCGTGATAGCTTCGTATTATCATCAGCCCGGTGAGCTCTCCGTGTGCGCCGGCAAACGGGTTGAGCGTGAATTTGGCCAGTCCGGAAATCTCAGACAGTGCCCGTTGCAGTCCGTCGTACACCTCGAGGGCTCCCCGGCATGTCTCCGCCGGCTGCAGCGGGTGCAGGTTGGCGAAGCCGGGCATGGCCGCCACCTCTTCGTTGATGCACGGGTTGTATTTCATTGTGCAGCTGCCGAGCGGATAGAACCCGTTGTCCACTCCGAAGTTGTTTTCGCTATGGTTGGTATAATGGCGCACAACCGTGAGCTCGTCGCATTCGGGCAGCTCGGCGTCGTGGCTGCGGCGAATGTCGGCGGGCACCTCGTAGTTGCCAAACTTGTTGTGCGGCAGCGAATAGCCCCGTCGCCCTTCGTGTGAGAGCTCGAATATCAGGTTGCCATAAAGTTTGTTGTTCATAAGTCAGATGGTTTCGATGAGTTTGTCAATTTCTTCCTTAGTACGTTTCTCGGTGACGGCAAACATGATGGTGTCGGGTGCAACCTTCACTCCCCCAAGGATGCCATTGTCGATGAATCTCTTCTGTAGTTCGTCAACGTCGCCGGCATAGCGCACGCAGAACTCATTGAAGAACGGGCGGTCGAAGGCCGGTTTGAAGCGGCCTGTGGCCACGAGCCTGTCCATAAGGTAGTGGGCCCCGGCGTATGACAGCTCTGCGGCCTCTTTCAGCCCTTGCTTGCCCATTAGTGACATATAGATGGTGACGAAGAGTGCCATGAGGCTTTCGTTGGAGCAGATGTTCGACGTTGCCTTCTCGCGGCGTATGTGTTGCTCTCGCGCTTGCAGCGTGAGCACGAATGCGCGTTGGCCGCGCGAGTCTTTCGTCATGCCGACAATGCGTCCCGGCATCTTGCGCATGAGCTTCTCGCGGCAGCACATGTAGCCCACGTAAGGTCCTCCGAACGACATTGGCAGGCCCAGGCTCTGTCCGTCGCCCACGGCGATGTCGGCCCCCCATTCGCCCGGGGTGCGCAGCACGGCCAGGTCGGCGGCCACGCTGTTCATGATGAACAGTGCCTTGGCCGCGTGTGTTGCATCGGCGAATCCGGTGTAGTCTTCCACCACACCGAAGTAGTTGGGCTGCTGGACAAGTACGCCGGCCACTCCGCCGTCGGCCAGTTTGCTGTCGAGGTCGGCCTTGTCGGTGGCTCCGTCGGTGGCTTTCACCATCTCGATGTCTACGCCGTGGAAGTGGGCGTATGTGCGTATTACAGCCAGGATTTTGGGGTCTACGGTCTCAGACACGAGCACCTTGCGCGCTTTCTTTGCCGAGGCCACTGCCATGAGCACGGCTTCTGCCGTGGCGGTGCTGCCGTCGTACATCGACGCATTGGATATGTCCATGCCCGTGAGTTCGGCCATCATGGACTGGAACTCGAAGATATAGTGCAGCGTTCCCTGCGATATCTCTGCCTGGTATGGGGTGTATGACGTGAGGTATTCGGAGCGGCTGACAATCTGAGGTACTGCCGCGGGTGTGTAATGGTCGTATGCTCCTGCTCCGGCGAAGCACGTCAGCTGCTTGTTCTTGGCAGCCAGGCCGGCGAAGAACTGCCTTATCTCGAGTTCGCTCTTGGCTTCAGGCAGGTCGTAGTCTTTTTTCAGGCGCACCTGTTCGGGCACTTCGGCGTACAGTTCGTCGATAGACTTTATGCCGATGTGCTCAAGCATGCCCTTTATGTCGGCCTCTGTATGGGGGAAATACTTGTACATAGTTGAAGTTAAGGGTTGGGAATTAAGAATTAAGAAAAATACTCATGTTGTGGCAGCGGCTGCGTCTTACAGGTGAGGGCTTTGCTTTCCGTTGATGGTGTCATGCCGCCCCGGTTGTGGACGGGCCTTGTCTTCATTGGGGTTATTGCTCTTTTTGTTGCGTAAAGATATAGCAATTACGCAATAGCACCCTGCGTTCCCGTTGCCGAGACTATTTTTCTTAATTCTTAACTCTTGATTTTTAATTTATTTGTTGCACATTTCCTCGTATGCCTTGGCGTCCATGAGGCTTTCGAGTTCTGATGGGTCGGAGAGCTTAACCTTGATGATCCAGTTGGCAAAGGCGTCCTGGTTGATGAGCTCCGGGGTGTCTTCGAGAGCTGTGTTGACTTCGACCACTGTTCCGCTGACGGGGGCGTTGAGGTCGCTGGCTGCCTTCACGCTTTCTACGGCGCCGAACTCTTCGCCTGCGGTAATGTCGTCGTCTACTTCAGGCATGTCTACATATACTACATTGCCTAAGGCATTTTGTGCATAATCGGTTATGCCGATGTAGCCGTATTCGCCTTCAACCTTCACAAATTCGTGTGACTCTGAGTAGTAGAGTCCTTCAATAAATCTTGCCATATTAGTTGTTTTTTGTTATTTGTAGGATTGTTGTTGCTGGTTGTTATGGGAGCTCTGGGAGGTCTGGGAGTGCTGTGAGCACTGTGAGCTCTGGGAGGGTTAGGGCATGATGGGGTTACTTTTTGTAGTGCTTGTCGTAGAAGCGCTTCTTCACTACCGTCCCGGGGAAGGTCTTGCGGCGTATCTGTATCTCCACTTCGGTGCCCAGCTTGGCGTATCGTGAGTCGATGAGCGCCATGCAAACGCTCTTGTCGGTGGAGATGGTGTGGTAGCCGGTGGTTACCTCGCCAATCTTCTCGCCGTCTTTGAGCACTGCATATCCGTGGCGCGGTATGGCCTTGTCAGCCAGTTCTATGCCCACCACCTTGCGCTCAACGCCTTCAGCCTTTTGCCTTACAAGGGCTTCGCGGCCGATGAACTCGGGCTTGTCGAGCTTGCAGAACATGGACAGTCCGGCCATGACCGGCGAGATGTCGGCCGACAGCTCGTCGCCGTATAGCGGCAGGCCCACTTCGAAGCGCAGCGTGTCGCGGCATCCGAGTCCGCATGGTTTGCACCTGCCTCCGGTGGCCATGAGCTTGTCCCAGCAATCGCGTATGTAGTCGTGAGACCCGTATATCTCGAATCCGTCTTCGCCTGTGTAGCCTGTGCGGCTTATTATTACGTCGCCAAGCTGCTTGAAGGTGTAGAACGTGAGCTCGCTGCATGGCACCGACAGCACCTCCTCGACCACGCGCTCAGCCTCCGGGCCCTGCACGGCGAGCTGTGCGTAATGGTCAGACTTGTTCTGCAGGTCGATGTCGTAGCCATCGGCATTCTGCTGCATCCATGCCCAGTCTTTGTCGATGTTGGCTGCGTTGATTACGAGGAAGTATTCATCGTCGGCCATCTTGTATACGAGCAGGTCGTCTACGGTGCCCCCGTCTTCGTAGAGCATCATTCCGTATAGAATCTCGCCGGGCTTGATGGCGTTGACATCATTGGTGAAGATGTGGTTGACGTATCGGCTGGCATCCTTGCCTTTGACCGTCACTTCGCCCATGTGCGAGACGTCGAACACCCCGCATGCGTTTCGCACGGCTTGGTGCTCTTCTTCGATTGTGGTGTACTGGATGGGCATGTCGAAGCCTCCGAAGGGGCTGATGAGCGCCCCGAGGGCCTCATGCTTGTCGTAAAGACACGTACGTTTGTTTTCCATTGCCTTTATATGTTTTAGGTTTTGTTTGTCAGCAGTGATATCAGGGCTTCGGTCTGCATGCCTCTGATGGCAGCGGCCTCGCCCCCGGCGAGGGCCATTGTCAGTCGCGCGGGTGTGAGCTCGGCTCCGGCCAGGGCGTTCTCGAGCCTCTCGATGGGCACCTCGCCCGGCAGGAAGTCGCCCTTGAAGCACACGTTGCGTATGGTGTTGCCCCTGAGGTCGATGCGCGCCTCTACCGTGCCCACGCCTTCGATGCGCTGTTTGCGTGCCACTGTGTATGGCGGGTTCTTGCCGAATATGAACCCGGTGGACATGTATTCGGCCTCGATGGCCTCTATCGACCTGATGTCGGCCGGCGTGAGCGTCACGGAGCCGTCGCACAGTTGGCGCCTCAGGGCGTCTTTCAGTTGGCCCAGCGAGAGGTCGGTGTGGTCTTTGAGCAGCGTTATCCTGCTGCGCACGCTGCCCACTCCCTTGCTCTGCAGCTTGTCGGATGGCGGCGTGATGGCGCTTGTCATGTTGTCCATGTCGGTGTCATATAGCAGCGTTCCGTGCACTATGCTGTGCCCGTGCGTCTGGTAGAAAGCGCTGCCCGACACCTTGCCGCCGTCGACGAGTATGTCGTTGCGGCCGCTGGCGGTGGCATTTATGCCTATCCGTCTGAAAGCAAGGAGCAGGGTTGTGACATACTTGTTGTAGGTGAAGCCCACGGATTCGCCGCGTGTCACGTATGACATCATCACGTTGCCCATGTCGGCGTAGACGCATCCGCCACCGCTCTTGCGCCTGAACGTGCGTATGCCATGCCTGCGGCAGTAGTCGAGGTTGACCTCGGCTTCGGCCACCTGGTTGCGTCCGAATATCACGCTCGGTTCCACCTGCCACATGAAGAAGCAGTCGGCTGCATCAACGTGGTGTGCCACATATTCCTCCATGGATAGATAAAACGACACGTCTCTTTGTCCGTGGTCGGGCAGTTCAATGTATGTCATAGGCTTTTAGTGTTATGTTTGCCTTGTCCGCATACCCCTTGGCGGCTCAGCGTCGAGCGTGTTGCCTTGCGGCTTTGGGGGCGGCATCGTCATTGCAAATATATGAAATAAAACCGTTATGCCCAAAATTAAACCGAAGAAAATGGGCAATAAAAAATTAGTTTCGGCCAACTGTCATTGCTGTGCATGGTTTGCTGCCTTTCTGAAATAAATTAGTCGTGAAAAGTGTCAATTTGTTTTGCCGCCCGTTGCCGTACATGATGCGTTGAGTGGTGCGCCTTTAGGCCGTGGGCAGTGCGCCCCGGTGAGCCACCGGGCCACTGACGGCCGCAGGTCATCGTGCCTGCGGCGCCTGTCGCGGTGGCGGCAGTGTAGGGCCGCAGGGGTATGGAAGCCGTAAGTCCGCCCTGTCGCCGGATAATTCAGCGAGCCCCGCCCCGGTCATTGTTTTGTAATATTTTATGAAAAGGCGGCACCTCCCGTTCAACACCTTCAGGCCCAGCGGGTTGCGGCAGTGGCGCCAGTCTGTTGCCATACGGGCCGCATGGCAGAGCGAAACGGCCCGTCAGAGAAGGCCAAACGGCCCGTATGGCGATTCCATACGGGCCGTTTGGCAAGCAGGGTGGGGTGTTGTAAATAAACTTCATTGCCTTTTGGAGTCTGCTTCCATGTCGGCCCGGCTTTTCGACTTTGTCACGAGCCACACCCCTGAGAATACCAGCACCACCGCGGCGGCGTGGGCGGCGCGGAACACACCGAGCCCCGTGGCCACGCTGACCACCACGCTTACCACAGGTTGCAGGTAGTTGTAGATGCTCACCACGGTGGGGCGTAGCGTGCGTTGGCCCATCATCATTAGTATGTAGCACAGGAACGTGCCCACCACCACCACGTAGGCAGCCTCGGCCCAGGCCGACGGCGGTATGTGGCCGAGGCCAGTGCCGGCCACGCGCGGCAGCGTGAATGGCAGCACCACGGCCGTGGCGAAGGTAAACATCCACTTGTTGACGGTGAACACCGAGTAGCGTTGCACCAGCGGCCGGAACAGGGCCAGGTAGAGGGCGAACGAGAACTGGGCGAACAGGCAGAGCAGGTCGCCGCGTATGTCGCCCACCTTTGAGCTAGCCGCCGAGGCGCTGGTGAGAATCAGTATGAGCGCCCCGCTGAAGCCCATGAGCACCCCCAGGGCCTTCTTGCCGGTGACAGGCTCCTTGAGTATGAGCGCCGAGAGCACCATGGCGAATATCGGCGCCGAGGTGGTGACGATGCTGGCGTTGATGGGCGAGGTGATGCTGAGGCCTATGATGTAGCAGCACTGGTTGAACACCAGGCCCAGCATTCCCGCAAAGAACAGCCTGGCGAGGTCGCGGCCTGGCACGTGCTCGCGCTCCGTGAACATCGAGGCGAGCCAGAAAAGCACCGCCGCCCCGGCCACGCGGAACAGCACCAGCTCGATGCCGCTGATGCCGTGGGCCATGGCATCTTTGCCCACCGGGGCCATGAGCCCCCAGAAGACACAGGCCAGAAACATGCTCATGTGGGCCACCAAGGGTCGTTTGTTATCCATGATTTTGTTATTTAATTAAAAAATACGGGTGCAAAAGTACTCATTTTCACATAAAAAACCTTATATTTGCCGTTAAGATTTCAACGCAACAGCTTATGCAGAAGTATGCAGACTACATCGTCCAGATAGAGATTGAGTCGCTTTGGAGCGGCACAAGGCACATCGTATGGAACCTCGACCCGAAGGTAAACATACTCAGCGGCATCAACGGGGTGGGCAAGAGCACCATACTCAACAAGGTGGTGAAGGGCCTGGCCCAGGGCGGCGAGTTTCCGAGCCACATGCTGCGGGGCGTTCGCATCAAGGTGATGCCGGAAGACGCGCGCTGGATCAGATACGACGTGATACGCAGCTTCGACCGCCCGCTGATGAGCGGCGACCTGGTCAGCAAGATTGTCGACGCCTCGGTGACCACCGAGCTCGACTGGCAGCTCTACCAGCTCCAGCGCAAGTATCTCGACTATCAGGTGAACATAGGCAACCGCATCATCCAGACGCTGAGCAGCGGGGCGCCCGACGCCGCCCAGAAAGCACAGGAGATATCGAGGCCCAAGAACAAGTTCCAGGACATGATGGACAGCCTTTTCGCCGAGACGGGCAAGAGGCTGATACGCACAAAGAACGAGATAATGTTCTCGCAGATAGGCGAGGAGCTGACGCCATACCAGCTGTCGAGCGGCGAAAAGCAGATGCTGGCCATACTGCTCACGGTGCTCATAGAAGACAACCAGCACTACGTGCTCTTCATGGACGAGCCCGAGGTGAGCCTGCACGTAGACTGGCAGCAGCGCCTCATCGACCTCATCGTCGACCTGAACCCCAATGTGCAGATAGTGCTCACTACCCATTCGCCGGCCGTAATCATGAACGGCTGGATGGACAAGGTGACCGAGGTGAGCGACATCACCACCTGACAGCGCAAGGCAATGGCCCCGGCAGGCGGGGCATGGCGCTTGCCGCAGGCTCCGGGGCAGCCGTGGCGGCACGAGAACGACGGTTACACAAAAAGCAGAATCATGGGCAAGAGGCTAAGGGAAAACATCACTTCACGCTACGTCGAGGCAGCCAACAGCCTCACGTCGAAGAAGGCCAGGCGAAAGATTGTGGCCTATGTGGAGAGCTATGACGACATATTGTTTTGGCGGACGGTGCTCGACCGCTTTGAGGACGAGACGCGCTTCTTCGAGGTAATGCTGCCGTCGCGCGGCACGCTCAAGCGCGGCAAGAAGTCGGTGCTGATGAATTTCATCAGCGAGAACGTAGGGCGCGACATGATAGCCTGCGTCGACGCCGACTACGACTACCTGTTGCAGGGCATCACACCCACGTCGGCCAAGATACTGAACAGCCCGTACGTGTTCCACACATACGTTTATGCTATAGAGAACTACCAGTGTTACGCCGCCGGATTGCACAATGTGTGCGTCATGGTGACGCTCAACGACCATGCCATTTTCGACTTCGAGGAGTACATGAGGCAGTATTCGCTGGCATGCTACCCGCTGTTCGTGTGGTCGGTGTGGATGTACCGCACCGGCAACTACAACGACTTCTCGCTCACAGACTTCTGCAAGGTCATCGACCCGGGGGGCTTCAACGTGTTCCATCCGCAGTCGTCGATAGACCACCTGCGTGGCAAGGTGATGCGCAAAGTGCACTATCTGCAGAGCCGCTACCCCAAGGCCAAGGCCTCTTACCGCCGGCTGCAGCAAGAGATGGAGCAGCTTGGGGTGACCCCCGAGACCACATATCTATACATACAGGGGCATCACATCTTCGACACCGTGGTGGTGCCGATACTCAACAAGGTTTGCAACAAGCTGCGCATGGAGCGCGAGAACGAGATAAACCGCACATCGGTGCACCGCACACAGATGCGCAATGAGATATCGTGCTACGAAAACAGCATCGAGAACATAGGCTCGATGCTGAAGAAAAGCGTGGGCTATATGGCCAGCCCGCAGTTCAGGCGACTGCAGGCCGACGTAGAGCGGTATCTCGACTCGTGCGACCAAAGGCGGCAAAAGCCCGGCGAGGGGCCTGGGGCAGAAGGCTCTCAGGCAATGTAAGTCTCAAGGAACTTCACCTTGCCGCTGACGCCCACAATGCCCGTGGTGGCCGGCAGAAGCAGCGTATGGCCGGCGCTCAGCGTGGCCGACGTGCCGTCGTCGCAGGTAAGCGTGCCCTCGCCGCATACCCCTATCAGTATCACGAAGCTGTCAAGTTCGGAGTAGTCGAGCGTCATAGGCTCGTCAAGGTCGTAGAGCGCCGTGCGGAAGTAAGGGCAGTCTACCAGCTCGGCCGGTTCGTTCTTTACTCGGTCATATTCCGTGCGGTAGCTTTCCTGCACCTGGTAGTCAATGGCGTCGGCGGCTTCGGCGGTGTGCAGCTCGCGGAAATTGCCGTCCTTGTCCTTCCGCTTGAAGTCGTATATCCTGTAAGTCACGTCGCTCGTCTGCTGTATCTCGGTCAGGAAGCACCCTGCACCGATGCTGTGGATGCGCCCCGAGGGTATGTAGAAGCAGTCGCCTTCCTTCACATTGTACCTGCTTATGGCGTCGCATATTGTGCCGTTGGCCACAAGCGCCTTGTATTCGTCGGGCGTTATGCTTCTCTTCAGGCCCACCATCAAGGTGGCCGACGGCTCAGAGTCCATCACATACCACATCTCGGTCTTGCCCCTTTTGCGCCCGTGGCGCATGGCGGTGGCGTCGTCCGGGTGTACCTGTACCGACAGGTCGCCGGCAGCATCGATAAACTTGATGAGCAGCGGAAACTCGTCGCCGTAGCGCAAGTAGTTGTCACGGCCCAGCAGCCTGTCTCGCAGCGTTGCCACAAGCTCGTTGGTTGTCAGCCCGTCGTAGGGCCCGCCGTCTACCACGGTCTCTTGTCCCTTGACGCCGGAAATCTCCCAGCTCTCACCCACTTGGTCCATGTTGCATTCCAGCCTCTTGAAGGGGACAATCCGTTCTCCCCCCCAAATGGTTTGCTTTAGTAGCGGTTTGAATTTAAAAATGTTTGCCATGATTGTATGATATAGGTTGCATCAGTTCTCTTTCCAGAAACTGTGCGTGAACAAAACTAGTACTGTCATAATCTCAAGGCGGCCTATCAGCATCAGAAGCGAGCAAAGCCACTTCACGCCTTCGGGCAAAGAGCTCCACGACATGGTGGGCCCTATGGTGTTGCCAAGCGCCGGGCCCACGTTGCTCAGGCTGCTCAGTGCAATGGTAATGGCGTTGGTGTCGTCGACGCCGGCCAATATGATGACGGTGGCGGCAAGCAGGCATATCAGTATATACGTCACGAAGAACGCCAGGAGCGACGGCACGTGGTTCATCTGTATGTTCTGCCTGTTTATCTTTATGGGCAGCACGGCGTTCGGGTGGAGTATCTGCTTGAACTCGTTGCGTATTATTTTCAGTATCATCACGCCGCGTATGCACTTGAAGCCGCCGCTGGTCGAACCGGCGCACGAGCCTATGAACATGCAGAAACCGAGCACGACCCATGTGAAATGCGGCCATTGGCCGGCATCGTCGGTAAACATCCCGGTGGTGGTGATGAAGGTCACGACCTGGAACAGGGCATGCCTTACGGCGTCGCTCGCCCCGTATCCGCTGCGGCTGACGAGGAAGTAGGAAATGAGCGCGGTGGCTATGGCTATCACGACGCAGTATAGCTTGAACTCGGAGTTGGTCAGCAGCTTTGCGAACTGCCTCTTGAAGAGCACCACGTAAATCAGTGTGAAGTTCATGCCGGCCAGAAATTGGAATACGGTGGCTATGTACTCGATTGACGGCGAGTTGAAGTGGGCCAGGCTGTCGTTGTATGTTGCGAAGCCGCCAGTGCCGGCTATCGACATCGAGAAGCACACGCTGTCGAACAGCCCCATGCCCGCCACGTGGAAAAACAGCACGCAGCTGGCCGTGATGGCTAAGTATACGGTCCATATCCACTTTGCGTCGGTGCTCAGCCGCGGGTGCATCTTGGTCTTTATCGGGCCTGTCGACTCGGCGGCAAACACCTTGATGCTTCCTCCGACCACCGACGGCAGTATGGCGATGGTGAAGAACACTATGCCCAAGCCGCCTATCCAGTGGGTCAGCGACCGCCAGAACAGTATGGTGTGCGGCAGGCACTCAACATCGTCGATGATGGTTGCGCCTGTCGTGGTGAATCCCGACATGGTCTCGAAATAGGCGTCTGTGACACTGGGCACGTAGCCGCTGATGAGCAGCGGCAGCATCCCGAATGCGCAGAACACCACCCAGATGAGTGCCACCACGAGGTATGCCTCGCGCCTGTTGAGCTCGTTTCCGGCGTTGCGGCCGAGGTGTTTGAATATCAGTCCGCTGCATATTGTGAGCATCATCGATATCAAGAACGCCATAGCGTCGTCTTCGCGGTAGCACAAAGCCATGACGAGGCACGACAGCATCATGCCTCCTTCGAGGAAGAGCAGCTGCCCGATGATCTTTGATACGATGTCGAACCTTACCATATAGAGGCCGCTTTGAAGAATTTTTCCATCTTGTTCATCTTTTGCTCGTGGCAGAATATCATCACCGTGTCGCCGGCTTCGATTTGCGAGTTGCCGTTGACGAGCATGCCGACGTCATTGCGCACCAGTCCGCCTATGGCCACCCCGAACGGCAGCCCGAGGCTTTTCACTGGTTTCTTTGTCACGGGCGAGCCCTCCTCGGCGGTAAACTCAGCCACGTCTGCGTCTACCATCATGAGCGAGCGCAGGTTGCTCACCTTGGCGTCGAGCATCATCTGGTATATGTGGCTGGCTGCTATGGTCTTCTTGTTGATGATTGTTCCGATGTCAAGTTCTTCGGCCATGTCCACGTAGTCGAGGTTTTCCACCATGGCGATGGTCTTCCTCACCCCGAGCCTTTTGGCCGTGAGGCATGCCAGGATGTTGGTTTCGGCATTGCTTGTCAGGGCTACGAAGGCCTGTGTGTGCTTTATCCCTTCCTCCATGAGCAGGCTTATGTTGCGCCCGTCGCCGTGGATTACCATGGTGTCGGTGTCGCTGAGCAGCTCGTTGAGTTGCTCGCATCGGTGCTCGTCGGTCTCGATTATCTTTATGTCAAGGTATTTGGGGGCAGTCAGTGCCGCCCTGACGGAAGTCTTGCCTCCCCCCATTATTATTACGTTTTTGACGTCGGCATATTGCTCCTTGCCCACTATCTTCCTGATATACGGTATGTATTCCTTGGTAGTCATGAAGTAGGCGAGGTCGTTCAGCCTGAGCTCGTCGTTTCCTCCCGGTATTATTGTCTCGCCTTCGCGCTTCACCGCCACGATGTGGTAGGGGTCGTCGGGGCCGCACAGTTCCCTCAGCGGCCTGTTAAGTATCTCGCATGTGGCCCTGAGCTTTATGCCGAGCATGACCAGCGCCCCCCCATGCACGTCCCATCTCTGCCTTACCCAGCTCATCTTGAGGCCGTTGTTGATGTCGATGGCGGCCAGCACCTCGGGGTAGATGAGCGAGTCTATGCCGATGTTCCGGAAGAAAGAGCCCATCTTCGGCGACAGGTATTCATAGTTGTCTATGCGTGCCACCGTCTTCTTGGCGCCTATGGCGTGAGCCATGATGCACGACGTCATGTTGCGGCTCTCGTCGGGGGTGACGGCCACGAATATGTCTGCGTCTTCGGCCCCGGCCTCCTTCAGGGTCTTGATGCTTGTGGGCGACCCTTCCATAGTCATTATGTCGTACTCGCTGTCGAGGCCTTCCAGCCTCTCGGCGTCTTCGTCCACGAGCGTGCAGTCTTCGTGGTCGCGCGACATGAGCCGTGCCAAGTGAGTTCCCACGGCTCCGGCTCCGGCAATGATTATTTTCATTTTGTTTGTCTTAGTGGTGTTTCGTAATCGTCTGCTTGGCGGTCATTGCGCCTTGCTGTAGCCGCATATCCCGGTTATGGCCTTCTTTATGCCGTCTTTGTCGATGCCCGTTATGTGCATCAGCTGCGGCACGGTGCCGTGTTCCACGAACGAGTCGGGCAGCCCGAGCCTCACGATGCGGGGTGCAAGGCCGTTGTCGGCCATCCACTCGAGCACAGCCGTGCCCATGCCTCCGGCCCTTATTCCGTCTTCGACAGTGACTATGCGGCTGAACCGCCGGCCCACCTCGGCCAGCAGTTGCCCGTCGAGCGGCTTGAGGAAGCGCACGTCGTAGTGGGCCACGGTGAGCCCCGGGTGTTCCTGTTCGGCCTCGGCTATGGCCTTGGCAGCCTCGTTGCCTATGTGCCCTATGGTCAGCACGGCCACGTCGTCGCCGTCTTTCAGCTTCCGGCCCGTGCCCACCTCAATCTCCGTGAGCTGGCAGTGCCAGTCGGGCAGCACCCCCCGGCCGCGCGGGTAGCGTATCACGAACGGCCCCTTGCCGGGCAGTTGGGCCGTGTACATGAGCCTGCGCAGCTCATGCTCGTCCATCGGCGCGGCAATGGTAAGGTTGGGCACGGGGCGCAGCGCGGCCATGTCGAACGCCCCGTGGTGCGTCGGGCCGTCTTCGCCGACCAAGCCCGCCCTGTCGAGGCAGAGCACCACGGGCAGCCCCAGTATGGCTACGTCGTGTATGATGTTGTCGTATGCCCGTTGGGCAAAGGCACTGTAGATGTTGCAGAACGGCTGCAGCCCCTCTTTGGCCATGCCCGCCGAGAAGGTCACGGCGTGGCCCTCGGCTATGCCCACGTCGAACACGCGGCCCGGCATCGACTTCATCATGATGTTCATCGAGCAGCCTGTGGGCATGGCCGGCGTCACCCCGACTATGTTCGGGTTGGCCTCGGCCAGCTCGAGCAGCGTGTTTCCGAACACGTCCTGGTATTTGGCCGGCAGACCTTTCTCGTCGTCGCACAGGCGTTCGCCCGTGCCCACGTCGAACTTTCCGGGGGCGTGCCACACCGTGGCCGCCTTTTCTGCCGGTTTGTAGCCTTTGCCCTTGGTGGTGTGCAGGTGCAGCAGCTTGGGCCCTTTCATGTCTTTGAGCTGTCGCAGTATGCGCACCAGCTCCATCACGTTGTGCCCGTCGAAGGGGCCGAAGTACCTTATGTCGAGCCCCTCGAATATGTTTTGCTGGTGGCTGAAGGCCGACTTGAGCGCGTTGCCCAGCCTTATCAGCCCCTTGCGGCGGTCGTCTTCCAGGTAGCCTTTGGAGCGCAGCCATTTCGACAGCTTGAACCTCAGGGCGTTGTATGTCTCGTTTGTGTTCAGCCCTATCAGGTATTGCTTCATCCCCCCCACGCTCCTGTCGATGCTCATGTTGTTGTCGTTGAGTATTATCAGGATGTCGTTGGGGGTCGCCGATACGTTGTTGAGCCCTTCGAAGGCCAGCCCTCCGCTCATGGCCCCGTCGCCTATCACGGCCACCACCTTGCGTTCGGCAGCCTTGCCATTGCCGCCCGTGGCCCCTTGCTCGGCGGCGATTTTCTCCAGCCGCTTCTCGGCCACGGCCATGCCCAGCGCTGCCGATATGGAGTTGCTGGCGTGGCCGCAAACGAAGGTGTCGTAGGGGCTCTCCTTTGGCGAGGGGAACGGCATGATGCCGTGCAGCTTGCGGTTGGTGCAGAACGCCTCTTTGCGCCCTGTCAGTATCTTGTGGCCGTAGGCCTGGTGGCCCACGTCCCATACTATTCTGTCTTCGGGGGTGTTGTAAACATAGTGCAGTGCCACGGTAAGCTCTACTGCTCCGAGGCTCGAGGCGAGGTGGCCGGGATTTACGGACAGCTCGTCGAGTATGTCTTTCCGCAGTTCGTCACAGACCTCAGGCAGCCGGTCGGCCGGCAGCTTGCGCAGGTCTTCGGGGTACTGAATGTGGCTCAAAAGGCCTAAGTCATCGTGTCTCACTATTAGTAATGATATAGAATAAGCCATGCAAAGATACACTATTATTTCGATAAAATGACTTTTGTTAGCAATAAAATGCGTATCTTTGCGATGAATCAAATACAATTATACATATATGAGATATGCCATCATTGGTACAGGGGCCATAGGCGGGTTCTATGGCGGGAGGCTGGCAAGGGCCGGCTTCGACGTGCATTTCCTTCTGCACAGTGATTTTGAGTATGTTCGGGATAACGGTCTGAGGGTAGATTCTTACGACGGTTCGTTTGTCATAAGCCATCCGCAGGCTTATGCCTCGGTTGCCGGCATGCCCCCTTGCGACGTGGTCATCGTGGCCCTGAAGACCACGGCCAACGGCGGTTTGCCCGCCATGCTCGCGCCGCTGCTCACTGAGCGCACGCTCGTGTTGCTGATACAAAACGGCGTCGGCGTTGAGGCCGATGTCGAGGCGGCACTGCCCGGGGTGCAGCTGGCGGCCGGACTGGCTTATATATGCACCACTAAGGTGGGCCCGGGGCACATAGAGCACACGAGCAACGGCAAGCTGAGCGTGGCCAACTACTCGTGCCGTGACCAGGGCCTGATAGACGGGTTGCTGGCCGACCTTGGCGCGGCGGGCATACGGGCGGCGGCCGTCGACTATGCCAAGGCGCGGTGGATGAAAGCCATGTGGAACATGCCGTTCAACGGCCCGTGCTCGGTGCTCGGCCAGACCACCGACCGCATGTTGGCCTCGCCCTCCGGCGAGCGGCTCGTGAGGGCGTTGCTGGCCGAGGTAATAGGCGCAGCCCGCGCCTGCGGGGCTGTGGGAATAGACGAGAGCGTGGGCGAGCGCATGATTGAGATGACGCGCAACATGCCGCCTTACTCGCCCAGCATGAAGGTTGACTGCGACCTGGGCAGGCCCATGGAGATAGAGTATCTTTACACCAAGCCCATAGCCATGGCGCGTGAAGCCGGCTATGCCATGCCCCACATGGAGATGGTCGAGATGCAGCTGCGCGCCATCGAGGAGCTGCGCGCTGTCGGCCCGGCCGTGGGGCAGTAGCGCGCGTGGCGCCGCTGGCGGCGCTTTCGTGGCCATGGCCTTTGTAACATTATTTCAGCATCGTGCCCTTCCCTCGCACAGCCTGTTGGCGGGCGTGTTGCGGGGGCGGTGCGGCTGTAGCGCCAAACGGGCCGTTTCGCATTGCGATTCGGCCCGTTTTGCTGTCTGGTTTGGCCCGTCTCGGGGCGCAATGCGGGCCATGTGGCTCGGCAGGGCTGCGTTTGTAATAAAGTTTTATGGCCGTCTGCCCCTTTTTCGGGGCTTGGACAGCGTAGCCGGGGCGGCCGATGATGGTTTTTATGTGGAAATTTTTAATAATCAGGCTGCGTTTTTAACCGATACAGATTGCCGTTTTACATATTTTCATTACGATTTGCAATCGTTAAGAAAACGGCGGCCGGCTCGGTGTACCCACGGGCTGGGCGCGTGGCCGTTTCTTGCAGGCTGAAGGAAAGTGATATGTATTTTACAAATCAGAAAATGATAAATTTATGAAGAAAATCAAATTTTTTGCGATGGTGTTCATGGCTTTGTCGGTGCAATCGGCATTGGTGTCGTGTGGTGATGACAACCCTTCGGGTGACGGCGGGATAGAGCAGGGAGGCCAGACGGGTGGCGGCTCCGGCGACGAGGGAGGCCAGTCGGCCCCGGGACTGTCGACCGTGGAGCAGAAGCAGAGGCTGGAGCAGGCCGCCAACGAACTGATGGGCCTTGTCGATGCGGCCGACTTCTCGAGTGTGGCTGACCTCATTGACTATGTTGCCGAAAACTCGTCGGACGGCAGCGAGGTAGACAGCTGGTTTGACCACTGCGCAGGCTTGTGCGAGGTGTCGGCCACCGACGACCTTGTGAAGAATGTTTACAAGGCGTCAAACTTCTACGGTCAGTTTGAGCTGCGCAACGGCAGGTGGACGCAGACGGCCAGCAACGTGCAGTATCTGGAGTTCCGCTTCACCGACGGCAGCGGCGCTCCGTGCAGCCTGAGGCTCGACTGCTCGGGGGCGGAGACGCCTGTTCACCACGAATCGTTCGACGATGAAGAGTGGGACTACAATTACAGTTCCGACGGATATTATTCGGTCATGACGCGCATAGAGAACACATTTGTGGTGCCCGAGCGCATAGATGTGACCCTCACCCAGGGCGGGGCCACGCTCGCCACGGCATCGCTGGGCTCAGACATCAGCTTAAGCAGCGGCAGTGGCGACTTCGACTACAAGCGCGACCGTGTCGAGCTGTCGCTGGCCGTTGCCGTGGGGGCCTATGGCGTTGCCGTCGACAGGGTGGCATTCAACGCCGGGCGCACGGCAGCCTTCTCGCAGAAGCTCACCAAGGACGGCCGTGAGCTCGTGACACTGGCAATGGAAGCCGACGGCGACCTGACCGACGACGACAACCTGACGGGCCGGCTCACGTCGCTCGACTTCAACATACTCGACAAGGTATGGCTGAAAGGCAGCATCAGCAGCATCGACAGGTTTGCCCGATACCTTGAGTCTGCCGGCGCCAACAGCCGCGACGAGGCTGCCTACAAGGCCGACCTCGAGAGGGCCAACGGCCTGATGGAGCTCGGCCTTTACTTTGCCGGAGTGGACGGCCCGAGCGCAAGCATGCGGCTGTATCCGTTTTCCGACAGGGGTTATTATGGCGAAGAGTGGTACTTCGAGCCGGTGTTGGTGTTCCCCGACGGTTCTTCGTATTCAACCATGCAGTCGTATTTCGCCGACGGTTTCTTTGAGAGCGTGATTGAGAGCTTCAAGAAGCTGGGCGATGATTTCGTGAGAGTGTTTGACCAGGAGGCCGGCGCATGATGGTTGCATCTCGTCGCAGGCCTGTAGCTTCCGGCCGCCGTGGGCGCCGCCGGTGCCGCCGCCGCTGAATGGTGGGGCAGGTGGTTGCCATGGCCATGGCCTGCATGGCCGCCGCCGCAGGGCATGAGGCGGCGGCCGACAGTGTGGACACGCTATCCCGCGAGTTGCGCCAGGTTAGCGTGACGGGCCGCAGGGTGGCTTCGCAGCTGGCGTCGGACAGGGGCGTGAGCGTGGTGGGCATGGGCCTCATGCGCAGCATGCCGCGCATACTGGGCAACGCCGACCCGCTGCACTACGCCCAGATGCTGCCCGGCATACAGACTGGCGGCGAGTATGATGCCGGACTGCACATACAGGGCAGCGACAACTCGCACAACATGTTGGCCATCGACGGTGTGCCGATATACAACGCCGCCCATCTGCTGGGCTTCTTCTCGGTGTTCAACGCCACCCATTTCTCGTCGATGCGCATAGGCAAGTCGGCCACTGCGGCGGCCCCCAACCGTATGGGCGGCATGGTAGACATGCAGGCGGGGCGCGACAGGCCGCCCGGGCCCACGGGCGACGTGGCCGTGGGGCCCATGTCGTCGCAGGCAACGGTGAGCCTGCCTGCCGGGCGCTGCTCATGGCTCACGCTGTCGGCCAGGGCGGCATACTTCAACCTGCTTTACTCGCGGTGGCTCGAGGTAGACGGCGAGGAGCTTGGATATTTCTTCCACGATTACAACCTTACCTACACCTACGCCCCCGACAGCCGCAACAGGCTGTGGGCCGAGGTGTATTACGGTGGCGACGATGCCTCGTACGGCGACGGCGGCTACGGCATGGACACCTCGCTCGGCTGGGCCAACTTCATGGCTGCGCTCCACTGGGACCACTCGTCGGGCGCCACCGGCATAGGGCAGTGTGTTTACTACACACGCTACGGCAGCCGTTTGGGCCTGAGCCAGCCGTCGGTTGGCCTGAGTCTCGAGTCGCGCATAGCCACCGCCGGCTACAAGGCCGAGGCCCGCTTCGGGCAGGCTTCGGCCGGCATAGACGCCGCATGGCACGACGTGAGCCCCCAGGAGCCGCGCGCCGACGGGGCAACAGCCGGGAGGGTGGCGGGCCAGGGGCGCCAGCGGGCGGCAGAGGTGGCCCTGTGGGGCGGGTGGAACTGCAGGCTGGGCCGCTGTCTCGAACTGGATGCCGGGCTGCGTGCCACGCTCTATTCGGCCGGCGGCAAGGCCCGCTTTGCAGCCGACCCTACGGCCTCGCTGTCATGGCGCGTGTCGCCCGGGGCAAGGGTTTCGCTGAGCGGCAGCGTAAGGCATCAGTACCTGCTGCGCACGGGCTTTTCAGACGTGGGGCTGCCAACCGAGTTCTGGTTTGCCTCGGACTACGGGCAAAGTCCGCAGTATGGCATCGGCGCCTCGCTCGCCGCCGAGGTTTACCTGGGGCGGAGGGCATGGCGCATAGAGGCCGAGGCATATTGCAAGCGGCTATGCCACCAGGTTGAGTATGGCGGCAATGTGCTTGACTTTGTTTTCGACGATTATTCGCTCAACGATGTGCTCATTGCCGGCGACGGCCACAACGTGGGGCTCAACCTGCTTGTAGAGCGGCGTAAGGGGCGGCTGACGGGCTGGGTGGCCTACTCGTTCGGGCTGGCCCGGCGGCGCTTCGGCCGCGCAGGCGCGACAGGGTGGTGCCCCGCGGCCCACGAGCGACCCCACGAGCTCAACGCTGTGGCCACCTTCAAGGCGGGGCGGCGGTAGAGCTTCGGGGCGGCCATGGTGGTGGCCTCGGGCACGCCCTACACGCGCGTGGAGCGGTTTTATATGCTGGGCAACCACGTGCTGTCCGACTATGGGCCACACAATGGCGAGCGGTTGCCCCCGTATGTGCGCCTCGACCTGTCGGCAAGCTACGACTTCAGCGTGGGCCGGGGCCGGCGCAGCGGCATCAACCTGTCGCTCTACAACGTGACCGCCCACGACAATGTGTTGTTCTACAGGCTCAAGGTCAACGAGGTGGAGTATGCATACCGCCCCTTTGCCTTTGCCCTGAGGCTGATGCCATCGGTCAATTATTATTTCAGTTTCTGACATTATGATATCATCCAGGTTGTTGAGGGCAGTGCCGGCCCTTGCTGTTGCCCTTGCCTTTGCGGCGTGTGAGCGTGGGTTTGGCGACGCGGCAGAGCCGCAGCTTGTGGTAGAAGGGTGGATAGACAGCGGTGGGTTTCCGGTTGTGATGCTGTCGCGGACGGTGCCCATAACCGACGAATACCGCCCCACCTCCGAACTTGCCGACTACGTTGAGCGGTGGGCGAGGGTGGCCGTGGCCGACGGGCAGCGCGAGGTGGTGCTCGTGGGAAGGCACGACGCCGACTGCTTCTCGCCTTATGTCTACACCACCTCCGACTTGCGCGGCGAGCCGGGGCATACATACCGGCTTACCGTAGACTGCACTGACGGCACCCATGCCGAAGCCACGGCCACCATCCCCGAGCCTGCGCCCATCGACTCGTTTGCCGTAGAGCCCGTGGCCCACGCCGACTCGCTGCGCCAGGTGTACGCCTTTGTGGGCGGCAGGCGCGACAGTTGCTTCTACAAGCTGTTCACCCACGTCTTTGGCAAGCCCTATGGATATATGTCGTCTTACCTCGGCATTGCCGAGGGGCGCATGCTTCCCGCCGACGGCAAGATGCCCGTTAACCCCGGTCGGCTTAACATTGACTCTGATTTCACGCCATGTTTCGAGGCCGGCGACACGGTAATGGTAAAGCTGGCGAGCATCACCGAAGAGGCTTACCGATTCTGGCGCGACTTTGAAGACATGACCACGCTGTCGCGCAACCCGCTTTTCCCTGTTTCCAACAACTTGCACTCAAACATCGACGGCGGCCTTGGCTATTGGTTTGGCTACGGGGCCTGCTTTGCAACGCTGACGGTTGGGCCTTGACGTTGGCCTGGCCCGGCGGATGCCAGCATGGCCCTGGGCGGCCGTCGGTTGCCCATGGCCGCAATAGGCCATCAGGGGCCAAAGCGTTTTTGCGGCATTGCCGGCATCCTGTAGGCCGCCTTGTCTTGGCACGCCCGCCATGCCCAAGGCCGTGGCGCAGGCCATGCAGCCCGGCAATGTCGCAAAAACGTTTTGGCCTCTAATGGCATGTTTGGGTTGAAAATGGTTGTAAAAAGGTTGCAAGGTTGGTCATAATGTCATAAAAACAGCATCTTTCGTGGAAAAAATGTTTGGCCGCTCAATAACGGCAATGGCTTTTCGTGGATTTTATAGATACACCAATCTTAATGTGAATTATGGCATCTATAAAACTTAAATTCAGGCCGTCGGCCTGCAAGGGAAAGGAAGGCACTTTGTTCTTTCAGTTGATTCAAGGACGCACAGTGCGCCGCATGAGAAGCAAGTTTAGAATCTTTAATGAGGAGTGGGACTCGGCCGCCGGCCAGATTGTGCTGCCGCAGCATCCATCGCCGCAGGCAGACAGGCTTTCGCTCATCAGGTCTAATGTCGAGCTGGAGTTGAGGGTGCTTGAAGACATCGTGGCCGACCTCGACCTCGATGGCGATGCCTGGGACGCCGACGAGGCCGTGGAACGGTTTATGATGAGCAGGCGCATTGACGGGAGCGTGTTCCACTTCATGGAAAACCAGATTCAGCGTAAGCTGAAGCTGGGACGGCTGCGCTCTGCCGAGACGTATCAGACCACCCTGAACAGCTTCATGGGCTTTCGCAAGGGCGTCGACCTTACATTCAGCATGATAGACTCGGCTATGATGCAACTCTACGAGGCTGCCATGCGCTCGAGGGGCCTGTCGCGCAACACCACATCTTTTTATATGCGAATAATGCGCACTAACTACAGGATGGCGGTAGAAGAGGGCCTCACCGACGACAAGCGCCCTTTCAGGCATGTGTATTGCGGCATCGACAAGACGGTGAAGCGGAGCATCACTTTTGCCGACATCAAGCGGATAAAAGACCTTGACCTGTCGCAACGGCCGGTGATGGCCTTTGCACGCGACATGTTTATATTCAGCTTCTGCACGCGTGGCATGTCGTTTGTTGACATGGCTTACCTCAGGAAGGCCGACCTGAAAAACGGTTATCTCACCTACAGGCGAAAGAAGACCGGCCAGTTGCTTACCATAGAGTGGACGAGGCAGATGCAGGAGGTGATGGACAAGTGCTCTACATGCGCCACGCAGTATCTCTTGCCAATCATCGTGCGCGAAGACGGAAGCGAGCGCAGGCAGTACCAGAACATGATGCTCAAGGTGAACAGAAACCTTAAGAAGGTGGCTGCAATGGCCGGGCTGAGCGTGCCGCTCACACTGTATTACAGCCGGCACAGCTGGGCTACGATAGCCCGATACAACGCTGTGCCGCTGTCGGTAATAAGCGAGGGGCTGGGCCACGACTCTGAGGCAACCACACAGATATATCTTGACTCGATACAGTCGTGCGAGGTTGACAAGGCCAACAGAAAGATTCTGAGGAATCTTTAGCTGGCAACTGCCTGCTTGGGCATGCCGGTGGCCCTGCCGTTGCATCCATGTGGCCATGCAAGGCTATTGATAAGTAGGTGTTCAAAATTAGTTGCCATCAAATTGTGCGCTATGTAGGAGATGCATGCCACAGTCCGAAGAGAGAGCGTAGCGGGCTACGCGACCGATGAGACTTTGGTATGCGGCCCGAAAGAGCACACAAGATGGTGGCAAAGATATAGAGGACACCTGCAAGGTCTATTGTATCGGTTAATTTTGAACAGCTACTTATAGGTGGTGCATCATTGGCAAGTGGTGTGGCACTTGGATGGCTGTTGACTTTGGGGGCGGTTGCCACCGCTATTAGGCATTGGGCATTGGGGCGGTCGTGGTAGGCCGCTTCCGATGCCGCCTTGCGCTGCCCCATGCACACGGCACACAGCGTTTGCCCTGGCGGGCAACTTTGCTCAGCAGTGCTTACGGCGATGGTACACAATGATATGTCGGTTTTGAGTAATAAATACTAATATGATAATCTCCTGTTATGAGATGGTCAATTTAAATAAACTTGCTTTATTATAAGTATTTGTCGTTTAATTCTTAATTATTATCGGTCAACATCTGCGAGTTTCTCAGTGTTTCATGTTGTCAAAAAATCTTGTAATCATCGCAAATAAATCGTATTTTATGGCCATTAGAAGAACAAATTTTGTATCTTTGCAGCAGAAATAGACCATCTCATAACAGGAGATTATCTCATAACAGGAGAGTGTCGCCCGATACGATTAGATGAGTTATTTTTGCTCGGAAAATACGGCGGGCATTGTGGAAAATGACTAGTGAAAGATGAAAAGTTTCGCGAATAAAATCTATAACTGCTTGTTTTTCAGTGCATTAAGAAAACTTGCAGGATTGGAAACTTTGTATCATAGCGAGTAATACTAACAGAACTATATGTCTGGCATTGCAAACCAAGAGTACGACCTCTCGTGTGTTCCGTATAATGATGGGCCGAGGTGGTATGTGATGCGCGACCTTACACGAACCAACGCAAAGATGCCTGCCTATAAAATGCTGGAGGGCATGGTGTCGAAGGTGTTTACGCCTATGACGTGGAAAGTTGTTAAGGTTAAGGGCAAAGGTAAGCGTGTGCAGGTGCCTTTTATGCACGACCTGCTATTTGTCTACGACCGAAGGAAAAACATCGACCCAATAGTAGAACGCATCGGCACTTTCCAATATAGATATTTGCGGGGAACATACCGTGTGCCAATGACAGTGCGTGAGGCAGACATGAACAGGTTCATGCAAGCCGTGGAAATGTCAGACGACCCAAAATATTATTCGCCCAACGAAATAACGCCCGCAATGGTTGGACGTAGCGTCCGCATCATCGGCGGACCACTCGACGGATACGAAGGCCGGCTGCAGAAACTGCAAGGCTCACGCACAAAGCGCCTCCTGGTAGAATTGCCAGGCCTTATCACGGCCGCCGTGGAAGTGTGCCCCGAATATATAGAATTGGTGTGAATTACATGATTTAGAAGATGACATCTCGCTCTGAAAATACCAAGCGCATAGCTAAAAACACCTTGATGTTGTATGCTCGAATGCTGTTCAGCATGTTGGTATCATTATATACTTCACGGGTTATATTAAATGCATTAGGCGTAGAAGACTATGGTATATATAATGTCGTTGGTGGTTTCGTGGCCATGTTTTCACTGATTTCGAACTCTTTATCTTCTTCTGTCAGCCGTTTTCTTACTTTTGAATTAGGCCGTGGTGATAAATTGAGACTAAAAGAGACATTTTCAACTTCGATGCTTGTACACATAACTCTGGCATTAATAGTTTTCATATTGGCAGAGTCTTTAGGGGTGTGGTTCCTAAATTCTTATATGACAATTCCATCAAATCGGTTATATGCTGCTAATTGGGTTTTTCAGGCGTCAGTAATATCCTTTATGTTTGGATTGACTTGTGTGCCATATAATGCGTCAATTGCGTCGCATGAGCATATGAGTGCATTCGCATATATCGGTATGTTGGATGTGATTTTTAGATTGCTTATTGTGTTGTTTATAGCATATGTTCCATTTGAATTTGATAAATTAATTACTTACTCCCTATTGCTATTGGGGGTAAGTTTGTTGTTACAGTGCATTTATTTATGGTATTGCCGTAAGAATTTTGATGAGTGTAGATTTAGATTATATTTCAATAAAGAATGTTGGAAGGAAATGAGTGCTTTTGCAGGATGGAATTTCATTGGTTGCACAGCTGGATTACTAAAAGATCAAGGAGTCAACATTTTACTAAACATATTTTTGGGCCCGGTGGTGAATGCCGCTCGTGGTATCGCTTTATCAGTCAATACAGCAGTTAATGGTTTCGCTGGTAATTTTATGGCTGCTGTCAATCCACAGATAACAAAGTCTTATGCGGCGGGAGATCGGGATTACATGTTTTCGTTGGTGGAAAGAGGTTCACGTTTCTCATTTTATATAATGTTTATCTTGGCCTTGCCGATATTGTTTGAAACGGAGTTTATCTTGACTTTGTGGTTAAAACAATATCCAGAACACACAGTTAATTTTGTACGGTTGGTATTGATTTTGTCATTATGTGATATATTGTCAAATACATTGATAACACTTCAGAATTCGACTGGGAAAATACGCAATTATCAATTGGCTGTGGGAGGTATGCTAATGATGAACTTTCCATTATCATACGTATGTTTAAAGGCAGGTCTTCCTCCTGAGTCCGTTTGGATGATAAGTATTTTTGTATCAATATGTTGTTTATTGTTACGCTTGTTCTTTTTACGTAAAATGGTGAAATTGTCTATACATGAATTTTTTAAGAATGTGTGTCTGAATGTAATAAAAGTCGCTCTTTTGTCTGCAATCGTATCTTTCGTGATGATGACATTCCTTGTGTGTACGGGATGGAAACATTTTTTATTGACGAGTGCGGTATGTATAGTAAGTAGCATGATTTCTGTTTACATGATAGGTTGCTCCAAGAATGAGAGAGCATTTATTAAAGCAAGAATATTCAATTTTAGATAAAGCAAACCTCAATTGTATTGGAATGCATAGCAATATAGAGAAAAGAACAGCAACTATCACATGGATTACTTATCATAATTTCGGAACTTATCTTCAAGCTTATGCTCTGCAAAAGGTAATTCTTTATTTGGGATATGAAAACCATATTATATCAGACAGACGTATTGTCGATTCTCAATGTGAGGCAAATTCATTTAGGAACTTTATAGCAAAGGTTTATCATTTTTTTGGCGGCAATCGTCAGATGGTTAAAGGGCGAAAAAGAGAGAAAGCTAGTTATGACAAATTTGTTAGGCAATATTTGTATATAGATGATAGCTGGTTAAATTATTCAGATTTGGACAATAAATATGATATTTATATATGTGGTAGTGATCAAATATGGACGCCTAACTTTAGAAAAATAGAAGAGTTCTATTTTGGGGGATTTACGAGTAAGAAAAAAATCGCATATGCGCCAAGTATTGGACAAAAATATTGCTCCCAAGAATATGTGATGCAAGTTAAGCCTTTACTGGAACAATTTAAATATCTGTCTATTAGAGAAATAACTGGTCAAAAATTATTAACTGCTTTTCTTGATAAGCCAATAAGACTCGCTGTTGATCCTACCTTATTACTTCCTTCTTGTGAATGGCTTACTTTGGCAGAAGCATCAATGAAAGATATAAGGCCCTATGTGTTATGCTATTTTCTGACATATAATGAATTATACATGGATTTAGTGACTAAATTTGCACAGATGATTCAAATGCCAGTTAAAATTTTTATTACAGATAAGCGTTTTATTGAGCATGCTGATATATCTTTATTTTCTGGACCCATTGAATTTCTGCAAGAAGTAAAAAATGCAAGCTATTTTTTTACGGATTCTTACCATGGAAGTATATTTGCTGTTATTTTTGAAAAACGTTTTTGGACATTTAAGCGTTTTAAAGATGGCGAAAGGAATAATCAAAATTCTCGTATAGAAGATTTTTTTCGTATTTTAGGTTTGTCTGATTATTTTGTCGATAATATAGATTTAAGGGAAATAATAAATATTCCTCCTATAAATTATGATAAAGTTAAGCAGGTGATCCAAGTTGAACGAATGCGCTCAATGGACTATTTGAAATATTCATTGAAATATTGAAATAAAATAGGATGCAAACTGTTTGTCCAATAGAGTTGTGTACAGGATGTATGGCTTGTTTAAATTGTTGTACACATAATGCAATACATATCTTTTCAGATGTGTGTGGATTTAGATATCCGTATGTTGTAGCTGATTTGTGTGTAAATTGCAAATTGTGTGAACAGGTCTGCCCCGTTAATCACCAGCAAGAAAAAAGACCTCCAAAATTTTGTTATGCTGTTACAATTAGAGGAAAAGATATATTAACTTGTGCCTCTGGTGGAGCAGCGACAGCATTATCAACATTTGTTTTGGAGAAGGGAGGTATCGTATATGGATGCTCTGGAAGAAATATGTTACATATAAGCCATATACGGATTGCTGACATTCGTGATTTGCCTTTGTTGAAAGGCTCAAAATATGTTCAAAGTGAAATTGGCTTAATTTATAGGAAGGTAAAAGAAGATTTAAAGCAGAATATATTAGTATTGTTTATAGGTACTCCTTGTCAAATTGCAGGGTTAAAGGGCTTCTTAAAAAAAGATTATCATACTTTGATAACGGCTGATATTGTGTGCCATGGAGTGCCTTCACAAAGATTGCTGAATGATAATATTCAATATTATCAAAATAAACATAATAACAGAGTAGAGCTTAATAATATACGTTTTAGAATAATAAATGATAATACAGATACAAAATCTCTTAAAATTGACTATGGGTTCTATTTTAGTTTAAAGGATTCCTCTTTGTCAAAGAATGTTGATGATGAACATTCATATGATCCTTATGTTTGGGGGTTTCTTAAAGGATTGTTTCTAAGGAGAAGTTGTTATGTATGTTCTTATGCTTGTCCTTCGCGTGTAGGTGACTTTACTTTTGCCGATTTTTGGGGAATTGGTGATGATACCATTTTAGAGATTAATAATGGTGTGTCTTTGGTCTTGTTAAATACTGAAAAGGCACAATTATTTTTCAATGAAATTAAACCCAAAATTAACTTTGAAAGAAGGTTGGTAAAAGAGGCTATCATGGGTAATGGAAGATTACAAGCCCCTACGTATTGTCATAAAAGATATCATTTGTTTCGTATGCTATATCCGAAGTGTGGTTTAAGATTTTCTGTAAAAGTTTGTTTGATAAGAGATTTTGTGAAAGACAAGATTAAAAAATCATTGAAATAATAAAGGTATTATATTTTTCAATGTTTATTGTATGATAATATTTTTTTTATTATATGAAAGAATTAAAGGATGGGTTATCTGGACTTATGCGTATTAAAAATGAAGCATCATTTATAGAGGGATGTATAACTTCTTGTATTGATGCTTTAGATGAATTAATTATTGTATACAATGATTGTACCGATCATACTCCAGCGATTGTTGAACAAATGTGTAAACAATATCCTAATAAGATAAAAGCGTTTGCATATGACTATAATATTTTGTCACATAATCTTTCTAAAGAGGATTTTGACGTTGCTATCAATCTTCCAGAAGATTCTCCACGTTTACATTCTACCCAATGTAATTTTGCATTGTCTAAAGCAAATTATAAGTATGCAGTTAAAATAGATGTAGATCAATTATATTTTGTGGATGAATTAAAAGAATGGAGAAACGTTTGTAGTTCAGAAACTCAGATAGTATGGCATTTCTCATTTATATTGGGGTGGTTATTTATGATGTATTTTTCAGTATACAGGAGGCTTTCTGCATTATTAAAGAAACCATGTTTGTGGATGCTTCCTGATAAGCTTTTCTATCTTTTAACGCCCCATTATATAGATTATGCAAAATGGAGATTAAAAAAAGGAACTTCGGCTATCGCTTTATCTGGGTTTAATGTTTTTAAAGATGATAAGTGGTATATTCCATTTGATGGGGTTAATATTCATCCTCCTTATAATGGTGAAGGAGATACTCTTATTTTCAGAATTTCTGAGAAGACACGTTTCTTTAGGCAGGTGAACTTTTCTTCACAAACTGTTACTGAATATTTCTATAATCCTTATAAAGTCATGTTTGCTGGGCCTATTTGGTTTCATTTACATGCTAATAGAGAATGCTGTTGGAAAAAAGTGAAAAAAGTGAAAGATGAGTTTCCCGGTTTGTTTGTGCCAGTTGAAAACTTTCCATTGATGACATATCGAGAAGTACATCATAAAATAGACAAGAAATCTCATACATTATTTCAGAGGACACTGTTTGTTTTTGTGCATAAAATAGGAATAAATAAAATTATAAACCATTTGTATTTGTTACGATAAAAGTTTATATGGTTGATTTCATTTTGCGCGAAGATACGTACAAATTAATAGCTAGTGATTATTGGCGCTATACAGGGAGAAATGTATCGTTGTTTAGAATGTTTCGTGCTACATTATTTAATCATTGTTTTGCGTATACTTTTTGGTTGAGAATAGCAGCAAATGAAAAAGGTATCATTGCTAAAATAGCTAGAAATATATTGTATAAATTATCGCGACAATATGGACTACAGATACCAATAGAAACATCTATCGGTTATGGTTTGTATATAGGACATGGGATTGGGATAGTCGTGAATCCAACTGCAAAAATTGGCAATAATTGTAATTTAAGTCAATTTACGACGATAGGTGCAAATGAAGGAAAAGCGGCCGTTATTGGTGATAATGTTTATATTGGCCCATCTGTTTGTTTAGTTGAAAATGTAATAATTGGAGATAATGTAACAATTGGAGCTGGTGCTGTTGTTGTAAAAGATGTTCCTGATGACGCTACTGTAGCAGGAGTGCCGGCCAAAATAATATCTTATAAATCTCCTGGAAGATATATAAATAGGAGATGGCAAAAATAATAGAATGATTATGATTCCTAAAATTATTCATTATTGTTGGTTTGGTATGAAACCACTTCCTCATTCAGCCATAAAATGTATAGATTCATGGAAAAGATTTCTTCCTGATTATGAGATAAAGGAATGGAATGAGAGTAATTTTGATGTCAACATTATTCCTTATACAAGAGAGGCTTACAAGGCAAAAAGATACGCGTTTGTGAGTGACTATGCTCGGTTTTGGATTTTGTATCATTATGGAGGATTATATTTTGACACAGATGTAGAAATAATAAGGTCTCTGAATGATATAATTTCAAGAGGCCCTTTTATGGGATGTGAAACTATAGTGCGGGAAGATATACCTTTATATGTTAATCCTGGTTTTGGTTTGGGTTGTGAAATTGGAAATCCTATTTTGTCTGATTTATTATCTAAGTATGCAAGTTTAAATTTTATTCTGACAGATGGAAAGCATAATTTAAAAACTATAGTGCAATATACATCAGAATATCTTATTGCAAATGGATTGAAAAAGAAAGATGAAATTCAATATATAGAAAAGGGAAATATGTATATATATCCAAAGGATTATTTTAATCCGTATGATTGTGAATTGGATAAAATTATTATAACAGACAATACAAGGACAATTCATTATTTTGCCGCAAGTTGGAAAAACCCTAAAGAGCGTTTTATGGAATTTGTTGATAAACATTTTGGAGGTAGAACGGTTCTTTTTATTCATAATGTGAAACGATTATTCCTAGGTTAGAACACCTTTGGGTTATGCACCTCTATTCTCATTTGTGCAATATGCTGATAAGACTATTAAAAGATTTAAAACTTTACCTTTAAAGAACGATGATAAAGTATAAATGAATATTGAATAGTAATCGAAAAAGATGCATATTGTTGGTTATGATTATTCTTATTCGAATTAAAGGAAGGGTTTTGTTTAACTAAGAAAAAATTATGCTGCATTTTGGTGAGTATGAACGTTACAAGCAAATGTATAGTCTACGAGTGAACCGAATTATTTAATTGGGCAATTTATGTGACGTATTAAAAATATCATCAAGTAATTTATCATCTTATTTCTCCTTTATTATATGTATGACAATTATAAAGTTGTTGTAAATACAGCTGCCGGTCGTCGGCGTTACATGCAATATCTGATACCTTATATCGTGTCTTCAGAAATTGTTGACAGATATGACATTTGGATAAACACGCATGATGTGGCGGATATTGAGTTTTTCAATCAGGTGGCGGCTAAGTTTCCTGTGGTAAATCTCGTTTGGCAGCCTGACGGGGTTGTTAATGGCAATGCGAGTATTAATGCTTTTTACAAGAGTTGCGTAGAACCGGAAACAATCTATTTCAAACTTGACGATGATATTGTTTGGATGGAGCCAGGCTTGATAGAGAAGATGGTAAGTTTCAGGGTTGACAATCCACAGTATTTCGTAGTGTCGCCATTGGTGATAAATAATTCGCTGTCAACTTATTTGCTGCAGGTTGAGAATAAGATACGGCTTGACAAATATTACCAAGCTTCATCTTCACACCCGGTTCTGTGGAAAAGTGGTTATTTTGCAAAAGAACTTCACCAGTGGTTTATCGAAAGATATCTTAATACAGGCAAGTGGAACACGCTGCACATTGGGAAGAAAGAGATGGGCATGACCCGTTTCTCGATAAACGCAATATTGTGGTTTGGTGATGAGATGAGAAAATTCGACGGCGTGGTGCCCGGTGACGATGAAGAGTTTATGTCGTGCATATATCCAACGAAGCATGGTATGTCTAATGCTTGGAATGGAGATGCCATCGTGGCACACTTCGCGTTTTTCACACAGCGTGAGCAACTTGACAAGTGGCATATACTTGAACGTTATGGCGAGGTGTGTTGTAAGAATTTCTCAAACTCTGACAAAATGCGAGGATATTATGATGCTGTGCAGGATGCTATGACTTATGTAAGACGCAACGAGGCGGAGTTGACGCAGCGTAAGTCGCCTTATCGTTCTGTACCGGCAAAAATCACATGGCGCTGCCGGATAAAGGAATATCTGCCGGAGGCTGTGCGTGAGTTGCTGCTTATAAGATACGACTTGAAACGTCAAGGTGGTTTTATTGTAGAATAAGTTGGTAATATTATATGGACAAGATTCTAACGGTTGTCATACCTACCTACAATATGGAGCGGTACTTGAGGTATTGTCTTGACTCTCTGTGTGTCGGCCGTGGTAGTGATGTTTTGGAAGTGCTTGTCATAAATGATGGAAGTACAGATTCCTCTTCAGCCATTGCCCATGAATATGAGCAGAAGTCTCCAGGCATATTCCGAGTAATTGACAAGGAGAACGGCAACTACGGATCGTGCGTCAACCGTGGACTGACCGAAACCAAGGGCAAGTATATAAAGATTCTCGATGCCGATGACAGCATTGATACGGAAAATTTTGAGCACTTTATAGATTTCCTTTGCACTACAGATGCCGATTTGGTTCTCTCTGATTTTGCTGTGGTCGGCGTTGACCGTAATGTGAGGAAAGTTATAAAATACGGCCTTGGGGCTGGAACTATATTCGATATGTGCAAGGTGTGTGGTTCTCATTCTTTTGTGAATATGCAGATGCACGCTGTCACATATAAACGTGATAATCTGTTGCAACTGGGGTATAGGCAGACAGAAGGTATTTCATATACGGATCAGCAATGGATATTCATTCCTATGGTAGCGGTCAAAACCGTTGCGCATTTCGATGGGGTTATATATAAATATCTTGTTGGGAGGGCCGGACAGACGATGAATCCAGAAGTTAAGATGCGTAATGTTACTCACACTCTAAAATGTGCTTTGGATATGTCTGCAGAATACCAGCGCCACTATGATAATGTACGTGGAACGGCTTTACAGAAGTATCTTGATGCCAGGATTATACCATTCATTAAAGAGGGGTATGTTTCCTCGTTGGCAAATTACAATCATGACATCAAGAAGATGCTTGCTGACATTGATTGTTTACTGAAGGAACGAAGTCCTTATGTATATAACTTGATAGGTAGTAAAGATGTTAGTTCGTTTCATGGATTTGAATATATTAATTATTGGAGGCGACACAAGAACATCAATAGTATGCTGATGCGGATTATCTGTCGAATTTATTTGAAAATGCTTGCGTCTAAACTTAAGGCAAGGGAGCAAGACCCCATGTATGTTCCGGTGTCATTTTAAATTATCTGAATTGTGGTAAAGGTTTCTGTAATAGTTCCAATATATAAGGTGGAGAGGTTTATCACTAAATGTGTCGATTCATTAATGTCGCAAACTCTTAAGGATGTAGAGTTCATCTTTGTTGACGATGCTTCTCCAGACCGTAGTATTGAGTTGCTGAATAAATGTATTCGTAAATATCCTAATCGAGTTGACAGCATAAAGATTGTTTCTCATGAGAAGAACAAGGGCTTGCCCTCTGCCCGTAACACAGGGTTGGCATTAGCAACCGGTGATTATATCTTTCATTGCGACAGCGATGACTTCGTTGATTCGGATATGTTGGAAACTCTCTACGATACGGCGCAGAAAGAAAAAGCAGATATTGTTTGGTGTGACTGGTTCTTATCTTTTGAACACACTGAACGCTATATGAAACAGCCATCTTATACAACATCGACGGAAGCCTTGAAAGCCATGTTGGGTGGTGTGATGAAATTCAATGTCTGGAATAAATTAGTTAGACGTGGACTTTATACAGATAATCATATTTGCTTTCCCGAAGGATATGCAATGGGCGAGGATATGACAATGATACTTCTGTTTGCCGTAGCGGCAAATGTTGTATATGTTCCTATGGCATTTTATCATTATGTGAAGTTGAATTCAGAGGCTTACTCACAGAATTTTTCCTTGCATCATTTGGACTCAGTGAAGCATAATATACACATAGTAGAGACGTTTCTGCAGGAACATTTTGGCAATGATTTAGATCTGGAAATCGCTTGTATGAAGTTAGAGGCTAAGTTTCCTTTTCTAATGAGCAATGATAAGTATATGTATAAGCTTTGGGTGGAGACATATCCTGAGGCCAATATTTATATCATGCGGAATCATTATATATCAAACAGGCGCCGACTGGTTCAATGGTGTGCATATAAGCATTGGTGGCTTATGGTGCGTTTGCATAATTGGATTGTATGTAAGGTCGTCTACGGCTTAATTTATAGATAAAAGTTGATGAAAGCGTTTCTTGTTCCGATAGTTTTGATAGCTACAAGCTTCTTTTACTTCCCATTTTATTTTACATTCCTTCCTACCGTCAATACTAAGATGATGATGGCGGCTTTAGGATTAGTAGTGCTCTTGGTGAAATTAGGTCGAGATGGACATGGCTATGTTAGTAAGGATTTTTTTATGCTTTCACTTTATGCTGTGGGAGTCTCACTTGCAAGTCTGTTGGCAATGACTCTTAATGATACCAATGATGGAGCGTATCTTTCATATATCGTGACAATGTGGGTATGGGTTGGAGCGGCTTACTTTGTTGTAAATCTAATCAAGGCTGTCCATGGAAAAGTTAATGTAGAGCTTGTCTGTTTCTATATGATAGCTGTAGGGGCATTGCAATGTATTTTGGCAATGTCAATGGACAGATTTCCACCGCTGAAAAGTTTTGTAGATAGTTTTCTTGCTGGCCGCGGATTTATGGGAAAGTTTGAAGGACGTCTATATGGTATAGGTTGTGCTCTTGATGTTGCCGGTGGACGTTTTGCTGTGTTGCTTATTATGATTGCATTCTTGTTGCCAAATGTAATGAAACGGAAGAACAGTACTTTATACGTCGTGTTCTTATTGTCTGCTTTCTGTATTATAGCTATTATTGGTAATATGATTGGGCGGACGGCTTCAGTAGGGATGCTAATGGCGTTGGCGTATATTCTGTTTGTTTTGTTTACAAAAAATAATATTATATCGGGAGAATATAAGCGCCGACTTTCTTATTGGGTTTTTGGAACCATTGCAGTTGCTGTTGTCGTATCTGTATTTTTATATAATTTTGATAGTCAATGGAATAATTATTTCCGTTTTGGCTTTGAGGGCTTCTTTAGTCTAGTGGAGAAAGGGCGTTGGGAGGTTCAGTCTAATGAAATGTTAAAGCAGGGGCTTATCTTTCCTGATAATCTTTGGACTTGGATTGTTGGGGATGGATATATGGGAGCAATGGCAGAGGATCCTTATTATATAGGCAATCTGTTTTATGGCTTTTATATGGGAACGGATGCAGGCTATTCTCGCTTTTTATTTTATTTTGGCATAATTGGGATGGTGGCGTTTTTGGCTTTCATGTTTAATGTGTGTAGGGTCTGCATGAAACGTTCTACTATCTACAGATATATGTTTGTAGCAATGTTGCTGCTAAATCTGATAATATGGGTAAAGGTTTCTACCGACATATTTTTGGCTTTCGCTCCATTCTTATGTATAAGTATGGAAGAAGATACAGATGATATTGAGCAGATTGTCTCAAAAGTAAAGATTTGTTGAATTATGGAATTTAATCCAATGGTAACAATCATTGTTCCTGTATATAATAGCGAGCAATATTTGCCAATTTGTGTTGAAAGTATTTTAAAACAAACATTTAAAGACTTTGAATTACTCTTAGTTGATGACGGGAGTACTGACCGTTCAGGAGATTTGTGTGAAACTTATGCTAAACAAGATAACCGCATACGAACCTATCATAAAAAGAATGGCGGGGTGAGTTCTGCCCGAAATTTGGGAATAAGAGAGTCCGCTGGTAAATGGCTTCTCTTTGTGGATTGTGATGATTGGTTAGATAAGATGGTCCTTGAAAACTATTTCTTATTGGAACCGCATTTAGAAACGTTGTATATTCAGCAAGCTTACAGATATAATAATGGAGCGATTGCATATTGGCCTATAAGATTTAATAATGATGAAATCATTTTGGATGATGTTTCTGATTATGAGATCTTGAATGTTATTTTGTATTATGGAACACCTTGGGGAAAGTTGTATAGTGCAGAAATAATAAGGAAGAATAATTTGCTTTTTGATGAGAGGTTGGAATTGCATGAAGACCATTGTTTTTATTTTGAATATGTTAAGTTTATAAAGTCTGTTGTTATTATAGCTGACACCGGTTACTATTATAGGTTAAATTGCGGAACATCTCTATCAAGTAAACGAGTTCCTTGGCAGAATTTATTGCTGGCTTATAATAAATTGCGCAAAGAATTGCTGCTGATTTCTAAGCTCTTTCATCTTGATGAGATGAAATTAAAACTAATATATAGTTTTGTCTTCTATATAAAGATTAGGGCGTTAAAGGCCGTGTTTTATGATAAGAATGAGAAACGTGATAGGATTAAATTGTTAAAGGAGATTTCTACACGGGAAGTTGAATGCTATTATCATCCTATTTCACGAAGTGCAAAACTTTTTAAGTCTATCCTTCTTATGGATTCAACATTTTTAAAGTATTGTTTGCTTTCGTGTTTTAGTGCAAAATTAAGATGATATGATACCTAAAGTTATACATTTCTGTTGGTTGTCGGGTGACAAATATCCGAGTAAGATTCGGTATTGTATTAATTCATGGAAAGAAAAGCTTCCTGATTATGAAATACGGTTATGGGATTTGTCTCGGTTTGATATAGATTCTTCGGTATGGTGTAAAGAAGCATTCGAGATGAAGAAGTATGCTTTTGCGGCCGACTATATCCGTTGCTATGCATTGTACAAGGAGGGAGGAATTTATTTAGATTCTGATGTAGAATTGTTGAGGTCTTTTGATGATTTGCTACATCTGCCATATTTCATTGGTGAGGAGCAAGGTGGAAATATAGAACCTGCAATAATTGGTTGTGAAAAAGGATGGGATTTCTTGGAAAGAATGTTATCATATTATGAGAATCGCCATTTTGTTGTAAATGGTAATATGGATATGCAAACATTGCCAGCGATTATGTCACAGGAGATCAACAGACATTATGAATATAAAAAAGTTCGGACCCCTAAAGAATTTGAGGTTGACAGTGATAAGTTCTGTGTCTTGCCAGCTGAATATTTCTCTCCCAAATATCCCAATGGCTTTAAGTGTCCAATAACTTCAAATACATATTGTGTTCATCATTTTGCAGCCTCATGGTATCCCGTTGATAAAAAAGCATTTCGTCTGATTCGCAAATTGTTCGGCTATAAGACAGCGCACTTAATGTCGGTGTTGATAAAAGGACGAAAATAAGCTTTATTTAAGTTATGTATCAGCTGTAAAATATGATTATAGTAAATATGGCTTGCGGTTTAGCCAATCGTATGTTTCAGTATAGTTATTATCTATATCTAAAGAAACTTGGGTATGATGTTTATGTTGATTTCTATACGGCGGTACGGCTAAAGCATGAAAATGTGTCATGGCAGAAGGTCTTTCCCAATGCTCCTGTCCGCCAGGCATCATCATGGGATGTGTTCAGAAGCGGTGGCGGTTCGAGTCTGCTTTCAAGGATAAGGCGGCGTTATTTGCCAAAAACTTGTTGTATGATGTATATGCCATCTGCTTTTGATGCCTTGTTACCCAATAGAGACAAACGTTTGATGTATGTTAACGGTGTATTTCAGAATGCACAGATGGTTGACAGTGTAAAGAATGATGTCTATGATGCTTTTACGTTTATTCCGTTCACGGATGATTATAATTTGTCGTTGATGGAAGAAATCGGTTCTTGCCAGTCTGTTGCCATTCATGTTCGTAAGGGCAATGATTATATGTCAAGAACATATTATGTTAATACCTGTCCTGTAGAATACTATCGCAAAGCGGTTGACTTGATGTGCGCAAAGCTTAAGTCTCCACGGTTTTATGTGTTTACGGACAATCCCGAGTGGGTCAGGCATAACTTTTCATTCTTTGATTATAAACTGGTGGACAATAACCCGTCATTTGGTTACGGCAGTCATTTTGATATGCAGCTGATGAGCCTTTGTCGGCATAATATCATAAGTAATAGTACTTATAGTTGGTGGGGAGCCTTTCTGAATCGCTCTAATGATAAGATTGTCATTGCACCCGAAGAGTGGTTCAGGCCGGGCAGTTGTGAAGAGTATAAGTCTGGTCGCGTAGTATGCGAGGGTTGGCTTGCCCTATAATATAATAATAGATGTTGCAATAAGGCATCGATTATTGAATGTGCGGACAGAAAGACCTTAGCTGGTGTGAACTGATTTTTATTTGGCTTTATTATCGATGAGACTCATTTACTGCACCCATTCTCTTTGTAATCCCGGTGGGATGGAGCGGGTTCTTGTTAACAAAGTTACATACCTTGTGGAGAAATTGCATTGGGATGTTTCCATCGTGACTACAGACCAGAAGGGGCGCCCGTCGTTTTATCCGTTGCCTGCAGGTGTTCGTGTCACAGACTTGGGAATAAATTATTCTGATGACAATGTGAAGAGTGTGACAGGTAAGATATTGGGGTATCTTCAGAAACGGCGCAGGCACAAGCGCCTGTTGACTTCATTGCTTGAGAGAGAAAAACCAGATATTGTAGTTTCACTATACCCTTCCGAATCTTCGTTCATACCAGACATCAAGGATGGTAGCAAAAAAGTATTGGAATTGCATTTCTGTAAATACTTCCGTTTGCAATATGGACGTAAGGGGCTGCTTGGGGTGATAGATAAGTGGCGTACGCATCAAGATGAGCGGATTGTTCGTAAGTTTGATAAGTTTGTTGTATTGACAAATGAAGATAAGGAATATTGGGGAAATCTTCATAATATAGAGGTAATACCGAATGCAGCGATGAATATTGGGGGGCATTTTTCTGATGTCACTAACCATCGGGTTATCGCAGTAGGGCGTTTAGACTACCAAAAAGGGTTTGACCGCCTAATACAAGCATGGGAATATATAAATAAGAGTGGACTGTATTCCGATTGGTGTCTTGATATTTTTGGGCAGGGTGAATGGAAAGAGATGCTGCAAGAGATGGTTCAGGCTAAGAACTTGTCAGTATCTGTGCACCTAAATTCTCCTGTGAAGACCATCGGAGAGGAATATGTCAATAGTTCATTGTTGGTAATGAGCTCTAATTATGAAGGTTTCCCTATGGTAATGATAGAGTCTATGGCCATAGGTCTTCCAGTTGTAGCATTCGATTTCAAATGCGGCCCGCGTGACATCATATCCGATGGTGAGAATGGTTTGTTGGTGTCCAATGGTGACATTCCCGGTTTGGCAGGGGCGATGATGAAGCTCATGGGCGATTACGAATTGCGTCGTCGGATGTCGGGTAAGGCCCGTCAGGTTGTTGATACCTATTCGGAAAAGGCTGTCATGGACAAATGGGTTCGGCTGTTTACTTCCTTAGCTGTCAAATGAGAAAGTTGCTTCAGATAAATCCCGTGTTGCGTGTTTCCACGTCTACCGGTAGGATCATGCAGGAGATTGGGGAACTTGCCATTCGCAACGGTTGGCATAGTTACATAGCCTATAGCAGGGGGCGTGATGGAATAAAGCCGTGTCATTCAGAGCTAATTCCTGTCGGCAACAAGCTGAGTGTCTTTGGTCATGGCTTGGCCACGCGTCTGTTCGACCGCCATGGCATGGCTTCCCGGCTGTCAACGATGCAGTTTATTCATCGTTTGGAATCTATCAGGCCAGATATAATACATATACACAACATACACGGATATTTTCTTGATTACCGTTTGCTGTTCAAGTATTTGTCGCGTTGTTCCGTCCCTGTCGTCTGGACAGTCCACGACTGTTGGCTTTATACCGGCCATTGTTACTATTATTCATATATAGGATGTGACAAGTGGCAGACGGGATGCGGCCATTGCCCACAGCGCGGTGAGTTTCCGCGGAGTTTATGGGTTGACCGTTCCAGGCGTAATTATGAAGATAAGCGCAGAGCTTTCACTTCGATTCCTCGCGACAGGTTGACCATCGTGCCGGTTTCAGACTGGATAAGGGATGAGATGCGCAAGTCGTTCTTCCGCGATTATGATTTCCGCGTAATACACAACGGCATAAACACAGATGTCTTTGATATATCAGACCCTTCCGACGTAAGGATTCGATACAACTTGTCTGATAAACATATAATACTGGGTGTGGCCAGCATTTGGAGCCGTGAGAAGGGGCTTGACGATTTTGTCAGCCTTGCTGGTATGTTGCATGACGACGAGGTTGTTGTGCTTGTTGGCATTAAGCCCGATGAACAGCGCTTGCTTCCGGACAATGTCATCGGTATTGCCCGCACAGAAAATGTCAGCCAGTTGGCTCAGTTATATTCTGCTGCCGATGTGTTTGTCAATCCCACATGGCAAGACAATTATCCTACGGTAAATATGGAAGCCATATCATGTGGCACCCCCGTTGTTACATATCGAACAGGTGGCAGCGTTGAGGCTGTCACCGATGAAACAGGGCTTGTTGTCGAAAAAGGAGATGTGAGTTCCTTGCTTGGTGCTGTGCGCCTGGCCATTATGCGAGGCAAGTCGTATTACAGCCATTTGTGCCGGGTTTATGCTCTTGCCCATTTTAAGAAAGAAGAACGCTATGCCGACTATCTTTCGCTTTATGATGAGCTTTTGAGTCGTTAGGGCATATTTCGATTGCGTTCTATCCATCTTGCATGTCATTATTCCGTGTTATCCTATGTCAACGGGGGCAACATTTGTTTCGGGGCGTCAACGTGCATTGTTGCTCCGGCGCCATGCATTGCATTGCAAGTATGAGAAGGCGGTTAAATTGTATGCCGACACAGACATGTCTGTGAAGGACATCGCAATCGAGTGTGGGCATACCGCAGGTGCTTTGGGAAATTACCTTCGTCGTTATTGGCGTGAGTTAGTGCTGCACCGTCACGGTATAACCGTTGAAGATAAAGATTTGTTGTCATTTAAAATAATAGAGGCGGGAGGTATGTCGGCGTCAGCCAGGATAAAGTATGGCTCAGCCGTCGAAGCATGTCGCTCACTTGATTACATAGAGTTGAACATGTCACAGGTGGCGCGCAAGTTCTCGCTTGATGCCACTGCTTTGGCCAATTTCATGCGGGTGCACTTTCCCGACGTGTTGTCGTGGCGAGAGCAGTTGCGTCGCAGTTTCGGCTTTTGCAATGGTGTTCATCGGGGCGTCAGGCCCGAAAGCCTTGATCAATATGCAGAGGCCGTAAGGCTTTACCGAACAACCGACATGACGCAGGCTGAGATTGCCAGCAAGTGTCGTGTGTCTTTGGGTGGACTTAATCAGCATTTGCGCTTTTACTGCAATGACGTGCTTTGCCGTAAGCGGCAGAGCCGTAAGATTGCCAAGGAAAATGATAAAAAACGTTTTGGTGAGAATGCCGGCAATGGCCGTAAGCATGCTCCGGCACCGTCCACGGTGCATAAGTATGCCGGGGCCTTGGCACTCTACCTTGATACAGATATGACAATTAACGAAGTTGTTGCCCGTACGGGCGTTTCTGCCGGCGGCTTTCGCTTTTATCTGCGCAGGTGGCACGGTGGTGGTCGTAGCACTGTCGCGACGTCCTGTTCGTTGCGTGCGGCGGCCAAGTATGCAGCTGCTATTGACAGTTTGCGTTGCAGGCCTAGGCCTGTTGCTCAGGTTGCAGCCGATTTTGGACTGAATCCAGATGTGTTCCGTTGCTATTTGCGGGCCCATGAGCCGGAGCTGGCTTCTCGCCATGGGCGTATGCGCACGGCCAAGGGTCGGTTGGTCTCTTCGGCCAGTCGTGAAAAGTATGCCGAGGCTTTGCGCCTTTATTCCACCACGGCCGAGAGCCTGCGTTCCATTGCTTCGCGTCTCGGCTTGGTTTACAACAGTGTTGGCGGGTATATCCGCCGCAATCATCCCGAGGCAGTTGCCCTTCATGCATCACGGGTGGCTGCCAATGCAAATGCTTGATGATAAATCTCACCTTATTCATGGATACACAAAAACTAAAAGTACTACAGTTGGGCAAGTTCTACCCTGTCTTGGGCGGGGTAGAGAAAGTCGCCTATGATCTTATGGTCGGGCTGTCTGAGCGTCATGTGCAGTGCGATATGCTTTGTGCTGCCGTCGATGGCAAAGGGCGTGAGATAGTTGTCAATGACTATGCTCACCTGATATGCTGTCACACCTGGGCTAAGGCTTGTGCCACCATGATTTCACCTTCTATGGTTTCAACGCTCCGTAACATTTGTCGGCGCTATGACATCATCCACGTCCATCACCCAGACCCCATGGCCAGCATGGCTTTGTTCTTGTCCGGTTATCGTGGGCGTGTCATTCTGCATTGGCATAGTGACATCCAGAAGCAGCGGCTGCTCCTCAATTTCTACCGTCCGCTGCAACAGTGGCTTTTGCGCCGGGCCGACAAGGTTGTGGGCACCACCCCTGTATATCTGGCCGAGTCTCCTTGCCTGGGCCACGTGCAAGACAAGGCTGTGTGCATGCCTATTGGTGTTGAGCCGATGCATCCGAGGCCCGAGGCCGTCGATGCCATCCGTCGCCGTTATGCCGGCAAGAAAATTGTTTTCTCTCTTGGCCGTCTTGTTGCTTATAAAGGTTACAGCCACCTCATTTCTGCAGCCAAGTATCTTGGCGACGATTTTGTTGTGCTTATAGGTGGTTCCGGTGCTTTGCGCGAGACGTTGCAGCGTGAGATTGTCGAGCAAGGCTTGCAGGGGCGAGTCGAGTTGCTGGGGCGTGTCTCCGATGCCGATTTGCCGGGGTATTATGGGGCTTGCGATGTTTTCTGCCTCAGCAGTGTGCAGAAGACAGAGGCGTTTGGCATTGTGCAGATAGAAGCCATGTCGTGCGGCAAGCCTGTCGTGGCTACACAGATACCTCAGTCGGGGGTTGCTTGGGTCAATGCCAACGGTGTGTCGGGGCTCAACGTGCCACCGGCCGACGCAGCAAAGTTGGCCGAGGCCATAAAGTCCATCACTGCCGATGCCGATGCTTACAGGCGTTATTCTGCGGGGGCGTTGGAGCGTTATCGCAATCTTTTCACGAAGGAACGGATGATCGAAAAATGTTTAAGCATATATGAAAATGGATAATGAAAAGGACATCGTCTTTTCAAAGACATTGCAAATGGGAATGATAAATGAAGGTTCTGAAAACAATGGTGTCATGTCGCCTGCGGCAAAGGCTCTGAAGCGCGGGTTCGACATACTGTGCAGTGCGTTGGGGCTTGTTGTCACCTCACCATTGTTTCTTGTTGTTTGTTGGTTCATACGGCGCGAGGACGGAGGCCCGGCCATATTCCGTCAGGAGCGCATCGGTTACGGAGGGCGTCCGTTCATGCTTTACAAGTTCCGCTCAATGACAGTCATGTCTGAGGCTGATGGCCGTCCGGCCCTTTGCCAGAAAAACGACAAGCGACTCACGCATATAGGCCGTTTCTTGCGTGAACACCATCTTGACGAGCTCCCACAGCTGTGGAATGTGCTCAGGGGCGACATGAGCTTTGTCGGCCCCAGGCCCGAGCGCAAGTATTTTGTAGACAAGATCATGGCCGAAAATTCCGACTATGCCTTGCTCTACCAGTTGCGGCCCGGACTGTTCTCTCCTGCAACATTATATAATGGTTACACTGACACCATGGAGAAGATGCTCGAGCGTCTGCGTATGGATCTGGAGTATCTGCGCGACCGCTCGTTGTGGCTCGATTTGAAGATTATCTACCTTACGGTGATGTCAATACTTACTGGAAAGAAGTTCTGATGGCTTACCGTATCAAGAGTCCGGTGGAGAGGCGGATGAGTGTTATGTGTCAACGGCAGGGCTGCCTGCCACAGATGCGTGGCGTTGCTTACGGCCATGATGTGGTGGGGCCCGTACTTGTGAGGCTCCTGTCTCCTTACTCCTGGAATATGATTTCAAACAAGATAAAACCCAAAGCCAACCTGCGTTTGCGCAAGGTAGGCAAGCAATACATGATAGTGGAATCCTGTGCTGACAATGTCAACATGAGCAATGTCTTCAGTCTCAACAAGACTGCGGCCAGGCTCTGGGAACGCATTGAGCAGGCTGATGTCACTACAGCAGAGCTGGTCGATTGGCTCTGTTCCGTCTACGACGTCGACGCCGTCACTGCTTATCGTGACGTTGAGCGTCAGTTGTCCGAGTGGCGGTCGTTCGGGCTGTTGGAATGACAGCTTTGTGCCGCCGTCTGCTTAGTGCATCGTGGTTTCCGTCGTGTTTACTCTTTTGGCTGCACCCATGCAGTGCAGTCTGTATGCAATACACAGTTATTTCAGATGATTATAAATCGATCGGCAGGCGCTGTTTCGGCGTCATCCTGTTGCATGGCCGTGCAAGGTGCTGCCTCTGTCGAGGCCCAATGCGCAGAACGCATGGCTTTGCTTGTGCTGTTGCGTTCAGGCTTGTGGGAGCGCGAGCCCGACGATTTGGGCTGTTTCCCGCTTTCTGACGAGTCGTGGGGGCGGCTGTATCGATTGGCGCGCCAGCAAACTGTGACAGGTGTCGTGTTTCGTGGCTTGCAGCATTTGCCCGACGAGCTGCTGCCTCCCGGGCCTTTGCTTCTGCGATGGGCTGCCGAGGTCGATGCCATTGAGCGCCGCAACAGGGCCGTCGATGCAGCTGTGGCAGAGCTTTGCTCCAAGTTCCGGGCCAATGGCCTCGAGCCGGTTTTGCAGAAGGGGCAGGGGGTTGCCCTTTGCTATGCCGACCCGGCTTTGCGCGAGTCTGGCGACATTGATTTTTGTTTCGCGGGCAGTCGGTCGTTTGCCGCCGCGGCCGCTTGCGTCAGACAGATGGGCATCGAGGCCTCAAGCCATGCCGACGGCAGCCTGCACTACCGCTGGCGTGGGGTTGACGTCGAGCACCACAACCGGCTTCTCGACTTGCACAATCCGTTGCTCAGGGGCTACGCCGAGTCGCTCGTCGACCGTTGGGGCTACAGTAGCGTCGGGTTGCATTCCGTGCCCGGCTCTGATGTCAGCATACCGTCTCGCCGTCTTTGCTTGCTGTTGCTCAACTTGCATATCCTCAAGCATGTCGTTGGCCGCGGCATAGGCCTACGCCAGTTGTGCGATATGGCCCGTGCGTGCCATGTGTTCCACGGTGGCGACAGCTCGGCCGAGATGGAGCAGGTTGCCGGGCGGTTGGGTATTGGTCGGTGGAGCGCCCTCTTGCACTCGTTTCTTGTCGATTGCCTGGGGCTTTCGCCGTCGTGCCTGCCGTATTCAGCCAGGGCTGGCAGTGCGGCTTCCTTGTCGGCCATAGTGTGGGCGGGTGGCAATTTCGGCCATTATTCCCCTACGGGGCGTATGTCGTCAGGTTCGCCTGTTGTTGCCCGCAAGTTTCTTACAGCCCGTTCTTTTTTGTGCAATATGCGTTTTTCACTCTGTTATGCTCCAAAGGAAGCGTTATGGATTATGGCAGAACTAATGAAAGGTCAGTTCCGATGATGTCCGAACATTGTTATTCTGTTGGTGGCTTTGTCCTTTCGGTCAGTCTGCCTTCTGCTGTCAGTCCCGACATCCTTCTGCCATCATTTCGTCCTTTCAAGGCCGGTGGCAGCCATGATGGCGTTGAGTTGTTGCGTTTTGCAGCCCGTCCGCTATCGTCCATGCCCGAGGTCGACGTCGTGCGCCTGCTCGACGACAGTGACAACGACATGGGCCATATCCGCCTTTACAGTGTGGGCGGCGGCTATCTTGTCGAACTGTGCTCAGCTTTCGGGGGTGCCTGCCACCGCATGTTGGCCTCACCTGATTTCAGCCGCGTGTGTGCCTATGTGCGTTGGGAGGATGCAGGTGTGGGCCTTGTCGTGTCATCGTTTGTCCGCATAGCCTATTCACAGGCCGTCTTGGGCCACGGTGCCGTGTCGCTTCATGCAGCGGCAGTGTGCCATGCCGGCCGTGCCTATCTTTTCATGGGGCGTAGCGGCACGGGCAAGAGCACCCATGCGTCGCTCTGGCTTAAGCACATAGCCGGTGCCGAACTGCTCAACGACGACAACCCTACTGTGCGCATCGTTGGTGGCGAGGCCGTGGCTTACGGCACGCCGTGGAGTGGCAAGACGCCGTGCTACAGGCAGCTGGCTTTCCCTATCGATGGCATAGTGCGCCTTGTCCAGGCTCCGTCAAACCGTTTCAAGCTGCTCGAAGACATCGATGCTTTCATAGCCATTTACCCCGGCTGCTCGGTCATTGCCGAAGACATGGCCTTGTGCAACGGGCTCTACGACACTCTTGTTAGTCTTGCCGGGCTTGTCCGTGTGGGCACGCTTGAGTGCCTGCCCGACCGCGAAGCGGCGTTGCTCTGCCACGACAGCCTGGCGGCGCGCCCTTCTGTTTGAAGGCTCTGTGCCACGCATAAGTAGGTGTTCAAAATTAATTGCCATCAAATTGTGCGCTATTTCGGAGATGCATGCAAAAGTCCGAAGAGGGAGCGTAGCGGGCTACGCGACCGATGAGACTTTGGCATGCGGCCCGAAAGAGCGCACAAGATGGTGGCAAAGACATAGAGGACACCTGCAAGGTCTATTGTATCGGTTAATTTTGAGCAGCTACTTACATATAATTATAAATGCATCATAAACAATCTTTTTTAGAACCATTATCATCCGATTAACAAAAACAAATGAACAAGAAACTTTTGTTGGCAAGCCTGCTTGCCGTGTTGCTCTTTTCATCGTGCTCGCGTAAGAGTTACGTCTACCTGCAGGACATGAAAGGGGGTACGGGCTATCCGTATGAATCAAACTATGAGGCTGTGGTGCATCGCGACGACCGCCTTAGCATCACTGTCAGCAGCAAGAATCCTGAACTGGCCATACCGTTCAACATCTATGGGGGAACGTTCCGTGTTGGCGAGGATGGCAATGTGTCTGCCAGTTCAACAACACATGTCAATGAAAAGGGCTACCGTGTCGATGTAGAGGGCAACATTGATTTTCCGATACTCGGCAAGTTGCACGTTGAGGGCCTGAAGGTGAGCGAGGTCGTCAATCTCATAAAGAGGAAAATCATCGAGGGCAGTTACATGAACGACCCGATAGTGGCTGTCGAGTTCCTTAACTTCAAGTATACCGTGCTTGGCGCAGTGGGGCACAACGGCACTTTCTCTGTCGATGGCGACCGCATCACGTTGCTCGAAGCCATAGCCAATGCCGGCGACCTTACTGCCAAGGCCCGTACAGACCGTGTCACCGTCATCCGCGAGATGAACGGCGAGCGGCGCATGTACATCAATGACATCACGAGCAAGGATGTGTTCGACTCGCCTGCGTTCTATTTGCAGCAGAACGACATAGTCTACGTTGAGCCGAAGTACAAGAAGAAAGACAACGAAGACCGTGGCTGGCAGATTGGTACCACATTGCTCTCGGCTATCACAGCCGTATGCTCCATTCTTTGGGCCATCAAGTGAGTTTCGTTTACAGTTGCTGCCAGCATCCGGGGCGCGCCTTTTTTGCGGCATTCGGTTGCCGTCGTGGGGGCGTTGCTTCTCTTTTGCCTCATGGCAGTGAGACATAGTTAAATATAAAAATGCAAACAAACAATTCAAACAACAAGTCAGAGCAGGGCATCAATATCGTCGACTTGCTCTTGTACTTCGCTTCAAAGTGGAAGTGGTTCTTGCTTTCGGTGATTGTCTGCGGAGGTTTCGCATGGTATAAGTATGCCTGTGCGCCATTTGTTTATTTCCGTTCGGCTACCGTCATCATCAAGGATCCGTCTAACAAGGCTTCAACGGCCGGACTCGACCGTTACGACAACTTCATCAACAAGGTCAATGTGGCCAACGAGGTGCTGCAGTTCCGTTCAAAGCAACTCATGGCCGAGGTGGTGAAGCGTGTGCGTGCCGATGTCAGCTATCAGGTGAAGGACGGCTTGCGCCACAACGAGCTTTACAAGCAGTCGCCGGTGCAGGTGAGCTTCACCGACGCCACCGACGCACAGTATGCTGCCCTCACTGTCACGCCGCGCGACAAGCAGACCGTGGTCGTGACCGACATCACCGGGGCCGACGAGTCGGCCAGCTACACCGTCAAGCTCGGCCAGGCCGTGACGCTGGGCAAGTCGATGCGCGTAACCATAACCCCGACCAATTATTATGGCTCGTCGTGGATGGGTACGCCCGTGCGTGTACAGAAGCTGCCGCTTGAGTCGGTGGTGGCCCGCTATAAGGGGGCTTTGGGCATACGGCAGGAAGAAGACGAATCGTCTATCCTGACGCTTGCCCTGAAAGACAATTCGCCAACGAGGGCCGAAGATGTGCTCAACATGCTCATCACCGTATATAACGAGGAGGCCATCAAGGACAAGAACCAGGTGGCTGTCAATACTGCCAACTTCATCAACGAGCGACTCATCATCATCGGCAATGAGCTCGGCAGCGTGGAGTCCGACCTCGAGTCGTTCAAGCAGCGCAACCAGATTCTCGACATCTCTTCGACGGCAAATATGTATATGGGCGAGTCGCAGAAGTACAATGCCGGCGCCCTTGAGCTGGAGACTCAGTTGAGGCTGGCCAATTTCATAAAAGACTATCTTGTAGACCCGAAGAAGGAAACCGAACTGATACCGGCCAATACCGGCATCGGCGACGCAGCCATCGAGAGCCAGATAAGCAACTATAACGCTGCAAAGCTCAAGCGCGACCGCCTTATAGGCGACAGCAGCGACAAGAACCCTGTGGTTGAAGAGCTCAACAACTCGCTGCAGGCAATGAAGCAGAACATCATCCGGGCTGTAGACAACATGATTGTCAGCCTCAACGTCAAGCGCAACGATGCACGCAACCGCGAGATGAGGGCTCGCAGCCGGGTGACGTCAATGCCTACCAAGGAGCGCCAGATGCTGTCCATCGAGCGCCAGCAGAAGATAAAGGAGGCGCTCTACCTCTTCCTGCTCAACCGTCGTGAGGAAAACGCCCTGTCGCAGGCCATGGCCGACAACAATGCCCGAGTTATCGACAGTGCCGACGGCCCCGACTCGCCTGTGTCGCCTCAGCGCAACCGCATCATCTTGCTTGGCTTGGCTGTTGGCGTGGCCGTGCCTGCTGTGGCATTGTTGTGCATCATGTTCATGGACACCCGTGTGCGTAGCCGCCGCGACATCGTCAAGGCTGTCAGCGTGCCGTTCCTCGGCGAGATTCCACTCGACAAGGAGCTTGCCCGCCAAAGGGCCAGTCAGCCCGATCCCGACGGAATGGTGGCCGAAGCCTTCCGCATATTGCGCACCAACATGACGTTCATGGGGCATCACGATGTGCCGATGAAGGTGGTCACCTTCACTTCGTTCAACGAGGGAGCCGGAAAGACCTTCGTTTCATTCAACCTGGCCGTGAGCCTTGTCAGGGCGCAAAAGAGGGTTGTGCTTGTCGACCTCGACATACGAAAGGGCACGCTCAGCCGTCACCTTGGGGCTGCAAAGGATGGTGTTACCAATTATCTGGCATCGCCTTCTGTGTCGCCTGAGGCAATCATCCAGCATGGCGATGCCGGTTTCGATGTCATATCGGCCGGCCACATAGCTCCAAACCCTGCCGAACTGCTCATGGACAGCAGGCTCGACGAGCTTTTCGATTACCTGCGCCAGCACTACGACTTCATCATTGCCGACAATGTGCCGGTGGGGGTTATCGCCGATGCTGCCATCGCAAACCGCATAGCCGACCTTACCATCTTCGTGGTGCGTGCCGGCAGGCTTGACCGCAGGCAGTTGCCCGACATCGAGACGCTCTATGAGCAGAAGAAGCTGAAGAACATGGCCCTCATACTCAACGGCGTGGCACCCGGACACCACGGCTACGGCTATGGTTACGGCTATGGCTACGGTTATGGCTACGGCTACGGGCATAAGCATAAGCATGGAAAGAAATTGAAGAAATAAAATATTGACATCATGATTGGCCAACAGTGTTTGGCAGATAGTTTTTAGTGTATGTGCACTTAATGGATGCCGTAAACTAATAAGTCTCTCAATACTGCATCAGCAACAGCAAATATCAACTATAGTTAAATAAAAAACTTTATCGCGATGAAAGAAGAAAAGAAAGAAAAGTATGAGTCTCCTCGCACAGAGAAGACGCAAGTAAACCTGGAAAGTGGGTTTATGACTGCCTCGATTTTCGAGGACGTGAACAACCAAGACGACGGCGTTAGCATCGAAGGCCATGAAGTTGGCAATACCGGTGATTATACAACAATTGGTTGGGATTTTCAAGATGAACAAATTAATACCACAAACAGTTTTAATTGAGGAAACATTATGAAAAAACTAATGTATTCTTTATTTGCAACCGCTCTTGTAGTCTTGAGCGGTTGTCAAGACGATGTCGTAGAGCAAAAGCCGTCTACACCCGCGCAAGTCGGCGATGAAATATCGTTCGGCTCTTCACTGCGTGATGTGCAGACTCGTACTATCTACGACGACGAGCCTACACAGGCCGAAGACGGCAGTTATTATTACCGTGTAAGATGGGAAGAAGGCGACCAGATAGCAATATACTGCCCCCAGGCTTCCAACGGCACATTGGTAAACTACTCGGTTTCTCCCGATGCAAACGATCCAACCCGTTCAAGCCGCGTGACAAAGGTAAATACCGATAAACCGGGGCTGCAGTGGGGCGAATCTGATGTACATCGCTTCTATGGATTCTATCCGGCAAACCGTGTTACGGGAACTGAAAACGGCCTCATCAACGGGCATGTGCCTACAGAGCAGAGGCCTGAAGGATGGAATGAGGTAACAAACAACAACGGTGGAACAAACTTCTATGGAAAAACCAACACAGACAATGCTTATATGTGGGCCTATGGTGAGTTTACCAAGAGCACCATGGGTAACCAAGATGTTCCGCTTACGTTTCATCCGTGGATGACAGTCTTGCAGATTAAGATTCCCGGCCCGACAAGTGGCACGATGAAGATTTCAAACGTAAACATAATTGCCAAAGAGGGAACTCAGACTGCAATAGCCGGCGATTTCGTCTGTGATATGACACCTGTGGAAGAAAATGGTGCTACTGGTGTTCCTGTTTATAGATCCACAACAGAGGGACAAGTGACAAACACCATATCAATCTCTGGTTGGAACAGTGATGTTCAAGACTTTGTTGAGCTTGACAGCCCCAACGATACAATGATTGTGCGTGCTTATCTGCTTCCTATCGACGATTCGCCTACAGCGCGCAATCTGCAAATCGCTGTCCAGACAATGAATGGTGCTCCGCTTACAAGAACCCTGGGGTACAGCAATACAGATGATGATAACTCAATCCAGCCGCATAAGGTAAACACTGTAATACTGCCGAATTTGACTGCAACAAACCGGACAAACTATTGGATGAGTTCGCTTGACAGAAATATTTATCTTTCTGAGCTGTCCATCCCCGGCAGTAAGTTCTCTTATCTTACGTCTACTAATGCAGGTGACAATGCCGCATTCCAAGGTGAGGGTATTGAACAGCAGTTCCTTGACGGAGTACGTGGATTCATTGTTCAGGTTGGTGCAAATGCTACGTATAATGCAACTCTAACTGGTGGTGGTTTTTTCCCGAGTTATGATTACACTTATACAGATGCAACACTGCCAATTTTCTGTGGAGGTGGAGATGATTTGTCTGATGCGATAACCCATATTGCAAACGCACTGGAAACAGCAGAAACGTCTTTGAACCAAGGAGGTCAAGACCGAAATCTGGAATGTGCGGTTGTGATGATTACTTACGCTGGTAATGATGCTGTGTCGGCAGGCTTCACAGGTAGTGGTTCTTTTCATAGTATAAGGGATGTCGGTGGAGCAGAACATGTATGGATGGACGCTATCGCCAATGAGCTGAAACAGCTTGGAGAAGATGACGCTAAAAGAATTTATACAGGAGAAATCACTGCCAATACCACGCTTGACGATGTTAAAGGCAAGATAATCCTGAAGGTTAATACAAACAGCGATGCACAAAACGGGTACATTGCGGCTAATGACGATGTGCCTGCATTGTTCTCCCGTTGGAATGGAGCAACAAATACTGTTCCTTTGCGTTGGGGGTCTCCAAACACAAATTCAACACGTACACCGCTTAACTGGATGTATCAGGAGGCCACACACGTTGGAACTGGCACAGAAATTACGCCTGCCAACAAGTATGCTTATGCGATAGACATATTTACCAACAGCGTAGGCATGTATGAGCAAAATGACGCCCATGATACATGGTTCATGAACGACTGTGGAGGTACATTCCACGGGAATGTGTCAGGTACTAACGGTTATGACAGAGATTATGGTAATGGCGATACTAATGACGAGGCACCGATTGCCTTTGCGAGCTGGTTCAATCCGCAGATTACAAGATACCTGCAGGAGCGCGACGCAAACGCTTCGCTTGGCCTTGTGTTCTTCAACTTTGCCGATAAGCAGCAGAACTCCGGTCGGAAATATGGCACCGACAATCTGATACAGTCCATCATCGACAACAACTTCAAGTTCAACCTGCGTAAAGAGGGCAGCAGCACCGACACCAACAACTCTTCTTTGAGCAACTCCGGCTCAGGTTATGGTAATGGTGGCGCCCTTATAAAATAATGCCACATCTCTCTCGTTTGCTCGGTATGGTTGCGCCATTGCTGTGGTGCGGCTGTACCGGGCAATGCCTTTAGCTTGCGTGCCGTCCTTTGCGGCATGTGGGCTCAGGCTGTTTGTGGCCAATGACTATCTAACCCAAAAACATAAAGCTTATAAGATAAAATGAAACGAAACTTAATACTCTGCTGTGCCGGTGCGCTTTTGCTGTGCGTTACGGCTTGCTCTGATACCGAAGGGTTGGGGCAATCACAGTTGCAACAGCAATCGCGCTTTACGCTGACCGCACATGCCGACAGCTATACGTCTCTGCCCGAGACGCGCACTGTTGTCGGTGGTGCCGACGCCGACGGTTCATTGGAGATGTTGTGGTCGCCTGGTGACAGTATCGGTGTGTTCAGCGCGTCGGGTAGCGACGACGTCCCATATGTCAATTCGGCTGCCGAGGCTTCGGCCACAGCCGTGTTCACCGGCAGCATGGATGCCGGCAGCATACCGGCCTATGCCTACTACCCGTACTCGGCCCAAGTGACCTCCACCGATGCCATTCCCGTCGAGATACCCACCAACCAGAGCTATTCCGGGCCACAGTCTGTGGCTCAGTATGACGTCAAGGCTGCCACGGTAACCGCTGACGGGGCCGATGGCTACCAGTTGCATTTCCGCAACATGGCGGCGCTCGTGCGTTTCGACATCAGCCTCACCGACGACTATGGCTCATTGGCATCCGACGAGCGGCTGTGGTGCGTAGAGATAGAGACCGGCGACAATGTCACGGGCAGCTACACCTACGACCTTGGCAACATTGACGGCGGGCTTGTGCCTGCCGAGGGCGGTGGCCAGAGCAAGCTCATCAACCTTGCTTTTGCCAATACGCCATCGCTCAGCAATGAGATAACCGCTTATGCCGTGGTGGCTCCCGGCCGGCAAGACGGCACAACATGGAGGGTGCGTTTCATTACCGATAAGCACACTGTTGAGTTCACCACCCAGGCCTTGTGCGACTTTGAGGCCGGCAAGTTTTATACCATGCCCCTCAACGGCACAATACTGGTCAACAACGTGGGTTCGATGGATGTGGCCGAGACCGAGGAGACGGCCAACTGCTACATAGTGACAGAGCCGGGTGAATACAGTTTCCCGGCCACAGTCATAGGCAACGGACAGAAGGGCATCATACCCGGTGCGGGCTTCCATACCGAGACGGCTTACATCAGTCCGAAGTCGGCAGGCCTCGTATGGTCTGAAGCCCAGGATTTCGTTTCAAACGTCAGGCTTGAAGACGGTAGGGTGCACTACACCGTAGGCAGCGCATACAGCAACAATGCCGTGATTGCCGTCTACAGCGAGCCCGACTGCCAGGGCGAGATACTGTGGAGCTGGCATATATGGGGCACCATCGGCCAGCCAGAGGATGAGGAGTATACCAACCAGGCCGGTGCCAAATTCATGGTGCTTGACCGTGAGATAGGGGCGGTTCGCGTTGCCCAGTATGGCTGTTTGTATCAGTGGGGGCGCAAAGACCCGTTTCCCAACAATGTCGTGACCCGTTACTGGAATGGCAGTGAGCTCGTGAAATTCAACACCAATTTCGGTTGGTCGCACGTAAAGATAGACAATGCAACCATTGCCGACGCCATACACCACCCGATGGAGCTGATTGCCGGCAACGCCACTTCTCAGTACAATTGGCTCGGCGAAGACAACTACTACCTGTGGGGCGATGCCGGGCGCGAACTGCCCGACAGCTTGTATGAGGCATCGGCCGGTGCGGGCTGGAACCAGCAAAAGACCATCTACGACCCGTCGCCGGTGGGCTATCGCGTGGCCAACATCTTCACGTTCAGCGGCTTTACCAAGTGTGCCAGCGGCACCAACGCCGACATAGAGAAGGGCAAGCTTTCTTACATCAACTACGTCAAGGCACAGGAGGGCACCGACAAGTGGTATTTCAAGAAAAACGCCGACGACACCGAGGGCGTTCAATACCAGGACATCAGGGCCCGCGACGGCCGTGAGGGCTACCAGAAGAAAAACGCCGGCTACGGCGGCTACTGGTGGGCGGCCGAGGCCTATGCCGGGGCAGACAGGGCCTACGCCTGCTATCTGAAGACTGACCAGTATGTTCAGGGCGCCGACCGTTACAACGAGATACAGACCTACGGCAGGGGCTATCTGTTGCGCGACGCTTACGCTGTGCGCTGCGTGCGCGAATAAGACTGATAAGTAGGTGTTTAAAATTAATTGCCATCAAATTGCGCGCTGTTTCCGGGATGCATGCCAAAGTCTGAAGCGAGAGCGTAGCGGGCTACGCCACCGATGATACATTGGTATGCGGCACGAAAGAGCACACAAGATGTTGGCAAAGATATGGAGGACACCTGCAAGGGCAATTGTATCTGTTGATTTTGGACAGCTACTTAAATATATTTATAAACCAAATTTAAGCATATATGATTCGGAAAACATTGATTGCGGCTTTAGCTTTGGCTGCCGCAGGGCCGGTTTGCGCGCAAGACGCCCAGGCGGCTCAGGGTGCTGACGCCACAGAGTCTGTGGAGTACAGCAGTGACAAATACAAGGTGGAGACCAACCGGTTTTGGAGCAACTGGTTTGTCAGCGTTGGCGGTGGTGCGCAGGTGTACTTCGGCAACCACGACAAGCAGGCCGACTTCGGCGACCGCCTGAGCGGGGCGCTCGACGTGGCTGTGGGTAAGTGGTTTACTCCGGGCATCGGTGTGCGCTTCATGTACAGCGGACTGACCGTAAAGGGCGCAACGCAGAAGGGGGCCCTGGCCCACAGCACCGGCGAGGACGTGCCGGGCAAGGGTGGCAACGGCTACTGGCTCGAGAAGCAGAAGTTCAACTACTTCAACTTCCACTTCGACGCCCTGTTCAACCTGTCAAACCTGCTCTGCGGATACAACGAGAAGAGGGTCTACAACCTGAGCGCCTACGGCGGCCTTGGTGTGATGAAGGTGTCGGAGGAGCCTTCGGCAACCGACATATCGGCACACTTCGGCTTGCTCAACTCGTTCCGCCTGAGTTCGGCCCTCGACCTCAACCTCGACCTGCGCGGAACGATGGTCAACGACGAGTTTGACGGTGAGCCCGGCGGCCGCGGCGGCGAGGGCATGTTTACGGCCACCATCGGCCTGACCTACAAGTTCAAGCCGCGTGGCTGGGATCGCAGCAAGACTGTCACCCGCCTTGTTTACAACAACGACGAAATCAACGCAATGCGTGAGAAGCTCAACCTGATGAGCGAGGAGAACGCCCGCCTGAAGGAGGCCTTGGCCCGTGGCGGACAGGAGCGCGAGAAGATTGTGGCTGCTGCCAACCTCGTGATATTCGAGATAGGCAAGTCGAAGCTCAGCAACCTGTCGCGTGCTAACCTTGGCTTGCTCGCCGAAGTGATCAAGCAGGGCGATCCCAACGCTGTCTACACCGTTACCGGCTACGCCGACAAGGGCACCGGCTCGAAGGGTCTCAACGAGCGCTTGAGCAAGAAGCGTGCAGAGGCTGTGTTCGACTGCCTTGTCAATGAGTATGGCGTCAACAAGTCGCAGCTTAAGATTGACTATAAGGGCGGCGTCGACAACATGTTCTACGACGACCCGCGCCTGAGCCGTGCCGTTATCACGAGGAGCAACTAATCGGATTTCTAATTATACTTAATGGTTTTGACCACAGCCCGGTTCGCGACGGATAGGGCTGTGCAGCTAAGCCATTCCTATGTGCAGCCCCCTTTCTGCCTAAGCGTAGGTGGAAAGGGGGCTTTTGTTTTTTGCAATTATTTATAAGAAGGTGCTCTAAATTAATTGCCATCAGATTGTGTTTGCATGCTACCCCGAAAGAGCGCACAAGATGTTGGCAAAGATATATATATTCCCCCTGCAAGGCCAATTGCATCGGTTAATTTTGAACAGCTACTTAATACAGGCATGTGGCCGTGAAACGCCACTGCCGGCTTAACTTGAATGTAGGTATGGATGATGTGAATGAGGGTTTTCCGGCCGGTGGCGACGCTTCCGGTTGCGGCAGCCTGGTGCTCGACAACGACGAGTTTTTCGGCCAGGTGTCGTCTTTGCTGGCTGCCGGCCAGCGTGTCACGCTGCGTGCCCAGGGCAACAGCATGTTTCCGTTTATTGCCGGTGGGCGCGACAGTGTGGTGCTGCAGGGTGCCCGTGGCGCGGCCGTGGGCGACATTGTGCTCGCCCGTGTGCCAGGCTTGGGCTATGTGGTTCACCGTGTTTACCGGGTTGGTGGCGGATGGCTGTTGCTCATGGGCGACGGCAACCTGCATCGTACCGAGCGTTGCCGCGCGTGCGACGTGGTAGGCTGTGTGGTCAGGATAGTGCGTGGCCGCAGGGTGGTCGACTGCAGCTCGCCGGCCGAACGCATGCTGGCGGCTTGCTGGCGGGTGCTTCTGCCCGTGCGCCGTTATTTGCTCTGGGTGGCGCGGCGGTGCGCCGCCATGGCCGGAAACTGACTCGGCCTTCAGCCCTCCGGCCGCAGCCCCCTTGCGGCTTGCGGCCAAGGAAAATGCAATCCCGGGCTCTTCACCACTGTGGTGAGGAGTCCGGGATTGTCTGTATGTGCCCCGGCAGGCAGTTGTTTGCGCCGGGTTACACGAGGTGGGCGATGTGCTCTTCGCGGTCGCCGGGCAGCATGTCGACCACGGGTATCTCGATCATAGTGTAGCATCCGGGCTGCAGGCGCATCGACGCGCGGGCCACGTTGACCAGCACCTGGGCGGTCAGGGCGGGGTTGTTTATGCTCATCGAGAACTCGAAGCGCTGGTTCTGCGTCTTTCCGCTGACGCCCTTGCGCGTCATGTGCACGCCGTGGCCCATGTCGCGCACCTCGTCAACCGACGGCACTGCAAAGACATGGGTCTCGTCGCTGGCGAAGTAGGGGTCGGCCTTGATGGCCTTGGTCACCTCGTCGAGGCTGGCCCCGTCTTCCAATTCAACGTACACCATGCGGCGGTGTATGCCCTCGCCCAGGGGGATGGTCATCGACAGGGCGTTTTTCACGCCGGCCTTAGAGCGCACGCACACGCTGTGGCCCATCGACATGCCGGGGCCGAAGTTGGTGTACGACAGCCCTTTGGGGGCAAGGCTCTGCAGCAGCGCGCGCACTATCGAGTCGGAGCCCGGGTCCCATCCGGCGGCAATCACCGACACGCGGCCGTGCTCGCGGCATATCGGCATCATGTCAGAGCGGTACTGGCTTATCTGCTGGTGTATGTCGAAGCTGTCGACAGTGTTGATGCCCAGCGGCACAATCTGGCGGGCGTACTCCTCGCAACTGCGCGTGGGGGTGGCCAGGATGGCCACGTCGACGTCTTTGAGCTCCCTTATGTCTTTCACCACTTCGTAGGCAGACAGCTCCTGCGGCTTGCCTTCGGCGCCGTGGCGGCGCACTATGCCTGCTATCTCGAAGTCGGGTGCGGCCTCGAGGGCCTGCACTGTGTAGTGTCCGATGTTGCCGTAACCCACTACGGCTGCTCTTATCTCCTTCATCTTTTTATGGTGTTAAAAAGTTAAACTTGTTCGTTTCCGATTGCAAAAGTAGTCTTTTTGAATGAGAAGCGTGACAGATGGGCACTTAAAATAAGTAAAAAGTTGCACACTGCAATAATCGCTCATGTTTTGCCGCCGGGATACAATAAATCGTAAGCAAACGGCGTTTATAAAGGTGTATATACACAAACAGCAACAAAGCAAAAAGTATGATAGAATACATTAAGGGTGAGCTTGCGGAGCTGACACCCGCGCTGGCCACCGTCGAGGCGTGCGGCGTGGGCTACGGGCTCAACATCTCGCTCAACACATACACGGCCATACAGGGCAGGAAAGAGGTAAAGCTATATGTATATGAGGCCATACGCGAAGACGCATACGCTCTGTATGGCTTTGCCACCAGGAAGGAGCGCGAGCTCTTCGAGCTGTTGATAAGCGTGTCGGGCGTGGGCACCAACACGGCGCGCATGGTGCTCTCGTCGATGACCCCGGCCGAGCTCTGCGACAGCATATCCACCGGCAACGAGCGGTTGATAAAGAGTGTCAAGGGCATTGGGCTGAAAACGGCGCAGCGCATCATCGTAGACCTGCGCGACAAGATTGTGGCCCTGGGCATCACGGGCGAGATACCTGTGGGCGGCTCCGTCTCGGCGCCTGTCGACAACCGCGTGAAGGACGAGGCCGTGAGCGCGCTCACCATGCTCGGCTTTGCGCCCGCCCCGTCGCAAAAGGTGGTGGTGCAGATACTCCAGGAGCGCCCCGATGCCCCTGTCGAAGAGGTGGTGAAGCTGGCCCTGAAGCAGATAAAGTGACCGTTGGCGCAAAGCCGTTTCGACTCCGTGGCCGCGCGGCCCAAGCCATTGTGCCACAGTGGATTGGCGCAGAGGCCACTTTGGGGTGCCAAACGGGCCGTTCCGGGCGGTGAAACGGGCCGTATGGAGGTGTGAAACGGGCCGTATGGCACGGCGGGCCGCCGCGTGAGTCATTGTGCCGTCCGCTTTGCCAACATGATTTCCCGCCCCGGCCGGAGGCCTGCCGCAGACGGCGGGCCTGCCGCGGACAACAACAACAGTAACAGACCGATGAAGAGAACGCTCTATATACTCATATCGCTGCTCAGCGTGTGTGCGCTGGCCATGCCGCCGCAAGACGACAAGACCGCCGCCAAGCGGCCTGCGCCCAAGGCGCAGCCAAAGCTCGTGGCCGACGACGAGCCCATACCCGACTCGCTGCTCCACCCGCGCTGGAAGATAAAGAAGACGGCACCCGTGGTGGTGGAAGACCTCGACTCGTCGGCCATCGACCTCAAGATGCCCGACAACATCAGGCAGCAGGTGGAGTATGACGACTCGCTCGACATGTATCTCATAGGCTCGAAGATTGGCGACACTTACCTCAACGCGCCGGTGCTCATGACGCCCGAGGAATACAGGAAGTGGAGCGAGAGGCGCTCTATGCAGGAGTTCTTCAGGCGCAAAGACGCCGAGAACGTGGCGGCAAAGGGCAAGGAGAAATTCTCGTTCACCGACATGAAGTTCGACCTCGGGCCCGCCGAGAAGATATTCGGCCCCGGAGGGGTGCGCATAAAGACCCAGGGTACGGCCGAGCTGAAGCTGGGCATGACGATGAAAAACATCGACAACCCGTCGCTGCCGATAAGGAACAGGAAGACGAAGTCGTTTGACTTCGACGAGAAGATAAACCTCAACGTCAACGGAAAGGTGGGCGACAAGGTCAACATGAACCTAAACTACAACACCGACGCCACCTTCGACTTTGACACCAAGAACATCAAGCTGCGCTACGAAGGCAAGGAAGACGAGATTATAAAGCTCGTCGAGGCAGGCAACGTGACGTTCCCCTCGAACTCGTCGCTGATAAAAGGGGCCAGCTCGCTGTTCGGAGTGCGCACCGACATGCAGTTCGGCAAGCTGAAACTGCAAACGGTCATATCGCAGAAAAACTCGACCACGAAGAGCGTCTCGTCGCGTGGCGGAACGCAGACCACACCGTTTGAGCTCGACGTGGCCGACTATGAGGAGAACCGCCACTTCTTTCTCTCTCACTACTTCCGCGAGCGCTACGACCAGGCCATGTCGTCGCTGCCAAACGTGATGACCGGCATCAACATAACGCGCGTGGAGGTGTGGGTGACCAACAAGACCGGCACGACCAGCAACACTCGAAACATCATAGCATTCACCGACCTCGGCGAGGGCCGCCACACGTCTAACCCGATATGGGGAGGCACGGGCGACGTGCCGCCGCAAAACTCGGCCAACACCGAATACTCGGCCATGACCACGCAGTATTCTGCCGCACGCGACATCGACCAGGCCAACTCCGTGCTCGACGCCATAAGCGGGTTTACGGGCGGTGTCGACTATGAGAAGGTGCAGAGCGCCCGGCTGCTCACCTCGTCGGAATACACACTCAACGCGGCGCTGGGCTACATATCGCTCCGTACGTCGCTCCAGTCGGACCAGGTGCTGGCCGTTGCCTATGAGTATACGCTGGGGGGAGTGACCTATCAGGTAGGTGAGTTTGCCTCGGACAACACCAACACCAACGAGGCCATATTCGTAAAGTCGCTCAAAAACACTAGCAACACGCCGGAAATGGGCAACTGGCGGCTGATGATGAAAAACGTATACTACCTCGCCTCGACAGTTGAGAAGACTAAATTCCGCCTCGACGTGAAGTACCAGAGCGACACTACGGGCGTCTACCTGTCGTATATCCCCGAGCAGCAGGTAAAAGACAACATCATCATCAGGGTGCTCGGGGCCGACCGGCTCGACAACAACAACAAGCCGCACGCCAACGGCTACTTCGACTACGTGGAGGGATACACCGTCAGCAACGGGCGGGTGTTCTTCCCAAAGGCCGAACCGTTTGGCTCATACCTCTACAACTACCTTGTCAGCGCAGGCGTCCCGGCCGACAGGGCGGAGCACTACGCATTCACAGAGCTGTACGACCAGACCAAGACCTCGGCCAAGCAGATAGCCGAGAAAAACAAATACATACTCACAGGACAGTACAAGGGCACATCGGCCAACGTCATCTCGCTCGGGGCTTACAACGTTCCGCAGGGCTCGGTGGTCGTCACCGCCGGCGGGGTGGTGCTCACCGAGGGCACAGACTATAGCGTAGACTACTCGGCGGGCGAGGTGACGATACTCAACCAGAGCATCATCGACGCCGGCACGGCCGTCAACGTGAGCCTGGAGAGCAACACCGACTACGGCATGCTGCGCAAGACCATGTTCGGACTCAACTGGGAGTACGACTTCACAAAGGACTTCTTCATCGGCGGTACGTTCCAGAGGCTGCACGAACAGCCACTGACGTCGAAGGTGACCATGGGCTCCGAACCGCTCAACAACATCCTCTGGGGACTCAACATCAACTGGAAGAAAGAGAGCCAGTGGCTCACCAACGTGCTCGACAAGCTGCCATTCCTTCACCTTACGCAGCCTTCGCAGATATCGTTCACGGGTGAGTTCGCACAGCTCATTGCCGGACAGGCCGGCGGAACGCAAGACGACGCATCGTATATCGACGACTTCGAGAACACCAAAAACGGCATCGACGTGTCCGACCCGAAGTCGTGGTTCATCTCAAGCACGCCGTCGCTCTTCCCCGAACACGACGACCGGACAGGGCTGACCAGCGGCTTCAACAGGGCACGTATGGCGTGGTACAACATCGACCCGCTCTTCACATACGAGAGCAGCACCCTGACGCCCGACCATATCAAGAGCGACCTCAACCAGCTTTCAAACCACTACGTGCGCGAAGTGTTCGTGAGCGAGCTCTATCCAAACCGCGACCAAAGCTCATACAACGGCGCCACGTCGACGCTCGACGTGCTCAACATGGCTTACTATCCCACCGAACGGGGCCCCTACAACTTCAGCACAAGCCTCAACCCCGACGGTTCGCTGCAGAACCCCGAGGGAAAGTGGGGAGGCATGATGCGAAAACTTGACACCAACGACTTCGAGACGGCCAACATAGAGTATATCGAGTTCTGGCTGCTCGACCCGTTCATATATACAAGGACGGCAGGCGACGCTGCCGACTATGGCGGCGACCTGTACATAAACCTGGGCGAAGTGAGCGAGGACATACTGCACGACGGCAAGAAGTTCTACGAGAGCGGCATGCCGGTGGACGGCACCAGCAGCTTCACGACAACGCAATGGGGAAAGGTGCCGGTGCAGGCCACGCAGACTTACGCCTTTGCCACCACCTCGGGGGCGCGAGCCATGCAGGACGTGGGCTTCAACGGGCTCACCGACGACGAGGAGCGCACGTTTGAATCTTACACGGAATTCAACAACTTCGTGCAGACTTTGGCCAACGACAGCATCCGCAACGCATGGACGCAAGACCCCGCCAACGACAACTACCACTACTTCAGGGGCTCGGACTTCGATGCACAGCAGACGTCGATACTCGACAGATACAAGCGCATTAACAACCCCCAGGGCAACTCGCCCGACAACGACGGCAACAACGAAAGCTACGACACGTCGTACAAGACGGGGCCCGACGTGGAAGACATCAACCAGGACTACACCCTCAACGAGTATGAGCGATACTACCAGTACAAGGTGAGCATACGGCCGGAAGACCTCAACGAAAACAACATCGGGCACAACTACCTGGCCGATGTGCGCGAGGTGGCCCCCACGCTGCGCAACGGCAACAAGGAGACCGTGCACTGGTATAAGTTCCGAATACCCCTAAACTCTGAGGATGCCGAGCGCATCGGCTCCATAAGCGACTTCACTTCGATACGCTTCATGCGCATGTTCCTCACCAACTTCAAGCACCCCGTGGTGCTGAGGTTCGGCAGCCTCGACCTCGTCAGGGGCGAGTGGCGCACGTATGAGCAGACGCTCGACAACAGCGCGAGCAGCAGCGGAACATTGGAGACGAGCGCCGTCAACATAGAGGAACACAACGACAAGCAGCCCGTCAACTACGTGTTGCCTCCGGGCATCAGCCGAGTGAGCGACCCGTCGCAGCCGCAGCTCGTCGAGAACAACGAGCAGGCGCTCAACATGACGGTCAACAACCTGTCGAAAAACGAGTCGAAGGCTGTTTACAAGAACACCAACCTCGACCTCCGACAGTACAAGAGACTGCAGCTGTTCGTCCACGCCAACGCCCTGGCACAGAACACCACAAACCTTCAGAACGACCAGTTGGCTGTGTTCATACGCCTTGGCAGCGACTACAAGAACAACTATTACGAGTATGAGATACCGCTCAAGCTCACTGCGCCAGGGCAGTATGACAAGTATTCTACCACCGACTGTGCCCTCGTATGGCCCGCCGACAACATGCTCGACATTGACATGAGCGTGTTCACCGCCCTGAAGAAGGCCCGCAACCAGGCCCGTGCAGTGGGCGGGGCGTCGTACACGACGGTCTACTCCGAGTACGACAGCGACAAGCCCAACAACAAGGTGAGCATCATGGGCAACCCCTCGCTGGGCGAAGTGAAGACGATGATGATTGGTGTGCGCAACATTTCCGGTTCGGTTAAGTCGGGAGAGGTGTGGGTCAACGAGCTCCGCCTGCTCGAATTCAACAACAAAGGCGGCTGGGCGGCATCGGGAGCGCTCAACATGCAGCTCTCCGACTTCGGCACGGTAAACCTTACCGGCAAGATGATGACCGACGGGTTTGGCGGCCTCGAGGAAGGCATTGCGGCGCGGTCGACCGACGATTACAAGACTTACAGCTTCACGGCAAACCTCGAGTTGGGCAAGTTCTTCCCCGACAAGGCCAATGTGACCATACCGTTCTATTACTCTGTCACCAAGGAAGAGACGCGCCCGAAGTACAACCCGCTCGACACCGACATGACGCTTGACGACGCCCTCGAGTCGGCGGCCAACGAGCAGGAGCGCGACTCCATCGAGTCGATAGCCGTGACGAAGACAACCAACACCAACCTTTCGTTCTCAAACATGCGCGTTGGCATAAAGACCAAGCGCCACCCCATGCCTTACGACCCGGCCAACTTCTCGTTCAGCTACAGCCATTCGCACCGGTATACGTCGGGAGAGACCACCGTCTACGAGAAGGAAGACGAGTGGAGCGGGTCGATGAACTACAGCTATACGCCCGTGTACAAGTCGTTTGAGCCGTTCAAGAAACTCAAGGGAAAGAGCAAGTGGCTCAACTTCCCGAAGGCGATAGCGTTCAACTACCTGCCGCAAAACATCGCGTTCAACACTGACATCACCCGCAACTACTATGAGTTGCAGGAGCGCGACATGGAGAGCGTGGGCGGTTCGCAGCTCCCTCTCAACTTCAGTTCGCAGTTCCTGTGGAACCGTGACTTCTCATTGCGGTGGGACCTGACAAAGAACCTGCACATGAACTTCCAGTCGGCTACACACGCCGAGATAGAAGAGCCATACACACCGGTGAACAAAGACCTCTATCCCGACCAGTACAAGGTGTGGAAAGACTCTGTGAAGCAGAGCCTGAAGAACCTCGGGACGCCGCTCGACTATCAGCAGACGTTCACCGCCTCATACCAGTTGCCGCTCAACAAGCTGCCCATATTCGACTGGCTCAACGCCGACGCCAGCTATACGGCAAACTACTCGTGGGTGAGGGGCACCGAGCTCGACGACGGAACGTCGCTCGGCAACACCATTACCAACAACCGAAACCTCAACGTCAACTCCACGTTTAACATGGAGACGCTCTACAACCATGTGCCTTTCCTCAAGAAGGCAAACGACGAGGTGGGCAAGGTCAAGCCTAAGGTGCGCCGCCCGGCAGCCAAGCCGAGGCCCAAGAGCGTTTCGCAGGCGGCCAAGGGCAAGGACAGTCTGCTCGTGCAGACACCTGCCGACAAGAAGCAGGCCATGCAGTTGCCGCGCAACAAGAACACCTACCAGCGCGAGATAACGCTCAAGCCCGACACCACCGTCACCGTGGCCCACGGCAAGAAGAGCCGCCGCCTGCGCGTGACCGCCCGCACCAAGGACGGCCATCCGTACAAGCTGAAGTACAAGGTGATAGACGACAACAAGATACTCATACGCAATCTTGACACCGTTCAGATAAAGCTGAGCATCACCCCCAAGGAACCGCTCGACAAGCAGTGGTGGTATAAGCCGGCCCAGTATGCCGCGCGCTTCATGATGATGGTGCGCAGCGTGGGCATATCATACCGCAACCAGTACTCCATGTCGCTGCCGGGATTCCTGCCCAACGTGGGCGACATGCTCGGGCAGCGCACGGGCGGCGTCATGTCGCCGGGCCTCGACTTCGCTTTCGGCTTTGTCGGCGACAGCTATTTGCAGAAGGCTTACGACAACAACTGGCTGCTGTGCAACGACAGTGTGGCCACCCCGGCCACCACCAACAGCAGCGAGGACTTGCAGATAAGGCTCACGCTCGAGCCCATACCCGACCTGAAGATAGACCTCAACGCCAGCCGCACGGTCAACACTTCGCGCAGCATACAATACATGTACGACGGCATGCCAACCACGCAGAGCGGTTCGTTCAACATGACAACCATAAGCCTGAAGGGCGCCTTCGAGGGTATGGGCGACGCGAGCAACGGATATGCGTCGAAGACCTTTGAGCGGTTCTGCGCCTCAATCGACGGTTTCCGCGACAGGGTGCAGGCGCGCTATGCCAACACGAGGTATCCCAACGGCACTTACGACGCCAATGGCATCAACCTGAGCGGCTCGCCCTACAACCCCGAACTGGGCGAGGTCAACAGGTACAGCGCCGACGTGCTCATACCGGCATTCCTGTCTGCCTACACCTCGGGGGCCGGCTCGTCGCTCGACATATTCCCGACACTCAAGCGGCTGCTGCCCAACTGGACACTGAAGTACAGTGGACTGAGCAAGCTGCCGTGGCTGCGCGACCACTTCAAGAGCGTAAACATCAACCACTCATACAAGAGTGTGTATGCCGTGGGCAGCTATGCCACCTACAGCACTTACCGTGAGTACATGGACGGACTGGGCTTCATCACCGACGCCACCACGGGCAACCCGGTGCCGAACAGCATGTACAACGTGAGCACGGTGAGCATCAACGAGGCCTTCTCGCCGCTGCTCGGCGTCGACCTTACGCTCAACAACAACCTGACGTGCAAGGTTGAGTACCGCACCACGCGCGTGATAAGCCTTAGCATGACCAGCATACAGATCAACGAGGCGCTTAGCAAAGACTGGGTGATAGGCATGGGATACAAGATTAGCAACTTCAACCTGTTTGGAAGCGGGGCGTCGCGCAAAATCAAGAAGACGCAGCGTGGCAACAAGAAAGCCACCGACACGAAGCAGGCTACGTCGACGGCCGGACGCACATCGGGCGTAAACCACGACCTCAACCTGCGGCTCGACATATCGTTCCGCAAGCAGGCCGCCATAACGCGCGACATTGCTACGGTTACGAGCGCCGCCAGCAGCGGCAACTCTGCCTTCAAGCTGTCGTTCTCGGCCGACTATACGCTTTCGCGACTGCTCACCCTGAGCGCTTATTACGACCGCCAGACCAACACGCCGTTGCTGGCCAGCAGCAGCTATCCTACCACTACGCAAGACTTCGGGCTGAGCCTTAAGTTCTCGCTCACGCGCTGACCGTGGGGCCTGACAACGGTCTCGGACTAATGCCGGGGCACATCTGCATTCGATACAGATGTGCCCCGGCTTTGTTTGCGGCCGTGGCCCGTTGCACAGCCACTGCTGCCGCTGCTGCAGTGGCAGTGGCTGCGGCTGCGCCAAGGGGGTGCGTTGCAGGCTGCTGCAGGCCGAAGCCGGCAGCAGGCACGACTGCCGGTGTGTCGTGGTTTTTCATATGCCGCCATGCGTTCTTGGCCGCGTGGCTATGTGCCTGTGCCACAGGTGGTTGGCCGCGGCCGTCGTTTTGCCTTGCAAAACGGGCTGTTTGGCGCGCCAATATGGGCCGTTCGGCGTTGCTATATGGGCCGTTTCGGCCGGCCGAAGTGCCTCCGCCATCTTGCCGGCAGGGGTGTGTCGCCGATTTTTACCGCGTCTTTGGCCCAGCGCTTCAGTGGCCATGGCGTTGCGGGTTGTTTTGGGTGAAGTGTTGGCATCTATTTGGTTGTGGTGGATAAATTGTTTGCTTTGGGATGAAAAGTTGCTGCCATGGGGCGCCATCGAGGTTATAATGATGAGGCAGGGGATGCTTTTGCGAACCAAAAGTCAATTTTTACACTGTGCCGTTGGCATAATAATGTATCTTTGCCCACGATAAATGGAACCTAAAACTTAGCAAAATGAGCAGAAAACTACTGACATTTGTCGTGCTTCTCCTCGTCGGCCTTGCAGGCCGCAGTGTCGAGGCAGAGGCCGCAGCTCCTGTAGACGTGCCGATGGCCGACGGGAGCTATGTAGATTGGAATGATGCCACTGAGCTCACCAACTGCACTGTCGAGAACGACGGGGCAAACGTTGGGAGCACCGGCAGTGGCACTGTTGTCAAATTCGATGTGCGCAACACGGTAGAGCAAGACTACATACTGTCGTTTGCCACCGGCGCCAAGGATGAGGCCACGCTGCGCCTCACGCTGGCCGGCGACGGCGGCACGGTGCTCGACACCGACGTTACCGTGACCGACACCGAGTCGTGGGACCTCACCGACGAGCACCGTTACCTGCTTTCATCGCTGCCCGCGGGCAGCTATACGCTCACTTTCGCCGTAACGGAGGCCACCGGCAACTACGCTGGCAACTGGGGGCGGCTGTCGTTCGCGGCCGCTTCGGGCTACGACCGCGTGCCAGGCGCAATAACACTTGCCGGCGGCACATACACCGGGGGCATGCGGGTGGAGTCGGCCGGCAACGTGGGCTACATCAGGAATGGCGCCGCCGCCTCTTACGGTTTCATCTGCACGCAGGCCGGGGCCTACAGTCTCACGATGGACATGGCGCGGTATGACGGCGGCACCATGCTGGTGACGGTGGCCGATGCATCTACGGGAGCGACGGAGGCAAGCACGTCGTTCGCCATCGACGAGAGCGTGTCAGCGTCGTATGCCGAACAGTCGATAGTGCTGCCGGGCTACATCTCTGAAGGCCTGAAGACCCTCACGCTGGCTTTCTCGTCAGAGTCCGACGGGTATATATGCAACTACCAGAACGTTGGCTTCAACCACCTGGCGTCGCTCATGGCCTCGGTCACCGGCGTGACCATAGCTGGGCAGACGGTGGTCGGTGGCGATTCCACCGACTGGCTGTGCAACCTACCGACGGATTACGCCGGTGAAGAGGTTACGTTCGGGGTTGAGTCGCAGAACTGCACGCTCTCTGTGACAGCCGCCGACGAGGCCGGCAACCCCGTTGCCGTCACAGCCTTGGCCGACGGCAACTATTCTGTGCCTGTGCCCCAGGCCAACACCGCCGTGGTGGTGGCCATGAGGGTGGAGCCCGTCGAGGGCGCCGCCGCCTTGCAGGAGGAATATACTCTGCGCCTGTTCCGCCTCGGCGACATGCTGATGACAGCCATCACGGTTGACGGCGAGGAACTGCCGGCCGAGACGCTCGACGCTCTCAACGCCGACGCACACGAGGCTGTGTTTGGCGGAAATGTCTATACGGCCTTGCCAAGGGTCGAGGCCCGCTTCATCGATGGCACCGTGGCCGAGGGCATTGGCGTGCTTATGGGCACATCGGCCACGTATACCGTGACCGTGGCCGATGGCGATGCCACACGCGAATATGTGCTGACGGTCGAGGGAGTGCATATATATAATATGTCGGAAAACGACGAGACGGTGCAGCTGAAGTACACTTCGGAGGGCAAGAGCGGCGACGGCACATGGACAAACGGACTTTACACGCTCACCACCGAGAGCCTGGACGGATGGAACAACAGCAGCTTTAAGTTCAACTCTGAGGTCAACACGTGGAGCGTGCCTGCCGATGTGGTTGTAAAGCAGGTGGTGTTCAAGGACTTCAACGCCAACTACAACGCCGGCGAACTGGCATCGCTCACTGCCGGCGACGCCGTGGTGTACATACCGACCAAGCACGACTACGACGAGCCCGATGCCACGATGTACGACCTCGTGGTTAACCTTGAGGGCCACAAGGCCGGAGCCCCCATCACGTTTACGCTGCAGGGAGGCGGCCAGCCCGTGGCTTGGTTTGAGCTGACTGTCGAGAAGCAGGCTGTGACAACGCCGCCGGTGCCCACGGCAACAAGCGTGACGCCTACCGACAACAAGAACCACTGCGTGGTGACGGTGGCTTTCGACCGCGAGATGCAGGCCACCGAAGCTACCATAGGAGGGCAGACCGTGACGGCCGAGGGTGGCTCGTCGACGCTTTACTTCCCCGTGTGGGACTTGCAGTACGACACCGACTACACCTTTACAATAGCCGCAGGGGCCGCCCGCGACACCTACGGCAATGCCAACGACGAGCCTGTTGTCATACCCGTCAGCGTGGGCAGCAAGGCTGTTGCAGCCAAAGCCGCCTACGACTATGTGGTTTCCACGGCTGCCGAATTCTCTGAGGCGGTGGCTGCCGTCAACGCTGCCAACACTTCGGCCGACGCCCCCCGCAAGACGATATTCATAAAGAACGGCGACTACGACTTCGGTTCGGCCGAGCAACGGCTCACGGCCTACAATGTGTCGCTGGTGGGCGAGAGCCGCGACGGCGTCGTGTTGCACGGCCTGCGCGACGGCATTAGCAACCCGGTGCTTAACCTTCGCGACCGCACGGGCTTCTATCTGCAAGACCTCACCGTGCGCAATGATTACGACTATGGGGCGTCTGAGCTCAAGGGGGTGGCCGTGGCTGTCTATGGCGGCAACAAGACGGCAATGCGCAATGTGCGCATGCTCAGCAACCAAGACACTCAGGTGACCGGCGAGAGGGCTTATTTCGAAGACTGCGAGATACACGGCACCGTCGACTTTATATGCGGCGGAGGGTCTAACTACTACTATAACACCGACTTGGTGCTTGAGAACCGCGGCGGCAACTGCATTGCGGCGCCTTCCACCGGGGCCGGGCTCGACTTCGGCTATGTGTTCGACAGTTGCACCATAAGCTGCGTAGAGGGTAGCGAGGCAGTGGTAGACGGCACTTACTCTCTGGGCCGCCCGTGGCAGAACGAGCCGCGCATTGCCTACATCAACACCACCATGGAGGTGTTGCCGCAGGCGGCCGGATGGGCCTCGATGGCCGAATTGCCCACCCATTTCTTCGAGTATGGCTCCATCGACGGCGATGGTGAGCCCGTAGACCTGTCGGGACGCACCAACTCTCCGTCGAGTACGAATGCCTACAACCCTGTGCTCACTGCCGAGGAAGCCGCCGCCTACACGCTGCGCAACGTGCTCGGAGGCACCGACAGCTGGCTCCCGACCGAAGAGACTGCCGTGAGCCAGGCCCCTGTGGTGGCCATAGAGGGCAGCACCCTGCGTTGGGCCGCCCTCGACGACGCACGTTGCTACGTGGTCTTCCGCGACGGACAGTACCTCGACAACACCACCGCAACGTCTTATGAGCTGCCCGGCGAGGGAACCTACACCGTGCGTTCGGCCAACGCCAACGGCGGCCTGGGCGGTGAGTCGGCACCGGTGCGCTATGCCACGGAGGTGGCCGTGGGCGCTTCCGGCTGGGCTGCGGCATGCCTGAGCTATGATGCCGAAGTGCCCGAGGGGGCCAAGGCGTATGTCATCTCGTCTGTCAGGGCCGACGAGGCCGTGCTCACCGAGGTTGCCGGCATACCGGCCGGCGAGGGCTTCATCATCCATGCGGCCGAGGGGTCTTACACGTTCGGCAGGTCGGCTGCGGCCCCCGAGCCTGCAAGCAACCTGCTCGTGGGCACGTTGAGTCCCGTGGATGTGGCTCCGGCCAGCGTCTATGTGCTGGGCCATGACGAGGCTTCCGGCGCCCCGTCGATGCGGCTCAACACTGCCACGGCCATCGAAGCCGGCAGCGCTTACATGCCCATGCCCGACGGCGAGGCCAAGGATGCCTACCGCCTTGTGCTCGATGGGGCTTCTGCCATAACGTCGGTTGAAGGCGGCGATGCCCATTCCGGCCCGGCATACAATCTCGGCGGCCAGCGTGTGGGCAACATGCAGAAGGGCGGCATCTACATCGTTGGCGGCAAGAAGGTGATGAAGCGTTGAGCCACAGTGCTCGCCAGGCATGCCACAAGGCCGCGGGCCGGGCTGCCTGCGCCCTTGTAAGGCAACAGAAAAAGGGCGCAACCCCTGCAGGGGGTGCGCCCTTTGGTGTGTCTTGGCGGACGGTGTGGCGGCTTGCGGCCTATGCCATCCTGGCAGCCCATTGGCCAGCTGCAAACGCCATGAAGCCCAGCATGAGGCTTGCCGCAATGTAGGCGGCCATGCCGGTGAGGTTGTCTGCACGCATCATCGAGGTGTTCTCGCTGATGAATGTAGAGAATGTGGTGAAGCCGCCGCAGAACCCCGTGGTGAGGAAAGCCCTGGCCTGGGGCGGCAGCATGCCGCCGGCGGCGGGCAGCCCGGCCACGAACCCGATGGCGAAACAGCCCAGAGAGTTGACCGCCAGCGTGCCTAACGGCAGGCCCATGGCGGCCGGAACCGACGCCCGGGCCACCGCCGCTGCTACATGGCTGTCGACATAGCGCGACACCAGCATGCGCAGTCCGCCGCCCACAAAGCTGCCGGCACCGACGATGAGAAAGTCTTTCAGCATTGCTGTCTTGGCTCCGTCGGGGTTATTTCTTGTCGTAGGCATGCACCGGATAGTCGATGGTGTAGTGCAGTCCGCGGCACTCTTTGCGCTCAAGGGCCCATCGGGTGATGAGGTAACCCACGTTGATCATGTTGCGGAGCTCGCAGATGTCGCGGCTTGCCTTGACGCGCTTGAACAGCCGTTCGGTCTCCTCGTACAGCATGTCGAGCCTGTCCCACGCGCGGTGCAGGCGCAGGTCGGAGCGCACTATGCCCACATAGTTGCTCATTATCTGCCCCACCTCCTTGACGCTTTGCGTTATGAGCACCTTCTCTTCGTTGGTCATGGTGCCCTCATCGTTCCATTCGGGCACCCTGTCGTTGAAGTCGTACTCGTCGACATGGGCCAGCGAGTGCCTGGCGGCGGCGTCGGCATATACCACCGCCTCTATGAGCGAGTTGCTGGCCAGCCTGTTTCCGCCGTGCAGGCCGGTGCAAGAGCACTCGCCGATGGCGTAGAGCCGCTCGATGCTCGACTCTCCGTTGAGGTCGACCTTGATGCCTCCGCACATGTAGTGGGCCGCAGGGCGCACCGGTATGTAGTCGGTGGTGATGTCGATGCCTATCGTTTTGCACTTGGCATATATGTTGGGGAAGTGGCGCTTGGTCTCCTCGGGGTCTTTGTGTGTCACGTCGAGGTAGACATGGTCGATGCCGTGAATCTTCATTTCCTTGTCTATCGCCCTTGCAACGATGTCGCGCGGCGCCAGCGACAGGCGCTTGTCGTATTTCTCCATGAACGAGCTGCCGTCGGGCAGGCGCAGCACTCCGCCGTAGCCCCGCATGGCCTCGGTGATGAGGAAGGCGGGATGGGTTTCGCCCGGGTGGTAGAGCGCTGTGGGATGGAACTGCACAAACTCCATGTCGGCCACCGTTCCCTTGGCCCGGTATACCATTGCCTCGCCGTCGCCGGTGGCAATCACGGGGTTGGTTGTGGCCTGGTAGACGGCTCCGCAGCCCCCGGTGCACATCAGGGTCACCTTGCTCAGGTAGGTGTCAACCTTCTGTGTGTCGGGGTTTAGCACGTAGGCGCCGTAGCATTGTATGTGTGGCGAGCGGCGTGTCACCCTCACGCCGAGGTGGTGCTGGGTTATTATTTCCACCGCAAAGTGGTTTTCCTTTATCTCAATGTCGGGGTTGCTGCGCACGGCAGCCATCAGTCCGCGCTGTATTTCGGCCCCGGTGTCATCGGCATGGTGAAGAATCCTGAACTCCGAGTGGCCCCCTTCGCGGTGCAGGTCGTACTCGCCGTCGGCCTTCTTGTCGAAGTTCACCCCCCAACTAACCAGCTCCCTGATTTGTGCCGGGGCGTTTCTTACCACTTGCTCCACAGCGCGGCGGTCGCTGATATAGTCGCCGGCGATGATGGTGTCCTCTATGTGCTTATCGAAATTGTCGACTTCCAAGTTGGTCACCGAGGCCACTCCGCCTTGTGCAAACGAGGTGTTGGCCTCTTCGAGCGTGGTCTTGCATATCATGCAGATCTTGCCCTTGTGCGCCCTTGCTATCTTTAGGGCGTAGCTCATACCGGCGACTCCTGCGCCGATAATCAGAAAATCGTACTTAAAAACCATATCGCTTGTATGTTTATATGGCTGCAAATGTACATAAAAAAACTGATTCCGAGAAACATGTCGGCGTACTATTAGGTTGCGCGGCCACAATTTTTTGAGGGCATTGCGGGCTGAGCGGCCGTCTTGCCGGGCTGCGGGGCCACTACGCCATGCGTCAGGCACGCTCACGTGGTGTAAATATTGTTTGCAGAAATAAAGGGTTGCGCCATCTTGCAAAATAGGATTTGCAGGCCGGCGCAAGGCCGGAAATATGCCGGCAGGGGCCATCCTGCCTTGCCATTCGGGCCGTTTTGCATGGCAGAATGGGCCGTTTTGCATGGCAGAATGGGCCGTTTGGCATGGCAGAATGGGCCGTTTGGCATAATGATTCGGCCTGTTTGGCGGGGCTGGAATTGGTGGTTTTGCATGGCGGTTTGGCCGTGTTGTCGCATTGCGATGCCGTGTCGTGGCCACCATACAGCCTGGTTGCGCCGCCAACGGGCTCTGTGTCAGGGTGTTGGGCGTTGCTGCGCGAGAGTGGCTTATTTACGCCCGTGGGCGCCCTCATGGCCGCACAGGCCGCTCTCATGATGCTTGTTGTAAAATAAAATCATCCCGGGGCAAAGGCTGCGCCACCGTTGGCGCCGTTGGTCGGGCCATGCTCCGTGGGGCAAAAGTGTCGATTGGCTGCCCACATCCTTTGCCGTTAGGCTGATTTTTATTAATTTTGCAGAGACAGAACAAATAAAAACGCATGATACCATTACTGAGGCGCTTTGCCTCCATTTTGCTTCTTGCCCTTGTGCCGGCCTGTCTGCATGCCCAAGACAGCGTCCACGGTGACGACGGCGGGGAGGATTCGCTCGGCGTGGCCTTGGCCGATACCACCGCCGCCGACAGCATTGAAGCCTTGGGCGAGCCGGCGTGGCCGGACAATGTGGCCGGGCGGATAGACCGTTTGCTCGGCAATGAGCTCTTCAATCGCTCGCAGGTGGCCCTGATGGTCTACGACCTTACGGCCGACAGCGCCATCTACTGCCACAACGAACGCCAGTTGCTGCGCCCGGCGTCGACGATGAAGGTGGTCACGGCGATTGCCGCCATCGACCGCCTGGGCGGTTCTTTCCAGTTTAAGACCACGCTCAGCTACACCGGCGCAATAGAAGACGGGGTGCTCAACGGCGACGTCTATCTCGTGGGTGGCTTCGACCCGCGGTTCAATTCAGACGACATGGGCTCGTTTGTCGACGGCATCAGGCGCATGGGCATCGACACCATACGCGGCAGGATTGTTGCCGACAAGAGCATGAAAGACGCCGACATGCTGGGCGAGGGGTGGTGCTGGGATGACGACAACCCGGTGCTGTCGCCGTTGCTCATATCGCGGCGCGACGTGTTTGTGAAGCGATTCGTTGACAGGCTGCGCGACGAGGGCGTGGTGGTCGAGGCCGACACCGTGGCCGGGCGACAGCCGGGAGGGGCCTACGAGGTGGGAACGCGCACCCATACCATCGACCAGGTGCTGATGCCGATGATGAAAGAGAGCGACAACCTGTGCGCCGAGGCTCTGTTCTACCAGCTCGGGGCGTCGACCGGGGCGCACCCCGCAACGGCGCGTGACGCCCGCACGGTGGTGAGGAGGCTTGTCGAGAAGGTGGGCCTGAGGCCCTCGGACTACCGCATTGCCGACGGCAGCGGACTGTCGCTGTATAATTATGTCACCGCCGAGCTCGAGGTCATGCTGCTGCGCTACGCCTATCAGAACACCAATATATATATGCACCTGTTGCCGTCGCTGCCCGTTGCCGGCGAAGACGGAACGCTCAGGAGGCGCATGAGGGGCACGTTTACATCGGGCAACGTCAAGGCGAAGACCGGCTCGGTGACTGCCATCAGCTCGCTTGCCGGCTACTGCACGGCGGCCAACGGCCATGTGCTGTGCTTTGCCATCATCAACCAGGGCATTAGGCGGGGCTCCGAGGGGCGTGCGTTTCAAGACAGGGTGTGCGAAGCCCTCTGCCGGCCGTAGCCGCCGTGGCTGAGTGGCCCCGCTGCCTACTGGCACGCCTTTGGGCGCAATTAACAACAAACAACTTAGGTAGATGAAAGATTTTGTCAACACCATAGAGCTGTGGCTCGGCCACATAGGGGTGGGCCCGGGCATGGCCGACGTAATAACCACGGTTGTGATGATACTGCTCACGGCGCTCATGGCGTGGGCGGCATACCTCGTATGCCACAAGGTGGTGGTGCCGCTCGTGGTGAAGTTCGCCTCGCGCACGGTCATAGAGTGGGACGACCTGCTCTTCAACCCCCATTCGCTGCGCGCCGCATGCCGCATAGTGCCGGCGGTGGTGGTGTGGATGCTGCTGCCCGCCGTGTTCTGGCGCACGCCGTTGGTGCAAGACATCATGGCGCGGGCAACGGCCATATACATCACTGTCATGTCGATGTTGCTGGGCATCTCGCTCGTCGACGCATTCAAGCGGTATGAATACAAGCGCCACGCCGCGCTGCAGCAGTACTACCACACGTTCTGCGGAGTGCTTAAGATTCTCATCATTTTCCTTGCCGTGATAGTCATGGTGGCCATCGCCATCAACCGAAACCCGCTCACGCTCATTGCCGGCCTGGGCGCCACGTCGGCCGTGCTGATGCTCGTTTTCAAGGACACCATATCGGGCCTGGTGGCGGGGATACGCCTTACGAGCAACGACATGCTTCATCGCGGCGACTGGATTACCGTGCCCAAGGCCGACATCAACGGCATTGTGGAGGACATTACGCTTACAACGGTCAAGGTGCGCAACTTTGACAACACCATACTTACCATCACTCCACAGACGCTTGTCGACGATTCGTTCCAGAATTGGATAGGCATGAGGCAGGGCGACGGGCGCAGGGTGAAGCGCCTTGTTTACTTCGACTTCAGGTGCATACGCCCTGTAGACGACGGCATGCGCCGGCTGCTGGTCGACAAATACGGCTTCGATGAGCGTGAGATGCAGCCGGGGGTGGTCAACATGACGCTCTTCCGCCGTTACGTTGAGCGCTATCTCGCATCGCGCGACGACGTGAATACCGCGATGCTCTTCATGGTGAGGCAGCTCGAGGCCACCAACACGGGGCTGCCGCTCGAGTTTTACTTCTTCCTCAAGCAGAAAGAATGGAAGCCTTACGAGCACCATCTGGCCGCGATAATGGAATATGTTTATTCCATAATACCCGATTTCGGGCTGCGTGTCTACCAGCGTTATTCAGACGGGGCGCGGCCCTGACGCTGCGGCAGGCGCCGTCAGGGCGCTGTAGGGGCGGGGTGGCCGATGGCCGCGAATGATGTTATGACAGTCGTGGCTGAAGCTATGCCGGGGTGGCGTGAGGTAGCTGGCGCGGCCTTATGCGGCCATGTTTATTATACCCTTACGGGTGTAATAGAAAGCAAAACCAAATAAATTATACCCAAAAAGGTATAATATTGATGATTTATATGTATCTTTGTACCCAAACGGGTATAATAGAATGGTTAATGTTATAGCAGATTTTGTTAAAGAAATGCGCCGCCAGTTCGGGCTTACCCAGGTAGACCTGGCCGACAAGTCGGGCGTGGGCCTGCGCTTTGTGCGCGAGCTTGAGCAAGGCAAACAGACGCTGAGGCTCGACAAGGTGAACCAGGTGCTGGGGCTGTTCGGGCGGCAGGTGGGCCCCGTCGACATTGTCCAACATCAACAGTGATAGCCCATGAAGAGAGCGAAGGTGTATGTGCATGACCGCCTTGCGGGGTGGCTGGCCGAAGACGAGAGCGGTTTCACGTTTGAATATGACCGCGACTATCTTGCGGCAGACGGCGCCGAGGCCGTGAGCCTGACGTTGCCGCTTCGCCGCGAGCCCTACAAGGCCACGGTGCTGTTCCCGTTTTTCGACGGGCTGATACCCGAGGGGTGGCTGCTCGGCATTGCAGAGAGAAGCTGGAAGATAAACCGCCTTGACCGCATGTCGCTGCTCTTGGCATGTTGCAAAGACTGCATTGGGGCGGTGAGTGTGGTTCCAGAAATGACGGAGGAATGCTGATGGGCAAGTGTCTGTATTGTTACAAGGAACTGAAAGAGGGCCAGGTAGACTTTCATCCGGCCTGCGCCCGCAAGTTTTTTGGCGTTGCCACGGCACCGAAGCTGCCATACGTGCGTTCGCAACTGGGCGACCTGGCCAAGCGGGTTGTGCGCAGCCAGACCACGCTCACCGGCGTACAGGCCAAGCTCTCGCTCGACCTCAGCCGCGGCGGGCGCGACGAGCCCGACCGGTTTACCATCGTCGGGTTGTGGGGGCGGTTCATCCTGAAGCCGCAGACAAGCGCCTACAGGGCCTTGCCCGAGCTGGAGGACGTGACCATGCACCTGGCCGAGGCAGCCAAGATAAGCGTGGTGCCACATTCGCTGATACGCTTTGCCGACGGCGAACTGTGCTACATAACGCGGCGGATAGACCGTACGAAGGATGGAGAAAAGGTGGCCATGGAAGACATGTGCCAGTTGTCGGAGCGCCTCACGGAGTATAAGTACAAGGGATCTTACGAGCAAATAGCCAAGATAATACGCCGGTTCTCGGCTACTCCGCAGCTCGATGTGGTCAACTTCTGGGAGGTTGTGGTGTTCTCTTGGATAACAGGCAATGCCGACATGCACCTAAAAAACTTCTCGCTTTACAACAACGCAGGCCTCGGATATACGCTGACGCCAGCCTACGACATGCTGTCGACGGCGTTGGCCATGCCCGAAGACAACGAGGAACTGGCCCTGACGCTCAACGGAAAGAAGAACAGGTTGCGCAAGGCCGATTTCCATAAGGCCATAACGGCATCGGGGGTTGACGAGAAGGTGATAGAGAACTTGTCGCGGAAGTTCGGCCGCGTGCTGCCCAAGTGGTTTGAGCTGATAGACCGCTCGTTCCTGCCCGACGACCTGCGGCGCAGTTACAAGAACCTGATATTGCGCCGCATGGTGTTGTTGCGGTAGGGTTGCTGGGCGCCGGCCGGCCGCTGTGGCCCGGTGAATGACAGGTTTGGCTGCCCGGCCCGGCCGTGTTCCGCCCGCTGCAGTAAATAAACTACCCTCAAAGGTTGCCTTGGGCATGCCTTTGAGGGTGGTTTTTCGTGCTTGTTGTCATTCCTTGCAGCACCGGCATTGCTCTGCGGTGGGCATGCCGGTCTTGAAGTACACGAGGTCTTCCTCGATGAAGTTTTTCACGTATGCCGTCTTTCCGATAACCTCTTCTTCGGCATGGCGCACATATACGTGGGCACTCTTGAGGAACAGCTCGGGAGCCCTGCTGGCATCGTCGATGATGAGCAGCGCCATGAGAATGTCGCCGGTCATGTCGTAAAGGCGGCGGGCAAGGAAGTCGTGCACCTCTTGGCTGCCTGCCTCCTTGACGTAGTTGACGGCTTGCTCGTACATCTCAATGAGCTTGCCTACGCGAATCTGCAGCGGCCTCATGTCCTCGGAGACCTCGCTTTCAATCATTTCCTTCATTATGCCAAGGTAAGTGCCGTTGGTGATGTAGCGTATTGCGGCTACGACCTGCAGCTGCGTGGTGCCTTCGTATATTGAGAATATGCGGGCGTCGCGGTACAGGCGCTGGCTCTTGTACTCCATTATGAAGCCCGAGCCGCCGTGTATCTGTATGGCGTCGTAGGCGTTCTGGTTGGCATATTCGGAGTTCATGCCCTTGGCTATCGGGGTGAAGGCGTCGGCAAGGCGCGCATATTTCTTTTGCTCCTGGCGCTCCTCGGGCGTCAGCTTGCGCTCGCGGGCTATGTCGTCGAGAGCCTTGTACAGGTCGACATAGCGTGCCGTCTGGTACAGTATAGAGCGTCCGGCGTCGAGCTTGGCCTTCATTCGCGACAGCATGTCGTAGACGGCGGGGAAGTCGATGATGGCCGTGTCAAACTGGCGGCGCTCCTTTGCGTAGGCCAGGCCTTCGCTGTAGGCGGCCTGCGACACGCCCACCGACTGTGCGGCTATGCCGAGCCGGGCCCCGTTCATAAGCGCCATGACATACTTTATGAGCCCCATGCGCGTGCTTCCGCACAGTTCGGCCTTGGCGTTCTTGTACGTAAGCTCGCACGTGGGCGACCCGTGGATGCCCAGTTTGTGCTCTATGTGGCGCACGTTGACGCCGCCCTGGCGCTTGTCATAGATGAACATCGACAGTCCGCGGCCGTCTCGTGTGCCTTCTTCAGAGCGTGCCAGCACGAGGTGGATGTCGGAGTCGCCGTTGGTGATGAACCTCTTGACGCCGTTAAGCAGCCAGCAGCCGTCCTTCTCTGAGTAGGTTGCCTTGAGCATAACGCGCTGGAGGTCGCTTCCCGCGTCTGGTTCGGTAAGGTCCATCGACATGGTCTCGCCTGCGCAAACGCGCGGAATGTACTTCTGCCGCTGCTCTTCGCTGCCGAATTCGTACAGAGTCTCGATGCAGTCTTGCAGGCTCCAGATGTTCTGGAAGCCCGCATCGGCCGACGCCACCATCTCCGATGCCATCGAGTAGGGCGTTACGGGCAGGTTGAGGCCGCCATAGCGGCGCGGCATGCTTACGCCCCAAAGCCCTGCCTTGCGCGTGGCGTCGAGGTTCTCGTATGTCTTCGAGGCGTAAATCATGCGCCCGTTCTCGAGGTGCGGGCCCTCTTCGTCAACGCTTTCAGAGTTGGGCTCAATGATGTTTGCGGCTACGTCGCCCGTTATCTCGAGCATTTTCTCGTAGTTCTCCATTGCGTCGTCGAAGTCGACGGGAGCGTCTTCATACTTGTCTTTGTCTGCAAAGTCGCGCTCCTTGAGCTCGACTATGCGTTTCATCAGCGGGTGATGAAGGTGGAACTTCAGTTCCGGCTGGTCTGTATAGTAATTGGCCATTGGTGTTGCTTTATGTTTGTTAGTGCTTTAAGCGGGGCATGCCGGCCTGTTGCGGCGGCCGCCTTGTGCCCTGCCGAGCTTGTTACTTGCTGTTTTGTTTGTAGTATTTGATGAGCTTTGGCACCACTTCTTCGACAGTGCCGGTTATCACATAGTCGGCAATCCTGTTGATGGGAGCGTCCGGGTCGCTGTTTATGGATATGATGATTCCCGAGTCCTGCATGCCGGCTATGTGCTGTATCTGTCCCGAGATGCCGCATGCGATGTACACCTTGGGGTGTACCGTTACGCCTGTCTGTCCTATCTGCCTGTCGTGGTCGGCCCATCCTGCGTCGACGGCGGCACGGCTTGCGCCCACCTCTCCGTGCAGTTCCTTTGCCAGTTTGAACAGCGTGTCGAAGCCTTCCTTGCTTCCCACGCCATAGCCACCGGCCACAACGATGGGCGAACCCTTAAGGTTGTGCTTGGCAGCTTCCACATGTCGGTCGAGCACCTTGACCACGAAAGCCTCCTTTGACACATATTTCGTAACGTCGGGGTAAGTCACTTCGCCCTTGGCCTGGCCTTCGTAGAGTGCTTTCTGCATCACTCCGCTGCGCACGGTAGCCATTTGCGGGCGGTGGTCAGGGTTGACGATGGTGGCCACGATGTTGCCTCCGAAGGCAGGGCGGATTTGGTACAGCAGCCCGTCGTAGTGCTTTCCGCTCTTCTTGTCGTCGTATGTTCCTATCTCAAGTTGCGTGCAGTCGGCTGTCAGTCCGCTGGTAAGCGACGACGACACGCGCGGCCCGAGGTCGCGCCCGATGACAGTTGCGCCCATGAGGCATATCTGCGGCTTTTCCTCTTTGAACAGGTTTACGAGGATGTCCGTGTGGGGTGCCGATGTATAAGGGAACAAACCATCGCCGTCAAAGACAAAGAGCTTGTCCACGCCATAGGGGAGTATCTGGCTCTCAACCTTGTCCTTGATGCCTGTTCCGCATACTACCGCATGCAGTTCCACGCCCAGTTCGTTGGCCAGTTTGCGGCCCTTGGTGAGCAGTTCCTGCGAAACCTCCTTCACCTCGGTGCCTTCTATCTCTACATATACGAATACGTTGTCCATAAATTTGGTGTTAAGTATTGAATGCCCTGCACTGTCCGGCCCTGTTGCCGGGTGGCCTTTCCCTTTTGCCAGCGTCAATCCGGCAAGCCCCTGGCTTGGCTTTCATGGCCTTGTTGCGGGCGGTTCAAAATCAATGAAACATTGTTTATCCTATTATTTTCTCGCTAAGCAGTTCCTTGACCATGCCTTCTATGTTGGCGTCGGCAGCAGAGAGCCTCTTGCATTCCTTTGCCTGGAACACGATGTTCTGCACCGCCTTCACCTTCGTCGGCGAGCCGCTGAGCCCGCACTGCTGCGGGTCGCCGTCGACGTCGGCCACCGACCATTGGTTGAGAGTGAGGTAAGGCCTCTCTTCATACAGTTCGGCGTAAGGCATGCCGGGCGTGCGTTCCATCGGCGCCGTGGCGTGTTTGTATTTCATCACCAGCTTTGCGTTGCAGGGTCGGCATGGCGCTGCGCTGCCGTTGACGGTGATGACAATGGGCATTGGCGCCTCCACGGTCTCTACGCCACCGTCGATGTGCCGCCTTATGGTGAGCTTGCCGTCTTCGCATTTCAGTATTTCCTCGGCGTAAGTCACCTGGCTCAGCCCCAGTTTCTCGGCCACTTGCGGGCCCACTTGTGCCGTGTCGCCGTCGATGGCCTGCCGTCCTCCGATTACAATGTCGACCCCTCCTATTTTCTTTATCGCAGTGGCCAGTGCATAAGAAGTGGCCAGCGTGTCAGCCCCGGCAAAGAGACGGTCGGTAAGCAACCATCCGGTGTCGGCACCGCGGTACAGTCCTTGCCTTATTATTTCGGCTGCCCTTGGCGGCCCCATGGTCAGTATGCCCACCGTAGAGCCAGGGTTTTGCTCTTTCAGGCGCAGGGCCTGCTCCAATGCGTTGAGGTCTTCGGGGTTGAATATTGCCGGCAGTGCAGCGCGGTTTACCGTGCCTTCTGCTGTCATGGCGTCCTTCCCCACGTTTCTGGTGTCAGGGACTTGCTTGGCAAGTACAACGATTTTCAAGTTCATATTTATTAGATAGTTATTGTGAATCTTGTGTGATTAGTATAGGCTGTCGGCATGAACAAGACAGTCAACGGCAAAGGTAATTCTTTTTTGGCGTTGAGCCAAAGAAATGGATATTAAAAAGTTTGAACGTTGTTTCAAAAGCATTGTGGCGCCATGGTTTGCTGTTGGCGTGGCGGCAGTGTCAGTCTTTGAAATCGATGTAGCTTTGCACCCACTCTGCCCTGTGCATTTCGGATTCTGGCAAAGGGTTTGACACAGACAGGCCAATGAGCCTGATGGGGTGGTTGGCCGAGTATTCCACCTCGCCGAGCAGCCTTTTTGCAGCCGGCAAGATGTCGTCTTTAGTCTGCAGGAGCTTGTTGGTGGTTATGCTGCGGGTAATCTGCGAGAAGTCGGAGTACTTTATTTTCAGGGTCAGCGTGCGCCCTTCAAACTTGTCGTTCTCTATCCTCCTTGCCAGTTCGAGCACCGTATGGTACAACTCTATAATCACTGTCGACCGGGTGCTGATGTCGCTTTCGAGCGTGTGTTCGCATCCTACTGACTTGCGTACGTATTCCGTTTCCACCTGCCGAGTGTCTATTCCGCGGGCGAAGTCATAATACGTGCGCCCCATTTTGCCGAACACTTCGGTGAGGTGTCGCAGGGAGCATTTCCTCAGGTCGGCCCCGGTGAAAATGCCAATGTAGTGCATGCGTTCGGCGGTGCGCGGTCCCACGCCCCAGAATTGCTCAACCTTGAGCGATGAAATGAATTCGAGCGCGCATTCCTTCGGTATTACCGTCATGCCGTCGGGCTTGTTGAGGTCGGATGCTATCTTCGCGAGAAACTTGTTGTAAGACACTCCCGCCGACGCCGTGAGGTGCAGTTCGTCGCGTATGCGCGTCCTTATTTCCTGCGCGATGCCGGCAGCCGAGTCGATGCCGCGTTTGTTTTCGGTGACGTCGAGAAAGGCCTCGTCTATCGACAACGGCTCAATCTTGTCGGTATATTCGCGGAAAATGCCCCTCACCTGGCCGGAGACGGCCCTGTACACCTCGTATCTGCCAGGCACGATGACCAGTTGCGGGCACAGGCGCTTGGCCCGTGCCATTGGCATAGCCGAGCGAACGCCATACCGGCGGGCCTCGTAGCTGGCTGTAGACACCACACTGCGGGGGCCGTCGTGGCCCACGGCGATGGGTTGTCCGCGCAGCTCGGGATTGTCGCGTTGCTCAACAGATGCAAAGAAGGCATCCATGTCGATATGTATGATTTTTCGTTCTGTAGTCATTGTTCGGTGCAGACGGTGAACACGTAGCCACGTGCGGTGTTTACGGTTGTGGCAAACCTGGCGGAAGTGTTGACGAGCACGCTTTTCAAATCGCGCCGGATGCCTTCGCCGGTGAGCTTGAGCAGGCTCTCTTTCATTGTCCACAGCCGTGCGAAAACGATGTCGGGCGACGGCGAGGATTCCACCTGCTCGACCTCGGCCTCGCTCAAGACGCGTCGCGCCAGTTGCGGGTTGTATGGCCTGATGCTTTCGATGTCGGCCCCTACGGGCACGCCGGCGATGGCGCACAGGGCTGCCTTGGGGCAGTGGCTTAGGTTGAAGTGTATGTCGGGGTGGCCTTTCAGGTATGGCTTGCCCCCCGGGAAGAGGGCAAGCTCGGGTGGGGCTTCGAGGCCATAGCCAGCCTTGAGGCCTTGCCACAAAAGCATGTAGGCTGCTGCGTTGAGCTTGCGGTCTATCTCATGGCGGTAGCGCAATGCCTGCTCGCGCCGCCATTGCGGAAGCTGCTGCAGGGCAGCTGCCAGGTCGAGAGAGGTGATGTCGTCGTTGAGGTATATCATGATGGGAGGGCTGGGAGGACTGGGAGCTCTGGGAGGGCTGGGGTGATGGGAGGTCTGGGAGGTCTGGGAGTTTTGGGAGCTCTGGGAGAGCTGGGGTGATGGGAGCTCTGGGAGGCTGGGAGAGCCCCGCAATTTGTCACCCAAGGCGCAGGGGCGTCATGGCTCCTGCGCTTCCTTGGCTTCCTGGCTTTCCTGTGGTGAGGCCGGCAGGGCCTCGCGCGGTTGCGGAATCTTGCGGTTGGGGTTTTCCTTTGCCCCCAGTTCCACCAGCTCGCGCCCCTTTTTCACCACGCTTTGGTTGCCGCTGATGAGCTTGTTGTCGGCAAAATCGTAGGCTTTGCGGGCCCTTTCAATCACGTCGCCGAGGTCGCTGAACCGCTTGGCGAAGTCGCCCAGGCGGTCGAGCAGCTGCTCTGCCAGTCCGAACACCTTCTTTTGGTTCTCTGCTTGCTGGTTTTGCACCCAAGCCACGTGTATTATGTGCAGTATGCCGAGCAGGTTTTGCTCGCCCGTGATGAACACTTTCTTCTCGAAGGCGTCGCGCCACAGCGTGGGGTCGTTGGCCAGGGCCAGTTGCAACGACGACTCGAACGGCACGAACATTATCACGAAGTCCACAGCCTCTCGCGGCGCCTTGATGTATCGGCTGTAGTCTTTTCGTGCGAGTTCGGTGGCGTGCTGCCTCACGCTCTTGATGTGTTCCTGGAGGAATCTCTCCTTTTCCTCCGGGCTTTCGGCGTTGACATAGCGCTCGTAGGCCACCAGCGAGACCTTAGAGTCGATGATTGCGTCCTGCCCCTGCGGGTAGTGCAGAATCACGTCGGGCTGCATCTCGCGGCCGGTGTCGTCGTTTTTCAGCGTGCGCCCGTTTTCGTCGCGCAGCCTCGCCTGCACCTCGTAGTGTATGCCTTCGGTAAGCCCCTGCGAGGCGAGCAGGTCGCCCAGTATTATCTCGCCCATGTTGCCGGCGGCCTTGTTGTCGCGCCTGAGCACGTTGGCCAGGCTCTCGGCCTTTTCGCCTATGGCCTTGTTGCTCTCCATCATCAGCCGCATCTGCTCGCGGAACGATGCCGAGTTGCGCTCCGAGTCCTTCATGCTTTCGCCTATGGCGCGCCTCATCTCGCCTATGGCGTCTTTCAGCGGCTGTGTGATGTGGCCTATGCTTTCGGCGTTTTGCGCCTTCAGCTTGTCGGCGTTCATCTCGAGCATTTGCCTGGCCACGTTGGTCATCTGTTCCCTTGCCGTGCGCAGTTGCTCGGCAAACCGGCGCTCTTGCATGTCGGCCGTCTCGGCGGCCTGCTTCTTGAGCAGTTCTATCTCGCGCGACTGCGCCTCGGCTTTCGCCCCGAGCGTGCGGCATTCGGCCTCGGCCTCGGCCAGCCTGGCCGTACACCTGCCATGCTGTTCGTTGGTCATCCTCAGTTCGGTGGCCAGCTTTTCGGCCTCGACGTTGAGCCTCCCGTTGTCTTTCCTTGCCGCAGCCAGGCTCCGGGCCATGGCCCATGTGGCCACTCCGGCGCCAATGACCGCGCCAACCAGAATATAGATTACTATCATTGTGAAATGTTGTTATGTTGTCTTGTGGCAGCCATGCCGCAGGCCTCTTGTGGCCGCGGCGGTGCCGGTGATGGCAGCAAGCCATCTGCAAAGGTACAAATTTTGGCCGACACTGCAAGCGCTGTACGGCTGATAAACGCCTCCAGCCGTCTGTCCGGGGCCGAAGCTCCGGTGGCAGGATGCTGTGTCGGCGCAGCCCGCGGGCGAGGCCCGATGCCATGTAAAATGTTTACAAAGGCCGTGCCCGGCCGGCGTTGTTGCGGTTGTTGGTTGCGAAATAGGCCGTATGGCATTGCGAAACAGGCCGTTCGGGCCGATGGTACGGGCCGTTTCGGGCTGCAATCGGGGCTATCTTGCAACCCACAGTGGGCCAGGCTGTTGCGCCGCAGGGCCGGGGCGTGAATATATCTTTACATAAAATGCTGTGCCGCCGTGCGCCGCTCATTGCGCATCGGCGTTCTGGGTGGCGGGCCAGTTTACGAGCATCAGTTTCTCGGTGGCCCGTGTAAAGGCTGTGTATAGCCAATGGAGGTAGGCCGGGGTGAGCATGTCGTCGGTCATGTATCCCTGGTCTACGTATACGTGAGCCCACTGCCCGCCTTGCGCCTTGTGGCAAGTCACGGCATAGGCGTGCTTCACCTGCAGCGCGTTGAAATACGGGTCTTGCTTGAGTTTCCTTATCCTGTCGGCCTTGAGCGGCACGTCGGCGTAGTCGTCCATCACGGCGTTGAACAGCTGTTCGTTTTGTTCCCTTGTCAGCGCGGGCGCCTCAGAGGCCAGTGTGTCGAGCAGCGTGGTGGCCGTAAGCTCGTAGTCGTCGTAGTCGGGCAGCGAAAAGGTGACGTCGGCAAAGCGGAACCCGTAGAGCTCACGGCAGCGGCGCACCCTCCTTACCACCGCCCTGTCGCCGTTGGCAAGGAACGCCGGCACCGCCTCGGCGTCGTCTCCGCCATCGTCGCTGTCCTTTCCGCCCGCCGCCTCGGTGCCTGCTGCGGCGGCTTCGGCCCTGCGCTCATTCTCGGTCCAGTGGTAGTTGTTCTTCACCACCATCACCATGTCGCCCGTGGTGAGTTCCTCTTCGCGCCCGAGCACCATGGCCCTGATGCCCCGGTTGTATACCACCGCCCGCTTGTTGCTCCGCGTTATCACGATGGTCTCGTCGGTGCCCGCCCGGCTGTAGCTCGACGCCAGCGCCTCGATCAGCTCGTCGCCGTTGACTATGCATATGTCGGCAAACCCCTTGAAAGCAATCATGGGCAGCCCCGTCAGCTCGTCGTGCGTAATCATCCGCCGGATGACAGTGGCGTTGAACAGTATCCCCGAGCCGTTGCCTTGGCGCATCACCTCGTCGAGCTCGGCCTCGAACACCGTCAGTCCGTAGCCCTCCATCACCCCGGCCGACAGTGCCGGGCTTTCGGCCTCGCCCACCGGCGGCAGCTGTGCGCGGTCGCCGATGAGCATCAGGCGGCAGTTGCGCCCGCTGTAGACGTATTCCACGAGGTCGTCGAGCAGGCAACCGCTGCCGAAGGCCGCCTCGCCGGCGCTGCTGTTTGCAATCATCGACGCCTCGTCGACCACGAACAGGGTGTCGGAGTGCAGGTTGTTGTTCAGGCTGAACCCGCCCATGTCGGCCCTGAGGGCCTTCTGCCGGTATATCCTGCGGTGTATGGTGTAGGCCCTGTGGCCGGCGTTCAGTGCAAACACCTTGGCCGCCCGGCCCGTAGGTGCCAGCAGCACCATGCGCCACCGCAGCGCCGCCAGCGACCTGACAATGGCCGAGGCCAGCGTGGTCTTGCCCGTTCCGGCCGAGCCGCGCATAAGCATGGCCGCCATGTCTGAGCGTGCGGTCATGAACGAAGCGAACGTGGCTATGGCCTTCCGCTGGTCGGCAGTGGGGGCAAAGCCCAGTTCGCGGGTAACCATGTCGGTTAGTGCGTCTGTCATCATGTCGTGTTGCGTTAGTCAGAAACAAAGATACGGAAAATGCGCGAAATAAAGATTAAAACATCAAAAAAATAAACAACTCATGCCGTCGGGGCTTGCCAGGTTCACAAGAAACGCCTATCTTTGTGAAAATATAACAATATTAAATACATAAGGTTATGTCGGTGAGGCATGTATTGGCGTCTATCGGCTTGATGGTGAGCCTTGGGGCAGCAGCGCAAAGAGAATGCGTCGTTGTCGACATGGAGACGGGTGTCCCCCTCAGCGGGGTGGTCGTCACAGTCGACACGGCTCTCATAAGCCAGTACCGCAGCAACTACCGCGGTGAATTCACCGTACCGGCCGAGGCCGACAGCATAGTGCTCGGGCGGCAGGGTTACCTTGCGCGTCATTTGCTTTGCAGCGAACTGACCGACACGGTGGCCCTGATGCGCACGTTCAATGCCCTCAGGGAGGTGGTCATCTATGGCAGCATGCCACAGGTGAGCGCCGGCATAAGCAACATGCTGGGCAAGCTCAAGGAAGAGAACAAGTACATGCCGAGGCAAACCCCGGTGGTTTCGTTCGACTTCTTCTCCATCTTCACCGCAAAGAAACGCAAGCGAACGGAAAAGCGAATAAAGGCTTTAGAGAATTACTGATATGGCATCTGGAAACAAGAAAACCAACATATTGCTGTCTGTTGTGGCATTGTTGTTGCTGTTGGTATGTGTGAGGAGCATAGTCGTTCCTGTCGGCTTCGACAAAGAAAGGCGCCAGCGCGAGTCGCTGGTAAGGCAGCGCCTCGTGGCCATACGCGACGCCCAGTTAAGGTATATGCGCGAGCGCGGCCGCTTCTGCGGTTCGCTCGACACGCTCGTGGCGGCCGGTTACATGGCCGACACGGTGGCAGTGATACCCTTCGGCGGCGGCAAGCGCTTCAGCATAGAGGCCGGCACTGCGGTCACCAAGGCCGGCAACAGGCAGCCAACCGTTGAGTGCGGCGCGCTCTACGAAGACTTCCTGTCGGGCCTCGACGCCGCCAGCGTGGCCGACGTGGTGGCCAAGGCCAAGGCTAAAGGGCAATACCCGGGCATCAGGTTCGGCGACAGAAGCAAGCCCGGGAGCACCGCCGGAAGTTGGGAATAGGCCCAGTCACGATTATATATAAATCATTAACCAATATAAAAATGAACGTAAAGAAACATTTAGGATGGATTATCGCAGGGGCGGTCGTAGTGATTCTCCTGCTTTGGTGTGTGACAGGATATAACGGCCTCGTGTCGATGGACGAGCAGGTGGCCGGTAAGTGGGCCAACGTTGAGACCCAATACCAGCGCCGGGCCGACCTCATCCCAAACCTCGTGAACACGGTCAAGGGTTACGCCACGCACGAGCAAGAGACGCTCGAGGGCGTGATCGAGGCGCGGAGCAAGGCCACCCAGATAAAGGTAGACGCCTCGGAGCTCACCCCCGAGAGGCTGGCGCAGTTCCAGAGGGCGCAGGGCGAGCTGACGGCGGCGCTGGGCAAGCTGCTCGCCATACGTGAGCAGTACCCCGACCTGAAGGCAAACCAGAACTTCCTTGAGCTGCAGTCGCAGCTCGAAGGCACCGAGAACCGCATCACGGTGGCACGCAAAGACTTCAACGATGCGGCCAAGGCATACAACGTGGCCATACGCCGCTTCCCCAAAAACATACTTGCCGGCCTGTTCGGATTCGACAAGAAGTCGTACTTCGAGGCCGAGAGCGGGGCAGAGAAGGCACCCGAGGTGAAATTCTGACCATAGGCGATGAGACGACTCACGCTGTTTTTCATATTGGCATTCGCCATCGTCGCGGCTGCCTGGGCACAGGAACCAGGCAGGGCTTACACCGTCGAGACAGTGCCCAACGTGCACGTGCATGACGCAAGGCGCTACGTTGCCGACCCGGCGGGGCTCATGTCGGCCGCTGCACGCGACACCATCGACGCCATGTTCGGCCGCCTCGAGGCGTCGACAGGCATCGAGGTGGCTGTGGTGGTGCTGCCGTCAATAGGCGGTCAGGCACCCTTCGACTTTGCGCAAAGCCTTTTCAGGCACTGGGGCATAGGCAAGGGCGACAGCAACAACGGCCTGCTGATACTCTATGTAGCCGACCAGCGTAGCATAAGGATGCACACAGGCTACGGCATAGAAGGCTTCCTTACCGACGCCAAGTGCAAGCGCATACAGTCGCAACTGATGGTGCCGGCATTCAGGCGCGGCGACATCAACGGCGGAATGGTGGCCGGTGCAAAGGCCGTTTGCGCCGTGCTCGACGGCACCATGCAGCCAGATGGTCGGCAGGACAATGGCTCCGACATCGCGGCACTGGTAATGTTGCTTGGCATAGTGGTATTCGTGCTATACATGTCGGGGGTGTTCGGACAGCGCAAGAAGCGTTGCCCGTACTGTGGCAAGCGCGCGCTCAACATCATGTCGCGCGACCGTTACAGGGCCATTAACGGCCACCTGATGCGCAAGGATGTCTACGTCTGCGGGAAATGCGGGCGCATCAAGGTCGACGAAACCGACGAGGGCGATGGCGACGACCGCGGCGGCGGACTGCACTCTTTCCTCACCGGCATGCTGCTCGGCTCGTTGTTGAACGGCGGACGGGGCGGCAGCGGAGGCGTGGGCGGAGGCTTCAGCGGCGGCAGCTTTGGCGGAGGCGACTCCGGCGGAGGCGGTTCGGAGTCGAATTGGTGATCATGCAACAGAGAGGCGGGCCGTGTCCTGCCTCTCTTTGCGTTGTAGACGGCAATATGCCAAAAACACAATCGTTAGTTTCTTCCTCTCGTTTTTTTGTGCTACCTTTGCACAAAAGAAGACCCAACAGACAATGGATACATCCCAAAACACCAACTTACAAAGTGGCGGAAGGCGGCTCACAATACGCGTCAGCCGCCATTCGCTTTCGTTTTCGGCATTGAAGACGGGGCCGGAGGGAAGCGGAGTTACATTCGAGCCCTACACCGTGAGGAGCGGAATATCCATGGCGGCCAACCTGCGCGAGGCATTCAAAACCGCCGAGCTGCCATCGATGGATTTCAAGAGGGCCATGCTCATGGTCGATTCGCCCGTGCTCATGGTGCCTGTCGACATGTTCTGCGAGCCAGACGCCGACACTCTCTACCGCCACTCGTTCCCGAAGCAGAATGCCGACAGGGTGATGTTCAACGTCTTGCCCGAGCTCAACGCCGTGGCACTCTTCTCGGTCAACAAGGACCTTAAGCTCGTTGTCGACGACCATTTTGCCGACGTGAGGGTGAATTGTGCCATGACTCCCGTGTGGAAATACCTGCACCAGCGCAGCTTCATAGGCACGCGCAGCAAGCTGTACGGCTATTTCCACGACAAGAAACTGGAGGTGTTCAGCTTCGCCCAGAACCGTTTCAAGTACTGCAACGCCTTTGATGCGGGCCACGCACACGACGCTCTGTACTTCCTTCTCTACGTCTGGAAGCAGCTGGCGCTGAAGCCCGAGCACGACGAGATGCACATCGTGGGCGACATTCCCGACCGGGAGTGGATATTGGAAGAGCTCAGGAAGTTTCTGTTGAGGGCCTATGTGATAAACCCTGTGGGCGACTTCAACCGTTCGCCGGCAACGCTCGTCAAGGGCATGCCATACGATTTGGTAGCTTACTATGTGAAAGGCAGATGACAATATGAGGATTATAACAGGATTGTACAAGGGGCGCCGTTTTGACATACCACGCTCGTTCAAGGCCAGGCCGACCACCGATTTCGCCAAGGAGAACATATTCAACGTGCTCGCGGGGCACATAGACCTGGAAGGGAAGCAGGCCCTCGACCTCTTCTCGGGCACGGGCAGCATCACGCTCGAGCTTCTGTCCAGGGGCTGTGACCGCGTGGTCAGCGTCGAGATAGACCGCGACCACCACGCCTTCATCAAGCAGTGCCTGGCCAAGATAGGGGCCGTCAACTGCCTGCCGCTGCGCGCCGACGCGCTGAGGTTTGTCAAGTCGTGCCGCCAGAAGTTCGACTTCATCTTCGCCGACCCGCCTTATGCGCTCGGTGAACTGGCCGCCATACCGGGCATGGTCTTCGCTTCGGGCATACTGTCTGAGGGCGGTGTGTTCGTGCTTGAGCACGGGGCGAAGAACGATTTCAGCTCCGATGCCCACTTCATCGAGCGCCGTGAGTACGGCAGTGTTAACTTTTCGATATTCAAGGGCTGACGTTTGCCAGCCTTTTTTTGTATGCGCCCCACAGCCCTTGGCGCCCCGCCGTGCCATGGCTGCGGCCCTGGGACAGCCCATTGCGCCTGCCCTTGGGGCGTAGCCCGGCTCACAGCACGGGCGAGAGCAGCCTGATCAGGCTCTCCCAAAGGCGCGCCATGAAGTTTGGCTGCTTGCCTTGTGCGGTGTCGTTGAACAGCACCGACCGTTCTTGGTCGGCCAGGAAGACCTGCTTGAAGCGCATGGCCGTCTCTTCGTCGTAGAAAAACGCGTTGCCCTCAAAGTTGTTTTCAAAGCTTCGGAAGTCTACGTTTGTCGACCCGCATGTGGCGAGCGAGTCGTCGCACACGAGCAGTTTGCTGTGCATGAACCCCGCAGTGTACATGTAAATCTTCACTCCCGCCTCGACCATGTTGCGCAGATACGACCGCCCCGCCCACTCTACAAACCTGCTGTCGCTGTGCCTCGGGACGATGATGCGTATGTCGATGCCTCCCACCGAGGCCGTCTTCATGGCGAAGAGCACGGGCTCCGTGGGCAGGAAGTAGGGCGTCTCGATGTATATGTAGCGCCGTGCGCCGAGGATTATTCGCACATATCCCTGCATGATGTCGGGGTAGGGGGCTATCGGGCTGCTTGTAACTATCTGCGCGATGCAGGCCGATGCCACGCTGCCATCGGGCTGTGGATAGTATTTCCGGCTTGATATGAGCGTGCGGTCAACGAAATACCAGTCGACCAGGAAAGCCCGTTGCAGCCCGTAGAGCGCCCCGCCGGTGATGCGCACCATCGTGTCTCGCCATGCCTGGGTGCCCGTTCCCTTCACATAGCGCAGCGCTATGTTCATGCCGCCGATGAATCCCGTGCGCCCGTCGATGACCACAATCTTGCGGTGGTTGCGGTAGTTCACCTTGCCGGTGAACGTTGGGAACCTTACGGGGAGGAACGGCCTGACGTCCACGCCGCCTTCGCGCATGCGCTCGAAGAACCGGTGGCTCACGTTCCAGCAGCCCACATCGTCGTATATCACCCTTACCTCGACGCCGCGGCGCGAACTGTCTATGAGGGCGTCGGCAACGAGATTGCCAAGCGCGTCGTCTGCAAATATGTACATGTCGATGTGTATGTGGTGGCGCGCCTGGCCTATGGCGTGCAACAGTTCGAGGAAGAACGAGTGCCCGTCGGTGTAGATGTCGGCCTTGGTGTTGTTGAAAGGCATGGCCATGTTCTGGTTTACAAACAGGTCGATCGTCTGCCTGTAGGCCTCGGGCAGGTGCAGGTCGTGCTGCTCGGCGAACTCCAGCATCGACCGTTTGGTGAGCTGGTCCATGCTGCGTTGGCTCATCATGCGCTCCTTGCGAGTGTTTATGCCGAAGAAGACGTAGAGCAATATGCCCACAACAGGCACGAAGAAGATGACCAACGCCCATGCCATGGTCTTGGCCGGCTGGCGGTTGTCCATCAGCACGTGGACGATTGCCACGGCTGCTATTATCTCATTGATGATTACACCTGTGAGGTAGAGTCCGTGCATTGGCTGTATGTTAATAGCCCCTCCGGGGCGCGTTGCGGGGTGGCGTCTGTGCGGTTGCTTGCCGCCGGGCGCATGGCTTTGCAATGGCGGCGGCGTTGCCCCGGCACATACCGTAGCGCAAATATCACCAAAATTTTCGACATGGGCAAGCGTTGCGGCCGAAAAGTGACAGGTATGGCGGCAAAATGGCCCCGTTCACTGTGAGGGTCAGTGCTCGGGGGCCTTGATGTGGGGCTGTGCCGTGGACGTTGCAGCCCACGGTGCTGCCGTGGCCATTACCAGCCGGGGTTCTGCGTGAGGTTAGGGTTCTTCTGTATTTCAGACTGGGGGATGGGGAACAGGTACATCTTGTCGTCCCATGTGCGGCTCACCGTGTTGCGTTCGTAGCTGATGGTGCTGTCGGAATTGAGCGTGAGCTTCATCTCGTCGACCGACGTGAAGTGCTCGTCGGCCTCCTTCCAGCGGCGCACGTCCCAGAAGCGGTGGCCCTCGAAGGCCAGCTCAACCATGCGTTCGGTCTTGTAAACGTCCCAGAACTCGTCGTTGGTCATGCCCGGCCGCACCTCGCTGAGGCTTTTCAGTCCGGCCCTCAGGCGCGTCTTGTCGAGTGCATCGGCCGCGCTCATGGTCAGTTCGCCGTCGGTGGCATACGGGCTGCCCAGGTATTTGAACACAGCCTCGGCGTAGTTGAGGTAGAACTCACCGAGCCTGAACGTCACCCATGTGTGGTTGTCGGCCTCGTAAGAGCTGTTCGACGACAGGTCGATGGCCGAGTGGCACAGCTTCTTGACGTAATAGCCCGTCGGCGTGCCCCCTGTGAGCGGCTCGGCGTTTATCCCCCCGTAGTAGGTTTGCAGCGGGGTGGTGTTGGAGCTGGGCCAGTTTTCGTCGCCGTTCTTGGCCACCGTGACATAGAAGCGCGGGTCGCGGTCGTCGTAATATGGCTTGTCGGGGTCGTAGTCGGCCAGGTCTTTCGGCCTGAGTCCGGCGCTGTCGCCGCTGACAAACTCGTAGGCGTCGACCAGTGTCTGCGTAGGGCAGTTGCCCCCGTTGCCGCCTTCAATGCCTACGGGGTAGTTGTATGACTCAAACGTGCTCGACACGCCTTCGCTGCCAGAGCCGTAGACACGCCTTCCGAATATTATCTCGCACATGATGTTGGCGTTGCTGTAGTTGTCGGTTGCCCACAGCGACTCATAGTCGTCGGCCAGCCTCTTGCCCCGTTCGGTGCATTCGTCGATGAGCTGCTTGGTATACAGGGCTGCGTTGTACCACCGCGTGGCGTCGTCATCGGGGTTGAACAGCGGGCTGGCCCAGTAGAGTGCGGCCCTGGCCTTGAGCGCGAGCACGGCCAGCCTGTCGGCCCTGCCCGTCTCGTTGGCTCCCATGTCCATGGCCCCAAGGTCTGAGTAGTCGGCTATTATGGAGTCTTTTATTGCGTCGCATTCGCTTATGATGAAGCTGAAGATGCTGTCGCTCGACTCCCTGGGCAGCGCGTTGGTGATGTCGTAGCTCTGGGTATGGGTGACCAGAGGCACCCCGCCGTACTGCCTTGCCAGCACAAAGTAGAAGTATGCGCGCATGAACCGCGCCTCCCATTCATAGTTGTTGTAGCGGTAGAGCTGCTTCTCGTAGTCGCTGTTGAGCGCGAGGTCGTCGAACGTGAGCCCCGTGAACTCGTCGATGTAGACGTTGCATGCGGCTATGCCCTCGTACATGTCGTTCCACAGTGTTTCCTTTGCGTTGGTTGCACTCCATGCCCCGTTGTAGAAGTCTTCGATGGCGTTGCCTTGCAGGGCGTATTCGGCCTCGTCGCTGGCCGAGCCGAGCACGGCGCCCGAATAGTATTGTCCGTAGTCGTAGTCGACGTGGTTGTAGATGTCGGTCATGAATCCTCCCACGTCTTCAAACGTGGCGGTGATCTGCTCCTTGTCCTTCACTACATATTCATGGTAGTCCATCCGGTCGGAGCATGCAGCCATGGCCAGCGCCATCGTGGCGCAAATGGCCGTTTGCAATGTCCTTGTCATTGTTTTTGTTGTCATGTGTTATGTATGTGTGGTTGGTGCCTTCGGCAGTTTGGCTTGGCGCCGTTGCGTGCCTGCACGCATGGTGAATAATGGTTGTAAGCGTGGTCCGCCTGCACCGCCCGGGGCCCAGTGCTTTGCCTGGGGGGCTTTTGGCCTCGCAAAACGGGCCGTTTCAAGTGCTCAAACGGCCTGTTTCGCATCGCAATATGGCCCGTTTTGCAACTCGCTGGCTGACAGACGGTTGCCCTTCGGGTGTGTTGGTGCCATGCGTTTTGCCGAGACCGCGTCGTCTGTACTGTGCGCCCGGCGGCGGCACAGGCGGCTTATGGTCAGAACGTCACGGCCAGCCCGGCGGCTATGCTGCGCGTCAGCGGGTCGGTGGCGCCATACGATTCAGGGTCGGACACGGCCATGTGGTCGATGCTGAAGAGGTCGGTGCCGCGCAGGTAGAGCTTGGCCTCGCTAATGAACCGCGACGCGTCGAGCAGCTTTCGCGGCAGGTTGTAGTACACTTCCAGCGTGCGCAGCTTGAGGAACGAACGGTCTTCGAGCCATATCGTGTTGGTCTGGTAGTTGTTGGCGTTGCTCTGCGAGCTCAGGCGCGGGTACTTTGCTTCTTTGTTGTCGGCCGTCCAGCGGTTTTCGTAGGCGTATTGCGATATGGTGGTGTTGTCTACCAGGCCCCAGTACATGCTCTTGGTGTTGAGCACTGCCGAGTATCTGCCGGTGCCTTGCAGCAGCGCGTAGAATCCCAGCCCGCGCCACTCGGCTCCGAGCTTCAGCGAGAAGTATAGCTCGGGGGCGTCGTCGCTGTAGCCTATGGCCACCTCGTCGTTAGAGTCTATCTGCCCGTCGCCGTTGACATCCTCATACTTTATGTCGCCCGGTTTCACGGTGCTGAACGTCTGTGTGGGGCTGTTGGCTATGTCTTCCTCGTCCTCGAAGAAGCCAATGGCCTTCAGGCCGTATATCTGCCCGACCGAGTGGCCCGTTTGTACAAGGTTGTCGTAGAGGCGGGGCTCTTCCAGCTGCTCCACTATCTTGTTGCGGTTCAGGCTCACGCTTGCCCCGGCGGTGAGCGTCACCGCGCCCACCTTGCGGCTGAAGTCGGCCCCGGCCTCGAATCCCCAGCTGTCAACGATGCCCGCGTTTTCGTAGGGGGCGTCCTGGCCAATCAACGCTGTGTACTTGCCGTCGGCTTCTACCCAGATGTCCGTACGTCGCTGGTAGTAGGCGTCGAACGTCAGGTTGAGGCACCCGAACAGCGATGCGTCGAGGCCCACGTTGTACTTGTAGGCTTTCTCGTGGCCCGGGTTCTCGGTGGCGAGTCGGTCGAGGTAGGTGCGCCCGAACTCCGAAGTCCACGAGCTTGTGAACGGGTAGGTGCCTCCGGTGGTCACATACTGCTGCGTGTAATACGTCCAGACGTCGTCGCCGGGCAGGTAGTCGGCGTTGATAATGCCGAACGAAGCGCGCAGCTTAAGCAGGTTCAGCCATTTGGCCTTGGCCATGAAGTTCTCCTTAGAGATGACCCATGCGGCCGAGACAGTGGGCGAAAACGACCACTTGGTGCCCGGGGCGAGGCGGCTGGAGCCCGACCCTACGAGGGCAAGGTCGGCAAAGTAGCGTCCCTTGTAGCCGTAGTGGGTGTACCACGACACGTTCTGGCGGTAGACGGTTGTGTTGAGTCCTGTCTCGTCTTCGTATTCGTAGTCCCATTTGAGCTGCGAGTATACAGAGTGGTTGCCGAAGGTGTTGGCATAGTTTAGGCCTGCGTCGAAGTGGAAGCGGGCCGCGTATGCATTGGTCTCGGCCGACGTTCCCATCTCCGAGGCGGCCGTCACCTTGTATTCGGCGGACACCGTGGGCTCGCCGTCAACCCACTGGCCCGGCGTCAGGCTGCCGTAGTCGTAGGTCTTGCTGTGGTCTTCGTAGACGTTGGAGCTGTTGTCGTAGCCCACGCGCACGCTGGCCTTGAGCCCCTTGAGCAGCCCCGAGAGGTCTTGCGAGAGCGTGATGTCGGATGTGAGGCTGCGCGAGTGGTTCTTCACGTAGGCCGCCCCCGCCGACTGGGCCACGGGGTTGAGCGTGCCGCTCCAGGTCGAGGTGCCGCCCCAGAGGCCGCTCTCGGTCTTGATGGGGAAGGCTGCCGCCGGCACGGAGTAGACCAAGTCCCACAGGTCGGCCGACGGCCCGCTGGTTTCGTCGAGCACCCCCTGCAGGTTGACCTTCATCTTTGTGGTGCGCGTTATGTCGGCGTCGAGGTTGACGCGGATGCTCCCCTTGGTGTACTTGTCTTGCGTAGAGTAGCCCGAGTTGGCGTCGGCGTTGGCCACAAACCCCTTGTTCGTGGTAAGGTTGATGTAGGTGAAGTAGCGGAACGCCTTGCCTCCGCCGCTGAACTCCATGTTGTATTTGTTGGCCACGCCGTGGTTGCGGAAGGTCTCGTTCACCCAGTCGACGTTGGGGTAGAGGTATGGGTACTGGCCCGAGCGGAACGCGTTGATCTCGTCGGTGGTGTATTTGGCCGATAGGCCGTCGTTGGACCGTGCCTCGTTGACGGCTTCGGCGTATGTCGCCGCGTCTACGAATTGAGGCTTCTTCATCATGAACTGCCACTCATGGTCGTAGCTGAACTTCACCGTCTTGGTGTTGTACTTGCCCCGCTTCGTGGTCACCAGTATGGCTCCGTTGGCCGCTTTGTAGCCGTAGAGTGCCACCGCGGCCGCGTCTTTCAGTATCAGCACCGACTCCACCTCGCCGGGTGTGATGTCGCTTATGCTCCGTTCAATGCCGTCGACGAGCACCAGCGGCGTGCTGGTAGAGAGCGACTGCAGGCCACGCACATAGAAAGTTGGGTCTGTGTCGCTGTATGAGCCCGAGTTCTGCAGGCTCACCAGGCCAGTGCCCTGGCCGAGAATGGAGTTGGCTATGTTGCGCGAGCTGCGCCTGTCGGTGGTGGCCGAGGTTATCACCGAGACGGCGGCTGTCGACTCTTCGAGCGGTATGGTCACGTCGGCGCCCACATCTATGGGCGTTGCGGCGAACGACTCGGCAGCCGACTTCAGCCCGGTGCTGTCACTCTGTGCCGCTGCCGGCATGGCGGCGCAGGCCATTATGGCTGCCGCCATTATTTTGTTTGCTTTCATTGTTTGCATGTTTGTTGGGTTTGTTTGTTGTCAATGGTGTGGCAGTGTTACCACCCCGGGTTCTGCACGAGGCCGTAGCCTTTGTTTATCTCAGTCTGTGGGAAGGGGAAGAGATACCACTTCGGGTCGAAGCCGTTGGTCCATGCGAGCCTTACGGGCTGCGTGAGCTCAAAGCGCTCATAGTCGAAGTGCGTTGGCTCATAGAACCCGCTGGCCGTCGGGTCGTCGCTGTCGGTCTTCTTGTCGCCGTCGGTCCACTTTGTCTCCGAGCGTTCCCACTCGCCCGTCTCTTCGTTTTTCACCAGGCGGTATATGCGCAGTCCGTGCAGCCTCTTCGAGAAGATGTCGGCCCGCTTGTAGCGTATGAGGTCGAAGTAGCGCTCGTTTTCAAATCCCAGCTCGCAGGCCCTCTCTCTCAGTATTTCCTCCATGAGGCTGTCTTTGTCGGTGGTCAGCGGCTTGTCGGGGTTGCACTCCACGAGCCCTTTCAGCCCCACGCGCGCCCTGACCTTGTCTACGTATTCTATGGCACGGGTGAAGTCGTTGTCGGCTTGCAGCAGAGCTTCGGCGTAAGTGAGGTATAGGTCGGACATGCGCAGCACGTCCCACTGTGGCGCCTGGCGGTCGTAGCACGACCCTACGTAGTATTTGTTGTTGGCATATCCCGTGGCAAACACGCCGGTCTCGGTCTTGGGCTGGTTGAGGGCTGTCGTTCCGCCCACCCACGACTCGAATATGTCGCCGCTGCACTTGCCCGACGACCATTCGGTGACCTGCGGCACGCCGTTGATGCGCACCGTCTCATAGAGGCGCGGGTCGCGGGTGAGCACACGGTTCTGCAGGTCTTGCAGCCCCTCGACGGTGTCTCCCTTGACAAACATCTGGTCGAGGAGCCCTGCCAGGCTGTCTTTTTCCCAGTCGAACGGCGTGCCGTCGCTCCACGGAAACATCTCCATGTATTCCTGTGTGGGCGTGTAGGCATAGCGTTCGTTGTCGCCCATGAGCGTATAGGCGGAGTATTTGCTGTCGTGTGTGCTCGTGCTCACCCTCACGGAGTGTATCACTTCGGTACTGGCCTGGTTGACGTAGCCGTAGCGGAAGGCGTAGCGGTAGTCGGCTGTGGTCGTCCCGGCCGGCTCTGTCATCTTGTAGTATTCGTTGGCGGCAAGGGCGTCGAAGAACTCGTCGCACGCCTCACGGCACTGTGTCCACAGGTCTTGGTTGTAGCCCCCGTACCAAACGAGGTGCTGTTGCTCTGCCTCGGTGGTGCCGCCGTAGTAAGGCTGGTCGCTGTTGAACAGTGGCGAGGCGGCAAACTGCAGTATCTTGCACTTCAGGGCCATGGCCCCGGCGCGGGTCCAGCGGCCGGTCTCGGTCTGCGCCTCGGTGCTGGTGTAGGCCCATGGCAGCACGGCGGCAGCCTCGTCGAGCAGTCCGGTCATGAAAGTCACGGTGCTGTCCACCGTGGCCCGGGGCATCCAGTAGCTCTCGTCGAGGCCGGTGAATGAGCTTTTCACTATTGGCAGCCCGCCGTAGAACTTGAAGAGGTTGAAGTAGGCCGACGCTATGAGGCATTTGGCCTCGCCGCTGAAGACGGCCTTGTCGTCGTCGCTCATGTCGGGCACGGAGCCTACGTTCTCAAGGAACAGGTAGGCTGCGCGCACCAGTTCCCAGACGTTCTCGGTGTCGAAGCCGTAGATGCTGCCGTCGGAGCTGGCGGTGAACGTCTCGGTGTAGTAGCTCTGGTATATCGACGAGCTGGGGAAGTGGAGGTGGTATATGTCGGTCAGCGCGTCGAACTTGCCCTGCCAGTAGCTGGCCGACAGTGGCGCCGACGAGCTGCTGCGGTAGGGTATGCCGTAGTATTGCAGCGAGTAGACCCCCGTGAGGAACTGTCCGGCATACTCTGCCTTGCTGAACACGGAGTCCTTCGTTGTCGAGTTGCTCGGAGCCTTGTCGAGGAAGTCGTTGCCGAAGGCTATGTTGTCAGTGCATGATGCCGTCGTTAAAACCATGGCAATGGCTGCCACGGCTTTGGCCAATGCTTTGACCAGTTTCGTGTTTAGTGTCATGTCAGTTGTTGTTTAAGTGATTCTGCCGAGGCATTGGTGAGCCTCGTGCGTAATGATTTTTTGCTTGTTGCGGGCCGCCCCGTCGTGGCTTGCCATTCCGCTGTGCCACAGCGGGTTGCGCCCGGGTTGCGCATGGCGTTGCAATATGGCCCGTTCTGTATGCCCGGACGGGCTGTTCCGCCATGCCGTTCGGCCCGTTTCGTGGTGCTGTATGGCCCATTTCGCGGTGCGGCCAGGCTGGTGTAAGTTTTTTTTGCCGCCGTGGCTGTGCCGCCCGCCCGTGGCTTCGGCGTGGGCGTGGCCCGCAGGCTGCTGTCAGAAGGCCATCTTGAGCGACAGCGTGTAGGTGCGCTGCAGCGGGTATGACGGCGAGTTGCTGGCCCTTGCCTCGGGGTCGCCCCAGATGTAAGGGGTGAATGTCAGCAGGTTGTAGCCGCTCAGCGAGAGCTGGAACTGGCTCATGCCTATGGCCTTCATGAATGGGAAGTGGAAGTCGTAGGCCAGTACGAGCGACTTGAGCCTGAGGTATTTTGAGTCTTTTTCATACAGTGTGGAGGTGGCGTAGTTCTGGTTTGCGTTCTCCCATGTGGCCCGCGGGTACTCTGCATCCTGCGAAGGGTTCTCCACAGTCCACGTGTTTTCCACGTGATATTTTAGCAGTCCGCCCTCGGTGTTGCCCGAAGCGTTGAGGAATGGCTGCCTGAACACGTCGGATATCTGCCTGCTCACGTTCCAGGCGGCAGTCCATTGCATGGACAGGCTGAGGTCTTTCCACTTGAAACCGAGGTTCAGTCCGGCCACATACTCGGGGTCGTCGGTGTACCCGTAGTCGCGGCTCATGTCGTTTTCGTCTATTTTCCCGTTGCCGTCGAGGTCGACATAGATGGCGTCGCCGGGCTGCAGCTTGTCGTTGGAGACTATCTGGGTGGGGAACTCCTGCCCGAACTCGGCCTCATAGTCTTCTTCGCAGCCTTCGTAATAGTACTTCCAGAACAGGTATTGGCTCCTCGAGCCTATGCGGTGGCCCTTTTCATACTGGTACTCGTTGTTCATCGGGGATTCCTTCTTCTCCTTTATCTCGTTCTGGTTGTACGACAGGTTGATGCCGGCCCAGTAGCGGAAGTCCTTGTTTATGTCGTTCTGCCACTTCATGGACAGCTCCCATCCCCAGCTGTCGACCACGCCCTGGTTGGTGTATGGCACCGTGAAGCCTATCAGCGACGGGGCGCTCTCGTCGGTGAGCAATATGTCGGTGCGGTGCTCGAGGTAGTAGTCGAACGAGGTGCGCAGGCGGTTGTCGAGCACGTTGATGTCTATGCCGTAGTCTTGCTTGAAGGCTTTCTCCCACGTAACCTCGGCGTTGTTCTTCGACGACTCGTAGGCGCCCTTGTGCACCGTGCTGTTTTCTATTCCGAAGGCATAGCCGCGGTAGTCGCGCGAGAAGGTGCCTTCGCTGTTCACGGCGTACGGGTCGGAGAGGTACATGAATCGCGAGCCGCCCACCTTGTCGTTGCCCACGAGGCCCCACGAGGCCCTCAGCTTGAGGAAGCTCACGGCCTTTGAGAGCGGCTTGAAGAACTTTTCTTCGCTTATCACCCATCCCACCGAGCCTGCCGGGAATGTTCCGAAGCGGTTTTCGGGCGCGAAGTTCTCGGAGCCGTTGTAGCCCACGTTGAACTCGGCGAGGTATTTGTCGGCATAGTCGTAGGTGAGTCGTCCCACGAGGCCCACATACCCGCGCGCCAGGTCGGGGTATTCGGTGCTTGAGTAGTAGTATTCTTTGCTCTGGTTGAACAGCAGCAGGCCCGTGACGGAGTGCTTGCCGAAGTCGCGGGCGTAGTTGAGCGACGCCTCGACGTACCAGTCGCGGTCTTTGTCGGTGTCGGTCGGGTAGCTCACGGACTCGTCGCTGCCCGACTTCTTGTAGGCTATGGTGCCGTCGTCTTGCTTCACCGGGGTGTATGTGGCCACGCTTGCCGACCCGTTTTTGTACACGTCGTATGCGCTGTTGTACGACCCTTTCAGCTTGAGCGACAGGCCGCGGGTTATGAAGTCGAGCTTCTGGTCGACTATGAGGTCCATGTTGAGCTTGTTCACCTGGGTGTTCATGAAGCCCGACCCGTAGTAGGTCATGCCCGACCCGCCCGTGAACGGCAGCTGCACGTCGTCGTAGTCGGTGGCCGTGTACACCAGCTTGCCGTCAACTATGCCCGGGCTCGAGAACGGGGTTGCCTGGTACATGGCCTTTATCATGCCCGACGCGCCCTGCCCTGTTTACAGCTTGTGGGCGTTGCTGACGTTGCCCGCGATGTTAATCGACACCGTGGTGGTCTTTGTCACGTCGACGTCGAGGTTGGCACGGTAGTTGAACCTGTTGTAGCTGTAGCTGTTGTTGTAGTCTTGGTTGAACTGCTTGAACAGTCCGCCTTGCGTGAACGCCCCCGCAGAGATGAAGTAACGCACGTTTTCTCCGCCTCCGCTTATGTTCACGTTGTGCTGTGTCTGCAGTGTGGCGTCTTTCATGATGTAGTCGGCCCAGTTGGTGCTCGGGAAGCGTATGGGGTCGCTTCCGTCTTTGAACTTCTGTATCACTTCGTCAGAGAACATGGGCTCGCCGCCGTCGTTGGCGCGCATCTGGTTGTAGAACATGGCGTACTCATAGCTCGAGGCCTGCTCAACCATCTTTGTCGGCGTCAGTATGCTGTAAGAAGTAGAGCCGCTCACGCGCGTCTTCCCGCTCTGGCCGCGCTTTGTGGTTATCAGTATTACGCCGTTGGCTCCCCTCACGCCGAACACGGCCGTGGCCGAAGCGTCTTTCAGCACGGTGATGCTCTCGATGTCGTTGTAGTCGATGTCGCTCATCGAGCGCTCAACGCCGTCAACCTGCGCCAGCGGCTCGGAGTCGGTCCATGTGCCCTGGCCGCGCACGAACACGCTCGCGGCGTCGCTCCCCGGCTCGCCCGAGTATTGCACGGTGGTCACTCCTGTGAGCTGGCCGGCCAGCACATTGTTGATTGAACTTACCGGGGTGCGCACCAAGTCCTCACCCTTGATGCTGGAGATGGCGCCGGTCACAGTCACTTTCTTTTGCGTTCCGTAGGCCACTACTTCAACCCCTTGAAGCTCGTTGGCGTTTTCCTTCAGCGTGACAACCATCCCCGGGCGCGCCTCTACGGTCATGGTGGCATAGCCGACATAGGATATTCGCAGTATGGTGCCGGGCCTGACGTTCAGCGAGAACTTCCCGTTGATGTCCGTGACGGTGCCGATGGTGGCGCCACTGCCGTCGACAACGATGCTCGCGCCGATGATGGCTTCGCCGCTTTCATCGGTCACAGTGCCGCCGACAGTGGCGTTTTGTGGCCTGTTTTGGGCTGCCGCGCGTGTTGGCGGCAGCCCAATCGGGGCAGAGAGGCACAGCAGCATTGATGCTGTCAGTGCCAACTTTGTTTTAAATCCCTCATGCATAGTAGTAATGGTTTTGTAATTATATTTAATAATGTTAGCCACTTTGGCCCGTCATGCTTTGCGGCACACGGGCTTGGCGTGTGGTTTTTGTGTTGTTTCAGATTGCCATCGCGGGTGGCATGGCTGCCTGCTGCGGTTGCTGCCGCCGTCACGGAGGCTTGCAGCGGATGGCTTTTCTGTGTTTTGATTAGTTATAATTTTGCCCAAAATTACTAAAGATTGAAACACCGTAAAAGGTTATCTATTAAAGTTTTAATGTTTAACGGTGTTTTCGTTAACGCATTTCACGGGGCCATTTGTTGGCTTTCGGGATTTAACATACGGGATGGTGTATGCTGTTTGCGGTGTGTCGGCTTTTTTACGAAGTTTGTGCCGTGGTGTGCCGGCTTTGCCTTTTGCTGGCGGCATGGCTGTGTATAAACGAACGCTCGAATGTTACGGCGTGTTAATCAAATCCGTCTTAAATTAAGGAAATGTAGGCTTGATTTTGCTTTTTCTTTCGTTTTGTCAATTAAAACAGGTTGTTTGGTGTCTCTGTGCAGTCGGCATGTTGCTGCGGGCGGGTTGGTCTTTCATTGTTTTGGGGCAGGTTTTCCATTGTTGCCGGGTAAGCCGGGCAATGCAGGTGACCCTTGTTGTTGGGGCTGGTTGGGCCTGTTTCAGGTTCATTTTAACCTTGGTTGGCCATTGTGCGCACATACAAAAGAGCCCGCAAGTCCATTTTCGGATCATTGCGGGCTCTGTGTTGGTGGCCTGCCGGGCCGTCGGCGCCAAGCCTTGCGGCCCATGCAGGCGTCACTTTATGCCTGTAAGCTTGTGCGTCTGCAGCGACAGCCGCCATCGCGGGTGGCTCAGTATGTAGTCGATGCAGGCCTCTGTGATGCGGCGGTTGCGCTCGTCGGCGGGCCCGCCCCCCATGTCGCAGGGTTGCAGATAGTAATAGTCGGCCTCTATCCCGAAGTCGGTCACGGGCGTGCGCCCGTCGAACAGGCACTTCAGTTCGTTGCAGCGCCTTACCACCGGGCGCGCCGCCTCGCCCAGAAACGGTTGCTTTGGCGAAATGGTGAGCCAGTCGATGCCGTCCGGTGCAGGCCTTGTGCCGTTGCTCTCCATGGCAATCTCGAAGCCCGCCTCGTGCAACCTGGCGGTCAGGGCGGCATCGGCCTGCAGCGTGGGCTCGCCTCCTGTGAGCACCACGAAGCGTGCGTCGTATGCCGAGACGGCTTCCACAATGTCGCTGTCGCTCATCTCGCGGCCTGTGGCGAAGTCGGTGTCGCAAAACGGGCAGCGCAGGTTGCATCCGGCGAATCGCACAAACACCGCGGCTCGCCCGGTGTTGTAGCCCTCGCCCTGCAGCGAGTTGAATATCTCGTTAATCCTCTTCATCCCTGACGTATGTGGCAGTGTTGCCCTCACTCTCTTGCACAATGGCCTTGTAACAGTTTGGCACTTGCTCCACGCACCATCGCGCCATGTTCTCTGCCGTGGGGTTGAAAGGCAGCAGTTCGTTGAGGTTGCCATGGTCAAGATAGTCGTGTATCCTCGCCTTGATGTGCGTAAAGTCGCACACCATGCCGTTTTCGTCGAGCTCTTTTGCCCGGCAGAAGATGGTGACAATCCAGTTGTGGCCGTGCAGCCTCGAGCATTTGCTCTCGTAGTTGAGCCTGAGTTGGTGGCTCGCAGATATCTCCAGTCTTTTTTCTATGTAATACATGATTGCTTTGTAATGTTGGTTGTGAATAGTTGACAAGGCACTACGGCCACTTAGCGGCGGGCTGGTCATACCACGAGGTCGCTGCCTATGCGGCGTGCCAGCACGTCGCGCAGTTGCTGGGCCTCCTTGTATTCCTCCATCAGTTGCCTTATGCGGTCCATGTCGGAGCCCGCCGTGCGCATCTGTGCCTGTATGTCTTTGAGGTGTTTCTTTACAATGTTCATCCTTAGGTCGAGCACCAGGTGGGTCACGCGCTGGCGCAGGTTGTCGGCCGTATGCTTCATTTCGAGGCTCCGGCTCAGCCTGTAGGGGCTCAGCGCGAGCTGTCCGGCCAGTGCGCTTATGTCGATGTCGGGGTGGTGGAGAAAGTAGTTCTCGGCCCTGAACCCTTCTTCCGTGCTGTGTTCCACGGCTTCTGCGAGTATGCGGTTGTAGAGTTCGTCGGTGAATTTGAGCCCGTCTTGCGCGAGATCGTAGTCGATGTATTGCGCGACAGACAGGTTGACGGTCTGCCCGTCGTCTGTTTCGAGCCCTTCGAATATTATCTCGTCGCCGTGGCGGAGCACCTCTTGTATTATCATCCTTTCCACCTGCCGTGTCTGTTCGTCGTCGGTATGCAGTCCGATGGGGGCGTTTCCTGTTGTTGCCTCAGCCGCGTCGCGCGCCATCCTGCGCTCTTCTCGTTCGGCCTCCTTGGCCTTTTCCTCGCGTTCGCCGCTGATGAAGCGGTTCATTGTGGCTATCAGCGTGCGCTCGCTCATCTGCAGTCTCACGGAGCACTCGTGCAGGTAAGTGTCGCGGGTTATCTGGTCGGGAATCACGGAAACGCTCTTCACAATGCTGCTTATGGCCTCCGAGCGTTTCACCGGGTCTGTCACGCCGTTGAGCATCAGCTTGGTCTTGAACTCAATGAAGTCGGTCTGGTGGTCGTCGATGTACGCCCTGAACTCCTCGGCGGTGTGCTTTCGCGAGAAGCTGTCGGGGTCGTCGCCGTCGGGCAGTATCAGCACCTTGATGTTCATCCCCTCAGACAGCAGCATGTCGGTGCCCCTCATGGCCGCGTGTATGCCTGCCTCGTCGCCGTCGTAGAGCAGCACTATGTTTGGCGTGAAGCGCCTGAGCAGCCTTATCTGGTGCAGGCTGAGGGCCGTGCCCGAGTTGGCCACCACGTTCTCTATGCCGCACTGGTGCATCGAGATGACGTCGGTGTAGCCCTCGACCATGAACACCCGGTCTTCTTTGACTATCGATTTCTTGGCCTGGTAGATGCCGTAGAGCTCGTGGTCCTTGTGGTATATCTCCGAGTCGGAGGAGTTGACATACTTCTGCTGCACGCCTTTGGTGCGCGAGTCGAGCAGCCGTCCGCCGAAGGCCACCACCTTGCCGCTCACGTTAATCCACGGGAATATCACGCGCCCGGCGTACCGGTCGACCAGCTCGCCGTTGTCTTTGCGGTAGCACAGGCCTGTCTTCACGAGGAACTCCTCCTTGTATCCCTTGGCCTTGGCGGCCGTTGAGAGGGCGTCGCGTCGCGGCAGCGCGTAGCCAAGCTGGAACTTGCTGATGATGTCGTCGCGGAAGCCGCGGCTTCTGAAGTACTGTTTGCCTATGGCGCGTCCGTCGGGGTCGTTGGCCATCACGCTCTGGAAGTATTCCAGCGCCCACTCGTTGACGATGAACATGCTCTCGCGTTCGCCGGCCTCGCGCTTCTCTTCGTCGCTCAGTTCCCGCTCTTTTATCTCTATGTTGTATTTCCTTGCGAGCCAGCGCAGGGCTTCGGGGTAGGTTATCTGTTCGTGCTCCATGAGGAAGTGCACGGCGTTGCCTCCCTTGCCGCAGGCAAAGCACTTGCACACCCCTTTGGTTGGCGATACGTAGAACGACGGGGTCTTGTCGTCGTGGAAGGGGCACAGCCCCACGTAATTTACCCCTCGCTTGCGCAGCGTCACGAATTCAGACACCACGTCTACTATTTCCGTGGCGTCGAGAATGCGTTCTACGGTGGCTCTGTCTATCATTGAAGTGATGAGGTTTCGATGTCTTGGCCTTGTGGCTCGGGTGCCGTGGGCCGGTTGTGATTTATGGTTGTCTTGTCATTGCGGGTGGGTTTCGGGGGGGCATTGCCACCGTCGCGTCGCGGCCTTCTTGTGCCTCCGTGCCCGGCTGTGCCTTTTGCGGCTTAGGCCGTGGCGGTGCCAATGGCTCAGTGGCCCGTAGGGTCACTGCGGCGATGGTGGCAATGCAATGTCCCAAACCCCGTTTGGCGGGTTATTTCAAGTAATCCGCCAGCGGGCTCTTTATGTCGCGCAGCCCCTTTGCCACGCTCTTGGCGTTGGTCTGTGCGCCGAGCAGCGACGTGTGGGTGTGGTCGTGGTTGTAGTACTCCATGGCCTTCTCCTTGCTGCCGCATTTCTTGTCGAGGTAGTCGGCGGTGATGTTGTGTACGTCTACAAACTCTACGCCGGTCTCCTTGGCCACTTCGCGGTACCATTTGCCGTAGGTGTCGTTGCGGCGCTCAATCTTTCCGCCGGGCCATTCGTTGCGCGGTGTGAGCGAGAGGAGTATGGGTGTGGCTCCCTTTTCGCGCACGTCTTGGATGAATTTCTTCAGGTACCACCCGAAGGTATATACCACTTCATACATGCCCGAGTCTTTCATGCGGTACACATGGCTTGAGTCGGCGGTGCCGGGTATGACGCCCCGCATCTTCTTGTCGTCGATGGGGCCTATGTCATTGTGGCCGAACTGAATGAGGACAAAGTCGCCCGGCTGCAGCGAATTGTACACTTGGTCCCACCGCCCCTCGTTGAGGTAGGTGCGGGTTGAGCGTCCGGCCTTGGCGCAATTGGCGCATGTGACCTTCGTCGAGTCGAACACGGTGTATGCCTGCGACCCCCATCCCCACATGCCGTCGGGGTCTTTGTCGGTATTCTTGACCGTCGAGTCGCCCGTGATGAACACCACCGGCTTGCCCTTCTCGCGTTTCACGGCAACGGTGGGCAGCTCGACGTTGTGCATCATGGCCTGCAGCGGAGCCAGGGCGGGGTCGGTGCTTGCCGCAATGCCCTCGGCTGCGGAGCGGGCGTTCATCTCGGCGCCGAACTTACTGGTGTGTATGTGGTCTTTGTAGAAATGGTAGCTCTCCTTCCAGCGGCCGTACTTGTCGAGCTTGGCGGCCGATATCTCGTTGAGGTCTACGTAGGGCACGCTTTGCTCGCGGCTTATCTGCTCGAGCCATTGGCTCTGTTGCTTGCGCACAATCTTGCCGTCCTTGCCGTAGGCGTCGCGCGGGGTGAGCGACATGAGCACGGGGTTGGCCCCTGCCTTGCGGCACTCTTCGATGTACTTGCGCATGTAGCCGCCGTAGGTATATACGGTATCCTTGGCGCCGGTCTCCTTTATCGTCACAATGATCGAGTCGTTGCCGGTGCCGGGCAGCACGGCGCGGGCCCGTCCGCTGTCGTATGGGCCGTTGTCGTTGTGGCCCAGCGAGATGATCACCCAGTCGCCCGGGCGCAACGCCTTGCGTATGTCGGGCCACAGCTGCTTGTAGAATGTGCGTGTGCTCATGCCTCCGAGGGCCTGGTTCTCAACGCTTATCTTCGTCGGGTCAAAGTAGTCGCTGATGAAAAAGCCCCATCCCCACTGCCCGTTGTTGCCGTTGCCGAGAGTGCCGTTGCGCATGGTTGAGTCGCCGATGAAGAAGGCCACGGGCTTGCCTTTCTTGCGTGTGGTGCCCGGCGCGGGGCGTGACATCAGGGCTTTGGCTATACTGTCGGGGGTGTTGTCTACTACTTTGTTCACATCCTCAACCGGCTTTGGTACTTGTCCGAAAGCCATTGGCGCCGACACGCACAGTGCGGCGATAGCTGAAATCAGTTTTTTCATTTGTCTTGTTTTTGGTTGCATGGCGCGGCAGGCCGCTCCTTTGCCTCAGTTTGTTTTTGACTTCTGCAAAGTTACATCAAATCGCAGACAACACAAAACAAACGGTTTTGTTTTTTAACCCAAATCCCCCTTTTGACCGCCTTGGGCTTGTTTTATCGCCGCCATCATGCTTCCCAACCGCTTCCATGCCCTTGCCGGCATCTTGTCCGCCGCCGTGCCTCGTCGTAGCCCGCTACGCCTTCGCCACGCTCGCCGTCCAAGCTGCGGGGCAATGGCGCAGAATCGCTTTGGTCTCAAAAGTGTGATTCGGGTTTAACCCAAATCCCCCTTTTGACCGCCTTGGGCTTGTTTTATCGCCGCCATCATGCTTCCCAACCGCTTCCGTGCCCTTGCCTGCATCTTGTCCGCCGCCGTGTCTCGGCGTAGCCCGCTACGCCTTCGCCACGCTCGCCGTCCAAGCTGCGGGGCAATGGCGCAGAATCGCTTTGGTCTCAAAAGTGTGATTCGGGTTTAACCCAAACCCCCCTTTTGACCGCCTTGGGCTTGTTTTATCGCCGCCATCATGCTTCCCAACCGCTTCCGTGCCCTTGCCGGCATCTTGTCCGCCGCCGTGCCTCGTCGTAGCCCGCTACGCCTTCGCCACGCTCGCCGTCCAACCTGCGGGGCAACTGGCTCGTTTTGCCGGAGCGGTGCCTCCGCTGTTTGGCGTTCATTTTTCCAGAAAATGAATGCGGCCATGGCTGTTTGGGCTAACGCGCTGGTTTGCAGTGGGTTGCGATATGGGCCTTTCGGGCTTGCAAAACGTGCCGTTTGGGGTTGCAAAACGGCCCATGTTGCAGAGCGAAAAGTGCCGTATTGCTGTTTGGGGTGGGGCGGTAGGCATGCGGGCGCCATGCCGTCGGTCATTGGGCAGCGGGCGCAACCCCGTTGTGCGTTGCTTTTTCGGTCCGACCATCTATGGCGGGCGGATGCGCCGAGGCTTGGCCTGCGCCATTTGCCGGGGGGTGGCGTGCTGCGTGTCGTCTGTGTTAAAATAGCATAATATCAGGCAATTACCCTGCGAAACAGTTTGTCTTGTCGGGAAATATCAGTAGATTTGCGATGTTGCGAAATGCCTGCATACAGACCGGTGGCATTGTTCCGGCATGTGGTGCTGAGGCAACGGCCGCCATCAATCCCACTGGTGGCGGCGACGGCACTCTGCCAGTGGGGCACGGCAGCCCCCGGACGGCAGCCTTTTGACGGTGTGGGCAGTATGGTGAACCTAAAGCGTGAGGTTATGAAAAAATCATTGTTTACGGTAGCAATAGCCCTGGCCGCCTGTTGTTTGCAGGCTTTTGGGACAGGCGACACAAGTGTAAGGCAGTTTAAACTGGCCAACGGCATGACCGTATGGCTGAGCGAAGACCATTCGCAACCAAAGGTGCTGGGAGCCGTGGTGGTCAAGACCGGAGCCAACCAATGCCCCAATACGGGCATAGCCCACTATTTCGAGCACCTTATGTTTAAGGGTACCGACAAGATAGGCACCACGGATTATGAGGCCGAGAAACAGTGGCTCGACTCCATAGCGGCCAAGTACGACCTGCTGGCCAAAACCACCGACGCCGGCGTGCGGCGCGGTTTGCAGGCCGACATCAACCGGCTGAGCCACAAGGCGGCCGAATACGTGATACCAAACGAGTTCAACAACCTGATATCTTACTTCGGAGGGTCGGGGCTCAACGCCGCCACGTCTTACGATTTCACTATTTTTTACAATACGTTCGCCCCCGAGTTTGTGGGCCAGTGGGCCGAACTGTGCAGCGAGCGAATGATAAATCCCGTGTTCAGGATGTTCCAGAGCGAGCTCGAGACAGTGTACGAGGAGAAGAACATGGTGGCCGACAACCTGCTGGCGCCGGCCATGGAGCACCTGTTGGGGGCTGTGCTCGAAGGCGGTCCTTACGTGCATCCTGTCATTGGCAGCACCGAGAGCCTGAAGAACCCGAGCCTTAACGAGATGCGGGAGTTTTTCGGCAAGTATTACGTCGCGGGCAACATGGGCCTGATAATGTGCGGCGACATCTGCGCCGACACACTGATGCCGCTGCTCGAGCGGTCGTTCGGGCGCATCAGGCCGGGCTGCGCCCCGCCATCAGCGCCCTTTGCGCTCAAGCCGTTTGACGGTACGCGCACCGTGGGGATAAAGCTCCCGATACCCCTTGTCAAGGTCACGGCATTGGCATACCACACCCCGACCGAGGAAGATTCCGACTACGTGGCGTTGGACATGGCCTCGCAGATACTGTCCAACGGCAGCGGTTCGGGGCTGCTCGACTCGCTTGCTGACACCAAGGCCATCATGGCCGGCTATGCGGTTCCGGCGGCTTTCAAGGATGCGGGCTTCACCTTGGTAGGCGCCGTGCCCAAGATTCCGTTCGGTTCGAAGAAGAAGGCCGAGCGGCTTTGCTACGAAATGATAGGCAGGGTGAAGCGCGGCGAGTTTCCCGACACCATGCTCGATGCCCTGAAACTGGCCGAAGAACTCGATTTCAAGCTGAGCACCGAGACCATAGACGGGCGCGCCTTGCTCATGCTCGACGCTTTCGGGTATGGCGCCGCGTCGTGGGACGATTATGTTGGGCGGCAGTCGAGAGTGGCGCAACTCACCAAGGCCGATGTGATGGCGGCCGCCAACAAATACTTCGACGGCAATTACATGCGACTGGTCAAGAAGTTTGGCACCTATCAGAAGGACAGGCTGTCGCAGCCCGGCTACAAGCCCGTGATCCCGCGCAATGTAGATGCACGCTCGGATTACGCCCAGTGGCTCGTTGGCGGGCATCCGGGGAAGGTAAGCCCGAGGTTTGTCAACTTCGACAGCTATGCCCGCCGCATGAGCCTTGCGCCCCTGGCAACACTCTATGCGGTAAGGAACGACGTCAACGATGTGTTCAGCATCGACTTCGTGTTTGCCAAAGGCACGCTCGACGACCCCTTGGCAAGCAGCGTGGCCGACTACATGGGCGACCTCGGCACCGACTCGCTGTCGCGCCTCGGGCTGTCGGCGGCGTTGGCACGGCTCGGCAGCCGCCTTTCGTTTGGCAGCGACCACAACTCGTTCACCATTTCGCTGATGGGCCTCGACCGCAATTTCGAGCCCACCATGAGGCTTTTCGCCCATTTCGTCAGGCGCGTCAAGGCCGACAAAGACAAGATGGCCGAGCTGGTCACTGGCGCAAAGCTCAGCGCAGGCACCTTTGCCGAAGACTATTCGGACATAGTGCGTGCCGTAGTGGAAAAGATTGCCTATGGCGACAAGTCGTCTTACCTGAACGCCGTGACGGCCGGCCAGTTGAAGCGTATCGGGGCCGACGGGATGGTGAAGTGGTTTAAAGACTTGTTGCACACTGAGTGCATGGTACTCTATTGTGGTTCGATGGCTGCCGACAGCGTTGCCCTTGCCGTGCGCAACAGCATCGACGTCGACGCAATCAACGTGCCCTGCCGTTTCATCAACAGGCCCCTGAAGGCATACGACAGGCCGATGGTGTTTGTCTACAATGCCCCTGGCGCCCGGCAGGCCAATGTGGGCACCTACACAGTGCTGCCCCCGTCGCCCACCGTGCCCCGTCGTGTGACAGAGCAATTGTGGGCCGAATATTTCGGCGGAAGCATGTCGTCGGTGTTGTTCCAGGAAATGCGCGAGTTCCGTTCGCTGGCATATTCCTCTTACGGGTGGCTTACATTGCCGTTGATGGCCAAATTTGGCGACGCCCCGACGGCTTACCATACCATCACGGGCACGCAGGCCGACAAGGTGCTCACGGCCGTGGCCACCGTCGACAGCCTGTTTGACAACATGCCGCTGCGCCTCAGCGGCTTCGAGACGGCGCGCCGAAACTTGCTCAACTCTATAAACAATGAATATCCGTCGATGCGCGACGTCGGTGAATACATCGCTTGGCGACGGCTGTATGGATATGATTCCGATCCCGAAAGGCAGCGCGTGCCGTTGATTGAGAAAGCCGTGGCATCCGATGTCGAAGGCTTTTATTCCGATGTGGTAAGGCCGGCCGTGCGTGTTTACCTTGTTGTAGGCAACATCGGCAAGGCCGAGATGAAGGCTCTCGAGAAATACGGCGAGGTGGTGGAACTGCGCAAAGGCGACATTAGCAGCATGTTTTCACGAAAGAAATAGGCTGTGGGCACGGCAAAGAAAAGGGGAGCCCCGACATGCAATGCGCATGTCGGGACTCCCGCTATTTGTAGTTGGCAGCAGGCTGCAATGGCCTACAGGTTGGCCAGTTCCACCACCTTGTCGATGGCGGCGCTAAGCCCGTCGGGGTTCTTGCCGCCCGCCGTGGCATAGTGAGGCTGGCCTCCGCCACCGCCTTGAATCAGCTTTGCGGCCTCGCGAACCATCTGGCCGGCATTCAGCCCGTGGTCTTTCACCATGTCGTCGCTGAGCATCACGCTTATCATTGGCTTGCCGCCGCCGTCTGTGCCGATGGCGCAAAGCAGGTTTTCGGGCACAGCCTGGCGTATCTTGAACACGAGATCCTTGGCCCGGGCAGGGTCGATGGGCATCACGGCCGTGATAACCTTGACGCCGTTTATGGTGCGCGCCTTCTCCACAAGGCTGTCCTTGGCACGCTCCACGGCCTGGGCCTCGAAGCTTTCTATCTCTTTCCTCATCGTGTCGTGCTCCTCGATGTACTTGCCAATCACGCCTTTCAGGTCTTTGGCGTTGTTGAACAGCGAGCGGATGGCCTTCAGGGTGTCCTCTATGCCGTAGAGCAACTCTTCGCACTCACGGCCGGTCTTGGCCTCGATGCGGCGCACACCGGCTGCCACAGAGCTCTCGCTGATTATCTTGAACATGCCTATGCGGCCTGTAGAATGGGCGTGGATGCCGCCGCAGAACTCGCAGCTGGGGCCGAAACGCACCACGCGCACCTTGTCGCCGTACTTCTCTCCGAACAGGGCCACGGCCCCCATCTCCTTAGCTTCGGCCAAAGGCATGTCGCGGTGCTCGTCGAGCGGCAGGTCCTGGCGTATCATCTCGTTGACGATACGCTCCGTTTGGCGGAGCTCTTCGTCCGTAACCTTCTGGAAATGCGAGAAGTCGAAGCGCAGTGTGTCGGCGCTTACATACGAGCCTTTCTGCTCGACGTGCTCGCCGAGCACCTGTTTCAGCGCGTAGTCAAGCAGGTGGGTGGCTGTGTGGTTGGCAGCGCTGGCAGCCCGCTTGTCGGTGTCTACGCATGCCATGAAGTCGGCTTCGGGGTGCTTGGGCAGCTCTTTCACTATGTGTATGCTCTGGTTGTTCTCGCGCTTGGTGTCTGTTATGTCCACCGTCTCATACTCGCTGACAAGCACACCGGTGTCGCCTACCTGTCCTCCCATTTCCCCGTAGAAGGGCGTGAAGTCAAGCACGAGCTCATAGTATGTGCTCTTTTTCTGGGTCACACGGCGGTAGCGGAGTATGTGGCACTCGTGTTCAGAGTAGTCGTAGCCCACAAACTGCTGCTCACCTTGGCGCAGTTCAGTCCAGTCGGAGCTTTCCACCTGGGCGGCGTTGCGGGCGCGTGCCTTTTGCTTTTGCATCTCTTCGTCAAACTGGCGCTCGTCTACGGTGTAGCCGTTCTCGCGGCATATCAGCTCGGTAAGGTCGAGGGGGAAGCCGTAAGTGTCGAAAAGGCGGAACGCCTGGGCCCCGTCGAGCTGCTTGAGGCCGTGGGCTTTGAGCTCGTCCATGGCTCCGTTGAGCAGGTTGATGCCCTTGTCGAGTGTGCGAAGGAACGAGTCTTCCTCTTCTTTCATTACCCTGCCGATGAGCTCACGCTGTGCTTCGAGTTCGGGATAGGCCTTCCCCATCTCGAAGATGAATACTGGCAGGAGCTTGTACATGAATGCTTCTTTCTGCCCGAGGAACGTATATGCGTAGCGCACGGCGCGGCGGAGGATGCGGCGAATCACGTAGCCGGCCTTGGCATTGCCCGGCAACTGCCCGTCGGCGATGGAGAATGCCACGGCGCGAAGGTGGTCGGCGACAACCCGCATGGCCACGTCGGTCTGCTCGTCGCGCCCGTATTCCTTGCCGGAGAGCCGCGCAATCTCGCGGATTATGGGCTGGAAGATGTCCGTGTCGTAGTTGGAGTGCTTGCCTTGGAGGGCGCGCACAAGCCGCTCAAAGCCCATACCGGTGTCTATGACGTTCATTGCCAGCTTCTCAAGCGAGCCGTCTGCGCGGCGGTTATACTGCATGAAGACAAGGTTCCATATCTCGATGACCTGCGGGTCGTCCTTGTTCACCAGTTCGCGGCCGGGCACCTTGGCCTTCTCTTCGGGCGTGCGTGAGTCGAGGTGTATCTCGGAGCAGGGGCCGCAGGGGCCTGTGTCGCCCATCTCCCAGAAGTTGTCGTGCTTGTTGCCGTTGATGATGTGGTCTGTCGGCACGTGCTTCGCCCAGTATGAAGCCGCTTCGTCGTCGCGGCCGAGCCCCTCGTCTTCCGAGCCTTCGAACACCGTAACGTAAAGGTCTTTGGGGTCGAGGTGGAGCACATCCACCAGATATTCCCATGCCATGTCTATGGCTCCCTCCTTGAAGTAGTCGCCGAAGCTCCAGTTGCCGAGCATCTCGAACATTGTGTGATGGTAGGTGTCGTGGCCCACCTCTTCCAGGTCGTTGTGCTTGCCGCTCACGCGCAGGCACTTCTGAGAGTCGGCCCGGCGCCGCGGTTCCGGGTCGCGTGTGCCGAGAATGATGTCTTTCCACTGGTTCATACCGGCGTTGGTGAACATCAGTGTCGGGTCGTCCTTTATCACCATCGGGGCCGACGGCACGATGGCGTGCCCTTTCGACTCAAAGAAATTCTTGAATGAGTCGCGGATTTCGTTTGCAGTCATCATATATTTCAATTGATATTATAATTTCCCTTAAAAGTGTTGCAAAGATACTTTCTTTTCCGTACATTTGCAAATGTTTTATTCCCTGATTGACAAAAACATGTGATTTTATGGCACTCAACCTCGACAAGAACCTCAAGCTCTATTACTCCATCAGCGAGGTGGCCCGGATGTTTGGGCTGAACGAGAGCACCCTGCGATATTGGGAGCAGGAGTTTCCATACCTGAAGCCCAAGACCAAGGGGCCCGGCAAGGTGCGCCAGTACTCTGAGAAAGACATCGAGCAGATACGGCTCATACACAACCTTGTCAAAGTGCGCGGCTTCAAGCTTGCCGCTGCGAAGAAGATCATCAGCAGCAATCGCACGGGGGCCGACCGCACGGCAGGGTTGCTGGAATGCCTCATGGGCATAAAGGATGAGCTTATGGCCATGAAAAAGCAGCTTGACATGCTGGAGTGATAACAGTAAAACGGCGGCGCAGAAGGGCATTTACCCCCTGCGCCGCCTCGCGTTTCATCCTGTCTTGGCTTTGTTGCAGGAGCTTCGCGTTAACAGATTGTCAGGTTATGAAGGTTGTTGTTGCGTCTGTTGTGTTTGTGGCCCAGTCTTGCCTGGCCTTCATTTTGCGGTTGTTGTGTCTCAGGTATAAAGCGCATATCAGCAGAGAAAACAGTGTTGAGATGGGCGGTGCATATCCCATGAGCAGTAGGGACGACGGGTTGATGTGGCTGAACAGGTATGACAGCGGTATTCGCACCATGAAAGTGGCCGCCATGCTGTGCAGCATGGGGAACCAAGAGTTGCCCTGCCCGCTGAAATGCGAGTTGATGCAGAACACGAAGCAAACCAATATGCAGTCTAGGCTATACCCCCGCAGGTAGTCGGCTCCCATGTTTACCACGGCAATGTCGGTGGTGAAGATGGTCGTGAGCGTCTCCGGCAGCACCTGGGAGTAGGCGCACACCGACACGCCGAACACCAGTGACATGGCTATGCCAGCCTTGAGGCAGCCCGTCATGCGCCCTGTCAGTCCGGCACCATAGTTCTGTGCCGTCATCGTAGCTACCGCCGATGCCATTGCCGTGGGCGGTAGCATGGCGAAGACCACTATCTTTTCCAATACGCCGAGCGCTGCCGATGCCACCACTCCCATCTGGTTTACGATGACAGTGATGAGCAGGAACGACACGTTTACGAGCGCATCCTGCAGCGCTATGGGCGCTCCGAGTTTCAGTATGCGCCCCGACAGCCGGCGGTTGAACCGTATGTCGTTGCGCGAGAAGTCGAAGTGGAAGCCGCGCTTGCGCAGGAAAGCCAGGGCGGCGACGAAGATCACGCCCTGCGAGAACACCGTGGCTATGGCTGCCCCGGCGGCTCTCATGCCGAAGGCCCCCACGAGCAGGAAGTCGAAAGCGATGTTGATGACACAGGCTATGCCCACGAAATAGAGCGGCGAGCGCGAGTCGCCCAATCCGCGCAGCACTCCGCACACCACGTTGTAGCCCATTATGAACGGTATTCCCGCCGAGCATATCAGTATGTAGTGGCGTGTGTCGGCCATGGCTTCGGCCGGGGTGTGCATCAGTTCGGCTATATGGCCGTGCAGCGCTACCATGATGGCGGCGAGGATGACGCCTGCCAGAGTGAAGAAGCAGGCCGAAGTGCCGATGGTCGAGGCTGCCTCGCGGTCGTTGCGCCCTCCCGTGGCAATGGCAATGAGTATGGTAGTGCCTGTGGTAAGGCCCAGTATGATGCCAGTTATGGTCTGCGTCACCTGGCTGCCTATGGCCACCCCGGCCACGCTTGCCGCGTCGTCATATTGCCCGACAACAAAGAGGTCGGCCCCGCCGTACAGGGCCTGCAGCAAGTTGGCTAGCAGGAAAGGCAGTGCAAACTGCAGCAGAACCTTAGGCACGCTGCCTTGTGTAAGGTCGAGTTCTTTCATTTCTTGTCTGTGAGGCTTATCAGTTGCATTATCATGCTTACCGTTTCATCAAGCCCTATCGAGCTGTCTATGCTTAGGTGGTAGTTGGCCGCCCGCCCCCACGCAGTCCTGGCATAGTGCCAGTGGTAGGCCGCTCGGTTTTTGTCGGCGGTGGTTGTGGCCTCGTGGGCCTTTTCCAGGTTGCACCCCATGCGCCCCGCCACACGGTTCACCCGCAGTTCCAGCGGCGAGTGGATGAAGATGTTGAGGCACTCGTGATGGTCGCGCAACACGTAGTCGGCGCATCGTCCGACGATGACACACGGCCCCTGGCCTGCCAGCTTGCGTATGACGTCGCTTTGGGCGAAGAAGACCCTGTCGGCAACAGGCCTGCCGCAGTTGAGCAGGTAGGCCCGGTAGTCGAACGCGCCGGGGCACTTTTCTTCCTTATCGTCTACGACATTGGCCGACAGGCCGGCCTCGGCTGCGGCCATCTCCACCATCTTCCTGTCATAAAGCGGTATGCCCAGCCTCTTGGCGAGCATCATGCCTGTCGCCAGTCCGCCCGAACCGTATTCGCGGCTAATGGTTATTGTCTTGTTCATCGTCATCTTTTTTTACGGCCTTGTGGCCATGGTCTTTTTGCGGTGCAAAGTTAGTGGTTTGCTGCCGGAGGCCGAGCGCCCTTCCTGCCGAAGTGTATAAAAACGCTGCCGAAGCGTGGGTTTTGCGCCATTGAGCCCAATGTTGGTGAGGTGAGACGCTTCGGAAGCATTTTTTTACGTTTGGGGCTGCCGGGCCATTGGCGTCTCACAATTATTTGCTTACTTTGCAGTCGTAAAACCGCGTGCGCCCCGTGTTGGCGGCATTGCGGCATAAAGCAACGTATATGGGATTTTGGTTGGACACTAAGAAGAGCCGCCTTGTGCTCTCGCTCATCACTTACGCGCTCTATATGCTGCTCTACATTGTGACCGACGAGCAGGCGCGCGAGTTTTATTTCGGCGGTTATCCGCTGTGGGGCTACGTGGTCGACGCGGCCACCACGTTCGTATGCATATTCCTTTTCGTGCAGCTTTCCATATTCTACAGCAAGGGAATATAGCGCCGATTCATGTCGTTTGCCCACCCGTACCGCAGCCTGCTGGTATATTCGCTGGCGTTGTTCATCATGAACACGCTGACGGCCTACCTCCTGTCGCTGCTCACGGGCTACATGTTCAACCTCGACGGGCTGCCTTTCCTGCAGGTGCAGCACCTCTACGTCTACAGCATACTGGCCACGTTCATATCAAACGTGTATGTCAACGCCCATTACCTGTATTCATACATGGAGGCTGAGGCGGCCAAGCGCAGGCTTGAGACAGAGGCCATGCAGACCAAGCTCAATGCGCTCAAGCAGCAGGTAGACCAGCATTTCATGTTCAACAACTTCAGCATACTGACGGAGCTGATAATGGAAGACAGCCGACTGGCGGTGAAATTCCTTGGAAAGCTCTCGAAGGTTTACCGCTACATAATACAGAACTACGACCGCGACACGGTGCCCCTGGCCGACGAGCTGGCTTTTCTCGACTCGTATCTCTACCTTATGTACATGCGCTATGGCGACAGCATAGTGGTGAGCATAGGGCCGGAGGTGCGCGACGCCGACGGCAGCATACCGCCGGCAAGCCTGCAGATTGTGGTGGAGAACGCCTTGAAGCACAACCGCTTTTCAAGGGAAAGCCCGCTCATGATTGCCGTTTCTGTGGCCGACGGGTGCCTGGTGGTGCGCAATGCCTTGCAGCCGCTGGCTTCGGCCCCGGTGTCGACGGGCATAGGGCAGCGCAACATAGCCGAGCGATATGCGCTGATAGGTGGCCGCAGGCCGTCGGTAGAGAGCACTGAGTTTGTATATACAGTCAGGCTGCCCATCATCAGCGGCCTGGATAACGACAGGGAGATATGAACATACTTATTTTGGAAGACGAGAGGCGCAACTACAACCACTTGCGCCGGATGATTGAGGCCATGGACCGCACGTTCAGGACCATAGGCCCTGCAGCGAGCATACAGGAGGCCGTGGAATACATGAGGCACGGCGAAGTGGCCGACATCATACTGGCCGACATAAGGCTGTCCGACGGGCTGAGCTTCGAGGCGTTCAACCGTGAGCCGCCTTCGGTGCCGGTCATCTTCACCACCGCCTACGATGAGTATGCCATCAAGGCTTTCAAGTATAACGCCATCGACTATCTGCTCAAGCCCGTCGATGCCGACGAGCTGGAGGCTGCCATACGGCGGGCGCGGCAGATGGTGGCGCGCCCGGTAGAGGGCGACCCCGGGCAGCTGTTCAGGCAGCTGGGGCAGGGGGGCTACCGGTACAGCGAGAGGTTTCTGCTGCCGTGGCGCGACGGCTACAGACAGGTGTTGGTGCGCGACGTCAACCATGTGTTCTCCGAGAACAAGGTGTCGCGACTGCGCCTGAACGATGGCACGCAGCACCCGGTTGCGCTGTCGATGGACGCGCTCGAGGCCTAGCTCGACCCCGAACGGTTCTTCCGTGCCAACAGGCAGTATATCATACGTGCCGACAGCGTGGCATACATTGGCAACTACTTCAATTCAAAGCTCGTGCTTCACCTTGTGGGGTGGCCCGACGACAGGGTGGTGGTGAGCCGCGAGAAGGCGCCGGCTTTCAAGGCCTGGATGGACAGGTAGGCGTTTGGAAGGTTGGAAGGTGGAGATATAAAATGGTAAAGGCGTTGAATGGCAATGAGGTGGAGGGGGAGGCATTGAAATGGTTTGGGGGGTTGGGATGGTGTGTTAATGATTGCAAAAAGAGTTAAATGCCGGCAGGTAAAGCCCTTCCATATCCGTGTCTTTGCGCTATGTTGGCCGCCGGGAGCCAAATATCGCCAAAATGGATGTGCAATCGTAACCGGCTGTAGGATAGCGCCATAAGAATGGTGCGGATGGCATTGTGCAATAGTCTGCGCCGTGATATTGGGCAGAAAATGCCCGAAAACAGCATTTTTTCTGCAAAAATGGCTTGCAAAACATGTCGTTTTGCCATCAGAAACGGCACATATTGCACGGCCGAACGGCCTGTTTTGCTGCCCGAAACAGTATTCGTTGCGGTTTTGCATGGCAAGTTTACCTGTGGCTTATGCCTTTCCGTGCGTTGCAATTTCTATTTCACCGAAAAATGAAATGTTAATTTTTAGGGTGAATTTGTGGGCGTATGTGGCCTCCACTTCCCCCGCCCTCCACCGTGGGTAGGGGGCTTCTGGGCCGTGTGGCCGATGGGCTTTTCGCATTGTGTCGTTGGTTTCTTTGCGGCAAAGTCGTAATGTTATGTTTTTGATGGATGTATTTTGAATCGTAAATACATTGGTTTTTACTTGTGTGCCGTTATGTTTTGTGCGGCAAAGACGTAATGTCCTTCTTTTTGCAGGATGTATTCCAAACCGTAAATTCATAGATTATACATTGTTTGATGTTGGTTTCATTGCGGCAAAGTCGGTAAGTGCTTCCTTTGGGGTGGCGTATCTTGTTTCCTTAAGTCGGAAACCTCGCCGGCAGGTGGAGGTCGGTTTGTGTTCCCATTTCCTTTTTGGCAACGCTTCGGATGTCGTTTTTTACGGTTCGGTTGGGCGCCTGTTCCTTGTCAGGTGGAATATGCCGAACTTTGCATCGGCAAACAAATGTTCGTTGATATGAATAAGAAAAGATTAAGACTCGTCTTTCTGTGCGGTGCGGCCTTGCTGATCGTGTCGTGCCGTGAGGGTGCGCCCACCACGGCGCAGCAGGCCTATCCCGTGGCCAAGGTGGCGTGTGAGAGCGTGGAGACCACAGCCGATTACCCCGCAACAATCCGCGGGCGGCAGGATGTTCAGATTTATCCGCAGGTTGAAGGCAAGCTGACGGCCAGACCGGGTCGGTGAGCCTGAGGGCCGTATTCCCCAATCCCACGGGGCTGCTGCACAGCGGCGGCGCAGGCAACGTGGTTGTGACGCAGCGCACCGACGGGGCGCTGACCATACCGCAGGGCGCCACCTTTGAGCTGCAAGACAAGGTGTTTGTCTACCGTGTGGTGGACGGCAGGGCCAAGTCGACACGCATCGAGGTGACGCCGCTCAACGACCGGAAGAAGTATATCGTGCGCAGCGGCCTGAAACAGGGCGAGACCATCGTCACCGAAGGCGCCGGCATGCTTCAAGACGGAATGCCCATTACAACAAGAAAATACCCCGAGGAGTAAGTATGAAGATAAAGACTTTCATTGAGCGCCCCGTGCTCTCGATTGTCATCTCGGTGGCAATCATTCTTGTCGGGGTCATCGCTCTTTTCACATTGCCCATAGAACAGTTTCCAAGCATTGCCCCGCCAACGGTCGAGGTGACCACGAGCTATCCCGGGGGCAGCGTCGACGAGCTGTACAACGTGGGCCGGAAGTTTATTGCCGAACTGCAGAAGCGACCCGAGATAGGCTCGGCTTACACCACGTTCAACGTAAACTTCCCGCAGTTCCTTGTCGAGGTGGACGCCGCCAAGTGCCAGCGCGCCGGAACAACTGCCGACGCCGTGCTCGCCACCCTGGCCGGATATTACAGCGGGCAGTACGTTTCAAACTTCAACCGCTTCAACAAACTCTACCGCGTAATATACAATCGTCGCCCGAATACCGTATAACGCCCGAGTCGCTCGACAAGGTATACACCCGCGTGGGCGACGGGAAGATGGCTCCGCTGAGCCAGTTCGTGACGCTGACCAAGGTCTACGGGCCCGAGTCGCTGGGCCGCTTCAACCTCTACAGCGCCATGGGCATCAACGGAGAGGCCGCCCAAGGCTACAGCTCGGGCGACGCAATAAAGGCCATCCGGGAGACGGCGGCATCGGTGTTGCCGCGCGGCTACGGCTTCGAGTTCTCGGGCCTGAGCCGTGAGGAGAGCCAGACAACCAACAACACGGCCATCATCTTCATTGTCTGCACGGTGTTTGTATACCTCATCCTGTGCGGACTCTACGAGAGCTTCTTCGTGCCTTTCGCCGTCATACTGTCTGTGCCGTTCGGCCTTATGGGCAGTTTCCTGTTCGCAAAGCTGATGGGGCTGGAGAACAACATATACCTCCAGACGGGCCTGATCATGCTCATCGGACTGCTGTCGAAGACGGCCATCCTGCTGACGGAGTATGCCGCCGACCGCCGAAGGGCTGGCATGACGCTCGTGCAGGCAGCCCTCGCCGCTGCCAAGGTGCGCCTCAGGCCCATCCTCATGACCATCCTTGCCATGATATTCGGCCTGTTGCCACTCATGTTCGCCAGCGGTGCGGGCGCCAACGGCAACTCGTCGCTCGGCTCGGGCGTCATCGGCGGGATGATATTCGGCACACTTGCCATACTGTTCTTTGTGCCGGTGTTCTTCGTTCTGTTCCAGTTCACACAGGAAAAGGTGCGCCCCGTGGAGTTCTTGCCGTATCCCGACTGGGAGATTCGGAGTGAGATGGAATCGATAGACAAACGGAAAAAGGATAAGAAATGAGACGTATATTGACATTGTTCGGCGCAGCCCTGTTGATGGCGGGCTGCTCGGTGTACAGGCCTTACGTGCGTCCGGCGGTGCAGGCCGACGGACTCTACGGCCCCGGAGTGGCCCAGGGCGACACAGCCTCGATAGCCACGCTGCACTGGTCGGAGCTGTTCACCGACCCAGACCTGCAGGCCTTGATTCGCATCGGGCTCGAAAACAACACCGACCTGGCCGTTGCCCGACTGCGGGTTGAGCAGGCCGAGGCCACGCTCATGGCCTCGCGGCTGGCCTACCTGCCGTCGGCCACGCTCTCGCCGCAGGGCCAGCTGAGCAGCTTCGACGGCTCCAAGCCGGCCAAGACTTACAACATTGGGGCGTCGGCCGAGTGGGAGCTCGACATATTCGGGCGCCTCACAAACTCCAAGCGCAGGGCCAAGGCGGCGCTGTTGCAGAGCGATGCCTACTGCCAGGCGGTGCAGACGCAGGTCGTTTCGGCCATAGCCAACGCCTATTACAACCTGCTCTTGATGGACACCCAGCTCGACATAAACCGCCGTACGGCAGCGGTGTGGGAGGATACCTGCGCACATACGAGGCGCGGATGCGCGTTGGCGAGGCCAACGGGGCTGCCGTGGCGCAGGCGCGGGCCAGCAAACTGGCTGTCGACGCGGCCATACTGACGCTCAGGAAGCAGGTGAGGGCGCAGGAAAACGCGCTCTCTACGCTCATCGGGCAGATGCCGCAGGCCATAAGGCGGGGCACACTGGCTGCCCAGCACTTCCCCGACAGCCTGTTGGTAGGCGTGCCGCTGCAGCTCTTGGCGCGTCGGCCCGACATCAAGCAGGCCGAGATGGCGCTCGCCCAAGCCCACTATGCCACCGGCGAGGCGCGCTCGGCGTTCTATCCGCGCATAACCCTCAGCGGCCGGGCGGGCTGGACCAACACCGACGGCAGCGCCATAATAAACCCAGGCAACTGGCTGCTCAGTGCCTTGGCCGGGCTTACACAGCCCCTGTTCAACCGCGGACAGAACATTGCCAACCTTCGCATTGCCAAGTCGCAGCGGCAGGAAGCCCTGCTGCAGTTCCGCCAAAGCCTGCTCAAGGCGGGCGCCGAGGTGAACGACGCGCTGTCGCAATGGCAGACGGCGAGGGCCCGCATAGGCGTTACCGGCGAGCAGATTGCCAGTCTGGAAGAGGCGGTGAAGAGCACCGCAAGCCTCATGGAGAGCAGCACTGGCGCCTCTTACATCGAGGTGCTAACGGCCCGCCGCGACCTGCTGGCAGCCGAATTGGCCCAGGTGCAAGACCGTTTCGACGAGATACAGGGCGTCATCAGCCTTTACCATGCCCTCGGTGGGGGCGGTGAATAGCCGAATCGGGCCGCCTAAAGTTGAAGGCGGCCCGATTGAAACGTGGCTTCCGGCCATGCCACGGCGCAGAGGCAGCAAGTCACCTCACGGCAAACGGCTTGGCTTTGTAGGCCTTGCCGTCGCCTGCCATGCCAACTGCCATGTAGACGCCGGGCGCGAGTCGGGCCTCGATGGTGGCCGAAGCGCTGCTCACGGTGGCCGTGGCCACGGTCATGCCGGCCATGTTGACAATGCGCACGTCGGCCTTCTGGCCTGCTGCCAGCGGCATGCTTACAGTCAGGATGCCGTTGCCCGAGCTGCGCACGCAGAACTCTCCGGCTTCAGGGCGGTTGTCGCTGATGCCGTCGGGCACATGGACGTAGGGCGTGTACAGGCATACCAGTTCGGAAGGCTGCACGCCGAAGAGCGTAGTTCCGAGCGGAATGACCGTTGCCGAGGCCGGGTCGACCTCATAGAGCTCGCCTTGCGACATCTCGCCGGTGTGCGCCCAGAACAGCCGTCCGGTGTTATGGTCGAAGGCCATCGACTGCAAATAGGCCACGTCGGCAATGCCTGTGCTGCCCACTGTGGCCGTGGCGGCTGTCGACTTGTCGACTGTGCAGAGCTCGCCGCCGTCGGTCAACGCGTAAAGCCGGCCGTCGGTGCTGCAGGCCAGGGCGTGGAGATTGGCTCCGGTTGGGCCGATGGGCGTTGCCGTTCCGTTGCCGAGGTCAATCGTTACGAGCTCGCTCCCGTTGCCAGACGTGCGTATGCCATACATGGTAGAGGTTGAATAGTCGTAAGCCATGTCTTGCATGAAGTCGTCGGTTGGCACAGCCGTCACCGGCGCCCAGGTGGCAGTGTCGAGCACAACAAACTGCCTTGGCTCGGAATACCATGTAGACGTGTATGCGTAGACCTTGCCGTTGAGGTGCTCGCCGGCGTTGATGAGCGCGTCGCCGGGCGTCAATTCCTTTATGAACTCGGCCTGCTCGGGTATGTTGGAGTGCAGTCTCATTATGCCTGCGTTGCCGTAGGCATCCCAGCGGTAGGCCCTGAGGCCCACGTCTTTGTAGTTTGGCAGTGTGAATGAAGCCGTGTCGTTGGCCGTAGCCTCGTCGCCGTCGATGTCTGTGTAGGCTTCAAACAGGTAGAGACCGAGGCGGCCCACGTCGGCCGTTCCGATGGCAATGTCGGCCGTGTCGCCCTTGTTGAGGTTTACGGCAAACGTCTTTCCTGTCGGTTCAGAGCCGTTGACACTGAAGAATACGGGCACCTCGGTGAGCGGTTTCTCGCCGTAGTTTACCACGCGCACGGTCACCTCGACAGCTTGTTGCGGGTCTTTCTGCTTTACGGGAGAGGCAAACGAGGTCACGCCGGCGTCGATGTTTACTGCCCTTGCCACCGTGTCAGACAGTGCGCCGGCTGCTTCGGTGCCACCGCCGTAGACAGCTTTCACCGTATATATATACTTGCCCGAAGTCAGTTGGCCCCAGTCTGCATCGGTGAGTGTGAGCTCCTGCAGCGGCTCGGCGTTGAGCCTGACGGGCGTTGAGCCAGCGGTGGCCTCGGCCCGGTAGACGTTGTAGGTGCAGGCCGGTGCCCCGGTGTCGGCCGCCACGGGCAGTTCGGTGCCCGGTATGCCGCAGTATGCCGATATGTTCCAGGCATAGTAGCCATTGTACAGGTATGTTTCGTCGCTCCATTTCAGGTTGTTCTTGCCTTCAATGTCAGAGCCGTAGCCTGCCACGCCTATGGCATCGCTTGGCGCCCCCTTGCAGCTTATGCCCACAAGATAGTCGGTTCCGGGCTTGATTTCAACCCCGGGAGCGTCGAAGTCTACCGTCACCCAGGCCCCGTCGGGGCTTATCTCCGAGGCAGGAATCTCTTTCGAGGCCAGCACCACGTTGTTGTCGCGGTTGCCTTTCCATATAGTGGCAGTGTAAGAACCCTCGCTTGCCTTGATGAAAGCCCTAAGGCGCAGGAAGCTCTGGCCCACCATCATGGAGTCTTCCGTGTCGGCGGCGGTGAAGGCATGGGCCACGTTGTAGTTGGCGGTGTAGTAGTCGCCGCTCGTGTCGTCGTTGGTGTCAGAGTCGCCCCAGCGTGTCCACATGGTGCGGCCCGTGCGGCTGGCCGGGTCTTTCCACTCGATGGTGGCCCGGGTGCCGTCGGGCGATACTGCCGCCGTCACGCCATAGGCGCTTATCAGCGAGCGGGCCAGCGTCACGGTGCCCAGGTCTACGTCGGCATCGGGGGTGATGTTGCTGCTCACAATGTCGTAGAGCGGCTGCTCGATGCTCACCGTGTAGGCTTCGCCGGCATATATGCCTTCGAGCCTGAACGAGCCGTCGGCGGCAGTGGTTGCGGCATTGCTTGAATAGCCCTCGGCCTTTATGCTTGCCCCCGCTATGGGCTTGCCGGTGTCGCCGGCCACCACCTTGCCCGTGACGGCCACTGTTGGCATGGGCTCTATGGCGAAGTCGGCCGTCTGCTCGCCGCCGTCCTGCACCTCGACACTGCCCTCAAAGGGCAGGTATCCGGTGGCGGTGATGCTCACGCCCTGCGTTCCCGACGGCACGATGTAGAAGCTGTACGAACCGTCGTCGGCCGTGGTTGAGCTCAGGCCATAGGCCGGAATGTCTACCGATGCCCCTGCCACAGGCTTGCCCGTGGCCTTGTCGGTCACCGTGCCCCGGAGCGTGGCCACGCCGTCGGCCTCGACCACGAAGCGCGTCATGAGCATGTCGCTGTACAGGCTGCCGTCGGTGGGCGCCAGCCGCGTGGCGTCGATGGCATCGTATGATGAAAGGCTGCGCGTGCGGCCGGGCCTGTCGGGTGTGGGCTCGATGAAGAACCGGCTGAAATACCCGCCCGTTCCCTGGGCGAAGTCCATCTGGATGAACACCAGCAGGTTGCGCCCGGTGTACTCAAACGGAGCCGACAGCTCGAACGGAATGTCGTTTTCGCCGTTGGGGAACGTCACCGTGCCGTCGAATACGGGCGTCATCTCGCTCGTAGGCACCCATCCCTCGTCGAGAGTCTGCATGTCGGTCTCGGCCATCCATATCCTGATGGGCTTGTCGAGCGAGTTGGGGCTGAAGCTGTTTTTGAGCACGATGTGCTTTATTGTGCCCTTGGCAAACATGAGGTCGGAGGGGTAGAAGAGCGCCTCGTAGGCTCCGTGGCGCGAGCCGAAGTCGAAGGGCAGGTAAGGGTTGGCGTAGTCGAGCGTGGCCCCTGTGCCCGCCGTAATGTCTTTCAGGTCGCTGCCATAGCTTATCACAGAGTTTGATGCCGTCGGCTTTCCGGCTCCCGTGGCGTTGGCCGGCGTCACCGTGTAAGAGCGCAGCACGCCCGGCGCAGCCTCGGCATCGGTGTATTGCGTCTCGCTGATGCCTTCGGCTATTGTTTCCGTGCCCCCTGGTGTTGTCCGGCCGACGGTGTATGTGATGTTGGCGGGGTTGATGTAGCCGTTGTTCTGCCCCTCGGCGGGCGCTGTCCATGTGATGTGTACCTGTCCGCCAGAGGCTGTGGCCCTCACCTCTTCGACGGCCGCCGGCAGGTCTTCGCCCACGTATGCGCTGCGCGAGACAGCCTCCGACTGGCCTTCGGCCGTGCGTGCCACCACCGAATAGGTGTGCGTTCCGTTGCCCACGGTGTTGTCGGTGTACGACGATTCGGCTCCGGGCGCCATCCCTTCAGACAGCGCCGTGAGCAGAAGCCCGTCGCGGTAGATGCCGATGGCGAGCCCGTCGGCCAGCGGGGCCCCCGTGCCGTCGTACAGAGGGTTGGTCCAGGCTATGGTGGCGCTGAGCTTTCCTTCGCTGCCGGGCGTCACGCTGAGCCCGCTCACGGGCCTCGGCCCTTTCTGGTTGCCCACCTGCACGTCGTCGATGCCGAGGGCATAGCTGCCCGAGCCGCGGTGGACGAAGGCTATGTAGATGCTCTTGCCGGCATAGTTGCCGAGCGAACGGCTCATCGACTGCATGGTGGGATAGTCGTCGTAGCCGTTGTCGACCACCTCGCTGACGAGCTCGGTGGTGAAGTCTTCCGGCCTGTTGCCAGTCTCGGAGATGCGCACCTCCATCAGCTCGGGGCTGTCGAGGTCTTGTGCGCAGTACTTGAACGAGAGCATGAATGTCTCGTTGGTTACGTCGATGCGTGGCGTTATGAGGTAGTTTTCCTGTTCGCCATAGCTCACTGTGGGGTTGGATGGGTCGACGGTATATGAGATGGCTGTCTGCTGGCCGCTTGTGGTGGCGTCGCTTCTCGTGGCCAGTTGCCAGCAGTGGCCGTCGCCATCCTTGTCGGCAACGGTCCATCCTGCCGGTGGAAAGGCGCTGCCTTCAAAACCCTCGTTGACTGAATAAGACTGTCCGTGTGCGGCGATGCTTGCAATAAAAAGCGCAAGCAGCGTGGCGAAGGACATGGCCCGATGGTGGTAATCCTTGCTCATGATACAATCGTTCGGGGCTCGCTCGTTGGACATAAATCCCGCATTTTGTGTCGGAACCCCCTTTGAGGCAAAATGCCGGAGATAAAAGAGGACTTGTGTTAGATATTACAAAAATAGGCATTTTGCCTGTATGTATGTCCTGTTTGTCTGTTAAAAACGATTAAATGCCCTGATGTCTCAGTCTGTGCGCGTTACCATTGCGGTGTGCGGGCAGCCTTGCATGCATGCGCCGGCGGCGGTAGCGTGTGCTTATGCTCGGCAGGCGCGTAACCGGTTGGCCCACAGTCTGTTTGCGATATGGGCCGTTTTGCGCTGCAAAACGGCCCTTTTGAGGTTGCCGAACGTGCCGTTTTGCAGTGTGAAACGGCACGTATTGGAGGGTGCAAAAAAGTTTGCCGAATTGGGCTTTGGTGATGTGCGCAGTTGCCATGCAATGGCTTCATGGCGTAAAATAATGCAAACCGCCCCGCCTAATCCTTAACGAGTGGATGGGGCGGGGCGGCTGATAGTGTATGCTGAAAGACTTTTGGGCTTGAGGATAGCGTAGGCAAAGGCGGCGAAAGCCACCGTGGGCTGCACGGCTACGGGCTTTGGTAGGGCCATTCGGCCATTATTCCGGCCTTTGTCGACCGTTTCCCTTGTTTACTTCTTTGCTGCTTCGGGGGTCCAAGTGTCGTCGATGGTGAAGACGGCCTGCATGGTAATGCCCTCGGCTTCCTTCTTGCTCAGGCGGCGGCTCCAGGCAGCCCGGCTGTCGGTGTTGGCCCCGGGGCCCGAGTTGTTGTACTCAAGGTAGCGGGCGGTTTGCTCGCGCTGCTTCTCCCAGTGGTGCCAGCCTTCGGGGCGAATGTGTGCGCCCATCTCGCAGTTCATGAACAGCGTGTAGCCATAGTCGCGCCAGGGACGGCCAAGGTATACCTTGGTGACACCCTCGTCGGCGGTCAGCCGGCAGTGGTTGAACACGTAGCCGTACTTCACATCCTTTGGTGTCGAGGCGGCAGTGATGTATGAATTGCGCCGGCTGTGTATGTCGCAGTTTTCAAACCATGCCGTCGACGGGCCGAAGATGAAGTCGGTGGTGCCCTCAATCAGGCAGTCTTTGAAGAACAGCCGCGTGCCGCCGTTGCCCGTGTAGATGGTGTCTTGGTTGCCCAGCAGGCGGCAGTTGACAAACGTCAGCCTGTCGCCCTCGGTGTGCAGCGCCACGGCCTGGCCTATCTGCGCGGCGTTGTTTTCTATGGTTATGTTCTTGAATGTTATGCCGCTGCCCTGCACCCTTACGGTAAACGTGCGGAAGGTGCCCATCGGCTTGCCCGTTTCAGGCATGCGTATGTTGGCGTGGTCGTCGTAGGTGATGATGGTCTCGTCGCGGTCTTCGCCCACAATCTCGATGTTGGTGAGCCACTGGGGCACGGTGAGCTTCTCTTTGTAAAGGCCGCGCTTTACGTAGATTACCTTGGTGTAGTCCATGAACGCTCGGCACACCTCGACGGCCTCGCCTATGGTGCGGAACTCGCCGGTGCCGTCGCGGGCCACTACTATGGTGTCGGTGTTGTCATACTTGTTGGCGGCCGCTGCCCCGGCCATGACGGCCAGCGCGGCAATGAGCATAGTTAGTCTTCTTATCATGATTGTTTTTTTATGGTTGTCGGTTGTCGGCAGGCCGGCATGCCTGCGGCGCGGGTGCCCGTCCGGGCGGCAGGGGCATCACATTATCTGGCTCACCTCCTGCACGCCGGGCACCTTCTTGAGGCTTCCGATGATGGAGCGCACGTCGTCGCGGTCGTGGACATACAGCTCTATTGTTCCCTCGAATATCCCCTCGTTGCAGCTGAAGGCCACCTTGTGGATGTTGATGCTCATCTGCTCGGATATTACCCGCGTCACCTCGTTGAGCATCCCCATGCGGTCGATGCCCTCAAGCCGTATGGTGGCGTCGAAGTATAGCTTCTTGTGCATGTCCCATTTGGCGTCGAGGATGCGGTTGCCGTAGCTGGCCTTGAGCTTTGCGGCCACGGGGCAGGCCCGCTTGTGAATCTCTATCTGCTTCTTGTTGTCGATGAACCCGAGTATGTCGTCGCCCGGTATGGGGTGGCAGCAGAACGTGAACTTGTACTGGCTTATGTTCTCGTCGGTTATGATGATGGGCTTCTTGCGGTTGAACGATTCAGACACGACAAAGAGCTCGGGCTGCTTGCCCTCGTCTTTCTTGGCCTTGCCTCCGCCTATGAATGGCACAAACTTGCGCCATCCGCCCGTTGACTTCTCGCGTTTCTTGCCTTTCAGCTCGTCGATGTCTTTCTCGCCGAGTATTATCATCTTCTCGCCGATGGCCTGCAGCAGGTCTTCACGCTTGTCCATGTTGTGCAGCGCGGCAAGCTTGTCGACGGCGGCGTTGGTGTGCTCCATGCCGTTTTTCTTGAGGAACTCGCCGAGGGTGTCTTCGCCGAGCTTCTGTATCTCGCGGCTCTCGCGGCGCAGTATGGCCTGTATCTTGGCCTTGGCCTTGGCCGTCGACACAAAGTTTATCCACGACGGTTGCACGTGTTGCGACTTCGAGGTGAGTATTTCAACCTGGTCGCCGCTCTCGAGCTTGTGGCTGAGCGGCACGAGCTTGTGGTTGACCTTGGCCCCGATGCAGTGGCTGCCGAGGAAGGTGTGGATTGAAAACGCGAAGTCGAGTGCGGTACATCCGGCCGGCATCGTCTTTATCTCGCCTTTGGGGGTGAAGACGAATATCTCCGACGCAAAGAGGTTGAGCTTTATTGCGTCGAGGAAATCCATGGCGTCGGGCTGCGGGTCGTCGAGTATCTCTTTGATGGTGTGCAGCCAGTCGTTGAGCTCGCCGTCGTCTTCGTTGATCTCTCCGTTCTCGCCTTCCTTGTATTTCCAGTGGGCGGCGAATCCCTGCTCGGCAATCTCGTCCATCCTGTCCGACCGTATCTGCACCTCAATCCAGCGTCCCTGGTGCGACATCAGCGTGACGTGGAGCGCCTGGTAGCCGTTGGCCTTTGGGTGGTTGAGCCAGTCGCGCAGCCTGTCGGGGTGCGACTTGTATATCCTGCTGATGGCAACATAGATGTTGAAGCATTCGTTTATCTCGTTCTCGCGCTCTTTCGGAGTGAATATTATGCGCACGGCGAGTATGTCGTAAATCTCGTCGAACGTCACATGCTTGTTCTGCATCTTGCACCATATTGAGTATGGGCTCTTCACGCGCTCCTTGATTGCATATCTTATGCCCATCTTGTCGAGCGCTTCGCGTATGGGGGCGGTGAACTCGTCGAACAGCGTGTGGCGCGATGCCTGGGTCGATGCGAGCTTCTGTTCTATCGATGCGTATTCGTCGGGGTGCTCATAGCGGAAGCTCAGGTCTTCGAGCTCGGTCTTTATCTTGTTGAGCCCGAGCCTGTTGGCAAGCGGCGCATAGATGTATAGAGTCTCCCCGGCAATCTTGTATTGCTTGTTGGCCGGCTGGCTGGCCAGTGTGCGCATGTTGTGCAGGCGGTCGCAAATCTTTATCAGTATCACGCGTATGTCGTCGCTCATCGTGAGCAGCAGCTTCTTGAAGTTCTCGGCCTGGGCCGATGCCCTGTCGCCGAATATGCCCCCGCTTATCTTTGTCAGCCCGTCGACGATGTTGGCAATCTTCGGGCCGAATATGTTTTCAATGTCCTCGGTGGTGTAGTCGGTGTCTTCGACAACGTCGTGGAGCAGCGCCGCACAGATGCTCGTCGAACCTAGTCCCACCTCTTCGCACGCTATCTGGGCCACGGCAATGGGATGCATGATGTATGGTTCGCCCGACAGCCGGCGCACGCCTTTGTGTGCCTGTCGCGCAAAGTTGAATGCCTTGGTGATGATGTCCACCTTCTTGCGGTGGCGCGACTGTATGTACGTATCCAGCAAATGTTGGAACGCATCGTTTATCATCTTGTCGTCGGCGGCTTCCCTGGTCTTTAGTTCTTGGTCGTTTGTCATGTCCTTAGCGTGTTAATGGTTGTGGATTAAAGGCGGCATCTCCTGCCGGCAACGTCTGTTGCTGGGCAGGAGATGCCTTCGGTTATCTTACCCTGAGCTTCTTGCCGGCGCGTATCGACGTGCCTTTCAGGCCGTTGAGCCTTTTGAGCCGGCTGACGGTGGTGCCGTGTTTCTCTGCCAGCTCCGACAGCGTCTGTCCGCTCCTTATCGTGACGTAGCGCGCTCTCGTGCGGCTTTTGCGGCGTGTGGCCGAACGTTTGCTCGATGTGGTTGAGGCTGCCTGCTTGTTGACCTCGACCTCGGTGCGCTTGGCCATGAGCTCTTCGCTCTTGTAGTTGTATATCGAGTCTTCGTTGTCGATGAACTTGCCTACCTCTGTTTGCGGTAGCCTCAGGCACGAAAGCTCTGTCGCCCCGGGTATGACATCGCGCCGGTAAGCCGGGTTGAGGGCCCTTAGCTCGTCGATGCTCACACCGCACACGGCCGCAATCTGTTCGAGATGGACATTCTTGCTGAGCATCAGTGTGTCGGTCTTTGCCGGCAGCCTGGTCTTCATCGGGCAGATGTTGTGGTCGCAGTAGTATGTCATGATGTAGTTGGCGGCTATGAACGCAGGCACATAACCGCGCGTCTCCTTGGGCAGGTATGGGTATATCTTCCAGTAGTCGCGCTCGCCGTTGGAGCGGCGGATGGCCTTGTTGACCTGCTCCGGCCCGCAGTTGTAGGCAGCAATGACCAGTGTCCAGTCGCCGAACACCTTGTACAGGTCGCTCAGGTATTGCGCGGCGGCGTACGACGACTTTATGGGGTCGCGGCGTTCGTCAACGAGAGAGTTGACGTTAAGGCCGTATCTCTTTCCCGTCGGGAGCATGAACTGCCACAGGCCGGTGGCTCCCGCGCGCGATACGGCCGTGGGATTGAGTGCCGACTCTATCACGGGCATGTAGCGGAGCTCAAGCGGAAGCTCGTAGGCTTCGAGCGCCTCTTCGAATATCGGCATGTAGAAGTTTGAGGCACCGAGCATGTAGCTCACCGAGTGGCGGAGCCTCCCGCTGTATCGGTCGATGAATTTCTGTACCACATCGTTGTAAGGCATCTCGATGATTGAGGGTATTCGGCTCAGCCGGTCGATGTACACCTCTTTCTCGAACACGGGGTTTATGTCCTTCATCTGGCAGTCCTCGTCTTCGTCGAGGTATGTCTTTGCCATGTAAAGGTTCATCAGACTGTCCAGCTCGTAGCCCATAGCTTCAGGGAACTCTATCACTTCTTGGTTGCCATTGCTGTCGGTTACGCTTATTTCATTGTCGTCGTTGCTGCCTTGTGCCTGTGCCATGCTGTTGCCGGCAAACAGCAATGCGACTGTGAAAAGTAGGGTTTTCTTGTTCATTTATATTAATAATGTATAGCATTATGCCGTGGGGCAGCTTTCGCGGCGCTGCTTCCGGCCTTAGAATCTCAGTTTGCACTGCACGCCGAACGAAGACGCTTCGAGCACCTTGTTTGACGCGCTGTTGTTTATCACCGCCGGCTCTACCTTCAGGCTCAGGTCTTTCGATATGTCAAACTCAGACAGTTCGGCGTCGACGTAGGCGTCTATCACAGACAGGGCATACACTCCGAGCATGCAGAAGAAGCTCAAGTCGCGCCACCGGCGGTATTTGTCCTTGCGGTTTTTGAATATCTGCTTGTATCTCTCCTCGTTGGAGCTGTCTATGTGTTGGCCCAGATGCAGAAACTGGTTGTAGCTCTGCGTGGTCGGGTCGCTGTCCATGATGTCGAGGTAAGCCTGCGAGTAGTCTTTGTACATCATGTTGTTCCAGTTCATGGCATAGAGGCATCCCATGAATCCCCCGTATATTATTGGCAGCTTCCAGTACTTTCGGTTGTATATCTGGCCGCCTCCGGGGATTACCAGGGCAAGCCACAGTGCCCGTTGGGGATTGGGCCGCCATGTGGCCCAGTCGCGCTTTGCAGGGGCGTTGACCAGCGCTTCTGCCGGCAACTCGCCCCCGATTGCCATTCTCGTGTCGTTGGCAAGGGTGGTGTCTCCCGCCGCCAGTGCCTTCTCGATGCTTTGGGCTATGGAGTCTGTCGTGGCCTTGGCTTGGCTTATCCGTATGGATATAGAGTCGCTGTATACGGCAACGGAGTCGGTGGCGCCGCGGGCTTTGGCCACGGAGTCTGCCGTAGCTGTTGCCTCGGCAGTTGCCACCGGTGCCACTGCTTGTGCAACCACAGGCTGCGCTTGTGCTGCCATTATCATGCAAATGGCTGCGATGCGCATAGCGGATATCATGATTGTCCGTCTCAACTTCAGGCCTGGTTATCTGTTTTCAGATTGTCGAGAGCGTTCATAATGCGCTCAAGGTCTTCTTCGTTGGCAAACTGTATGCTTATCTTGCCCTTGCCCTTGGGTGAGCATGTCATCTGTACCTTGGTGTGGAAGAAGTCGGACAGCCGGCTTTTGAGCACCTCGAACTCCTCGGGCAGAGTGTTTCTTGCAGAGATTTTTTTCTTTGCCAGTTGCACGTCGTCGCCGTTCTTGAGCATTTGCACCATTTCTTCGACCTTGCGCACAGAGTATCCGTTCTTTTGGATTTCCTTGAAAAGCTTTATCTGTATGCTCGGGCTGTCGAGCGCGAGCAGCGCCCGTGCGTGGCCCATGTCAATCTCCTTGTTCTTCAGGGCCATCTGCACTTGGGCCGGAAGCTTGAGCAGGCGCATGTAGTTGGTTACCGCAGCACGGCTTTTGCCCACTCGTTCGGATATGCGCTCTTGCGTCATTCCGGTGGTCTCGGCCAAGTGTTCGTATGCCAAAGCAATCTCTATGGCGTTGAGGTCCTCACGCTGTATGTTCTCTATGAGGGCCATTTCCATCACGTTCTCGTCCTCTACGGTGCGTATGTAGGCCGGGATGGTGCGCATGCCGGCCAGCTGCGACGCTCTCCATCGCCTTTCGCCGGCAATGATCTGGTAGCGGTCGTCGGCCACCTTGCGCAGCGTTATAGGCTGGATTATTCCGATTTCGCGTATGCTGGCAGCCAGTTCCTGCAGCGCCTCTTCGTCGAATTCGCGCCGTGGCTGGTTGGGATTGGGCTCAATGTGGCTCAGTTCAATCTCACTCAGGTTTGATGAGCCTTGCGTGCTCACGCTGCCCGTGTCGATCAGAGCATCGAGCCCGCGGCCGTTGCCAATGTCGTCGAGCCCGCGCCCGAGGACGTTCCTGTCGTATTTCTTGTGTACTGCCATCGTTATTGATGCTCTTCGTCTTTGCTGTTCTTGTTGATTATTTCCTTTGCCAGTGCCAGGTGGTTCTTGCTGCCGGTAGAGTCTGCGTCGTAGAGTATCACCGGCAGGCCGTGGCTCGGGCTCTCGCTCAGTTTCACGTTGCGCTGTATCACGGTCTTGAACACCAGTTCCTGGAAGTGGCGTTTCACCTCGTCGTATATCTGGTTGGCCAGCCTGAGCCTCGAGTCGTACATTGTCAGCAGGAAGCCTTCTATCTCGAGCCTTGTGTTCAGCTTGTTCTTTATGATTTTGATGGTGTTGAGCAGCTTGCTGATTCCTTCGAGGGCGAAGTACTCACACTGCACCGGTATGATGACAGAGTCGGCTGCCGTGAGCGAGTTGACGGTTATAAGGCCCAGCGAGGGGCTGCAGTCGATGAGTATGTAGTCGTAGTCGCTGCGTATGGGGTCGAGCAGATTCTTGAGCACTTTCTCGCGGTTGGCGAGGTTGAGCATTTCAATTTCTGCGCCCACAAGGTCGATATGGCTGGGTATTATGTCCAGCCCGTCGATGTCGGTCGTGTATATCGCGTCGCGTACGTCGGCATGGTCTATTATGCATTCATATAGCGAGCAATCCACTTGCTTAATGTCTACGCCCAAGCCGCTGGAAGCGTTGGCCTGCGGGTCGGCGTCGACAACTAAGACGTTCTTTTCGAGTGTGGCGAGCGAAGCCGCCAGATTGATGGTAGTGGTGGTCTTGCCCACACCGCCTTTTTGGTTTGCTAATGCGATTATCTTTCCCATTTTCGAAATTCTGTCAAACCGTAGTATGCTTGCGTATTTGGTTTGCAAAGTTACATATTTTATGCGAGAAAAAGCCATTAATGAACCTTTTTTCGTATTTTTGCATCCGAATTAAGAGGATATTTATGGAAAATAAGAAACCTTTAATACTAATTTCCAACGATGACGGTTACCACGCCAAGGGTCTTCGCTCGCTCATCGACATGGTGGGTGGTTTCGGCGACCTGCTGGTATGTGCCCCAGAAGCGGCCCGAAGCGGCTTTTCGTGTGCTTTCTCTGCCACCACCCCTTTGCGGCTCAAGCTGCGCCGCAAGTGGGAGGGTGTGGAGGTGTGGTCGTGCAACGGCACCCCTGTCGACTGCGTGAAGCTGGCTTTGAGCGAGCTTTGCGGCGACAGGAGGCCCGACTTGGTGATTGGTGGCATCAACCACGGCGACAACGCCTCTGTCAACTCGCATTACTCAGGCACTATGGGCGTCACCATGGAGGGGTGCATGAAGTATATCCCGTCTGTGGCTTTTTCTATTTGCGACCATAGCGACGATGCCGACTTCAGACCACTTGAACCATTTGTAAAAATGATTACAAAGAAATTGCTTGACGAAGGACTTCCCAAGGGCGTGTGCCTGAATGTGAATTTCCCTGTTGTAGAGCGTTTCTCGGGAGTCAAGGTGTGCCGAATGGCAAGGGGAACATGGGGAAATGAGGTTGTTCGCTGCCATCATCCCAGGGATTACGACTATTTTTGGATGGTTGGTGAGTATACTAACGACGAACCGGAGGCAACAGACACCGACAACTGGGCGCTGACCCACGGATACGTGGCCATAACGCCTACCACGGTGGATGTGACCGATTACGAAATGTTAAGACAAATGCAAAGCTGGGATTTCGAATGAAATACTATATCATAGCGGGCGAGGCAAGTGGCGACCTGCATGCTTCCAAACTGATGGAGGCGTTGCAGCGCGAGGATGCCGAGGCCAGTTTCAGGTTTTTCGGCGGCGACCTGATGGCGGCTGTAGGCGGCACCCGGGTGCGCCACTACCGCGAACTGGCTTACATGGGGTTTGTTCCTGTGCTGCTGCACTTGCCGACCATACTTGCCAATATGCGCTCGTGCAAGCGTGACATAGCCGGGTGGGGCCCCGATGCGGTGATTCTTGTCGACTATCCGGGCTTCAACCTCGGCATTGCCAAGTATGTGAGGGCAGAGCTGGGATTGCCTGTCTATTATTATATTTCGCCGAAAATATGGGCTTGGAAGGAGTATCGCATCAAGAACATAAAGCGCGATGTGACGGAGATGTTCTGCATACTGCCCTTCGAGACCGATTTCTATGAGGGCCGCCATCACTATCCCGTGCATTATGTGGGCAACCCTACGGCCGACGAGGTGGCCTCGTTCAAGGCGGCCTACGACGGCAGCTTTGCCGACTACGGGCGGCCTGTGATTGCCTTGCTGGCCGGTTCGCGCAGGCAGGAGATTAAAGACAACTTGCCGGCAATGATAGAAGCCGTGAAGGCTTTTCCCGCTTACCAGCCAGTGTTGGCCGGTGCCCCGGGCATTGAGCCGGCCTATTATGAGCCGTTTGTGGCGGGCACGGGTGTTGAGGTGGTGCGTGGCATGACCTATCCGCTGCTAGCCCATGCTTCGGCGGCGCTCGTCACCAGTGGCACGGCCACGCTCGAGACAGCGCTCTTCGGCGTTCCGCAGGTGGTGTGCTACGAGACCCCGATACCGAAAGTCATATCTTTCTTGCGCCGCCATATACTTAAGGTGAGGTACATCTCGCTTGTCAACCTCATTGCCGGCTGCGAAGTGGTGCCGGAGTTGGTGGCCGACACCTTCTCGGTTGGCAACATACGTGCCGAGCTGGGCAAGATTCTGCCCGGCGGAAGTGGCCGCCAGGCCATGCTCGACGGCTATGCCGAGGTGGGCAGGAGGCTGGGCAAGGCAGGCGCCCCCGACAATGCCGCGCGCATCATGGTGGGCTTGCTTAAGGGCAGGGGGCGTGGGTAGCCGTCTTGCTTAGGGCATCGGCTCATGCCGCGTTTGCGGCTGCCGGTGGCTCTTTGCGCCAATGTGGTGTTTCGGATCATGCAATACACTTTGGCCCAACCGGCATTTGCCGGTTGGGCCAAAGTGTATTTGTGTGTATGATTGTGGCTTTAGAACAGTGTGAGGGTGTAGAGGTATATCACTGCGGCGGGCAGGGCGAGCAGCGACGAGTCGAACCTGTCGAGCATGCCTCCGTGGCCCGGCAGTATCTTGCCGCTGTCCTTGATGCCAAGCGTGCGCTTGAACAGGCTTTCAACCAAGTCGCCCCATGTGCCGAACACGGTCACCGTGAGCCCCAGGCCCACCCATTGCAGCGCGCTGAGCTGCAGTTCGTTGAAGCCGTAGAGCTCGGTGACATGCCATATCAGCAAGGCTGCGGCGGCCACAAACACGGCTCCGCCGATGCTTCCCTCCCAGCTCTTGCCCGGGCTGATGCGCGGAAACAGCTTGTGGCGGCCAAGCAGCGAGCCGCAGCAATAGGCCCCGGTGTCGTTGATCCACAGGAAGACGAATACGCTCAGCGGTATGGTCGACACATATTCAGTGCCCACTGGCGTGGCCCGGAAAGCCAGCACGCCGAGCATCGAGAAGGGCAGGGCGATGTAGAGCTGGCTCATCATGGTGTGTGCCCATGTGCTGATGGGGTCGGGGTTCTTGGCGTAGAGCTCGGCCACGAACAGGTAGATGATGGTTATCAGGTAGGGAATGAACACGGCCGACGGCGTCAGCTCGCTGCAGAAGCCTATCATGGCCAGGAAGAAATATACCCCGGCCACGGTGCATATCATGCGGTTGGTGTCTACGCCGTCGCGCTGGTTGACCAGCCCCGTGAACTCCCACACGGTCAGCCCCGTCACCAGGGCGAACAGCAGGGCCATGGCCGTGGGGTCGATGAAGCTCACCACTATGGCGGCCACAAAGAATATCCCCGTTATTGTCCTTACTATGAAGTTGCTCATTTGCTTTCGTTTTTGTCTTCTTTCTCTGCTGTGGCACCATCGTTTGCGCCCTCGCCCGGCTTCTGTGCGTCGGTCTCGTCGGCGTCGCCCTGTGTGTCGGTGGACGGTTCGCCGAGTGTCTTGCCCTGTGCCTCGAGCTCCTTGGCGCGGTGTTCGGCCATGGCTTCGGCCTCGGCCCGCTGCTGTGCCTCGAGCAGTTCTTCGGCTCGGCTGGCCCATGGGCGCTTGCCGAATATCTTTTCAACGTCTTCGGCGAATATAACCTCGCGCTCCATGAGCAGCCGGGCAAGGCTTGCGTGGCCTTCCTTGTGCTCGGTCAGTATCTGCTTGGCGCGCTCATACTGCCCGTTAATCATCTTCAGCACCTCGTCGTCCATCACTTTCGCCGTGGTCTCTGAGTAAGGCCGCTGGAAGTTGTATTCCGAATTGTTGTAGAAGCAAACGTTTGGCAGCTTGTCGCTCATGCCCGCATAGGCAATCATTCCGTAGGCGCTCTTGGTCACCCGCTCCAGGTCGTTCATCGCTCCGGTGGATATGTGGCCCGTGAACAACTCTTCGGCGGCGCGTCCGCCGAGCGTGGCGCACATCTCGTCGAGCATTTCCTCCTTGGTCGTGATGGCCCGCTCTTCGGGCAGGTACCATGCGGCGCCGAGCGCGCGTCCGCGCGGCACGATGCTCACCTTGACCAGCGGGTTGGCGTGTTCGGTAAACCACGACACGGTGGCATGGCCGGCCTCGTGGATGGCAATGGTCTCCTTTTCCTTGTCGGTCATTATCTTTGTCTTCTTCTCGAGGCCGCCGATGATGCGGTCAACGGCGTCGAGGAAGTCTTGCTTGCCCACGGCGTGGCTGTTGTGGCGCGCGGCTATCAGCGCGGCCTCGTTGCACACGTTGGCAATGTCGGCCCCCGAGAAGCCCGGGGTCTGGCGTGCCAGGAAGTCGATGTCTACGGTGTCGTCGGTCTTCACCGGGCGCAGGTGCACCTTGAACACTGCCTTGCGCTCGTTGAGGTCGGGCAGGTCTACATGTATCTGGCGGTCGAAGCGGCCGGCGCGGAGCAGCGCTGAGTCGAGCATGTCGGCCCTGTTGGTGGCGGCGAGTATGATTACGCCGCTGTTGGTGCCGAAGCCGTCCATCTCGGTGAGCAGGGCGTTGAGCGTGTTTTCGCGCTCGTCGTTGCCACCCATGGCCGGGTTTTTGCTGCGGGCGCGGCCCACGGCGTCAATCTCGTCGATGAAGATGATGCACGGCGATTTCTCCTTGGCCTGGCGGAACAGGTCGCGCACGCGGCTGGCGCCCACGCCGACGAACATCTCGACGAAGTCGGAGCCGCTCATGGAGAAGAACGGGACGCCGGCCTCTCCGGCCACTGCCTTGGCCAGGAGCGTCTTGCCTGTGCCCGGAGGGCCTACCAGCAAAGCTCCCTTCGGAATCTTTCCGCCCAGCTCGGTGTATTTCTTCGGGTTCTTCAGGAAGTCGACAATCTCCTGCACCTCCTGCTTTGCGCCGGCTTGGCCGGCCACGTCTTTGAACGTGACGCTTATCTCGCCGCCCTTTTCGTACATCTTTGCCTTGCTCTTGCCTACGTTGAACACACCTCCGGCGCCCGACCCTCCGGCACCGCCGCTCATCCGCCGCATGAAGTAAATCCAGATGGCGATGAAGAATATGAACGGCAGCAGTTGCAGGAGTATGGTGAACAGCTCGTTGTCTTTTTGGTTCTCGTAGCTGTAGTCGCCGCTGAACTTCTTCAGGTCGCGGGCTTGGTTGATGAATTCCTCAACCTGGTCGACCGACCCGAACTCAACGGTGACGGCGGGGTCTTTGCCTGTCTGCTGCACCCCTTTGCCGAAAACGTCGCGTATGTGCTCGGGCTTCACGTACATCAGCAGCGTGTTCTTCTCTTTGTTTACCACTATCTTCGATGCGTAGCCCTTCATCACCATCGCCTTGAATTGCGAGTATGACGTTTCGGTCTGCACGCTCGACTTCTGGCCTCCGCCCGAGAACCACATCAGGAGCAGGGCCACGATGACCATGCCGTATATCCAGTTCATGTTGAACTTGGGCATGTTCATCTTCGGGTTATTCTGTTTGTTGTCCATGTTGTCTTTCATTCTTCGTTTGGAATCTTTGTCAGGATGGCGTCTTCCCACAGGTTTTCCAGGTTGTAGTACTGGCGGGTGTCGGGCAGGAATATATGCACGAGCACGTCGCTGTAGTCCATCGCCACCCACTGGGCGTTGTTCAGCCCCACCACCTTGGTAGGCTTCTCGCCTGCCTCAGTGCTCACCACGTCGCCTATCGATTCGGTTATTGCCTCCACCTGAGATGGCGATGAGCCTTGGCATATCACGAAGTATCGGCAGATGGCGCCTTCGATGCTGCTGAGGTCGGCTATTACTATGTCTTTTCCTTTTTTCTCTTGTATTCCCTTGGTGATGGTTTGGACTAATTGCTTTGTTTGTTCCATTAATATTTATAAAAGTGATTATAATATCATCTCATGCAAACATGATGCCAACATGACGCTCCGCGCTTGCTTCTGCCATGCCTGCGCTTCGTGCACCATTAGGCGCCGGCGTGGCGGCTATGGCGTTTGGCATGGCCTGTTTGGCGGTTTTGGCTGTCTGTCAGGCGGATGTCAATCCTTTGCAAAGGTAATGTAAATACGTAAAAGCGCAAAATAAATTGGGAAATATTAAGCATTTGCCCCTGTCTTTATGCGCATTCTGTCAGATGGTTAAATTGGTGTATGCCACAGGCCGCCGGGCCATTGTGGCACTGGTTGGGCTGCGTGGGTGTGAAACCAAAACCGCTCAAAGGCCTGACCGGTGTTTGTTCCGATATTTTTATTGTGCTTCCATGGCGCTTCGGTCATGTTGGCTGTGCCTCGGCAGCTGCATTTTCTCTGCTTGGCCTGGTGGGCGTTGGCCACCGGCGGCGGCCTGACTGTATGGCAACAGGGCTTGTTTGGCTGTGGCTTTTGCTGGCGGTTGGCGTCAATGTCTCTGTGCTCCGGCCGCGGTTGGCGGCTGGATGGGCTAACCGATTGGCTGGCAGGGGGTTGCGGCGTTAGGTTTGCTGCCTTCTGAGACGTGCCGTTTCTGGCTGCAAAACGGCACGTTTCGCATGTCGATACGTGCCGTTTTGGAGTGCCGAACGGCCGGTATGCGGCGTCGGCAGTGGGATGGCGGCTTGTGGTTGTAAGTTTTTTTGCGGGCGCAATGGTGCCTGCCTTCCGTTGGCATTGGTTGCGCCTTGCCTTTTTCACATGGCGTCGGCCTTGCCATGAGTGTCGCCGGCGCCCATTGCCCGGGTGGCGCCCGGTGGGCTTTTGTTGCATAGGGCGCAATTGGGCCGCAATTGCGGCATGGGGAGGATGCCGTTTTCGGGGTAAGTGTTGGCAACGGCTATGCCGCTTGGCGGCAACCCTCGCCATCTGGTTGGAGCCCGGGGCCATCCGTTTGCGGTGAGCGCCATGGCATTGGCCATGTGGCACGACGGCCTCACGGCAATAGCCTTGTGTTGACAACCGTGGCGGCCGGTGCCTGTTTGCGCCCCCTTGGCGCGGCGTGCCTTTATGTGTTGCGGGCGCCGAATCTGCGGGTGGGGTGTTTTGGAAAATGGCTATGCGGGTTTGGCGGAGTCATTGGGGCTGTTGCTTCGGCAGGTAATGCCATGGTGGCTGTGCCTGTATGCCTTGTCGTTTAGGTTGCGGCGGCAGTGAATGTAGTCCGTATGCAAATGCCGTCGGCGCGGCTTGGGCGGTCGGTATGCTGCGATGTGCCATGGCGGCGCGGCTTGTCCGGCTATTTGCTCAGTGGTGGTTGGCCGCCTGTGTCATGGTTGTCGGCTTGGTTTGTTGTGTTACGTTCCGCCCCATGTTGGCAGGATGGCGTAACGGCGTGAGGCATATAAACGAAAAAGAGGCTTCGTTTGGAAGCCTCTTTGTTGGGATACTCGGACTCGAACCAAGAATGACAGGACCAGAATCTGTAGTGTTACCATTACACCATATCCCAATGTTTGCATCGGATTTGTTTCCTGATTGCGAGTGCAAAGGTAGCGCATTTTTCTGAAACCGCAAAACTTTTGGGGTCTTTTTTTTGCCAAAACGCGATTTTTTTTGCTTTCTCTTGGTTTTTGTGGCCTGTTTAACCGATTTTCGGCCTCGGCGAAGTCATTTTCGGCTTTTGTCGGTTGTTGTTTCCGCTTCGCTATTTGTTGAGTAGAGTGGGGCGGTGGCGTGCTTCCGACTTCATTTTTGTGGTTGTTTGGGCTTGTGTGTTTCAGTTGGCGCGTTGCGCCGATGGTGTTGCCGTAGGTGTCGATACGGCGCCGAAGGCATGGTGATGTGAAGATGTGCAAGTGGTTGCCGGGTGTGATTGTTGTGGCCTTTGGCTTAGGCTTGTCGGGCTGCGGCGGACTGCGCTTCTGGCAATGTCACAGTCTGGAGATGCAGGCGATTGGATGGCATGGTGCAGGTTTCAGTGCTGGCTTTGCTCTGCGTGACGGCCGATTATTGTAGCGGAGAGCCTTGGTATGTCCCGTTGCCGCTTGCGGATAGAAAAAGCCCGCACGGCCGTTGGGCCGTGCGGGCTTTATGGTTTGCTTGCCGTAAGGCGGTGTGTTTACTTGTTCTCGGCGTCGATGGCCTTGATTTTCTCGCGCAGCAGGTTCATGTCGTCCTTGAGCTTCTGCACCTTGCGGTTCATCTCGTCAATCAGGCTGTTGCCCTTCTTGCTCGAAGCGTTGAGGAAGCCAAGGTTGTTTTCGTAAGTCTGCACCTCGCTCTTGAGCGTCTCATATTGCCTCATGAGGCGTGCGCGCTCGTTGTCGAGTGCGCTTTCACCTTGCTCGGCCACGCTCTTAAGCTTGTTTTTGAAGTTGTTGAGGCGTCGCTGCGCCACGCTGATGTTGAGCTCTTTGTATAGCTTGTCTATTGCTGCGTGGTACTCGTCGTACACCTTGTCTTTCTCCTTATAGGGCACGTGGCCTATAGAGTTGTATTCCTCAACCAGTTTCTGCACCATCTCCTGCACGTTGCCTTCGGTCTCGGCGTTGATGGCCTTTAGTTTTTCAATCACGGCGCGCTTCTTGTCGAGGTTGGCGTGCTCTTCGCTTCTCTGCCCGGAATTGGCGGCGTTGCGTGCCTCGAAGAAGTGGTTGCAAGCCCCGAGGAACTCAGCCCACAGCTGGTCGCCGGTTTTCTTGGGCACCATTCCTATCTTTTTCCATTCCTTCTGCAGCGCTATGAGCTTGTCGGATGTAGAGCGCCATTCTGTGCTGTCTTGCAGAGCCTTGGCCTTTTCCACCAAGGCGCGTTTCTTCTCGGCGTTGGCTTTGAATGTTTCCTTGAGCGTCTTGAAGTATTCGGCCTTGCGTCCGAAGAAATCGTCGCATGCAGCCCTGAAGCGTTCGAATATCTTGACGTTCATCTTCTGTGGTGCAAATCCGATGGTCTTCCATTCAGCCTGTATCTCGATGATGGCCTTGGTGTGCTTCTCCCAGTCGCTTGCGCCCTTGTTTTCTTCGGCGGCTATGGCCTCCACCTTTTCGCAGAGGGCGGTCTTGCGTGCCAGGTTGTCTTCCTCCTTGGCCCTCAGCTGCTCGAAGTGTTGCTGGTGGCGCTTGTTGATTACGGTTGATGCGGCCTTGAAGCGCGCCCATATCTCTTCGCGCAGTTCCTTGGCCACGGGGCCGGTCTCGCGGTATTCCTGGTGCAGTTTCTGCAGTTGGTGGAAGGCGCTTATCACGTCCGGCTCCTCTGCCAGCTTTTCGGCAGCCTCACACAGGCGCAGCTTTATTTCCTGGTTTTTCTTGAAATCGTATTCGCGGGCTTCGCTGTTGAGCTTCAGCATGTCGTAGAATTGCTCAACGTATAGTTGGTAGTTGCGCCACAGTTCGTTGGCTTTGGCGGCAGGCACATTCTTTATCTCTTTCCATTCCTGCTGCAGCGCCTTGAATTCCTGGTATGATTTGTTGGCCTCCTCGGGCGAGGTGACCATGGCTTTTATCTTTTCTATTATGTCGAGTTTCTTCTTTAGGTTGGCTTCTTTCTCCTCTTCCTGCTCTTTGAATATTTTCGCACGCTTTTCCTTTATTATGCCCATTTCAGCCTTGAAGGCCTCTTCGTCTTCGTCGGGTGCGATTTGGTAGCTTTCAGGGTCGCCGCCGGCATCGATGTAACTTTTCAGGTTGGCTTCGCGCTCGGCAATGTGGAGCTTGTAGAACACGGTCTTGAGATAGTCCACTTCGTCTTTTGCAGGTGCTTCCTCGTTGTGAGCTATCTCCCTGACGCGGTCGAGGACTTCCTTCTTCGTGGCATAGTGCTTCTTGTATTCCGGTTCGGCTGCAGCCTCGGCCTCGGTTTCTTCGGTTGCCACTTGCGGAGTCTCACCCTCGGTTGCTGGCTCTGCGGCCGTGACGGGGGTTGATTCCACTTTGTTCATTTCTTCCTGATTGCCCATTTCGAGGGTCTTTTCTTGAGAGTCCATCATTCAAACTTTTTAGTCCGTGATTGTTTTAATGCCACTATCATTGTGCCTTGTGTGAATGTTGCTTTCAGAGTGTTGAATTGTTCTTTATGGCGCTTTGCACAGCACAATTTAGGCGCAAACTTACAGAAAAATATTGTAAACTCCTAATTTTCAGTCTATTTTTTAAAGCTTTTAAGTCTAAATAAGTCTCTTGTGGCGGAAAACCCACCAGAAAACGCCGGAAATGCAAGCTGATATGACGAGTGCTATGGCAAATCCGTATTTGCTGTCTTCCATGCCGTTGACGAGGTTCATGCCGAACAGGCTGGCTATGAGCGTGGGGAACATGAGTATTATCGACACCGATGTGAGCGTACGCATGACGGTGTTCATGTTGTTGTTGATGATGCTCGAGTAGGTGTCCATGGTCGACTCAAGGATGTTTGAATAGATGTTGGTGGTCTCTCGGGCCTGCGTCATCTCGATGTTCACATCCTCGATGAGGTCGGCGTCAAGCTCGTCTATCTGGAGCTTGAACTTCAGTTTCGACAGCAGCGTCTCGTTGCCGCGTATCGACGTGATGAAGTAGGTGAGCGAGTCTTGCAGCCGGCTGAGCCCGATGAGCGACTCGTTGTTCACTTCGCGGTCGAGGTTGCGCTTGGCTTTCTCTATGAGGCTGTTTATCTGCTTGAGCCGTTTGAGGTACCACACGGCCGAAGAGAGGAACAGGCGGAATATCATGTCTACGTAGTCGGTGAAGCCTTCGCCCCGCTTCTGCTGGTAGCTGACGAAGTCTATCATCATGTTTGTCTCGTAATAGCACACCGTTATGGTGACGTCGCGCTTGTGGATGATGCCGAGCGGAACCGTGGTGTAGGGCGTGCGCGAGCGTATCTCCTTGACGTACGGTATGCGGAGGATAATGAGCATCCATCCGTCGTCGTACTCGTAGCGGGCACGCTCGTCGGTATCGCTGATGTCAGAGATAAAGTAATCGGGTATCTTGAACTGCTCTTCCAGCATCTGCTGGTCTTCTTCTGTGGGACAAGTAACTTGTATCCAACAATTGGGCTGCCACTCGTCGATGGCTGTGAGCCCTCCAACCGTGTTCCAGTAAGTTCTCATTTTGCTAATCCTCCATAATGATTTCAGGTCAAGGATTAGCTTCATCGAGCGAACCCTCGGCACCTACAAGTTAAAGTTTTCCGCGTGATAATCGTCCATGATTTTGTTTGCTGTTGTTTTTTGCGGTGCAAAGGTACTCATTTTCTTTTTAACTTCCAGCATTTATTTCAACTTTATTTAAGTGCCGACATGCATATTTTTGCTATTGAAACATCTGTTACGGCCTGTTGGCGCCGCTTTACCGCCTACGCCTTGCCGCCGTTGCCGATGAGGCTGGACACAAGAGCCACCAGCTCTTCCGGTTTGTCGCAGCTCACCACGTATTTTCGCCGGGTGGTCGTCAACATCACCGTGTTGCGGTGGTCGCCCACGTATGCGAAGTACTTGCCCTTTCCACCGGTGAACCAACCGGTGAATCCGAACACTCCGCCGACGCCGAACAGGCGTAGGTCGGTTGCCATGCCGCCATATCTTTCAATCGAGATGATGTCGCGGATGGGCAGCGCTTTCTTTCCTATCCGCCGGATGATGGTGAGCGAATGGCTGTCTGCGACAATCTTCTTTGGCGAATAGTAGTAGCTAAGGAACATGGAAACCAGCACTGCGACGAATGTCACAGTGGTTGCGGTCGTTGCGGCCAAGCCAATGCCGTCATACATGCTGATGCCGTAGGTGATGCCGAACACTGTAAAAATTATGGCAAAACATACTGCGGTCATAACTTTTACAGTCTTGTTCATGGTAACATTGAATGTGGTGGTCATGTAGTTTTGTGTTGAGGTTAGTGTCGGTCGGTCAGAAGGAAGCTGCCGGCACAACTTGCCGTATGGGCCGTGTTGTGCCGGCAGGCATTCCATATTGTGATCATATCATTTCGTGGTGGCGTGCCTTATTTGGCCGGGATGTCCTCAAGTGTCTTCTTGAGCAGGTCCCAGAATGGTGCCATTGTGGGTATGTAGCAGCGCTCGCCGGTGGTGTGGGGAGAGCGGAGCGTCGGGCCGAGCGATACGACATCGAGGTGAGGATACTTGCCGAGGATGACGCTGCACTCCAGTCCGGCGTGGTCAACCTTCTCTTCTGCCTCCTCGCCAAAGAGCTCGCGGTATTCGCGTTCGAGCAGCTTCAGAATCTCGCTGTTGGTGTTCGGGTCCCAGCCGGTGTAGCCGCCGCTCATCGTAACCTTCATTCCGGCCATGTTGAAGCAGCTCTGCAGGGTGTTGGCAAGGTATTCCTTCATGCTCTCGCTCGACGAGCGTGCAAGTATCTTTACGGCCGCATTGCCTTCTGTAATGTCTATTATGGCAAGGTTCGACGACGTCTCGACCACGGCGGGTATTGCCGGTATCATGCGCAGCACGCCGTTGTGGCAGGCGTAGATGGCGTCGAGCAGGTTGTCTTGTATGTCCTCCGGCACTTCCTTCTTGGGCGTCTCGGTTTCTTCGGCGGTGAATATTATGCCGCTCTCAATGCCTGCATACTCGTGCTCGAAGGTCTCCTTGTAGTCGGCTGCGAGCTCTTTTGCGGCCTCGATGTTCTCTTTGGGCAGCGTCAGCACTACCTCGCACTCAAACGGTATGGCGTTGCGCATGTTGCCGCCGTGCCACGATGCCAGGCGTGCCTCGCATCCGGTGATGGCGTCGCGTACGTAACGGGCCATCAGCTTGTTGGCGTTGGCGCGGCCTTCGTGTATCTCCAATCCCGAGTGCCCGCCTTTCAGGCCCTTCAGCGTCACCTTTATGGCTGCGTCGTCAGGGTCGGTGTCGGCCTCTTTGTATTCCAGTGTGGCTGTTATGTCGAGTCCTCCGGCGCTGCCGATGACAAACTTTCCCCAAGTCTCAGAGTCGAGGTTGAGCAGTATGTCGCCGTTGAGTTCGCCCTCGGGCAGGTCGTTGGCACCGTACATGCCGGTTTCCTCGTCGGCCGTTATCAGTGCCTCCACCGGTCCGTGCTTCAGTTCCTTGGCTTCCATTACGGCCATGATGGCTGCCACGCCGATGCCGTTGTCAGAGCCGAGCGTGGTTCCGCGTGCCTTCACCCAGTCGCCGTCGATGTATGTCTCAATGGGATCCGTCTCGAAGTTGTGCGTGCTTTCCTTCGACTTCTGGGGCACCATGTCCATGTGCGCCTGCAGTATCACGCCTTTGCACCCCTCCTTTCCCGGGGTTGCGGGCTTGCGCATCACAATGTTTCCGGCCGTGTCCTTAAAGGCTTCGACGCCAACCTTTGCGGCGAAGTCGAGCAGGAAGTTCTGTACTTTCTCAAGATGTCCTGACGGACGCGGCACCTGTGTCAGCGCGTCAAAGTTGCGCCAGATGCACTCGGGCTTTAGGTTTTTTATCTCACTCATAGTCTATGGTTTTATTAGGGTGGGCTTCGGGGCTCGCTTCTGCCTGCCGGCATTGGCCTCGCCCGTGGCTTTCCCTTGTTGTGTCATTGTTTTATGCCGGCCCGCTGATGGCTCATGCTGCCGGCGCGATGGCTTCCGGCGCATTGCGCCTTTTGGTGAATGCCAGTGCCGCCCAGCCCCATACGCCGAGCAATATCACGAGCATTGTCTGCACGGAGTGCACTATTAGCACGAAAAACAGAGCCTGCTCGTCGGCCACTCCGTAGAGTATCAGCATTGTCTTCACGGCAAAGTGCCACGGGCCGGCGCCGTTGGGGGTAGGCACTATCACTGCTATGCTGCCCACTACAAACGTCACCAATGCGCAGGAAACGCCGAGATGGGCCGTGAAGTCGAAGCAGAAGAACGTCAGGTAGTAGTGGAGGAAGTAGCTGGCCCATATCCCGATGGTGAACAGCAGGAACATCGGCGTGTTCTTGACCCCCCTCAGTGACACCACACCCTGCCATATTCCGCTCAGCGTGGCCTTCACCTTATTATATACAGACAGCTTCTTCAGCAGTAGGTGTATTAGCAGCAACGCGGCGATGGCGCACACTGCGGTCACTGCATAGCCCGCCGGCGAGAACCGTTCGAGCAGCGAGTCCATGCTTGTCCCGGTCTTGTTGAAGAACGTGTTGAACACCCTCATCTGGCACAACAGCATCACCCCGGTGACTATGAGCACCAAAAGAGAGTCTATGGCCCGTTCCGTCACTACAGTGCCCAATGCCTTCGGAAACGACACCCCGTCGTATCTCTTCAGCACTCCGCAGCGTGTAAACTCGCCTATTCGCGGCACCAGGAGGCTTGCGGCGTATGAGATGAATATCGAATATATGCTCACCGACCGCCTCGGATGTTCGCCGACAGGCTCCAGTGTCTGCCTCCATCGCCAGCCGCGCAGCATTTGCGCCAGTATGCCGAAGGGAAACGAGAGCGCCATCCACGTCCAGTCCATTTCGTGGAGCAACACGTCTTTCATGCTCTTGAAGTCGAAGCCACGGTACATCCAGTATAATATGGCTCCGCCCAACGCCAGCGGCATTATTATCTTGACGCAAGTGTTTGCTATCTTTCTTGCTTCCATATCAATATGCAAATATACATTATTTCGTGCGTAACGCAAAATAATTCGGTTAGTTTTCTTGTCCCTGGCAGGGCATAATTTGCGTTTGTCGGTGTTGTTTGTGGCTTTGTGGTGATTATGCGGCCGTGTGGGCGATTGCTGCGACGGCCCGGATTGCGGGCTGTGTCATGCTTGCCGGTGGCTCAAACCACGCGGTTTCGCCAACTGGCAGGCATGCCTGGCTTATGTCGGCATGTGGCATCTTCGTGCCGAAGGGGGCCGTCCGGCCAATTGCCGGCTTGCATGTCTCACGATTGGGGCGGCTCGTTTCGGCGTAGGATTTTGCTGTTTGTTGGCGCACACAACATTGATTTGTGTCAAATATATGTGCTTTTGGCGCATTTAGTGCCTTTGCTTTAGGCGTCATTTCGGCCGGAAGGCGTACCTTTGCACCAGAAAACAAGTATTAGGATAACAACAAAAAGTAAGTAGAAGATTATGGAAATGATTGGAATTGTAGCATTGTGCGTAGTTGTGCCGGTTCTTACGGCCGGTTTGTTTTTGGCATCTGTTGAGCTTCTCAAGGCCAACTTCTAATTGAAAGGAGGTCAAGGCGATGATTATGTTTGTAATGATGGCAGTCTATGTGGTAGTGTTGCTGGCGGCTGTAGCGCTTGGCATAATGATAGGAATCAAGACCGCCGGCAACCATTGACGCCACTCTTGTTGTGTCAGACAATTAGTTTTGTTTTATGATAAAGAATCCGGGCCACAATTGCATGGTGCAATTTCGGCCCGGATTTGTTTTTGTTCAGTCGGTCAGCCGTCAGTCGGTGACGTCTTCATCGGCCACGGCATCCTGCCAGTTGTCCCATTCAGGTATGTCGGCATCGTAGCCCTCATATCCGAAGTTCTGCCATATTTGCCCGTTTTTGTTGGCGGTTATGGCGTCGTTTGGTATCGGCCAGAACACGTTTCTCTTGTCCATCGTGTACTTGAGTGTCGCCGGTCCGCTCACAATGCCGTTGCCGGTGTGGTTGTAGAGCGAGTAGTGATAGATGCGTTGGTAGAAGTAGCTTCCGCCGTCGGCGTCTGTTCCCTGTTGCTTGTCCCATGTCTTTGCGTCGTAGGTGTTGCCCCATTCGTCGGGTGTCTTGCTTAGTGCCAGGTCGTATGAGATGCGTGTCAGTTCCACATTGCGGAACTCTTCGAGATAGAGTTCGCGCGCCCTTTCGTTTGCAATGTCTCCAATGTTCACGGCGTTGTACAGTTGTGAGCAGTGTGCGCGCCTGCGGATGGTGTTCACGTCTTCTGTCGCCCCGTCGGTGTTGCCTTGGTACAGCCTTGCCTCGGCGCGCAGCAGGTAAGTCTCTGCCAGGCGGAACAGATACCAGTTGGCGTTGCTTCCCTTTGTCGCCCCGTTGAATTGCGTGGCTGCAAGGTTGTTTTCGGCCGACACGTCCTTGATGTATATCTTGTAGAGCGGGAAGTCGAACCAGTTGCGTATTGTGTCTGTTGTCAGGCACTTGCCGTTGTCGTCGTACAGCCGGAGGTGCTCGCCATAGTGTTTCGAGTCGGGGTTGTTATACTTGATGTCGGTCATTCTCACCCAGTTGCCTATGTTATGGTTGTGTCGGTAGTCGACGGTGTCTTCCTCGCCGTTGACAACCCACATGCCGTGTTGCGCAAACTGCGTTGGCCGTATGGTGGCTATGCCGCGTCCGAAAGCACGCAGTGCGTCGAGCGACTCATTGTATTTGGAGTTTGTGCGCGAGTAGTTCATCACAGCCTGCTTGCCGTCGGGCGCCTTCAGCCGGCTGTCGTTCCACGACGGGCCGAGCACCCTCATTGTGAGGAAGTCTACGTGGCTTTGGTCAGTACAGTTGGGCATGCCCAGTATTGTTTCCCTGTTTGCCTGCGATATTTTGTTTTCCGGCCTGTGCAAGTCCCATATCACGTTGCGTTCAATGCCCCATGTCTCAGGGTTGAGGCTGTTGGCTGCCGACGCTTCGCCGAAGGGTTCGGTCATCAGCGCCAGTCCCGACATGTTGATGAGCGTGTCGCATTGCGCCTCGGCCTTCTTCCATTCGCCTATGCTCAGGTACAGTTTTGCCAGCAGGTGGCGGCAAGCCTCTTTGTTTACCATGCCGTAGTAGTCCATGTCCTTTTGCGAGGGAACCCACTGCACGGCCTTTTCCATGTCGCCGGCGCACATGCGCAGTATGGCGTCGCGTCGGGTTGAGCGGTAGTTTTGCTTAGGCACGGATATTATTTTCGTCACGAGCGGTATGTCGCCCCATTGCCAGCAAAGGAAGTAATACCTGATGGCACGGTGGAAATAGGCCCTGCCTTTGTATTCGTTTCGTTTTTCCTGGCTCAGTCCCTTCACGTCGTCGATATACGTAATGATGGTGTTGGCATACTTGACGCCGGTGTATCCCTGGTTCCAGAAGAACGAGATGCTGTTGGCGTCGCCGTCCTGCATGCCCCCGGTTGGCGTCAGTTTGTGTGCGATGTCGTCGTAGATGCCCGAGCCGGCGTCGGTCTTGCTGTACAGTGCAAGGTCGGAGAACATGTATTCCGTGGTCAGCGGGAAGTTGATGTTTTTGTTGCTGTAATGCGTGTAATAGTTTCTCAGGTGCTTGTCGCACATGGCCATTGTCGCCTCCAGTCCGCTCTCGGTGTTGAAAGTGTTCTCCGGCGAGAACATAGACAGCGGGTCGGGCTCGAGGAAGTCTTGGCATCCGGTGAATGTTGCCGCAGCCATCAATGCGGCCAATCCGCATGCCGCGTTAGCAATATGTCTGATAGTATTCATTATTGTTGTCTTGTTGGTTATATTGTTGTTGTTTGTGTAGAGGCTTGTTGCCTTGCCTTCTCCTACATGCTGACGTTAAGTCCGAAGGTGTAAGTGCGTGTTGCGAGCCCTCCTGTTTCCGGGTCGCCGTATTCCCAGTCGGGAGCCCACGTGCCAAGGTTCCTGATGTTGAAATACACCTTCAGCGTGTTTATTCCAGCGTTTTTTACCCATTGCGCCGGTAGCGTGTATGCCACCGACAGGTTGTCAAACCTGATGAACGACCTGTTGTACACCTTTTGCGCGCCGGTGGCTCCTGTCGGGCCGCTCGATTCGAGGCGTGCGTAATCGTTTGTTGGGTTTTCCGGCGTCCAGTAAGGCTTCACCCACACGTTGCAGTTTTTGGTTACCATGCTGCCGCCGTTGTCGTTGTTGAGGTACCAGCCCGACAGACTCTTGTGCCCGAGCATTGAGTACATGCTGAACGATACGCTGATGTTCTTCATTATGGTGAACTCGTTGCGCATGTTCCAGCGCACCTTGGGCGTGGTCTGTCCTTGGAACACCTTGTCGTCATCGTTGTAGACGATGGCTTTGAGTGAGCCGTCGGCGTTGTATTCGTCGTTGTCAGGGTTGTTCCACACCTTTGGGTCGCCGGGCCTTTGGCCGTATTTCTTTGCCTCCTCATATTCGTCGGCCTGCCATATCCCGGTCACCTTGTAGTCCCAGATGGCCCCGATGGGCTTCCCTATGAACCACTTGTTGGTCTTGTCGTCGTTTTCTTTACTCTCGATGACGTTGCCCTTGGCATCGGTCACGTCCTGATAGTCATAGTACAGGTGCTTGATGGTATTCTTGTTCCATGCCAGTCCGAAAGATGTCCGCCACTCAAAGTTCTTCGTCTTCATGTTTGTCGAGTTGACGGTAATCTCTATTCCGTCGTTGTTCACCTGCCCGAGGTTGGTCGTTATCTCTCCGAATCCGCTGAAGTCGGGCAGCCGCTGCTTCATTATCATGTCTTGCGTCTCCATGTGATACCAGTCTATGGAGCCGGTGATGCGGTTGTCCAGGAACCCGAAGTCAATGCCGGCGTTGAAGGCCGAGGTCTTCTCCCATCTCAGCCGCGGGTTGGCCATTCGGTTGATGCTGAGGTATTTCACGTCTACCGTGCCTCCTCCGGTCTTTATGTAGCCCATTGTTCCGCCCGTGCCCGAGCCCAGGTCGGCCAGTGCCACGTACGGGTCGGCCAGTGCCCTGTTGCCGTTTTTGCCCCACGACACCCTCAGTTTGCCGGTGCTCATGATGTTGCCCCATTTCCAGAATTTCTCGTTGACAAAGTTCCATGCCAGCGCCACCGACGGGAACGTGGCATAGGGGTTGTTTGCTCCGAAGGCGCAGTAGCCGTCGCGCCTTACCGATGCCGTCACCATGTACCGCTCGTCGTAGCTGTAGAACAGCCTGGCCAGCAGGGCGTTGGCCGTTTGGTGCGAGTCGTTGGTGCTTATTTTCGAGTTTGTCATGGTGGCATTCTGCGTGTTGTGGAATCCAAGAGCGTCGGTAGGCAGTATGTTGCGGGCCTCGATGCGGTCGTTCCAGTATCGGCGTTCCTCTGCCTCGTGCACGAGCGTCAGTATGAAGTGGTGCTTTTGCTTGAGCTGATAGTCCCATGTTATGGTGTTGTTCAGCGACCAGTCGAAGTTTTTGCTCCATTCGCGGTCCACTCCCCGTCCTGTCGGGTCGGTGTCGGGCCGTTCGGCCGAGGTGAAGTATCGGTTGTAGAAGTATTGAAATCGTGGCGCGATGTTGAACTGATACGTTATCCCGAAGGGCAGCGTCACCTTGGCGTTGGCTATGGTGTTGATGACCTGGTAGCCCTTTTCGAGGTCGATGTACTGCTGTTCGAAGTCGTAGTTATATCCTCCGAAGTCGGCTTTGTTCATGGGATACTGGGCCAGTTGCCCGTCTTCGGTTCGGTAGTTTGAGTAGGGCGAGTTGCGCAACTGGTTGTTGTCCCAGTAGTTGGTGCCCAGCCCCACGGGCTGGCTCTCGTCAGACCGGTCTTGGAAGTTTACGTTGGCCCCTATCTCCAGCCAGTCGGTCACCTTGTCCTGCAGCTTCATGTTTACTCTTATGGCGCGGTAGTCGTCGCCCCTTATCACCCCTTGGTTTTTCAGTAGTCCGCCCGACAGGTAGTAGTTCATGCGGTCGCTGCCGCCCGATATGCTCGCGTTGTAGTCTTGGTTGATGCCGGTGCGGAACGTGTGGTCGTACCAGTCGGTTGTGTGTCCGGCCAGATAGTTGTCCAAAACGTTGTCGCGCAGCCCCAGGCGCTTGGCGTATATCGACCTGTCGCTTTCTCCCTCCTCGTTGTTAGAGTAGCCGGCCCACGTGTTGCGGTCTATGCCGTAGCGTGCGGCCGCGTTGGCCGGTGTGTCGTAGTAGCCCGGTTGCGCCACGAGATTGCCGTTTTTGTCGGTGGCTTTGTAAGCCCCGTACTTGCCGTCGGCCCCCATGCCGTAAGTGCCGGCCTTATACCAGTCTTCGCGGTAGCGCATGTAGTCGTCAGGGCCGTAAACGTCGAACGTGTAGTTGCTTTTGGTGTTTATGCCCAGGTTGGCCGTCACGTTTATCGTGGGCTTGCCTGTCTTGCCCTTCTTCGTGGTTATGATGATGACGCCGTTGGCCGCTTTCGCTCCGTATATGGCTGCCGACGACGCGTCTTTCAGCACGTCTATCTGTCCGATGTCGTCGGGGTTGATTTCCGACAGCTCACCGTAGAACGGCATTCCGTCGAGCACTATGAACGGTTCGTTGTGGCCGTTGTCGGTATACACCGACCGTTGGCCGCGTATCTGCATCGAGCCGCCACCCTTGGCCGAGGCGTTATATCCCACGTTGACGCCCGGGGTGCCTCGCAGGATGTCCTGTACGGTTGTGGGGTTTTCATCGGCCAGCTTCTCGGGCCTTATCTGCGTGACGCTTCCCGTAAGGTCTTTCTTTCGCATGGTGCCGTAGCCCACTACTACAACGTCGTTGAGCTTTGTCGCTGCCGAGTGCAGCGTGACAGCCATGTTGCCGGTGGTGGCCTTTACGCTTGCAGTGTTGTAGCCTATGTACGACACCTCTATCACTGCCCCGGTTGCAGTCCTTTTCAGTTCAAACCTGCCGTTGATGTCGGTGATGGCGCCTGTCGAAGTGCCCTTCACCCTCACGGTGGCCCCGATGATGGGTTCACCCTCTTCGTTTACAACGACGCCTTTGATGGTCGAGGCCTCACGTTGCACCGACTGTTGCGGCCCTGCGGCCATTGCATGTTGGGTTGTGCCGGTGGCCGTGGCGGCCATGGTCAGCAGCAGCAGCGCCCATGGCTGTCTCATGATGCTTTTCTTTTTCATGTGGTTGTTATTGGTATAAAATGGTGGGTTGGTATCCGTGCAAACATGGCGGCTATGGCTTTGGCGGCATAGCGTGGTCTGCCCGGACGTTTGGTTTTAGGTAAGTTGTCTTTTGTTTTGTAATTTAGGTTAATTACTGTGTGTCGTTGCTTTTTAGGTTTTTTGCCCCGTTGCCTGTCCATCGGCTGATTGCCCACAGGCGGGCCGGGGCCGGTTTTTGCCATCCATTGGCGCTCAGAGTCTCATGGCCCGGTGTTGCAGCGTTGCTCCGGCAGGCATTCCCGGTGTTGCAAAGATGTTTTTTTCATTGTCGTTTATAGTTTATTGGTCGCTGCAAATGTATGTAAAAATATCTGGAAAGATGTGTATCTTGCCGAGAATGATAGTCGAAAATACACTATATCGGGCGTTTCGGTTAATCATTGCGCCAAACCGGCCACGTTCGGTTTGGCAAAACGGGTGCAGCTACCATATTTTTTGTTGGCTCCGGCGTGCAACATGGCCTTGGCAGCCGGTGCCCGGCAATGGTTGCCATGCCCGCTGTGCCATGCCCGGAGCCGGTTTTTAGCCGTGGGTGGCCGCGCTGGCGTGCCGTCAGGCAGACCGCCGCTGTGTTGCCATTTTTGTCAAATCGTTTCATTATTTCGCCCGGCAGCGCAACCGCCTGGCTGTCAGAGGGTTGCGGTTTGGACCGTTTTGAATGGCAAAACGGCGCGTTTTGCAGCCCCAAACGGGCGCTTTTGCGGCCTCGTTAGGGCCGTATGGCCGGTGCGCCATGGCATGGCGTGGGCCGCATCCCGGCGTTGTAACTATTTTGTTCCTTGTTTCCGTAAGGCCGCCGGCTGGCTTGCGGTGATATAGTGCAATGCTTCACAGGCGCTTGGCTCCAGGCTTCCACGCCTTGTCGGGTTGCGCCACAGGCCGAGGCAGAGGGATAAAGTCACGGCAATGAGGTTGCAGCTTTGCGGGCCCCGGCGCCCTGCAGGTGCCTATGGCCGTGGCGACTGTGCTCTAAGGCCAGCGTGAATATCAGTAAAAATGGTTGGCGTTTCGGTAATGGCGATATTCGGTTTACAGCCGAAAACAAGTATCTTTGCATTTAGAAAACAGAGCGCGGGCAGTGCAGAGCGGCCCGGCGGGCTGCCCATAGCCTTGCGCCGGATTGGTGGAACACCGGTGCCGGCCTTCGGGCAGGCACCACAATAAAGCATATCGGATATGGTTAAAGCAATTGGATTTATCGCGGCGGCCATGATGCTCGCCGTATCGTGCACCGCACGGCAGGGCGGCCCACGGCCGGCCGGGCAGACGGCCGGACAGACGTCCGGCGGCAACAAGGTTCTTGTGGCCTATTTCTCTTGTACGGGAACTACCGAAACAGCGGCCAAGGCAGTGGCCGAGGCCACCGGCGGAACCCTCTATCGCATTCGGCCGGCAAAGGAATACACCGCTGCCGACCTCGATTGGCGCGACAAGTCGAGCCGCTGCTCGGTCGAGATGGCCGACCCGGCGTCGAGGCCGGCGCTGGCCGACAGCAGCGCCGCTGTCGGGCGGTATGATGTTGTCTTCCTCGGCTATCCCGTGTGGTGGAACCAGTGCCCGCGCATAGTATACACCTTCATGGAGGCCTACGACTTCGACGGCAAGCGCGTGGTGCCATTTGCCACCTCGGGGGGCAGCACCATAGCCAACAGCGTGGGCGAACTGAAGCGGCTGTATGGCCAAGGCATCACCTGGGGCGACGGCCGTTTGCTCAACTCGGGGGCCGACGACGCGCGCAAGTGGGCCGCGGCGGTGGTGGCAGGCGGCAATCAGTGACGAAGCATTAAGAAACCAACAAACACTTGTCTATGAGCAACATTCTTATTATCAAGACCAGTCCGCGCACAGGGGGCAACTCCGACGCGCTGGCCGATGAGTTTGCCCGCGGCGCCGCCGAGGCAGGGCACAATGTCGAGACGGTGAGCCTGGCCCGCAAGGCCATAGGCTTTTGCCGCGGCTGCCTGGCCTGCCAGGACACCCACCGCTGCGTGATGCGCGACGACGCCGACGCCATCGGGCAGCAGATTCACGACGCCGACGTGGTGGTGTGGGCCACGCCGGTTTACTATTACAGCGTGAGCGGCCAGATGAAGACCATGATCGACCGTTCCAACCCGGTTTACGGCACCGACTACAAGTTTCGTGACGTTTATTTGCTGGCCTCTGCCGCCGAAGACGAACCGACCACGGCCGATGGCGCCGTTACGGCGCTGAAAGGCTGGGTGGCATGTTTCGAGCGGTCAAGGCTGGCCGGCGTGGTGTTTGCCGGCGGCGTCAACGAGCGTGGCGACATAGCCGGCCACCCCTCGCTGGCAAAGGCCTACGAGGCCGGTAGGTCCGTAGGGCGTTGACACACAGGCCTGCCGGGCCTTGCCGGGTAGGGCCGCCGCCGCGGCCCTACCCCTGTTTTTTCCACCCAAACCGTTGCCGGAAAAGAATAAAATGAGTAATTTTGCATCCCCGCCACGAATGGTGGCGCATGCCGGCTGCGGGCAGCACGGCCCTCGGGGCGCCGGTGGCGGCATGCATGAGGGGTAAACTTCATAACGAAAAGAGAAAAAGGCAACTCGATGTTTGGAAAGAACAAGGGCGACGAACTGTTGTCGTACATCCGTGAGGGGCGCACCATGACGCGCGGCGAGAAGCTGCGACTGATAGCCCAACTTAGCGTTCCGTCAATACTTTCACAGATGTCGGCCATCGTGATGTTCTTCATTGACGCATCGATGGTGGGCAGTCTGGGCGCGCGCCAGTCGGCATCCATAGGCTTGGTAGAGTCGTCCACGTGGCTGTTCAGCGGCTTGCTGGCAGCGGCCTCGATGGGATTCTCGGTGCAGGTGGCCCACGCCATCGGCGCCAACGACTTCGAGCGGGCGCGCCGCATATTGCGCCAGGGGCTTGTGTGCGCCCTCGTCTTCAGCACCATGCTCATGCTGCTGGGCATCGCCATCCACGCCCATCTGCCCTATTGGCTGGGCGGCGGCAGCGACATTGCCCACGACTCGTCGATGTATTTCCTGATTTTCTCGCTGGCACTGCCTTTCTATCAGTTGCAGAACCTGTCGGGAAGCATGCTCAAGTGCAGCGGCAACATGAAGGTGCCCAGCGTGCTCAACATACTGATGTGCCTGCTCGACGTGGGCTTCAACTACATTTTCATATTCAAGGTAGGGCTCGGTGTGGCCGGCGCAGCCCTCGGCACGCTGTGCGCCATCTTCGTTTCGGCCATGCTGATGGCCTACTCGCTGCTTTTCCGCTCGCCCCACCTGGCCTTGCGCCACAGGCCCGGCTCGTTTCGGCCAACGGCCGACTGCGTGGGCACGGCGCTCAGGATAGGCGCCCCCATGGGCCTGCAGCAGATACTGATGGGCGGGGCCCAGATAGTGAGCACGGCCATCGTGGCCCCGCTGGGCAACATCTCGATAGCCGCCAACACCTTTGCCATAACCGTCGAGAGCTTGTGCTACATGCCCGGATACGGCATTGCCGACGCCGCCACCACGCTTGTGGGCCAGGGCATAGGGGCCGGTCAGCGGGCGCTTACGCGCAGCTTCGCACGCCTTTCGGTGGCCATGGGCATGGTTGTCATGACGTTCATGGCCGTGCTGATGTATGTTTTCGCGCCAAACCTCATGTCGGTGATGACGCCGGTCGAGGCCATACGCGAGCTCAGTGTGGCGGCGCTGCGCATCGAGGCGTTTGCCGAACCGATGTTTGCGGCCGCCATCGTGTGCTATGGTGTGTTCATCGGGGCCGGCGATACGCTCAAACCGGCTGTCATGAACCTTCTCAGCATGTGGGGCGTGCGCCTGACGCTGGCGGCGGCACTGGCACCTCACTACGGCCTGAGGGGCGTTTGGACGGCCATGGCCGTAGAACTGACGTTCAGGGGGGCCATCTTCTTGCTGCGCCTTTTCAGGGGAGGATGGCAGAATTCGATTACAAAACAATCATGACATGAAGCATTTGGCTATTTCTTTCATCATGGCCTTCGCCTTGGCCGGCGCGCTGCAGGCGGCAGCACGCAAGGCGGTCGTTGTGCAGACCACGCTCGGCGACATACGCATTGAGCTGTACGACGAGACGCCGGCGCATCGTGACAATTTCCTGAAACTGGCGCGCAGCCATTTCTACGACAGTGTGCTGTTCCACCGTGTGGTGCGAAACTTCGTGGTGCAGGCCGGCGACCCCGGCAGCAAGAGGGCCGAACCGGGCCAGATGCTGGGCGGCGGCACGCTCGACTACAGGATTCCGGCCGAGATACGGTTGCCCCGGCTGTACCACAAAAGGGGGGCCGTGGCCATGGCTCGCGAGGCCGACGAGGCTAACCCCGGGCGCGAGTCGGATGCCTGCCAGTTTTATATCGTATGGGGCAAGCGCCATTCCACGGCCGTCGTCGACGAGCAGCGCCAGCGCCTTGACACGCTGGGCGGCGGGGCTACAATGACCGACGAGATGGCTTCAACATACCGCAAGGTGGGAGGCCTGCCGCAGCTCGACGGCCTGTATACCGTGTTCGGCGAGGTCACCGAAGGCCTCGACGTAGTTGAACGAATGCTCGAGGCCGACACCGACGACTACGACCGACCGCTGGACGACATACGCATCATTGCCGTCAGGGTGGAAGAGTGAGCGGCTGACGCCTCAGCCGGCTTCCGCCGGCAATGTCAACCAATGTTTGTTTGCCTATGGACAATGACCGTGAGCGACAGAAGCGGAGCCGCATCATGGCTTCAATACACAGTCGGGACACCAGGCCCGAACTGATTGTGCGCCGCTATCTCTTTGCCAGGGGATTCCGTTTCAGGCTGGCCCACCCCAGATTGCCCGGCCGGCCCGACATCGTGCTGCGCAAATACCGCACGGCAATATTTGTCAACGGGTGCTTCTGGCACGGCCACGACTGCAAGGCTTTTCACCTGCCCAAGACCAACACCGACTTCTGGAGGCGCAAGATAGACCGCAACCGCAGGCGTGACGTCGACGTGCAAAGGCGGCTGGCTGAGATGGGATGGCACTGCCTGACAGTGTGGGAGTGCGAACTGGCCGGGGAGAAACGCAATCAGACGCTGCTTTCGCTGGAGTTTACGCTCAACCATATTTACCTTGAAGACCGCAAAATGCGCTACAGCCTTCCCGACGACACGCCGCAGATGGCGGCCGAACAGTGCCCCGCCCAATCTTTCGACACCGGCAGACGCAGCGCCGGCGATGACCCGCCGGCACAGGCAGGGGCCGAAAAGCCGTGACCGGGGGGCACAGGGTGTGGGGCTGCCTTTATTGCCTTTGTAGCCGACATGCCAGCCGTTGACGGGCCATTGCAGCCCCGCAGGCCGGTGGGCACAGTCATTCTGCAGCCTTGTTTCTGTAATCAGAGGGCGACATACCGCAGTGTTTCTTGAAATAACGGCCAAAGACCGACTGGTCGGGAAAGTGCATCTTATATGCAATCTCCTTTATTGTAAGTTTTGTGAAGCGCAGGCTGTGCTTGGCTTTCAGTATGGTTAGCGTTTCAATCCATTGCATGGCAGTGCGGTCGGAATGCGACTTGATGACCGACGAGAGGTAGTTTGGCGACAGGCTTTGCTCGTTGGCATAGTATGACACGGCGCGTTCGCGCTCGCAGTTGCGGAACACCGACATGAAAAAACGGTTGAATATGCGCTCCTCGCAGTCTTGTGGCTGCTCTTCGACAGGGGCACAGTTGAAGTAAATGTCAAGCACTTCGAGGCAGAAAGCCTGCAACAGTGACTGTACGACCATGCCCCGAAGGCGGGCCGAGCGGGGACTGCACGACTCCCGGGCAAGCGCAGTGCGGTTGCCGATGGTGTTGAACAGCTCTTCGATGCGTGCCACCTGGGCATCGCCAAGCCTCACGCACGGATGTGAACGTATGTGCAGCCGGTCGGCAATGTGTATGTCTGAAAGCGCCGGCTGTATGGCGTCGAGCCCGCCTTCCATCAGGCATCCGCCAATGTCGGGGCTGTGTTGCACTATCCTGATAAACGTGTATGGGGTGTATATGCACATCATTCCCGCCTCGACATGAAAGCTCTTGTTGTTGAGCAACAGGTCGGCGCTGCCGCGGCGGCACAGAAAAAAGCCGCACTTGTTTTCTGAAACGGTGGCATAATTGGCCAATAGCTGGTCGATGTCGAGCATCCGGTAAAACTCATTTTCCATGTCGTTGGTTGCTGATTACGATGCAAATTAACCGAATTTTTGCCAATATTCCAATACCAATACAGCTGTTTTTAATGCCCATTCGTTGAAATTGCACAGTCTTCCGCTTGTTTTGCACTTTTCAGAGAGGCCGTTTCCCGCTATCTTTGCACCCAAACAATCGAAGCTACTGATATGAATATGAGACTAATGTTTGTGCTGCTGGCGGCTCTGCCGTCGGCGCTCTGCGCCCAAGGGGGCGTGATGTCATTGAAAGAATGCATCGAGACAGGCATACGAAACAACCTCACGCTCGCTGAAAGTCGCATCGACATGGAGAAGAGCCGTACGGCATTGACCCAGAGCCGTTCGCGTTTGTTGCCGGTGATTGCGGCCGATTTCATGCTGACAGACTATTTCATGAAACCTGCCAACGTGACCTCGGGCACGCTGCTGGGCAATGATTTCCCCGACGAACCCACGTGGCAGAAAATACAAAGCATGCAGTATGCAGTGGCGGCGGGCGTGAAGGTGAGCGTGCCGCTGTACAGCCAGACCATCCTGGCGGCAAGCAAAGTGGCGCAAACGCTGGTTAACCTAAGCAGCCTGGGGTATGAAAAGGCGGTTGAAGACCTCACGGTGCAAATCGGAAACGTATATTACCTGGCTCAGGCGTCGCAGCTGCAGCAAAGGCTTCTTGACGAGAACATAAGCCGGATGAAGGAACTCTATGCCATAACGGAGGAAATGTTCAAAGGCGGGGTGGTGATGGAAACAGACCTGTCGAGGGTGAAGATAAACATGGAAAGCCTCACGGCGCAGCGCGACAGGTATGCCACGCTTTACGAACAGCAACTTAATCTGTTGCGCTTCCTGCTCGACCTGCCGCCCGAGACTTCGGTCGGAGTCGTTGAAATGGCGGCCGATGTGCCGGCGGCCTATATCGGGGTGAGAAGCGAAATGCTGCCCGAACTGAGGCTGATTGCCGCAAAGGGCGAGCTGGCAGAGCGGCAGGCAAAGGCTGTCAGGGCCGGTTATGTGCCTTCGGTGATGCTCGGCGGGCAGCTGGGGGCTGTCGGGTATCAGGAAAAACTCCGCCATTTCTTCCACACAGACGGCGAAACCCACAACTGGTTCGGCAACACTTACCTGGCCTTGACCGTACACATACCGATATTCGACGGCAATGACAAGCGGCTCAGAAGGCGGCAATACGAGTATGACCGGCATCAGGCCATGGTGGAATACGAGCAGAAACGCAAGCAGATGGACAAAGACTACGGCGACGCCCTGCTACAGCTGCGCCACAACATCGAGGTTTTCAACACGCAACAGAAGAGCTACAGGCAGGCTGTCAGCGTATATGAGGTGACCGGAGAGAAGTATAAGGAGGGCGTGGCATCCATGCCCGAGCTGCTGCAAGACGAGATGAGGCTGCGCAACGCGCAGTCGGCCTGCGTGCAGGCGCATTGCATGTGCGACATGGCCAGGCTCGAGCTGCTCAAGCTGTCGGGCGCCCTTGATGAGCTGACGCGCTGATGTGATGTTGACGTGAAACGCAAGTAAAAACATAATACGTGGTATATGGAAACAAATGATAAGTCTGTTGAACAGGTCGGAACAAGTGTTTCGATGCCCCGGAGAGTTGCCGCAATAGTGGCGCTGGCCTTTGTTGCATTGGGGATATGGGAGGTGGCAGCCCTATTTATCGGCCACAGGAAAAGCGTAACTACCGACGATGCCCAGGTGGAGCAATACATCTCGCCGGTCAACATCCGTGTGCCGGGTTACATAAAGAAGGTGAGTTTCACTGAGCATGAGTATGTGCATAAAGGCGATACCATACTTATGATTGAGGATGACGAGTACCGTATCAGGCTGAAACAGGCTGAGGCAGCGCTGATTGATGCCCGGAGCGGGCGCAAGGTGGTCGATAACACGAAGCAAACCGCGTCGGATGCCGCGTCGGTATACGACGCTTCGATAGCCGAGGCGCAGTTGCAGGTAGCCCAGCTTGAGAAGGATTGCCGCCGATACGGCAAGTTGCTCGAAAAGAAAGCGGCTACGCAGATAGTCGTCGAGCAGTATCAGACACAGCTGGAAATGGCCCGTGCGCGTGTCGTTGCCCTCATGCAGCAGCGCGACGCTGCCCTCTCGTCGGTGTCGGAGGTAGGCCAACGGCAGGTAAACGCCGACGCGGCGATAATGCGTGCAGAGGCCGACGTAGAGCTGGCGCGGCTCAACCTGTCGTACACCGTGGTGACTGCACCGTGCGACGGCTACCTGGGGAGGCGGTCGATTGAGGAAGGACAGTTTGTAAATGCGGGCCAGACGCTCACCACAATAATGCCCGACAGCCACAAGTGGGTGGTTGCCAACTACAAGGAGACGCAGATTGAGCGGCTTGTGGTGGGGCAGGAGGTGACCGTTACGGTCGATGCCTTCGCCGGGGAGACGTTCAAAGGCAGGATGGAGGCCATAAGTTCGGCAACCGGCTCGAAATATTCGATGGTGCCAACCGACAACTCTGCCGGCAATTTCGTGAAGATACAGCAGCGTGTGCCTGTGCGCATCTCGCTCACAGACATTACCGACGAAGACAACGCACGCCTCGTGGCAGGCATGATGTGCGTGGTGAAAGCAGACCTTTAGACCGCATGCCGTATGACAGAGAGCTTTCCTTTCCACAGCTGGATGCCCAAGCCGGCAGGCGTGGCGGTGTTGCTTACACTGTTCGTGCCGTTGTTTTTCTCGGGCGGAACCTACCTGAGCAACATCAACGAGATGGCCGGCAGCATGGGCGTACTGACCGAAAAGTTCCAGTTTCTGAGCCTTTGTGCGAGCATAGGCATGTCGATGGTGTTTCCGTTTATGGTGCCCTATCTGCGTGGCCGCAACGTCAAGGCTGTCTACATAGGCGGCTATGCCGTGCTGGCTTTGCTCAATGTGGTGTGCGCCGTGAGCCGCAACCTGCCGCTATTGGCGTTGTGCAGCTTTCTCATTGGCTTTGTCCGGGTGGCCCTGGTGCTCAATACCACGTTTGTGATAGCGCCGTATATGCTTGGCATAAACACGCTTGACATGTTCTTGCACGACCCGCCCACCGCCTCGGAGGCATACCGTGGCGAGCATGCCCGGACGGTGCTGATGCCCGTGCTCTACTGTTGCATACTGTGCATAGTGCAGTTTAGCAACTTCGTCTCGGCATGGGTGGCTTATGAGTTTAGCTGGGAATACACTTATTGGCTTGTCGTCGGCATGATGCTGGCGGCCATCCTGCTGGTCATGCTGACGTTTTGCAAGGCTCCGTCTCAGGGTTGCCGACTGTCGTCAAGCCGCCTTCCCGATGCCGTTTTGCTGGTCGTTGCCATGGGGGCGTTGTGCTACATGCTTGTGTTCGGCAAGACACTCGACTGGTTTGACAGCCGTTCGATGCGCGTGGCACTGGCAGTGGCGGCTGTCGGCGGCGGGCTTTACCTGTGGCTTGCGGCACATACGGCGGAGCGCCCCCTGCTCGAGGCGGGTCTGTTCGGCCATCGTTACACGTGGTACGGCATCGGCATCTTTGTGCTGCTGATGCTCGTCAACAGCAGCACGCTGTTTGTTACCACCTACCTGAAGCTGTCTACCTGCGCGGGAAACCTTGACAGTGCCCGTGTGTCGTGCTGGGCGATGCCGGGCTGCGTGGCCGGCATGGCGTTGTCTCTGGTGTGTGTGCGTTGCCGTATTCACTTCCGTTATATTTACGCCATGGGCTTTGCCCTGATGCTCGGAGCCAACCTTTACATGTTCTTCCATTACCAGACGATGGGCGACTACGGCCACACCATACCGCCAACGCTGCTGCACTATTCGGGCATGCTGGTGCTCTACTCGGTCACGTGCGCCTTTGCCATGAAGCGGTTGCCCGCGCGCTATTTCGCCACGTGGCTCTTCTTGATGGTTGCTGTGCGCAATGTCGTGGCCCCGGCCATAGGCACTTCGGTCTACGCCAACTGGCTGCAGGAGTGCCAAAGGCACTACGCGACACGCCTGGCTTACGACTACAGCGCCGACAGGCAGCAGGCGGCAGCACGCTTTGCAGCTGTCGAGGCCGGTGGCAAGAGGCTGGGCCGTGATGCCGTCGAGGCTGCCCAAGCGGCGTCGGCGGCCGTGCTCGGGCCGGTGGCCAAGCAGGCCACCCTCGTGGCAATGAAAGACATAACGGGCTCTACGGTATGGATATGCGCAGGCGGCGCCCTGCTTTGCATGCTGCTGCCTTACCATCGGGGCGAGCGCACATAGGTGTATGCGCTGCAAGGCCGTTGCGAATGAAAGTTAAAATAGTTGTTGACAATAAAACAAACAGGCATGGACAAGAAAAAGATTGGCAGGGATGCCGGCACGGTATGGAACGTGCTGAGTGACAAACGGTGCTCTTGGGAAGAGCTGGTGGGCAAGACCGGGCTTGGGCCGCTGGAGCTTGCGTGTGCCATAGGGTGGCTTGCGCGTGAGGACAAGGTGACCATAAGCCCCGAACGAGGCATATTGTATTTCGAGGTATACCACGAACACTACTACTGACGCCGCTCACCCGGCACTTTGAACGGCGCGGCAGGCATGGCCCCGGCGGTGGATTGAATGGATGGAAATATGGATGGCCGGAGGCCGGCGGCCTGTCGCGCTTATTATATAAATAATGTGTAATGAGGCATGAAAGTTAAAAACAGGGGCTTTTGTTTTGTTTTTTATCCAACTTCAGCTACCTTTGCATCCATCATGAAGCAAGTAAAACCAAAGAAGAACCTCGGCCAGCACTTCCTGACCGACCTCGACATAGCACGGCGCATAGCCGACACTGTAGACTCGTGCCCCGACATCCCGGTGCTGGAAGTGGGCCCGGGAATGGGTGTGCTCACCCAGTATCTGATGGAAAAGCCCCGCGAAGTGAAGGTGGTGGAGATCGACTCCGAATCCGTTGCCTACCTGCACGAGCGTTTCCCGCGCCTGAAAGAGAACGTGATAGCCGACGATTTCCTGCGCATGGACCTAAGCCTGGTGTTTGGCGGGCGCCAGTTTGTGCTCACGGGCAACTATCCATACGACATATCATCGCAGATTTTCTTCAAGATGCTCGACAATAAAGACCTCATACCGTGCTGCACCGGCATGATACAGCGAGAGGTTGCGCAGCGCATGGCTTCGGCCCCGGGCACCAAGGCCTACGGAATACTCAGCGTGCTCACGCAGGCATGGTACGACGTTGAGTATTTGTTTACCGTCGACGAGGGCGTGTTCAACCCGCCGCCAAAGGTAAAGAGTGCCGTGATACGCATGACCCGCAACGGGGTTACCGACCTCGGGTGCGACGAGGCTTTGTTCCGCAGGGTGGTAAAGACGGTGTTCAACCAGCGGCGGAAGATGCTGCGGGGCAGCCTGAAGCCACTGTTCGGAGGCAAGGCCGTGGCCGAGGGGTTTTTCGACGGCGAGCTCATGACCATGCGCCCCGAGCAACTCAGCGTGGCCCGCTTTGTGGAGCTGACCAACATGGTGGCCGGGCAGATAGGCGGGGATTGGGCCGCCGAAAAGCGGTAAAAACCGTTGTGTGCGGACACATTTAGTTGATTTAGGTCAAAAACAAGCCCCTTTTATGTTTTAAAACATATTTATTGCATTGCCGTTTCGGCAAAACGTAGTAACTTTGCAACGTCAAAAGGAAAAAAGATAATTAGTCGAAGGTAATTAGATTCTAGGGTAACAGAATAGGTAAAGATTGGTACTTAAGATTTCAGGACAGACTCAATAGGTAACGAAAGGTATTGGCTAAGGTAAAGATTATCAGGGTAACAATTGATAATGTGAGGAAGGTAGAAAGGTTGTTAGACCAGATGTAAAACCCTGTTTGCAGCGAAAGCTGCAACAGGTATGAGGATGGGAGAGCTTGAAAGCCCCTTTCTCATTTGAAAAAGAAGTATGGATTTTAGGGTTATATATTTTTAGTGGACGGCATCGATGTGAATCGGTAGCCGTCCATTTTTGTTGTTGCAGGCAATGGCCACGGCGTGGTGGCTTGCCTGCCGGCGCTTTGTTGGCAAACTGTCGGCCGGGGCTCAGCTTGCCGGTGATGCCGTAGCGGTGTGGGGGCATGGCCACGCGACGGTGGCCATGCTTTGTGGTTGAGCCCCGGTTGGTCTTCATATTCCGAAGTGATTCAGTTGTGTTGCCGTGCAGTCTGGCTGGCGCCTTTGCCGGTGGAGCAGCGGGCTGCGCCAAGGCAAGGTGGCCGGCAAGATGCCTGCAGCGGTACGAAAGCGCACGGCAGGCCGCGAATGGCGACAGGAGCACATCGCCGGTGGCATGGCGGCCGGTAGGGGGCGAATTGCCTGTCTGGGCGTTTCGTAGCAAAAAACACAGTTGTGTGCGAACACAAAAGACCTGTGTTCGCGCACAAAACGTTGATTTATATCAAAAGAAATGGCCAGTTTTGAAATATGCGGCCATATTTTGAACAACGTAACGGCAATAGTTGTAACTTTGCATCGTGAAAAGGATGATGATGAATAGAGATTCGATGATAGAGACAAAAAAGTTAAGTAATGATATAGTCAGGTAAAAAGGTTGTTTGACAAACGTCAGGATAAAAGGCAGAAAGGTTAGTATTGAAAGGATGACACGAATGTAGGTATCGTCATTATAAAGGTAAAACAAAAGATTGAGAGGATAACATACGAAAGTGATCGTAATGACGTCGTGAGACGGTTGGTACTTAAGGTTTAGTTAATAGGTATTGCATTGAAAGGCAGACTGTTGCCATTTCACGGTGAATATGGGCAGTCGCTCTGACGAAAAGGTGGCGGACACCGTAAAGGCTTGCTCCGTGCCTTTGTTTAGAAAGAAGTTTTTAGTTATTGATATCGTTATCTTGCAGTTCCGGGGGCGTGAGCCTTAGGGCTGCTTTTTTTGTATGTGCATGGCTCCTCAGTCCGCTGTCGGGCCCGGTGAAGGGGTGCCGTCGGCGGTAGCATGGCCCCGGGCATGAAAGCCACCGGGGCTAATGTGGTTGCGCATGTTCTGCGTTTGTCAACCGGCTCATTGCCAGCGGGTTGGCGATATGGGCCGTTTCGGCCGGCAAAACGACCTCTTTCATGACTTGAAACGGGCCTTTTTGCAATGCCAAACGGCCTTTGGCATAATTTAAGATGCATAAGGCTTTGCGGGGTATTGGCTGTGGGGCCGCCCGGTTGGGGCATTCACGTGGCAGCAAGCCATTTCCTGTATTGGCTCGGCGTGCACCCGGCAACCTTCTTGAACACCCTGTTGAAGTGCTGTGAGTATTGAAACCCCAGCTCGTCGGCAATCTGGTTGACGGCCTTGCCGGTGTCGGCCAGCATGGTCTTTGCCGTGTCGATGGTTTTGCCTTGAATGTATTCCTGCGGGTTTCTGCCCGTTTCCTTCTTTATCAGGTCGCCGAAGTAGTTGGGCGACAGAAACACCTTGTCGGCAAAATACCTCACAGTGGGCAGTCCGTTTAACCTCGACTTGCCGCTCTGGAAGTAGTCGTCGAGCAGCGCCTCAAACCTCGTCAGGATGTCCCTGTTGCTTTTCTCGCGTGTGGCAAACTGCCTGTTGTAGAACCTCAGGCAATAGTCGAGCAGCAGTTGTATGTTTCTTGCAATGAGCCTCTTGCTCATCTTGTCTGCCGGGCGCAGCAGTTCTGTTTTTATGTTTGCCAGACAGTCGAGCATGATGCCCTTTTCGTCGGCCGACAGATGCAGCGCCTCTGTCGAGTTGTAAGATAAAAACGAGTAGTTCTTTATTTCCCGTCCGAGCGATGTCCCCTTTATCAAGTCGGGGTGGAACACAATGCCGCGTGCTGTCGGCCTCATGCTTTCCTGCATCTCGGTCTCCGAAACCTGCCCCGGCGAGAAGCTCGTTATCGTGCCTTCCCTGTAGTCGTAGGTTTGCCGGCCATAGCGGATGTCGCCGCATTTGGTCTCTTTGAGAAACAGCGCATATATCCCGTAGTTCACGGTAAAGTGGGTCGGGTGTTTCGTTGCGGTGGCCAGGTCGATTACGTTTACCAGCGGGTGAAGCGTCTCAAGGCCGAACAGCCTGTCGTAATCGTCCACCGTATCCAGTCGTATTGGTTTTTCTGCCATGTTTTTGTCTTCGTTTGTTAGCCTGTCACAAAAGTAAGGCTTTTCCGGCCAACCCGTATCGGCGGCACTGCATAATCAGTAAATGCGTTACAAAGCTCTGTAAATATGTTTCCGGCTTTCGGCCGCGTGATTATTACTTTTGCAAAAAAATGAAGCGATGGATTACATAGGAAGAATCAACCGCAGGGGCTTCATCAAGAGTTCCGTGCTTACGGGAGGCGCCCTGATGGCGCGATCGGTCATGCCGGCCGGGGCCGTGGCCCTGATGCAGGGTCAGGGCAGCAAGGCGGCCGGTGCCGCCACGGGCGACGGTATGCTCAAGGGCGTCTGCGACATACACCTGCATTGCCGGCCCGACTCTCGCGAGCGCTCGGCAGATGAGTTTGGCTTCATGCAAGACGCTGTGCGTGCCGGTTACCGTGCCGTCATGTTCAAGTCAAACGATTTCAGCTGCCACGACCGGGCCTACATCATCAGGCAAGCCCTGCCGGGGGCCCAGTGCTTCGGGAGTGTGTGCATGAACAGGGTGCATGGCGACAAGGTCAACGTGTTTGCGGCCCAGAAGGCGGTGCAGACCAGCGGCGGCCTGTGCCGGTGCATCTGGATGCCCACGCTCGATGCCGCTTACCACTGCCGGTGTGAAGGCAGGGCAACGGGCGGCATTGCCGTGGTCGACGACAGCGGCAGGGTGCTGCCCGAGGTGGTGCGTGTGATGGAGATATGTGCCGAGGCCGGCATCATCTTTGCCACAGGCCACGCCTCGCCGCAAGAGAGCATAGCCCTTGCGCGCAAGGCGCGTGAGGTCGGTGTGGGCAAGTTTGTTGTCACCCACGCCAACTCACACTACTGGACCATGACGCCCGACCAGATAAAGCAGTGCATAGACCTCGGCGCTTACATAGAGTTTTGCTATCTGCCCTGCCTGTGGGGCGAGGGCACCGGGATGCCGCAATACCGGCGCCAGGGCATCGCAGAGTTTGCCGCATTTGTTGGCATCGACCCGTCAAGGAGCTTCGTCTCTACCGACTTGGGCCAGGCGGTCATGCCCCACCCGGTGGAGGGCATGCGCGATTGCATTTCCAGGCTGCAGGGCGCAGGCGTAGCCATCGGCGACATCGACAGGCTGGTGCGCCGCAACCCGGCGTGGCTGCTGGGACTTGACAAACAGGAATAAACCAAAACTATGGACAGAAGGAGTTTTATAAAGAGCGGGCTGATTGCCGCGGCTGTGGGCGCCACGGCAGGGCCGGAGGCCATTGCCCGCGAGGCCGGAAGGCAGGCCGCCCGCGAACAGAGGGCGAAAGGCATACTTAACTACAACCCAAACATGCAGTACCGCCCCATGGGACGGACGGGCGTCAGCGTGTCGGCGCTCGGGTTCGGCATGCTGCGCCTGCCCATGAAAGGCGGGCATGTAGACTTTGAGCAGACCACGCCCATGGTTCGGCGCGCCATCGAGGGCGGCGTCAACTACATAGACACCGGCCGGGTGTACCTTGGGGGCGAGAGCGAGCAGGCCGTGGGCAAGGCTCTTGCCGGCGGATGGCGCGACAGGGTCTACGTGACGTCGAAGATGCCGTGGTGGGAGATGCAGAGCGCCGACGACTTCGAGAAGTTCTTCGACCAGTCGCGCCGTGCCATCGGCACTGATGTGATAGACTTCTATCACATCCACATGATAATGCACTGTGGTTGGAACGACTATGTGCTGCCATACAGGCTTATAGAGAAGATGGAGAGACTGAAGGCACAGGGCAAGATCAGGTTTATGGGTTTCTCGTTTCATGACAGCTTGCAGTTGTTCAAGCGGGTGGTTGAGTATACCCCCGCATGGGATTTCTGCCTCATCCAACACAATTATCTTGACTATGAGTATGAAGCCGGTGTGCTCGGCCCGAAATATGCCGCGGCCAACGGCATGGGGCTGGCCGTGATGAAGCCCGTGCGCACGGGCTTCCTGGCCCACCTGCCGCAAGGCATGAAAGACGCGCTTGCCTCTACCTGTGTGAGCAAGCCCGACACGGAGTGGGCGCTCGACTATCTGTGGGACATGCCCGAGGTCAGTGTAGCCGTAAGCGGCATGGGGGCGATGGCCGATGTGGAGGCGAACCTCGGATATGCCGCAAAGGCAAGGCCAAACATGCTGAGCCACGCCGAGCGCGAGGCCTTGGGAGCTGCTGTCTATGCCTACCGCCACGCCCCGGGCCATATTGACTGCACCGGGTGTTACCAGTGCATACCCTGTCCGGCGAACGTTGCCATAGGCTACATCTTCGCCTATGTGTATAATAACTATCTGTTGCACGGCAACATGGAGCGCGCCATGGCCGACTACACCGTGTCTATGTCGCCGGTGCAGCGTGGCGACCCGGCCTCTTCGTGCACTGGCTGTGGCGTGTGCATGGCCAAGTGCCCGCAGCATCTTGACATTCCCGGGCTTCTGGCTAAAGTGAAGCAGACCATGGGTAAGTAGCTTTGGGGTTTCATCCCGGCCCCATGGCCCGAGGCTATTCCATGCTGTTGACGTGCAGGCTTGTTGTCGCCATAGTCGAAGACTTGGCTGGCTGCGGCGGCCCAAAGGCGCAATCAGGCAGCCGTCGGGAGTTTGGAAGCCTTTGGGCGGCATGGTGTAAATGCGGATAAGAATATTCAGCGGTGTGATGGCCGCGTTATGCATATTGCCGGCAAATTGCCTTCTTCATCATTTGATGTCATACTTGTTGTGCGGGAATCCCGCAGAAGTGGTCGGAAAACCATGCTTGCGGAAATAAACAGATGGCCCTCTTGGCTGTTGCCATGGAAACTATTATCTTTGCATGGTTAGTGTAAGTGTATCTATGAATGGGCAGAAGGTTAAGATGATAGGCATAATCCGCCATCGCCTCTCGACCGACGGTGATGGCGTTACCACACTCGCGGCTTTCCATGGCTGCCCTCTGCGTTGCCGCCATTGCCTCAATCCGCAGTCGCTTGGCGGTGGCGACGGTTTCAGGGAATACACGCCCGACGAGCTGTATGCCGAGACCAGCATAGACAACTTATACTTTCTGGCCACGCACGGGGGCGTTACATTCGGCGGGGGCGAGCCATGCCTTTACCCAAAGTTCATCTGCGACTTCCGCAAACTGTGCGGCCCTGCGTGGCGCATCAACATAGAGACTTCGCTCAATGTGCCTGGCGAATGGGTGAAGACTCTCATTCCGGTGGTAGACACGTTCATAATAGACATAAAGGACATGAATCCCGGCATATACCAGAGCTACACCGGGCAAGCCAACGACCTTGTGGCAGCCAACCTCCGCTTGATAGTCGGAGCCGGGCGGCAGGGCGACTGCATCGTCCGCATACCGCTTATTCCAGGCTACAACAATGATGCTGACCGTGCGGCAAGCCGCTCTGCACTTGAAGAGCTTGGGTTCAGCCGGTTCGATTTGTTCACATATAAAATAAAAAGCAATGACCATGGCACGGGGAAAACAAACATGCAGGATACTGAAAGAGATTCGTCGGCAGATAGCTGAGGCCAACGATATTGTGTTCGCAACGTCGGAATGCCGCTACAAAGGCGACTGCCTTGGCACTTGCCCCAAGTGCGAGGCCGAGGTGCGCTACCTTGAGCGGCAGTTGCGCGCCCGCTCCCTTGCCGGAAAGGCGGTGGCAGTGGCCGGCATATCGGCCGGACTGGTGCTCATGGCAGGCTGTGGAGGCTCGTCGGCGCCACCGCCCGACAAAGAGCTGCAAGGGGATACTGTGGCCCTGCAAGAGAAGGTTGAAGTGCCGTCAGTAAGTGGTGATGTGTCAGACATTGTTGGCACAGAGGATGAATCCGCCGTAGAAGGAATGTTACTGGTTGCCCCTCGTAAACCGTGTGCGGCTGGCGGCGACGGTCGGGCGGATGATTCGGAGGTTATGCGAACAGTGGGCGAAGTGCCGGGTTATGATGTGCCGCCTTATGAAGTGACCGACGGCTCTGATACAATATATTCCGTTGTGGAAGAAATGCCGGAGTTCCCGGGAGGCTCTGAGGCATTGCATAAGTTTATCTTAGACAACCTGAGATACCCGGAAGGGCTGGCTGAAAACTGCATCCAAGGCCGGGTCATTGTTGACTTCTGTGTAGATACGCATGGGCGTGTGCGCGACCCGAAGATAAAGAGAAGCCTGCATCCGGCGTTAGACAAAGAAGCAATAAGGGTGGTAGGGCTCTTGCCGGATTTCAAGCCCGGCAGGCATAACGGCAGAAAAGCAAATGTAAGGCTAAGCCTACCGATAATATTCAGATTGGAATAATGACCATGGCACGGGGAAAACAAACATGCAAGATACTGAAAGAGATTCGTCGGCAGATAGCTGTGGCCAACGATATCGAGTTTGCAACGTCGGAATGCCGCTACAAAGGCGACTGCCTTGGCACTTGCCCCAAGTGCGAGGCCGAGGTGCGCTACCTTGAGC
>NZ_JACJJL010000029.1 GCF_016899955.1 Marseilla massiliensis | reverse complement strand
GATGGCCCCCGCCCGCCCCACGGCACACTGAGGGCCGCCCCGGCCGAGCCAGGCCACAGCGCCACCGGGCAAAAGGGCCGGCATGGGCAATCGGGCAACCCGGGCAGGCTGTGGCAAAAGGGTGGCTTGATGAAGTAATCACTGACGCAGAAAAACTTTTGGCCCTGATGCCCAATTGGGGGCAAAGCCCCGCCACGGGGGCGAGCACAAAGCAAGGCGGGCCGCACTCGGATAGCTCCAAGTGCGGCCCGCCCTCATGCCGTCACGCCCCCCGTGGATGGCGGGGGACAGCGGCCTGCGGCCCACTGTCAGGCCAGCAGCCTCTTGACGGCCTCGCTGATTGACTTTCCGTCGGCGCGGCCCGCCAGCTGCTTCGAGGCCACTCCCATCACGCGGCCCATGTCCTTGACAGACTGTGCGCCCGTCTGGGCTATGATGTCGCGCACGGCAGCCTCTATCTCTTCGGCCGTGAGAGGCTGCGGCAGGTAGCCCTCGATGACGGCCACCTGCGCCAGCTCGGCGTCGGCCAGGTCCTGGCGGCCCTGCCCGGCGTAGAGCTCGGCAGAGTCGTGGCCCTGCTTGGCCAGCTTCTGCAGTATCTTCATCGCGTCTGCATCCTCGAGGGTGTCGTTGGCTCCCGGGGCGGTCTTGGCCTCGAGAAACACTTTCTTGATGTTGCGCAGGGCCTCGAGGCGCACCTTGTCCTTGGCCTTCATTGCTGCAACGATGTCTTTGCTTACTTGTTCAAATAGTGTCATGATAGTATAGTTTATTTAGCACGGCTTAGGCCACGGGCCCCGGCTCATGCAAACCTAATGGTTCCTTGCACCGGCTCGGCGGGCGTGTCGTCGTCGGGCTTCTGCACGTCGGGCGCCATGTTGCCCGCCTGGTAGTGTATGCTGTCCAGTATCTCGCGCGTGCGCTTGTAGGTAGGCGTCTGCTCTACGGCCGAGATTACGTCGTCGTTGTCAAGGTCTTCCGGCCTGAAGAGGTAAATGTGCGGGCGGCGCTTGTACTTCATGCTGCCGGCCTCGTTGCCATAGTAGCGGTTGCGGCGGTCTTGGCGCTCGGCGGCCTTCTCCTGCTCCTCGGCCATGCGGTTGGCGTCTTCCTGCGTGTGGCGCTTGAGGTGGCCGTTCATTCCCTCCACGTTCTCTATGCCGAATCCCGTGGCCAGTATGGTCACCTTCACCTTCTTGCCCAGCTCGGGGTCGGTGGCCAGCCCCCACTTTATCTCGAAGTCGCCGCCAAACTTGGCCATGAAGTCGTTCACGTCGTTCATTTCCTCCATCATCAGGCCGTCCTTGCCGTCGTTTTCGCCGCAGAACGATATGCTGAGCAGTATTTTCTTCGAGTTGAACACGTCGTTGTCGTTGAGCAGCGGCGAGTTCAGCGCGTCGTCGATGGCCTTCTTCACGCGGCCCTCGCCCTCGCCGTAGCCGGTGCTCATGATAGCCACGCCGCCATCCTTGAGCACGGTCTTCACGTCGTTGAAGTCGAGGTTGATGAGCCCGTGCACTGTGATTATCTCGGCAATGCTGCGCGCCGCCACGCTCAGTGTGTCGTCGGCCTTGCCGAAGGCGTCGAGCACGGTGAGCTCGGGGTATATCTCGCGCAGCCGCTCGTTGTTGATTACGAGCAGCGCGTCGACGTGCTTGGCCATCTCCTCCACGCCGTCGAGGGCCTGGTCAATCTTGCGGGCGCCCTCGAAGCGGAACGGGATGGTGACAATGCCCACGGTGAGTATGCCCATCTCCTTGCTCACGCGGGCTATCACCGGGGCGGCGCCGGTGCCGGTGCCGCCGCCCATGCCGGCGGTGATGAACGCCATCTTGGTGCCGTCGCTGAGCATGGCCTTGATGTCGTCGAGGCTCTCCTCGGCAGCCTGGCGGGCGCGCTCGGGCCTGTTGCCGGCCCCGAGGCCCTCCTTGCCGAGCTGCAGGTGCACCGGCACTGGCGAGTCGTTGAGCGCCTGGTTGTCGGTGTTGCAGAGCACGAAGGTCACGTCGTGTATGCCCTCGCGGTACATGTGGTTGACGGCGTTGCCTCCGCCGCCTCCCACGCCGATGACCTTTATTATGCTGTGCTCCTTCTCGGGAGCTCCGAAGTCAACTATGTTGTTTGGGTAATTGCTGTTGTCTGCCATATCTTTCATTGTTGTTACGGGTTATGGATGGTGGGCGCGGCGCCCCCGGCGGGGCTGCGCCCGGCTCTGGGCCTCACTCTTCGGAGATGATGACGCGGCCTATGTCCTTGATGCGCTTGATGAACTTGTGGAGCGGGCTGTTCTGCTTCTTCTCCTCCTCAAGGCGCCTTTTCTCCTCCTGCTCGCGCTCCTGGGCCAGCCTCTCTTCCTCTTCGCGCTTCAGGCGGGCCTCCTCCTCGGCCTGCCTTTTCTCGGCCTCGGTCTGCACCACGCCCGGCTGTATCTCGTGGGGCTGGCGCGCCTTGGGCGGCTGCTCGCTGGCGCTCTGGGCCGGCTTGGCCGAGGTGAAGATGTCGCCGCCGGGCACCACCTCGCCCCCGGCGCAGTTGATGTCGCCCTTGGCAAGCAGCCCGAGCACGGTGTTCATGGTGCCGTTCTTCACCGTTATGTCGGGGTTGGTGGAGTGTATGGTGTGGGTGACAAACTTGGCCACCCTTATCTTCTCCACGTGGGTGTGGTTCATGAAGGCCCGCTCGATGTTCTTCATGTTCGAGCCGCCTCCGGTGAGGATGATGCCGCCGAGCAGCTTGTCGTAGTATTCCGACGGTATCTGGTACCACACGTTCTCTATTATCTCCTCGAGACGGCCCTCGACAATCTCCACAAACTTGCGGCTCTCTACGCTGCGGTCGGCGTCTATGGGCAGCTTGAGCGAGTTGTCGATGTCGGTGTTGTCGGTGTATGCGCTGCCATACTTCAGCTTCATCTTCTCGGCGTCGGCCTCCTCCATCTGCAGCGAGGCTATGTCCTTGGTGATGTTCGCCGAGCCCAGCGGTATGACGGCCAGGTGCCTGAGTATGTTTTTGCTGAACACGGCCACGGTGGTGGTGTCGGCCCCCATGTCGACCAGCACGCACCCCGAGCGGCGCTCGGCCTCGGTGAGCACGCTGTCGGCCAGCGCGAGCGGCGCGAGGTACATCTCGGCCACGTTGATGCCGGCTGTCTCGAAGCACTTGTTGAGGTTCTTGTAGAACGCCTTGCGCTCGAGGATGTTGAGGAAGTTGCCCTCGAGCCGCGAGCACTGTATGCCCACCGGGTCGAGCTGCAGCTGCGTGTCTACGCGGTACTCCTGCACGGCGGCGTCGAGTATCTCCTGGTCGGGGTATTTCATGTTGCGGTTGGCGTCCATCAGTTCGATAACCATGTCTTGTGTGACCTTGGTGCCTGCCGGCAGGTCGCGGGCTATCACGTTGCGCACGCTGCGTATGGACTGGCCGCCCACGCCCACATACACCTGGGTTATCTCGGTCTTGAGCTGCGCCGTGAGCTTGCTCACTATGTTGGTCAGGCATAGCGCGGTCTTGTCGATGTTGTAGACGACGCCCTTGCGGATGAACGACGAGGAGTCTTCCCTGACCACGGCCAGCACGTTGATGCTGCCGTCAAGGTTCTTCTTCCCGGCTATTCCGGTCATCTTCGAAGAGCCGAGCTCTATTGCCACTATAAAATCCTTTGCTGCCATCATTATTTCTTTTTCTTGTTGTCGGTTTTGGTGTCGTTGTCACTCGGCGGGTGCCTGCACCGGCGCCGGGGCCTGCCGCTTCTTGCAGATAATCTGGTTGTCGAACTCGAGGCTTATGTACGAATACGTGTCCCAGCCCACCCGGCTGAGCCCGTACTTGTAAAACTTGCGCAGCCTGTCGAGTTTACGCTGCACGCCCACGGGCCTTCCGAGGTACACTATGTTGTCGCCCACGCGCGGCACCATCTCTATCGAGCCGTCGGCGAGCACGTTGAGCTGCACCACCTGGCTCTGCCAGAACTTGTCGGAGGCTATGGTGTTGCCTATCCTGGTGAGCACGCGCTTGGCGTATGCGCGGCTTATGGGGCCCGTGGCCACGACGATGTCGCTCACGTAGCGCGTGTTGGCCATGATGCCCCCGTGGTTGTCGACGTAGTAGTCGTCGCCCGACGCCGACTTGACGCGCACCACGGGCGTGCGCTGGCTGAGGTCTATACACACAAAGCCGCCGTCGGTCTTGTACACCTCGGCCCCGGCCACGAACGGGCTGCGGCGCAGCGTCTCCTCGATGAGTCGCGTGTCGACCGCCGCCATGGGCCTGCCCAGCGGGTAGATACCCTTGCCCTGCAGCATGCGCTTTATCTCGTCGGCGTCGAGGAAGCCGTCGACCGAGCTGTCGGCAATGTTGATTTTCACCTGCGTGCACACCGTGGCCTTGCCTTGCGGCTTGTTGAATGCGGTGACGGCCAGCAGCAGGTATGCGGCGAGGGCGGCGCTCAGGGCGCCCAGGGCTGTTTTCTTCCAGTTTAGCTTCATCATCATTGGCATGTCGCCGTAGCCGCCGTGGGGCGGCTCAGTCTTTTGTCCTTTCTTGCAGTATCTTGGTTATCTGGGGCATGTAGCTGTCGATGTCGCCCGCCCCGAGCACCACGAGCACGTCGAAGTCGTGGGACCTGACATAGTCGGGCACCTCGTCCTTGCTTATCATCTCCTTGCCCACGCCCTCGGCCAGGTTGTCGTAGATGAGCTTCGAGGTCACCCCGGGGATGGGTTGCTCGCGCGCCGGGTAGATGTCGCAGAGCACCACGTTGTCCAGCAGGCTCAGGCTGCGGGCGAAGTCGGCGTAGAAGTCGCGTGTGCGCGAGTAGAGGTGGGGCTGGAATATGGCTGTGATGTGCCTGTCGGCGTACAACTCGCGCAGGCTGGCCACGCTCTGCTGTATCTCCTTCGGGTGGTGTGCGTAGTCGCTGAGCAGCACGAGCCTGGGCGTGCGTATCTTGAAGTCGAAGCGGCGGTCGACGCCCCCGTAGGTGGCCATGCCGTAGAGCAGCTCGTCGGCGGTGCACCCGGCCAGCTGTGCCATGGCCATGGCGGCCACCCCGTTGTCGATGTTGATGGGCACGGGCTGGCCCAGCCTAACGCCCGCCACGCGGCCTGCGGGCGACACGAAGTCGAACGTTATCTCGCCGCCCTCGATGCTTATGTTCTCGGCATGGAAGTCGCCGGCGTCGCGCCCGTAGGTGTACAGCTCCACTCCCTGCTGCAGGCGGGGCTGCATCTCGAGCCCTGTGTGCATGATGAGTGCCCCGCCCGGCTGTATGAGCGAGGTGTACTTGCTGAAGCTCTCGAGGTAGGCCTGCTTGGTGCCGTATATGTCGAGGTGGTCGGGGTCGGTGGCCGTGACCACGCTTATCCACGGGCTGAGCCAGTGGAAGGAGCGGTCGTACTCGTCGGCCTCGATGACCACGTAGTCGCTCTTGCTGAGTATGTAGTTGGTGCCGTAGTTCTTGGCTATGCCGCCGAGGAAGGCGTTGCAGTCAAGGTGGCCCTGGTGCATGATGTGGGCGCACATGGCCGACGTGGTGGTTTTGCCGTGCGTGCCTGCCACGCACAGGCCCTTGTGCGAGCGCGTGAGCTCGCCGAGCACCTGCGCTCGCTTCTCTATGCAGAAGCCCCCGTCGCGGAAGAAGCGCAGCTCGGCGTGGTCGGCGGGTATGGCCGGGGTGTACACCACGAGGCAGGCCTTGCTGTTCTTGCACACGTGGGGTATCTCGTCGGTGTTCTCCTCGTAGTGCAGCAGCATCCCCTCGCGCTCGAGCTGCCTTGTGAGCGGCGTGGGCGTCTTGTCGTATCCGGCCACCACCAGCCCGCGGGCCATGAAGTAGCGTGCCAGGGCGCTCATGCCTATGCCGCCGGCGCCTATGAAGTAAACTGCCTTTATGTCTTTCTGTTCCATTTGTGTTAGTTTGTTCTGTTGGTTCGTTGGGCCGCGTCACCTTCCCTGCCGGGCCAGGCGCACCACCTCGCGGGCTATGGTGTCGGCGGCGTCGGGCATTGCCAGCCGCCTGATGTTGGCCGCGAGCAGGGCCATGCGCTCGTTGTCGGCCACGGTCTCCAGCGCCGTCGCGATGACGGTGGCGGGGGCCTGGGCGTCGCTCACGCATATTGCGGCGTCCTTGGCCACGAGGGCCATGGCGTTCTTCGTCTGGTGGTCTTCGGCCACGTTGGGCGACGGCACGAGTATGGCGGGCTTGCCCACGAGGCACAGCTCGGATATGCTGCCCGCCCCGGCGCGGCTGATGACGAGGTCGGCCGCGCGGTATGCCGCGCCCATGTCGGCTATGAAGTCGGTCACGTAGAGGTTGGCGGGCTTGCCGCGCCGGGCCAGCTCGGCCGCTATGTGCTCCGAGTAGTACTTGCCCGTCTGCCAAATGAACTGCACGCCCGACGCCTTTATCTCGCCGAGGTGGCCGAGCACGCTCTCGTTCATCGTGCGGGCGCCGAGGCTGCCGCCCACTATGAGTATGGTCTTGCGGCCGGCGCTGAGGCCGAACGAGGCCAGCGCCTCCTCGCGCGTGGCCTTGACCTGCGTGAGCGACTGGCGCACGGGGTTGCCGGTCTTCAATATCTTGTCGGAGGGGAAGAAGCGGTCCATGCCGTCGTAGGCCACGCAGATGCGCTGGGCCTTGCGGGCCAGCAGCTTGTTGGTGACGCCGGCATACGAGTTTTGCTCCTGCAGCAGGCACGGCACGCCCATCTTGGCGGCCTCGTTGAGCGTGGGCCCGCTGGCGTATCCTCCCACGCCGACGGCCGCCATGGGCCTGAACTCGCGTATGATGCGCCGGGCCATGCGCTGGCTTTTCCATATCTTGAACAGCACCTTGACGTTGTGCAGCATGTTCTTGCGGTCGAAGCCGCATATTGGCAGGCCCTTTATCTCGTAGCCCGCCGCCGGCACGCGCTGCATCTCCATGCGGCCCAGCGCCCCCACGAAGAGTATCTTTGCCCCGGGGTGCTGCGCCTTGATGGCGTTGGCTATTGACACTGCGGGGAAGATGTGGCCCCCGGTGCCGCCGCCGCTTATTATTATCCTCAGTTCATCGTCCATGTCCGAATGAGTGTTGTATTTTCTGCAAAAGTACTAATTTTATCTTGTTTGCGCTAATTTTACCCGCATATTTTTAAGGCTCCGGCGGAAAACGCGGCCCTGCGGCGCAGCGCCTCCGAGCGCGCTGTATCACAGTCAGTTGGCAATACGGGCCGTTTGGCTGTGCCGCGGGGGCCGTTTGGGCATCCCGGACGGGCCGTCCGGCATGGCGGCGGGGGCCGTCTGGGCGCTGGGCCTGGCCCCGGGCGCGGGTCAGGCTGCCTCGGCCTCAGCGCCGGGCTGGCTGTCGCCGCGCCTCGAGCTGCCGGCTTTCTTTGCCGAGCGGCTCACGCTCAGTATGGCGCCGATGTATGCGCAGCTTATGATGGTCGACGTGCCTCCCTTGCTTATCAGCGGCAGGGGCTGGCCCGTGACGGGCACGTAGCCCACCACGACGAGCATGTTGAACGTGGCCTGCACCACGAGCATCAGCGCGAGCCCCATGGCCAGGAATGCCGGGAAGTTGTTTTCGCAGCGGCTGGCTATGCGCGCCGTGCGGAAGAGCAGCACTATGTAGAGGAACACCACGACGATGGCGCCGCCTATGCCGGTCTCCTCGATGATTATGGCGAAGATGAAGTCGGAGAAGGCCTGGGGCAGGAAGTCGCGCTCCACCGAGTTGCCCGGGCCGCGCCCTATGACGTTGCTCGACACGATGGCTATGTTGGCGTGGGCCACCTGGCCGTCGCGGTCGAGGTCGTAGTCGGCGGGCGGTATGTAGGTGTCGTCGAGAAAGTCGTCGATGCGGGCCTTCCACGTGTCGGCACGGTGGAAGAGCTTCTCGACCACCGTCTCGTCTTTCTTCTGCCCCTCGGCGCCGAAGCCGTCGGCCCCGAGCACCTCGGTCTTGGCCAGCCTGGGGTCTTCGCGGCCCTTGTCGTGGCCCACGGCCATGACGAGCGTCAGCGCCAGCACGGCGCCCACGGCCACCACGCCCAGCAGCTTGCCCACCTGCGCCATGGGCACGCGGCCCACTATCATCATGAGCAGCACCACCACGCAGAGCAGCACGGCCGTCGACAGGTTTTCGAGCATGATGAGGAAGGCCAGCGGCAGCGATATGCAGAGTATGTACTTGAACGCCTTCTTGTCGGCCCCGCGCTCGCCCTGCATGGCGCTCAGTATCTGGGCCTCGGCCAGTATCATGGTGCCCTTGGCTATCTCCGACGGCTGGAAGGTGAAGCCCAGTATGGGTATGACGCGCTGCGCGCCGTTGACGGTCTCGCCGGCCATGAGCACCCACACCAGCGTGAGGAACGACACCAGCAGCAGGAACGGGGTCATGAGCTTGAAGTAGCGGCACGGTATGTTGACCGTGAGCACGGCCACGGCCACTCCGGTGAGTATGGTGCCCGAGTGCTTGACTATGGGCATGATGAAGTTGTTGTTCTTGTAGGTGAACCAGCTCGATGCGCTGAACACCTCGACCACACTTATCATGCACAGGAAGAAGAAGACCATCCAGATGACCTTGTCTCCCTTGAATATGTTGGATAGCTTTTTGTTCATTGTCGTTACGGTTGGTTTGCCCGCCGACGCGGCGGCCCGGGCTGCGGGCCGGGCACCCGGGGCGGGCCTTGGGCTATAGCTTCCTTACCATGTCCTTGAACTGCTCGCCGCGGTCTTCCATGTTCTTGAACAGGTCGAAGCTGGCGCAGCAGGGGCTGAGCAGCACCGTCTCGCCGGGTTGGGCCAGCTCGTAGCAGGCGTCGACGCACTCGCGCATGGAGTGGGTGTCGCGCACGGGCAGGCCCAGGGGGTCGAAGAAGGCGTGCAGCTTGGCGTTGTCGGCGCCGAGGTACACCAGCGCCGAGCACTTCTCGGCCACCAGGTCGCGTATGGCGCTGTAGTCGTTGCCCTTGTCCTTGCCGCCGAGTATGAGCACCACCTTGGTCTTCATGCTCTCCAGGGCATACCAGCAGGCGTCGACGTTAGTGGCCTTCGAGTCGTTGACATAGAGCACGCCGCGCACCGTGGCCACCTTCTCGAGGCGATGCTCCACGCCGGGGAAGTCGCTGAGGCTCTTGCGTATCACATCCTTGCGTATGCCGCTGATGTTAGAGGCGATGCCCGCGGCCAGGCTGTTGTATATGTTGTGGCGGCCAGTGAGGCTGAGCGACTCCTGCTCCATGTTGAATGGCGTGGGCCACTCTATCTTGTACTGGCCCTCCTCGATGTAGCCTATGCTGCCGCGCTCCTTGAGCTCGGAGAACGGGCACTGCACGGCCTTGATGTCATACTTGTCGAGCTCGCGACGGATGATGGGGTCGTCGTTCCAGTAGATGAACGCGTCGTCGCCCGTCTGGTTGCGTATGATGCGCATCTTCGCGTCGACATAGTTCTGCATGCAGTTGCCGTAGCGGTCGAGGTGGTCGGGGGTTATGTTGAGCAATATGGCTATGTTGGCCCTGAAGTCGTACATGTTGTCGAGCTGGAACGAGCTCAGCTCGATGATGTAATACTCGTGAGGGTCTTCGGCCACCTGCAGGGCGAGCGAGTGTCCGATGTTGCCGGCCAGCCCGGCGTCGTAGCCCGCCTGCCTGAAGATGTGGTAGATGAGCGACGTGGTGGTGGTCTTGCCGTTGCTGCCGGTGATGCATATCATCTTCGAGCGGGTGTAGCGCCCGGCAAACTCAATCTCGCTGATGATGTGGATGCCGCGCTCCACGGCCTTGAGCACCATCGGGGCGTCCGACGGTATGCCCGGGCTCTTTATTATCTCGTCGGCCCGCAGCACCTTCTCCTCGGTGTGGCGGCCCTCCTCCCAGGCTATGCCGTGGCTGTCGAGCATCTGCTTGTACTTGTCCTTGATGGCCGACATGTCGGACACAAAGACGTCGAAGCCTTCTTTCTTTGCCAGCACGGCGGCACCCGCGCCGCTCTCGCCGGCCCCTAATATCACTATTCTTTTCATCCTTCCGTATCGTTTTTATGAGGAGTTGCAGGAGTGATGGCAATCGGAATGCGGGAGTACCGGAGCACGCCTTTAGGAGACAGGTGTGCAGGAGTGCAGGAGTACAGGCATTTGCATTCGACTATCACCGCTCAGCTCTCTCTTTACTTTTTATTATTAACGTTTAATTCTTTAGCTTGGAGTGCAGACATCAGCCTTTTCCCCCAGCCTTCCGCCCACACCGCGCAGCCCGTTCTTAACTCTTAATCCTTAATTCTTATTCCTTAATTTTTAATTCTTAACCCTCCCCCGCTATCTTACCTTGAGCGTGATTATGGTGAGCGCCGCCAGGATGATGGTCACTATCCAGAAGCGGATGGTAATCTTCGACTCGTGGACCACGCTCTTTGGCCCGCGCCACAGGTAGCGGCAGTCGGCGTCGAGCTGCCTGTCCTCGGTGCGGAAGGTGTCGTGTATGGGGGCGCGCTTGAATATGCGCTGCTTCACCCCGCGCCTCTTCCCCATCTTGTAGTACCACACCTGCATCATCACGCTGAGGCTCTCGACGAAGAAGATGCCGCAGAGTATGGGCAGCATGAGCTCCTTGTGGATGATGATGGCGCCCACGGCGATGATGCCCCCTATGGTCAGCGAGCCCGTGTCGCCCATGAATATCTGGGCCGGGTAGGCGTTGTACCACAGGAAGCCGATGAGCGCGCCCACGAAGGCGCACATGAACACCACCAGCTCCTGGCTGCCGGGGATGTACATTATGTTGAGGTAGGCGGCATATTCGATGTGGCTCGACACATAGGCCAGTATGCCCAGGGCCACGCCGATGATGGCCGAGTTGCCGGCGCACATGCCGTCCATACCGTCGTTGAGGTTGGCCCCGTTGGACACGGCCGTCACCACGAGTATGGTCATCACCACAAAGAGCACCCAGCCGGCGGCCGTCTTGTACTTGCCGCAAAACGACATCAGCCTCGAGTAGTCAAGGTTGTGCCCTTTGACAAAGGGTATGGTGGTCTTGAGCGACTTGGTCTCCTGGCTGCGGTGCTTGACCACCAGCTCCTCGGTCTGCTGCTTCTCTATGGCCACGTTCTCGCGCATCACGGCGTCGGGGCTGAAGTAGAGCACCAGCCCCACTATGAGGCCGAGGCCCACCTGGCCCACAATCTTGAACTTGCCGCGCAGCCCCTCCTTGTTGTGGCGGAATATCTTGATGTAGTCGTCGAGCCCGCCGAGCAGCCCGAGCCACACAGTGGTGACTATCATCAGTATGATGTAGATGTTGCGCATGCGCCCGAGCAGCAGCACGGGCACGAGTATCGCCACAATGATTATCACGCCGCCCATCGACGGCACGCCCACTTTCTGCAGCCCGAAGGGGTCGATGGACGCGTCGCGCTGCGTCTCGGCAATCTGCTTGCGGCGCAGGTACTTGATGAACTTCTCGCCGAACCACGCCGAGATTATCAGCGACAGCACCAGGGCCATGAGCGAGCGGAACGATATGTACGACCACACGTGGGCCCCGGGTATGCCGAACTGGTCGAGGAATCGGAACAGATAGTATAACATGTCTTGCTTTATTACGTTTTCATTACTTTGAGGCGCGGCGCGGAACGTGCCGTCCGGGCCCGCGGAACAGGCCGTTTGGCAATGCGGCGGGGGCCATCCGGCGCGGCCGCGGGGGCCGTCTTGCCATTCCGCGCCAGCCCGGCGCAAACGCCTCCGGCTACCGCTGCCCCCGGCCCCGGCGTCAGGCCAGGCCCATCACCTTCCTCAGTTCTTCCTTGTCGTCGAAGTGGTGCTTCACCCCCCTTATCTCCTGGTAGTCCTCGTGGCCCTTACCTGCCACGAGCACCACGTCGCCCTTGCGGGCCATCATGCAGGCCGTGCGTATGGCCTCGCGGCGGTCGGCTATGCTCACCACCTTCTTCATCTGCCTGGCGTCGAGCCCGGCGAGCATGTCGGCGATGATGTCCTGCGGGTCTTCGAAGCGGGGGTTGTCGCTGGTTATTATCACCGTGTCGCTCTGCCTTACGGCCTCCTGGGCCATCAGCGGGCGCTTGCCCTTGTCGCGGTTGCCGCCCGCGCCGCACACGGTGATCACGCGCCCCTTGCCGCCGAGCACCTCGTGTATGGCCGCGAGCACGTTCTCGAGGGCGTCGGGCGTGTGGGCGTAGTCGACGATGGCCGTGAAGCCTTCGGGCGACCTGATGGGCTCGAGGCGCCCGCTGACGCTGTGCAGCGTGCTCATCACCACGAGCACGTCGTCGGGCTGCTTGCCCAGCATGACCGCCGCGCCGTAAACGGCGAGCAGGTTGCTCACGTTGAACTTGCCTATGAACTGCACGCCGACCTCTCGCCCGTCCACCTCGAGGTACATGCCCTCAAAGTGGCACTCCACGATGCGGGCCCTGAAGTCGGCCATCGAGCGCGTGGAGTAGGTCTTGACCGTGGCCTTGGTGTTCTGCACCATCACCATCCCGTTCCTGTCGTCGGCGTTGGTTATGGCGAAAGCCCCCTTTGGCAGCGAGTCGAAGAAGGCCTTCTTGGCGTTGCGGTAGTTCTCGAACGTCTTGTGGTAGTCAAGGTGGTCGCGCGTCAGGTTGGTGAATATGCCCCCGGCAAAGGCCAGCCCCCCGATGCGCTTCTGCGCTATGGCGTGGCTGGAGCACTCCATGAAGGCATACTCGCAGCCCTCGGCCACCATGCGGGCCAGCAGCGAGTTGAGCTCTATGGGGTCGGGGGTGGTGTGGTCGGCGGGCAGCCTCTCGCCGTCGATGTAGTTGCACACCGTAGATATGAGGCCGCACCTGTGGCCCATCTTGCGGAACATCTCGTAGAGCAGCGTGGCTATGGTGGTCTTGCCGTTGGTGCCAGTGACGCCCACAAGCCTGAGCCTGCGCGACGGGTCGCCGTAGAAGAGCGTGGCCACCGGGCCCACGGCGTCCTCGGTAGACGGCACCACGGCGTAGGCCACGCCCGGCGCCGCCTCGGCGGGCAGCTCCTCGCAGAGCACGGCGGCGGCCCCCTGGGCCACGGCCTTGGGTATGAAGGCGTGGCCGTCGGCCTGCGTGCCGCGCATGGCCACGAACAGGTCGCCGGGCTTCACGCGCCGCGAGTCAATCTGCACTCCCGTTATCTCGGCCCCCGCGTCGCCTACTATGCGCGCCGGGCCGGCATTCTTGAGCAAGTCGCTAAGTGTCATATTGCATTTATGTTTTGGTTCGTATGTATGCCTTTGGCGCCGTCGGCCGGCGCCGCGCGGGCCCGGCGGGCCTATTCCAGATAGAGCACGCACTCCCGCCCGCGGCGCAGCGTGGTGCCCGGCTCGCAGCTCTGGCGCTTCACCCGGCCCCGCCCGTGCAGCCTCACCCTGAGCCCCTGGCTCTCGAGCAGGTAGACGGCGTCGCTCGCGCCCATGCCCCTGACGTCGGGCACGGTGCCCTTGGGCGTGTTCACCCGCGCCAGGTCGACGGCCTTGGGGCCCGTGGTGGCCCTGCCCCACACCGGGGTGCCGGCGCTGCCGGTGCCGCCCCAGTCGCGGTTGGACGCCACGCCGAGGTCGCGCAGCACGTAGTCGGCAGCCACGACGTTGCCCGACTTCACCTCGGGCACCATCGCCGCCGACGGGTCGCGGGCGTCGTCGATGCTCAGCTTTATGTGGCGCGCCATCACGCCCTCGGCTATGTGGTGGAACACCAGGCCGCTCATACCGCCGCCCGATGCGGGCAGCCCCGACTTGCGTATGCACACTATGCAGCTGTAGCGGGGCTCGTCGGCGGGGAAGTAGCCTGCAAAGCTCAGCCAGTAGTCAACGGTGCCGCTGTGGTATCCGGCCGCCCCCTTCGACACCTGGGCCGTGCCCGTCTTGCCGGCCACGCGGAAAAGCCTCGACCCGGCCTTCTTGCCAAGGCCCTGGCTCACCACGTGCTCGAGCACCGTCTGCAGCGTGCGCACCGTCTGCGGCTTGCATATACGCTCCTTCTGCACCACGGGCGGGAACTCCATGATGGTCTCGCCGTTCTTCACCACCTTCTTCACAAACCGCGGCCTCATCATCTTGCCGTCGTTGGCTATGGCGTTGTAGAACGCCACGGTGTTTATCGGGGCCACCTGTGTCTCGTAGCCTATGCTCATCCACGGCAGCGCCGTCTTGCTCCAATTGAGCCATTGGCCGCGCTTGTTCTTCTTGGGCATGCGTATGATTGGCTTGGCGTAGCCCACGAGCGGTATGTGCAGGTCGTCGGCTATGCCCGTGCGGTAGAGCCCCTCGACGTACTTCTCGGGGTGGTCGTAGTAGAAACGGTCTATCACGTAGCTCACCCCGATGTTGCTGCTCACCTCGAGCGCCCTGGCCACGTTGATGTCCTGGTAGCCCCCGCGGCGCCAGTTGTGGTCTTTCATGAAGCGCCCGTGCATGTCCATCACGCCGCTGCCGGTGTGTATGACGTAGCTCGTGTCGACCACGCCGTCGTCGAGCGCCACCATTATCGAGGCCGGCTTGAACACCGAGCCCGGCTCGCACCTGTAGCTGATGGCGTTGTTCATTATCTCGCGGTACTCGCCGTCGGCGCACCGTGTCATGTTGACCATGGCCTTGACGTCGCCCGTCTGCACCTCCATGAGTATGGCCACGCCCATGTCGCCGTTCACCTTGCGCAGCTCGTCGATGAGCGACCGCTCGGCGATGTCCTGCATGGTGACGTCGATGGTGGTGATGATGTCGGCCCCGTTCACGGGCGGCGTCACCGGCACGCTCATGTAGTTCTTGAGCACCTTGCGCCGGTGGGTGATGCCGTCGGTGCCCCTCAGTATGGAGTCATACGACAGCTCGAGGCCGCACCTGGCCGTGTCCTTGGCGCCGAACATGTCGCCCACGGTGCGGCTGGCCAGCGAGCCGAAGGGCCTGCGGCGCGAGTTGAACTCCTCGGTGTGGAAGCCCCCCTTGTTCTTGTCGAGCCTGAAGACGGGCAGTTTCTTCACCTCGGTGTACGTGCCGTAGTCGATGCGCTGCTTCCACACGGGCCAGTGGCGCGCCCCCTTCTCGAATCCCTTGGTGAGGTCGCGCTTGAACTCCTTGGCCGACTTGGCCGGGAAGATGCGGTTGAGGCCCTCGCAGATTAGGTCGACGCTGTCGGTCCACATCGTGTCTATGCGCTGCCCGCCGGGCCTGAAGTCCATGAATATCCTGAACTCGGGTATGCTGCTTGCCATGAGCTGCCCGTCGCAGCTCAGTATGTTGCCGCGCGTAGGCTTCACGCTGAGGCTGTCGCGCACGAGCCTGGCGGCCACTTCGCTCCAGTATTGCTTCTCGGCGGTCATGATGTATCCGGCCTTGCCGATGATGGCAACGCCTATCAGTGTGAACGCCACGGCTATGGCGAAGTAGCGCGGCATGACCTTATCGCTGTTAAACTTGCTCATTCCTCCTCGTCGGGTACGGTTATTATGTAGGGCGGCTGCTCTGCCGGGTGCAGCAGGCTGTCGGCATTGTTCTTCAGTATCTCCAGTATGTGGCTCTCGCGGCACCGCTCTGTGAGCGTGCTCGAGCTCGACAGGGCCTTGTACTTGGCGTCCTTGAGCTCGGCCTCAAGCCTGTTGATGGTCACCAGGTCCTGCTGGCACTGGTACCTGAAGGCCACATATATTATTGTGAAGACGACCACTATCACCACGAGCCATATCTGGCTCCTCACCAGCTGTGCGTTGAGTATGTCGCCTCCGAGTATCTTGCGCAGCGTGAGCGTGGCCGAGGGGCGCGGGTCTTCCTCGCGCGCGCTCTCCCTGATGGCCGCCGCCAACTGTTCGTCGGGGCTCTCCCACTGCTGCCCGGCCCCGGCCTCTGCCTGTGCGGCGCTGCCGCCGGCTGCCTGGCCCTGCTGTTCCTTATCCTTGTCTGCCATTGTCAATAGGACTGTCTTTTGGTTTTCTTTACTGTGTCGGGGGCCCGTAGGCTCCCCTGCCGGCGCCGGCCTCACCGCCGCCCCACCTTCTCGGCCACGCGGAGCTTGGCGCTGCGGCTGCGCGGGTTGGCCTGCTGCTCGGCGTCGGAGGGCACGGTGACCTTGCCCCCGAGCTGCCTCAGCGGCGCCTCGGTGCGCCCGTAGAAGTCGTGCTCCACCCTGCCGGCCACGTTGCCCGAGCGCATCACGTTCTTCACCATGCGGTCTTCGAGCGAGTGGTAGGTGATGACGGCCAGCCGCCCGCCCGGGGCGAGCAGCTCCACGGCGGCCCCGAGCATCTCGGCCAGGGCGTCCATCTCGTGGTTCACCTCTATGCGCAGGGCCTGGAACAGCCGCGCGGCGTCTTTCTTGGCCCGCTGCTGGGGCAGCAGCCCGCCGACGGCGCCCATAAGGTCGGACGTGGTGAGCAGCGGGGCCGACTGCCGCGCCCTCACTATGGCGGCGGCCAGACGGCGCGCGTTTCTCAGCTCGCCGTAGAGGTAGAGCACGTCGGAGAGGCGCTCCTCGCTGTAACTGTTGAGCACGTCGGCTGCCGTGGCCCCGGCGCGCTTGTTCATGCGCATGTCGAGCGGAGCGTCGAAGCGGAACGAGAAGCCGCGCGCGGCGTCGTCGAGGTGGTGGCTCGACACTCCGAGGTCGGCCAGCAGCCCGTCGATGTGGTCTTCGCCGTAGTAGCGCATCCAGTTCTTCAGGTAGCGGAAGTTGCTCCGCACAAAGGTGAAGCCCTCGCCGCCGAAGGCCTGGCGCTCGGCGTCGGCGTCCTGGTCGAACCCGTAAAGGCGCGCCCCGCCGCTGAGCCGGGCCATTATCTCGCGGCTGTGCCCCCCGCCGCCGAAGGTCACGTCGACATAGACGCCGCCGGGCCTTATGCCCAGCCCGTCGACACTCTCGCGGAGCAAAACCGGTATGTGGTAACAATCCATAACTCGTAACGTCGGTAATACATCGGTGCGGCGCGGCGGCCGCAGGCCGGCCGCGCCATGGGCAGCGCCCGTCAGCCGGCATCGGCGGAGCCGCCGCCGGGGCCCATGGCCCGCTGAAGCGCCTCGCCAAAGGCGGCCGGGTCGACAAAGCCTGTGCCGCCGGGGCCCGACGGCCATATCTCGATGGTGTCGCCCATGCCTATGAAGCGCACGTCCTGCCCTATGCCGGCCTGGCGGAGGCACCGCCGCGATATGAGGAAACGCCCGCTGGCATCGAGGGCCACGGGCTCCACCTCGCTCACAAACTGGCGGAAGAGCTGCTGCTCGTCGCGGTCCCAGCGGCTCAGGCGGCGGCGCAGACTGTCCATCTGCTCGCCCCAGACGCTCTCGGGATAGAGCACCAGGCAGGCCTGGAACACGTCTTTGCGCATCACCATGCCCTGCTCGCCTGCGCCCTGCAGCACCTTGCGGAATGCCGCGGGCAGGAACACGCGCCCCTTGGCGTCGAGCTTGGCCTCTATGTTTCCCAGAAATCGCATACTGACGGACATGCTGCTTTCGTTTCGGCAAAGATACACATTTTCCTCCACACAGCCCCACTTTCCCCCACTTTTTTGCGGCTCGCCCCACATTTTCTTGACCTTGCCCAACCGGCGGCATTGCCCTGCCGGCGGGGCCCCGCAGCGGCCGCCCTGCCGCGGGGCGGTAAATTATGTTTACCCCGGCATGCAGCGCCACGCCCCGCCCCGCCCGCGCCTTGCCAAACGGCCCCCGCCGCAACGCCCAACGGCCTCCGCCGCAAGCCCGTATGGCACAGACGGCAAGCCCGCGGGGCACGTTTTGCAAACCCGGCCCGGGCAGGGGCCGGAACGGGGATGGCGGCCATGGGAGGCGGCGGCCGAACAATGTTTACAAACAGGGGGCGGGGCGGCCCTACTGTGCGGCCGGTGATGTTGGCAAATGTTAAATGGCGCGCGGCGGCGGGCGCCCACCGTTGGCCGACAGCAAAAAAATGGCTACCTTTGCACACCGGCCCGCACCATGCCGGCAGGCAGGCCGCCCCACAGCGGGCAGCCGCCGTGCCGGCATGCCGCGACGGCCGCAACCCAACCAAGACCGACAGACATGACAACAGACTGCAGGCGGCTTGCCGCCGAGGCCACCGGGCTGCTGAGGCGGCTCATAGCCACGCCGTCGGTGAGCCGCGACGAGAAGGCGGCAGCCGACATTATCGAACAGTTCATGGAAGACAGGGCCATGCGCCCCCGCCGCGAGGCCAACAACGTGTGGGCCGTGGCCCCGGGCCACGACGACAGCCGCCCCACGCTATTGCTCAACGCCCACATCGACACGGTGAAGCCCGTGGCGTCGTGGACGCGCGACCCCTTCTGCCCCGCCGTTGAGGGCGGCCGGCTCTACGGGCTGGGCAGCAACGACTGCGGCGGCGGGCTGGTGAGCCTGCTCGCCACATACGCCGCCATGGCCCGGGCGCCACGGGCCTACAACCTTGTGTGCCTGGCCTCGGCCGAGGAAGAGGTGTCGGGGGCCGACGGCATCAGCCGCGCCCTGCCGCTGCTGCCGCGCATCGACGTGGCCATAGTGGGCGAGCCCACGGGCATGCAGCCCGCCATCGCCGAGAAGGGGCTCATGGTGGTCGACGCCGTGGCCCGCGGGCGCTCGGGCCACGCTGCCCGCGCCGAGGGGGTGAACGCCATATACAAGGCCATCGACGACATAGCATGGCTGCGCTCCCACCGCTTCGGCAGGGTGAGCCCGCTGCTGGGCCCCACGCTCGCCACGGTGACGGTGATTGGCGCCGGCACCCAGCACAACGTGGTGCCCGACGAGTGCCGATTCACCATCGACGTGCGCTCCAACGAGCTGTACACCAACGCCGAGCTGCTCGACGAGCTGCGCGCGGGCATGGGCAGCGAACTGACGCCACGGTCAACGCGCCTGGGCTCGTCGGCCATCGACCCCGCCCACCCGCTCGTGGAGCGGTGCCGGGCCATGGGCATGGTGCCATTCGGCTCGCCCACGCTCTCGGACCAGGCCCTCATGCCGTTCCCCTCGATGAAGCTCGGGCCCGGCGACTCGGCCCGCTCGCACTCGGCCGACGAATACATCGCCCTCGACGAGATTGCGTCGGCCATCGACACATACACCCGACTGCTCGACGGGCTGAGGCTGTAAGCCACTGTCCGAAATGGGAAACACTTTGGCCCGCCCCGCTTTTTTAACGCAGAGGCGGACTTTTTTCTGAATTATTATACTATCTTTGCAATCGCAATGGTTCACTGCCACAAGTGATTAAAAGGGAACGGGGTGAGAATCCCCGACAGTCCCGCTGCTGTGAGCCGCCCTTACCAGGAACGAACAACAAAGCCACTGGGCATTGCCGGGAAGGCGTTCGTAATCCGGGCGGCAAGTCAGAAGACCTGCCTTGCGACACTGCCTGTCACCCCTCGAGGATAGGGGCGGCGGCACATGCCAACCAAGCGCTATGCAGACAGCGCCACGGGCCAGCGCCCGCGGAACGCGACGCACGCGCGCAACACGCACAATCAACATCAATTTTATAACCAAACAGCGTTTTTATGAAAAAGAAAGTCTACTCTTTTGTGCTGTCACTCGTCGCGGCACTGGCGGCAGTCCCTGCATGGGGACAGGACGCCACCGGCGGCACGGTGACACAGCCGCGGTTCGGCAAGCAGACCGTGACCGTGCAGACGGGGCAGGAACTGACGTTCTACGACCCCAAGGGCACGGCCGGCATCGAGTCGAACGCGGCCAACAACACGCAGTCGCTGACGGTGTTCAAGCCGGCCGAGAAAGGCATGGCCGTGCAGGTCACGTTCGACAAGACCGACGTGACGAGCGACTACGGCGGGTACTACGGCCGGGTGTACGTATACAACGGCGACCCAGACGCCGGCAACACCTTCAAGTGGGCATCGTCGATAACCGAGGTCACCTCGTCGAGCACCATGCCCGAGGGCGATGTCATCGAGGTGCTCGACGGCAAGTACACCGCCAAGACCTACTACTCAACCGCCGCCGACGGCTCCCTGTCGGTGGGCATGCTGTGGCGGTATGCGGCAGCCTGCGAGGGCTGGACGGCCCGGGTGAGCTGCATCAAGCTCGAAGACATGAAGGTGAGCGGGGCCGGCTCGTCGTACGCAGCGGTGACCCCGTCGCCCACGGGCAAGGCCGCCGTGGCCCTGGCCTCGGTGTATGTCACGGCCGAGGGCGTGCTCAACGCCGACAGGCTGACGTCGATAACGTTCACCATGGCCCGCAACGAGGGCATGATAGACCCGCTATCGGTCAAGGTCTACGAGGGCGAGCTGGCCTCGTGCAGCGGGGCCACGCCGATAGAAGCCTCTGTCGAGGCCACGGGCGGCAGCTACCGCATAACGCTCGACAGGCCGCTGCAGAGCGGGCGCAACGCCCTGACGCTGGCCGCCGACATCAGCCCCGAGGCCGAAGTGGGCGCCAAGGTGGAGCTTGACGTCACGGCGGTGGCCACCGCCGCCATGCCCGGCGGGGTGGCGGGATTCGTGCGCGCCACGCCCGTGGCAGTGGCCAACCCCGCCATACTGCTCATGGCCGAGGGGCAGGCCAAGGCCAACGTGGGCGAGACGCCGCTGGCCTTCTACGACGACGGCGGCCCCGAGGGCAAGGTGACGGCCAAGTTCCAGGGCACCATGACGCTATTGCCCACTGTCGAGGGCAAGAAGGTGCAGGTGGACTTCAGCCGGGTGAAACTCTCGGAAGGCACCATCTACTACCAATACCTCAACGTATACAACGGGGCCACGGCCGACCCCGCGCAGCTGATAAGGCGCGTAAAGAGCGGCGAGAAGGCCACCATACACTCCACGTCGGCCGACGGGGCGCTCACCGTCGAGCTGGGCAACAACGGCACGAGCTACACCGCCGACGGCTTCGAGGCCACGGTGAGCCTCTTCACGCCGCAGCCCATGACCGCCGACAACATTGCCGTGAGCCAGGCATCCGGCCAGACGGTGTGCGCCGGCGACACCGGCCAGCCGCTGCTCAGGGTGAACATACACACCAGCAACACAGAGCCGCCGCTGAAGGCCGGCACGTTCGCCTTCAACGCCAACGGCACCCACGCCACCATCAAGGCCGCGGCGCTATACTACACCGGGGCCGACGAGGCTTTCTCGACAAAGAATGAGGTGGGCCGCACCGAGGTGACGGCCGACGCATTCAGCATAAAGCCCGCCGACGGCGTGACCCTCAAGGAGGGCGACAACTACTTCTGGCTGGCATGCGACGTGGCCGACGACGCCACCAACGGGCAGGCGGCCGACGCCGCCCTCGCCACGGTAGAGCTCAACGGACGGGCCGAGGCCGTGGCCGAAGGCAACCCCGAGGGCGACCGCAAGGTTGAGAACATAGTATACTCACACGCCGGGCAGGGCACGGTGACCAAGGCCGTGAACGGCAGCCTGGAGCTGCGCACCAAGCCAAGGAGCGAATACTCCGAGAACTACGAGGCCGGAGCCGACGTGCGCACCAACGTGTTCGTGCCCATGCACGAGGGCAACGTGTGCCAGATAGACTTCTCGGCGTTCGACCTCTACTATGCCTCTGCATCCTACGGGGTGAAGGCCGACTTCCGCGTATACAGCGGACAGGGAACCAAGGGCGAACTGCTCTGGAAGCTCGACAACCCCGACGACAAGCAGAAGGGCCCCGGGAGGGCGCTGCGCTCCACAGCCGCCGACGGCTCGCTCACGGTGGTGTTCTCGCCCACCGACGGCACACTGTACTACACAGCCACCGGCTTCAAGGCCACGGTGAGCGAATACAAGTCGCAACCCATGGACATAGAGAAGGTCGAGGTGACCCACACCACTACCGACATCATGCCGTCGGGGGCAACGGCACAGGCGCTACTCACCATCAACGTGGTGGCCAAGGGCGACCAGCAGGCCAAGGCCCTCGAGGCCGTGACCATCGACACCAAGGGCTGCGGGGCAGCCATTGCCAAGGCAAGCCTATACTATGTGGGCCACGCCGACGCCAACCCCGCCCCCGACGCGGCACCGGCCGGCTCGGCACAGCCCGCCACAGGCAGCGAGACCATGGTGATAAGGCTTGACGAACCGGTGCAGCTGGCCGAAGGCAACAACTTCTTCCGACTCTGCATAGACCTGGGCGACGCGGCCAAGGCCGGCGACAACATCGACGCGGCAGTAACAGCCGTCACCGCCGGGGGCAAGCAGACCGAGGTGGCCGCAGGCGACCCCGACGGCTCGCGCACGGTGAAAGACATGCTGTTGCTGCAGCAGGGCGACAACGGCGAGGTGAAGCTCAAGGCGGCAACAAACCTCATGGTATACGACGACGGCGGCGAAAACGAGCCTGCGTCGATGAAGTTCGACGGCAAGGTGACGTTTGCGCCCGCAGTGCAGGGCGAGTCGGTGAAGCTGAAAGTGAAGGCGGCCGACCTCAACTGCACCGACACCCTCTATGTGTATGCCGGCTCCACCACCGACAAAGACAGCCTGATGCTCGCCATGCAGTGCTACGACAAGCTGCCGGCCGACATCGTGTCGACATCGCCAAGCGGCAAGCTCACTGTGCGCTACGTGGTGCGCAGCGGCTACTCGGCCCCCGACGGCTTTGCCATCGAGGCGGTGTCTTACATGAGGAAGGCGCTCGGGGTTGCATCGGTCAACACCGCCATCATTGCCCCCGAGGCCGTCACGAGAGGCCAGGACGACGTTCTGATGATGCGCGTCGACGTTGACGTCGAGGGCGACTACGGACAGGTGGACATCAACTCGATGGCGCTCGGTGCCACCGGGGCCGAGGCACTGTCGCAGGTGACGGTATACACCACCGACACCATAGGCAACTTCGCGCCGTTCACAGTGTTCGGAAGGGCGCAGGCCGCACCGTACAACGTGACGGGCAACTACACCATAACCGCCGCGGGCACCTACCGCTTCTGGGTGGCAGCGGCCATCGCGACCGAAGCCGCCACGGGCACGCCCGTCAGCATGACGCTCGACAACGTGGCAACAAGCCTCGGCCAGAACAGGCCCGCAACCGGGCTCACGGCGACAACGGCCGTGCGCGACGGGGCCAGCGGCACGCTCACCGTGGGCCAGGGCAAGCAGTATCCCACCATACAGGCTGCCGTCGACGCCATTGCCGGCGGCATAGAGGGCCCGGTCAACATAAGCATTGCCCGAGGCATATACAACGAGGTGGTCAGAGTGCCCTACATACCGGGCACGTCGGAGCGCAACACGGTGACAATACAGAGCGAAACGGGCAACTACAACGACGTCAAGCTATACCACAACCAGTATTCCGACCCGGGATACAGCGACGACAAGATGAACCGCGAGTACGGCGTGCTCACCATCGACGGGGCCGACTACGTGACGGTGAGGGGCATCGAAATGACCACAACCGACCTCACCTACCCCGGCATCGCCTTCGTCAAGGGCGCAAGCCGCCACGTCACCATCGACAGCTGCTACATCCACGCCGAGACGACAACCACCTACAGCCAGAACATCAACCTGGTATACACCTACGCCAGGGACGAGGCCAACTGCAACAACGACTACCTCACCGTGGCCAACTGCCTGCTCGAGGGCGGATACATAGGCGTGCGCATGGGCGGAACGTCGACAGTGAGGCTGCCAAAGGAAAGGGGCGGCGTGATAGAGGGCAACACCCTGCGCAACCAGGGCTCAAAGGCCATCTACGCGATGGACGAGCTCGGGGCCAAGATACGCCGCAACCGCATTGAGAACACGGTGTCGACGGCAAGCGGCTTCCAGGGCTTCGACGGGCAGCTGCGCGACGCACACCCCGAGAGCATGGTCATCGAGGGCAACATCTTCGACCTGGCAACGCCCGGAGGAGCAATAGCCATCAACCCGCGCAAGCTCACCGGAACGCCCGAGGCGCCCGTAATCATAGCCAACAACGAAATCAAGGTGAAGGGCAACAACGCATCGAGCGCCGGAATAAAGCTGGGCTCGGCCGGCGAGCACGTCATCGTGGCACACAACACCGTGCTGGCCACCGGCACCAACGTGGGCGCAGCGCTGTGGATAAACGCCACCATGACGGCCGACGTGACCGTGGCCAACAACATACTGCAGAACCACACCAAGGGATACGCATACAGGCTGTACAACGCCGACGCCGCCAAGAACATAGCATTCAGGAGCAACGCCGCCTTCACCTCGGGCAAGGTGTTTGCCTACAACAGGGCCGACATAGCCACACCCGACGGATGGCAGGAGCTTAGCGGCGAGACAGGGGGAGTGGCCGACAGCGTGGCATTCCTCTCCGACGTGATTCTCGAACCGGCCGCCGGCGGCAACCTGCTCACCGCCGTGCCGCTGCAGGCCGTGACCACCGACATCAACGGCAAGCCAAGGGCACAGCAACCCACCATCGGGGCCTACGAGTACAACGCGCAGGATGCCGCACCGGCCATGGCCGAAGGCTACCCCGCAGTGGCAGCCACGACCGACACGAGCGCCATCATCGCCGTGAAGACCGACATCGCCGCCACCGTATACATCACCGTAAGGCCCGAATCGGCACCGGCACCCACGCCCGCCGAGATGACCGCCGACGGATGCACGGAGCTCACGCTCTACGCAGGGCGCGAGGCAGCGGCCTCAACCGACACACTGACCACCGGCTCGCGCTACGTGGCCTACGCCATGGCCGTGAGCCTGAGGGGCACGGCAGGCAACGTGGTGGCCGGCAAGCCGTTTGTGGCTACGGGCGAAGCCATTGTCGAAGCGCCCAACACCGGCGTGGTGGCCGAGGGATGCACGGTAGAGGCCGGCACCGAGGCCACGCTCACGGCCTACGTCACCGACGGCACAGCACCGTTCACACTGACATGGACCAACGGCCGGCACGAGCAGATAGCAACCACGACGCTCGACGAGATTGACGTGGCAACGGTGGGCTACACGCCATCGGAGTGCGACCTGTACTACGTCACCGTGACCGACGCCAACGGCAAGCAGGCCAGCGACACCTGCCGCGTCATCGTGACGGGCAAGGCCGTGGCCGCAACAATGGACAACCTGTGGCTGGCCGCCGAGAGCGCATGGGCCGGCCCCGACACCAAGGGCGAAGAGGTGACGGGCACATACTTCGACAGGCAGATGGCTGGCTCGTTCGTCAGCGGGTCGTATGCCTTCAGCAACAACTACAGCCTCGACTACGGCTCATGGTCGGGATTCGCCTACTCCAACCGCACGTCGACAAGCTTCAAGACGCTCGACGACCAGTACAACTCGGCCGTGGGCAGCGGCCACGACGGCTCGGCCAACTACGCCGTGGCCTACGGCAACGGCACGATAAGCGTGCTCAACAACGCCGAGGGCGACACCATCAGGGGCATGTACATCACAAACAACGCCTACGCAGTGAGCTCGATAGTAAACGGCGACAGCTATGCCAAGCCCTTCGCCGACGGCTCTTACCTCAAGGTGCTGTTCACAGGCACGCACGCCGACGGCTCGGTGGTAACGGTAGAGCACTACCTGGCCGACTACACCCAGGCATCGGAAGCCGACCACTACTACCTCGACACGTGGCAGTGGGTTGACCTGCGCAGTCTCGGGCGCGTGGTGAAGGTCGACTTCACCATCGACGGCAGCGACAAGAGCGGAGGCTACCTCAACACTCCGGCATACTTCTGCCTCGACGACCTCAACGGCGAGCGCAAGGTGACACGCGCCGCCACGCAGGCCGAACGGAGCGTCGACGCGTCGCCCTTCTTCTCGTTCAGCGCCAACGAGGGCACCATTGCCTACGCCCTGCCCGACGCGCCATACGACAGCAAGTACGACGGCGTGACGCTGACGGCCGACGGCCGCCTCTCGCTGCCCGACGGGGCCGAGGGCCGCACCGAGATAGTGGTCAGCGCAACGCAGCGCGGCAAGACCGAGTTTGTTAGCATACCGTTCGACATAGCCTCGGCCATCGGAGGCCCGGCAGCACCGGCCACCACCACCGAGAGCCGCCACGACCTCGGCGGCCGGCGCACGGGCAAGGCCACAAAGGGCATCGTCATCATACGCACCACCGACGGACAGGTGCGCAAGGAGGTTGCCAGGTAAACACATGGCAGGCGCAAGGACAACAGCACGGCTTTCCCCACGCGCCACGCAACACACCAAAGGCGGCGACAGCACTGAGGCTGTCGCCGCCTTTTTCCATATTCACAACTGCCCCGCGCCCACGCCGGAAAGCTCCCGCAAGGGCCGTATTGCGGTGCCACACGGGCCGTACGGCACTGCAATACGGCAGGGGCTGCAAGGCCATGGCATGAAAGCCAAGGGGGCATGTTTGGCGCAAGCGCAAGAAACATTGCCCTTGCGGCCGGCTTGCACGTCACGGCGGCAAGGGCAGGAACGTCGACGGCTGAATAAAACGACATGAGGGATTTTTCGGACTTCGTGACATTTTACAACAGCAAATGGCGGAGGATGGTTCTGCCGGCTACGCTGCCGTACGATTACTGGCACGGCCTGGCGCGCTCTGCCTATGGCCGGGAGAAGCCATAACGGAGGCCTGGCGAATACATTCAGGCCACGCCCTAACGGAGGGCCTACCGCAGAAGGCTTGCCGCTATATTTAAATCAATTTGCCCGACAAGATATTACATTTATCAGTGGCCGCCATAAACATCCCTCATGGCCGGTTTAGGAACCGGCGATGGGGCTATCGTCTGTTGCACACACGTTCTGGCTATGTTGTGCTTTTGAACAAAGAGAGAAAAACACAATCGCAAATAAATAAAACTTTTTCATACTCGTTGTTTTTATTTGATGAATATCTTGTCTGCCGACTTCAATTTGTTGCCGCTGTAGGTGGATATCATATACATTCCTCTTGGGAGGGCAAGAGTCAAGCGGTTGCCGTCCAACGGGCCAACGTAGTGGCATTTCCCGTCAATGCCCGTGACCGACAACCTGTCCAGCCTGTACCCGGCAATTATTTCACATTGCCCTTTGCCCACAACAACTTGGATGCCACTGCCGGTTGCTTCTTCTATTCCGGATATCCCAACCGAATCGATGACAAGCCATTCACTTCACGCCCCCCATAGTCGTTACAAGAGTGGAACTGCAAAGAGTCACCTATACAACCATACTCATATATAAAATTTGTTTTGTCAACAACACTGCCAACATCTATGTAATAAACATTAATCGAATATTTACTGTAGACCTGTATAACGCCATACATACATCCCGGGGCTGTTATTTCGATTCCCGCATCAACCCATTGAAAGTCTGGGTCCTCCGGCTCATCAACCCGACTTAAACTTGTAAGAGCCATTCTCGGCGTGGATGGCAATACATCCATTGTGACCCTTCTGCTGTAACGGGTTGTGTGTGTCCTGCCACTTTTTTCAAAGGATAGCTCACATATTATGTCAATATCTGTGGCAGCCTCACTCCTTGTGCCCAGAAGTATATTATTGACAAACTGCAGCCCCCACAATGAAGGCTTTACCACAAAGTCCAGACGTCCTTTATCTTTGCCTTAATCTATCTCTTTTTCTTTTCCATAGAGATTAGGACTAAAATAAGACTTGACAATCCACCTGCATGAAACTGCATCAAGGTCTGGCATCCCGGCTTCCTTGCCATCGGGCAACACCAATCGAAACGAGCAGGAATCTTTGTCGTGGACAGTTACGTCGCCTTCCACCTCTTCAGTGTTAACCATGACAGCCATGCGAATTTTCGGGGTGTTGCGAACAAGCAATTCCCCCGACGCATTGGATACATGCGTTGACAACAAGAGCAATGCCTGCACAATTATTATTTCATTATATATTTTTTGCATGGTCTCCTTTTATTGTTTTGGTCAATAATAACATAACCCTCTTTCGGCAATGTACCCTTAGTGCTTTTGTTTCCCATTCTGTAACCTGCTAATGAATATATGCCATCATTTGCGTGGACTGTTTGCCTGCCATTGCAACTTACCGTCTTAATTATCAAGGCCTTTGCGATATATTTAGCATCAAAAGAAAAGCTGTCTTTGTTGGCAATATGCTTGAGCATACGCGTTGATACTATCTATGTAAACAACTTTTCCGATTTCTTCCGCTTGAACATCGCCCCATGGAGCACACATTGCCAACAGCAATGCCATCATCTGTTTTTTGAATATCATAATCTTTTCCTCCTTGTTGTTATATTTTAGCTAAAATATACAAAATATATCGATATGTTACCCTGATACATAGTTTAATTTCGTTAGTTTAACGCGTTGTCTCATAAATTAAGCACAATTCACGTTTATATTCCGGTTATCATTGCGCATGGCGGAGCATTGCCCGCCGCCCATGCATCGCAGTTGCCAGCCAAGCCACTGGCAAAGACGACACGGGACACCCGATAAACATAGGGGGCTTTTTAGGAGTTCAGGAGTACAGGAGTGCAGGAGTACAGACAATAGTTCTTGTGCACAATGGAGTTAGAGGGAGGTAGAAGGAGTTACAAGGAGTTAGAGGACAATAGTTCCTGTGTACAATGGAGTTAGAGGGAGGTAAAAGGAGTTGCAAGGAGTTAGAGGACAATAGTTCTTGTGCACAATGGAGTTAGAGGGAGGTAGAAGGAGTTACAAGGAGTTAGAGGACAATAGTTTTTGTGTACAATGGAGTTAGAGGGAGGTAGAAGGAGTTACAAGGAGTTAGAGGACAATGGCATTGACTATCTCTTCCTGCAACGCGTTCCCCATGCCCCCAGGGGGCCGTGTTCCCAAAACTATTGTCTGTACTCCTGTACTCCTGAACTCCTAAAAAGAATAACTCCTGAAAAGCCCCTGGATTTATCCGATGAGCCAAGAACGGTTTCATGGTAAAAAATGGTTTTTACAAAACGATGCGCCCCGCGAAACAAATGCTTCGCGGGGCGCAACTGCATTGCCTGCCGGGCCGTCGGCCGGAGCCACCAAGCCAGCGATGGGGTTGGCCGGCGGCGGGGCCATGGCCCAGAGGGCGTCAGTAGACGTATATGCGGTAGTCTTTCAGGCCGGCGGGCGCGCCCTGCTCGGCGCGGGGCAGGTATTCCACGGCGGTGACGGTCTGCTCGGAGCCGAGGTCGATGACTACGACGTGGGGGTAGGACGCTTTGCGGTCGGTCTGCCAGTAGGTAGACTCCTGCAGGTCGAACACCTTGTCGGCCATGTAGTTGCCCCCGGCTACGTCTTCGCTGTCGGCATACCTTATGGTCCATGGCTCGCGGCTGAGGCGCTTGCCCTGGGCGTCGAGCACATAGAGCTCGGCTATGGCTGCCAGCTGCTTGCCGTCGTGGGCGTTGAGCCCCTCTATGGCCACGTAGCGCCCTTTGGCGGGGGCGCTGAGCCTCACTGTCTGCCATCCGTTGCCGGGGGCGAACGAACCTTGCGCGGCCAGTGGCAGCGCCTTGGTGTCGAGCGTCTCGCCGGGCTTGCGGTGGGTGGCGGGGCGGGTGATGTTGAGCTTGTCGAGCTCAGGCTCGGCGCGGCCGGAGCACACGGCCTTGCCCGCGGGGCCGATGACGTCGAGCACTATCACCTCGTTGCGGCCCTTCTTGAGCCAGCAGCCCGGCACGTAGAGCGTCTGCTGCGGGCCGATGTTCCAGTAGCGGCCTATGGCGTGGCCGTTGACGTAGACAAGGCCCTTGCCGAAGGCCTGCATGTCGAGGAAGGTGTCGCCGGTCTTTCCGAGCGTGAAGTAGCCCCGGTAGTATCCGCGGCGGCCCTTGGGGTGGGCCATCACCTCGACGTCCTTGTGTATGCGGTTGTCAACGGCGCGCAGGGCGTTGGCGTAGGTGTCGGGTATGCGCTCGCAGACCCAGTCGCGCAGGGTCCACTGCACCTCGTCGCCGCCAATCTCGGCCCGCAGCGCTACGGGGCCGGTGATGCCCTTGGGGTCGTTGATGGCGCGGCCGAAGTTGATGCGGCCCATGCCCTCTACGAGTATGGCCAGCGTCTGCCCTTTCTTCACGGGGGGCAGTGTGAGCGAGCGCTGGCGCTGCACGCGGTCGATGGTGCCTATGTACTCGCGGTCGACGAACACCTGTACGTAGTCGTGTGCCTCGTCGATGGTGAGCACGCTCCTCACGGGTATCTCGGGCAGCTCGGTGCTGTAGTTCATCGTGCCCCATCCCATGTCCATCTGCTCGAAGGTGAGCGGCTCGCGGCTCTGGGCCAGGCTGTCGGCCCCGGTCATTAGCGGCTCGAAGTCGGCCAGTTCAAACTCGGGTATGCTTATCAGCCGGGTGGCGGGCTTGGGCACTGCCGGCAGCGGCTTGTCACTATGCTTCTGCATCACCTCGCGCAGCTCGTAGTACTTGGGCGTGGGCATGCCGTATTCGTTGATTGGCGCGTCGTAGTCGTAGGACGTCACGTCGGGCTGGAAGCCGGGCGAGTTGGCCCCGGCCCAGTGGCCGAACGACGTGCCGCCGTGGGTCATGTAGAGCGAGAACGATATTCCCTTTGAAAGCATCTCGTCGATGCCGGCCACCATCTTGTCGGCCGGTCGCGTCTCGTGGCGCGCGCCCCACTTGTCGAACCACCCGCTCCAGTATTCGGAGCACATCAGCGGCGACGAGGGGCGCAGCTGCCGCAGCCGGCGGAACTGGTCGTCGATGTTGGCCCCGGTGCCGAAGTTCATCGTCCAGACAAGGTCGTCGAGCCCGTTCTTGGTGAAGTTGCTGGACCAGTCGCACTGGAACAGCGCCACGTCGGCAAAGCCCGCGGCGCGCACGGTGTCGCGTATGGCGGCCACATAGGGCTTGTCTTCGCCGTAAGAGCCATACTCATTCTCTACCTGCACCATGATGATGGGGCCTCCGCGCTGTATGGTTAGCGGCGCGAGCTGCTCGCCCACCTTGCGCATGAAGAGTCCCACGCGCTGCATGAAGTAGGGGTCTTGCTCGCGCAGGCGTATGCCCGGCTTCTTGAGCAGCCACCATGGCAGCCCGCCCATCTCCCACTCGGCGCACACGTATGGGCCGGGGCGCACGATGACGTACATGCCGTTTTTCTGTGCCAGCCGGCAGAACTCTGCAATGTCGTTCTGCCCCGTGAAGTCGAATTGTCCCTCGCGCTGCTCGTGTATGTTCCAGAACACGTAGAGGCAGATGGTGTTCATGCCCAGCGCCCGGCACATGCGTATGCGGTGCTCCCAGTAGGGTCGCGGTATGCGTGGGTAGTGCAGCTCGGCGGCCTTGACCACGAAAGGCTTGCCATTGAGCACGAAAGTCTTGTCGCCGGCGGCAAACGTACCGCCCCGGGCCGCGCCGGCGGTGGCCGGGACGGCAGCCAGCAGCGCGGCCAGGGCCGCGGCTGCCAGGTGTTTACGTAAATTCATCACTATTTAGTTATTGTTTCTGTTGTCGGTGCATAGTGGGCGCTGGCCGCCCGGGGGTATAGCCCGCGCCCAGGCGGCCTGCCGCCTGGGCAACGCAAGCGAGTGCTGTGCAAGCTGGCTTGCTATTTCCCGAGTGCGGCTTACCTTATGCAAAGGTAAGAAAATTATTCGGTTGGCAAAAGGGAATGGCGCAAAAACGGCTCACCAGATAAATCCAGGGGCTTTTTAGGAGTTCAGGAGTTCAGGAGTACAGGAGTACAGACAATAGTTTAGTATATATTTTGGTGTTAAGGAGTTAGAAAGTTAAGGGGGTAAGGTAATAGTTTTGGTAGCACGGGAACCCTGGGGCATGCGGAAAGTGTTGCAGGAAGAGATAGTCAATGCCATTGTCCTCTAACTCCTTGTAACTCCTTCTACCTCCCTCTAACTCCATTGTACACAAAAACTATTGTCTGTACTCCTGTACTCCTGAACTCCTGAACTCCTAAAAATCCCCTATCTTTATCGAGTGTCCCGCAAAAACAACGCTCGCCAGCCCCTGCAGATGTAAGGACGAAAAAAGCGGAGAGCCCGTGCGCCCTACCGGCGCGGCTCTCCGCTGGTCATGCCATGATTGAATCCCAATAGTACATCAGGCCGCCTGATGGCCGGCTCGGCCTTTGTATCATGCCTCCACATGGTTGCATTCGCTTGCGGGCGTCACGGCTGCCGCGCTGCCTCGGCGCATCACGCCGCGCCTTGGCAACGGCGGCAGCCCATCTGCTCAACAATAGAATGAATCCGTCGGTGCCCTATCGACCGATTGGATTTGAAAAAGGATTTGGAACAACTTACTGCCTCAGAGGCTCAATTGTGGGCCACGACGGCCTTGTGGGCAGGCTTGAGCTCATACTCAATCGGGGCAAAGTCGGTGAGCGTGTCGCCGTCGAATATCACGGTGGCAGCCTCTACCTTCATTGTCAGGGTGCTGTCGGCGCCGGAGTATTCGCCGGAGGCCGGCTGGGTGAAGCCCACCTTCACCGTGTGCTCCTGGCCATCGGCTGTGGTGTTGAAGAGCAGCGAGTCGGCCGAGACGGTCATGGCCACCTTGTTGCCAACGACGCTGCCCTTGTAAGAGGCTGAGAAAGGCACGCTGCCCACCGAAGCCAGGGCCTCTGAGAGCTGCTCGGCAGGCACCACGGCGGCCACAATGCCGTCGACGGGGAAATCGGCTATGCTCACCGAGTCGGCGCCAACGGTCACGGTCACGGTGGTGTCGGCCTCGCCGGCTGTCATGACGGCGTCGGGATATTCGCCCACCACGGCGCCGGCCGTGAGCACGTCGCCACCGCCGGTGTTGTTGTCGTCATCGTCACAAGCCACGAACATTGAGCCGCAGAGGCATAAAGACATAGCGAAAATCGCACTGTATACTTTCTTTCTATTCATTTTGAAGTCTATTTTTATTCTGTTTGTAAGTTAAGTTTGTTTGTGAGTACTCAACCATAATAACAAACAGAAGAAGAATACTTGCACGGAAAGAAAGGCATTTAACTTATTTTTAGGCTTTCGGAGGCTAAATGCTGAAGCAGCACCGGGAGTGAAACACTTTTTAACCCAACAGGCCGCCATGGGCCAAAGCGCCCACGCCCCGGTGCCGTAAGGGCTGCCGCACATGTCGCTGTGGGCGCCACGGGCCTGCGCCCCGCCCCAAGGCCGACACAAGGCCGCCGCTACGGCGCCGCGGCGGCCGGGCCCGCAATGCCGTGCGGCGGGTCATTGCCGTGCGGCGGGCTGCTGCCGCGTGACGCAATGCAGCATGCCGCCATGCTTGTATAGCTTGGTGACGTCGATGGGCACCACCCTCCGGCCGGGATATAGCTCGGTGAGCATGCGCACGGCCACGCTGTCGTTGGCATCGCCATAGGCCGGCTTTAGCACCACAGTGTTGCCCACGTAGAAGTTGAGGTAAGAGCCCTTGTAGCCCAGCCCCCTGACGTTTTTGCGCGTGAGCGGCATCTGCACCACGCGGTAAGGCTCGCCGCCCGACAGCGCCGCGGCCATGGCCACCCATACGGGCTCTATCGAGTCGCGGTAGGCGGTGCCGTAGGTGTGGCGGTGGGGCCAGGCCAGCCATGTGCCCTCGTGTGGGGCGTCTTCGCTCACTATGGTGTATTTGTACATGCTTTCTGTCTCCTTTTGTCGGCCGTCGGCGCTGCCGGCGCACGACATGGCCGGTAGCGCCGCAATCAGCAGGTTGGCAATGAGTGTGGCTTTGTTCATATCTCGGTCGTTGTGGTAGCTGTTGTATGTCGGTGCGCGCCCCGGGCTGTTGCCGCGGGCGGGCCGTCCGTTGGCAAAGTTACGGAAAAATCTGCTGAACAACAGCCGTATTCCGGCAGATTAGCGCAACGGGAGATTGTGAATCAGAGAGTTAGGATAAACTTGTGGAAGTTTAGCAGGGGGCCGGAAACCTTTTCCAATCGGATTGACGCAGGATGGCGGTTGCCGAATCGTTGCCCGCTGGAAGGGCAGACTCAACTGCCACCGCTCCGTTTGCCGCGCCCTGCTTGGGTTTGCCTGCCAGGCGCAACGCGTCGACTTATCGTTTTGCAAACCAAAATGGACGAGCATGGCAATGGGGCGATTATCTTTTGGGAAACGGGAAGCTGAAAACCGGAAGGGAGGAATTGCAGCTACGCATATCCCCCCTTGAAATCCGGAACGAAGAATTGGCACGGCATATCAAAACAATTAAACACAAAGGAACATAAGCACAATGACAAACGTAATAAAGTTCAGCGATTATCGAAAATCCATTTCAAAAGCAAACAAAAACTCTATCGAAACCAGGCGACTGTCACAAAAAACCACTATCTTTGCAATTGGATTGAGGCAACTCTCACCGACACATACAAGAAAGAAGAAGAAGCGGTATGCTTATCTTGCAAGTCGGACACGTAGGAAATTTCAGACTTGGCACAAGAGACAGCATAGTGGTTCTCACGCTATAGCGTGGGCTGCCGTTATCATATATGCGCCAAAGGTTTCCTTCGACCTCCAACTTAGACGTGGTAGCATTGCAGTTCCACGCTTTGGCATTTTGAAACCGCCTGCAAAGGGACTGGCAGGCATTGAACAAGACAACGTATATGGAACAACAATTTTGTCAAAGTTGCGGCATGCCCCTTACAGACGACAACAGAGGTACCAATGCCGATGGTGGCCGTAGCGAGGATTATTGCATGTATTGCTACAAGGACGGTGCGTTTACCCAGGATTTCACGATGGGGCAGATGATAGAGTTCTGCCTGCAATTCTTAGGCCAATGGAATGTTCAGGCCGGGTGTAAGTTGACTCCCATACAAGCGAAAGAACAAATGCTACAACACTTTCCGCAATTGAAACGGTGGAAAGTGAAAGATGAACGGCCGCTGTCGGAAAAGGCAACCCATTTGCTTTCGCAATGCGACAACGTGACCGTAGCTTCCATTGATGCCAACGGCTATCCCCGCCCTGTGCAGATGTCAAAGATTGGCGCGAAGGGTTTCCATGAGGTTTGGATGGCGACAAGTGCAGACTCCGTAAAGGCAACCGACTTCAAGGCAAACAACAAGGCCGGGCTTTGTTACGACCATTACGGGGATGGCGTTGCCCTGCGCGGCACGGTAGAAGTAGTAACGGACGACGCCATCCGCAAGGACATGTGGCAGGAGTGGTTCATCCATCATTTCACCGGCGGGCCGGACGACCCCAACTACGTGCTTCTGCATTTCGTTGGCACGGAAGCCACCTTTTGGATAAATGGCGAATTTGCACATTCCAACATCTGATGCACATGAAAACCATCGCACCTGACACCAAGAACATAGCCGCTTGCGGTCTTTATTGCGGAGCCTGCCGAAAATTCTTGGCGGAGAAATGCCCGGGATGCAAACAAAATGAAAAGGCGGCTTGGTGCAAGATACGCTCATGCTGCCAAGAAAACAAGTTGAACACTTGCGCTGAATGCCACCATGACGTCAGGGGATGCGGCCGCCCCCCGTGGCTGCCGCCATCACGCAAAGCGGGCCCGCAGTGCCGTCTGCACTGCGGGCCCGCCTCAACGGTGAACGCCGTAACGGCCCTGCCCTGCCGGGCCTGGGCCTTTTCAGGCCGCACATGGGGCTGGCTACGGCCGCCTACGCAGGGCCCGGCGGCCGCTGTGGCTCACTTGGCGCGGTATTTCTCGGCTTGCGAGCGTATGAGCTCGGCGTCGTCGAAATAGTTGATGCGCATGGCCCGGCGCACCTCGTCCATGGTCTGGGCTGCGGTCTCGCGGGCGCGCTCGGTGCCCTGGCGCAGCATGTCGTAGATGGCGGGTATGTCCTGCTCGAACCCGTGGCGGCGCTCACGCATGGGCGCGAGCGTCTTCTCGAGCACCGAGTATAGGAACTTCTTGCACTTCATGTCGCCCAGCCCCCCGCGGCGGTAGTGGTCCTTGAGCTCGTCGAGGCAGGCGTATTCGGGCCAGAACTCGGCGAAGTCGGCATCGGTGCAGAAGGCGTCGAGGTAGGTGAACACGGCGTTGCCCTCCACCGTGCCCGGGTCGCTCACGTTGAGGTGGTTGGGGTCGGTGTACATCGAGCGCACCTTCTGCCACACCTCGTCGGCCGAGTCGCTCAGGTAGATGCAGTTGCCAAGGCTCTTGCTCATCTTCTCCTTGCCGTCGGTGCCGGGCAGGCGGCGCGCCGTGGCGTTCTCGGGCAGCATTATCTCGGGCTCCACGAGCACCTCGCCGTAGGTCTGGTTGAACCTCCTGACGAGCTCGCGCGTCACCTCGAGCATGGGCTCCTGGTCTTCGCCGGCCGGCACGGTGGTGGCCTTGAAGAGCGTTATGTCGGCAGCCTGGCTCACCGGGTAGCAGAAGAAGCCGAGCGGTATGTTGGCCTCGAAGTTGCGCATCTTGATCTCTGTCTTCACCGTGGGGTTGCGCTGCACGCGCGACACGGTGATGAGGTTCATCAGATAGGTGGTGAGCTCGGCCAGCTCGGCCACCTGGCTCTGCACGAAGAGCGTGCACTTGGCGGGGTCGAGCCCGGCGGCAAGGTAGTCGAGGGCCACCTCTATGATGTTCTGGCGTATTTTCTCGGGGTTGTCGGCGTTGTCGGTTAGGGCCTGCACGTCGGCCATGAAGACAAACATCTTGTCGTAGTTGCCCTCATCTTGCAGTTGTACGCGGCGTCTGAGCGAGCCCACGTAGTGGCCCAGGTGCAGCTTGCCGGTGGGGCGGTCGCCCGTAAGGATTACTTTTCCCATTGTTGTAATATCATTTTGTGTTGTTACTTATGCAAAGCCGTCGCAAACTGGCTCAATGCAAATACATTGCAAATTGCCGGGTGCAGCCTTGTCTTATGCAAAGACATCGCAAACGGGCTCAATGCAATCACATTGCAAATTGCCGAGTGCAGCTTTGTCTTATGCAAAGGTAGCACAAAAAAACCGAACGGGCAAATATGCCGCCACTTTATTGCGCGGCCCGCGCCGGGTGGCTCAGAAGTTGAACACCAGTTCCTTGGCAATCGACTCGCTCAGGCTGGCGGCCACGGGGCATGCCTTGGCGGCGCCCATTATCACCTTGCGGTCGGCCTCCGAGAGGTTGGTGCCGTCAACGTCGAACACCACCCTCACTGCCGTCACGCGGTGGGTGGCGGGGTCGGTGTCGTAGGTCATCGTCGCCGTGGGCCGGCCAATGTCGATGCCCTTGCGGGCGGCCGTGGCCCCCATCATCGAGAGCATGCAGGCCCCGAGCGAGTTTACCAGCATGTCTACGGGTGTGAACGTGGTGCCGGCAGTGCGGCTCTCGGGCGAGTTGTCGGTGGCGGTCGTTATCTGCGAACCGCCCTTGGCGGCCGTGGTCTTGATGTTGCCGCTGTAGGTCACTTTGATTTCTTCCATTGCTTTGCTTTTGTTTTAAGTTAGACAAATGTTAGCTGCCGGCCGCGCCCTGCCAGCACGGGGCACATGCCCCGGCGGGACCTGCTGTGGACGTGCGGCCCGGCTTGCGCTGCCGTGGCCTGTTGCGCCACGGCTGTGGGCGGCGGCCCATTCATTTGCAAATATAATGTTTTTCCCTCAAAAAACCGTCATGCGGGCATGATTCTTTCAACATGTCGGGCCGCCCTCTGACTTTTGCCATAGAAAATCGGACGTAGGCAACAACTTGCCCTCTGCCGCACCCTGCCTGTCAGCCCCGCCGGCCATTGCCGGGGGCCGCCCTTGCCTGCGCCCTGCGGGCGGGCGCAAGCACAAGCAATCCGGCATCAGGCGCTCACGCCTACCGGCCTGACAGCCCAAGCGTTGCCGACATAGCCACCCGCCGCAGGCTGCACCACAGGGCGCCGGGCAAGCGCAACCGGGCTACGCCAGATTATACCAACCGGCGGCAAAGCTGCACGGAAACTCTTGTCTGCCAAAATTCGGGGCTTCAACATCCATTACCTTCGACATTAATCGCTAAATTTAAGCCGGAAACTTTTAATCTCAAAAAAGCATGGAACAATATCATTTATTCATCGGGTGCGCCATCGCCCTCTTGCTGCAAAGTTGCTACAAGGCTCACCCCGTTCCCGTAGACAAAAAAGAATACGTCAGTAAAAAGGCCGAAGTGTTTCTTGAGGGAAACCAAGACGAAATCTATCCGTGGCTTTCATTTTCGGCCCATACCGACAACGGCAAACCAATTTATTTGGAAAATGGCAACGACAAGATGGCTTTCGCCGACGGGCAATGCCTACTGAACTGGGGAGAATTGCCCAAGTCGGGCCACCTTGTGCTACGCGCCGAGGGCACGGCGCCTGTCACCATGCATGTCGGGGTTACATACAGGAAAAGGAAAGAGACGGAGCCCCCGGCCGAATCGGAGCTGTTGACGGTAAGGATAAAGGGCTAAGCAGACGATGTGCAGGTGCTTGACACTACACGCCTGATGCGCTCATTCTATGCAAAAGAGCTCATAATGCCCGACAACTATATGTTCCATGTAAGTTTTTGACCCAGGCGGCCTTTGCCGCCTGAAGCCACCCTGAGGCAGCCTTTCCCCACGCCAAGGCCGCCAGCCCGGTTGTGCTGCCGCGCAAACCTGCTGCCACATTGCCTGAGGCGGGCTGGCCGCGCCGAGACATGGCTCCCGGCTGCATGCGGGCAACAGGGCGGAAGCACTGGTGAAGCCGGCTGACGCAGCCAGGGCCATCCCCCGCGGCCCGACGGCCGTAGGGCCTTTGCGACATGGCCAAGAAACCTACGCCAACCCTTTCCTGGCATGGCCAGCGGGCCGCATCGTGCAGCTATGCCCCGGGCAAGCGCTCCTGCCGGGCGCCATTTGGGGAAAAGGGCCGACGAAGGGCCGGGGCAAAAAGCGGCCAGTTGCGTTGGCCCACAATGGCGCAAATGGCAACAACAAACAACGACCGGCAGGCCAACAGCCATTCGACGGGCCCGGACGGCACGTCTGGCCCTGCAAAACGGGCCGGGCCGAGCCGCCAAACGGCATACTGGGGTGGCAGTGGTGCATGCCGCATCGCCCTGGGGCCCCGGCCGCCAAACAAGCAAGGCGCAGCAGGCCGCCCGCGGGTGGCGGGATGCCTGCTGCGCCTTGCGCATTGCTTCCTACGGTGCAGGGCCGGACTCAGCGCGCCTGCGCCCCCTCGGCGCCCTCGGCTGGGCCGGCGGCCGGCTTGGGCTCGAGCAGCGAGCGGTATTTCCGGCTGTCGGCTAGTATGCGCTCGGCCTCCACGAGCTGCTTGTCGTGGGCCAGAGCCTGCTGCATGGCCCCGCCCTGATAGTAGTAGGCGGCCACAATGTCTTGCTCGATGAGCTGGCGTATGTCGTCCTTGTGGCGCTCCAGGTCGCGCTCCACGTTGTGGTTGAGCTTGGCGCGCAGGCTGTCGAACTCGGCGCGGGCATCGTCGTAGTAGCCCTCGAAGCGCGCCAGCTTCTCGAGCTCGTCGAGCTTCTTGCTGCTCATGGGGTCGTAGGTGAAGCCGCTCTCCACCACCCGCCGCTTGAAGTCGGCAAAGTCGGCGTCGGACAGCCTGAACTCGCCCGCCGGGGCTATCGACGGGTGGGCGGCAATGTAGTCGACCACATAGTCGAGCATCACCTCCGACGAGTCGGCCCTATCGAGGTAGAACACGATGTTGGGCAGCGTGTCGGGCTTCACCTCCACGTCGGGCATGATGCCCCCGCCGTCGCGCACCTCGCGTCCGCTGAGCGTGTGGAACACGTGGGTCAGACTGTCGGCAATGTGCTCGGTGTAGCCCCCGCCGCTGTGCTTGTAGTTCACGGCCTGTATGCACCGCCCGCTGGGTATGTAGTACTTGCTGGTGGTGAGCTTGAGCGTGCCGTTGTATGGCAGGTCCATCGGCACCTGCACCAGGCCCTTGCCATAGGTGCGCGTGCCGAGCACCACTCCGCGGTCGAGGTCTTGCAGCGAACCGGCCGTGATCTCGCTGGCGCTGGCCGTCTCGCCGTTGACCAGCACCACTATTGGCATCACCGTGTCAACGGGCTCGAGCCGCGTCTTGTACTCGCGGTTGGCCTGGCGCAGCTTGCCCCGCGTCTCCACCAGCACCCGGCCCTTGGGCACCCACATGTTTATTATCTCAACGGCCTCGGCCAGCGAGCCGCCGCCGTTGCCCCTGAGGTCGAGCACAAGGCCCTTGGCCCCCTTCCCCTTCAGGTCGACGAAGGCGCGGCGCATGTCCTTTGCGCATCCCTCGGTGAAGCTGTTCAGGCAGATGTAGCCCACACCGCCGGGGCGCATGCCGTAGTATGGTATCTCGGGCAGCTTGATGTTGCGGCGCGTCACCCTGAACGTCAGCTCCTTGCCCGTGGTGGGGCGCCTCACCTTCAAAGCGAAGGTGGTGCCGGGCTCGCCGCGCAGCCGCTCGCTGACGTAGCTCACCGTCTTGCCCACCATCGACGAGTCGTCTATCGACAGTATCTCGTCGCCCTTGCGCAGGCCCACCTCGGCAGCGGGCATGCCCTCGTAGGGCTCGTCGATGACCACGCTCTGTATCTTGAGGTTCTGGCGTATCACGGCGCCTATGCCGGCATACTTGCCCGTGAGCATCATCTCGAGTTCCTTGTTCTTGTCTTCGGGGTAGTACTCGGTGTAGGGGTCGAGGCTGCGCAGCATGGCCTTGATGCCGTTGCCTATCACCTCCGACGGGTTGAGCGTGTCGACATACATCAGGTCGAGGTTCTTGTAGATGGTGTTGAATATGTCGAGGTTCTTGCCCACCTCGAAGTTGTGGCCCCTCGACTTCTGCGCCTGCAGGCCCGCCGCCGCCATGAATGCGGCCAGCAAGATAACGATGCGTCTTCTCATTTTTATATCTCTGTGGTTTCTTCTTTGAGCTTGCCGCCCTGCCGCACCGGGCCCGCCGTCCGGCCGTCGGCGGGTGGCCATTGCCGCCAAGGGCAGGCTAACATGACTGCAAAATTAACTGATTATACTCTAAATCCGGCCACGCAGGGCGTTTTTTTGAGAAAATTTTATGTTTACCGCTATTTTTTCGCCGAAAAATTTGCACGTCTCGCAAAAAGGCATTACCTTTGCATCGCAATTCAGAAATGAAGCGCGCAACACTGCTTCAATAGCTCAGTTGGTTAGAGCACCTGACTGTTAATCAGGGGGTCGTTGGTTCAAGCCCATCTTGAAGCGCTGTTTCAATTGGAGTGTCAACCGCAGCAATGTGGTTGGCACTTTTCTTTTTTGCCCGCAACCAAGCTGCGGCGCCCCGGGGGGCACAGGCGGTTTGAGATCCGTTGCATTCGTTGTTTGGCAAAAATCCCCCAAAACAGCAGGAATCCGCACGGTTGCCAGCGGCCCCGCCTGCCAGATGCCACACTGAAAGCATATTCAACTATTAGTTTTATAAAACCGCTGAACGCCCAACCGACAATGCCGCCGATGATGCCAAGCTGCGCCCCTCATTGTGCCAAGGCAATGCCGGCGCGGACTGATATCGCCGTGCACATACCTCATGCATCTACGAACACGCCCCAACCTCAGCCCCACCCCGTCACAGCGAATAGGCCACCCGCAGGAAGGCGCCGCCCTGGTTTTTCCGCTCGGGGTAGAAAGGGCCGAAGCTCGTGCCCTTGTATGCCATGCCGCGCCTCATGGCGTATACGTCGAGGTCGGACCAGGCGTAGCCCAGCGACAGGGTGACGGGGTCGAACGCCGCGTAAACGCCTATGCGCACACTGAACGCATACCACCGGCCACGGTTGCCGCTCACACGGTCATACCCTGTGGGCAAGCCCCTTTTGTCTTTCATTTCAATGGTAACACTGCTGTAAGGCACGTTCATCATGAAGCCCGGCTCGGCCATGAGGCCGATGCCTACGCTTTCCGTCCTGATGAGCGCGGGCGTTCGCAGCAGCAGCGACGGCATGAGAAACGCGCTCATCATGCAACGGCTGTCATCGTCGGTGCGCCACTCGTTTGTTGCGGGCACACCGCCATACGAATACTGCTCCCACATGCCCAGGGAGACGCCTATGCCCGCATACCTCACGGGAAACCAGTGGTAAGAGGCTTCCAGCTGCCATGTGTCGCTTGATGTAAGCTCGCCGGTAAGCCCCAGGCAGTGGCGCCAGGCAGCGTCGTCTTCCCCATTGTCGGATGCGCCCGCCACAACCGCCACCATCAATGCCAAGGCGAGCGCCATGATACGATAACCATTAATATGCTTAACCATTTCTATATCCCAGTTACTTTATACCTGATTTCTTTATACCTAATTTCTTTATACCTGATTTCTTTATCCCAGATGCAGCAACAGGCCGCGTAATGTTTATGTCAATGTGGATGCCGTCAAGTTGCAAATAGCAATGGTGAGCTATATGAGTGATAGTAAGTTAGCAGACAACAGCTTTGGTGGGTAATGTCTTCTGACTCCTTCTAACTTCACATTACTCCCAGAGTTCCCAGACCTCCCAGACCTCCCAGACCTCCCAGAGCTCCCAGCTCTCCCATTACTCCCAGCTCTCCCAGCTCTCCCAGACCTCCCCTATCCTTTCCCCTTTCCTTTTCGCCCCGGTACCACAGCTGCACCTGGCCCGCCGCCATTGCCAAGCCCCGGGCCTACCACATTGTCTACTGCAAGCAATCGCTGTAGTTGCCCGCCAAACCAGCCCGTAGTCATTGCCGCCGGAGAGCCGGCAGGTTCTTTTCCACTTCCCACATGTTCCTCATGCAAATATAGTCAATGGCGGCCGCCTTATGAAGCCTTGATGCAAAAATTTCACAGTCTGGTACTGTTGCGAACAATCATAAGGCAATGTCAACCAACGGCCCCGCTTCCCCACCGCCCCAGGCAAGCGAAAAGGCCCGTACACAAAAACCACCGTCCGCCCCAGCCGCAAAAGCCCGGCCAAAACCGGCGACAGCCAAGGCCGGGACAGCTTCCCGGCAAGCGCCGAATCATGAGATGCCATGGCTTAGGGGCACAACGGCCGTTGCTTACGCATAAAGGCATGGCGCACGACCGGCCTGCGCCACAGCCATGAGGGCCATGCCCGGCCGTGGCGCACGTGGCGTTCAATAGGCTTCTATCCAGTTGCCATGTTTCAGCGGGTTCATCTCGTCTTCCTCATGGGGCATGCCGGAAAGGGGCAGCATGGTCACTATGGCGGGTTTCATCTGCAGTGTCTTGAAATCAATGTTCCTTTCCTCCACCCTCACCATGCCTGAAGGCAGGCTGGTGTAATGCCTTGTGCACAGTATCGTCCCCCATTCGCTTCTGAGCACTTCCTCCCGCAGTAGCCCGCCTTTCCAGATGCGCGCCAATGTGTCACGGCTGCTTCCATACACCTTGGTGTAAATGTTGGCCCCGTCCACAGCTGTGAGCGTCACCGTCTCCTTGACATCGCCCGGACATCTCGGGTTGGGGTGGCACACAGACTTGAACAGCCGCCAGCCAGCATAATGCATTTCCGTTGTGGGCATGAAGTCGACGAATCGCTTTATGAAATACGTGCCACCTCCGGCGGATATGGGCACGATGTCGGCCTTAAGCAGGTAACGGCCGCCGTCCAGGTCGCTCGACCAGAACCCCACGCATTGGTCCACCTTCACCTCAATCCTGTACCCCTCGGGGGCCGCCAGGCATTTGCCAGTAGGCGTCTCCCTGATCTCGCTCACCCACCCGCCGTCGCCATAAACCATTTCGGTCAAGGTGTGCCGCGTGGTGTCGGGATTGTGGAAATTGACACTGTCTATGGCCATCCTGAAGCCCAGGTATGCACTGTCTGTGTTCTCTTCCCAAAGCTGCGGCTCGCCCAGCTCGTCGAAACGCAGCAGATAGCGCAGCCTGCCTTTGTCGTCGTATCCATACACCAGGCGCTGCGCGTAGGTTTCCGAAGGCGCCGAGACGGTTGCCATCAGCCGGCCGCCGCTGTCAACATATCGCGTGAGCATGTTTTGCGGTGCATTCCTCAGCACCATCACGGCATACGAATTGTCGGAAAACACAATGGAGTCGTATTCCAGGCATCCTTTATCAGCAACAAGGCCTTCATCGTCCAACTGGCTGTAACGGACGCTGCTTGAAATCTCCAGCGGCTTGTCGTGACTGCACGCAGCCACCGTCAACGACAACAAAAGCGCAACGGCGGCGGGCGCATGACGGTTGTTCAGTTTGTTATTCATGTCAGTCATTGTTTGATCGTCATGATAAAAAACGTAACAACGGCATGCAATATTGCAGGCCCTGCATTGATTATGAGCATTTGGTATAAAACCAAAGCACACGGTCGAAATCCAAACCTTGACTTAACCGCCAAATCCCCAATTGATGGTCGTTTCTGCTTGTAGCAATCCACATGGCTTTGATGCGCCGTCCTGGGCAAACAAGCCAGCGCTCTACCAAACACACCATGGCATATAAGGGACTTATTCAGGGTCAACGCGATAAAATGGCCAAACACCTTCAAAACAATGAAGGCGTTTGTCTGTTGGGCAGATGGCCCAGGTTCATGACAATGGCATTGCCCATTTGTTGCCATACTGAAATCCTACGGGCTATATGCAAAAGATGAAAATACGCTCTTAAGTAGCTGTTCAAAATTAATCGATACAATATACCTTGCTGGTGTCCTCTATATCTTTGCCACCATCTTGTGTGCTCTTTCGGGCCGCATACCAAAGTCTCATCGGTCGCGTAGCCCGCTACGCTCCCTCTCCGGACTTTGGCATGCTTATCCAAAATAGCGCACAATTTGATGGCAATTAATTTTGAACACCTACTTACTTTCCCAAAGATTTGAACATCCTACTGATGCAGCGTTTCTTTTGTTCCATATTGGGATGGACGTAAAGGTCGAGAGTGGTCGAGATGTTCGAGTGGCCTAACAGCACACTTACTGTTTTGTAATCACACCCAGCCTCAATACAACGTGTGGCAAAGCTATGTCGCAAGCCGTGATATTTCAGTTTGGGAATGTCGAGCTTCGCCATTAAGCCTTTGTAGTAATTGCGGTATGTGCGTGGTTCGGTAGGATGTTCATCGTTTGTCAGCACATAGAAATCATCATTGACAACCTTTTTCAATGGCTTAATCATGGCAAGCAACTCTTTGTTCATGGGTATTTCACGGCAGGAGTTCTTGGTTTTGGGCGTGTTGACAACGACCTGCGTATGTTTTCTGTCACCTTCAATGATGTAGATACGCTCGATTGTGCGGCTTACTGTTACAGTTCCATCCGTCACGTTGATGTCGCTCCATTTTAAGGCACAAACCTCGCCAATGCGTAAGCCTGTAGTAAGGCTGATATAGATGCCAAGTCCGGTAAAGGAAAAGTGCGTTTGGATATAGTCTAAAATTTTTCTGTGATTATTGACCGAAAGCACTTCCAACTCATTGCTCGATGAACTCGTAGGATATTTGATGTCCCACTCACAATAGCTCATCCATTCATTTTTAACACCGAACTTCATCACCATCTTAAGCACTATCAGTATGTCCTTGACGGTTTTGACGCTCAATCCGCTTTCCAATTTCTGCAAGACAAAGGCCTGCACAACCTGTTCATGGAGAGAATCATTATCCCCGAAATACGGGAGAACGTGGTTCTCCAAGATTAACGCATACGCAGCCATCGTGGACTGCTTCACGTAAGGACGCTTGTATTCTTTCCAAGCTCCTGCAATTTCTCTAACTGTCTTATGAATCATAATTTCTAAATAATTGGTTCTTATAATTAGAGAAATATAGTATGTGATGTCCCGGCTTTGAGAGAGCAGAACGATGCTTGCATCAGTTCTGCCGAACGGGAGGAACAAGTCACGAAGGCGCAGCCGAAGGGAAATGTGCCGGCTTTGAGATTCCCGGAGTTTACGGATGAGTGGAAGAAATCAAGGTTGAGTGATTTTGCTACAAAGATTACGAAGAAGAACAAAGGTAATGTTGTTAAGAATGTACTATGTAACTCAGCAAACCTTGGTCTTGTTCCACAAGATAACTATTTTGACAGAGAAATTGCAAATACAGAAAATACCAATAGTTACTATGTTATAAAAAATGGCGATTTTGTTTATAATCCGAGAAAATCGACAGCTGCACCTTTTGGGCCAGTCAATATTTATGAAGGAGAGAAGATTGGGATAATATCACCCTTGTATCTATGCTTTTCTGTGCATAACATCTATCCCAAATTTCTGTATTACCGCTTTAAGAGTTCGGTATGGCATCCATATGTATATGCTCATGGAGATTCTGGGGTTAGATTTGACCGTGTGAGTATAAAAGATGATGTATTTTTTAATATGCCAATATGTGAACCGACACAAGAAGAACAGATAAAAATTGCCGCTTTATTACAACTAATAGATGAGCGTATTTCTACCCA
>NZ_JACJJL010000028.1 GCF_016899955.1 Marseilla massiliensis | reverse complement strand
TGTTCAACCCGTTTTCTTGCCAAGTGTAGGTACAGATGAATTGTATATGGCGCATCCGTTTGCCCGTTCCGGTTGGAGTGGTGAGGCCGATTATATGAGAAACTGTGCTCGTTTAAAAGGTGGAGAAGCGATGTTGTTCACCATCCCTATCTCATGGGACATAAACCGAATTACAGATAAGAACTATAAAAAGCGGTTCATGTCTGGAAAATTGTTGCCAGGAAAATATAAAATAGGCCAACAATTGGCAATCTATATGGATACGGAATTTGAAGTAAAATGATAGAATATGAAAAATAAAATCTTTTTGTCTGTAATTTGCTTGCTGGCCGTTCTTTCGCTACAAGCGCAAACCAACGAACGCTATATTGAAGTGACGGGCACATCGGAAATAGAAATCGTACCCGACAAAATTCATTATCTGATTGAAATCCGAGAATACTTCAAGGAAGAGTTTGACGGGAAGTCGAAACCCGAAGAATATCGCACCAAAGTACCTTTATCAGAGATAGAACAAGGACTGAGAGAAGCCCTTGCCAACGCAGACATTCCACAAAATGCTATTCGCACGCAAGAAATCGGTGACTATTGGCGGCAACAAGGGCAGGACTTCTTGGTTTCCAAGAAATTTGACATTACATTGACCGACTTCAATCAGATAAACGAAATCGTCAAGCGCATCGATACGAAAGGTATCAATTCCATGCGCATCGGCGAACTGGAAAACAAAGATATGTTTGCATACCACCAAATGGGAAAGATTGAGGCATTGAAAGCTGCCCAAAGGAAAGCGACCTATTTGGTAGAGGCATTGGGTAAGAAATTGGGTGATGTGATACGTATTGTGGAGGAAAGGAACAGTAATATTTTCCCGTTTGCGCAAAGCAATGTCTTGTCATCCGATGCTGCCTCATTCGACAACTTCCGCACCATCAAGAAGAGCTATTCCATGCAAGTACGTTTTGAAATCATAGATTAAATGTAAGGCGGACGAAAGAAAAATGCCATATTCTTCTTTTCGTCCGCTTTATTTGTGTACATTTGCATCGAATAAGAGTTGTTTGACGGAAATACACCGCAAATCGCAGAATTTGCGACCGTTGCCAAGTCATTACCTCACCCTTTGAGAAAAGCTCATAAATAGCTTATTTCTAATCCATTCCTATTTTAATATCGGATTTTTATATATAATCGCTTGCCACCCATCACCTTTATAGATACCTATAACATTAGCTACTATGTGAAATGCAAATACAGCGTCGGACACTTGATTTTTAATTTCACTTAATTCGCCTATCTCCCAAACCTTATCTGATAAGGTTACAATCGCATCTTCTGTATTGACATCCATTCCTTGCAGGACATCACTAATTTTTTCAGTTTTCATATTTACATCGTTTTTTAATTGCACATAATGACTGTCAGCGTTCCGCTTATTCAGTCGATTTGCTGTTTGTTATCTATCAATTGATTTTTTGCAATCCAAAATATGTTACAACCGTCTATGCTTTCCACACCATCAGGCTCTTTAGTGCAAAACTCCACCATATCATTTTGTTCTGAAATAATTTTACCCCGTATAAATCCTTTACATGGGAAAGATGTAATTTTTGCTTTACACGATACTATTGACAACTTTTCTTCAAAGAGCCATTCTTTGCCGTATGCGTCATACAAACGACAAGATACCCAATACGGAAAGTCTGAGCTTGTATATTCTAATATAAGAATATCAAGATATACAGAAGGATCGCTCCCTGTTATTTCTTTTTTTAAAAACCTGATATTCATAAACGCCCCTCTATTACCTTCATCTGGAGCTATGGTCCAATTATCATTCCCTTCCCATAATAATAAATCCCCCAAGGCGGTAATACCTCAAACTATGGTTGGTTCTAATAATTTGTCGATATAATCAAACACAAAATCATATTCTTCCGGATTTACAATTTGCAAATATCCGTTTTCGTAAACTCCAAAGCCCATATTTCGCCATATCCAAACCAGTTCTTTTGGGAATTTTCCACGAAACATTTGCTCATACTTAGAAATCATTTCTTCTGATACATCGGAATGCCTTACATAAGTATCCTTGTTTCTTGCAATAAATCTTTTCAAATCTTCCATATTATTAATATCGTGTTTGAATGAGCTATATGAATTACTTACACATGTCAATTTGTTGATTGGCAAAACGACATTGTAACTCTACCATACTGAGTATCAAGCAATAATTGCCATGACCACGAGCAACAAAGATACATATTTACTTTTGATGTCAAATGAAATTGGCCGTCATTCCGAAAAATATTGGGAAAATATACATATAATTCCGATAAAAACAATGAATCATAATCGTGATTTAGCCACAGAAAAAGGCCATGGATTATGCTAATCATGCCACGGAGGCATAACGGCGAATTTGATTGCATAGCACATTGCGGCCATTATTGGTAAGGGTACTTTACAGTTTCATAGTGAGCCTGCCTGGATCTATTGACGCTTATAGTGCATTACACTAAAAGCCGTGTATAAAGGGTCAGTCCGAAAAGCCGGTTGCAATCCTTGCTATAATCGTGTAAAAACATTATCTGCCCCATGAAGCAATGGCAAGTATTACGAACCGTATTCCCTGAGGTTATTACGGATAATTTCGAGTTTACAGATTATATTGAACAAGCCGACCGTTTGGAATATTGGCTTGATGAACGTGAGTATATGTCCCGCGAAGATTACAAAAAGGGTACAGTCCGTCCGTATGGTTTTACTGATTATAAGACCATAGAGGATTTTCCGATCCGTGGCCGCAGTGTTTATCTTCATGTCCGCCGCCGTAAATGGATAGACCGTTCCACCGGCGAGATATTCACTTACGACTTCGACGGCTTGACGGAATCCGGCTCCAAACTCTCCCCCGAGTTTGTTGCTTTTTTAAAAGAAGAGGATTGAGAGCACGGCTGAGAGCATAAAAGGCATAGCCAGTCATTATGGAGTGAACGGCAAACTCCTCAATGCCCAATACAAGGAGCATTTCAGCGACTTCCGCCAGTGGGAGCAATTGGACCATGCCTCGGAGTATCTGATTTATCCTGAAAACATAGGCCCCTGTCTGAGCATAGACGAATCCTGCCTGAGCAGTGACGAAGTCTACACTTTCCTGACCAACAAGGAAGGGCACGGCGGACCTGGAACTTTGGTGGCTGTCATACATGGCACGAAAGCCGAAACGGTAATTGCCGTAATTGAGAAAATTTCACTTCATAAACGTCTTCAAGTGAAGGAGATAACATTAGACCTCTCCTCTTCCATGATGCTGATAGCACGCACTGTTTTCCCAAAAGCACGCATCACCAACGACCGTTTTCACGTGCAGAAACTGTATTATGATGCCATAGATGACTTGCGGGTGTCATTGCGTTGGATGGCAAGGGATTTGGAGAACGGGGAAATGCAGAGATGCCGGGAAGAGGGCATAAAGTACGTCCCTTTCAGGCATGCAAACGGAGATACGCGCAAACAGCTGTTGGCAAGAGCCAAATATATTCTGACCAAACACGAATCCAAATGGACAAAATCACAAAGATGGAGGGCGGACATTATCTTTGAGTTCTATCCCGAACTAAAGCGGGCTTATGAGCTTGCCATGGAACTGACGGACATCTTCAACAGGAAATGCATCAAGGATGTGGCAAGGCTCAAACTGGCAAGATGGTTCAATGAAGTTGAAAAGTTGGCTGGAAATGCCTTTCAGACCGTCATTGGCACTTTTGTAAATCACTATGATACCATACTTAATTTTTTCGTGAACAGGCAAACCAATGCCGGGGCAGAGTCGTTCAATGCCAAAGTAAAGGCTTTCAGAAGCCAGTTCAGGGGAGTAGCTGACATTCCATTCTTCTTGTTTAGACTGTCCAAATTGTGTGCATAGTACTGAAAACGGGAGCAAGGATTGCAACCGGCTTTTCGGACTGACCCGATAAAACAATGAATCATAATCGTGATTTAGCCACCGAATAAGCGCACAACCCGAAATTGGGGTACTCCATCCAACGGCATCACTGATGATATAGGTTTATAAAAAAACGTTGTAAAACAGATGTTTTACAACGTTTTGCATTGCTTTGAAGGCATTTTATCTTCATTGCCGAAGACCTCTTGAAGCCTTTGTGCGGTGCGTACGAGATTCGAACTCGTGACCTCCTGCGTGACAGGCAGGCATTCTAACCTACTGAACTAACGCACCATTTCAATTTTTCCGCTCTCTTCAAGCGGTGCGTACGAGATTCGAACTCGTGACCTCCTGCGTGACAGGCAGGCATTCTAACCTACTGAACTAACGCACCTCTTGTCTTCATTTCTGATTGCGGGTGCAAAGGTAGGCATTTTTTTTGAATCTCCAAAACTTTTCACGAGAAATTTACAAAAAAACTTGCAAAACCTTTGCATCGACAAACTTTTTGCCGTCGAAGAGCCAATCTTTGAGTCTTCCGCAGCCCGTATAGCCCATGCATTCAAACAGTCTGACCGAGACTACATTTGTCTCAGCAACCACCGCATATAATTGATGCAGATGCAACACATCAGAGGCATAGGCCGCCACCTCCCTCAGGGCCATGGCCGCATAGCCACAGCGCCTGTATTTTGACTCTATTACAATGCCGACCTCTGCCCTAAGATGCCTCGGATCAAAGTTCACCAGGTCAACCACCCCGACCGGAACGCCAAGTCCATCATCAATTATAAGCCTTACCTGCTTGTCGATGTATATGTCGTTTGCCGCATTTGCTATATAATCGTGAAGCGCATACCGTGAATACGGCACATTGGTCGCCCCCACGTTCCAAAGCGTGGTGTCGTTTTCAATCTTATACAGCCAATCAAGGTCTTCGGGCTCCATGGCCCTCAACCTTATCTGCTGCTTTGCGCCAAGAGTTGTCATTTAATTATCTCGTCGGGTGTAATAATAATCTTTGTCTTGTTGGAGAACGTCCCGAGTTTCACGTCGGGCCTCGACACTTGCGCCATTATCCCCAGCATAGACTTATAAGAAAAGGCGTCTGTGTCGAACACGACATAGAGAGGCGTTTTTTCCAGATACCGGTTCACCATGTCGATGGCCAACACATAGTTGTTCTCATCGCCGCTGCAGAAGTCGGCCGAGAGCCCCTTCCGCCTCGCTACGAGCCTGCAGCGGTCGGTCATCTGCTTCCCGCCGACGAACAGATACCTCGGGTCGTCGCCCCGCTTGTATATCAGCCCAAGCGACTTGCGCAGCCTGTACGAGAGCATCTTGACCAGAGCTACCAGCGCCTTGACATATACGGCCCCCTTGATGGGAACCGTTATGCAGAAGCTGAGATGGCCGTAATGCTTCCTGAAGAATATGAGCATTGCCTGATAAAACACATGCACGTAGCGGAAAGATGTCTTATGTGTGCTCTCCCCCTTGTAATGCAGTATCGGGTAAGGCAAATACCAGTTTTCATAGCCCCCCTGCAGCAGTCTGTACGACAGGTCGATGTCTTCGCCATACATAAAGAAATCCTCGTCGAGCAGTCCAACCTTGTCGAGCGCCTCGCGCCTCAACAGGCAGAACGCCCCGCTGATTACCTCTATGCAAACGGGCTCTTCCCAGCTCAGGTAGCCCATGTAATACCTGCCGAACGTCCGGCTTTGCGGGAAGCGGGCACAGAGCCCGAACATCTTGTAGAACGATGTCATTGGCGTTGGCAGTCCCCGCCTCGACTCCAGCGCCCTTGTACCGTCGGGATTGTACATCCTGACCCCGGCACCGCCGGCAGCGGGATGCAGGTCCATGAATGCGAGCACATTGCGTATGGTGTCTTCACCAACAAACGTGTCGGGGTTGAGCAGCAGCACGTATTCGCCTGCCGACTGGCGTATGGCTATGTTGTTTGCCCTCGCGAAGCCCAGGTTATGGTTGCAGTCAATGACGGCCACATTCTTGAAACGCCGTGTGATGTATCCCACCGAATCGTCTTTCGAGTGGTTGTCTACCACAAAAATCTCGCTTTCGATGCCGTCGAGCGCCCGCCCAAGACTGTCTAAGCACTGCTCTACGTAGTACTTTACGTTATAGTTTACTATGATTACACTCAGCTTCATATGTCTTTTTCGGCCATTGACACCTCGTAGTAGCATTTCCCCAATGCCGGGAACACAAACGGCATACACAGAAACAGGATGATGGCCATGTACCCAAATGTTGTTGACATGAAGAGATAGTAAAGCAGCGTGTTGGCCACCATGGGCAGCGCAAGCAACAAAATGCGCACTGTTCCCCACCTGGCCAAGGCCCGGTCGGCGCCAACGGCAAGTGCCCGCCTTACCGGGGCAAACCTGAACATGCGCAAAGACAGAGGTATGGCCACAAGCGTGAGCAGCTCCATGGCGGTCATGGCAGCAAACTCGGCACCGCTTGCCGAAGCGCAGGCGCCCACTGCGAGCGCATCGCTCTCATAGGCGGCAACAAGTGCAAGCGACACTACTATGCCTGTCCAAAACTCCGCCATCAATATGTTTCGTGTCTTTTTCATCATTATTTTACTTTCCGTCAAACAATGTCCTATTCTGTATCGACCGGCCCAACGTCACTTCATCGGTGTATTCCAGTTCGTCGCCTACGGATATGCCGCGGGCAATGACGCTCAACCTTACGTCGTATGGCGCCAACTTCCTGTAAATATAAAAGTTGGTGGTGTCGCCCTCCATGGTTGAGCCAAGGGCCAGTATGACCTCTTTCACGCCTCCGCGGGCCACCCGCTCCACCAGCGAGTCTATCTCGATGTCGCCCGGCCCTATGCCGTCCATTGGCGAGATGACCCCTCCCAGCACGTGGTAAAGGCCATGAAACTGCATGGTAGCCTCGACGGCCATGACGTCCTGCACGTTCTCCACCACGCATATCGTTGCCCCGTCACGGCTGTGGTCGGAACATATAGGGCAAACGTCGCCGTCGCTTATATTGTGGCAAACGGAGCAATACTTAACCTCACGCCTCAACTTGCCCACGGCACCGACAAAGCGCTCCACCTCGTCGGCATCTCGCCTGAGCAGGTGAAGCACAAGCCTCAGGGCCGTCTTGCGGCCTATGCCGGGCAACTTGGCAAACTCGTCGACGGCTTTTTCCAACAATTGTGAAGGATATTGCTGTATCATATTTGCGCCTCCTTCATTTGTTTTCTATCTCGCTGAGTTCCAGCCACCTCATGCTCTTCTCGTCAAGCTCTTCGTTAAGCAGCGGCAACCGCTTGCTCTTCTCTGTGAGCTCGGCCACGGAGAGGGTGCCGCTGCACAGCGCCTCCTCAATTGACTTCTTCTCTTCTTCCAGGGCGGCTATGTCTTTCTCGAGCTCAGCAAACTCCATTCTCTCCTTGTATGTCATACGTCGTCTGACCTCATGCCGCGGCTGTTGCGGCGCGGCCTTACGCACCTTGGCTTCCGTCTCCACCTCTGCCTTCGACTGGAGCGAGCTCCATGCCCTGTATTGGGTATAATTGCCGGGGAAATCTTTTATCACCCCATCGCCCTTGAACACCAGCAAATGGTCGACCACCTTGTCCATGAAATAGCGGTCGTGGCTCACCACGATGACGCAACCGGGGAAGTCGGCAAGATATTCTTCCAATATCTGCAACGTCACTATGTCGAGGTCGTTGGTTGGCTCGTCGAGCACGAGGAAGTTTGGATTGCGCATCAGCACTGTGCACAGATACAGTTTGCGGCGCTCGCCACCGCTCAGCTTGCTCACATAGTTGTGCTGTTGTTCGGGCGTGAACAGGAAATGCTGCAGGAACTGCGACGCCGTGAGGTGGCGTCCGCCGCCCAAGTCAATGTAATCGGCAATGTCCCTTACAACGTCTATCACCTTCTGGCCCTCGTCAAACTTAAGTCCTTCCTGCGAGAAATAGCCGAAGCGCACCGTGTCGCCTATCACAATCCGCCCGGAATCCGGCTGCTCGAGCCCGAGCAGCATCTTGACAAACGTCGACTTGCCGGTGCCGTTGTTGCCCACGATGCCCATCTTCTCGTAACGCGCGAAGTTGTAATAGAAGTCCTTCATTATGACATGCTCGCCCGACCATGCCTTCGATATGTACTGGCACTCGAATATCTTGCTGCCTATATATACATTTGAAGACTTCAGCCTCATCTGCCTCTCCTCCATGCGCTGCTTGGCCACCCGCTCCAACTCGTAGAATGCGTCTTCGCGGTATTTGGCCTTGTGTCCGCGGGCCTGCGGCATTCGCCTCATCCAGTCGAGCTCACGGCGATACAGGTTGTTGGCCCTGGCTATCTCGGCCCGGCGTGCGTCAAGCCGCTCCTGGCGCTTTTCGAGGTAATAGCTGTAGTTGCCGCGGTATGTATAAATGCGCTTGTCGTCGAGCTCCAATATCACCGAGCACACCCTGTCGAGGAAAAAGCGGTCGTGCGTCACCATCAGCAGCGTCTTGTTGCCGCTCGACAGGTAGCCCTCGAGCCACTCTATCATGTCCAAGTCAAGGTGGTTGGTGGGCTCGTCGAGTATCAGCAGGTCGGGCTCGGTGATGAGCACATTGGCCAGTGCCACCCTTTTCTGCTGCCCTCCGCTGAGCTGCCCCATCGGTTGCGACAGGTCGCGAATCTTAAGCCGCGTCAGTATCTGCTTCGCCTTAAGCACCAGGGCGTCGTCGCCGTGATGGTTGAAGCAGGCGTCGAGCACCGACTCAGCCGGGTCGAACACCGGCGACTGCTCGAGGAAGCCCACTTTCAGGTCGCGGCGAAATATTATCTCGCCGGCGTCGCGCCCCTCCTTGCCCGAGAGCACCGAGAGCAGCGTCGACTTGCCCGTCCCGTTTTTGGCAATCAGCCCCACCCGCTGGCCTTCAGCTATGCTGAAGCTGATGTCCTCAAACAGCACGAGCGCCCCGAACGTCTTGGTCAGGTTCTGTACGTCAAGAAACGGTTTGTCCTTTGCCATGTCCTTATGCGTCCTTGAGAGACTTGTTTACCGAGTCGATATATCCGAGCAACTCTTCTTTGCCCACCCTCGTTTCCGACGATGTTATGAATATAGGCGGCAGCTCTTCCCATGTCTCCGTCAGCTTGGCCTTGTATGCCTCGACATTGCCGGCAACCTTGCCGGCCGACAGCTTGTCGGCCTTCGTAAACACGATGGCAAACGGTATGCCGCTGGCGCCCAGCCAGTTGATGAATTCAAGGTCTATCTGCTGCGGCTCATGCCTCACGTCGACAAGCACAAACACGCATGCCAACTGCTTGCGCTGCAGAATGTAGCCGCTTATCATCTGCTCCAGGCGGGCCTTCTCTGTCTTCGATCGCTTGGCATAGCCATAGCCGGGCAGGTCTACCAAATACCACTCACGGTTTATTATGAAATGGTTTATCAGCAGCGTCTTGCCGGGCATGGCCGACGTCTTAGCCAGCTTTTTCTTGCCGCACAACATATTTATTAGGCTCGATTTCCCAACGTTCGAACGGCCAATGAATGCATACTCTATCCTGTTGTCCTTTGGGCACATCGACTCACGCGGCGCGCTCAAAGTAAATTCGGCTGTATTTATTTCCATCGCTATTTATCTGTTTTGACTGCAAAATTAAGGCAAAACGAATGAATTACAAAGAAATGGCATGGCTTTTTAACAGCCGATAATAGTTTTTGCGATGTGTATGGCAGCCTACGACTGAATGAAGCGGCCCTGTCGGCGGCACTGTCAACGATGCAGGGCCGGGCTGCCCACACTGCCCGATGCGCACGGGGCGGCTGCGCTCCGGACAGTGCAAGATAGGGTTTGGGGCGGGGCGAAACGGATGGCCCGCGGTAAAACAAGATTACACTTATGGCCATGCCTGACGCCGGCGGCACCATAGGATGGCAAGACGGCACATTCCGGCCTGCCATACGGCACGTTTCGCACAGCGACAAAGGCCGTTTGGCCATAGCATTCGGCCCGTTTGGCAAACGCCTCACAGCCAGCTTGTTGCGCCGGATGCCGCGAGCAGCATTTTTTATTACAACAAATGGCCGCCAACCGAGGCCATGACGCTACAGGCAAGCCATGGAGCCAGACCGGCAGCGGGCATGGCGCCATGGCGATGACATGCAACCGAAGGATGGCCATGGGCCGCACAAACAAAGGCCACCGGCACCGAAAAATCATCATTTCAGTGTATTATTACCACCCAAAAGACCAATTTCAGGGCCGTCTCCGTGCCAAATATCACTAATAATTGCGATTGCCTACTGCTCGAATTATGCCTAACTTTGCACCCGAAATCAAAAATCATATCACTCAACTCATATACACCGACATGAATAAATCGCCATATCAATTGCGGTATAGCCTTCTACTCATATCCGTATTTGCGTTTGCTCTTACAAGCGCCCAACAAGCATTAAAGCTGACAAGCATAGTTACCGACAAGGCTGACGGCGTGCCGCTGAGCCATGCCCGCGTGGAGGTGCGCTCCGCCGAAGGCAATGCCTTGGCCGGAGGGGCCCTGACCGGGGCCGACGGCAAGGCCACCATACAACTGGGCAAGGCGGGCAGATACACCGTGAGCGTGAGCCTGCTGGGCTACAGGAAGCACAGTGGCACGGTCGACTTGAAGTCGTCTGAAACGATGGCCATCAAGATGGAGGTAGACGAAAAGTCTCTCGGCGAAGTGGTGGTCGACGGCCTGAGCCCCACAGAAAAGGTGGCACGGCTGGCATACAATGTTTCACTTATAGAGACAGACAAGTTTAAGAACACCACCATGGACCTGGCAAGCGTGATGGACCGCATAAGCGGCGTGAGGATAAGGCAGGGCGGCGGAGTGGGCTCAGATGCCGACGTGTCGCTCAACGGATTCTCGGGCCGCCACGTAAAGGTGTTCATCGACGGGGTTCCGATGGAAGGCATGAGCTCGGCCTTCGGGCTCAACAACATACCTGCCGGGCTGGCCAAGCGCATCGAGGTGTACAAGGGCGTTGTGCCCATAGAGCTCGGAGGCGACGCCCTGGGCGGGGCCATCAACATCGTGACAGACAAAAGCCGGCGCACCAGGGTCAACGCGTCTTACTCGTTTGGCTCGTTCAACACTCACAAGACCAACGTCTACACCGAGTATACGGCCCAAAACGGTTTCCACGTTTCGCTGAACGCCTACCAAAACTATTCGGACAACGACTACAAGGTGAACATCGACCACTACACGGACTTCACCAACAACAGCGTGGTCTACGGCGACTTCGAGGTGCGACGCTTCCACGCCAGGTACCACAACGAGGCCGCCGTGCTCAAGGTGGGCGTGGTAGACAAGCCTTTTGCCGACAGGCTGCTGCTCGGATTCACCGGCGGCTATGAGTACAAAGAGACCCAGAACGCATCGAACATGAACTGGGTGTACGGCGCCCGATACACCACAGCAAGCACCCTGATGCCGACGCTGACATACGAGAAACGGTTTGACGTGCTCGAAGGGCTGCATGTGTCGCTCAACGGCAACTACAACTTCGGCAAGTCGTATGCTGCCGACACGGCCAGCTGCAACTACAACTGGCTGGGAGAACGCGGCCCCGACAAGAGCGCCCCGGGCGAACTGTCGTACACAAAATACCACTACCGCGACCACAACGGCGCGGCCAACCTGGCCGTAGCGCTGTTTCCGGCCCCGGGCCACTCTGTGTCTGTAAGCTCAACACTGACCACCTTCTCGCGGTCGGGCAAGGATGAGACCGTCAGCAAGCCAGAATACGACCACCCGCAAAAGAGCGTCAAGGCCACATCGGGCCTTAGCTACAAGTACGACTACAGGGGAATATGGAACACGTCGGCCTTCGTGAAAAACTATGTCAACCACCTTGAGGCATGGCTCGACCCCGACGGCGGAAGCAACTACCGCGACATGAGCTCCACTGAGTCGTATTGGGGAGGCGGGCTGGCCACTACTTATTTCATAGGCAAGCGCCTGCAGCTGCGCCTTTCTTATGAATATGCCTACAGGCTGCCAACGAGCCGCGAACTGTTCGGCTCGGGCGACGACATAGAGAGGGGCAACGCCACGCTCAAGCCCGAGACGAGCAACAACGTCAACCTGGGGGTCACGGTGCGCCCCATGGACACGCCGGCACACCGGCTTACCATTGACGCCGCATTGCAATACCGCGACATCAACGACTACATACGCCGCACCACAAACAACGACAACGGGCGCGCCAGCTCAAGCAACGAAGGGGGCGTGCGCAGCATAGGCGGCGACATGAGCCTGAGATACACCTACAACGGCATGTTGTTTGTCGGGGCCAATTTCAGCTACTTCGACATGCGCAGCATGATGAAGTACAAAACGGGCACACAAAGCCTGAGCCTCAACTACAAAGAGCGCATACCGGCCATGCCATACATGTATGGAAACGCTGAAGCTGGCGTGAGCCTCAACGACGTGGTGGTCAAGGGCACTCTGCTCGACATACACTACATGATGAGCTATGTGCATGAGTTCAACTACGAGTGGAACACATACAACAACAGCGAACTGGAAGTGCCGACGCAGATTTCGCACGACATCAACATAAGCTACAGCTTCGGAAGGCAACGCGAATTTACGGTGTCGGCCGAATGCCGCAACATTTTCGACGAAAGACTCTACGACAACTTCAAGATGCAGAAGCCCGGACGGTCGTTCGCCTTCAAAGTGGCCTACAACTTCAACAAGTGAAACAATGACACTGACATTGAAAAAACAATAAACATTAAAGACAAATGAAAAAAGACTTAAGACTCATTGGCCTCGGCATGCTGGCGTGTGCCATAACGGCCTGCACCAGCGACGACGACACAAACCCAGGCTCAACAACGCCGCCTAACGGCAACAGCACCGAACAGTATATAGTGATGAGCAGCTCGGGAGAGAGCAACGGGGCCTACCTGCAACAGGTTGACAGCATTGCGTCGGGGCTGCTCGACGCTACAAGCAACACCAACAACCGCATCTTCTTCAGCGGCAACAACCCCGACTTCGTGAACTATGGCAACAAATATCTGATTGGGATGAACTACCCTTCGCAGGGAGGCTCGTCGTCAGACTATATCACCAAGGCATGGAAACTGTCTGACGGAACCATGGTGCAGCACGGCAGCGGACTGGCGCTCGATGGCGATGTCAAGGCAAGGGGCATATTCAAAAACTACCTCATAGGGCTCTCCGACCAGACCGGCGACGGACACTATGAGCGCGTGAAGTTCATTGAACTGGAAAACTTCAACCGCGCGGTTGTCGACGGGATAATAGATTGCGACAACCTCGATGCCGAACCGGCCAGCCTGATGGAAGGCGAGACATGGGGAGTGGGCGACCTGGCAGGATACGGAGACTATGTGCTGATGGCTTACTGCACAAAACACATAGAGCCCGACGACCAGTCGACACGCGCAAAAGCCACCTACAGCACCGACCTGGCCAACAACCTGTATATCGGCGTATATGAGTTTGACCCAGAAGACAGCCAGAAAGAGTATCTGAAATACCAACACACGATTGTGCGCAAGAGCGCCGACCACCCGGGACAAGAGGCCGGACAGATAAAAGGCAACAACCGATCGCGCACTGAGACGGGCATCGAAGTGGTGGGCGACGACATATACCTGTTCTGCCAGAGCACAATCAAGAACTCTGACGAAACCGCCCCGCAGATGCCTTCGGCCGTGCTGAGGATAAGCGGAAGCAACATCGACAACGGGATGCCGGTGGGTATTGACAGCGACTACTACGTTAACCTGACCGAAAAGACAGGCCACTACCTATGGAGATGCTACTATATAGGCGACAACAAGTTTTGCCTTCAGCTATTCTCTGAGCCCGGCAACAGCGGCGTGGCCGAGGGGTCGCACAAGAAGTTCGGCATTTTCGACGTCGAGACAATGGAATACAACGAGGTGAGCGGTCTGCCCTCGCCCTCTGAGATACAGGACATCGCACTGCCGGTGGCCATCGACGAAAGCCGCAACACCATCACCTTCGAAATGCAACTGGCCGACGGCTCACGCGCAGCGCTCTACACGATAGACAAAGACGGCAATGCCGTGCGAGGCATGGAGGTCAACACGGAGTCTATCCTGGGTGTGAGCCTGCTTAAAGAAGACCAATAAACAAGGCCTGCACAATGAAAAAGACATTCAGAAAAATACACCTTTGGCTCTCTGTCCCCTTCGGGCTGATTATCTCTATAATCTGCCTGACGGGGGCAGCCTTGGTTTTTGAGCGTGAAATCAATGATGCGATAAACAGCCATCTCTACGAGATTGAGCCTCCTGAAAACGCAAGGGCGCTCGACATTGCAACAATAGCGCACCGCGTAAGCGAACAGGTAGACGACTCGCTGAGCATTGCCAGCATCATCATTCCGGCTGAAAAAGACCGCTCTTACCAAGTAACGTTCAGCAACTTACGCAAGCGCTCGCTCTGTGTAAACCAATACACCGGCGAAGTATTGGGGTGGCCGGAAAGCCATCCGTTCTTCCAGACCGTGCGACAGCTGCACCGTTGGCTCATGGACGTGCCGCCTAAGAAAGGCGACAAAACGGCCGGCAAGACCATTGTCGGGGTTTCAACTCTGGTCATGGCCATCATCCTACTGTCGGGGTTGGTCGTATGGTGGCCCAAAAACAGGAAAGCATTGAAGCACCGGCTGCGGGTTTCCTGCACCAAAGGGTGGCGACGGCTATGGTATGACTGCCATGTGGCGCTGGGCTTCTACTCTACCCTGGTCTTGCTCGTCATGGCTTTGACAGGCCTCACATGGTCGTTCGGATGGTACAGGACGGCCGTCTACGGCATGTTTGGAGCCGACACGCAAAAGCAAAGCCACGCACGGGCCGACAACAACAGCAAGAATGGAAAAACGAAGGCCGGCAAACCCCAAACCGACTACACCGCATGGGACAAGGCGGCACGCAACATTGCAGCCCTATACTCGGGCGACTACTCGTCGATAACGATTGCCAATGGCACCGCACAGGTGAGCAAGAACGGCGAAGGATACCTCAGGCACGTGGACAAACTGACGTTCAACACCAAGGACGGACTCGTGAAAAGCATAACGACATGGGGCGAAACTCCACGCGAGGCCAAGTTAAAAGGATGGTTTTATGCCTTCCACACCGGAGCTTGGGGGGGCCCGACAACAAAGGTTATCTATTTCATCATGGCTTTGATTGGCGCTATATTGCCCCTGACAGGCTACTATCTGTGGATAAAACGGATGATGGCCAGACGAAAGAAAAACAGCTGAAAGCCCGCAACGGCGCCATTACCAAAAAACAAAGACATTGGCAAAGCCTGCTTACCGAGCGTAAGCGAAGACTTGCCAATGTCTTTTTCATATCTTTACCGCCCCCTGCGGCAACCCTCAAAACGGCGGGTTCTGGCTATCCTCAGCCGTAACGGAGCCACCATCGGGCTGCGACGGCCGGGCTGCAGCGCCCCCATCGCTTGCCGCGGGGCGAGGCCTGACGCTCAGCAACTCTATGTTCTCGGCCCAAACCTCGGTCACATTGTGCTTTACACCGTGCTTGTCGTTATACGTGGTATACCGTATGCGCCCCTCAACATAGAGCTTGTCGCCCTTGTGTACATACTTCTCTACAATCTCGGCAAGCCGCCTCCACAAAACAACATTATGCCAGTCTGTGCGCTCTGGCACCTGTGTTCCATTCTGGAGCACGTAGCCGCGCTCGGTCGTAGCCATCGTAAGCCTGGCCACGGCCACCCCTTGGTCAACGTACCTTACTTCAGGTTCCCTGCCCACATTACCAATAAGCATCACCTTATTCATGACAAAACCTAATCAGGATGAACAAGAAAACTCAACAAGCACACAGAGCCAATGAAGCATTACTTGCATTGCCCCAAGTAGCGGAACTTGAAATTCTTGCCTTTTGCCGACGGAAACTGGCTGCGACTGTCTACACGCTGGCGCAGATGCTCGACTATACGGTTGTAGCAATCCATGCCCGAGACGGCCTTGCACTGGGCAACAAAATGCGTATCGCGGTACTGGAACTTGCCGGTGCCGGGCACCTGAAGCACGCGTTTGAAATCAATCACGCCCTCATACCACCCTGGAAGCTCCTCGTTGAGGTGGGCTATTACCGGTGACACTATCTTCTCGCGGTCGTTGGCAGGCGAAACGCTGTGCAACGCACGCTTCTCCTTGAAGTCGAGCATGGTAGCTGCCTCGGTCTTGATTATAATGAAATATACACGTGGACGTATCTTGTAACGCTTTGGGTAATACACATCACTCGCTGCGTACTCACGGATATCTTCCTCCAACATGGGATTCATGCCAATTTCATCAATACTTGCCAAGAAGTCGATGGCATCATCTACATTATGGACTAAAATCTCCCTATCGAAATATCTTAAGTACAAATTCATTTGGTAATGTTGTTTTTCTGAGTAAAATAAAAGAAGAGCGGAAAACGGGACTCGAACCCGCGACCCCGACCTTGGCAAGGTCGTGCTCTACCAACTGAGCTATTTCCGCGAAAAATGGTGAAGAGGAGGAGACTCGAACTCCCACGTCGCAATTAACACTACCCCCTCAAAGTAGCGCGTCTACCAATTCCGCCACCTCTCCATCAAACAAGAAAAAAGAGTGCCCAGAACAGGACTCGAACCTGCACGCCTCGCGGCACACGCACCTGAAACGTGCGCGTCTACCAATTCCGCCACCTGGGCTTTTGCTTGAGCATCCCGTGCTCAAAAACTCTTTTGTACATAATGTCGAGCGGAAAACGGGACTCGAACCCGCGACCCCGACCTTGGCAAGGTCGTGCTCTACCAACTGAGCTATTTCCGCTTTTGCATTTCCTTTTGTAAGGAGCGTTTCTCTTAACGCGGTGCAAAGGTACGACTTTTTTTGAAACCTGCAAAATTTTCGGCAACTTTTTTCTCGTTTTTTTTCAATTCATGCGTTTTTTGTAGTCTTCATACCCAAAAGAGCGCATAATTTCGAGATTTCCGTCTGCATGCAGGAAGCCTATTGCAGGATGCGAAATACCGTTGAACATCGTGGTCTTGACGGTGGTATAATGGAGCATGTCTTCAAAAACCACGGTATCGCCCACGGCGAGCGGCTTCTGAAAACGCCACGCCCCCATAAAGTCGCCGGCCAGGCAGCTGTTGCCCCCAAGCCTGTATGTGCAAGGCTCACATGCCGCCTCAAGCGGCAACAGCTGCGCCCCCCTCACCTCGGGGTGGTATGGCATCTCCAGGCAATCGGGCATGTGGCATGTAAAGCTAACGTCGAGTATGGCCGTTTTTATGCCTTGGTCTTCCACCACGTCAACCACATGTGACACCAGGCTGCCCGTACGCCATGCGAAAGCGCTGCCCGGCTCAAGTATGACATCCAGGTTGGGGTAACGAGAATGGAATCCCCTGATGGTATCGACAAGCAGGTCTGTGTCGTACCCCTCGCGCGTCATGAGATGCCCGCCGCCAAAGTTTATCCACCTCAACTGAGGGAACCACTTTGAAAACTTATCCTCGATATGCACCAATGTACGCGCAAACACGTCTGCCCCGCTCTCGCAATGGCAGTGGCAATGAAAGCCATCGACCCCCTCGGGAAGCCGTTCGGGGAGCTTGTCGGGCGATATGCCGAAGCGGGTTCCGGGCGCACACGGATTATAAAGCATTGTGCCGACCTCCGAGTAGCCCGGGTTTATGCGCAGCCCAAGCGAGAGCTGTGGGTTTACATCGCGCACGCGAGACGAATATCTGGCATACTGTGTCAGCGAATTAAACGTGATGTGACTGGAGCACCGGGCTATCTCGTCGATCTCGGCGTCGGTATACGCCGGCGAGAACGTGTGCGCCGGCGCCCCGAACTCATCGAAGGCAAGCCTGGCCTCGCTCAATGAGCTCGCTGTGGTAGAGTGTATGTATTCCCTGAACACGGGGAACGTCTTCCACAAGGCGTATGCCTTAAATGCCAGTATAATCTCGGCATCGGCCCGCCTGGCCACATCGGATATCAACTGGAGGTTACGCCTCAACAGCGTTTCCTCTAATATATAAATAGGTGTATGCATACCTTCAAACGTTGTTGCGTCAACTTTCATGATTTATTTTGCTGCAATGGTTTAACTTCCGGCTTGCCCTGCCAAGTTTGTTGCCGCAGGAAAGCCGCCGCAAAGATACGCAAAATCCGCGTGAAAAACAAATGAATGACGGGCATACTGCCCAGGGCGGAACGCTCATAAAGGCAGCAGGGCCGAGGCGTCCCACTGGCAACGCTTCATGTCGACATGGCCGTTTGCCCGAAAGGCCACACCTTCGGCCCTGAGCGCAGCAGCCTGGCCTGGCCAGCACGGAGCCGTACGGCCCGAAGCGCCGACCACCCTGTGGCAAGGTATGCCCTCGCCCGCCCCGACACAGCTGAGCACCCGGCCCACCATGCGGGCATGGCTGGGCCAACCGGCAAGACAAGCCACCTGGCCATACGTGGCCACCATGCCGGCGGGGATGGCCGCCACTACTTCGCACACCGCACGCCTGAACTCGCAAGCATCGGGCTTCATAGGTTCGCCCTCCCCTCAACCCCGAGCAGAAAGCGTTTCGCGTCGATGCCTCCGGCATAACCGGTGAGCGAGCCGTCGGCCCCCACCACCCTGTGGCATGGAACGAAAATGGAAACAGGATTGGCCCCGTTGGCGTTTGCGACCGCCCTGCTTGCACCGGAGCGGCCCAGAAGTTGGGCCAGGCACCCGTAAGACACGGTATGCCCATAGGGCACCGACATCAACTGCCGCCACACCTCTTGCTGGAACTCGGTGCCCACCAGCATCAATGGCACGGTAAAGGCAACGCGGTTGCCTGCAAAATACTCGTCGAGCTGCAAGGCCGCCTCGGTTGTCACCGGCGAAGCCATTTCACAGGCACCGACACCCAAGCGACGCTCCAAACTGGCCTGCGCACGCCCGGGATGCAGCTCACGGGCCCACGCGCAAAGGCACAGGCGACCGTCGAAAGCCCCGAGCAAAAGTTTGCCGCAGGGCGATTGGTAACTCACAATCGCAATATTACTTGATGTTGACATTATTATTGTTGCATAATTTACATTAAACACAAACGCACAGAGCGCCAAGACCCTTGGGGAAACAGCGCACGCAAATATACATCTTTTCGGCCACACAGGCAACACATCTGTGAGAAAAGTGGCACACACAGCGCACAGCCGGCGCTGAAACCAAGCGCATTGCGCAAAGCCAACACACCACCGCCCGGCTGCAACCGGCAAACCGCAATAGCAATACGACCCATATCGCCCCTCAGTACAGGCCGTTTCAGACTGCAAAACATGCCGTTTTGCAACGCCAAAAGTGCCGTATTGCCAACACCCTGAGACACAGCCAGTTGGCAAGCGCCATAGCATACAAGCCAAACAAACGCCCTAATGGCACAGGCGGGAAAGCCATAAGCCAAGACGAAAAGCACCCCCTAAAAACACCCCGGAGAAGCCATAACGACCGAATGACACAACAAACAAGCCACAACAGAGCAAAAACGGCATGCCAAAAGGAACGGCAGCCACAATCAAACAGCGTGAAACCGCCGTGTGCCCACACAACAAATTTTATTGAAAAAACGCAATAAAAACTTTTGGTGTTGCCAAAATTAATTCGTATATTTGCACTCGTTATCCTGAAAACAATCTTTTTACCTTAAAACGGCTAATACCTATAAGATATAGAGCGATTGTCTGTGAGGATCGTCGCTTTATTTTTTGCCTCGACATTTTTAGTTAATTAAGGTTAACCACGAATTCATTCCATAAGCCATACGTCCCATTATTCACAAAAAAGCAGTAACTTTGCGGCCGATTTAGTCCGTGGAGGCTTGAGAAAGTGATGGCATGAGGCCATTCCGCCTTGCGGAAAAAACCGTTTAACATAATAAATAATGTACGCAATCGTAGAAATTAACGGTCAACAGTTCAAGGCTGAGCAGGGCAAGAAGCTCTTTGTTCACCACATCAAGAACTCGGAAGCGGGTCAGGCTGTTGAGTTTGAGAAGGTGCTGCTTGTAGACAAAGACGGCAGCGTGGAAGTAGGCGCACCCACCGTGGACGGCGCAAAAGTAGTGTGCGAGGTAATCACCCCGCTCGTAAAGGGTGACAAGGTCATCGTGTTCAAGATGAAAAGGCGCAAGGACTACCGCAAGAAGAACGGCCACCGCGCACAGTTCACCGAAATCAGAATTAAGGAAGTAATCGCTTAAACCAAAGGAGGAAACAAGAAAATGGCACATAAAAAAGGTGTTGGTAGTTCCAAGAACGGTCGCGAGTCAGCTTCACAACGACTCGGAGTGAAAATCTGGGGTGGCCAGAAAGTGATAGCAGGCAACATCATCGTTCGCCAGCGTGGCACAAAGCACAATCCCGGCAAGAACGTAGGCATCGGCAAAGACGACACACTCTACGCCCTGACCGACGGCATAGTCAACTTCAAGAAAGGCCGGAAAAACAAGAGCTTCGTATCCGTAATACCTGAGGGCGAGGCATAATAAAAACCAAACAACAACTTATTCCAAACAAACAACAGACTCCCGCGGCACTCATCAGAGAGCCGCGGGAGCCTGCCTTTAATGACACATGCCGCAACGGCAAACAGCCGCACGCCGCGACGGCAACACCGACAGACGGGCGGCGCAGAAGCAACCTGCCACCATGCCGCCCGAAAACAAATAGAATTTGCAAACAAACCGCTTCTTCATTTAATACCATGCCACAAAAACAATCCTCGACAAAGATTTAGACCAAAAGTAGAAACTTTTGCCACGGTTAAATTGCATTATTCCTATAAAATTGCTACTTTTGCAGAGAATATGCCGACGCCGGGCGCAACCGACGCCAAAGCGCCATGCTGACGGCACAGACCACACTGCACAAGAAGAGAGAAAAGGCAGACAATGAAACTCATAATAATGACCAAGCCCACGTTCTTCGTGGAGGAAGACAAGATACTCTCATCACTCTTCGACGAGGGCCTTGACAACCTGCATCTTTACAAGCCGGGAGCTGCCCCGATGTATTCGGAAAGGCTGCTGACCCTGCTGCACGAAGACTACTATAACAAGATAACCGTTCACGGCCACTTCTATCTAAAAGACGAATACGGACTTAAAGGCATACACATAGACGACGCCACCAGCCTGCCGCCAAACGGATACAAAGGACATGTGAGCCGCACGTGCCACACGCTGGACGAACTGAAGGACGCGAAGAAAAAGTCGAACTATGTGTTCCTGAAGAATGTGTTCGACAGCCTTACCAACGGCAACGAGAAAGCTTCGTTCACCATTGAGCAATTGGAAGACGCCGCCAGCCACGGACTGATAGACAAGAAGGTGTATGCGCTGGGCGGGATGAACATAGAAAACATACGCACGGCCCGAGAACTGGGATTCGGCGGGGTTGTTGTGTGCGGCGACCTGTGGAACCGCTTTGACATCCACAACCAGCTCGACTACAAGGAACTCATACTCCATTTTGAAAGGCTCCGCAAAGCCACAAACTGAAAGCACATTACATAAACAAACAACAATAAAATGAGCGAACAAAACTCTTACATGGTCTTCTCGGGTACCAATACGAGATACCTCGCAGAAAAAATCTGCAAAAGTTTGGATTGCCCGCTGGGGCAGCTCCTCATAACGAAGTTCTCTGACGGAGAATTTGCTGTCTCATACGAAGAGTCCATCCGTGGTCGCGATGTGTTCCTGGTACAGAGCACATTCCCCAACTCAGACAACCTGATGGAGCTGCTGCTGATGATAGACGCCGCAAAACGGGCATCGGCCAGGACCATCAACGCCGTAATACCCTACTTCGGATGGGCACGGCAAGACCGCAAGGACAAACCGAGGGTGAGCATAGGAGCAAAGCTCATTGCCGACCTGCTCAGCGTGGCCGGCATAGACAGGCTCATCACCATGGACCTGCACGCAGACCAGATACAAGGATTCTTCAACGTGCCGGTAGACCACCTGTATGCTTCTGGGGTACTACTGCCCTACCTGCAAAGCCTGAAACTGAAGGACATGGTGATAGCTTCGCCTGATGTCGGCGGCTCAAAGCGTGCCAACACTTACGCCAAATACTTCGGCTGCCCGCTGGTGCTCTGCAACAAGACACGCGCCAGGGCCAACGTGGTGGAAAGCATGCAGATAATAGGAGACGTCAAAGGAAAGAACGTCATAATCATCGACGACATGGTGGACACGGCCGGGACAATTACAAAGGCTGCCGACATAATGAAGGAAGCCGGAGCCCTCACCGTGAGGGCATGTGCCTCGCACTGTGTCATGAGCGGCCCGGCCAGCGAGCGGGTGCAGAACTCATCACTCGAAGAAATCGTGTTCACCGACTCGATACCCTACTCTAACCGCTGCGCCAAAATCAAGCAAATATCGGTTGCGGACATGTTTGCTGAAACGATAAGGCGAGTGATAAACAACGAAAGCATAAGCAGCCAATACTTGGTGTAACAAGGCGAAATATGCGCAAGGACACTATAACTGTACTGACGGCGGCAAGCATGATGCTTGCCGCTTGTCAGTCTGGCTCTTTCAAGATAAGCGGCAGTGGAGAAAAGCTAGTCGATGGAGACACAGTGATAATGGCAAGGGCCAACAGCGAAGGGCAGCCTGTAGACACGGCAGTGGTGAAAGACGGCAAATTTGAGTTTGAAGGCAAGGCTGATTCTACACGTTTCTGCATTGTTTTCTCAACAAAAGACAGGGAAGCCCAGCTGCCTTTCTTTGTGGAAGGCGGCAATATAAGGCTCTACATGGCAGACAGCCCTCTGACAATGGAGGTTGGGGGCACAACGATGAACAACAAATGGCAGGACTTCGTCGATGAGACGGCTGGCATCGGGCTTGACATAAACAGGCTTGCATCGCGCCTCTACGACACAAAGGCCGACCACCAAGCCCGCCAAGAGATTATGGACTCTATAACTGAGCTGAACAAGATGTTTGAAGAAATACTTATCAGCAAGGCCACGAAAAACATCGACAATGAGTTTGGGGCTTTCTTATTGACATATTACAACCGGTTCATCAATCGGGATAAAAGACATGAACTGGAACAAAAAATGCCCGGCGAATTGCGCAAAAAAACGTTCTGACAATAACGGTCAGTTGAAGTTGAATACGTCAACGGCACTTGTGGGCAAGCCACGAAGTCTGTTTTTTGGAAATACCTTGCCGGCGACGGAATGACAAAGCGTCAATAGGATGCCTGGCAACGTATGGCCTTGCATGGTAAACCTTGATGTTTTGCAGAAACCAATTCACCCTATCTTTACTTACCAACCATTGCTGTGACATGTGCCTGGCCGTGAACCGCAACGCAAAATGCATGGCTCTGCTGCAAGACTTAACCGACATGGCAAGGCCATCACTGAGGCAAGGCACTGCCAGCAGAAGAACAAAAGGCGCAGAAGCATGCTGCATGGGCTATGCTTCTGCGCCTTGATGACACATGCCTTCAATGGCATGAACTCAGTTTCCGGTCACTATCACTTGTCGTTTGGCAGGGTGAACCACTTGACATAGCAGAAATCCTGACGGTGCGGCAGCTTTGAGTTCTTCGGATACATCCTTATGGCACCCTTGAAAGTTCCGGCGCTATTTGCTTCCAACTTACCCTCAAATGTGTAATTGTTGCCTTCGTGCGAAACAACCTTGAGCGGTATGATGGTGGATATGCGCTCCTCGCCGTCGTCGTCGCTCTTGACTGACACAAACTCCAATCCGATGGCATCATCAAGCCCCTGCTCGTTGAGAACATACTTGATGGTGTATTCCTTGCCTGTCTCTACACCACTGGCAGGTATGTCCCACTCGCATGAAACAACCTCGATGGCATCCCAACGCTCTGCAACGACCTCTTTCCACTGTGCAATCTCCTTGGCAACACGGTTGTCGTCTGCCGAAAGCATCTTGAAACGGGCAGCTTCCTTCTCGTAGAACTTGCTATAATAATCGTCGAGCTGACGCTTCATAGTGTAATGAGGAGCAATCTGGGCAATTGAGTTCTTGATGACCTTGATCCAACCCTCGCTGTAGCCCTTCTCGTTCTTGGCGTAATAGAGCGGTATGATCTCACGCTCAAGCATGCTGTAGATTGTTGCTGCGTCAAGCTGATCCTGATAGCTTTGGTTCTGGTAAGTACGCTTCTCGGTCAAAGCCCATCCAGCTCCCTCACGATAGCCTTCCAACCACCAGCCGTCAAGCACAGACAGGTTGACAACACCATTCATCTCAGCCTTCTCTCCTGATGTACCAGAAGCCTCAAGCGGACGTGTCGGGGTGTTCATCCAAATGTCAACGCCAGCTACCAGGCGGCGTGCCAACTGATAGTCGTAGTCCTCCAGGAATATTATCTTGCCAAGGAACTCCGGGCGCTGGCTTATCTCGTAAATCCTCTTTATCAGTCCCTGACCGGCACCGTCGGCGGGATGTGCCTTCCCCGAGAAAAGGAACTGAACCGGACGCTCTGGGTTGTTCACTATCTTTTCAAGGCGCTCAAGGTCTGTAAACAGCAAGTGGGCGCGCTTGTATGTGGCGAACCTACGGCAGAAACCGATGATCAACGCATTAGGATTGATTCGCTCAAGCAATGATACGACACGCGATGGGTCGCCCTGATTGCGCAACCATTTCTCAGAAAACTGCATCCTGATGTAATCGACGAGCTTCTTCTTCAAAGCCATTCTGGTGTCCCAAATCTCATCATCGGGCACTTTATATATGGCTTCCCAGATGCTTTGGTTGCTCTGGTCGCTCATGAACGACTCATCAAAATACTTCGCATAAATCTTTCTCCATTCTGTTGCGGCCCATGTCGGCATGTGAACACCATTGGTTACATAACCTACATGGTTTTCTTCGGGATAATAACCGTTCCAGATGCTTGAGAACATCTTCTGGCTTACCCATCCGTGCAGCTTGCTTACCCCGTTGACTTCTTGGCATGTGTTGCAAGCAAACACCGACATACAGAACTTCTCGGAATGATCATTGGGGTTGTTTCGGCCCATTCCGATAAGCTCATCCCATGATATTCCGAGCTTTGCGGGGTAGCCACCCATGTACTTTCCAAACAAGCCTTCGTCGAAGTAGTCGTGGCCCGCGGGCACCGGAGTGTGCACAGTATACAATGAAGACGCGCGCACGAGCTCCATAGCCTGGTTGAACGACAGTCCGCTTTCAACATAATCACACAGACGCTGCAGGTTGCAAAGCGCTGCATGGCCTTCGTTGCAGTGATAAATATCTTTGCTAATGCCAAGCTTCTTCAGCATGAGAACACCACCAATGCCCAAGAGAATCTCCTGCTTAAGGCGGTTTTCCCAATCACCTCCGTACAAAGAGTGAGTGATAGGCTTGTCAAATTCAGAGTTCATCTCGTTGTCAGTGTCAAGAAGATAGAGCTTTATGCGCCCAACATTGACACGCCACACATATGCATGAACAAAATAATTAGTATACGGAACGTCAACAACGAGCGGGTTGCCGTCGCTGTCAAGCTGGCGCTCGATGGGCAGGAGGTTGAAGTTCTGAGCCTCGTAATTGGCAATCTGCTGCCCATCCATGCTCAGAGACTGCTTAAAGTAGCCATAACGGTAAAGGAAACCGACAGCACACATATCCACATTGCTGTCTGATGCCTCCTTAAGATAGTCGCCGGCAAGCATGCCCAAGCCGCCAGAATAAATCTTCAAGACCTGATTCAAGCCGTATTCCATTGAAAAATATGCCACCGAAGGACGCTTGCGATTAGGCTTAACGTCCATGTAATCGCGGAATAACCCATAGACGTTCTTCACCTTCTTCATGAGAGCCTTGTCCTTTACGATTTCTTCCTTGCGCTCATAGCTAAGCCGCTCAAGCAAAAGAACGGGGTTGTGATCTACCTCGCGGTACAGCTCGGGTGACAGTTCACGGAAGAGGTCCCGTGCCTCATGGTTCCAAGACCACCACATGTTGTGGGCCAGTTCATCCAGACACTTAAGCTGTTCAGGCATGCCTGACCTAACGTTCAACTCTTTCCACTGAGGAACGTTAACATAATCTGCTTTAATTTTCATATTTTAATTTGATGAATACTATTCATTTCAATCCCGCAACACGCCTCTCTGCCTTTTCCAAAGCAATGGCGTATGCTTCAAAATAATACTTTATAAACTCACTCCAAAGTGCTTTCTTCGATAAAGCATCTGCGTTGGCGCGTGCTTTCTTGACCTGCGAATCTGTGAAATTAGAGAAATCTGCCACAGTCTCCTTTATATTGTCGGCTACTTCCGAGTAGTTGTAATCGGTTCGGTGAATCACCTTCACACCATCAATAAGCTCGCTGTAACCTCCCTTTATGCTGTTTGCCCATAGACCAAAGCCCGACAAATCTGTCGTGATGCACGGCACCTTGAATGCAATAGCCTCAAGCGGAGTATAACCCCATGGTTCGTAATACGAAGGATAAATGCACAAGTCATTGCCGAGCACAATATCATAATATGACATGTTCAGTATGCCGTCGTTCCCATCAAGATAACACGGCAGGAAAATAACCTTCACATTATCTTCCTGACGGTTGTGCATGTCATAATACTTAAGGGTATCCAGCACACAGTCGTGGCTCATCTCATGCAGCCAATGCGTCACGAGCGGCACTTCCAATGGAGTGTCATAATCCTTTCCGCTGGCAAGACGCTCCTGCAAGTCTCTGCGCGGCTCGCCAACCCATCCCGGCACTTCAATGAAAGCAACGACTTTCTTGTGCAAAACCTTGTCCCTCAGCAGCCTGTTCATGGCTTCTATGTAAACGTCGACGCCCTTGTTGCGGAATTCATAGCGCCCGCTTGTCGACACAATCAGCGTGTCATCCCCAAGGCGCTCGCCAAGCAAGGCGCTCGCAACATCGAGCATGCGCTTGCGTGCTTTCTTCCTCTTACGCGCAAAGACCGCTGGTGCAGGAACGAAACTGTTGTCGAATCCATTCGGCAAAACTACATCAACCTGTTTGTCGAGCAGCTCTTTGCATTCATTCGCAGTAATGTCGCTCACGGTGGTAAAGCAGTCAACGTGCCACGCAGTCTGTTTTTCAATAGAATGCTTGCTTTGCATGTTAAGCTCTCCGGCCATCTGGTCGCCATTGTAAGCAAAAAGATAATCGTAAAGCGGCTTCATGTTGCCAGCAATACTCCTTCCGATGCTTGTTGCATGCGTAGTGAAAAGAGTCGCCACCTGCGGCAACTTGTTGTTGACATACAACAGTCCAAGGCCGGTCATCCACTCGTTGCCATGATACACAACGCGGTCGTCAGCCCCAAGATTGTGATTATAGAAGCTCTCAACAACAAGGCCTGCTGCATATGAGAACATCGAAGCCTCATCATAGTCTCCGTAAGCATGGAGGCTATCTACCTGATAATGCTCCCACAGCCATGTATATATATCATTCTTTTGTGGGTAATAAGGTTTAAAGTCGACCAAGACAGTAACCGGGCTGCCCGGCACACGCCACCGCCCTATCCTAACGTTCAAGTTCTCAGAGGCCGCAGCCTCGCGCCAACCAGCCATGAGGTTTGGGTCTTCTTCAAAATAACAATCCTGAACATCTCCTCCAAAATCAGGCCCGATGAATATTATTCGGTCTTTCATCATGTCCTGAAGTGTCTTGGCTCTTGTAGACAGCACAGTGTAGATACCACCTACCTTATTACATACTTCCCAACTTGATTCAAATATATAATCCGGTTTCAAATCATATCTTCCCATAAAGTTACTCGTTAGCAGTCGCAAATATACATTAAATTATTGAGATTTACAATAAAAGGTAAAACAATCTTCAGCAACATAGCGATTTAATGATTTATATTTGCTATCTTTGCAGAAGGCCCATACTTGTGCGCGTCAACACAAATAAAATGCATAACAAACAGGAGCCTGCAATGCCCACCACACCAAAACAAACGTTATTTATTACGACATGAAAAGAATACTCACAATAGCAGCACTTGCACTGATGGCTGCTTCAGCAATAGCACAAAGCGATGCAGAGCCATTCAAAGGCAACCTGTCGAATGACGAATACAAGATTTACATAAACTTCGACTTCCACGGCAGCGGAATCAACGTGCCCGGGCACGAGATACTGGGACAGCTGCCGGGATACCTTGCCAAGCAACGAAACAGTTTTTACTGGCTTATCACCTCGGCAAAGATTGTCGGGAAAGACAAGGCCGAGATTGAGTTGATCAACGATTACGGCAGCGAAGACCTGACAGCAACCCTCACTATCAAAGACGACAGCACATATGTGCTGACGCAAGGCGACGGGAGCGCATTGAAAGTGCCCAACGACGGGAAATGGCAGAAGCTGCCACAAAAACTCGTTTTAAAGAAGAAATGAGCCCGACGTCACCTGGCGGCGCCACGCCACGCACTGCCCCTTCCCCTGCATGCATGCCCCATTGCCTGCCGCGAGGCTTCACAACCTGCCGGCGCAATAGTCCATCTCGTGCAATTCGCACCAGCCGGCATCCCTGACTTCCCTAAGGAAAAGCCGTGCGCACATCTCGGCGTCGTCGCCCGCGCGGTGGTGCGCTCCCATTAGTATCTCAAACTTTGCGCAAAGATAATCCAACTTGTTGCAGCTGAAGTCATAAAGATGACGTGCGGCACGCAACGAGCAATAATATGTGACATCAGGCTTTGGCAAGCCATACTGTTCGAGGGAGCTGCGTATGCAGCTCATGTCGAACGCCGCATTGTGTGCAACAAGCACCGGTGTTTCAGCCAGATAGGCCGACAGTTCATCCCAGACAAAAGGAAAAGCCGGTGAATTTTCTGTGTCCTCAGGCCTTATTCCATGTATTTGTATGTTGAAATTGCTGTAAAAATTGTCCCTGGGCCTAACCAGCCACGACCTTGTCTCCCTAATCTGTCCGTCACGCACGACACAGATGCCGGCCTCGCAAACAGAATCACGCCTGCCGCTGGCCGTCTCGAAGTCAATAGCCACAAAGTCCAAACCTTTATATTCCATAATCATTCGTATGTCGTTATAAACAACCACCGGGTGCAACCCGGATAAAAGGGCATGCCAGAAGGCAGCAGACGCCAATGCATTGAGGGGTCAAGCCAAGCACCGACAATGCCAACCAGCCGCGCCCACCAAATCATACCGCGGCAAAACAAAGAGGGCGCATCACCATGATGCACCCTCTTGTTATCACGATATTGTTTCATTCACCTTATCCTGTCGGCAGCCCTGACCAACCTCTCATCGGCCATGATGGCACGGCGGGCCAGAAAATAGAACACCGATGCCACCAGCGGACAAGCCCCTGCCCACGTCGGTGCAAACTCTGCAGAACCGTCACCCGGCTTCAGAACGCCGCCATATACCACATAAAGTATATACCAGCCAACCACCAACAGCATGGCGAACATGCAAAAACGGGCCTGCAGCAACCGGTTGGCGTACATGAATATGGCATAGAGGCCAATAGCCGCCGACAGCAGCAGTACGGCGAACAGCGGCCACGTCACAAATTGGCGGACGCCGGTGGGGCCGGTCACCCACAAGTTATACTCGCTGTAAACGGCAACCCCGCCCTCAGTGAAAGTGCCTATTTGCATGCAGAGGCAAACCACCGAGAGCACAACTGCCACCAACAGATATATTGTCTGTATGCGCTGTATCATGACATCTGCTACATCAGCTTATTTTTCCTCAGCCTGGGCAGCCTCCTTTGAAGGGTCCCTCCAGTAAACCTTGTTTTCCACAAACTCCTGCGTAGCAAGCAACGTAGGCTTGGGCAGCTTTTCATAATAGCGCGAAATCTCTATCTGCTCACGGTTTTCAAACACTTCCTCCAAGCTGTCATTGTAAGAAGCGAACTCCGCAAGCTTCTTGCTGAGGTCTTCCTTTATCTGAACTGAAATCTGGTTTGCGCGCTTTGCGATGATGGCAACACTCTCATAGATATTGCCCGTCTCATCGCACAAGTCCATGATGTTTCGTGTAACGGTGTTAACCGGAGCTTTTGATTTCTTGTAATCCATTTTAATATTGCTAATCTGAATTTGATTTATCGACGATAAAACAATGCAACATCAGTCGTTGGTGACCTTCTTGCACTTCTCAATATACTTTTTGGCCGTGGCAGCTTCCTTGCTGTCGGGATACTCGTTGAGGAACCCGTAGCACTCGTCTTCGGCGTCACGGTAGCGGTCAACGCGCTTGGCCTCTATGCTCTGCTCGGCCAGTTCAAACTTGCTCTTCATTATCAGCACAGCAAAATCCTCGCGCATCTTGCTGTACGGATATGTCTTCAGCGCGTTCTGGGCCGTCACGATGCAAGCCTCAAAATTAGAGCCGCCGCCGGTGCAGTTGCCGAAATAGTCGCCGAGGTCGTAATAGAGCTTGGCAGAGAGATATTCCTTCATCACAAGTTTGTCCTGAAGGTCAAAGAGGCGCTGCTGCGCTACGGGGCGTAGCTTCGAGTCGGGATAAATGTCCAAGAACTGCTGGTAGGCGTTTATGGCACCCACTGTAGGCGTCTGGTCGAGTCGTGGCTCCGGGGTGCTCTGGTAGAGCGACTGCCCTATGTAATAAGCGGCCTGCTCGGCATAAACGCCCTTGGGATACGACGAGAAGTACTTCTTGAACGTTGCCGACGCGCTCTCGTAGTCGCGGTCGCTGTATTCAGCCATTGCCAGCATGTAGAGGCACTCCTCGCCATTGTCAGTACCCTTCATCACGGTCAGCAGTTCCTGCAATAGCGAGATGGCATGCATATACTTACCGCGGGCGAAACACTCCTTGGCATACTCGTACTTATAACTGTAGTCGGCTGATTTGTATACGCGGTTAAACTCAGTGGTGCATCCACTGAAGAGAGCCGCAAAGCAAAACAATATGAATATCTTGGTCTTCATCCGTTGCTGATTTGGATTGCAAAATTAGTCATTTTCCATAGAAACCCCAAGTATTTCGTTTGTTTTTTTGGAAAATGTTCTTTAATATAACGTTTATTACGATGAAAATGAGTACTTTTGCCGACCATGAGCAGCTTCAAACTTACATCTAAATACAAGCCGACCGGCGACCAGCCGGAGGCTATCAGAGAACTTACCGAGGGCTTGGAGCGCGGCGACAAGGCCCAGGTGTTGCTCGGTGTGACCGGTTCAGGCAAGACTTTCACGATGGCCAACGTCATTGCCAACGCCAACCGCCCCACGCTGATACTGAGCCACAACAAGACCCTCGCCGCTCAGCTCTACGAAGAGATGCGCGGCTTCTTCCCCGAAAACGCCGTAGAGTACTATGTGAGTTATTACGACTATTACCAGCCCGAGGCTTACATACCGACCACAGACACATACATAGAGAAAGACCTGGCCATCAACGAAGAGATAGACCGCCTCAGGCTGCGGGCTGTCTCGTCGCTGCTGTCGGGCCGAAAAGACGTGGTGGTCGTTTCGTCGGTCAGCTGCATCTACGGCATGGGCAGCCCTGTGGCCCTGTCGGAAAACGTGATTGAGCTAAGGCGCGGGCAGTCTATCGACCGCAATGCGCTGTTGCGCAAACTCGTCCAGGCGCTCTACGTGCGCAATGACATCGACCTGCAGCGTGGCTCGTTCAGGGTCAAGGGCGACACCATCGACGTGGCCATGGCCTACAACGAGGCCATTCTGCGCATAACGTTCTGGGACGACGAAATCGACGCCATAGAAGAGCGCGACGCCGTCACGCTTGACAGGCTGGCTTCGTTTGAAGAATACAAGCTATATCCGGCCAACCTGTTCATGACCACCCAGGAGCAGACCAACATTGCCATACGCAACATACAGGACGACCTTACAAAGCAGGTGGCCTATTTCACCGAGCTGGGCGACCCCATCAAGGCCCAGCGCATCAAGGAGAGGGTGGAATACGACATGGAGATGATAAAGGAGCTCGGCCATTGCTCGGGCATAGAGAACTACTCGCGCTATTTCGACGGGCGCAACGCGGGCGAACGCCCCTACTGCCTGCTCGACTTCTTCCCTGAAGACTACCTTATGTTTATCGACGAGAGCCATGTCAGCGTGCCACAAATCAACGCCATGTATGGAGGCGACAGGGCGCGCAAGACCAACCTGGTGGAGTTCGGGTTCAGGCTTCCGGCTGCATTCGACAACCGCCCGCTCACGTTCGACGAGTTTCACAGCATGATCAACCAGGTGGTCTACGTCTCTGCCACACCGGCCGACTATGAGCTGCAGGAAGCCGAGGGTGTGGTTGTAGAGCAGGTGATACGCCCCACGGGGCTGCTCGACCCCGAGATAGAGGTGCGCCCGAGCGAAAACCAGATAGACGACCTGATGGAGGAAGTCAGGGTGCGCATTGAGCGCAAAGAGCGTGTGCTTGTAACGACACTGACCAAGCGGATGGCCGAAGAGCTGACAGAATACTTGCTCGGCCACGGCATCAGCACGGCTTACATACACAGTGATGTCGCCACACTCGACCGCGTGAAGATACTCGAGGAGCTGCGCGAAGGCCGCTACGACGTGCTTGTGGGCGTAAACCTGCTGCGCGAGGGCCTCGACCTGCCAGAAGTGTCGCTTGTGGCCATACTCGACGCCGACAAGGAGGGCTTCCTGCGCAGCCACCGAAGCCTGACGCAGACTGCCGGCCGGGCTGCCCGCAACGTAAATGGGAAGGTTATAATGTATGCCGACACCATTACGGCCAGCATGCAACAGACCATCGACGAGACAGCCCGGCGCCGAATGAAGCAGATGCGATACAACGAGATGAACGGAATAACGCCTACACAAATCAAGAAATCGCTAAAAACGGGTGTGCTGCGTGCCGAAATAGGCGGCGGCGAACAAGAGGACGAGAAGCCGACGGCACGCATGGCATACATAGAACCCGAATCGGCTGCATTCGCCGCCGACCCGATAGTGGAACGGATGACGAGGCCGCAGCTTGAAAAGAGCATCGCCAACACGACCAAGCTCATGAAGGAGGCTGCCAAGAGGCTCGACTTCATCCAGGCGGCACAATACAGGGATGAGATTATAAGGCTGCAGAAAGAGCTGGAACTGAAGTGAGCCAAGCCATGGCCCTGCCTGCGACCGACGGGCTGACGCCATCGTCGCCGCACGCCATGTGGCTACATTGTGCAGGCCATTCGCACATACCAAACAAAAGGTTTAAACCGACGCCGCAAACTACTGGCATACAGAGAGTTGTAAAAACGGGTGGTTTTACCATACAAAACGAGCCGTTTCATCATGCCAAACAGCCCGAACAGCCACGCCAAACGACCCATACCGGAAGCGCACCAAGCACGCAGGGCATTCTCATTGCCGCAAACCCGCTTGCCAAGGGCAGCGGTGCCGCGGCCGGCGGCATAGATGTGCTGGCCGAAAACGGCAGCGCCAAAGACCGGATGCCATAACAACAGACCATAGACACAGATTGTAATATTAAGCTTATCATGCACAAAAGAAACCTGAGAAAAACATCATTGGTGCTCACAGCCATGTCGGGCATAATCATGCTGTTGCTCACCTACCTGCAGCCATACACCCTGTCGGACGACATTCTATACCACTGCATCTGGCGACGGTCGGCCGACGAGGGTTTTGTAAGGATAGGCAGCCTTGCCGACATTGTGCAATCGCAAGCCATACACTACATGGAACTCACGGGGCGCGCCATCGTGCAGACAGTGGCCCAGGCGTTTCTCGGCCTGCTCAACAAGCCGGCATACGACGTGGCCAACGCCTTGATTTTTGCAATGACCGTATGGGCCGTCTCCAAGTTCGTGTCAAAATCCACCATCAAGCCACTCACGGTAATCATGGTCTTGTTTGTCATGATAGTGCTGATTCCCGGATTTGCCGACATATACCTGTGGGTTGAGGGTTCTGTAAATTACCTGTGGGTGTCGCTCGCCATAATGTTTTTCTTGTTCACCTTCGAGAAAAAGAAGGGCCGCGAAGCCTCGACCAAAGACTATCTGCTGAGCCCGCTGACCCTGTTCATAGGCTGGACGCATGAAGGCATGGCCCTGCCGCTTGCCATAAGCCTTGCTGGATATTGCTGGCTTATGCGGAAAACGATGCGCAAAAGCGCCGCCCTGCCCTATGTGGCATGGTTTACGCTGGGCTCGCTTGTATGCGCGCTTGCCCCTTCCACCCTGCTCCGGGCCATAGGCGGCGACGGCCACATAGCGGAAAGCCCACTTGTAAAGGTGGGCCTCGGACTGTTCACTTGCACCGAGATGCGCACGGTATGGGTGCTGGTGGCGGTGATGGCCTATGCCCGAAGGCGAAACAAGAGGTTGCTGGCTCTCCACTTAAGCAGATACGGCTACCTGTATTCATCGGTGGTATTGAGCATCGGCATAATCTTCGCCAGCGGTGTCACGCAGCCACGGGTTTGTTTCGCCGCCGAGTTTTTCGCCATGCTCCTCGCCATCAACCTGCTGCTGCGACTTGGCGCCGAACGCTATTCGGCCAGGCTTGGCGCAGCGCTGTCGGCAGCCATCGTGGCGGTGCTTATTCCGGGAATATACTATGCATACCAGGGCCACCTCAACAACCTATACTTAATGGCCCAAATAAAAGGCGGACAGACAGACATGATAAGAGTGAAACCGATGCTGGGCAACAGCTATTTCATCAGGAAATTTGTCTTCCTGCAGGTGGAGTTCGGCCCAAACACCTACTATTTCGCCCCCGACCCAAACGACGAGAACGTGAGATGCGCCGCCTATCTGCTTGGCCGCGACAGCCTGTCGTTCCTGCCCGACGACATGGTGGGAAAGATAATGGCCAATCCAGACAGCTACATTGAATACGGCGAGGACGCAACAGGCAGACTGATGGCAATGCAAATACCCAATGGCACAGAAGTGAACAAGATAACATTCATGCTGGGCGACGACAGTGCACCATTCTACAAGCGGCCGTTTGCGTATGCGAGCGATACGTATGAAGCCGACAGATGGCATACGGCAAAAATCAACGGAAGGACCTTTGTGTTCTTCGACAAGCCTATACCAAAGATATCAAGGCGCATTGACAGCATCAGAGTAGATGCGGCAAAGTGACGGTCGCGGCGGCAGAAACGGCATCATAACGCCACCCACGGGCCAGTGGCGCAACGCGCCCTGCACCACATAATCATAAAAACAATGTTAATCTGTGTAATCAGAACAAGTAATAGTCAGATATTTTGTAATTTTGCAAATCAAACAGCACTTTTATATTCAACGCAAATGAAAAAGATATTTGTTGCAATAATGGCGTTAATGCCGCTCATGGGCATGGCGCAAAACTCTTGGGAAACGGAGAACGAGCAAGGCACAAAGGCCAACCCCGACCAAAAATACCTGGCCGGTGCCGTACCTATGGTTGATGGCAAGGTGCAGTTTTCAACAGAAATATCTGCGCCCGGCAAGTCGGCTGCACAGATATACGACACCCTGCTGGCCTACTTCACACAGCTGAGCAAGGAAGACAACCAGCTTGAACAAAGCCGTGTGGTCATAAAAGACTCTGTAAACCACCAGCTTGCCGCCAACTACCAAGAGTGGCTCGTGTTCAAGAACAAGCCCCTTGTGCTCGACCGCACACGGTTTATGTATACCCTGACGGCCGAATGCAGCGACGGCAAGGCGGAAGTAACCATGAGACGCATATACTACCTATACGACGAGGAACGCAACCCGCAGACATACAACGCCGAAGAATGGATTACCGACGAGTACGGCCTGAAGAAGAACAAAGACAAACTGTCGAGGGTTAGCGGCAAGTTCCGCCGCAAGACTATAGACCGCAAGGACTACCTGTTCAACAAAATGGCAAACCTCTTCAAATAAGAGGCTTGCCGTTTCCTTGCAACCACAACAACATTTCACACCCGTAAAACCACAGCCGACCCGATGATAAAAGACGAAATAGACGAAATCGTTGAAAGACAACAGGCCCAACACCACGGAAGGCCCAACGAACGCCAGCTGAAAATGAAGAAGATACGCAATTGGCTCAACATTGCGTTCATGGTCATTGCCATGGCGGGCGTGATTATTTATCTTGCCGGCAACATGACGATAGGCCTTTACGTAATCATCGCGTCATTGCCCTTCAAGTTTGTAGATGCGGCCATCCGAATATTGAGAATGTAAATGAAGAAAACCCTTATAACGCTACTGTGCCTCACGGCCATCGGCGCCAATGCCCAGACATACAACCAGATAGACGAGACAGGGCAAATAACTCAGCGCGACGAAAACGAAAACCGCAATTTCAACAAGCACAGCAACGACACGACAAAAAACAAGGAGATTCCCAAGGGCATCTATGTGTGGACTGTTGACCGCAAGTTTGGCGACATCACGCCGGCTGTCGTCGACACAATGCAACACATGTACATGAACTCCATATTCAACACCGGGCTATACGGGGAATACAACACCACAGGCAACAACTACACCGCACGCGAAAGCAGGATTGTGATTGACCGCCCGCTGCCCGCACAGTTCATGTTCACACAACCGTACAGCTACATTATCAAGCAACCCGAACAGCTTCACTTCACCAACACCCTGTCGCCGATAACAAACATCTCTTACGACAACTGCGGCAACAAGACCAACGGCGAAGACCACATCGACGCTAAATTTGCGGTGAACGCCAACAAGAAGTTCGGCTTCGGGTTCGACCTCAACTATGCCTACGCCCGTGGATACTATGCAAACCAAAGCACGTCGCACTTCGGGGCAACACTCTACGCGTCGTACCTTGGCGACCAATACAACATGCATGCCATCTTTTCAACATACCACCAAAAGGTTTCGGAGAACGGAGGCATAACAGACGACAACTACGTAACTCACCCGGAAAGCTTTGACGACTCGTACAGTGATAATGAGATACCTACAGTGCTGAGCCAAAACTGGAACAGGAACAACAGCCTTCACTTCTTCCTAACCCACAGGTACAGCCTTGGTTTCTACCGCATGGTTAAGCTTACCGAAGCCGAACTGAAAGCGCGGCAATTTGCAGCCGAGTCGAAGAAAGACAACGCAGAGAAACAGCAGGGCAAAGACGCCAACCCGCCCACCGGGCGCAAGCGCGGCGAAAAAGTGGCCACGGCGGCTCCGTCGGGGCGACCTGAGGGGGCTACCATTGCCGGCGACGAACCTACCGACACTACATCAATGGCCATAGACACCACACGCCTCAGCGTAGACTCTAAAGAGAAAATGGACAGTCTGCTGGCCGCCAAGCAAAGGCAGGACTCTATCGACGCAACCATGAAACGTGAGTTTGTGCCGGTGACAAGTTTCATACATACAGCCGACGTAAACAGGTACGACAGGATATACCAGACATACGAGTCGCCCGAGGATTACTACGCAAACACTTACTACACCCACAACGACGACATGAGCTATGGCGGCGACTCTATCTACGACCGCACAAAGATGCTTTCGATAAAAAACACGCTGGCCATAGCCCTGCTTGAGGGGTTCAACAAATACGCCAAGGCCGGCTTGAAAGTGTTTGCCAGCCACGAGCTTCGCAAATTTGACATGCCCGACGTGTTCCAGAACGGCAACTACACTCTGTCGAGGATGGCCAGCTGGACAGAAAACAATGTGAGCATAGGCGGACAAATAGCAAAGACGCAAGGCAAGACACTGCACTACAATGTGATGGCTGAAACATGGCTGGTGGGCGAAGACGCAGGCCAACTGAAAGTAGACTTCAGCACCGACGTCAACTTCCCCCTGTTCGGTGACACCGTGACGCTGGCAGCCAAAGCCTATTTCTACAGGCTGAACCCAACGTTCTACCAGCGCCGCTACCACTCTAAGCATATATGGTGGGACAACGACGACATGAGCAAGGAAACGCGCACGCGCATTGAAGGGCTTTTCTCTTACAGAAAAACAAAGACCAGCCTGCGCGTGGCGGTGGAGGAGATACAGAACTACACTTACTTCTCAACGTCTTACGACGCCACTACCGACGGGCGCACCAACATGACGGCCAGCATCAACCAGCATGGTGGCAACATCAACCTGCTCACTGCCCAGCTGCGCCAAGACTTCAGGCTCGGGATATTGAATTGGGAAAACATCGTAACCTACCAGCACTCAAGCAACCAAGAGGTGCTGCCGGTGCCTGCGCTGAACCTGTTTACAAACTTATACATCAAGTTTAAAATAGTAAAGCAGCTTACAGTAGAGCTGGGAGGCGACGCATATTTTTTCACCAACTACTTCGCGCCTGACTTCGTGCCGCAACTGAACCAATTTGCTGTGCAGTCTAACAGCGCAAGCAAAGTGAAGCTGGGGGGCTATCCGTTTGTCGATGTCTACGCCAACCTGCACCTAAAGCGCACCAGGTTCTTCGTTATGTTCAGCCACGTGACGGCCGGAAATGGCAACAGTATGTATTTCCTTACTCCCCACTACCCGCAAAACGGGCGCATTCTGCGCTTCGGGTTGTCGTGGAACTTCTTCAACTGACGCACGCCCTGCCGCTCTCTACCGTCCCCACACGGGCTTACCATGGGTTGACGCCCAATGAAAACGGCATTCTCAGAAATACAATAAGGGGCACAAAGCAAAAGCCTCACAGACACCTTACGGTTGCTGTGAGGCTTTTGCTTATAATTCCAATCGCCATTTGGGGGCCGTAGAGATTCGGATTGGTGCCGGGCTGATTGGCATGCGCCTATGCAGAAGGCGCCGACAGCAATGGCTACACCAAGCGGCACACAATAGGCAGGCTATGGGATGGAAGCGCTTGGAAACCATCATATAGATGTCAATCCAAACACCCTGCGGCATAATGGCAGGTTAGGTTCGCCCCGTCAGTTGGAGCATTTGTCATACCACTTGCGCAAGATTCCCTTAGGAACACCGCTGCCAACCATCTCGTCGAGCGCAACACGAGCCTCTTTCTTCTTGCCCATGAGCAACAGCACGTCGACGCGCGAAATGCGGAAGTCAACGTTGGCCGGAGCCAGGCGTATGGCTTGTTCCCAATCATACAGAGCCGCACCATACACCTTCTGCTCCTTCTCGAAGTCGGCCCTGGCCGCATATACAGCAGCACTGTCGGGAAACTGCTCAACAAGACGGTTCATCTCGTCCATGGCAGCAGCCTTACGCCCGAGCTTCCGATATGAATAGGCCAGGCCGAGCCTGGCCTCCATATTGTAAGGAGCAATGCCGAGGAAGGTCTCATAGTCGTTGCACGCCAAGTCATAGCGCCGCAGGTTGTTGTTGGCAAAAGCCCTATAGAAAAGGGCCGCAAGGTTGCGTGGCTCCTTGTCCAACACCAAGCCGCACTCCGACACGGCATAATCCCACTGCCCCAGCTCAAGGTTGACAGCAGCCTTACGCAGGTGCAAGTCTGATGAATATGGCGAAGTCTCTATCTGCCTGTTCAACACAGACAAAGAGTCACGCCATTGCTGAAGCGACTGGCCATAGGCAGAAAGGCTGCCCAACAGGCACACACCGATGATAAAGGCTGAAGACTTCAAGGCTTACGACTTCTTGATATAGTCAACAATCCACATGCCTACCTCGCGAGTGCCGTAATGGGCCCCACCCTCGACCTGAATCTCGGGCGTGCGAACACATGCGTCGAGCGAAGCGTCGACGGCCTTGCGTACGAGCTCCCCCTCGTCAACCAAATTGAAATGCTCCAAAAGCATGGCAACAGACAGTATCTGTGCCAGAGGGTTGGCCTTGTTCTGTCCCTTGGCCTGCGGCCATGAGCCATGCACAGGCTCAAACACAGGTGTGCTCTCACCGGTTGAAGCCGACGGAAGCAGGCCCATCGACCCAGAAATGCAGCTTCCTTCATCGGTAAGTATGTCGCCGAAAGTGTTTTCGGTGATCATGACATCAAAGAACGTAGGCTCTGTTATCATGCGCATGGCGGCATTGTCTACATACATATAATCGACAGACACATCGGGGTATGACGGTTCCATTTCCTGAGCAATCTGGCGCCACAGCCGGCTTGACGCCAAGACATTGGCCTTGTCTACAACAGTGAGGTGGTGATGACGCTTGCGGGCGTATTCAAAGCCAACCTTCAGTATGCGCTCTATCTCTGGTCGGGTGTAATAGTTGGTGTCGTATGCCTTGTCATTGTCTTGGTATTTCTCTCCGAAATACATGCCGCCGGTAAGCTCACGGATGCAAACAAAATCGGCGCCGTCGACAAGTTCAGAGCGCAACGGCGACTTGTGCAAAAGGCACTTGAACGTCTGTACCGGCCTTATATTTGCATAGAGGCCCAGTTTCTTGCGCATGGCGAGCAAGCCCTGTTCGGGGCGCACCTTGGCCGTTGGGTCGTTGTCGAACCTCGTGTCTCCCACGGCCGCGAAAAGAACGGCATCTGCATTACGGCATATATCATAAGTCTTTTCGGGGAATGGGTCGCCTACCTCGTCAATGGCATGTGCCCCGCAAAGAGCTTGCTCATATTCAAACTCATGGCCGAACTTGCTTGCAATGGCATCCATGACAGCAATGCCCTGCTCCATTATTTCCGGCCCAATGCCATCGCCTGGCAATACAGCAATCTTAAGTTTCATTGTCTATTAATTTATTGTTTGTTACCTTCTTCTATTATATTAAGCATTTTGAACGTGGCCTTGATTGCAGCCTCGGTCTGGTCGGCGTCGAGTCCTCGTGTCCGCAACATCTTATCTCCATTGCGCCATGTGATGACCGTCTGCACCAATGCATCCGTGCGGCCCCCCGGCGGTATGGTGACGGCGTAATTGGCCAGTGTCGGGAACGTGCGTCCGAGCGAATCGCGGTATATCTTGCGCAATGCTTTCACGAAAGCGTCATACTGTCCGTCGCCGGTGGAAAATCCCTCATACTCGTTGCCATTGATACAAACCTTGACGCTTGCCAATGGCTTGAGGCCATAAGCAGACGAGACCATATAACTGACAAGCCGCACTTTGTCTTCGGGAGCGGTATGCTTTAGCACATCACTGACGATGAACGGCAGGTCTTCCTGCGTCACAATCTCCTTGCGGTCGCCCAGTTCGGTGATTCGTTGAGTGATTTTCTTGGTCTGCTCAGGCGTAAGCTCCAAGCCCAGCTCCTGCAAATTGCGGGCAATGTTTGCATTGCCGCTCGTCTTGCCCAGGGCATACTCGCGCTTACGACCGAAACGCTCAGGCATGAGGTCGTTGCAATATAAATTGTCTTTGTTGTCACCATCGGCATGCACACCGGCCACCTGCGTAAACACATTCTCGCCCACTATGGGCTGATTGGGCGCAACGGCTATGCCGGAATAACCCTCGACCAAGCGGCTGATGGCATTGAGCTCGCTCTCGTTGATGTTGGTCTTGGCATGAAACTGGTCTTTCAATATCACCTGAACGCTTGACAACGGCGCATTGCCGCATCGCTCGCCGAGGCCGTTCACAGTGACATGTATTCCTTTAGCTCCGCTCAGCACGGCCGCAAGCGAATTGCTTACGGCAAGGTCATAATCGTTGTGCGCATGAAAATCGAAGTGGGTGCCGGGATAACGCTTCTGCATCTTGCGGAAATACTCTATAACCTGCAAGGGGTTCATTATCCCCAAGGTGTCTGGAAGCATGAACCTCCGTATACCGCAGTGGGCCAAGGCATCGACCATGGCATAAACATACTCTGGTGAATCTTTCATGCCGTTGCTCCAGTCTTCAAGGTACAGATTGACGGTGATGCCTTTCTTCTCAGCATATTCTATTGTCCTCAGTATATCATCAATATGCTCCTGTGGCGTCTTGTGCAACTGGCCGGTGCAATGGCGCAATGAACCTTTTGCCAACAGATTTATAACCTTTCCGCCACAACCGTCAATCCAGTCGACAGAAAGGCATCCGTCAACAAAACCAAGCACCTCTACCCGCTCGAGCATCCCCACCTGCCTGGCATAACGGCAAATCATGGAAACGGCGTCTTTCTCGCCATCCGACACCCGAGCCGAAGCAACCTCTATGCGGTCAACATTCACATCCTTAAGGAGCTTGCGGGCAATGACCAGTTTCTCGTGCGGCAGAAAAGAGACGCCACTGGTCTGCTCGCCGTCGCGGAGGGTGCTGTCCATAATCTCGACAAAAGGCTGTATGCGCCGGTAAGAGTTGTTCATTTGTTGAGCCGTTCCCATGCCTCGATTTTATCCTTATTCTGCAACAAATAGTCGATGTCGTCAAGACCGTTCATCAGGCAGTGCTTCTTGTACGAGTTGATTTCAAACTTTTCGCTCCTGCCAGTGGCCTTGTTCAAAACAGTCTGGTTTGGAAGGTCGACCTCAACCTCTGTCTTCGGATTGTCGGCTATGCTGGCGAACAACTCCTGCAAAAACGAGTCGGTGACGACAACAGGCAATACGAAATTATTCAATTCGTTGTTTTTATGTATGTCGGCAAAGAAACTGCTGATGACAACGCGAAAGCCATAGCCCGCTATGGCCCATGCTGCGTGCTCTCGGCTGGATCCCGACCCGAAATTCTTGCCTGCAACCAAAATACAGCCGCCATAGACAGGGTTGTTCAAAACAAAGTCTTTTTTCAGACTACCGTCTTCGTTGTAACGCCAATCATGGAAAAGATTGTCGCCAAAGCCGGCCTTGTCAGTGGCCTTGAGAAAACGTGCAGGTATTATCTGGTCTGTGTCCACATTCTCTAAAGGCAGTGGAACACAAGTACTTGTTATAACACTAAACTTCTGTTTCATACGTTCATTGCATTAAAATCCGGGGATCTGTGATTTTACCTGTTACTGCTGCGGCGGCGGCAACCAACGGTGAAGCCAATATTGTGCGCGAGCCCGGACCCTGTCTTCCTTCAAAGTTACGGTTGCTTGTAGACACCGCATATTTCCCGGCAGGCACTTTGTCGTCGTTCATCGCAAGACAAGCAGAGCACCCCGGCTGGCGAATCTCGAAACCGGATTCATGAAGTACCTTATCAATACCTTCCTCACGTATCTGGCGCTCTACCGCCCACGAGCCGGGAACCAGCCATGCCACAATGCCGTCGGCCTTTTTCCGGCCTTCCACTATCGAGGCAAAAGCCCTGAAATCTTCTATGCGCCCATTGGTGCAAGCGCCTAAGAATACATAGTCTACATCATGGCCGAGCAGACGCTCCCCCGGTTTAAAGCCCATATAGTCGAGCGACTTGGCAAAAGATGCCCTTCCTGAATCGTCGATATCACTGAGTTTCGGAATGGCAGACGTTATGCCCATACCCATGCCCGGGTTTGTGCCGTAGGTAATCATGGGCTCAATGTCGGCAGCATCAAAGACAAGCTCTTTGTCAAACACGGCGTCATCACCACTCTTTAGTGTACGCCAATAGGCCACAGCCTTTTCCCAATCGTCGCCTTTGGGGGCGAATTGCCGGCCTTTGATATATTCAAATGTGGTATCATCAGGGGCGACAAAGCCTCCGCGAGCGCCCATCTCTATAGACAGGTTGCACAAGGTGAGCCTGCCCTCCATACTCATGTCGCGAACCACCTGACCCGAATACTCGACAAAGTAGCCTGTAGCCCCGGAAGTGGTCAACTTCGACATAAGGTACAAGGCGACGTCTTTTGCAGTGACACCTGTGCCCAATTTTCCGTCGATGGTTATGCGCATGGACTTTGGCTTTTGCTGCAATATGCACTGAGAAGCCAAGACCATCTCCACTTCGCTGGTGCCTATGCCAAAGGCGATAGCCCCCACTGCACCATGGGTTGACGTATGCGAATCACCACACACAATGGTCATGCCTGGCAACGATAGCCCTTTCTCTGGCCCTACGACATGAATTATGCCATTATCCTGAGACATCATACTATAATGAGTCAATCCGAACTCACGTGCATTTACCGCTAACGCATCTACCTGCTTGCGCGACACGGGGTCTTCTATCGGTTTGTCCTGGTCGTGAGTAGGCGTATTATGATCCGGCATGCAAAATATCTGCTGCGGCCGAAAGCATTTGAGTCCTCTCTTCCTCAAGCCATCGAAAGCTTGCGGTGATGTTACTTCATGACAATACAGTCTGTCAATGTATAATTGTGTGGGGCCGTCTGCTATGGCCTGCACAACGTGCTTATCCCATATCTTGTCAAATAATGTGTTCATCAGCTGATGTTATTTTCTAAATTTGTTTATACAATCTATGTAAGCTTCCACCGAAGCCGTAACTATATCAGTGTTTGCTCCGAAACCATAATAGACGTTGCCGTCATACTCTACCTGCATGTGAACCTTCCCGACATCATCAGACCCTTTGCTAATGGCCTGAATGGTGAATTCCTTGAGAGTCATTTGCTTGCGTATGATTCGCTTCAAAGCCTTGATGGCAGCGTCTACCGGGCCGTTTCCAGTGGACGACTCCTCAAACTTCTGGCCTGAGATGTCTAAGCCTACACTGGCCACACTCCTTACTCCCATGCCTGTTGTCACCTGCAAGTAATCAAGCTTGACGGCATGAGCCTCTGCTGTGTCGGCTCCTGCAAGCATAAGTATATCGTCATCATTTACTTCTTTCTTCTGGTCTGCGAGCTTCAAGAATTTCTGGTAAATCTTATCAACTGCTTCCTCGCTCGTCACTTTCACGCCAAGTACACCAAGCCTGTACTTAAGCGCAGCACGGCCAGAACGGGCTGTGAGCACTATGGAGTTGTCGTCCAGTCCAACATCCTTGGGGTTCATTATCTCATACGTCTGGACGTTCTTGAGCACGCCGTCCTGATGGATGCCGCTTGAATGCGCAAAGGCATTGCGGCCAACCACGGCCTTATTTGGCTGCACCGGCATATTCATGAGGCTTGAAACCATACGGCTGGCTGGATATATCTTCACCGTGTTGATATTCGTATCAATGCCAATATCCTTGTGGCACTTCAGAATCATGGCTATCTCTTCAAGCGATGTATTGCCTGCACGCTCACCGATGCCGTTGATTGTGACTTCCACTTGGCGCGCACCATTCAGCACACCACTCAACGTATTTGCTGTTGCCATACCTAAATCATTATGACAGTGGGTCGATATGACAGCTTTGTCTATTCCGTCAACATGCTCAACCAAGTACTTTATCTTGTCTCCGTACTCTGAGGGCAAACAATATCCAGTTGTGTCAGGGATATTAACCACAGTTGCCCCGGCCTTAATTACCGCCTCAATGACTCTGGCCAGGTATTCATTCTCTGTGCGCCCGGCATCTTCTGCATAGAACTCTACGTCTTCTACGTATTTCTTCGCGTATCTGACGGCAGACACGGCACGCTCAATGATTTCGTCTCTCGTGCTGTTAAACTTGTAACGTATGTGCGAATCACTTGTGCCAATGCCTGTATGAATACGCTTATGCTTTGCATATTTCAAAGATTCGGCGGCAACATCAATGTCTTTCTCGACTGCTCGTGTCAAGGCACATATTGTCGGCCATGTCACAGCCTTTGAAATTTCGATGACTGAATTAAAGTCTCCGGGACTGGAAATTGGGAAACCCGCCTCAATGACATCAACCCCGAGTTGCTCCAACATCTTCGCAACTTGTATCTTCTCTACAGTGTTAAGCTGACAACCTGGCACTTGCTCGCCGTCGCGAAGCGTTGTGTCAAAAATAAACAATCTGTCACTCATCATATTCATTTTAAGTATTATCCAACTAAAAGACCTTTCTCACTAATGGAAGTGAAAAAGGTCTGAAACTATATCTGAGTCATAATTACACGCCTATTTCCCCACTCCCTTTCATCTCTGGCAGTAGAATAATATCAATAAGCTGTAATAGATTAATATACATATTCTCCATAATTAAGTTACTTTACAACTGCAAAGTTAATCAAAATAACACAAACAAACAAACAAATCGAAAGATTTTTAGCAATAATACTATCATTTTCTTTCTTTATATTATATTTCTTACTGCATGCTAAGCACATGGACGCTCTGACCATATTATCAAATCAGCCTATATGTTGTGCTTCACGCTGTCTTCACGTTACATCACAAAACTTCGGGACTCATGAAAGTCGTGTGATATCAGATTGAAAGACGGTTGCAAAGCGCAACTTTTACAAAAACTGCCTATGTCATAAGCAGGAGACAATTTATTAAAGTACAATCATAACCTGAAAAGCTCAGGCCTCTCAGACAAATGCATCAGCGCACCGCATCAGCCCTATCGGGCGCAGCTGCGGCGGCGTCCGCGACACTTACGGCTGCCGGCGCAATGGAGCAATCCGGCCAGCGTGGCCGCCCCCAGCAGACCTGGGGGATGGGATGCGCGGCCGGGGCCGCTGGCGAGGATACAAAAAATGCCGCCCGACCGGGGATGAACCCGGCGGGCGGCAACATGAAAGGCGGCGGCATCCTACTCTCCCGCATTG
>NZ_JACJJL010000027.1 GCF_016899955.1 Marseilla massiliensis | reverse complement strand
AGGACTCGGGCACTCAAATCTACACAAAAAAAATCTATAACAATAGGTGAACTAAGTGGTCAATACTATTTTGGCCAGAAGGGTCAATCATATTGTAGCCAAAGGGGACAGTCCTGCTTGGCAAAAAGGGTCAAAGTCGCGTGGCTTTTCCATATTACAAGGAGAATAATGTTTAAGCGTATTCAATCCCATTTAAAGAACTGGCGAATAAGTCCGTGTGGGAACAAAACGGGAACAATAGGCGCAAAATAAAATCGGCTAAGCATTGATATTCAATTACTTAGCCGATTTACTCGTACCCAGACCCGATAAAGTACCCAGCAAACAAAGTGTACCCAGATGAAACTAAGTGAAAGATAATCAGAGGTAGAAACTTTGGTACATTAACCCTTATTTTCATAAAAAAGACTATATTTTGCCCAAAGTTTATACCCTGTTTATACCCAGAAAGAAGAAAATACCTATCTTTGCAACCAAAGGAAACTAACAGAAAATAAATATATGGCAGCAAAGAAAGACTTTAGGGCAGATAACACATATATTATCAGTACCGACAGCACCGACAACCCAAAGTTGGGGGCAAAGGTTTTGAGTGATGGACGGGAAAGCCTGTTCCTGGATTTCTATTTGGGCTTTGAAATGGCAATAAGCAGCAAGAGCGGTAAGGAATACAAAAAGGTGAATAATAAGAGAGAGTTTCTGAAACTCTACCTTTGGCAAGCCCCCAGAACACCGTTTGAACGCCAGCAGAACAAAGAAACGCTGGAGCTTGCAAAGAAGATTAGGTTTGAACGTGGGCAGGAACTGTTAGAAAGCATGGAGGGCTACAGGCTCAAAAAAGAACGTGATATAAACTTTCTGGACTACTTCCAAGCCTATATTGACAAATACACCAAGAAAGATATTAGGATGGTGGAAATAGCCCTTAAACGCTTCATTGACTTTTTGAACGACACACCAGAGTATAAGAAGTATGCCAAGAAGATAAAGCCAGAACAGATAACTAAAGATATGGTTGAGGCTTTCACAGAGTACCTACAGGGAAGAAGCGTGGGTGAGGGTGCTAAAAGCATATATGCACGGTTTAAGAAAGTGATAAAGTATGCCATAGAACACGATGCCATGTTAAAGAACCCTTGCACGGGCATAACTATAAAGGTGGATGACCAGCAACTAAAGAAAGAGGTGCTTTCACCAGAAGAGATACAGCAACTGATAGCAACACACTATGAGCACGAGAACTCCAATATAAGGCGGGCGTTTATCTTTTGCCTCTATTGTGGGCTAAGATATTGTGATGTGAAAGACCTTACATTTGCCAATGTGGATTTTTCCAACAAGCTATTGAAGTTTGAGCAGAACAAGACAAAAGGGCATAGTGCCAGCAGCGGTGTTGTTATACCGCTGAATGATGGTATATTGAAGCTGATAGGAGAGCCAAGCGACCCCGATAAGAGGGATGAGGTTATATTTCCCTTGCCCAGCTATGAAATGTGTCTGAAAGCCCTTAGAAGATGGGTGAAACGGGCTGGAATAAACAAGCATATTAGTTGGCATTGTGCCCGGCATTCATTTGCCGTGAATATCCTTAACAATGGCGCCAATATAAAGACCGTGGCAAGCCTGTTAGGACATAGCGGGCTGAAACATACAGAGAAGTACACCCGTGCAATAGATAGTTTGAAGCAGGAGGCAATAAACAGTTTACCAGAACTTAAATTGTAGAAGCCATGGACAACAAAATATATGATTTGTTACAGCACTATTACGGATTGGGAGTAAAGAAATATTCTCAATTGTGGGAGTATGCAAGGGCACTTGACTATGGAACGGATGTTTATATGGGAGGTGGTGAATATTGCCAGACGCAAGACATTAATAATAAGCAAAAGTATTATGAATTGATATTTAATGCTTATAATGAGTTGAAAGACTATGAACAAGTTATAAAGGAAGATTATAACTCGCTCACAGAACGGGAATGGTTTTGTAGAAGTGAAGAATGCAAAGCAGTAGAAGCAATGTATTATATTTGCAAGGTGTATCATGATGAAATAGAGTATATTACAGAATATATTGGACTTGGTCAAAAATCGGGAAAAGCGGATGTTATAAAAAACAGGTTATCGAGTGAATGGCAAGCAAAGCCAGAGCCTCAACAAAAACGCCCCAAACAGCAACAAAAAAGCCAACCAGTAAGGGGCAAGGGCAGACCTAAAGAAACATTGAAAGATAAGATGATTAATGATGCTGATGGAAGCAAGTTACAAAAGGTGCATACTGTAATGAATGGCAAAAAAGGCAAAGACGCCGCTTTGATAGTATTAGCTTGCATAAAGAAAGGATGGATGCCAAAGCCTACTTTCACACAGGTAGCAGAAGAATTTGGCGATATTGGCACACAGCAAGGCTTTACCAAGTATCTGTATGAAAAATGGTTTACCAAAGACGAGATAGAGGGGGCAATAAATAGCCTTGATTAATCTTAAAAGCACCTCTTTCAGTTGTATTTAATAGTATTTAATTGTGGGCAAATAGCAAACAATTAAGTACTATTTTCTTTATTTCCTCAACCTTCTTTTAGCCTCTATCTTTGCCCGTGTATTCAGATGGATAGCGAGTGCAAGACTATTCCAGGCGATTACACGGGCAAAGACGGGTGAGCCTTGCACCTCAACCCAGAAAGCCCAGACCTCTAAAAAATAGAGATATGGCAGAGGAACTGAAACAGGTTGCCGACCTTATAACGGCAAACACAATCTTTTGCACTAAGGAAGTGCTTACAAGTGATGAGGCGGCTAAGTATATGGGGGTATCAAAGAGCTACCTCTACAAGCTGACCATGAGGCAGCAGATACCACACTACAAGCCGATGGGGAAGATGTGCTACTTTAACCGTTTGGAGCTTGAACAATGGTTGCAAAATAACCGTGTATCTACTTCCACCGAGATAAGCCAACAGGCACAGGCTTACTGCATGAAGAAAGGAGGTGCAAGATGACTACCCCTAATATACGCTACTATGCCCGTCTGGAGGATTGCACAGGCAACGGAAAGACACCAAAGTATGTGATAACGGCACAGGCTGGATATTACCCGCCAATGGATGAGATTATAGGCAGGGACGGTAAAATATCCATGTATCTACAGGTGAGTAAAGACAGTGGTAGCAAGAAGGACAATGCCCCAGCTATGAAGTTACAGGCAAAAAACAGCCTCAACTTTACAGGGCTGAAAGACTACTTTGTAAACGGGCGGTTGAGCGGCTTTGCATACGGCTATCCGTTGGCGGTAAAGACCTACAGCGGCAAGCAGAAGCCCAACCCGTTCTTTGCTTACAAAGATGATGGCTTTCTGTTTATCGTACACCAAGACCAGACGGCAACGACCGAGCCAGAGAAAATAAAGCCGTCTTGCATTGAGTTAATAGTATTGGAGGGTGCAAAAGTCCTTATTTCTTCATACTGCAAGATGCTACAGATGGGCGGTTTTGATGAGGCTTTGGTAGCTTTGAGGAAGCAAGCCAAACGGGTAGATGCCTTATAATAATATGTAGTTTGTGGGCAAAATTTGGTAACAAAGCAGGGTTATGTACGATAAGGTGAAGTTATGGGCGATGAGGACACGGGCAACGCCAGATGTAAGCAAGTTTCTGGATAAGGCAAAAGACCAGATAGACCATGAAACGGGCGAGGTTTGCACCTTTGGCAGTCTGGAGGGTTTGAAAGTGACTATCTACACGGGCGGCATATCCGTTATTGGCAGCTTGCCAAAGTTCCTTTACCAGAACAATGTTTACCCGTTGGATAGGCACGGCACAGCCCAAGCGGTGGAAAAGCTATCAGACAGTCTACATTTGCCGATAGCCGATGCAAAGGTTACAGGGCTGGAGTTTGGACAGGCTTTTGTGATGAAGTACCCAATAGAAAACTATCTTTCAAAGTTGGGCGATATGCCCAAGTTGTTAAGGTATCATTTTGACGTGGGTACGCTATACTACAAGCCCAGAGGCAGGCAGCAACCCAAAGTATATGCTTTCTATGACAAGAAAGCCGATGCAGCGGCAAAAGGCATGGCTTTGCCCGTTGGCTTTGAGGATGCCAATTTGCTGAAATATGAAATGAGATTGAACGGGCGTTTGCCCCAACAAATGGGAGTGCCAGAGGTTACAGCCTCAACCCTATCAGAAAGCGGCTTTTATCGGCTGATGGTGAAGCGATACCAAGACAGCTATTTTGCAATATCCAAGTTAAACCAAGTAAAGACAGACGTAATGAGCGAGATTAAGACAGTATCAGATGCCTTTGATGTGTTGGTAGCCCGTCTTATCAACCAGAGCGACCAGACACAGATAGCGGCATTTCTGGAAGAGCTGAAAGAGGCTAAGACATTTGAGGACAGGAAAAGTTATACACGGCTAAAGAAGAAGATACAGGAAGTGGCGGCAAAAGCAGGTGTAACCGTGTCCGATGAACTGATGAAAGAGTTGGACGATGAGATTAGGAACGTGGGGGCTTATGTGTAGCCATGTTCTTATAATAAGGTGTAGTTTGTTACCAAAATTTGGTAACAGATAAGCAAAACTAAAGTAGTTTGTTATAGTATATGGCAAGACAAAAGAATGACGGCAAAGACCACAAGATTACCGCAAGGTTACCGCAAGGGAAACGAGCCAAAAACGAGCTAAAACGAGCGTTTTTATTGGCAGGAAAACAAGAGATTAAGGGTAACAATGAATTTTTGGATTTGCTGAAACAGCTTGATGCAGATGAGGACGTAAGCGGCTGACAGACGGCAGGAAACGGCACTACATTCAATTAAAGCGGGTTGGGCGGTAAATGTATCGTCCAACCTTTTATTTTGCCTTAAAACGGCAGATTTTGACTTGAAAGTTTTGCCGTGCCAAAAGAAAGATATACTTTTGCATTGTCTATCATTTTAATGTCAAGTAGGTGGCACGTTTCCACCGTCTTTGCCGATTGGTGGATTTTTTGTATCTACTGATTGAGGCTTTGCACTCTATAGATTAGCGGTGTGTACCCCCGTGTATATCCTGTAATGGGAATACAGCCTACTTGATAAGGTGATAGACAGCGGGAAAGGCACACCGTTTCTTTGTGCCTAAATGTCTATCAATATATCAAGTAATGAAGAAGAAAAAAGTAAGAGTGTGCCAGAACTTAGGCACGGTGGCAAAGGCACAGCGTTTGTTGTGGAAGTGTGAGCAGGACAGAGCCAGATTAAGGCGGCTTTATGTGGATGAGGCTACAGAACACAGGAAAGCGGCAAGGCGGCTGGAAATGGAAATACATCATGTCGGTTACTATTGTGATTGTGTGGAGTTTCTACATTTAGCCCTAATAGAAGCAAAGAGCCTCACCAAAGAGGGAATAGAGGGCAAGTTGAAAGAATACAAGGAGTTTGGGAATGTCCTTTATAAAAATTACCTATCAAAGAAAGAGAAACTTAACAAGGTGGAAGCGTATGCGTTTGGCAAAAATATTGTTGCATATGCCGACAATGAAGAAACGCTAAAACGTGATTTGAAAGAGGTAAGAACGATGCTTGAAAAGGAAAAGGCGTTATCATGCTACCTGTATGATTGTAAGGAGGCTTTAATAACAAGCCTGTATGATGAAAGTAACAAATGCCCACAAGTAGATAACGTAAAGGAAAAGTTTATGAAGTTTGATTTGGCGGCAAGCAAGCGACTTGAAGAAAAGATAAAATCAATAACAGTAGGTTGAGAAACGGTTGAACGAGCAAAACGGGTGGAGCGGCAAAGGCTTTGCCCGTTTTTTGTATCTGGAAGCCTCAACAAGCCCCTACATAAGCCCTAAAAATTGGGGGTGTTGTCGTTTGTTTATACCCTGTTTATACCCGGCAAAATAAAAACGACTGAAAATCAAGTGATTAACAGTCGTTTTGTGTACCCAGACCCGGGATCGAACCGGGATGGATTGCTCCACTGGTGTTTGAGACCAGCGCGTCTACCGATTCCGCCATCTGGGCTTGTTAGCGGGTGCAAAGATAACAATAAAATCCGAATTAGCAAATTTTTCATTCAAAAAACTTAAATTACTTGCGCATCTCGGTGGGAATTTGTAATTTAGTAGGCCTAAAACGACAGGCATAAAAACAAGCCTCAGCTAACCAAGGGTAGTGGCAGGGCTCCATGCCACAGCCGGCTGCTCCCTGATGACGGGCGGGCGAATTACATTCGCCATTCACGTGCTTGATAAAGACAGCACAAATGTTGTGATATTTAGAGACTGATTACCTAACAAAAGAGTTTATATATTTTGGATATGGAAAAGCATAAGGACAATTACTGTGTGATATTGGCTGGAGGCAAGGGCCGCAGGCTGTGGCCGTGCAGCAGGGACAACAAGCCCAAGCAGTTTCTTGACTTCTTTGGCTTGGGACGCACTCAGCTGCAGGCCACTTACGACCGTTTCGCAAAGATTGTGCCGGGAGCCAACATACTGGTATGCACCAACCGCGACTACGAACCTATGGTGCGCGAACAGCTGCCCGACTTGCCTGCATCCAACGTGATTGTTGAGCCTATCAACCGCAACACCGCCCCGTGCGTGGGCTGGGCCGTTGCCGAGGTGTGCAGGCGCTCACCCGAGGCATCCATCATTGTCACCCCCTCCGACCAGCTCGTGCTCAACGAGGGGGCCTTTGCCGCCGACGTTGAGCGTGGCCTCAACTTCGTGGCGTCGCACGACACGATGCTCTCGATGGGCGTGAGGCCATCAAGGCCGGAGCCCGGCTACGGATACATACAGCTGGGCGAGCAGTGTGAGACAGAAGGTGTGTTCACTGTGCGCTCTTTCACCGAGAAGCCCGAGCGTGAGTTTGCCAAGGTGTTCATGGAGAGTGGAGAGTTTTATTGGAACACGGGCCTGTTTCTCTCCAGCGCGCGCAATTTCTACCGCGAGTTCACACGGTTGTTCAGCGATGTACATCGCGGCGAACCGGCCGACGGCCTGCGCCCCGCCGAAGAGACGCTGGCCTTTGTGACCGAGCACTACCAATCGTACCCTAACCTGTCCATCGACTGTGCCGTGCTGGAGCGCAGCACCGACATCTGCGTCATGAAATGCGACTTCGGCTGGGCCGACCTTGGCACATGGCATTCCATCTACGAATGCATGCGCAAAGACGCCGACGACAACGTTGTAATCGACTCCGACGTCATGATGGAAGACTGCCGTGGCAATGTGGTCAAGATGCCCAAAGGCAAGCTGGCCGTCATCAACGGCCTCGATGGATACATAGTGGCCGACGGTGGCGACGTGCTGCTTATATGCAAGAAAGGCGATTCGTCGGCCTTGGTGCGCAAGTATGTCAACAAGGTGCAGATGGAACATGGCAACGACTACCTGTGACCAACGCCCGGTCACATGCGCACAAACAGCGGGGCGGGCAAGGGCCGAGTGCACACTGCACCGGCCCTGCCCGCCCCGCCTTATGTCACACAGGCCACTTACTTGCCTTCAGCCTCGAAATTCTCGCGTATCCGTGCTGCCACAGCAGCCATCTCGTCGTCAGCCAGCTTAAGCTTGGGGTTGGCAAAGTTCATGTCCTTCTCCGTCTGCATCGGTATCAGATGTATGTGTGCGTGGGGCACCTCAAGGCCCAGCACAGCCATGCCCACCTTCCGGCACGGGAAGGCTTTCTTTATGGCTGCGGCCACATGCTTGGCAAAGACAACCATCTCGGCCAGCTCGTCGTCGTCGAGGTCGAATATATAGTCTACCTCGCGGCGCGGAATCACCAGCGTATGACCCTTGACAAGAGGGTTTATATCCAAAAATGCATAGAACTTGTCGCTCTCGGCACACTTGTAGCTCGGTATCTCACCTGCTGCAATCTTTGCGAATATCCCGGCCATATACAGTCCTCCCTATGCTATTGATATATTGTCGATGCGCAACTTTATAGTGCCGCGCGGTATCTTTATCTCAACCTCGTCGCCCACTTTCTTGCCAAGCAATCCCTGTGCAATCGGTGTCATGATGGATATCTTGCCCTCACGCAGGTTGGCCTCGCTCTCGCTGACGATGGTGTAGCTCATCTTCGCCTTGTTGGCCAGGTTGGTCATCTCTACGCGCGTAAGGATTTGCACCGAGTCGGAGCTCAGACGCGATGTGTCCACAATCTTAGCCTCTTGCAGCGCCAGCTTCATCTGGTTGATCTTATCCTCGAGATGGGCCTGTGCCTCCTTGGCGGCCTCATATTCGGAATTTTCACTCAGGTCGCCCTTGTCACGTGCCTCAGCTATTGCGGCTGATGCCTTGGGGCGCTCCACGCTTTCCAAGCGTTTCAACTCGGCTACCATCTTATCGTAGCCCTCTTGCGACATGTAAGCCATAATCAAAAACTTTTTGTTATAGATGTTAACGTAATATTTCGGTTAAAAGGACATTAAAAAAATGAAGAATCCCGGCATTAACCGATGCCGGAATCCTCACACTCTCTACGCCTTGTTTTTGCTTTGTGCTGCAAAGTTAGGCATAATTTCCCGAGCGGGCAAGCCTGTCACGTTAAAAAAGCCTTTTTCTGTCCGCCCCCGCTCTGCCGCGCCACCACGCCATACTCCCCTAAAGCCTGTAAAAACATCCAAAAAGCGGGTAGCCGCAAACTTTGGCCACCAATCCTGCCGCCGTTCGGCAATGTTTTCTTACCTTTGTAGCACGCAACAACAAAAACGAATGCAACAATGACAATATTCAGAAGAATATCCGTAATGGCCGTAGCCATGCTTTGCCTCAACTCTTGCGTGGTGGGCGCCGAGCCGGCCACCGACACCGACAAGTACGACAGCCAGCTGCTACAGCCCGGCGCCATGGCCACCGACTTCACCATTGCCGACCCGGCGAGGCCTGAGCCCATTAAGCTCAGTTCGCTGCGCGGGCACTATGTGGTGCTCGAGTTCTGGGCATCGTGGTGCCCCGACTGCCGCAAGACCACGCCCGACGTCGTGGCCCTATACAAGGAGTATGCCCCGCTCGGCGTCGAGTTCGTTGGCGTATCGTTCGACACCGACAGCGCCGCATGGCGCCGCTACGTCGAGGCTAACGGCATGGAGTGGCTGCAATACAGCGAGCTGAAGAAATGGAAGGCGGGCACAACGCTCGACAGCCCCTACCGCGTCAACTGGATACCGACGTTCTACCTCGTCGACCCCGAGGGCCGCATAGCCGCCGGTTCGGTTGCCACCGACAAGATAAAGGCTGCCCTCGAGGCCCTGAAACCAACACTAACGGCCGCCACCGGCGGCAATGCGGCGGAGGCAGGCAAATGAATGCGCACAGCCACATGAGCCTCAACGCCGGGGGGCGGCTTCTCAGCCTCGACGTCCCGCAGGTGATGGGCATACTCAACGTGACGCCCGACTCGTTTTATGCCGGCAGCCGCAAGCAGGCCGAGGCCGACATAGCCGCCCGCGCCAACGAGATTGTGGAACAGGGAGGCACCATCATCGACATCGGCGCATTCTCCACACGGCCGGGCGCAGCCCGCGTGAGCGAAGCCGAAGAGGCCGACAGGCTGCGCCACGGACTGGCCGTGGTGCGGCGCGAGCAGCCCGGAGCCATAATCAGCGTCGACACGTTCAGCGCCGACGTGGCCCGCATGGCCGTCGAGGAATATGGCGTGGCCATCATCAACGACGTCTCGGGCGGCAACCCCGACGGGGCGTTCGGAGGGGCGGAGACAAACGACGACGGATACCGGACATGGACCGAGGATGACGCCCCGCCCATTTTCCGCATGGCGGCCCGCCTCGGCGTGCCCTACATACTCATGTCGTCGCGCCCCGACACAGCCTCAATACTGATGGAGGGCGCAGCCAAGTCGCAGCTGCTCCACTCGCTGGGAGTAAACGACGTGATACTCGACCCGGGCTTCGGCTTTGGCAAGACCACCGCCGACAACTATGCCATCATGGCCGGGCTCGACAAGCTGCACTCACTGGGCCTGCCCCTTCTGGTGGGCATATCGCGCAAGTCGATGATAACGCGGCTGCTCGGATGCACCACCGACGAGGCCCTCAACGGCACCACCGCGCTCAACACTGCGGCCCTGATGAAGGGGGCCCACATACTGCGCGTTCACGACGTAGGCCAGGCTGCCGAGTGTGTTAAGATAGTGCAGGCGCTCAAGGCCCATGCCGGCCAGGCTGCCCCTGCCGCAAACGACATACACTAACAACTATCAAGACTTATGTTTTTCAGTTTCGGAATAAAGGATGTGATCGACATCTTACTCGTGGCGCTGATGCTCTACTACCTGTACAGGCTGATGAAAGAGTCGCGCTCGCTCAACGTGTTCATAGGCATCATGGTGTTCGTGGTGGTCTGGATATTCGTGTCGCAGATACTTGAGATGCGGCTTCTCGGCTCCATCATGGACAAGTTGGTAAGCGTCGGAGTGATAGGTCTAATCATCCTGTTCCAGGAAGACATACGCAAGTTTCTATACAACCTTGGGGCCCACCAGCGCATGAGGATGCTCATCAGCTTCTTCGCCTCTGACCGCGGCGGCCAGAAAGCGGGCCACAAAGAGACCATTGTGCCCATAGTGCTTGCATGCATGGGCATGTCAAAGCGAAAGGTGGGAGCGCTTATAGTGATAGAGCGCACGGCCCCGCTCGACGACGTGGCCGCCACGGGCGACATCATCGACGCCAACATCAACCAGCGGCTCATAGAGAACATATTTTTCAAGAACTCGCCGCTGCACGACGGGGCCATGATAATATCCAAGAAGCGCATCAAGGCCGCCGGATGCATACTGCCCGTGTCTCACAACCTCGACATACCCAAGGAGCTGGGCCTGCGCCACCGCGCAGCCCTCGGCATATCACAGCAGTGCGACTGCATAGCCGTCATTGTGTCCGAGGAGACCGGGGGCATTTCCGTGGCCATGAACGGAGCGTTCCAGCTGCGCCTCTCTGCCGAGAAACTCGAGAGCATACTCACCGACGCCCTCGAAGAACAGCCCTCAGCCAGGGGCTGACCGCCGCTTGCCCGCAGGCATCGGGCCAGGCGCGGCTGCACTGCCCACAGGCCACACCATGCCGCCGGCACTGCGCGGCACCACATTCATCGATTCATGAAGGCAGGGGGCTGGCAGGCACATCCCGGCCTAATTCACACTGCATAAATCCGCTGTTTAGTGACTTCAAGGCTAGGCCCGCCCCACCATTATACAAATGGACTAAACAAGGATTGGCTTTTTTAAGCGCATCTGCAATATGCGCGTATGTGCAAATGCGCAACACCCCAAAAACGCATTGGTATCATCGATTTCTACCATGAGCCATGCAGCTCCACCCAACAGCCCTTTCTGCGCCGCAATACGGCATGTTTCGGGAGCCAATACGGCACGTTCCACCACCCGAAACAGCCCATTCTGCAACCCGCTGCACACCAGGGGGTTATAAAAGGCCGGCGGTTTGGCCCGACAGACCTGGCGAGCCTCATGCAGCGTACATAGCGTGATGCCGGCAGCGTTGCCTATGCCACAGCCATGACAAGGTTGCCCACAACCCGGCCCGCCGGCATAGGCAGGGCAAGCCCGTTGGCCCGCCGGCTAAAAAAGCGGCCGCAGCCCGTTGCTGCGGGCGCGGCAACGCAGCCGCCTCGGCATGGCGGCAGAAGCAGGCCACATGGTGGCGCCACGATACAGAAAAGCCATGTCCCGCTCTTCACAAAGCCGGGACATGGCATGAAAATCAGAGATTGCGACTGGCGGGGAGACGAAAGCGAAATGCTCCCGGCCATGGTATGGCCGCAGTCTCAGCCGCAAGCCCTCCGGCTGCGGCACAAGCCAATAAAGACGGATCAGAAGGTTATGGCCTTGCCGGCGCCCTCGTGCTGCGGCGCAAAGCTGATGCCGAGCAGCGAGGCCACCGTTGCGGCCATCTGATTGTTGTGATACTCGCCCGAGGTGAGCACGCCCTTGGCCGGCACACCGGCCCCGAAAGCCATGAGCCATGTCTCGTTTGAGCGGTCGACCTCGCGGCTGTGGTGGAACCATCCCTTGTCGGCGCTCACCCCGCGGCCGTGGTCGCAGGTTATTATAAAGGTGGTCTGGTCTTTGTAGAACGGGTCGGCCTGGGCCGTCTCCCACAGCTCCCGGATGAAGCGGTCTACGTCGTTGGCAGCCTCAAGGTACAGGCGGTAGTTGCCGGCGTGGGCCCACTCGTCGGTGTCGCCGTAGCCCACGAACAGCAGCTCCGGGTGGCGCGACTTCATGGCCTCTACGGCATACTCATGCGTAAACACGTCGAAACGCTCCTCCTCCCAGTAGCGCGGCGCGCCGTCTTGCATCTTGTCAACATACAGTTCGCGCTCTGTGGGTTGCTTGGCCAGCGAGTGGCGGTAGTTGGCGTTCACCTCGAGCCCGCTGCGCTTCTCGTTGAATATCTGGATGAATCGGCCCCAGCTTCCGAACACGAGCACCTTGCCACGGTATTCGGGCGTGTTGTTGGCCACCTCGAAAACGGTCATGTTAGGGTTGTCAACCGGCGCGTTGGAGTTGATGTTCTTGTCGTCGGGATATCCGCACAGCGTCTCGTTGTATCCCGGGTAAGAAAACCACATGTTGTTGGTAACGCTCATGCGGCAGCCCTTGTCGCGGTTGCCAATCATCACACCGTTCTTTGCTATGTGGCTCCACGTAAACGGCATGAGCGCTCTGCGGCGCTCGTCGGCAGTGGCCCGCCAGAAGTTGGCCTTCATCATGTCGGGGTTGCCAAACTCCTTGGTGTTGACAAGCGTCGAGTCGGCACCGCGAAACAGTTCCTGCCAGCGGTAGCCGTCGACCATTACCACCACGACCTTGTTTTTTGCCGACACCATTGCCGGCACCACCAGCATGGCTGCCAGCAGCAATTTTGCAATCTTTCTCATAAGTAGCTGTTCAAAATTAATCGATACAATAAATCCTGCAGGTGTCCTCTATATCTTTGTCACCATCTTGTGTGCTCTTTCGGGCCGCATGCCAAAGTCTCATCGGTCGCGTAGCCCGCTACGCTCTCTCTTCGGACTTTGGCATGCATCTCCGAAATAGCGCACAATTTGATGGCAATTAATTTTGAACACCTACTTAGTCTTTGGTTTTTGGGGAATACCAAGATGGCTGGGGGGTAGGCGCAAAGACTTGCAGAACCGGGCAGGGCGGGAGCACGGGATGGGCAGAGACTTGCGTTTCAGAATGCAGGAGTGCAGGAGTACAGGAGTACAGACATTTGCCTTTGCCTTCGCATTCTGCCGACACCGCGCAGCCATTCTTTGATTCCCAACTCTTAACTTTTAATTCTTGGCTCTTAATTTTTAATTCTTAAAGTCTTCCGGCCAAAGCACCTCGTTCTTCACGGTGCCGTCGCTCATGCGAATCCACGTCCTGAAGCCCCTGCGTCCCTCGGTCAGCTCAATGACGCGGGCGCCGCGCTTTCCGTCGGTATAGGTGGTCTTGCCGCCCGTAAACTGGCCGTAGCAGAGCAGGATGCCGTGCCACGGAGTGACGTAGTTGTTCACATGGTCGTGGCCAACAAACGTGCCCATCACGTCGCCGGCCTCAAGCATGGCCGCAAACATGCCCGAATTGATGGCCGGCGAGCAAGCCTGCTCACCCCTCTGGCCCACGAGCGGGTTGCCAATGGCCGTCGATGCCTCGTTGTACTCGGGGAAGGGTATGTGGAAGAAGGCCAGCGCCGGCAGCGGCTTGCCACCGTTGGCGGCCGTAAGCTCAGCGCTCTTGCGTGCGTACCAGTCTATCTGGTCGCGGCGGAACCATCCGTAGCCCTTCAGGCTGTCTATCGTAGAGTAAGCGTTGCTGTCCATCACGTAGATCACGGCCTTGGCCTGCTTGCCGTCGGACGAGGTCACGCTGATGGCGAAGTCGGTACCCTCGGCCTTGGCGTCGAGACACCCCTGCTTCTTCTTCACATAGTCGTAGAGCTGCGGGCGCGTCAGGTCCTGCTCGTCGTCATGGTTGCCGAAGGTGATGGCATAGGGCAACCCGCGGCTTATCACTGGCTCCAGCGCCTTGTCAAGGCCCTCGGTGGCAGGCTTTGCCGTGGTCACGTCGCCGGTGTATACCACCAGGTCGGGCTTCTCCTCGTCGAGCACCCGGTTCATGTTTGCGGCGGCGTCGGCCGTGGCTGGGTCGCCCGCACGCCAGTGGATGTCGGTGAACTGCACAATCTTCAGTTTGCCTTCGTTATTGAATCTCACGCTCTGTGCGCTCACGGCCAGCATCCCTGCCATGCAGAGTGCGGCAGCGCAGAAAAGTCTTTTTGTCATGTCTGTTGTCTATTGTTTTATTGTTAATATTCCAATGTCCATTCGTTTCCGTGCAGCAAACGCCTTGACGCATCCACGCCCGGCACAATCCGTCACTGCATCAGGTCATGGCGCAAAGCGATAACCGGCCGGGCCACAGGGGCATCCGGCCGGCTCTTTCACATTACAGAAACAGATTAACATCATTCTTTCAGCCACCATGGCTGAGCGGTGGTACGGTCGTTGTTGGCGCCAAACTGGCGGGTTATGGCCTCCTCCACGTTGGCCGTGTTGTAACGGTACTCCGTGTCGGGGTACATCCAGCGGTAAGGTATGGGGTTTTCTGCAAGGTGTGCAAAGCCCGGATAGCCGGTTCGCAGGTTCTCGAAGTAAGGGTCCCAGCCTCCCTGGTAGAAGCTTACGCAGTATTTCTGGAAGATAATGCGCTCAATCTTCTGCTCGTCGGTGAGCGTGTCGTCAAACCTCACGAGCTGTCCGGCGAGGTATGTGGCGGCGTCTTCCTGCGTGACATACTGCGAGTATTCGGTGGCGTATGTCTCGTAGAACTCAAACGAAGCCCTCACGCCGTTCTCATAGTACTGCTTGGCGTCGCCCTGTATCCATCCGCGAACCACGGCCTCGGCCAGCACCTGCTGCAGTTCGGCGTATCCCATCAGCATTGTCGGCTCCTCGGTGGGGTCGGTGCGGAAGCGCGAGTTGATTTGCGATATCAGTCCGTCGCCCACGAGCGTGATGTTGTCGCCGTAAGGCACGGTGGGGTCTCCGCCGGCGTATGCCGTGAAATCATCTACGGCCTTGCCGGCCTCAGCCGCCGTTGTGGTGGGCAGGCTGAAGAGAAACAGGCGCGGGTCTTGGCGCTCGGCCATGCGGTCTACGTAGGTCTTGTCCATGTAATAGCCCGACCACTGCGCGTTGAACTGCGGGTAGCGGTTGCCCTCCTGGTCGAGGTAAACGAGCTGTCCGTTGTCGGCGTTGCTCTCCATGAGTGGCAGCTGTGCCACGCGGGCAAACTCTTGCTGTACGTTGATGCCGCCCACGGTAGCCTTGTGCGAGAGAGTGAGGAGCACCTTCAGGTGGAACGAGTTGATGAGCTTGCGCCACTTCAGCTTGTCGCCGCCGTATATGATGTCGCCCTCTATCACGTCTGCATCTGGCGATGCAGCCAGCTCCTCGTCGGCCGCGGTCAGGTCGTTGAGTATTCCGGCAAACACCTCTTCCTGAGTGTCGTACTTCGCGTTGTAGTTGCCTTCCGACTGACCCTTCATTGCGTCAGAGTAAGGTATGTCGCCGAAGCGCAGCGTAAGCTCGTAATAGTGGAACGAGCGCATGAACTTGTATAGCGGCAGGTAGACGGTGTCGTTGGTTCGCACGGCCTCCTCGCGCAGCTTCTCGAGCTGCAACAGCTCGTTGTTGTAAGTGTCGAAGCTGCCGCGGTTCCACTCGAAGAACTGGTCTTCGCTGTGGCCGTCGGTCTGTATCACCATCTTGTCGGCATACATTCCGTCGGTGCTGCGCGTGAAGGCATCCTGGCACACTTTGGGCAGCAGCAGGTTGGCCGGCACTTCAATGGGGTTGTTGGGGTTTGTGTTCATCTCGCTGAACGGCTCGCATGAGCACAATGCCGCCCCAGCAACGAAAAACGATATCAATATCTTTGATTTCATGATTGTAACCTGTTGAATTGTTGTTCCGTTCTCATTAGAAAGTCATGTTCACGCCGATGCCGATGTAGCGGGCCGTTGGGTCGTTGGAGCCGTCGTTCTCGCCGGTGTCGCCGCTGATGTCGGGGTCAATCCACGGGGCCTTTGCCCACAGGGCAGCGTTGTTGCAGAAGATGGTGCCGGTGAGGCCCTTGATGGGCGACGTCTCTGGCAGCAGGCGCTTAAAGTCATAGCTCAGGGCTATCTGGCTTATCTTCAGGTAAGTGCGGCTGAAGGTGTTGGCAAAGAACTCATCCATGTCGTCGGTCACCGTTGCCTGGTAAGGGTAGTTCTGGCACCACGACTGCCAGTCTACGGCCTTGTCGAACTTCTTGAACACGCGGGTGTCGCTCAACACGTTGCCATGCGTGTCGTATACAACCTCGCCGCTCACCACCGTAACAGCGTTAGGCACGTACACCGGTATGGGGTTGCCCTTTTCGTCGCGGTTGGCATACTCCTGGTCGCGGTACATGGTTGAGTTGGGGTGCTTGCCGCCCCACCAGAGCTTCGGGCTGAGGTTCGAGAATATCTTGCCGCCTATGGCAGCGTTGAGGTTGATGGTAAGTGTGAAGTCCTTGTACCGGAACTTGTTCTGCATGCCCAGGCGCACGTCAGGCTCGTAGTGTCCAACGTTGCGCTGGTAGGGATCTTCCAGCGGCTGCCCGTTGGCGTCTACAATCACCGTGCCGTTGGGGTCGCGCTGCCAGACAGTGGCGTAGAAAGCGTCGGCGCGGTCGCCCTCTCGCAGGTTGCCGAAGTATTCCTCGCCGCCGTAAATCTCGGTGAGCTTTCTAACGCTGTGGCTGACGTTGAGGTCGAAGTTCCACTTGAAGTCCTTGTTGTCGATAGCCTTCACCCCAACCATGGCCTCGATGCCGTTGGTGGTGTACTTGTTGCCGTTGATTTTGCGGCTGCTGAATCCCGACGCCTGCGATATGAGCATGTCGAGAATCTGGTTTGTGTCAATGTTGCGGTAGTAGCTGAGGTCGAGCGACACGCGTCCGAGGAACGACGTAGACAGGCCCACCTCCCACGACGTGGTCTTTTCGGGCTTTATGTCGTAGTTGACCAGCGCGTCGGGATAGCTCATCACAGGGTTGCTTCCCCAGTAGTTCTCCTTGTTGTATACCTGTTGTATCTGGTACGGATCGAGGTCGCTGGAGACTGTTGCCCACGAAGCCATCACCTTGAGGTAGTCGATGAACCCTGGTAGCTTGACGTAGTCGGATATCACCGAGCTTATGGCCACCGAGGGATAGAAGTAAGAGTTGTTGCCCGTGGCTATGGTCGACGACCAGTCGTTGCGCGCCGTTGCCGAGAGATACGCATACTTAGACAGGTCGATGTTCACCGAACCGTACACGCTTCGTATCTCCTTCTCGCTGCGCGAGCCCCACAGAGGGTTTGACGAGTCGAAGGTTATAATGGACCCGGTGGAGTTGTTCAGCGAATAAACGCCCGGTACATTGAGCCCGTCGGTCGACGCGTAGTCGTTGCGGTAGCGGCGGTAGAACACTGACGAACCGGCGTTGACGGTGAGGTTGATGTCGCTCATGAAGCTCTTTGTGTAAGTCACGAGCACGTCGGCATCAACGTTGTCCTGGCTCTCGTTCCACACTTTGTAGCCACCTTCGCGCGAGTCGCTGTAGTTCATATACGACTTCGGGGTCTCGTGCTCCGTGAGGTTACGGTTCGAGCGCATCGACACGCGGCCCATGACGCTCAGTTCCGGCAGTATCTGGTAGTTCAGTCGGAGCTGCCCGGTGAGCACGTTGCGGCGCTGCTTGCGGCGGCTCTCGGTGATGGCGAAGTAGGGGTTGTTGTACCAGGCGTAGTTGTAGCTGGCCTGCTTGTAGCCCTCCATGCCCGGCACCCAGTGGTGTGCCTCGAGGTCTTTGCCGTCAACGTCGTCTCCCATCCACTCAATTATGTTGTACATATAGTTCGACGGGTGGTAGCCGTAGTCGGGATAGTTGGGCGAATACACCATGTTGTAGTTCAGCATGGCGTCGAGCGTGAGCTTGTCGCTTATGTCGAACGACGTGTTGATGTTCAGTCCGCCGTTCTGGAGCGACGTTGTAGGCGCCTGTCCCTTTTGGTATGCATACTGCCCGAGCACATAGACGCGGGCCTTGTCGCCCTTGTAAGACAGCGACAGAGTGTTGTTGGTGATAATTCCCGTCTCGAGGAAGTCGCCAATGTTGTCGTGCGACACGAGCGGCATCGGCACGCGCTCGTAGCGCCCCTGGTCGTCATACTGCGTGCCCTTCACGCTTCCCCACCATGGTATGGTCTCGCCCGTCACCTTGTCTCGTATGGGGCTGTTCCACTGCGGGGCCATGTTGCCAACGTCGAGGCGCGGTCCCCACTGCATGTCGTCGTCGGAGATGCCTCCGCCCTCGCCGTCCCAGAATGCGTACTGGCCCTTCGAGCCGCTTCCGAACTCATGCTGCGTCTCGGGGAAAGCGGTATATCCAGCCTGCACCATGTCTTTAGTGGAGAAGTTTATCTCTATTCCCTCCTTCTCGGCCCGCTTGGTTGTTATCATGATTGCGCCGTTTCGGCCGCGCGCTCCGTATAGGGCCGAGGCGGCGGTGCCCTTCAGCACGTTTATGCTTGCTATGTTCTCGCTGGAGAGGTCGAACAGGTCAGACTCGATGGGCACACCGTCGAGCACGATGAGCGGTGTCTTGCCGCGCAGTGAGAACTCCGGCGACTGGAACATGCCCGAGGGTATAGACACAGTGAGTCCGGCCACCTCGCCCTGCAGCGAGGCTCCGGCGTTGAGGTTTCCGGCGGCCGCGATGTCGGCTCCCTCCACCTGCTGTGTGGTGTAACCGAGCTTTTTCTTCTCCTGCTTGATACCGATGGCGGTTACCACCACCTCGTTGATGCTCTGCACGTTTGACGTGAGGTTTACATCGAGCACCGCCCCTGTGACTGTCTTCTCTACTGGGTTGGTGCCCACATAGGAGAATACGAGCACGTCGTTCCTGTCGGCGCTCAGCGTGTAACGTCCGTTCACGTCGGTGACGGTGCCCGTCTTGGTGCCCTTCACCATGACCGATGCGCCCATGACAGGCCCCATCTCGTCGGTAACCACTCCGCTAATCTTGATGGACTGGGCGTACATTGACACGCTCACGCACAGCAAGCCGGCGAAAGTACAAATTTTCTTCATAAGTAAACAAGTGTATTGAAAATTGTTAGCTATCCCTATCCTTAGTCATCATTGTGTTTCTTGCGGCATAGACACACAGAGCCCGGGCAACCCCCTCATGGCTACCACGCCCGGGGCCGCCCGGGCTCTATGCACCGGTTAAAGGCTTACTGCTCGAGCGACACGCGGTCGAACACGGCGAGCAGTTTGTTGTAATCCTTCTTGCTGGCGCGAAGAGCCTTCTCGAACGACTTGCTGTCTTCCGAATAATATGCCGATATGGCCACGTTGAGCACGTGCATCATCTTGCGCGATGCCTCGTCTGAGCTCATTGCGTTGTCCTTGACGTCGTCCTCAAGGCCCTTGCCAATCTTGCGCACGGCGTTGTATATGTCGCCCTTCTTGAAAACGATGCGTGTTGTGGGGTCGCCCGGCACCACCGGCACGCGCTTCACACACAATTTCTCAAGCTGGTTGTAGAGGCAGGTGGCTTCCTTGCCAAACTCGCCATCCGACACGGATGCCAGTTCTTCGGCCGTAGGCTTGTCAGTCACTGAATAGAATGTCCACGTTGAGTTGGCGGCTTCGGCCGACTTCTCTGCAGCACTGAGGCTCATGCCCGAGCAGAGCCCAATCATCATAACTAATACAACAACTGTTTTACGCATAGCTTTTAATGTTTTTAATGTTAATTTCCGTTTCCTTTCTTTTTCCGCTGCAAAAGTACTCTAACTATGTTGCAACGGCATTTCATAGACATTAAAAGCGTGTTCAAACGTGTTTAAATAATATTTCTTCCCGGTCTGCGGCCAAGCCATACGGGCCTCAATACATTTTTAATATATAACAAGGCCTCGCAAGGTCATCGCTACGCCACGTTGAGCCTTACGGCGCCGCCACGCGGGAAACAGGCCCTACAACACGGAAAGATGGCCGTTACGTCGTATAAAAAAAGCCGTTGTGCACCGCGCCGGCACGGTGGCGGCATAGGCCGGGGCCACGGCGGCACAACAGCCGCGCGACGACAAGACCATCCCCGGCGCAAGCGCGCTTGCACACAGGCTGCCGTGTTTGTGCAGGCACCGCAATCTTTTAACCACAGTTAACCTTCCGCGGGGGAAAAAATAACGCCCGACGAAGACAGGTTACGAATATTTTGCTTACTTTTGCAAAGCAGAAGTTACAAAAACACAATGATAAATTATTCGTCAAAATGGACTTAGTAAAACAAATCATCGAGCGCGCTAAGAGCAACAAGCAGCGCATCGTGCTCCCCGAAGCAACCGAGGAGCGCACACTGAAGGCAGCCGACATGGTGCTGGCCGACGAAGTGGCAGACCTCATCCTCATCGGCAACCCCGACGAGATTAACTCTCTGGCCGGGAAATGGGGCCTCAGCCACATAGGCAAGGCCACCATCATCGACCCCGACAACAACCCCAGAAGCGAGGAGTATGCAGCCCTGCTGGCCGAACTGCGCAAGAAGAAAGGCATGACTATCGAGCAGGCACGCGAGCTGGTGAAGAACCCTCTCTACCTGGGATGCATGATCATCAAGACCGAAGGCGCCGACGGGCAGATCAGCGGGGCGCTGAGCACCACCGCCGACACGCTGCGCCCGGCCCTGCAAATCATCAAGTGCAAGCCCGGCATAACCTGCGTCAGCGGCGCCATGCTGCTGGTAACCAAGCAGCCGCAGTACGGTGAGAACGGCGTGCTCGTGGTGGGCGACGTGGCCGTGACGCCCATGCCCGACGCCGACCAGCTGGCCCAGATTGCCATCTGCACAGCAGAGACAGCCCGCAGCGTGGCCGGATTCACCGACCCACGCGTGGCCATGCTGAGCTTCTCGACCAAAGGCAGCGCCTCGCACGAGGTGGTTGACAAGGTTGTCGAGGCCACCCGCCTGGCCCATGAGCGCCAGCCCGAGCTGAAGATTGACGGCGAGCTGCAGGCCGACGCTGCCCTGGTGCCCTCGGTAGGCGAGCACAAGGCTCCCGGAAGCCCCATCGCCGGCCACGCCAACGTGCTGGTGTTCCCGTGCCTCGAGGTTGGCAACATCGGCTACAAGCTGGTGCAGCGCCTCGGCGACGCCGAAGCCCTGGGCCCCATCCTGCAGGGCATTGCACGCCCGGTGAACGACCTCAGCCGCGGTTGCTCCGTGGACGACATCTACAAGATGGTGGCCATCACCGCTTGCCAGGCAATGGATGCGAAGAAGGGATAAAGTAGACATGGAGTTACAAGGAGTTGGAGGGAGTTAGAAGGAGTTAGAAGACAAATGCTTTGCTTACTTAAAGCAATAAGACAGCACATGCTTTTTGCATATTGGAACATCAATACGTCAATTGCTTTGCATAATGAAACAACAAGATGACTGAGAGGTTCGAAGATGTCATGGCATGGCAACGTGCTTACCGCTTTACGCTACTTGTATACAAGGCAACTGAGTCATTCCCTTCAGACGAACGGTTTGGGCTCAAGTCGCAATTTCAAAGAGCGGCAGTTTCCATACCAGCCAATATCGCTGAGGGATATAAACGCATTGGCAAGGCAGACAAGTTGCACTTTTTCAACATAGCCCAGGGAAGTATGGAAGAGTGCCGATGTCACATCTATCTATCCAAAGACGTGGGCTACATAGATGATTCTGCTTTCTGCGAGCTGTATACCTGCCTCGAAGAGGCGAGCAAGATGCTCAACTGGTACTGCAAAGGCATAAGGAGCAACGCGTACAACAAAGACGAAGATTAGCAGACAATGTGTGGCAACACAATGCCAATACGGCATTAACGACATGAGGACTAAGAGCCCTGCAGCCACTGCATAGGCAGTAAAAGCATTTGTCTTCTAACTTCTCCTAACTTCCTCTAACTCCATATAACTCCTTTAAACAAGCAAAAAACAATACACAAGATTATGAAAATATTGGTTTTAAACTGTGGCTCATCATCCATAAAGTATGCCCTTTACAACATGGACGACAAGTCGGTGATGACATCAGGCGGAGCTGAGCGCGTAGGGCTCGAAGGTGCTTTCGTAAAGGTAAAGCTGCCCGGCGGAGAGAAGAAACAGATAATGCACGACATACCCGAGCACACAGAGGGCGTGAAGTTCATATTCAGCCTGCTCACCGACCCTGAGATAGGGGTGATAAAAGACCTCAAGGAAATTGATGCAGTGGGCCACCGCATGGTTCACGGAGGCGAGAAGTTCAACAAGAGCGTGCTCCTCACGGAAGAGGTGCTCAAGACGTTTGAGGAGTGCAGCGACCTCGCTCCGCTCCACAACCCGGCCAACCTCAAGGGCGTGCGCGCCGTGCAGGAGCTCATGCCGGGCCTGCCGCAGGTGGGAGTGTTCGACACTGCCTTCCACCAGACCATGCCCGACTATGCCTACATGTACGCCATACCTTACGAACTGTATGAGAAGTACGGCATACGCCGCTACGGCTTCCACGGCACGAGCCACCGCTACGTGTCGCACCGCGTTTGCGACTTCCTCGGCGTGAAGCCCGAGGAGCAGCGCATCATCACCTGCCACATAGGCAACGGCGGCAGCGTGGCAGCAGTGAAGTTCGGCAAGTGCATGGACACGTCGATGGGCCTGACACCGCTCGAGGGCGTGATGATGGGCACTCGCAGCGGCGACATCGACGGAGGGGCTGTCTCGTTCATCGAGAAGAAGCTCGGACTCGACGCCGACGGCATCTCCAACCTGCTCAACAAGAAGAGCGGCGTCTACGGCATCACCGGCATATCGTCGGACATGCGCGAGATTGAGGCTGCCGAGAAAGCCGGCAACCCCAAGGCCATACTGGCACAGAACATGTACAACTACCGCATAAAGAAGTACATCGGAGCGTATGCGGCTGCCATGGGCGGCGTTGACATCATTGTGTTCACCGCAGGCGTGGGCGAAAACCAGACCGGCATGCGCGCCGGAGCCTGCGAGGGCCTGGAGTGGATGGGCGTGAAGCTCGACAAGGAGAAAAACGAGAAGGTGCGCGGCGAAGAGGCTGTAATATCTGCCCCCGACTCGCGCGTCAAGGTCGTTGTCATACCCACCGACGAGGAACTGATGATTGCCACCGACACCATGAACCTGCTGTAAGGCGGCCACCGGCATAAAGCAGACGCGGCCCGGCGGAGCATTCTCCGCCGGGCCGCTGTGCCTGCAGCCGGGGGACAGGCCTGCGGACAGGCCTTACGGGCTCGCCCGGCGCACATACGCAGGCAGCAATCCATGCGCCCATCACCATCAGGCACGGCGGCCCGCTTTGCGGCCACGCCACCGGTGGCCATGCACCATGCCGCACGGCGGAGGTTGCCGCCGCCAGACTATGACGCCACACGCCAACGGCCAACGGGCCCGATGGCGGCCCCGCCATAGGGCGGAGCCAATGACGCCCGGGCCGTGCAACCATAGCGTGGCAGCCACCACCAGCCACCCGCTTGCGCCCCAAGGCCTGCGAACACCCCGCCGGATGCGCCAAAACAAAACGTCAGGCCCGCATGGCAGCTGCCATGCGGGCCTGACGTTTGCCTGAGGCCGGGCCTGCGGCCTACTCCTCGTTGTCTTCTTCCTTCGGCAAACGGGCATAGAGGTAAATCATGAGCCCGTAGAACACACAGAAACATACGGCACCAATTATGCAGGAGGCCATGAACGACATGCCCAGAAACTTGTCGCAGACATACATGAGCAGTGCCATAAACAATATGGCTGCGGCAGAATCGACATACTTCGGTATCTTCAGCGCATTCTTGGACAAGAAAGAAAACAGCATAAAAGCCACCACCACGGCGGCCAGGGTCACGGTAAGCGTGAGCCCGGGATGGTATGTGCGCAACGCCCAAAGCGCCGCAACGCATGTGCCACAGGTGACAAACATGTCCTTGGTTGTCTCCCTGTACTGCCCCATATTGTAAAACCAACCGAAAAGAAGCAGGCCCGATATGACCAGCCAAAGCAACAACGATATCCAAACTCCCATATTGCAAAATTATTGTTTCTAACATGCAGCCACAAACGGCGGGGGCCCGGCAAACACGCCCGCCCACAGCCGAGTGTAACTTTGGCCACGCAAAGATAGCACAAAAAGGGGTACCGGCAAAGCAAACCTGCATGTTTTTTCGTGACGCACGGCCATACCGGCCAATGCCGCGACCATGGCGGGCACATCAGTCGGGCCCGCTACCGCTTGCCATACGGCCCGTTTGGCAATGCTGAACGGGCCGAACCAGATGGTGAAAAGGGCCGTTTCAAACCCTGAAACGGCCCTTTTTGCTAACGCACTAAACATCAGTCGGTTACAAAGCGCCCTGCGGGCGTTGGCGTTTCACTGTGTCCCGGCCCCGCCGCCGCCCTGGGGCTGCAACCTGTGCCACGGCCTGTCGAGGCGCGAGTCTTTCTCCATGCACCAGCGCAACACGTCGGCCAGCATCACCGAGAGAAACAGCGCATGGAACACTATGGGCGTGAGCGGCATCCACGACTCGCCGTCGAGCCAGGCAAAACCGTAGAAGAAAAAGACCACCAACACCACGTCGAACAGGCCCACGCGCAGTTCGCGCCTTGCCTCGGCACCGAGACGGCCGGCAACCAAAGCCAGCCGGAACAGCCCCACAAACATGGCTGCGCACAAGGCAGCATAGGCCAGGGCCACCGGGTCGGTGCGCGTGGCGGCCACATATACGGCCGCCCCGGCCATAAGCACCGCCGCCACCACGAGTTGCACCACAAGCCACGTGTGCCTGCGGCCTTCGCCCGGGGCCGCCATGCGCCACCGGCCGCCGCTCCACCACAGCGAGAGCTCGTGGAGAGCCCACAATACCGCCAGCAGCGGGAACACAGAGTAGTCGTTGAGCCCTATGGTAGCGCCCAGCCTGTCGGCATAGTACAGGAAACCGCCACCCACAAACAGCGCGAGCAACGCCTCCATCACACTGACCAGCATGCGCCGCTCGGGCTTCACCAATGCCGGCACTGCCACCGAGGCCACAGCCCCGACGCCCACACACATCCAACCTGCGGCCTCGCCGCGGCCCACCATCCACAGCCCTGCCATGGCCACGCCAAGGGCCACAACAAACAGGACGCTGTCTAAAATCACTTTATTCATATTCCAAATGTTTTAATTTTGACATTATGTTTTCATTGCTTCAACCATGGCCACAGGCTGCGGCACCGGGGCCGCCCCCAGGCTTCGGCCATGCAGAGATGCCCGGAGCAAAGGCTGCGGGCAGCCTTCGGTCAATGTCCTCCATATACGGCCTGCCACAGGTTTGCGCCCGCATTGCCCACGATGACGCTGCCGGCAAGGCTGTTTTTCACGTCGTCGGGCAGGTTGCTCTTGCTTATCAGTCCCACGGTGCCCGGGTGTATTCAAGGCGTCGGGCTGCCTCGATGGCGTCTAAACCGGTCATGTATTCCTCCAACACCCCGATTTCTGCATCGTCGACGGTTTTCAGGTTGCCCCTGAGCATTGTGCAATATTCTGCCGAACTTGCCGCATTGTTGAGCCGCCCCATGTTGTTTTTCAGGAATTGCAAGTCGGCATTTCCATACAGAAGGCCCGCCTGCACTTGCTGCTTGCCGGCAATGCCCAACTTGTTTGCGGCGTCTACCACGAGCCTCTCTATGTCGGCATAGTTGGCTGCCACTATTTTGTCGATGCCTATCGAGGCCTGCAGCTTGTTGTGGTAATAGCCCACGCTGTCTGTGGGGCCGGTGGCGCCCGTATGGCTAACCCTCACTATGGCTGCCTTTTCATTGGGCTCGGCTATCGGGGGCAGGGCCACATGCTTCGGTTGGGTCTTGTATATGGCGTAAGCGGAAGCCGCTGCGCCCACTATCACAGCCCCCCATGAACCCAAGCGCCTGCCAATCTTTGCTCCGGCAATGTCGGCTTTGCCAACAATTTTCCAGCGCGAGGTGCTGCGGGTATCCATTGCCGGCGCTCTCTGAACCCACTCCTGGTTCATGTGGGCTATCCTTTCCTTGAGCTCCAACAGCTCTTTCTCCTTTTTCTGCTCCGCCTTGCGGTTTTCGGTTTTCGTTACGCTTGAATTCTCTGCATCGTCATTTGAGCACGATGCGGCAAACACAGTGGCAAGCACCACGGCCATTGATAGAAATAGCTTTTTCATCGTTTCTTTGGTTTTAGGAATGTCAATAACTCTGTTTACATATCTTTTTGTGCACTCAAAGATTCCGTTTCCGTGTCATGCAGCCCGTGCCCCGCCCTGCCACCGGCACAGGTCGGTGTCGCGGTGGCGGCCATAGGGCGGTAGGTTGGCGCAAATGCCGCCGGGGCTACATATTGGAAATGCTTTTGTCTCATGACACTTTTGCTTTATTGTTGCTGCTGCAAAAGTATCATTGACGGTGGGAAACAACAAGGAATCGGTTGCGCAAAAGCGTACGCAAAGGCGCACGGCATTGCTCAAAAGTGTACGCAAAACGGCGTAATGCGCTTACAGAAAGCGTATTACGCCGTCCCAGTCGGCAGCCCCGCCGCTGGTTCCGAAAGCGCGCTTAAATAGCTTTGCGCGCGCCGAAGTGATGCCCGAACTGGTCTTCACGAGTATCTGCGCCATGGCCGAGGGGCTCATCTCAATCTTTACCAAAAGGCAAAGACGATAGTCGTCAGTGCTCATCTTGCAGAGGTCGGCCAGCTTTGAGTCGAATCCCGGGTAAACGGCGTTTACCGCCTCGGCCAGCTGCCGCCACTCATCTTCAGACAGCCGCTTGCGCCCGTTTGGCGAGTTGAGCCTCTGGCGGATAAGCGCGTAGATAGGCCGGGCCTCCATGCCGGCCCTGCGCCGTTGTGCCTCGGCCGTGTCGGCGGCCATCCCTCCCGCAGGCTCATACTTGTGGCGTACTTCCTTTTGGTGCATCTGTTGCCGCCGGTGTGACAAAAAGCCCTGAACCCAACGAAGGCAACAAGCGCTATGGCCGACACTACATACAGCCATATCTCGGTGAAGTAGTCGAAACAGAGTTCTTTAAAAAACTTTCGAGCTCGCGCCGCTCAGCCCAACGCCGGTTTGCCAAGCCACCCACGCCGACAGCCGAGAAAGAGGCGGCCAGCGAGTCGGCCAGTGCCACGCACCTTGCCGCGCAATCGGCGGCCTTGTGCCCGTCGCCACGGCCGCCATAGACAGCGGCCATGCGCCCGTAGGCCGCGCTGCATGTGGCGGCCTCGCCCCCTGCGGCGGCCTCGCCGTAGCGCAGAAGGGCCGTGTCGGCCCGGCCCTCGGCAAGCGCAAGCCTCGGTTTCAGCGTCGGTGTGGCAGCCGCCCTTGCCTGCAAGAGCAGCCGGCGCGCGGCGGCGGTGTCGCCCGAAGCCACAAAGGCCTCGGCCAGTCGGCACCTTAGCGAAGCCGCAATGCCGCCCCCATCATTGCCCGGGGCAAGCCGCAACGCCTCGCGGTAATGGTGGCACGCGATGTCGGCCCGGCCACGGCTGTAGGTCACATCGCCCATGCCGCCAATAGCAGATGCGGCCACCAGGCGGTTTGCGCGGCCCACGGAGCTGGCCGACACGGCCCGGAACACAGAGTCGGCTGAGCCGACCATGCGGTTGCGCGGGTAGATGCGGCCTGCCATCAGTTGCGACCGCAGCATGAACAATGTGTCGGAGCCATGGGCATTGACCATGGCACTGTAAAGGTAATTCATTGCCACCGCGTCGTTGCCCATGGCATGGTAGACGGCGGCGGCAGTGTAATAGGCATCGTCAAGGAGCTCGAAGTCGAGCTCGTTTTCGTAGAAATCTACGAGCGAAAGGGCCGCGCTGTCCGACTGTGGCACAAGGCCTGCGGCCAAGCCCGCCTTGAGCCGCACCATGGCGCAGTAAGCACTGTCGGCGCGGTTCAGCCCGAGCAGCACGCCACACAGCGAGTCGAGCCGGGCCACGGCCACCCCGGGGGAGGTTTCGGCAATGCTGTCAAGGCCGCCGAAAGCCCTGTTGTGGCGCTCGCCCGTGCAACCGGCAAGGGCCACGGCGGCAATTATTATTATGGCCAACAGGCTTTTCGTCATGTCATGCTCAAATCGATGGTGATGCTACATCCGAAAGGCAGGCCCCTCAAGGCTGCGACTCGCCCTCAACGTATTCCTCAAGGAAGAGGTGCTCGCCGTCGAACACGGCATAGGTGAACTGCGTTATCCAGTCGCCGAGTATCATCATCCGGGCCTTCTTGGTGAGCTGCAGGTCGAGCTCTATGTGGCGGTGGCCGTAGAGAAAGTAGTCGACATTGCTGTGGGTCTGTATGTATCGCTTTGTGAAGAGCACCAGGTGCTCACGGTTTTCGCCCATGTAGGGCGGTTCGCCACCATTCATGCGCTTCAGCCTGCTGTGCTTTGCCCACAGCATTCCGAAGGCCATGCCCCAGCGCGGATGCAGGGCCGAGAAGAGCACCTGGCAGCAGCGGTTGTGGAACACGGCCCTGAGCAGCTTGAACTTGCGGTCGGGGTCGCCCAGCCCGTCGCCGTGGGCCAGCATGAACACCTTGCCGTAAATCTCGGTGGTGAGCGGCTGTTTGTGGAGTATCACGCCACACTCCGACTCCAGGTAGTTGTATGCCCAGATGTCGTGGTTGCCTGTGAAGTAATGAATCTCTACGCCCATGTCGGTCAGCTCGGACAGTTTGCCGAGGAAGCGCGTATAGCCCCGGGGCACCACACAGCGGTATTCATACCAGAAATCAAACATGTCGCCAAGCAGGTATATGGCGGCGGCCTTGGTCTTTATGCTGTCGAGGAAGCGCACCAGGCGCCGTTCGTGCATGCGGCCGTGGTCGATGGCGAGCGAGCCAAGATGTGCGTCGGAAAGGAAATACACGTTTTTCATACCGTCAGTTTTTAGGGTTCTTAGTGTAACAAGCATAGCATGGGGCCACTCGGTGCCCCGTCGCGCAAGTCGCGTGGCGGGGCGCAGAGGCCCGCAATCAGTCGAAGCCCAGTTCCACCCGGGCCTCTTCGGTCATCATGCTCTGGTCCCATACGGGCTCGAACACGAGGTTCACCGTTGCGTTGCGCACACCGTCGACGGCGTCGACCTTCTGCCTGACGTCTTCAAGTATGAAGTCGGCGGCCGGACACGATGGTGCCGTAAACGTCATGTCAATGTCGACATCGCCCGTTTCCTTGACATCGACCTTGTAAATGAGGCCTAAATCATATATGTTGACCGGTATCTCGGGGTCGTAGACCGTTCGCAACACGTCTACAATCCGCTCTTCTACTGCTGTTTTCTCTTCTTGTGTCATAATCATTCGAGTTTATGCCGCCCTATGGCTACGTTTGGCTGCGCCCAGGCCTGCTGCCGCCGGCGCGTCGCAAGCCCTGCACCGGCAAGCCGTGTTCTGCGCGATGCGACAGGGGCCGCGCGCCCGTGCATACATGGAGCAAGCGGCAGCGATGCGGCACCGCACAATGGTTGCCTGGTGCCGCCCGGCTTATGCGCGGCCCATGCAAACGTGGGTTGCATGGGCTTGCCCTACGATTGCCGTGTGTGGCTTATCTATTTGCAAAGATAAAATAAATCGGAGAGAATACAAAAAAAACGGCCTTGTTTTTAAACCGGCACCCCCACCGGGGCGCCACCGGCAAAGCGACAGTGGCCGCAAGCATGGCCGGGCGAGGCATGTGGTGCAACCGGAGCAAAAAAAGAAATGCCCACCAGGCCTGGCGGCAACCGCCCCGCCCGGTGGACATCACCCTTCATGCCAAGTAGCTGTTGGAAACCAACCGATAAGTAGCTGTTCAAAATCAACCGATACAATAGAGCTTGCAGGTGTACTCTATATCTTTGCCACCATCTTGTGTGCTCTCGGGCCGCATACCAAAGTCTAATCCATAGCGTAGCCCGCTACGCTTCCAGCAACCGCGCACAATCTGATGATAAAAATGAACTCACTTAAACTCTTCGGAAAAAGTTTAAATGAGTTCAATTATCAACAGCTACTTATCAAATAAATTACCTTATAACGACCTTCCGTGTTGTTCCGTCAGACATCTTGACTATGGTCAGGCCCTTGTGGGAGGCGTCAACTTTCTGGCCGTTGATGTTGTAACGGGCCACGGCCTTTGCACCTTCGGCACCGCTTTCGATGCTGCCTATCGAGGCTTCCTCGCCGCCCTTCACGGATATGACAATCTGCTCGTTGGTCTCACCGGCGGCATTCTTCACCACTCCGGCGGGTATTATCATGTAGTAAGTCTCGCCAGCCTTGGGAGCGAAAGTCATGGTGAAGCCGTCGTAGTCGGAGCCCCACACGCGGAGAGTGTTGCCACCGTTTTCCAAAGAGGCGTTCCATGCGTCGTCCGGGCGCACGGTCTGTCCGCCGATAAGGCTGCCCACGCGCATGTAAGCCTTGGGCGTAGGCTCGACGATGGTTACGGGCTCGGCAAACTCTACGTCGAACTTGAGTTCGGCATATTTGTCTGTAAACACGCTCCCGTCGGCCGGTGTTGTCGACTTGTAGGCCAGCACACCCTTCTCTCCTTCGGTTATAGTGCTGAAATAACTGCCCCATCCGGCTTCCCTGTATGCAGCCGCTGTGCCCTTGGGCACCTTCATCTCCGACGTGCCCACTGAGTAGAACGGGCTGTCGTAGTCGTCGTACACCTCGTCTATCACCGGGGGCACGGAGCCGAGGCAGGTAACGCTTGCGAGCTTGGTGGCGTTATGGAAAGCGTGGTTGTATATCATCTTCACGCCCGAAGGTATGGTGAGCGACGTCATTTGCTCGCATCCGGCAAAGGCTCCGTCGTAAACGTATGGCATGTTCTCGGGCAGTGTGACTTCAGTCAGCCTGGTTGCGGCAAACCCTTGCTCGCCTATGTATATCAGGCTGCTGGGGAAGTTGATGCTCTCAAGGGCCGACTGGCAGAAGGCGTAGCTGTCGATGGCAGCCAGACCCTCGTGGAGTGTGACCTTCTTTACCTCGCTGCCCCAGAAGGCACCACCCATGATGCCAACGCAACCGCTGTTGACGTCGACCTCGGCCAGCCCCTTCATCGGCACGGCATAAAGCAGTCTGTCGTCGGCCGAATACAATATGCCGCCCACGACATGGAAATTCTTGTTGGCCTCATCAACGGCTATGCGCGACACTCCGCTCTTGGCCACCAGGCCGGAGCCTATCGACTCTACCGATGCCGGGATGCTGAGCGATTCCAGTCCCTCGCACTCAAGGAACACCTCGTCGCCCAACTGCTTCAGTGAGGCGGGCAGATTGATAGACTTCATGGCTGTGCAGCCCCTGAAGGCGGCGTTGCCAATGTAAACCAGACCGGAGGGCAGGTTGACCGTTTCGAGGCTCGTGCAATGCATGAACACTGCACCGCTGATGCTGTCGACGCCCTCGGGGATGGTTATTGAGGTGATGGGGCACTTGTAGAATGCCGAATTGCCAATGCTCTTCAGACCGTTGTTAAGGGTTATCTTGGCAAGGCTGCCACAGGTGAAGAATGCGCTTGCACCCAAGGTCTCGACCGACTCGGGCAGCGTTATCTCCGACAGCCCGGTGGAACTGAAGGCATAATCGCCTATATACTTGAGCGACTTGGGCAGGTTTATACTGCCAAGGTAGCTCGACTTGAACGCACCATACTTTATGGAGTCGATTGTCTCGGGCAGTGTGACAAACACCGCGCTGCTGTACCAGAAAGCATTCTCGCCAATGGCTGTGACGGTATAGGTCACTCCGTCGTTGACAACTGTCTGAGGGATGTCGTAAGACGACTTGCCCGACTCTGCACCCGAAACCTCTACCCTGCCATCACCTGTTACAAGGTAGGTTAGTCCATCTTGCGTTGTAAAAGTCTTCTGGGCACCTGCAGACATACAAACCAGTGCCAAACATAAAAGTAACAATTTCCTCATATTTATCTAACTATGTCTAATTGGGGCCCGGATATAGCAATATTTCAAGGCACGCGGCGCCGGTCCCTTTACACCGCCCGCATGATTTGGGCCACAAAATTAGGCAAATTCACGACCGATGTACACATTGATACACTATTTAACAATAGAATTAACCAAATGTTTTCTGTATTAAACCGAACATGTTCGATATACAACTACACAAGGAGAAAAGTATCACAATATTCAGACAAAAGAAAGAATCTGGCACAAGGGCTGCAAAGCCGGGAAACCACTGCCACATACTGCTGCAGCCGGCAAGCGCTCACGGCAAAAATGGCGAAGGCTCATGGTTGGCAGGGGGAAGCAACAAAAACACCAACCATGGAAGCATTATTGCCGATTTGAGGTTAAGAAAACACTGCGGCCTGCCTTATTGCAGGCCGCAGTGCCCCTGCCGCCACGTAGGGTTCTGCCCGACTTTATGCGTAACCGGTCTATGCCTCGGGCAGAAATCGTATGGGTTTCTTTATCGGAATTGACAGAAAAGCATTACCTTTGCGCCGACAACAAGCAGCTTTCTGCACAAAAACATAACACAAATGGGCATAAACGAACTATACGGAATTTACACCGAACACCCGACGATAACCACCGACAGCCGCAACTGTCCGGCAGGGTCTATATTCTTCGCCCTCAAAGGGGAGTCGTTTGACGGCAACCGGTTTGCCGCGGCCGCGCTCGAAAAGGGTTGCGCATACGCCGTGGTAGACAATCCGGAGGTGGCGGCAGACAAGAGATACATACTGGTGGACGACTGCCTGGCCACATTCCAGGCGTTGGCACGCGAGCACCGACGCCAATTTGACATACCGGTGATAGGCATCACGGGCACCAACGGCAAGACCACAACCAAGGAACTGGTAGCCGCAGTGCTCTCTGAAAAATACCGGGTGCACTGCACACAGGGCAACTTCAACAATGACATCGGGGTGCCAAAGACTCTTTTCGGCCTGAAACCCGAACACCAGATTGCCGTGGTAGAGATGGGGGCGAGCCACCCAGGCGACATCAAGCGACTTGTGGAAACGGCAGAACCCACCTGCGGCATCATAACCAATGTAGGCAAGGCCCACCTGATGGGCTTCGGCTCGTTCGAAGGGGTGATAAGGACAAAAGGCGAACTATACGACTACCTGCGCCAACGTGAAGGCAGCAAGGTGTTCATAAACGCCGGCGACGAGCATCTGGCGGGCATTTCCACAGGACTCGACCTCGTGCGCTACGGACTGACAGGCACCGAGGGGCTGGCCGTTGAAGGGCGTGTGACCGACTGCTCGCCGATGCTGCACTTTGAATGGCGGGCCGGTGGAGGCAAGTGGCACACGGTGCAGACACAGCTCATTGGCAGCTACAACGTGCTCAACATGCTCGCTGCAGCCTGCATTGGCGTATCCTTCGGCGTGGACGAAGACTGCATAAGCCATGCGCTCGCTGCATACAAGCCAAGCAACAACCGCTCGCAACTTGAGGTGACACCCCACAACAAACTGATTGTTGACACCTACAACGCCAACCCAACAAGCATGGCGGCCGCCCTGCGAAACTTCCGCGAGATGAACGTAAGCCCCAAGATGGCAATACTCGGCTCTATGAGTGAACTGGGGGATGCATCGGCCGAAGAGCACCAGAAAGTGGCCGACGCGCTCGATAGATGCGGCATTGGCACCGTATGGCTGGTGGGCGATGAGTTCGGACGCACCGAATGCCCATACCGCAAATTTGCAACTGTAAACGATGTGAAAGCTGAAATCAGGCGCAATCGTCCCGAAGGGCAATACATATTAATAAAGGGCAGCCACAGCCAGCGGCTCTACGAGCTGCCCGAACTGCTGTAAAAGTAAACAAGGATATGAACGAAGAACAACTGAAACGATATGCACGCCACATTGTGCTGCCGGGCATAGGCTCGGAAGGCCAGGAAAAACTGCTGGCCGCCAAAGCCCTGGTAATCGGGGCTGGCGGGCTGGGATCACCCGTGGCCCTGTATCTCGCTGCTGCAGGGGTTGGCCGGATTGGCATAGCTGATGCCGACACGGTGAGCGTGAGCAACCTGCAACGACAGGTAATTCACACCACGGCAGACGAAGGAAGGCCGAAGGTGGAGAGCGCACGGGAGAAGATGAAAGCCATCAACCCCGGAGTTTCCGTCGACACATATTGCACAATGATAGACGACAAAAGTGCTCTGGAGATTATCTCCGGCTATGATTTCATCATCGACGCAACCGACAATTTCAAGACAAAGTTCCTTATCAACGATGTATGCGTGGCTTTAGGCAAACCGTTCTCTTACGGTGGGGTGCTGCGCTTCGGAGGACAAACCCTAACGCACCTGCCATCGACGCCATGCCTGAGGTGCCTCTATGTAGACGAACCGCCCGAAGGCACCGTTCCACGCAACGAGGATGCGGGCGTACTCGGGTCGGTGGTGGGCATTCTCGGCACCATACAGGCCACCGAAGCCATAAAATATTTTACCGGCGCCGGTTCTCTGCTCACAGGCAGGCTACTGTCGTTTGACGCCCTGGCTATGGAATTCAGGACACTGAGCATATTCGCCAACCCATCTTGTCGGGCATGCGCACATAAGTGAACTGACGCTGACCGATTCTGACACTCACTGCATTGGCAGTGATGTCAACGTTTTAAAGAACAGGCACCATGCGGTGCCTGTTCTTTCATTTATGCCCCATAATTTGCAAACCCACCGGGAATGCGTCATGGTTTTATCCAAATGGATGCACAACACATGCAACTGTTTACACAACCCAAGCCGCCGTCAACACGAACACCCTACGGTTTGCGCGCCGCAGGAGAAGGCAAAAGCCCCCACACGCATTGGTATCAGCCACTCATTTTGCCGTAATGAAATCTATGTGGCTGCCGGCACTTTCATTGAAACATAATGCTTTGCACGCATCCGCCATCTGCAACCGAAAAATGATTCATTCCTTCCGCAATGCAGATTGGCCCGCGCCTATGGCATTGGCTTATCTGGCTACGACAATACAAAGCGACCGACAAGCAGACGGAAGCGCATTATTTAAATGTATAATACTACATTGGTCGGTATAACGTAAGATTTGTGGTTATACCATATTTGTAACAATGCACCCATGATATGGCACGAAAACAAACCTATGATTGATTACAAGAACATTATAAAACAAAAAGGTATTACTATTCCGCATTGCAAATCTATGGGAATCGCCACACGAAAAACCAACTGCCACAAAAACGCACGATGGAAAACAACAACGAATAAAAAGAAAAAGGCGAAACACGATTACTTCCGTATTCCGCCGTTTGTCGGGATGAGGCGACTCGAACGCCCGACCCCTACGTCCCGAACGTAGTGCGCTACCAACTGCGCTACATCCCGATGTCCTAAAAGCGAGTGCAAAGGTACAGCATTTTTTCGAAATACGAGCAATTTTTTCGATAAAAATTTGCCTAAACCGAAAAAAAATCATACCTTTGCACCCGCAAACAAGAAATTATTGGTGCCATAGCTCAGTTGGTAGAGCAAAGGACTGAAAATCCTTGTGTCCCCGGTTCGATTCCTGGTGGCACCACTTTGAAGAAAAGCAAATAGCAGTAAACTACTGATTTCCAAGCGAAGTCGGGAGTTTTTGTTTTCCCGCAGGACGCAAAAAAGTGCGGAATATGACCGCTTCCGGTGTTCCAAAAGGTGGAGCGGAAAAGGTGGAACTGAAATCTCCACCGAATAAGATTCTTTCTCACTGATTTGCAATGTTTTGCGTATCAAGAAAACGCGGATGGTTTCCTACTTTTGTCCCACTAAAAAACTGTAGGAAAAATGAAAAGGAACTCGTTCAATGTGCTTTTCTTCATCAAAAAAGCCAAACTGCTGAAAAACGGAGAAGCCTCCGTATGTATGCGCATCACGGTAAACGGTGCGCGAGTGGAAACCAACATCCGTAAGAGCATCGATCCTGCTTCGTGGAATCAGGCAAAGGAATGTGCCCGTGGAAAAAGCCGCAAGTCGTGCGACCTAAATGCCTACATTGAGGATGCCAAAATCAGGCTCCACCAAATCTTCAATGAACTGGAGGAGCAGCGACAACCCATTACCGCACGTCTGTTGCAGGAAAAATTCTTCGGGCAGGACAAAGAGGCGGAAGAAGTCCGCACCCTCATCGGTACGATGCAGGAACACAATGACCAATGCCGTGCGCTTGTCGGAAAGGACTATGCACTGATTACCGTCCGCCGTTATGAAAGCTGCAAACGCTACCTCTCAGAACTTATCAAGCAGAAATACGGGAAGGAGGATTTACCGCTGACAGAAGTCAACGGTGAGTTGGTTCGTGCTTTTGAGTTTTATCTCAAAACGGAAAAGTCTTGCCAACAGAACACCGTTATCCGCTACATGAAATGCCTGAAGAAAATCACCAATCTGGCATTAGCTAATGAATGGATTGCCAAAGATCCGTTTGTCGGCATCAAGTTCCATGAGAAAGAGGTTGTACGTGAGTTCCTGACGATGGACGAGCTACTCACCATCTACCACAAAGACTTTCCATTAGAACGTATCCGAATCGTGCGCGATGTCTTCATCTTTGCAGCGTTCACAAATGTTGCGCTAAGTGAAATATTCTTGTAAATCAGAAAGTTATCCTCAATCAAAAAGAGAATAGGTAATGGTTTGGAAACCACCGAACTTCACCATTCTGCTCATCTTCAATAAGTCAATCAACTGGGACAAAGGTACGAAATAAATTTGAGAATGTTCCATAAAAACACTTTTTAAACGATAGATGTATATAAACAAATTATTGCGAAATGTTAAAATACGAGCAAATGGAATATTTTTATACATATTGTTGCTTGTATTAGGAATATTTTCCGTATATTTGTTACCAGATTAAAAAATTAAATTATGGAGATATTTCAGACATCTTTATTCCCTTCAAGGAAGGGAGAGTTTAAACCCGATGAGTTCAAAAATGCAATCCATGGTACCCCATTTTTAGAATGCGTAAAAAATGGATTAAACAATGGCTTTCGTAGAATGCGAGAAACTTTTGCAGCAGGTGATATGTCAATGCGGAATGAATCCAACTTTTTACATGAGGCTATTTTTAATAGTATAAGGACTCAGATTGATACCTATATGCCAACTTGGAATGTAAATTTTTCTACCAATAAAATTGGTTCTGAAAGGTTGTTCTTTACATTTGGGGACTATATCTTTATTCTTAAGATTACTGGGGCAAAAACTAATGACACCAAGCCGTCACGATGTATTGAATATCAAGAAGCGGATAAGCATATTATCACTTTGGAATACACCTTAGATGACATGCGGGAATCAATACAATCTGCATATTTCCAATATAAAAAGGGTAAATCGTCAACTTACATTATGTCTGTTCCATTGTATCAACCTTTTGAAATCCAAGAAGAAGCTCAATCGGAAGATATAAAAATAGAAGTGAAGAAGCCAATACTAAAGGTTTCAAAGAAAAAAGCGAAGTAAAATATGAACCCATTTAATTATGAGAAGTTAGAGATAGCTCGATTACTCAGACAAAAGACCCAAAAAGACGTTGTTAAAGATGTTGGAATATCACAATCAACTTTATCTAAAGCTGAACATGGGTTATTGGAGTTGTCTGATGATATGATGCAGAAATTGAGCCAATACTACGACATGCCTATTGAGTTTTTTTCCGAAATGTATGAGGTTCCACCTGTAGGTTATCTATATTATAGACGGAAATTGACTATAACAAACAAAATAATAGATTCTTTCATAGCGAAAGTACAAATTTTCAAGGCTATCATAGATTCTCTTATGCAATCAGTTGAACTTCCAGATTATACCCTAGACAACTATAGACCAAGCGAAGATTTATCTCCCAAAGAAATAGCGCATAAAATTCGCTTTTCTTTGAAAGTATTTCATGGACCTGTTCCTAATTTAAGTACTTTATTGGAAAATAATGGAATTGTGATAGTTCGGTTTGATTTCGGAACCGAAAAAATTGACGGTGTTTCAGCTATAACAAATGAAAATAGGAAGGTTATGTTCATTAATAGCCAAATGCCTGATGATAGAATTCGGTTTTCTATGGCTCATGAATTAGGACATATTATTATGCACATTGCAAATCCACCAAAATCAAGTGAAGAGGCTGAAAGAGAAGCGGATGAATTTGCAACAGAGTTTTTAATGCCCGAACTTGAAATACGTCCGATGTTGGAAGATTTAACAATTTCAACCTTAGCCACACTCAAAAGAAGATGGAGAGTATCCATGCATGCAATAGTGAGAAGAGCTAAAGATTTGGAAGTTATTAGTAATCAACAATATCGCAATATGCAAATTTATTTTTCAAAGAAAGGATACACTAAATCAGAACCAATACAATTGCCAATTGAGCAACCTACAATTCTGAAAGAAACATTACGATTATACAAAGATGAGCTTGGATATTCTGACCAAGATTTGATGAGCATAATGCATATAAATAAGAATGATTTTGCAGAATGGTTTGCACCACAACCTAAAATTATAAGGCTTCAACCGATTTTTAATAAGAGTATTTAGGAATAGCGTGTTCTTGGCTATATAATTCAAGAATAAAAACATAGGAGATTAAGCATATGGCAACGAATCCACCGTCTGGTGACGGACATCGTAATGGGGCAGTGAAAGGACGTTCACAGACTTTCAATCCCAAGACAGAACAATGGGTAAAACGAGATTCCGAAACAGGTCGTTTTATGGATGTTAAGAAAGATGGTACGCCATTCAAAGGCGTAAGGAAAGAAAAATGATTATTGCTTATAGCGAAGGTGGGCGAGTTATCCCCACCTTCGCTTTAATTTATACTTTTACTGCATTGGTTTTATCATCTTTTCGATGAATGCAATTTCTTCATCGGTTAGATGATATTTGATATAAAGTTGTTGGTCTATTTCGGGTATTGTTCCACTCCAATTAATATCACCATTTATGGTAAAATCTTGAATCGGAACAAATGCAAAACATTCCTTTGTCACATTTACAGAAGTTATCCCTTGCCGAAGAAAAAAACGAGCAAATTTCGTTAGAAGATACTTTTTATAATTCGTAGCTTCTTCCAATGTACAGAAGACAGCTGTATCAATGTAAGTTTCAGTATTAATTTCAGCAGGGGATAGTATTTGAGGCTCGGTTAATACCCGATATCCTTCACCCGGTTTAACACTCATTTCACCATTGCTGGGAACAAAACGACCAACAATTATCTTAAATTGGTCTATATACTCAATACCCTTAGATATGTCTGTGCGATAAACTTTCGCCCATCCTTTGCTTGTAAGTATCTTCACATCACCTTTATCACTTCCTCGAAAATATGTTCTAAATCCAAATGGATTGATTGAAAGAACAAGACTATTCAGATATGATATGGATTTTGATGTTATTTTTTCAAGGATAGAAACAGCCGCATTTGAACGAATAAGTGTATCAAATTGATTTAAGTATCGGTTTGCCGTAATATCTTTTAAGGCATTATAATTTGTTACCTTACAAGTTCCATTATAATTCGCATCCCATAAGAACGTACAAAGCCCGCCTGCAATATCAACCGTAGGAAAAAGGTCTTTGCTTAGCTCGTAGTCATGTAGTTGAGAAAGATGAGTATCAGAAATCATATCAGAACGAAATTCATCCAAACCTCTTCCACCCGCATACCAACGTGCAGGCATTATCAAACTTATATAATCAGGATGTACTCGTTTTGCAATATTCATAAAGTATTGATACACAGGAACGGCTCCTCTATCAGTGCCTCCGTCCATAACCTGATACGGTGGATTTCCTACTATCGCATTGAATTTCATATTGTCGTCATCATTAGCTTTCCAGAACGAGCGTCCCTTTGCCATCTTCTCGATGAAGTTCTGGGGTTTGTTCTTGATTTGGTTGATTAAATCCTCGAAATAACGTGTGTTTACTTTGGTTTTTCGGAAGCCTACCAGCGTCCGCTTGGTGATACTCTTTGCCATCGGTGTCTTGCACACCACGAAGATGTTCTCCGCCACCACCTTGTCCCATACCGCCTGTTGTTCCTCCAACGTGTCGGCGGAAATGGTGCTGTCTTTCAGCCGCGCCCGATAGATGCCGTAAGCCATGTAAAGCGGATACAGGCCGGACTTGGAGTTGATTTCCAATATCCGTGCATCGGAAGTGAATACCTCAGCCGTCACCTTGCCGTGGTCAATGAAACGTGGCTCGTAAAGCGTGTACTCGTATTCCTTGTCAAAGAAGTTGTAGCCACCCAGACAGTCGCCGAGGTGCATGTTCACCACGCGCCACGGCGTAAGCACGGTTTCCTTATCCGGATTGCGGAAGGTGCTGAAAATGTCCGTGATGCGTCCGATGCGTTTTTCCACACTTAGCTTGTCCGCAGCCTTGGCCATCGCACGGATGCGCTTGCCTGCCGCACGGAAGATGTCTGGGTCGTAGTATTTCTTGAAGGTGTTGAACTTCTGCTTGCTCACCCCCTTGGGCATAAACTCTTGCCACGAACGCGGGTCTATCTTCTCGGCGAAGTTGTCAATGGTGATTTCCTCGTCCTCGTTCTCCAACTCCGCACCATAGATGAGCAAAGGCATACGGATGGAAATGCCCCGGAGAATAGAAATGGCCGCCTCACGATTTTCGTCTTCTTTTTCAGTTCTTCCAGTCTGCGCTTCTCTTCCTCGGTAAGTTCCTTCTTGGATTTCTTCTCCAGTTTCTCCTTCTCCTCGTATTCCTCGCCCGTCAGCCCTTGGTTGTTGATGTCCACCTGATTGGTCTTGGGCATCGCCTTGGTCTGGCCGATTATCTTTTTCAGGTCGTCAAACTCCTGCAACTCCAAATCGCCCAGTTTCAACAGTTCGTCATTGTAAAGGCTGTTGTCCTCGAAGCCGTTGCGTACCACGCGCTCCACATAGACTTTCTTGAGCTGCTCCAGCATACGAGGCACATCAAACTTGTCCATCCGGGAGCCTTCAATGGAAATGACCGGACAGAAGTTGAGGAAGTCGCCCATAATCTTGCGGTCGTTCTGTGAGGTCTTTCCCGCCTTAGCGGAAATCTTGGCGGTCTCGGCAAGCACACGCAAGGTGCGGTCGGGGGCAAAGTCGAACACGTAACACTGCTCCTTCACACGCCCGTTGATGGTGGCAGGGGTCTGCACCCGGAAAATGGTCTGCATATAACTGGATGCCGCCGTATTGTATGAGCCGGACAGCATGAACACAGCCGTCCATGCAGGAACACTTACACCCGTTGTCAAACGCCCGCAGGACAGGGTGATGGTGCGTGTCGCATCCGGGTCTTTGCCGATGGCGTTGTTCACCGCTTCCAAGGCATCGCGGCTTTCCTCGTCCTCATCGCCGTCACCAGCCACGTTGACGATATTAAAATACTGGAATACTGGATGCCGCTGTAACAACGCACTGAGTGCCTTGGCCTCCTTTACCCCCGGAAGCATCCACAGCGTATGCCGGAAGATACCCCGGTATTCCTCGTTGGCAAAAGGATAGCAGCTATCCTTGTCCTCCTTGGTCAGCAGGTTGAGGAAAGCGGGAACATCCCGTTTGTGGACAAAGCCGCCATCCTCGTTCACGCGGAAGAACTCGCGGAAATTGAACGCTACGTCCTCATCGGCGAACTCTTTGAGCAAGCGTCCGAGGTCGTAGGTATAGATGTTCATGACGGGCAGTGCTGCGTAGGGATTCGGGTCACCCTGATGTACCCTGTCCCATTCCTGTTTGGCGCGTTGCTCCATCACGTAGTCCCAGGTGTATATCTCGTCCTCCTTGAAATCGTCCAGTAGGTTGAACGGTGTTCCTGACAAGCGCAGGACTTTTGTATCGTCCTTGACCAGTTCCACCATCACCGCCTTGCCCAGTTCCGTCTGTGTGCCCTCGTGCGCCTCGTCCACGATAATCAAGTCCCAAGGCGTGGCGAACACTTCATTGTTCTTATCGAAGTTGCCGCCCACCAGTTCCGAGCCGCGTAAGTCCTGCATGGAAGCGAAATAAACGTAATGCAGACCGTTAGCCTTTGTCCGCCGTTCAAGGCTCTCGTGACTGTCCCCGTTGTTCTTCGAGCCGTAGGCAAAATCACTCCGGTCATAAAATATCTTGCCGAAGTCCTCGAACCATCCGCTGTCTACCACGGGACGGTGGGTCAGAATGAGTGTCCGCCGGAAATCCATGTCCTTGACCACCTGCAAGGCGGACAGGGTCTTACCGAAACGCATCTTGGCGTTCCACAGCATCTGATTGCTTTTCTTGAACTGCCGCTTGGTCTTGTCGATGGCTTCCCGCTGCTCGGGACGGAAGATGATTGGGCTTCGCCCGTATGCCACCTCTCCCGGCAAAAGGGATTCCTTGCCCTCCTTGACGGCTGCGATGGCACGTTTCACAACATCCAAGTTGGTGATGAACCATTCGTTGGCTCCGTTCACCTTGTCAAACACTTTCTTCTTTACGCCGGAACGCTCCAATACGACATGGACTTCCTTGTCGTTGAATGAACGCAAGCCTCCCCGGTTGTAGAGAGCCAACTCGGTGTAAAGCAACTCATAGCGGATGCCTGCCGTCTGCGTGTATTGGTTGATGCGTTTCCTTGCCGCCTCGTTCAAGGGCTTGCTGTTCGGTGCCAGCCCGATGACGTTCCCGTCGTCACAGGTGGCCTCGCCTATTTTCAGACAGCCCTCGTGTTCGGCATCGTTGATGCGGAACACATATATCAGCTTCAGTTTCAGGGAAGAGAAGTATTTCATAGGCATTCATTTTAGGAGGTCGATATATTTGATTCGCTTGCCTTTGCGTCCGGTCTGAGGATCTTTGGCCCGCCAGTCCTTGATAAGGCAATACGTCCCGTTGTGCTTGAATATGTTATCCGTTCTGCATCCCTCGCAAGGAGTGACAATTTCCTTGCTTTCACCGAAAAGGGACACTTCCGTGTGTACCTTGTCCTTACAACTTCCGGGGACAACGCCTTTCAGCCCGTCCATCTGCCACACGTTCCACGAGATGATATAGGCGATGTAATTGATGGATTTTTGCAAAGGGTTCTTGCCAAATTTGGCACGGTAATACTCGATGAAAGAATAGAGCATGGACTCACGGGCGATGAGCAGGCTGTCACCCTGCCATTCGTAAGCGTATGTACTCTTGTAGGCTTCCTGTGCAGCTTCCAGCCACTGGCCGGAAGTGTCTGTATTCTCGCTGACGACCCGCAGTTTCCGGTCAAGCAGGCCTATACGCTCGACGATGGGAATGACAGCCCCAGTGGTGGTATCATAGCGGCTGACTATATAGGGAGCTTCGCCACAGGTGATTTCAAGACGGGTGTCACGCACATAGTCCTTCCATGTTTTTCCTTCGGGAAAAGTTATCTTGTCAGAATTCGTTGTCCATCCGTACGTGCCATCCTCTGACGTGTATTCCGTGTTGAACACGTCTTTCCTGCCGAACCACGCTTCATCAATGAGGTTGTTCTGCGCGTTGCACACCCATGAAGGGGTGAACACCTCCGCCATTTCCCGTACACGCGCCGACTGGGTGTCCCTGTGCTTCAGGATGCGTGGCATGATGACCTGTCCGTTTTCGCCCGTAATAAGCTCCGGCAATATCGGGTCATGGTAGCCATACCCTTCACCGAGGTGTTCATAATCGGAAGTTGCCCAGAAGATATTGCACACGGCATCGCCCCTGCTCGTCGTATGGTCTTTGAGCAGGGTCGCCAACAGTTCCGGAGAAGCCCGGAGGATGTCGTTCTCCAATATGTCCGCTATGTCTGGCATGTTTGATACGCTAGGGGCAAAGCGTATCTCCTGACAGGAGAGAATAAAGGCTGATAATCAGATTGTTTCCTGTTGGCTTGTAAAACAAAGGCTATTTTTAGGCTGCTTTTATGCTTGTCAAGTGTATTTTAGCCGGGTGCAAACTGCTCATTTTTCGCAAAAATGTGTAAATTTGCACCCGATAGTGTATCTCCTGTCAGAAGCACCGCCATTGTTTTCAAACAATCCCTGCCTATAAGTCTTTTAGGATGATAGAGTTCGCCTTGTCTATCACCGAACCGTCCAAGGAGGCGAGATAGATGCGTGTGGTTTCTTCCGAATCATGTCCCATACCTTCGCTGATGACTGAAATCGGTATGTTCTTGCTTTTGGCAATACTTGCCCATGAATGCCGGCTCACATACATGGTAAGCGGTGTCGTTATTCCGCACAGCCGGGCGATTTCCTTCAGATACTTGTTGATACGGAACATCGTGCTCTTGTATTGGCTGCGCAAATTGTTAGATGGAAGCTTGAGGATGGGAAGCAGATAATCCTCGGAACAGCCTGCCGCATATTGGGCGACAATCGCTTCCATGCAGCTTTCCCATTTGATGTGCAATTGCTGCCCCGTCTTATGCCTGCGGTAACTCAATATCCCGTTCTTCAGGTCGGACTTCTTGAGGTACGCCATGTCAATGAACGACATGCCACGGGTGTAAAACGAAAAGAGGAACATGTCCCTCGCCAGTTCCCAATGCGGTTTCCCGCTCAGGTTAAGTTCCTTAATGTGCTTGATGTCCTTGAAATGGATGGCACGTTTTGGGGTCTTGTCCATTCCGGTATAGACATGCTTGAATGGATGCTTTTGCACGGTCAGCCCTTTTTCCACGGCACGGTTGTAGGCGGCACGGAGGATGCGCATATAAAATGATATAGTATTCAAAGACACGCTTTTCATCTTCAACCAAGCCTCGTATTCCATCATCAGGTCCGCATCCATATCATCCAACTGCACATCCTTGTTGCGTCTGAAACGCATGAAACTGGATAATGCCGCCGAATAGGTTTCTGATGTCCGTTCCCTGTTTAACCGCCTTAACTGAGCGATGACCGATTCCATGAAGCTGTAGAAGGACTGCAATTCAGATATTTCACGGAAACGGCTTATGATGGCATCTGTGGAGCAACTATCTTTACAAGACAACTCTTTGATAACGGATTCCAACCTCCCCACATCCCGGTTCACTTGCTGGACAATCAACCGAAGGTGATGCTTCCTTTCTGCCGGAAGCATGGTGGGTATGTCAATCATTGACAACTTCCCGTTCCATTCGCTTTCAAATATCCGGTAGTCCGTCCTGATGTGTCGGACCACGCGGTTGTGTATCACTTGATAATAAATGCTGCCCTCCTTGCCGTCTATGGAAGAAGGACGGAATTTTGCTTTTACTGATGCCATCCACGTTACTTTTTGTTATTGGTAATTTGTTCCACTTTCAACTTCTCCTGCATTAGGCTGTCGGAAACAGCCTTCAAATCCCTGTCATAATCGTCAGCCTCTTGGCGCAACCACTCTATGGTTTCCTCGTCACGCCGGATGTCAAACACATCGTTCAGCCAAAGGATAGTCTTTGCATCGCAACCTCCCCATGAACGAATAATCCGGAACTTCAGCGCATCGTCCGCATACTGACATCTGGACTGCCAAAGTTCGATGTTGCCCCAGATGGATAGACCGCAAACGACACCCATGACGACCAAAAAGGAAAACACCTTGCTTGACTTGATGTCGAAGCTGTGGCGGTGGATATGTTCCTGCGGTTCGTTCACCTGTCCGTTAGCACTTCGAGTAAACGATTCTTTCAAATCACGCAACAGATTCAGAATCCGGTTTGACGTGTAGACTTCCGCCTCTCCGAATTTGTTCAGTATGGCTTTAGTCTGTTCCCGGTTTTCTCTGGCAGAAGTATTCAGCAATTCCTTTATGGGAGCCAAATCCATTGCCGGAGGCTGTCCGTCTGACTGGTTGTTGCTTACTTTCGGAGTATTCTCCAACTTGCTGTTTATACTCTTTAAGGCACTTTTGATATCCTCAAAGAGCGCATACACTTCGTTATTATCCATGTTTATAAACTGATTTTACGTTGTTTCTTTTTCTTACGTTTTAACTGTTTCTCAAAATAGTTCTCATCTGCCTGACCGTTTGTAGCATTCGGCATGAGCAAGCCTATGGAACCACTGTACAAATCATCGTTGCCCATCACTTCAGATTGCAGTGTCGGCTGTTCGGAAACCTGATTGCCCGTCATTATCCTTTGCTGTTCCTCCTGCCTGTTGGCGTTCATAGCCTCGTCTATCTTGGAATAGCTGAACCGCCTGTCAATCTTGGAGCCGCTGAACGAATAGCCGTTCTTGGAGAATATGACACCCTGTACCTCGTTCGACTTGCCTTTGTACTTGAACTGCATTTCCACTCCTTGTTTTTCCAGATTAACGGCTAACTGCCGCCAGTTACCGTATCTTGAAACTTCCGATTTAAGGAGAAAATAAAGTTCGTATTTAGTCTTGTCCGGTTCTTTCAGCCGATGCAGTTTCACCTTTTCCTTGCCTTCGGATACGTACAGACCGTACTTCCGTGTCAGTTCCTTGCAGATACGTGTGCTACGTATCCGCTCGTTCTGGTCGCTGATTGTCCTGCCGTCATTAGCGATGCGGTTGAATGCGATATGCACGTGCGGATGCTCCTTATCAAAGTGGCGCACGACAAGAACCTGTGTGTCCTTTATACCCATTCTCTCCAAGTATTCCAATGCAATTCCTGCCATTGCCCGGTCGGTAAGACGGTGCTCGTCCTCCTTGGAGAATGCCAGTGCGATATGTCCGACAGGCTTCATAACCCTCGGATTCATCCCAGCCTGCGCCTCAAAACTCATGACTATTGTGTCCTTATCTTCGGAAAACAAGCCGTCGCAAACAAGGATTTTGGCATCCTTTTCCTTGTCAAGAATGTAGTTAACCACACCCCTGAAGCTGCTTCCCTTGACAATTTTGGCTATCATAGGAGGATAAGGTTCAGCAGTTCCTCGATACGTGCCACGAGCACACGGCATTCCATCCTCACCGTGACGAAGCCTGCGGCATTCGCCTTGTGCGCAAGCTGGTTCAGGTTGTTCGCCATACCGCACAGCTTGCGGACATAATCCGTATGTTCCGGCGTGAGCCGTTCCTTTACATGGCAGCTTCTCATACACTCGCGCAGGAATTCCCCGGCGGATATGCCTGCGCTCCGAGCCTTGCCTTTCAGGGTGTAGTAGTCCGATGTCGCCATCTTCACCGTGAGACGGTATTTCAGCTTGTCTGCCGCCTCCTTCTTGGGGCGACCGCCCTTGTTCCTTCTGTCGAATTTTCGTTTCTGTTCCATTGATTTATAATGATTAAAATGTAATTACTTGATAGACCAACGGGATGCGTTTCCCACGAATTTAAAGAGTGGAAGCAGGCGGTTTCGGTATGCCCGAAACACAAACTTGCTCCCCTCAAAACTCCGTTGGATTGGTTCAGAGTAACTCTCAATAACACCCCGTAAACCTGTTCTTTAATTCTCAGAGTTTACGCCATGCCTCGATGTTCTCCCCGTAGGTGGCAAGGTGGTGGCGGGCAATGTTCTCCATCAGTCCCGACACGCTCATCCTGCGACTGCCGAACAGGCTGACGATGCGGTCGAGGGCATCGCGTGTGTCGCGGCTGAGGAACACGGGTTTCCGGTCTTCGATGGACGGTACCGGGAGGAACATTGCCTTGTATTCCTCCAGCGATGCCCTGCGTTGCTTGCCGCTGACACGGTGTACCACCTGCGGGCTTCCATCCGTATTTTCCTGCACGGTTTCACCTATTTGTTCATCCATGTTCTCATCCGTACCTGCCTGTACATCCTCGTGCTCCTGTGCCGGCATACCGGCAGGCACAGGTGCAGGCTTCTGTTCTTCCACTTCCGGCTTGGTTCCCAAAAAGATTTTCAACTCTTCATCCATTGTCCGGCTGCTTGCATTCTTTCTCATACTTGTTTGAATTAAATGTTTAACAATAGTGGTCGTAGTGCGCACATTTGACCGATTATCGGCAGCAAAGGAAATGGATATAATACAGGAAATCAAATACTTGGATTGGCAGTGGCAACAATGTGGCATTTTGCATTTTTCATGAATGATTAGTGGTGGATAATTCACCGATTTGCCACAGAGGTAAAAAATAGCTGTTTCATATTTAAGGGCCTAATCCGACCGGATAAGACGAGAATAAGAATGTTCTCAGGAACTTGATTGGAAAATCATCTTGCAGTACACGGTATCCGAAATATGCCACAGGCTACCGTACCAGCGCCAAATGCTGCCACGATGCTGCGGGTTGGTTGTAATCTGCCGAAGTTGGCTTTTCTTTGTACAGTCGGCAACCGGAAGGGCTGTTGCGGAATATGGAATTAAGCCAATCCCTACCACTTGCCGCCACAAGCTGCCAGTCAGTAGTAAAGCCATTGTCCGATACTGGTATTGGCTTTACTTTGCAGACAAACAGGATTACCAACAATAAAAACAGTATATGCAATGAATGAATTTGTGATTATCTCGAAAGACGTGTTTGAAGAAATGGTCGGAAAATTTAACCACTTCTCCGACCGAGTGAATGAAATCCTCGGTAAAAGAGAGGAAGGACGGCTCAGCCGCTGGATGGACAATCAGGATGTCTGCCAGCAGCTTCGTATCAGTCCGAGAACCTTGCAGACGCTTCGCGACAACGGGACGCTGGCTTACTCCCAGATAGGGCATAAGATTTTCTACAAGCCGGAAGACGTATTGCGTATTGTCCAGCTCGTGGAGGACAGACGAAAGGATGCAACCTGTCGGGGAAAGACTATCTGAATATAATCAAATCTATTGTACCACTAAATCCACTGTAACAAATGAACGGAACGATTAAAACAAATGATGAATGGGCTGTCGGCTTCATGAAGGAACTGGACTCTATGCTGAACGGCATTGAAAGCATGAACGAAAAAAGCAAGGCTTCATTCGGTAATGAACGCTTCCTGACGGACAAGGAGGTGTCGGCATGGCTCAAAGTGAGCCGACGCACCTTGCAGGATTATCGTAACAACGGGATGGTGTCCTATTACCAGTTGGGTGGTAAGATTCTCTACAAGGAATCTGACATCGAAAAGCTGGTGATGGGCGGGTATCGGAACGCCTACCGAACGGAAACGTAATTTTGTAAAGTATGAAAGGAACAGAAGCCGATGGCGACAGGTAAATTACCCGGCCATCGGCTTCTTGCATTATTATCATTATAGATACAGACAACATTAACATTTGTATCGTGGATTGGCTTCGGACAGTGAAAAGAACAAATGAATGGGCTTTTCCCGATTGGAGGCATACAGCCTTTCCATAATGAACATTCTGAAAGCCATACATTCCCTGCTACGTAGCCTGAACGCAAGAGCTATGACCATTTCAAGGCTGTACACCTCGTAACGTGTCCCGTCTTCCTGTCTGATGTAGCACATTGTTGTTTCTTCCAACAGTTCATGATTCTTATAAATATCACGGATAGCCTTGTGGATGTCACAGCAGAATACCATAAACAGCTCTGCCATTTCCTGCATCGTCATCCAAACAGGATCGGTCGGTATCGTGACCATTCCTATTTCACTAATTGTAATGATTCCTCGTTCCATGTTTGTATTATTTTTCATTTGTCAGAATTTCGTTTACATTCCTTTTTCCAGCCGCTGTAATTGCCACATTTGAATACACGTGAGGGCATCTCGTCATCAGGCAAGGAGAACTTGCCTTTGGTCGTTTCGGACAATACAGCCAAATCCCGGCTTACTTTCTGGTTGGTGATTTGTAGGCTCGGCTGTCGGCGCCATGCCACCTTACGGTGGTAGGTTTCCGACAGCCTGCCTCCGAACCGTACGTACACG
>NZ_JACJJL010000026.1 GCF_016899955.1 Marseilla massiliensis | reverse complement strand
GAAGCCATCAACACCGACCTGTTCATCCTGGCATGGCAGGTGCGCACGCTCTCGTGGAACGACCTCTGGTTCTCGCTCGACCCGGAAGGATGGGCAAACGTGATGTCCGGAAAGAACATCATCGGCGGCATCGTGGCCGACTGGAAGCGTGGCTTCAATTAGAAAAACATAAATGATTCAATCGGTAATACAATCAATTCATACAGCAATGGAAACAGAAAAGAAAATCATCGGCCGCTGCCCCTTGTGCGGCGGCAACGTGGTCAAGACCTGCAAAGGGTACCGCTGTGAGCATAACATCGGCGACAGCCCCTCTTGCGTACTGAACATCAACGCCATCATCGGCAACCGCAAGATGGCGGACGCGGAGGTGGCGGAACTTTTGGAGAAACGCCGCATCCTGCTGGACGGTTTCGCCTCCAAGGAGGGAAAGGCATTTCCAACCGTGCTGGAGCTGGCCGACGACGGCAACATCCTGATGCAGCCGGTCATCGGCAGGTGTCCGCATTGCGGAGGGGAAATCCGTGTGGGAAGCCGGGCGTTCAACTGCTCCAACTATGCCAATCAGAATGCGCCCTGCTCCTTCGCCATCTGGCGCAACATCGGTGGGCACCAGCTCACCCTGGAGGAAGCCAAGGAAATCTGCGAGAAGGGCATCACTTCTTCGGAACTGGAGATGTACCGTGAGGACGGCAGCATCTACCGCAAACGGCTCGGCGTGTCGCCGGACAAACTTCAAATTGTGAAGATATGAGACCGGGGATGAAGATTGGGATAATACTCGCCTCCATCGTGCTGTTCTGGAGCGGCGTGTTTTGTCTTGTCTGCTGTTCGGACAATCTGAATGACCGTGCGGCGGACATGGCCGAAAAGGCATTGAGGGCATCGGTGGACAATCCCGAATCCATACGGATATTGGCTGTCAGCAAGCCGGATTCCGTGTTCGGGCATACCTACATCACGCAGGAGGAGAAGATGGCCCTTTCCATGGCCATGGTGGAAATCAACAGGAAGGTGATGGAGGCTACGGACGGGCTTGAGGACTTCGACCCGGACGACAAGGAAACGGCCGCCCTGATGGAGCGGCAGATGTCGGCCATGTCGAGCCTGAGGCGGCTGATGGACTTCGGCGGCCCGCTTGACGGGAGTCCGCAACCGTTCAGCGGCTGGAAGGTCAAGGTTGACTTCGAGGGCGTGGACGCGGACGGACAGGGCTATCATTCTGAATACTGGTTCATTCTGGACAAGGAGGCGCAATGCGTGGTGAAGTCGTTTGAGATACCCTTGCCGTAGAAGGCTAAGAATTTTATTCCTGGATATATTGAAATCTCGGTGTCATCGGTTATGGCATCGAGATTTCCTGTTCTTGAACCTATGGGCGTTCTGCTCCGGCAGATTTTCCGCTACAAAGCAACGGAAGGCCGTGGCGGCGGCGAACGACGCTCCTCTTGCCTGCGTGGAAAGCGTCCGGCAGCCTTCCGCGATTTGTGCCAAATCGGGTATTCCGGCCTCTTTCCACTGGTCACGTCCGCCTTTTGCCCCTTGCGCCTTCCGTCATGCCGTACCGTAAAATCCCGGAGCGGAAGCCGCAAGGCTTCAAACAAAAGGGAAAAAGATTAGAACTTCAAAAAATCAGACGTTATGGCAATAAAACTCATAGACAGAAAGGAAAATATCAGCTACAAGGGCAGTATCTACGAGCTTACCCTGTTGTGGGACAGGGAGAGCGTCCGCAAGTGCTTCTGCGGTATGCCGCCCTTCTTTGCTCACATCCGTAAGGACGGGGCAAACTTCGCCACTATCGACTGCTATTCAAACGACAATGAACGGTTTGTCGTAAAGAAGTTCATGCCGTCCCTACTGGCAAGGCCGGACTGGCAGGTGCGCTTCGACAGAGACATCAACACCATACCGCTTTTGGAACTGCTGGCAGGACTGCCGATTTAACCTGTATGGATTTTATAACGTAAAAACAAGGACATATGAAAGGAACAGAACATTTCAAGGAGATTATCAAGGGTTATCTTGACCAAAGGGCAAAGGAAGATGAGCTTTTCCGTGCCAAGTATGAAACCACGACACGCACTATGGACGATGTGATAACATTCATTCTTAATGAAGTGCAGAAGTCAGGCTGTTGCGGATTTGCCGACGATGAAATCTATTTACTGGCTGTCCATTGCATAGACGAGCCGGAACTTGAAATAGGCAAGCCATTGCAGTGCAACGTGGTGGTCAACCATCATATTGAACTGACGGAGGAGGAAAAGGCAGAACAGAGGGCACTCGCGCTCAAACGCTATCAGGACGAGGAGCTGCGCAAGATACAGGCACGCAATGCAAGGCCGAAAGCCCACAAGCCGCAACCGGAGAGCCAACCGACATTATCACTCTTTGACAACTTTTGAGCATGAAACCGAGGAACAGATTTGAAAAGGCGGTGGCGGCTTCCAATGGGAAGCTGACCGCCCTCAGCCCCAAAGCTGTTGAATGGGCTGTAAGTAATGTTATTGTACATATCGCATTCCGCACGTCCGGCCATAACTGCACGTGCGGTGACTGCGGAGCGAAGTTTGACCATAAAGGGAAAGGCAAGACGGTATGTTGCCCTCATTGCGGACACCGCTTGCAGGTAAGGGACACGTTGAAGCGCAAGGAAGTGCAGTCCGCCTATTTCTCTTCCCTTGAAGTGGTGGACGGCTTGCAAGTTCAGCGTGTGTTCCTGCTGAGAGCCGTATGCCGGAAAGGAATGATGTTGAAAACGTCCTGCATGGAGGTGTGCCGCCTGTGGCTCAATGCCGAGGGCAAAATGGCGGTGACATCAAGGGCGAGGACTTTGGGCTGGTATGTGGACAGCTTTAATTGGTGTACAGGGATTGACTTGAAGATTTTGTCCGAAGTGCATTGGGTGATTTCCGATACATACGTTTACCCACGTTATAAGGTGCTTCCTGAATTGAGGCGCAACGGCATGAGAGGCAGGCTTCCCGATGATTGCCATCCGGCAAGGCTGATGAAGGCGTTGCTGACGGACAGCCGGATAGAGACGATGATGAAGTCCAAGGACTTGCAGGCCGTGGCTTACTTTGTGAGCCGTCCGCTGGATTTGGACACGTGCTGGCAGTCGTACAAGGTGGCCGCACGACATCATTACCGCCCGTCCGACTACGGCCTGTGGTGCGATACCGTCCGCTTGTTGGAGCAATGCGAAAAGGACATCCATAATGCTAAGTATGTCTGCCCTATAGACCTCAAAGCCGCCCATGACAATTGGCTGGACAAAAGGAACAAGGCGGCGGAGAAGCGCAGGAGTCAGGAGCAGATGTTGAGAGCCAAGGCGAAAGAGACGGACTTCTATAGGGAAAAGTCCCGCTACTTCGGGATTGTCATCAGCGACGACGACATTGAAATATCTGTGCTTGATTCCATAGAGGCTTTCCAAGCAGAGGGAAGCAGCCTTCACCATTGCGTGTTCCAATGCGAGTATTACGCCAAGGTGGACAGCGTTATCCTGTCGGCACACGACCGCCAGGGCAACCGCATCGAGACCGTGGAATTCTCGTTGAGCCAGGGCAAGGTCATACAGAGCCGGGGGCTGTGCAACTCCAACACGGAATACCACGACCGAATTGTAGGACTTGTAAACGCCAACGCCTACCGCTTCCTGGAGGCGAGGACACCGGCATAATTCCTTGAAATGTTCAGACCCCGACCTGCGCCGTGAGGTGTGGGTCGGGGTAATGTATTCCTTTGAGGTAAGAATTGTGCCGTTCTACTCCTTACTATTGTTTTCCTCCTCTATCAGGGCATTGCGATGATAACCGTGCCGCACAAAAGAGTCCACAAAAATCAATTCCTTGTACCATTCCCCTTTTTCATCCTTTTTATTTTGGAAGCGGAAAAATCCTCTGACGAATATTTCATTGTCATTCACAATCTTGCGGAACCACCTCGAATCCATTACAATTACTTCCTGACCGCTCTCATTCCTGACCTTTTCTTTGCTTTTGTACCCCAAAATCTTATCATCCAATTTAGCGGTTGTTCCAACGGGTACGATGATTGTTTCTACCTTTACATATTTTTTAACGGCAAGATATACCATCAATTTGTTAGCCAACCTCTCATAAATTTGTTCCCGTTCCTCCTTATTCCCGGCAAAAAGCTGGTCATCTGCCGTCAATGTCGGCCACGTGTATATATGCCGTACATTGTCCTTGGTTGATTCTATGTAAAAATACATATACAGGTTGCTAATGCCGCCATCCTCCCTGAACAGCCACACATGCAATGTGTCTTCTCCAAATCCATAAACAATCGTCCCGCAGTCTCTGGAAAGGAGTATGCCACAGACATTATCCTTGTAGAACTCTTGGAAAAGCTGATGGTCAATGCCGTAAAATGATTTTGCGCTTTTCTTCATGACTACCTCAAAAGAGGGCATGAGAAGTTCGGGTATGCCCCAATCCGGTTGTGTCTGGCGGACATCAGACAGGAATTTCAGGCCATTGGCCAAATATCCAAAATGTTGCTTGTTGCTCAGCATGGGCACGCCGAATTTTCCTTCATCTTCCACGTTGTCAATATTGAGCAGCCAAGATATGATAGGTCGTTTGCGGATTATCATAAGCTATTTATATTATAGGTTCAACTTGCAATGGCAGGAATAGGTTTAATCTTTCCTGTAAGAGTTCGCCACGGTTTCTTCTAATTCTTCGTCAGGAACTTCCTTGCAAAAAATGTAATATACTGTTGTGCTGGTTGAGCTTGCTCCTCCATATGCGCCTACAAATCCGCCCCCAGTGGTAACAGATTTCGTATCGACTAATTCCCATCCTTGAAGAGACATATAATTCAATGCCCCTATCAGGGAGTTGAATTTCAAATCTTTGCCATCAGTTCCCTTGACAGTTTGCGGCTTTCTGTCTGTGCCATCATCAAGTTTTATGGAATTTTTCTTGTATTCCATCTCTACATACAGTTTTTTAGCACATGCAAGCTGTGCTGTCAAAAGTAACACTGCCAATAACACGAAAACCTTTCTCATAATGAATTTAATTTAATGGTACATTTATAATTGAATGTTGTTTTACTCATATATCTTTGATTTTCAATGGTAAGTATAATTTGTAGAGAACACGTTATTCTTGTTGTAGCTTTTCTATCATCCCTCCTGAGATTGATAAGATATTGTCAATCAATAGGATTTCATTTGTCTCTAAAATGACAGTTCTTTCCAACTCATCGTACCTCCGTATTACTCCGGTAATTGTGATATTTCTGCCGCCGTCTTTTAACGTGTCAGGAATAAAATAGATGAATGTAAGATTGGAACGCTCACCGATGTGGTCAATGGCATAGGTCAGACGCCTGGACAGTATCTCCTGTTCGTCCGATGACAGTATCTGCCTCGGTGTGGTCTGCCGTGCGGTCTCAGCTATCGCCTCGTCATGGCCGGTCAGAGCGGCGAAGGGCGCAAACTGGGCAGCACGGTTTATCATCGGCATCGGCTTCCGGATCTTGGAGACATGGTGCGGCAAGTGGATGATGTCGTCATATCTACTCATGGTGTCCTCCTATCTGCTGGTTGCGTTCCCGCTGGGTGGCTCCGTCCGCATAGTTCAACCCTTTGAGGATGGCGTTCTTGCCGAACTTCTTCTTTATCTGCAGCACGGCTTCCTGGCGGCGGTGTTCCCTAGCCAGCATCTCTTCTTCAGCTTTCTGTTCCTTTTCCTGCTTTTCGTAGTCGGTGAAAAGGTCGAGCTGCACCGCTTTATTGTCTGGCTGTATATCCGCCTCGTGCATAAGATGGTTTGCCGACAGGGTGATGCGGCGTACCAGCAGGTCGGGGTTTACGATGCGGTCGAACAGTCCGCCGGACTTCTCCATGAGGATTGTTTCGGAAGAGGTCGGACGCTCCATGTTTACTGTTCCGTGTGCATGAACCGGGACTTGTCTGCCATAGCGGTCGGTCGCCACTTTGCCCTGATACTTTTCCCTGATATTCCTGTCCGTCAGCGGATTCAGTGTCGTAACCGATAGTCAGCACAAGCTGGTCGGTCACCAGTCTCTTGTCAACCAGGTCCAGAGAGAGACTGTCCGCCATTTCCAGTACCACATTCCGTGCCTTGACTGCCGTATAGGGCGACTGGAGCACCTGTCCGCTGCTGACTGAGTTTGTTTCCGGACGGTATGCCTTTATCAAGTCCATAGTCACAGGTTCCCATCCCCAGGCATGGTCTATCAGCAGTTCCGCATTGACCCCGAACAGCTTATACAGCAAGTCCTCACGCTCAATGGAACAGCGGGCGATGTCGCCCATTGTCAGGATGCCGTAGGCCGCCAGCCGTGCGGCAATTCCACGGCCCACGCGCCAGAAGTCCGTAAGCGGTGTATGTTCCCACAACAGACGGCGGTAAGTCATCTCGTCCAGTTCCGCGATGCGCACGCCGTCCTTATCGGCAGGCATTTTCTTGGCCACAATGTCCATCGCTACCTTGCAGAGATAAAGGTTCGTGCCAATGCCAGCGGTGGCGGTGATGCCTGTCTCGGCCAGCACCTCCCGGATGATTTTCATGGCCAGCTCGTGAGCCGTCATCCGGTAATTCTTCAGGTAGGATGTCACGTCCATAAAAACCTCGTCGATGGAATAGACATGGATGTCCTCCGGGGCGATGTGGCGGAGATATATTTCATAAATGCGTGTGCTGTATTGGATGTAATGCGCCATGCGTGGCTGTGCCACCAGATAGTCCACGGCCAGCTCCCTGTGTGCGTCCAGTTCCTTTTTCGAGTGCGATTTCCCGGAGCGTCCCCGCTGCCGGTTCACCTCACGCACCCTCTGCACCACCTCGAACAGCCGTGGCCTGCCGCCGATTCCATAGCTTTTCAGCGCAGGCGATACGGCCAGACAGATGGTCTTTTCCGTCCGCGACGGGTCGGCCACGACCAGGCACGTGTTGAGCGGGTCAAGTCCCCGTTCCACACATTCTACCGAGGCGTAGAATGACTTCAGGTCAATGGCTATGTATTGGCATTCGGTATTCATGTTTATTTGTCTCCTTTGTCATAACCTACCGTAGGTTCGGCGGCAATGGCTGTTTCATCCTCCGGATTTCCCAAGATGTAGGGGCGTATCTGTTTGGGTGATACGGATTGCCCCAATGCCGGGTTCAACCGTTCTTTCAGCCTCGTGTTGCGTTTCAGCACCGTCATGTTGCGGATGGCAAATGCGAGTGCTTTCTTCGTGCCGATGAGCACGCATATCTTCTTGGCACGGGTGATGCCCGTGTAAATCAGGTTGCGTTGCAGCATCACATAGTGGGTCATCAGGACGGGCATCACCACGATGGGATATTCCGAACCTTGCGACTTGTGGATGGTGGTGGCATAGGCCAGTGTCAGCTCGTCCAGTTCGGAAACATCGTATTCCACGATGCGCCCTTCAAAGTTGATGTATAAGGTGCGCTCTTCTAGATCGACTGATTCTACGAAGCCCAAGTCCCCGTTGAAGACGTCCTTGTCATAATTGTTCCGCAGCTGCATCACCCTGTCGCCCTGACGGAACGAATAGCCGCTGCGGTTTAGCGACACGCCCGAAGGGTTCAACGCCTGCTGCAAGGCCATGTTCAGATTGGCCGCGCCTACTATTCCCCGTTGCATGGGTGTCAGCACCTGGATGTCGGCTGTTTTCCGGTGATAGGCTTTGGGCAGGCGGTTCTTCACGAGGTTCACGATTTCCTCGGCTACCTTCTCCGGGGCTTCCTGTTGCATGAAGAAGAAGTCGGTGTCCTTGCCGTTGCTGGTATCGGGGAAACGGCCCTGGTTGATGGCGTGGGCACTCATCACAATGCGGCTGGACTGTGCCTGCCGGAAGATGCGCGTCAGGCGGATGACGGGTATCTTTTTACTGTCGATAATATCGCGGAGTACGTTGCCGGCTCCTACGCTGGGTAATTGGTCGATGTCGCCCACCATGACGAGGCGCATGGAAGTGGAGACCGCCTTCATCAGATTGTTCATCAGAATGATGTCTATCATGGAACATTCGTCCACGATGAGCGCGTCGCCTTCCAGCGGATTCTCTTCGTTGCGTTTGTAGCCGTCCTTCGGATTGTACTCCAGCAGGCGGTGGATGGTTTTAGCCTCCATGCCCGTAGCCTCGCTCATCCGCTTGGCAGCCCGTCCGGTGGGAGCGGCCAGCAGGATGCGTAGCCCCAGATGTTTCAGTGCGGCGATGATACCTTGGGTCGTAGTGGTCTTGCCTGTGCCGGGCCCGCCAGTCAGCACCATAACCTTGGAGCGAAGGGCTTCCCCGATGGCCTGCAACTGCACCTCGTCATACGTGATGCCAGTTTCCTTGGACAGTTCCGCAGCATTGAACCGGGTCGCAAAGAGATTGCTTTCCGACTCACGGAGCAGGGCAAGCAGACGGTTGGCCGTGCCCACCTCGGCAAAGTAGAACGGAGGCAGGTAGATGGCTTCATCCTCTGTCTTCAGGTCTTCCGTCCGTGCCATGTCGGTCAGGGTTTTGCGGATGGAGTCCTCATCCGCTTCCAGCAGACAGATGGCGGCTTTCACCAGCTGCTCCTCCTCGGCATACACGTGTCCCTCATTGGCCAGTTGGTTCAAGGTATAGATGATGCCGCTCTTGCAGCGACGCAGGTCGTTCTTCTCATATCCCATCTTCCCTGCGATTCCGTCAGCTGTCTTGAAGCCGATGCCCCAGATATCATCCGCCAGGCGGTAAGGGTTCTCTTTCACTTTGTCGATGCTCTCCTTGCCGTATTGGCGGTATATCTTGGCTGCATAGGCCGTGCTTACCCCATAGCCTTGCAGGAAAAGCATCACGTTCTTGATGTCCTTCTGCTTCTCCCAGCTCTCGCGGATTTTCTCCACACGCTTCCTGCCGATGCCCGGCACTTCATACAGCCGTTCGATGTCGGTCTCTATCACCTCGATGGTATCCAGCCCGAACTGCTTCACAATGAGTTGGGCGAACTTCGGCCCGATTCCTTTCACCAGACCGCTTCCCAGATATTTCTCAATGCCATAGACAGTGGCAGGCATCACTTCCTCCCAAGTCTGACAGACGAACTGGCTGCCATAACGCTTGTCCACCTTCCAGTCACCTTCGCACAGCAGCACGCTTCCGGCAGGCACCTCCAACAGGTTGCCCACCAAGGTCACAAGGTCGTCATAACCTTTCACCTTGACTTTCATGACAGAATATCCGTTCTCCGGATTCTGATAGGTGATGCGTTCCACTACACAGCGAAGTTTGGGCATAGGCGTTATTTTTTGAAGAATAAATCTTTTAATTTGGCAATACAATCTTCAGACAGTTTTTCTTCCGGTTGGCAAGAACCGATTTTACAGTTGCTCAAGAAGTTTAGTTCCTGCAAGTCAACTATAATCGGCCCTTTGACCAACGTCAGTACATACGGGGCGCAATCATCAACCATGTTCAGTTCCTCCTCCGGATTCTCCAAGAAAAGCATGGCATCCTCGCCTATGGCAATTGTGTGCATCAGGTAGAGTTCAGCATCCGCTCCACATTGGTGAATGAATACCACCTTGTCACCTTTTCGGGGTAAATCTCTTTCCCAAGGAGGGAAACCACCCCAACGGAAATGTGTGATACCATCTTGATAAAGAAATTCCAAAAGGTTTTGGCAGGAACTGTTATCCATCTTTTGTACATACCAACTTTCCGTACTTTCTATCTTGCTTTTAATATAGATGGTCATACGTAAGCGTTCATCGTAAGTTCCATTATCCTTGACAGTGGTAAGTTCCGCAGTAAAGGCGTCACCCCATCCCATATCCATCATTTTCGCCACCATTTCGTTTTCCTTTCGTGGTACATAGCCGATGATGCAATCAAAGTCAAAATTTTCCGTATCACCTTCCATATCATCGGCTAATGCCACGGCCACCGCATTGCGGTCATGCTTATTGGCGCGCTCGCGAATCAAGACTAGCTCCGCACCTTCATACAGCTCATCCCAAAAGTCTTCCGGATGATGGAAGTTCCAGCCGGCAACAGCACATTCCTTGAAAAACGCCCTTTTCTTTTTGGGTTCGGGAAAATTGGACATTCCTTCAGGAAGCGGTACAGGCATACCTTCTGTAATTTCTATTTTGTCATTGTATTCGGGTGGGGCAACATCACCTTGTAGGGCAATGAGGTCATTGTCCGTATCACCGCCCGGATTGAAGGTGTCAACCATCTCCTTCATCTGTCGGTCAAGTTCAATATTTTCAATACCTTTCTCCTTTAATTGCCTTTGCAGGTCTTGCAGTTCAGTGTCACATTTGGGGCATGTGCCAGCGCAATCCCCTTCGTGGCGGCATTCTGCTGGCTGATAGGTCAATCCATACTGCGTGGCTATCCGCTTTCGGATTTCTCTGAGCAAATTGCATTTATCCTTTCCGTTCATGTTGCAGTCCTTTTGTTTGAGGGTGATATTTTGATTCTCTTTGAAGGTAGCGTACACATTCAAAATTCGTAAACCCCATTCTTTCCAGTTCATCAAGGCTGTAGTCCACATCCTTATCCGTATTATATATAACCAGGAATAAGGGGGACTTTCACGGTGATATCCTTCACCCGGCAGGTCTGGAGCAGTACGCTCAGTGAGTGGTCACGGATACAGCTCGGTTGCCCGGTATATCGTTCGTAGATGACATGGTTGATGTCCTTTATATCCACTATCCAATGGTCTACTATCGGTGCGAGTTGTCGGATGGTGTCTTCAGGACAGTAAAGTGAGGTTTCCAATGTGATTTTCCAGACATTACCGCATATCCGACGAAATTCCTCTATGAAACTGGCGTATCGGGTCGGCTCGCCGCCCCCAAAACAGATGCCACCTCCCGTTGCCTGAAAGTAAAGGTCGTCTACCTTCACACGGTCATAGAGTTCATTGACATCCAATTGTATGATTTCTTTTTTCAACGAAAGGCCATTGTTGCCATACGAATAGATTTCCTCATGACAGCGGTCGTTCAGACAGTAGGCACACCGAAGCGGACAACCCATGAAACAAACCAACGTAGTGATTCCATGGCCGTCCGTTCCCATCCGTAGACGGTCTATGGCAAAGATGTGAGCCAGACGAAACGCTTGATGCTTGTCCGATGATTTCATAGTGAATGCTACTTATTTTATCTTATTGAGTTTTTCTCTCACATCCATCAATGCGAACCCAAGCAGGTTTTCTCCTTTCCATAAACGGGGGTTCCTGCAGTCTGGGTCATCTTCTTTCATGCCAATCCCCCAAACTGTATCGTAGGGGCTGGCTTCCACCAATATCTTATCTCTTGTGCCAAGCAGAAAGACTTTCAGCTCTTCATTATCCATGAATTTGTGCAGATTGCCGGTAATGACAATTTCCATACGATGCTTTTGCCATTTGTATTCGTCAAAATTCCGCACTTCTCTACCTAATGCCTTAATCTCTTTCGGATCTGTAGATGCCAAGATTCTTTTTCTTGTATCTTCATCGCCCATGATTCGTGCCTTTTCTGCCATCATGAACTGTTCCGCACAGTTGTAATGGATACCATTTACGGTAAACCTGCAAGGGAACCATTGGCTGAGACAGGCTTTGGTCGTTTCACCCGGATTGCCGTGATGTCCCCAAAAGAACAAGAAATCCGGATTGGAAATATCATAGAGGTCTTCTTTCCTTAATCCTCCATTCACATTCGTATAGTCTAAAGTGCGGTACCATTCCCTGAAACTATCCAAATTCGCGAAATCACCTCCCCAATAAAGCCAGCGGTTAAGCAACAAGGCTTTCATCGACATGGGCACACCGTCATCCGGGCATAAGTCGGCAAGTCCGCAATGTTTGTAATAATCCAAATCCTCTTCTATGTGAGGATGGTCTTGTGGAAATAGATTGAACTTCACCCAGCATCTTTCATAATTAAACAACATGCCCTTCATCTGTGAACGAAAAGGACATAATCGCTCTCCTTTATAATAATGGCACTGTTCCAGCAGCATCAGCTTCTGTGGTGGAAACTCGGCCGACATATACATTCCGAACACCCATTCTTTATTGACCGGTTGGTGCATGAGGTCATCAGTAAGTACCACTCCTCTTTCAAAGTCTTCGCACAGACCATACTTTTCAAAGTGTTCGTGCCAATCATAATGGTCATAACTGCCCCACAACAGTTCAAAATAGTGCTGATGTTCCCAGATACCGTGAGAAAGCGTACCTGCGGAATAGGGATTCTTTGCTTGCATCCGCTTTGCCAACACGTCAATAGCGGCCTTGCTTAACGGACGGCTTTGCATGATTACCTCCTCAAACGATTCCGGCAACACAATGTTTTCTTCCACTATCGCTTCTTTGAACAAGGGAGCGATGTCCTCCGCCTTGAATCCGGCTATTCCGCAACCAATGGGAGTCACCAGAAAAGTCAGTTCCTTGCGTTCCTTGGCAAAAGCAATGAACTCATCCACATAGGGGCGAATGGTTTCCACGCCACCTTGCATGGTCGGTATGGCATAGCATTGACCTTGCAACCCTACACCATTGCCCCAGATGGCACCGAACTTTTCGTATGCCATACGTGCCGCTCCTCCACCGTGCATTCCTTGCAGATTGCTTCCGAATACAAAAATCTCATTCGCCCTTAGGTTCGTGATTCTTTCTGGTGTATATGTGGGTCTGAAGTATTCCATATTTGTTCAATTATTGGTTTCGTTTTGGGTATGGTTGATGGACACATTGAATGCCTTGCAACGGCGGTTCTGCTGGTTGGCCCGACTTAGGGAGAAACGGCCGAACTTTTCATAGATGTCCAGTCCGCGCCCCAAAGTGATGGTCCATCCCGTGTCGGTCTGTATCATGCGGTCGTGGTCGGCCTTGAAGTCGTAGGTGAACTCAATGCCCAGGGGCAGCAGTTCATCGGCCAGGTCGTTGAAGCTGTCTATTACTTCCGCCACCTTCTCATCGTCCTCGTTCTGTGTACTTAGGTGAATCTTGATGGTGTCCTGCACGGATGTCACGTCACGCACCATCTGGATAAAGTCTACCAAGTTGTCTATCTGGTAGGGTTGACGGATAAACGGGTCGGTCAGCCTGATTTCCTTGGCCGTGCGCAGATAGTCGCCAAAGAGCCCCTTATAGGTGATGCCGCCCTGGTTTTCGCGGATGGTGATGACCTTGGAAGTCAAAGCAGGAATACGGGGACGTTTTCCCTTGGTGGTAGAGGATGATGTTTCGGATGTGGTTCCCTCCATGCCTGCCTTTTGCTCTTGCTCCGAAGACGGATGGGCATTGTCTTGATTTTGGCTCGTGGCATTTTGAGAATCAAACTCCAAGCCTTCCAGCGTTTCCACTTTCACGCTTTCTCCCGTGGGCAACCAGGTGTAGACAAACTTTGCAGGCTCTGCATTGAAAGTCTCGTCAATGGCATACAGCTGGTCCTTCACACGCTTGCGCCCCTCGGTGGCAAAGTCGATGATTTCCCGTGCTTCCTCATCGGTCATCCGACCGTCTGGATAGAGCAACTTGCTGAATCCGGAGAAAGTCTTGCGGATGGCCAGATGGTCGCGTTCAGACAGCGAGCCGTCAAACCGCGCATATTCTTTCAACGCCGATGTACGGTCGTCATTCCGCAACTCGTGCAGCACGGCGGCTATGTAGTCCGTTATCAGCCCGTATCCGGTTGAGAAGCTGTTCTTCTTCAGAATCCTGATTTCCCATCCGGGATTATACAGGTGGATGCGGTCGAGGAAGGCTCCTTTGATGAAAGACGTGGGAATGGACTCAAACAGGTGTGAGTTTTTCAGCATATACGGCACGGTGTGCTTGGTGTTTCCCACGAACACCATCGATGCGCTGGCTTCATGCGTTCCCTTGCCACGGTTGAACGACTTGTTTGCCAGGTAGTTCTGCATGGTGTCTATCAGCACGGCATCCACGTTGCGGCCTTTCTGCTGCTCAAATTCGTCCCATGCTACCACGTCCCAGTAGCCCACCAGTCCCAATATCTCCTTGTTGCCCTGCATCTTGACAAACAGCCGGGCAGAGGTTACATCACCTCCGCTGACCAGCACACCGTAGGGCGACAGTTCCTGGAACACGTGGCTCTTACCCGTGCCTTTAGGCCCCAGCTCCACAAAATTGTAATTGTTTTCCACATGAGGCAACAGCCGTGCCAGCGTGATGAATTTCTCGCGGCGGTTCATCACCTCCGGGTTCAGGCCGACCGTGTGCATCAGGAAGTCCAGCCATTCCTCCGTGGTGAAGTTCCGGCGTTGCTCGATGTATTCTTCCAGGTCGATGTGGGAAATCTGTATGGGTTTCAGGTTCTGTATCTCCCAACGTACCTTGACCTCTTCGCCTGACACATAGCCGATGGTGACAATGCACCACACGCCGTTGCCCGACAGCAGTTTGGGATTCTTGCGGACATACTCCGTCCCGATGGGCACTCCCGACAGGCCGAGATTGGCAAAGGTAGCGTTGTACTCGTCGCTCCGCTCGTTGAGGGTGACGGTTACTTTGTCTATTACCCTGTGCTTGCCATGCTCGCGGATGACGCCTTTGATGCTTTCCGCCTCCGCCCGGTGTACATAATTGTTTCGTATCACCTGCTTGACTTTCTCCAGTCCGTCGTTGATGATTTCTTCATCATCGCTGGCGCAATACTGTCCCAGCAGATACTCCAACACGTAGGTGGGTACCGGTAGTCCGCCTTTCACGAGGAAAGCCAGGTCCTTCCGCACCACCTTGCCGATGAAGGCATCCAATATCTTTTGCTGTAGTTCCATCATTCAAAGTCAAAATCGTTTTCAATCAAGGTATTGTTCGTCACGTTCTCTTTGATGAGCGGATTCAGGTCGTCCGCTGCGTCAAACACTTTCAGTTGGAGTACCTTGGCGTCCACGTTCCGGTTCAAGGTCAGGTCCACCTGAATCTTCCGGTTGTCCAGCGACGGGTCGGTCTTGTCCAGCAGGATATCCTTGACAGGTGTGACCGGCTCGTCGTTGTGATACAAGGCCACGCGGATGTATCTTTCCTTCATGTCCATGGAAACAGCCTCCGTCTGCAACAGCTTGAAGCGCAGCCGGGATGCCTGGATGGACAGTTTGCGGTCGAGCACCATCACCCCCACAGGCTGTTTGTTGTCATCGCGCTCCTGATGACATATTATAATAGGTATGATTAGTTCCTGCATGGAAGCTCCGCCATGCGTGAACATATATCCCCCGGAAGGTGCCGCCAAGCGATTCGTTCCCTGCGGCACGGCCACATACACATCGCTTCCGTTCGAGATACCCGACACTTCACTGAGCGGAAACTTCACCATCCCCGTGGCTTCGGCATCCGAGCGGGTCAGATAGTAACGGGTGCTGCGCTCAATGGTTTCCTCTTCTATCTTGTGCTTGTCTTTTTCCGCAAAGTCGATGTCATTGAACAGGAAACCGTGGTCGCTGGTGACATACACTTCCGTGACGTTGTAGCTTGCGAGGATTTTGGGAATCATCGTGGCCAGTTCGTTGATGGCTTCCCGGCATGCCTGCGTCACTTGCTTGGCCGTACCGTCGTGTCCGGCCTTGTCTATCGTGTCGTGGAAGATATACACCAACGGATGTTTGAATATCTCGCGGTTCTTCTGTTGGTTGTATTCCGCTACGGTTTCAAACGGAACACAGATGGCTCCGTCCTTGTATCTTTGCAAGTGTTCCGAGCGTTTTTCGGTGGTGCTCAGTATATGGTCGTCTACTGACATATTCTGACTGTCCTCTTGTCCATAGAGTTTCAGCTCCCGGTGGGGTAAAAGCGCCGGTTTGCCGTATTTGGTCTCCGTGGGCAGCATGGCCAGCATGGCTTTCAGCGTGGCGACATGCTTGGACCGGGCCAGTTCGCCTATCAGTTCTTGCGCCACCTCGTAGCGCAGGGCGTCGCTCACGATGACGGCCACTTTCTTCTGCATGGGCCGGATGCGCTTCTCATAGAAATCTTGCTGACGAGACAGGTGTACTCCGCCCATGCCTCCGGTTTCCTGAATGCAGCGAGTCCATTCCTGATTCATGCGGTTGTTGAGCTTGCTGTAATGCAGGTCAAGACTGTGCTTGGCCTGCTGGATGTCGGGGAACAATCCGCACGAAGGGTCCACCTTGAAATACTGTTCGGTGGCCTGCCGGTAAAGCTGGTCCAACACGTAATAATCCTCCTGATAGCGCATCACGTATTCGTTGGGCGTGTTGAGCGTGAGCGAGCCGAGTGCCAATGCTTTCTGGTAGTATTGCGCCACGGTCAGGCAATAGTCCATGGCCGCTGCCGTCATGCCGCGTCCGTTCAGCTTCAGCATCAGGTCTTCTATCCGTCTGATGACCGCCTCCGGCTCGGTTTCCATCTTATCCTTGAGCAGTCCGGCCACGATGGGCTGGCAGAGGCGTGGCGGCACGAAATAGTAGTTGGCGTCCGTTCCGTACCAGCGTATCAGTTCATCATCGCGGACGGCATCGCCCAGTTCGTCCATCACCTCCAACAGCGCGTCCGCCGTCTTTTCCTGACTGAGTGCCAGTTCCAAGAGGCGGTTCATCTGTTGCAGGGCAAGGGTGTTGTCTATGCGCCATTGCTTATAGTTATCCGCTGCCACGGGGGCAAGATTCTGCACGATAGCGTTGTATTTCAACACCTTCACCACATCAGCCACTTTTTCTTCCGTATTGTCATCGATGGTTGTGCCGAAAATGTCTGTCAGCTTCCGTCCTAAGGCTTCGACTGTATCCTTGCATTTGCGCAGCTTCACGAAGAAGTCCGTCCGCTTCTGTTGCTCCGCGTCCCGTCCCAACAAGATGACGCGCAAAAGGATAGCATCCCATTCCAGGATGCGCTGCACGCCCATGTAGCTGCTGATGAATCCTCGGACCAGCTTGTCGGTCGTGATGCTCCGGTCCTGGTAATAGGGGGCGAACAGGCGCAGCATCCTTTCCGACTGCAACGCCATGATGTTCCTTTCCACAAAGCGCATCATCGGCTTGTCCGTGTCGGGTAATCCGTACTGTTGCATAAAGGCGGTATAATCTTGGCTTTTGTATTCCATATTGGCCGTCAGCACGTCGAGCAGCGGAAAATTCTCCCTCAACGATTTCTTTTGCAAAGGGGACTCCTGATGGAAGTATAACACCACCCGGTCATCGGCCCAGGCGTTGTCCAGATTGTACTTCACAGTGAACCAATCCCCCTGGAAGTCCACAAAGCGGTAGCCTTCCTTCCACTGCACCTCGCGAAGCTCGTCGGCCAGGAACTCGTCATTAAAGATAAAGAGGACTTTCAAGTCAGGCTCTCTATCGAAGTAATTGTATATTTTGTCTATCGCGCTCATTTCTTCCGGTATTTTTGGTTCATGTCGGAAGGTCTTTCTGGTATTGTTCTTTCCAAATACCCTGCTTCAACCAAGTCCGTAATATAAGTTTGGATATTCTTGCTATGATAACTTACCCCGGCTCTTTCAAGTATTTCACGACTACTACGAGGTACGTTGCAATAATTGACCACATCCTTTTGCTTGGGAGTGAGTTTCATCCGGCGAGTGTCAGGGGTCACACCAAAAGTGTCAGGGGTAGCCTCATTTTTGCCAGGGCGAGTGTCAGGGGTCACATCAAAAGTGTCAGGGGTAGTCTCGTTTTTGCCGGGAATAGTGTCAGGGGTAGCCTCGTTTCTGCTAAGGATAGTGTCAGAGTCCGCCTCTAAATTAGGATTCCTTTTTATCGTAATCAAAAACTCATGTGTCCTTTCGTCATTCTTGAACTCTACTTGCAGCCCATCTTCCAAGGCACGCTGGATACCCGTTCCTGCTCCCGTATAAGGCAGAAGATAGATGGCATTGCTGAAAAGGAAATTGTTACGGGGCATGGAGGTGCCATTGGTAATGTCTTCCACTTGCAAGCCGTTGGGCAGGATGCCGGGACTGTGTATTTCCACCCGGTTGTCAAAAATGAAGATACGGATAGGTGCATTCCAGTTCAGAGAGCGGTGAACAAGAGCATTGACCACAAACTCAACCAAACTGCTATAAGGGATTTCGAGCTTGCCCAACGAATTAAATTCTTTCTCTACCTGTACGTTTTTAAGATTCCGGGTAAAGAAAGCCATGATGGTTTCAAACTGATGCAGCAGGTTTCCTTCCATATCCGCATCGTTCACTTTGTCTCGGAATTGCTTGCCGCCTATATGGTTCCCGACAAAACTGATGCATTTGGCCGTCATGACTGGTAGCCAACGCTGGGTGTATTTGCCGAACAGCAGCATGGCGGCTACGGTCAGACCTCCGTCCGGTCGGATAAAGCGCAGATTGCGCATCAGCTTGTTCAAGTCATGTCCCTTGGCAATGGCATTGGCGATATCGTCAAGAGAAGCTTCACGGAGAGCGTCGCCGACCAGACCTTTCTTCTCCAATACGATGGAGAAGCGGTTTTGCAGGAAAACCTTGAGGGTGTCTTCATCCAGGTCATCCAGCGTAGCATCTTTCACCACTGCTTCGTCCGGGGCGAAACTGCCGCATTCGGACATCATCTCCGCCAACTCGGCATTGTCGAACACCTTGCGCTTGTCGGCACCGTTCTTTATCCAGACAATGCCTTTGTTGTCGTGGTAAGGCTTATTGTTTCCCTCTTTGATGGTTGCCACCACCACGCTGCCGCCTTCCACTTGGGCTGTATCAATGTCGAGCAAGATGCTTGGAACGACATTCTCCGAAGCGATATTGCCGAGCAAGTTGGTCGTTTCCTGCACCTCGGCATACGACAAGGGGTTAAATTCTCCTGTCTTGTCATGGATGCCAATCACAAGCTGACCTCCGCGATAGTTACTCATGGCAACCAGTTCGCAGCCTATGTCATATTTGTCCAAGATGCGTTCCTTGAACTGCACCTTGCTTACTTCGCCGAGGTCTCTGAGCCGTAGTATATCTTCTGTTGTCATAATATATCTAATTTATAAAAGACTTATAAGATATTTCATATCACTTTTACTTAGCCAATGAGAATTGATGTATTCTTTAAGCTTTGTTTTATAAACCTCATTCTTAAAAAATTCTTCTCTTTCTTCTTGACTAAATTTGAAAATCCATTCAACATTTACATTATCAAAATCCTTATATTCCTTCGGTGATAAGAAGAATTTTAAACATTCATTGGAAATAGCTATTTCATCAATAAAGCTATGGAGAGCTGCAAATGCTAAATCATTTTTTATTTTGGCAAGAATATAACAATCATGCTCATCTAAGTTCTTGTTATATTTATTGTATAATTCCTTAATTCTGGCATCTGATTGTTGAATAATATGATTATGAAAAATAAAACGAATATAACACCAAAAATCTTCAATATTATCCAAGCAATAAGTTAGAAGCATTGGTTTTTGTTCATCTGGACATGCAGGATATATAACCAGCAAATTTCTTATAGCTTCATGTTCCTTAAAAGAATCCATACGAATGTCTGTAAATTCAGTAGTACGAGATATAAGTTTTTCTATGCAACCTGTATAATTCAAAGAACTATGAGTTGCATACAGCATTTTACTGATTAACTCATTAACATAACTTTGAGGTAGCTCAAATCGACTAATGATATTCTCTATTACTCCGTGACCAATATGAAATTCATAATTCCAATATTTTAGTAATACCTTATATAATAATTCATTGTTAATCGCATCCGCTTGAGATTTGGAAATTAAAAGCAATATGTTACATAATGAAGGATGAAACGCATCATTACTTTTATATAAAAAACGATTGGAATCTGCGAGACCCTGTAGGCACAAATTTATATATTCAATTCCTGAATCATGAAATTTTAATGTTTCAATATCATATCCTTTCAAAATAGATTCTAGATTTTTCCTGTCTATATCGAAAATTAAAATTTTAAGCATAGACTGGTCTAATGATTCTATCCTTGTTGATACTAAAAGACCTCCAAACATACTATTTGCAGGAGTTGAGAAACTATTCAAAATACCAGATACCGTATTATAACAGAGAGATTTAAAATAACTGCTATTATTACATATAATATGATTGGCTACACAAAATAGATACTCACGCTGATATGCACCAAGCAATAAAAGAATGTTGCTGTTAATGGAGCAACCTCCTTTTTCTGTCATTTTTTTCTGTTTAAAAATCTCCTCCCTAAAGTGTTCTGTTTTTACTAAACGGCCTCCAATGGATCTATAAGAAATTAAATCCTGAAATATCTTTTTTATCTCCCAATCAAGAGGCAATTTATTCAAAATTTCTTCTAAGTTAGTGTCTAAAGCAAGTTGTAATTCCCGTTCGACATCAGTTGTTATGTCCCAATCTTTTTGCCATTTAACATTGTATCGTATTGACCACATGTTATATCTACAAATAAAATACAATATGTATTTTTGTCTATTCCAATACATTGGCAGTAACTTAGCATATTGCTTAATAGCTCCAGCATAGTCGCCCAAAAGATATAAAGTGAAAGGATATTCCAAGTCGTCAATACTATATTGTAACGCTGTTGAGCGCAGTTGTAATATTCGTTTTTCCATTGCTGAAAAATCGAACTGACGCAAATAATCTATTGTTGTTTTGGGAATATACTTGCTTATGTTGTTTTCAAATCTGTCATCAAGAATTTTTATTCCATCAATTTCATTCAAATAATTATAATAGGCAAGTTTAAGCAAAGTGCTTAAATCTATATCAGGATGCTTATGTAAAAATAGTCTTTTCCCTTGATCGTCTTTTGTAATTTTCTCTAATTCTGTGAAATCCGGTAAGAATGTTTGTACTCCTGATGAATGAGTATGCCATCTCATACTGGAATAATTTGGGAAAAAATATTTTAAGCCATCGCCAAATGATCGCATCTCCTTATAATAGGATTTAATGCGATTATATACATAACTTGCTATGTCTTTCTTAGATGTATTACTGTAATTCTGGATAGCAAATAGTACCTTATCCATCAACAAGCCCTTACCGTTAAGAGAAGTTATCGAATAATCAGAACCATTTATCGAATCAATCTCATTCTCGCTAAAATATACAACATTAACACCCTTATTCTCAAAATAATTTCGGACGACTTGATTAGGTTCATCACAAGATAACAAATAAGCCCTTTGCATGTGATCCGACAATATACCTTTCAATTCTTCAAGAATTATCTTGAGGTTTAAATCTGCAAATGAAAAGCCTACAAATAAGACAAGTTTACTTGCAAATAAGGATTGCACGAAAGCGCGAACAAGTGGAAAATTATTCTTATAGTTATAATAATCTGTTTCTGTAAGTACGATATTATTGGTCACATAATCCCCGTGCATTTTAATTAAAGAATTAGGATATACCATCTGGGGAATATCCTTATCCTCCCTAATTATAGTATATTGACTGTATTCATTTTGTATTTCCTGTTCTATTAAATCGTCATAATTGGTTGTGACAATATGGCTTGGATTTAAAGACAGTATTCTTTTATGCAAAGGATTAGGGGTGGTTTTATTATAAAGTAAAATATCCTTTACCTTATCCATATATTCCTTATAGCCTCTTGCATCTTTATAGAGTTGTGCTATTTTCAAAGCGTCATTCTCAAATCTTAAATCAGCAGGCAATTCAGACTTCATTGCAGCAATAAGTTCATCCCATGTTGGAACACCAGAGTTCCGTGAAACTCCAGCACCAACAAAGATGACTAAACGGTTACTTCGATAAGCCTGATGTATGTGTGACAAATTTGATAATTGCAGTTCGTCCATTGTTCTATGCTTTGTCTTATTTCAACTTCATTAAAACATCTCCAAACTTCCCATAGTTCACCACTACACCATCATCCAGGTCGAAGGCTATTTGCTCATCGGCCACGGTGTGCAGGCGGTCGTGGTATTCGCGGCACTCGGCTATCTGCCGCGTGATGCTGTCCAGCTGCTTGCGCTCACGGGCATTGAGGTTGGCGGCGTTGGCCTCCATCTCGGTTTGCCGCTGCACCAGCCACTCGATGTGGGGCAGGAGGTATTTCGTGCGGATGCGCTCTGCCGTGTAGGCGTTCATGCGGTGCATATAGGCCAGGCATTGGAAAGCCCCTTTCTTCGAGGAGAACAGCCAATAGATGGGGCGGTTCTGGTACATCTTCTTATGGTCTTTCCAGAAGTCTTTCACGAAGTAATCGTCCAGGCTCTTACCCAAGGCGGCTTCCACACAGTTGAGATTGTCCACCAAGGTGTCTTCGCCGAAGGCCACGGCGAGCCACCGCTTGACCACCGTCGTGGCATTGTCGCTGAAGTCCGTGTCGCTGGGCATCAGCGGCAGCAGGCCGTCGTCGTCCGGCTCGAAGCGGCTGCCGGGCACCAGCGCGTGGTATTGTTCCGGCCCGTCGCCTTGATTGGCCAGTATGAGTCCCTTGCGGTCGAGGCTGTAGCGTCCCATGACGCAGCCGATGGCGTAGGAGAGGAGTTGCTTCACCACCACGTCCGTGTGCCACACCATACGCCTTTTTATATCTTCGTTCTCAGTCATCGTTCTGTTCTTTTTATATTCTTCTTTATTGATAATCAAATGTTTTCACTACCTATATATCGTCTTCGCCCATTACCAGGTGGGTTGCCCTGCTTTGGTAGTCTGGCTTCCATGCCTTGGTAATGTCGTTACCATGCTTTGGAAGCGACGCTCCCACACTTTGGTAATCACGCTACCAAACCTTGGGAACCTGGCTGCCCTTGTCAGGTAGTCAGGTCGGGCTAAAGTCATACAGCTCCCGATACCCATCGAAGTGTAGCTCCTCCGTATATCCCGCTCGGCGGAAGAGGTTGATAATCCAATCCTGTTGCTCGGGCGTAAGCAGTTTCTCGCCGTGATGATAGCGGTAGTACGTGGTGTTTCCGCCCAAATACGCCTTGATGCGGTTGCGCAGGGGCGTGTCGTCTTTCTGCTTCACCTCGGCAAAGAGGGCCTTGAAACCGTAGGCGGCGCGGATGACGCGCGTCTGCTTGTACATCGTGCAGGTATTGCCCTGCCGCGCCGTGGGATAAACGGCATCGCCCCACACCTTACCCGTCGGGATGTACTTGCCGGCCAGGAAACGTGCGCAGGTGTCCGCCTTCGGGCAGTCCGCCTGGAAGCATCGGGCATACGAAGGCGGTATCTGGTCGGAGGTCAGAGCCGGAGCGTTCGTCATTTCTTGATTGTATGTTGTCTTTTCTACCATATTTTCTTGCTTCAATGCGGTTCTCTTAACTCTTCTATCAGTTCTTCCAAGATATAGTCGTCGCTCATCAGTTGCAAACCATATTTCGGGTCTGCCAACTGCTGATAGACCTTAGTAGAATAAAAAAGGTCAAGCGCCCGCTCCGCGTCAATTTGCAAAGCATCGGCTAACTTCATGATGATACGGCTCTGTTTGCGCCAAAGTACGGTGTCTCTCATAATCAATCCTCCATTTTTAGTATTTCAAACGAAGTAAATGAAAGATACTTATCCACGATGTCTTGGTTCAAGATGCAAATCTGATGATTCACCTTCTTGTATCTCAACTGTCCCAACGCTTGTTCTGCTGTAATGATGCCGTTTTCATAGTCTTCAACCGTGTCGATGACATTGTCATTAGCTACGCCGCCTTCGACTACATCATACTGTTGCTGTTCCATACCGCCTTTACGGCAATCCACCACATATTCCAACCATTCAAGGTTGTAACTCTCGAATGTCTTTATCCTATATCCGCCAGACTTTACCGCATCGTAGTCGAACGAAAATGCAGAGACGGTTGGTTGGGCATTACGCCCCTTCCTTTCCGCTATCGTCTTTGCCCATGACTCTGCCTGCGTGCGCAGGTTGGTAAGGTAAAATCCTTGTCCGAAATCCACTTTCTTCCTGCCCAGTTTTACCAACGGTACTTGTACGGGTGTATATGACCCATGGAATAGAGTAATCATACTTCTGCCTCCCAATTTAATAGCGTTTCACTGATGTCGTCTGCCACCCAGTCAAGACTTTGGGTATGAAGGTCTTCGTACCGCTTGATAAGACGACGGTGTATCAATCCCTGTTTCCGCAGCCTGTCATGCATCTCCTTGCCGGAAATACCCAACTTGCGCGCTCCGCTTTCTATCGCCATTACAGCGAAATGAATGCGCCTATATGTTTCATTGTCTGCATAGTTCGTGTCCATATCTTTCGCTTTGTAGTTTTTTAGTTAAACGATAGTTCTCCCTGTTGCAGGATGGTGATTTCCTCCGGCGGCACGTCGGGCGTCAGTTCGTCCTCCAGGCCGTATATCTCGATAAACTGGCGGTTCAGTTCCTCTTCGTTGGCATGAAGCTGGAGGAATTGCTCCGTCCAATGCTCCTTGTAGGCTTCCATCAGGTCGGAGAGGCGGTGCGGGCCTTCTCCCTGCTCCTTGCTGAGGCGGACGAGTTCGTTCTCCTCGAAGTCCCAGGAGGTCTCGTGGGTGTCCCAGTCGGATTTGGAGATGGAGATGTTTTGGGAGACGAAGGAGGATATATGTATTGTGTCGGATAAAATAATGCTGATTTTACTGATGTCTCCTACTTGCGCATTTAAAGTTGGAGCATATATCCTCAATAATGAGGGCATAGTTTTTGAATTGAGACAAGCAAGAATTCCTAATATAGAATTATTGTTTTGAGTATAAAAAGCAGGACTGGCATCACCTGGTATAATTCCTTTTTCTTGAATTCGGAAAGATAAAGCATTCGAAGAAATTTTATTCCATACAATAGCCTCTTTAAAATATAGTTCTTCATTAGGAATAATGGCTTTATTTGTCCTCTTTATATCTGCACCATTATTCTCCCATAGAACCACACTACATAAGTTACCATACCATTTTCTAAATGAACCGCCACTATTAATGACGAACCATTTAAAACTATTACATAATGGATTAATTTCTTTCTCTAATATAGGTATAAAGAAATCCTTATAATTAATCTCAAACCATTCTCTGATAAATCGAAGTGAATTTCCTGTTTGTAATCCTCTTCTTGTTATCCCTAATTCAGACAAAGACTTATTATTTTGAATAAGCTTTATCATCTTTTCACTCACCCAATACCCAATCGGGCATCCCGGAATCTTCTTGAAGTTCTGTTGGGAGATGTGGGGATAATAGATGCGGTTGCCCTTTTCGGAGTAAGGCAAGGAGGTAACGTCTTTATTATATTCCTTAAAGTTATACTTGAAGTCGTGGTTGGCCAATGTCTGTTCAAAGAGCATACGCAGATGCTTCTGGTCGAACTCTTGGAAAGTGCGTTCCACCAATCGGAAGTATGTGCCGTAAGACTCTTGGCTCTCCCCATGGATGATGACTGCCGACGATGCGCCAAAGTCCGCCCCGAAGACACCGCGACTAAGGTGCAGGAGCGAATCAATCGTTTCGTGTTCGATCATCTGTTTTCTCAAACCTTCGAAGGTGCTAAGGAACATCCACGAGGGCGGAATGATAAAACTGTATCGTCCGTTCTTCTGCAAGAGTTGCGGCATCCTTTCCACAAAGACGGTTGCTAAATCGGCTTTTCCTTCGGGATAATTCTTCTTTACATAGTTAGACAACACAGCATTCATATTCCCGCTACCCATATAAGGAGGATTCATCACCAATGCCGCGTACTTTTCCGTCAGTGCCAGCACCAACTGCGCCGCTTCGTTCTCTTCTCCCAATGAAGCTACCCATTCACGGGCTGCCGGAGAAAGGCTAAACTTCATGATGCTGCCCAAAGTGTCGGCATCGACCAGCGTCTTGTTGATAGCTTCAATCTCGTTTGCCAAACGGGTATCTGCCGGCAAGGGCAGTCCGGCTTTGGGCATATCCAGCACACGCGGCATGCAGTGGCAGTCGGCGAAGGAGGCATCACGCTGGCAAGCCTTCAACAGCAGGGCGAACTGTGCCAACTGCTTGGCGCGGGTGTCAATGTCGATGCCCGTCAGGTTGCGGCGGAAGATGTGTTCGATGGCCTCGCGGCGGCTGTAGCCCTCATTGATATATAAGGTATAAAGCATGTCGAACATCTCACCCAGGATGTGGCCGGAGCCGCAGGCCAGGTCGGCCAGACGCAGGTCGGTCAGGTCATCGTAACGAAAGATAAGGTCGTTCGGGGTAGGCTCAGAGGGATTCACCAGATATTTCCAGTCTTGCGCCACTTCCGTCTCATAGGGATTGTTATTGAGGTAAATGCGACCCACGGTGTTCTGCACCATGTACTTCACAATCCAGCCCGGCGTGAATATCTGCGTGGCGGCAGGAATCTCGCTGGCGGTGAACTTCCCTTTCTGGGCAAACACCTCGTCTTTACGCTCGGCGATGTAAAACTGGTAGAGCCAGCCGATGAGTTCGCTGGATAGGTAGTCCTCCTCCGCGATGAAGTCCGTGTGGTTGATGAGATCTACAAAGCCACCCTCGGCCAGGATGTTGGCCGGCAGCAGTAGTTCGGTGTAGTCGGCGATGTGTCCAAAGCAGCGATGGATGACGGGCGTGGCATGACAGAAGGCCACGATGAGCAGGCTGAACTGCTCCGCCGTCCGACTGTCGTCGTCGAGCAGCGGCATCAACTTGCTTCTCTCTTCCTCGCTCATCTGCGGCAAGCGTCCCTGCCGCGCCTCGCTCACGATGAGCGGCACGTAGACACCGGGACTTTCGTACTGGAGCACGGGCGGTATCAGTCCGTTCTTGGTCATGATGCGGATGGCCATCAGGCGGTTGAACCACGTGTAGGCGGCTTCTTCTGCCACGTCTTTCAGTCCATGCCGACGGATGGCAGCGGCCAGTGACTGCCACTTGTGGTAGAAATCTTCCGTCACAGTGTCGCCCATGAAGGTGGCACCGCCGCCCAGCAGTTGCGGCTCTTCCACGGGCGTGCCGTCCGCTCGGAAGCCGAGGGCGGTGAAGCGGTGCGCAACGCCCTGCATCAATATATTGCGTGCTTCGGTTGCGAAGCGTTTCAGTTTGTTCGTTTCCATGCTTAGCTTACTATAATGTCGTTGTCTTCATTGATATACCGCATCAGTTGCACCTTGAGCGACTGCAAGTAGCGGTCTACATCGGCCTCGGTGTGCATCGGTTCGGTGGTGTGCGTGTTCAAACGGACAATCTTCCGCACACGCGGCCTGGGCTGTGGAGGTGCTGGCTGTCCGCCGTCATCGTGTACCGAGCCGCCTCCATTGGCAGGCGGTGTCGGAGGCGTATAGGGCTTCGAAGGAATGGCGGCATTGATGCGGTGCATCTGTTCCTCGTAGAAAGCCGAGGTGTCGGCATTTGCCTGCAGGGCGTAAAAGTTGTTCGTCCGGGTATTCAGGGCAATGGTACTGTCACGACGGGCAAACTTGTCGCGGGCCACGTGCATCTCTCCGGCATACTTCTCCAGTTCGTCGAACACGGCGTTGTAGCGGGCGGTGACGGTTTCCACCAGTTCCTTGCGTTTCTGCTGCAGCTGTGTCTCTATGGCCTTCCTCATCTTAATGTAGGCAGGCATCTTCGTCCAAGGTTCTTCATCTGTGTGGATGGCACGCAGGGCGGCGACAGTTTCCTGGCCCTCCGCCGGAAGGAAGTCGAAGTTGTCGCGGTTGTCATCAATGAATTTGCACACCCCGTTGTAGCGGTCGTACTGTTCGCCGTAGAACATGTTGATGCTCTTGCAGCGGTCGAACAGACAGGCGGCTTCGTCACGGGCGGCAATGATGGTCTCGAAGAACTTCTGAGGATCGCGCACCGTGAGCCATTGCTCCATCAGGGTGATGGCCTCGTCGATGGTATGCGCGAAGGGGCATCCGTTGATTTTACGTGAAAGGTCGCGATAGTTCTTCAATAGCTGGTTGAGCGCACTGTCATCGGTCTCCTTGCAAGCCCGGAACAGCTCCGTGCTGTCGTTGCTGCCCTTCACGGAGACCACGTTGAAGATGTGCTTCCACGCCTCGATGAATGCGTTGAGCAGTTCCTGCGAGATGGCCTTGGCCCGTTCGACGGTGAACTTCGCGGCATCGCGCACAATGTTCCGGGCCGTGTCCTCACGGCTCACGTTGGGGTTGCCCATGTAGTTGTAGGCATAGAGATGGCGGCGCACCAACTCGTTCAGGAAATAGATGGTGGCGAAATCGCTCCAACCGTAAGGTACACGGGCAAACTGTCGCAAGGCATCGGCCACGGTGACATCGTGCGGCTGGCGGTCAAGCCAGTTCTTCACCTTCTCCTCTGCCGCAGTGGGAGTCACAAGCAGACCCGGATCTATCGGGCGGAGTATCTTGGCTGACAGTTCGGGGTTGGTGCGTGGCACTTCCCGATTGTCTGCGAGCTTGGCGAATGGATAAAGCGTCTCCATGTGTCGAGCCAGGAGGGTTTTGTAACGCTCAGCCTTCCGTGCCGTTCCCGTCTCGGAAGGCGAGAGGGCGTTGGCGCAGGAGATGACGGGACAGGTGTCGAGCATCTGCTGGAACTGGGGCTTGATTTCCTTTTCGTAAAGTTCCTTGGCACGTTGCTTGAAGATTTCCTTGGTGCGCTGGCGTTCCTCGCTGATGGCAGGCTCCTGGGCGAACCGCTGCACCCGGCAATAGTAAAGAAAGTTGGCGCGGAGTTCCTGGTTCTCCTTGAGCAACGGGTAAAGGAAGAACACCAAGTGAGTGCCTTGCGGACTGTTGTTCAGGCTGAAGGCATACTGGTCGGGGTTGTCCGTGCTGGCCGTTGTCACGAAGTCCACTTGGATGTCCGCATTATTACTGAGGTAATTCCGTCCGTCGATGCTGATGCCCACCGTGAAGGAACGGGTGGCGAACTGCTCCTTGTTGGACGGATTGCCGAAATGAGCGAAGAAGATATTGCGCAGCTCGTCGCTGTAGGTGTTGCTGTCCACCTGCTGGTTCTTGATAATCTGGGCCACCTTCGACTCTTCCTCGGTAAAGAACTCGTAGATTTCGCTGCCTGCGTCGGTCTTCACCTTCCGGATGACGGCCTTGTCGATGAGATAGGCCAGGACGGCAGACACTTCCTGCTTGATGGCCGCCTTGCTGGCATCCACTTTCGACATGAGCAGGGTGACCACATTGTCGATGGTGGCGGAGAACTGCTGCTTGTCTTCCTCCTTCAAGTTACATATCATAAAGAGGATATGGACCACGCGGCGGTAGAACGCCTGTTTCTTCTCGTCCTCGATGACATCGAGTGCCTGGCGTGCGTTCTCGAAAGCCCGCTGCCCCAGGTGCTGCATGGAGCCTTGTACCATCGCGCCAAAGAACTTATCGAACGGGATGAACTCACCCACCTCCATGTCCTGCGTCTCACGGGCGATGGAATAGGTAATGTTGATGAGCGAACGCTCGTTGCCCTTCACCTGCTTGTCCACATAGTTCATGGTCTCGAAGGAGTCGAGCACTTTCTTGATGAGCTGGAACTGGTAGGGCACAAACGGATAGTAGGCCACGAAGTTGTCCTTGTCGCGATAGGTCTTGTAGGTGCTGGGCAGGACAAACTGCGCGTCGAGCTTGGCCTTGTCCTTCGCATACATGTCGGCCAGCATCACTTCCGCTTCGCCTTTCTTGTCGAGGATACGCTTCTGCGTGATATACTCCGGCGAAGTGCCTTGCAGGGAAGCGCGTACCTCGAAACGTCCGAGAATCTTTCCGACCTCATCCTCCGGGTTGGTGGTGCTGCCGCCCACGTGGCTCACCACCTCTTCCAGTGTCTGTTGGGCGGTGCAGGCTATCCATACCCGCGACTCGCAGACTTCTTCCAACCGCTTGACAAGCGATTGGAGTTGTAGCAGGAGGTCGCGGTGCTCGCCAATGAACTGGCTCACCTCATCGACAAAGAAGAGCAAGCGGAAGTTGCGGTTGTGCTTGGCGTCAATATATTCCTTCATCTCCGCCGCAAACGATTCCACAGATACGTTGATGTCGTTGTTTAGAATTTTGGTACGAATAACATCTGTAGCCAGCGTGGGGTCTACCTCCTTGGCCATCTGCAAGGCCAGGTCTAACCGCCCGGCGGCAAAACGTGAGATGTTACGTTCCCAATCATAACCTTTGGATTTCAGATAATCCTTGAACTCGCCGAACTTGCCGTCATCGTCCAACGCCTTTTCCAGATACTGCGCCAAAGCGAGGTTGAACGAATTGTAGCCACGCTGCGCGTTGAACTGGTTCCAGAAGATGGTGGTGAATGCCTGGGCCTGGTTGGCGTTGGCATCGTGTACGTCGCCGATGTTGAACATCACCATCTGCACATCGGCCTGCGTGGAATACCATTTCTTCAACGCTTGGATTTCAGAAAGGGAAACGCCGTGGTCGTCGAGCTTGGTCATGCCATTGGAATTGCGCATGATTTCCTCGATGGCTTCTTCCAGACGCATGAAAGCCATTTCGCTGTAATGGGCATTGAGGCAGTAGCTGACATATTTCAGGAAGTGGGACTTACCCGTACCGAAATAGCCGTTAATCCAAATGCCTACGTGGCTGCCTTGGTTCTGGCGGATATTGACCAGGATGTCATAGAGGTTGATGACGATTTCTTCGGTGAACACGTATTCCACGATTTCAGTCATCACGGTATCTTCACTGAGGTCGGATGCCGACACAGCCGGATTCACTTTGCGGTCGAGACCTTTTGAATATAGTTCTTTGAATTTCATATCGGAAGCGTTATTTGTTGACTAATAAGATGGCACGGTAGGTATGGGAATCCTCCAGTATGTCGAACAGACTGAAGGAATTTCCCTCCTGATGTCCCGGATAGAAGAGGATAATCTTATACCGCGAGGTATCATTGTATTTCTCGTACCGGGTGAGAAACACGTTGGTACGCAGGTAAGGGAACATCTTGCCGATGCCGTGGATGAACACGTAAGGCTTGTTGTAGCCGTCGTTCAGAGCCATGTGGGCTTCAATCTTATCGCGCACAAAGCGGATGAAGTTGTCGGAGTTCGCCTCCGAAGTCAGTTCCGTGGTCACCATGTCGGGATGGAGCCTGTCGCCCTCGAACGTGTCTTCCAGCAACGACGTGTCGCCGAACTTCTCATTCTGGAGATACTCGCAGAACACACGGAACAAATCCAACACCAGGGCGTTGACAAAGTTGGTGGGACGTTCCAGCTTCTGCTTGAACTCCTGTATCTGCCGGCGCATCTCGTATTCCTGGCTGGCAGGATACTGGTATATGTAATAGTTGTAGAAGATGTTGCCGCTCTTCTCGTCGAGGAACAGCGGCGAACAAAGATACTCATACAACTCGTCTACGGTCATTCTCTTCATGGCAAATGGGATTTGATTTCGTTAATCTCATACGGATAAAGGAAACAGGCTTCCAGAAACCATTCCTCGCCCGTATGGATGTAATAAGCCGATTCTTCCGGATCGGGCTTGACCGGAGTCAGCTCGTCCGTTTTCTCCTGCAGCAATCCGGTCTGCCGCAGGATGGTCAGATAGCAGCTGGCACATTTCTTTTTCGTGGCAGCCGACCAGCCGTCCACAAAAGCATCGTGCGCGGAGATTTCGTTGAACTCCATCTGTATGTCGTCAGCCGTGAGCTTATGGTCAATGGAGTTCCACTTCTTCATGGCCACATTGACATGAAAGTCAAATACGAGCTTATAAGCTTTCAGGATGGCATAAAACAGGCCAGCCCTTTGCCCTGCTTCGCTCCAATGCAGCCATTCTCTCCAGAATTGTGCTGGTACGGCTGCATAACGCCGCTTGAACTCCACGGCAAAACGCTGGCGTGAGGTGCGGGAATTGACTTGAAGGATCTGGTTGTTTTCAACCTCTTCCTTCAACAGCTTTTCAGCATCCGCACTCATCAAGACGGGAAGGATGCGTTTGAACTCATAATAGAGAAACGTGCATCCCGTCAGGGAAGTATATGGACTATTGTTCTTTTGCATACAAATCATTCCTGGCGTATTAAATCATTTACTGTCACACCGAGGCATTTGGCAATCTCGATGAGGGTTTCCAAGTTGGGTTGTGCACTGTTGGTACACCACTTTGAAATGGTTGCCGGGTCTTTGCCTAACTGCTCTGCCAGCCATTTATTGGTACGTTTTTTTTCGGCAAGCACCACCTTCAACCGATTTAAGTCTTTATTTTCCATATTGCATCAGTATGTATATGGCTACAAAGATAATAAAATTACTACAAGAACATTCTAATATTGGAAAGAAACATCTGAATCAATCAAGAAAATGCTAATTTCGTCAATTATCTGCCACTCTCTACTTCTTGTTTCTTTTCCCGAAACTACATTCAATAACATTTTGCGGACTTCTTCTGTCTTATGCATAAAGCCATCCGACTTATTCCGTGTCAATGACACCAAGTAAGTTCGTCTGATAGGAATTTACAACGGTTTGGGTGTCCCAATCCGTTGCTATAGAGAGAGCCTGCAAGACTCCACTACATTCCATTTCGCAGGCTCTCACAATGGCAACGGTATTTGGAAAACAGATTGGACAGGGATGCTATCCTATGAATAGGACTTGCTTTATGGAGTTTTTCTTAGCCACCTTTGGGCATCTTGGCCGGGTACGTTTTACCGTGCAAAACTACTGCGGACGGGAGAAATGTCAAGCACCGCCATGGGCTTTCGGCTGGAGGGCTTGACGGAAGCCTTCCGCAAATTTTCTCATTCCTCCAAAATTGGGGTATTCCGTCCGCACTCTCCGGCCTCATGCTTGCCTTATTCTCCCTTGTGTCCGCAGTGGCTGTTTGCACGTAAAAACGATCTTCCCGACCAAGAAGCTCAAAAGAGTTTCACAAAAGGGAAAAGTATCAGATTTCACCAATTCTTAAAACACAAGGAATTATGCGGACAAAAGAATGACTATCGAGCAAGGCCGGAGTGTGGGCATAGACCGCTTTCCCAACTTCCACAAGAGCGGAAGCGTCAGGGGCATGAAACGGCTGTACTACGGCAAGGACTGCCTGTTGGTACGTTGTGGCAGCTACATCTACAATGTTTCCGCTGAACTGAGAATTTACTATCAAGCAACCATCTAAAACTTTTCAATTATGTATGAAACAGATTTTCCCGAATACGGGCAGCAATGCGAACTGGTCACACCGTGGCGTGGCTACCATCGCGGAACGATTGTGGGCAGGACTGCAAAAGGCTTTATCGTGCAGTTCAGCAGCGGAGCGGAAATAGAAGTGTATGACGACGAAATAGAATTTGACTGATATGAGCAGACTGATGACACCACAGTTGGAGGAAACCTTGGAAGGCTATCCCCTTTATTCCCAGGACGGCAAGGGAAAAGAAGCGGTTTGCCGTGCTACCTTCGCTCTTGGAGCGGTACGCTGGTTCATCCTTGAAGGTGAGAGAGAAGAGAACGACACTATCCTCTTTGGCATCGTGGTAGGACTTGCGGAGGACGAATACGGCTATATCTCTCTTAACGAATTGTCGGAAGTGGAGCTTGACCTTACGGCACAAGGCTTGGGTAAGCTACAAGTAAGGCTACAGGAGAATTTTACTCCTACGCCGTTAAAGAACTTGCAGGACTTCCGTCTGCAACAGTTCTTAGCCAGATTTGAACATTAAAATAACCCGTCAGCCGTGGTGCAATCAACCGAGTGCCACGGCTGACATAAACATCAATAACCATGCGAACGAGAAACAAGATTATAAAGGAAGTCATCCAATGTGCAGAGGCAAACGGATGGCATGTGGATGCAGAAAAGCAGCAAGACAAGAATATCGTCATTTTTGAGTTTTCCCAATTCACTCCTGCCGGACAGGATTTCTTCTTTTCTGCCACGATGCAAGGACGCAGCCTTGAAAGTCTGGTAAGCGATATGGAAGAGTATTACGAGGGTTTTGACGCAGATTCGGAAGCCTATCTATGGCTGGACGGTAACGGACACGGCAAAAATGGCGCACCTTACCGAATGAAGGATGTACTGGCCGACATGGAAGCGGCGGAGGGTATGGTCTGTAAGCTGCTTGAAGCGGTCAGGGGGCTGGCAGATTGACCACGAATACAAACATGGCCTGCTATATCTCTATTGGTGTGGCAGGCTATGAAATTTTCATCCTATCTCCGTTTGCGTCCTTTCTTCGGGAGGCCGGCAGTCTTGTAGGCAATCAGGTCATCACCACGGAATTGTATTCTCTGGTTGTCCTGCATCCGGAAGAACGGCAACGGCCTTTCCGTATGGGTAATGTAATCATAGATGGTACACCGGTGTATGCCGAGGAAACGCGCCGCATCGCTTACCGAATACGACTGTTCCGGCTTTATCTCTGAAGAATGTTTGCATATATCCATATCCACTTTGTTTTGGCATTAAAGATACAATGCCGAAAATCAAAATGAAACAGGTTAAACATGGGAATACCACGTAGTTTGTAGGATTTTCAGGGAATATGTGTCCGTCTGTTCAGAAAGGTAATCATCTTTACATGAAATGGCAACGGGACAAAAATCTAAAAAACAGATAGGCATATATATTTCAGCGTTGACAAGGTTGACAAGAAAGCCAATGTACAAACTTGATTATACAGCTTACCAGAAATGCTTATTATTCAATACTTTATCTTTTTTCTTATAGAAATAAGAATAAATATAGATACGTGTGTTTTTGTCAACCATTGGCTACAAAATTCATAGGATTTTCAAAAGCGTCAACGCTTGTCAACGTTTGTCAACGCATCGTTTTTGATGCAAGTAACTGATACGATGCAACTTGTATCTTGTCAACAACGTCAATCCTGAAATGTGTGCAGATTATATTTTGAAATATGCCATAAAATAAAGGCCATCCATAGGATGACCTTAACGAGCATAATCAGATAAACTTGTTCAATTCTTCTACCAACAGATGTACGGTAGTGGGAGATTCTTCCATAGCCGGATTACCATGTGAGACATCGGCAAGAACGGCAGAGGCATTCTTAATGGCCTGCGACTGCAAGTGGAGCAATCGGTTATACATAATAGCCCCGAATCCTTCCGTCTTGGAATAGGGTATTCCTGAAAGCCTTGACAGCATGTCGGCATAACTGTTCCTGTGCAACGCCCCTTTGTAGAGATTGAAGTGCAGCAGGAACCAATATTCAAACGCCTGGTTGCTATAGGCCACCTTGAAACCGTTTTTTCGGCCAGTGTAATGGCTTCATTGAAGTCCTTTGCAGGAAAATCGTCCTTGTCGAACACTACCCAGCACTGGTCATAAGTCCGCTTCTTCTTTTGGTCGGCGTCACGGATACTAATGGCCTTGCTCACAAGACTGGTCGTGTTCATTGCCTGGCCTACCGCCTTTACCGTGGCGGCGGTCATTCTGAAGGCCTTGAAATAATCCGGTTCCGTGCGGACACCTTCACATACGATGAGAAACGACTGCTTTACTTCTCTCGTGCTTTGGCGGCGTGTCAATGAAGCGGAACGATGGTCTTTCTTTTTTGTCTTTCCCATGGTCATCCCTCCGCCGTAAATATTGTTTCCATATCACCTATAATGGGCGTGGCACCGAACTTACCTTGCAGGTAATCCCGCTCGAAAGGTGAACTGCCACGCACTTTATACTCGGCCAGCGAATAGGCTTCTGTCGCGCCGAAACTATCCTTTTGAGTGAACCATACCTGGTCTCTGCGGAACAGACCTGCACTGAGCAGGAACGTGTCATGAGTGGTAAACAGCAGTTGCGCTCCTTTGGGATTTGTCTCCGCCGAGTTGAAAAGCGTGATAATCTTGCGCACAAGCAACGGATGGAGTTTGGAGTCAAGCTCATCCACCACCAGACGTTTGCCATTGTCCAGCGCATCTATGATAGGATATGCCAAGGAGAAATATTTGATGGTTCCCTCGGATTCGTTTCCGTTAAACGAAAAGGCTACATTATGGGTCGCTTTTCCTTCATCATCGTACTGACGATGGCTGCTTACGATGCGGTTGTCAATCTTGGCTATGTTGTCTATGCCCAAATCCGCATATTTGGCGAAACGAACTATACGCTCACGCATCTTTTCATCGTCCAGATGCTTGATGGCTTGCGACCACATTTTCTCGTCCTCGCTACAGAACAGGACTTGTGTGTCGCCAAGCCAATGCAGGATATTGACGGCGGTCGTTTCGTTGAACTGGGCGGCAGTGGAGAGAAGAAGCGCGTTGCCGCGAACCATTTTCTTGTTGACCAAATCCTGTATCAACGGGCTTTTAGCATGAACGGTGGTTGTTTCCCCTTCGCGGTAGAATATCTCTACCTCTTTGGCACGTTTCCTGTTCATACGGCGGTAAAGCCATTCGGCATGTATAGCTTTGGGGGCTACCTCAAAGCCGTAACGGTAGATGTATTCACCGACGGCGAAGGTGGCCTCCATCGTGGTCGGCTCATGGGCGGTGGAAATGTTCAGGCGGAAGTTCTCCACGTCTATGCTTTCGCCAGCCTGGCTGTTCTTGAACGAATCCATGATGAAACGCTTGTAAAAAGCGATGGCCTTCAATACATTCGTTTTTCCTGAAGCGTTCGCCCCGTAAATCACCGCACTGCGCACGAGTGACAATCCCATGTCGGAAAGCGGAATGACATCATTAGGTTCCGAAAGGGATTCCTTTAGGGTAGTGGCCACGAAGGATAGTTTAAGTTCATCCTTTATGGACAGGAAATTGCTGACACAAAATTCGAGAATCATATATTTAACCTTGTTATTTGCTGATTTTTTGCAAATATACAAGTTTTCTTCCGTACTTGGTAAAGATAGCTGGATTTTCATATCTACTAAATTGATTTATTTCCTTAGTTTGAACTATTCAGCATTGGGCCAACCGGGTATTTTGCAGTAAAAGAGCCTGAACTTATAATAGTAAAACTTGTCTTACATATTAGAGGACAAAAGCATGTCACGAAAGAAATAGCTGAACGTCAGATGATTGCGTTAGGTTTAATCCGTGAGAATAAAGGCCTAACCATATCTGAAATGTCCCTAAAGACAAATGTGACATTACAACTTTTCAAGAATTAGGCATCATATCAAGGGAAGGCGGTCGCAAAGACGGTTCATGGATTATAAAGCAAGATGAGGAATAATGAACTGTTTCATTTCATGAGACCTCATTTGCTAAATCCATCTCGTCTTGAACCATTTCAGTTTCAAGGTCAAGCCCAAACATATCCTTCAACTGTAAGTAGTCGAAACACAACGCTTTCGGACGGTTGACCTTGACTTTCTTAAGCTGTTGGCCGCCTGACACCTCTATCGTGTAATCCGGCAGACCATTTGGCAATAGTATGGTGAACCTGTCCTGCTTCAGTCCAAGGAATGACGGATGCGATTTGAGGTAGGACATGATGGTTGACCAGTTGGAGCGGTTGGCCGTGGCATTTTGGTTACGGCTGTTGAACAGGGAAGCCACGGCTGCCATATTCAGGTAAAGAATGGGACGTGCTTCCATGAACTCGATTTCTTCCTTGGCAGCCAACGGACGGAAGCTCTTCAGGTAACGGATGCGGTAATGCGCTTTCTCTACGCACTTACCCATCGTCTGGAAGCCTTGCAGCATGTTCCAGAAATCGGCAACTTCGGAACTTTCTTGGGCAAGCTCGTTCTGGACACGTATTCCTTTGACGGCGGTATCGAACAGGCCGGTATAGCTGAAAGGCACATCCAGCACGGTTTCCAACGTGCGGAACGTGGCCAAAGGAATCACCCAGTTACCGAAAATGCGGTCATGTATCGTCTCGTCTTCCATCTTGGCGGCCAACTCATGCTTCACGATGGAGTAGGTATCCGAAAAGTTCTTCTCGAACAACTCCCGGTGATTCAGTATCTCTATGGTCAGGTGTGTCAGTCCCAAGTTGCACAAGGCTACCAAATCTTCATAGTGGCTTTTCTCCTTTGGGCTGAACGAGGTCTTGGAAAAGGCAAGGAACAGGACACGGGTGTAGAGTGCCATGTCCTGCGTGGGCTTATCCTGTCCGCAAAGCACCACACCCGTACTGACAATGGTCTGCGCCGCCATGCCGTCCGTACCCGTGTTTTTCTTTGTCTGACCGCCACCACCCCAAAGCCCTTTCAGATAGGCTATCTTACGGATGTCAAGGTCGGAATACATGAAACGGAATCCAGACAATGCTTTGGCAGCATCCTTCAGGTTGTCCTCTCTGGGTACAGCTGAGCAAGCACTTAGATGGCGTGATAACCTTGTGCTTGACAAGTGGCAGGCCAATAAGGACGACGATGCCAGTGATCGTCTTAATGTCCTTGCTGGTACGGAAGAGTTTTTCAACTCTCCAGGGATGTCTGACAGATTGAATGATGTCCTATTATATATAAATAGGGTAGAGGACGGTTTCTTCAAGGATTTTGATGTTGAACTGCCTTGTGAATTAGCCATGCTCCATCCGGCTATTCAGGAATTGCTGACAACCTTGCAAAGCCACGGAGCAAGGATTTCATCCAAAGATTTCCAAGGCTTCCGTGGAAATAATCTTTCCCATATCGCGCACTTGCTTAACTCTTCGTCTGATGTCAAGCTGACCTTGAATAAGGATGACCGTTCATTCCAGATATACAAGTTTGCAGATGAAAAGACTGCCAATGAATACCTTGCCTTGAAAGGTGATGAACTACAAGCAGATGTATGGATTAACAATGCAAACAAGACCATGGACAACTGGCTCCGTATGATGGGTAAGCCTACAATGGGGAGCAGTATGGCCGAAGCTGCCCCACAGCTGATACAGCTCTTTGTCCTCGGTATTGACATGTTGAAAGAACCGCTGAATATCCAAAGCTTAATCAGCTGGCTCTATTCACCCATGCTGCCCTTTGGTACATTCTTTGGAGGCATACTTGCCGAAACTGTTATAGGCGAAGGCGGCTACAGGAATGACAAGTGTCGCAAAGTTGTTGAAGACTATATCTCGGGTAAATTCACCTATCATGATAAGGAAGAGGAGGAGAAACTCTCAGAAGAAGCGAAAGCCAAACGGGATGAGAATGAGAAGAAAGAACGCCAACTCTTAGTAAATACTTATCTCCCTTCATTCGATGTTCCTTCAGACAACAAGATTGACTGTACAAGACTGATGACCTACCTAAATAGTATTTCTGGTTGGTCAAGGAGTAGGTCACACTTCCTTAGTGAGAAGCCAGGGAACGAAGGTTGGTGCAGCCAGCTGGAAAGCCTGGCGCAAATGTGCGATACCTTTGTCCTCCTGCTTGAATCATCAGACATGGGCGAATATGTTGATTTTAAACAGGTGGAATCATGGATCAGCACGTTGTATAAAGGAGAGTCATTCATGCAATATGCTGCACAGAGAGGTTGCAGGGAACTCATCGACAGCCCTTCTAAAATGGCTGCGGACAGCGGACGAACAGTTTGGATGAATTTTGTAGCCGGTGACGTGCCAACACTCGATTGTGCCTTCCTCTATCCTACAGAGAGAGCCAAGGTCAAGGACTCCCTTATGCTTTGGGACGAACGAAAGGAGTTGGACTATCATCATCAGATGCAACTTTTGCCATTCTTTATGACGGAAGAACAGCTGATATTAGTTGTGACTGATTATGTGGGAGGTGAACCTGCTCCCAAGCATCCCATCATGGTAAGACTGGAGAGTCAGGTTGAAAACTTGAACGACTTTATTACAGAACCGAACCTATACCAAGAAGAAACAGAAAAGGTAAAGCTCGTAAGGAACAATAATATCCAGTCGCTGATCCCATTCGATCATGCCGACTTGCTCAAATGGCCACAGCATCTTAGTCCTACCACTATCAGTACGCTTGTTGAATATCCATTTGATTACCTGATGGAGCGTATGCTCAACATCGTCAGTACTGGTCCCAGTAGCATCAAAGATGTCAAGACCACTATGGGTACTGTTGCACATGCTGTGATTGAAAGTCTTTTCGCACCTCGTGATGGCAAATCATGTAGCAGGGTAGATGAGATAGAGCAGCGTATTAATAACGAGTTTGAAGAGCAGGTTCGTAAACAGATAGAATCCTGCGGTGCGATACTGTATCTGCCAGAGAACCGTTTAGATGCAGAACTGTTGAAAGAGCAATTACGCAGATGCCTTGGCATACTCCTGGAAATAATACGTGACAACCGTCTTACCGTTACCGGTTGTGAACAAATGGTCAAGAAAGATATGGGACTGTTGAAGAATGACAAGGACTGGGATATGGTGGGATATATTGATATGACACTTGAAGATGCAAATCATCATCCTGTAGTCTTTGACTTCAAATGGACATCCTCAAAGTCCTATTACCGTGACTTGTTGACTGCCAATCGTTCGATTCAGCTAGAGCTATACCGCACCATGCTCAGTGCAGAGAAACAGGATAGTGTAGAACGTACAGCGTATTTCCTGATGCCGGAGGGTCATCTTTATAGCAAGGAACATTTTGATGGAATCCATTGCACACAACTTCAGGCAGAGAACAATGCCAATATAGTTGAACAACTCAGACAATCATTCTTCTATCGGAAAAAAACAGCTGGATGAGGGCAGAGTGGAGGTAGGCGAAGCCTTCCCCGTGTCGATGCTCGATTATTTCAATGACACGGCTGATAAAAACCTCTTTCCGTTGAGCACGGATGATACGGGAGCCGAAAAAGAGAATATCTTCAGCAACTACAAACTTTTCAAACAGTAAGGAGGCTATAAGATGAAGAATGTAACATATATCAACGCCAGTGCCGGTAGTGGCAAGACCTATACACTTACCCATAAACTGGCAGAACTCATCAAGTCAGGTCTTGTCAGACCAGAACAGGTGATTATGACCACGTTCACCGTGAAGGCTGCCAACGAAATGAAGGAGGAGGCCAAGAAGGTCCTTTATGAGAACGGACTATTCGAGGCTGCCACTCAGCTTGATCAGGCAATGATTGGCACTATCCATAGCGTTGCGAACTCGCTCATCAAGAAATACTGGTTCTTTCTCGGACTTTCGCCAGATATGGGTGTTATGGCAGAGGAAGATACGCAGTTCTATATTTCACAGTCATTGTCAGAACTTCCTACACATGATGAACTGAACCAGCTTCATGCATTCTGTGAAAGTGTTGGAATCCAATTTGGATATTTCTCTGGGAAGAATGGGCTAAACTATGATTTCTGGAAAAGTGACATAGAAAAGGTCATCGCACTTACCACCAACTATGAAATAGAGAGTTATGACAGGAGTGTGAGGGAATCTTTGGATTTTATCCACGGTTTTGTGCATCCTTCCGTCAAGCTTGACTATTCTCCGGAAACACTTATGGCTATACTCGATGAGCATGTGTCGTTTGCTGGAACCCAACGTGAGAGCAAGAAGAAACAAGATGTTTTAACTGAAATCCGCAGATTAAAGCGTGGTGTCAATGCACCAACTATCTCATGGTACAAGCGATTGTCTTCTGTGCTTAACTCATGGACGAAATGTGGTGCACGGGGTACTCAGATGCGCGAAGAACTTGCTGATTTGTGGCATTCTGAATTGGTGTATAAAGAGCAGGAGCGATACATTCGACTGTTGTTCCAGCTTGCAGAGCGTTGGAAAGAACGCTTCCGCACCTTCAAGAAAGAGAGGAATCTCCTGGACTATAATGACATGGAGAAATATCTTCGTGACCTTCTGGCCAATAAAGAATTGGCAGAGGAGATTCGGATGGGCTATCGTTTTCTTTTCGTTGACGAATACCAGGACTGCTCGCCCATACAAGTGAAGATATTCGACCGACTTTCAGAATTGATGGAGCACAGTTACTGGGTAGGAGACTATAAGCAAGCCATCTATGGTTTCCGTGGCAGTGACATTACCTTGACAAAGGCGGTGGTTGACAGGATTGCGACGGGGGAGAATGGCTGTGATACCGAGACTCTTGATACATCTTACCGTTCGCTCCCAGGTATAGTAGAGGTCTGCAATGAGACGTTCAAACGTACCTTTAAGGGCGTGTTGGATGAAGGATCCATTGTATTGAAGACGCATCGCACCAACGACGAAAAGATACGTTCTGTACGACTTTGGGATATGGAAGACCCAGAGAGTGTCGGAATTGCCGATCACATAGCTTATCTGCTGAAGCAGGGAGTGAAGCCGTCGGATATCGCGGTCTTAGGTAGGACCAACGCTCCGTTGGATGCTTTGGCCGGTATTTTAACTGGAACATACGGAATACCCGCTAACAGGCAGGAAGTCAGAGTGTCTGAAATAAAATGTACGCCATTGGTGTTAGCCTTACTTGCTCTTGTAGAAAGTGAGAAAGATTCTTTGGCCAAGGCACAAATAGCCGTGTTGACTGAGGAAGGTTATGGCACCAACAAAATCATTGAGGAGAAACTACTCGTTGATGCTAATGAAGAAATCAAGGAGTCGTCTTATTTGAATGATGTTCCTTTGGTTAGGAGGCTATTGGAACTCCGACCGATGTTAAAACAGCAGTCAGTGGGCGCTCTCATTGAGACGATGGTTATTGAATTTGACTTGTATAACGAAATAAAGAAAACAGGTCAGGTCGATGAGTCCGTTTCCTGCCTCGACACCATCGTTCAGTCTGGATATGCTTATGAGCAGCATTGCTTGCAAATGAGCCTCCCAGCCACTGTGAAGGGATTTGTGGACTACCTTGCGGTGATGGATCCTGTCGGCAAAGGTAATGCAAATGGCATACAACTGCATACTTATCATTCCAGCAAAGGTCTGGAATGGAAATATGTCATCCTCACTCAGCTCTATGAGAAGAAGAATGACCCGAAGAAATGTGTCAAGCAGGACATCTACGGCATCCATTTCAGTTATTCGGAACAGCCTTCTGCATCGACACCATACCCAGAAGTCTTCATACGTGTCATTCCGTTCATATATGGAGCAGGAAATACCAATGTACCTGCAGACATCCAGCAACAGATAGAAGAAAGTTCCCTGTATAAGGAGGTCATTAAGGATTCATTGGCTGAAGCCAACCGCCTGCTGTATGTTGGTATGACCCGCCCACGAGATGTGCTGATAGTTGCTTTGGAACCTCATAAAAAGGATGTTCATACTCTGCAATGGCTGGAAGATGTCGGTTTGGATTGTGTCCGGCCTGATGCGCAGCATGATATCTTTGGTGTGGGTTGCTGTTTCGAAGATGACACCATGACACAAGATCAGTTTGATAGTCTGTCGGGCTATCGCTATCTGGCAGAAAATGAGAATATGAAGACAAGACGTATTCCATATCATCAAGAACCATGCGATGAAGGTGTAAAATGTCTCTCACCAAGTAAATTGCATGTGAAAGGTATGGTAGATACGTCCTATCAGATATGTGAGCATATGCAACAGGGAACGCTTGTCGGAAAGACAATGGCCGATGTGGGTAACTGCATCCACCAGATTTTCTGTGGCATTGAACAGCATATAAACAGTGAGAGCTATTATACCAATCTTATCGAGAGCTATGGTCTGAAGACCTATTTGACTGACTATGCTGCTATTCGAAAAGCATGGGAAATGCTTGTAAATTGGCTGACGGAGCAATTTGGTGCTGCCATTAATATCTATCATGAACGTCCGTTCACACTGTTAAAGGATGGCAACGTCTATTCTGGCAGCATCGACCTTGTTTGGCAGACTTCAGACGGAGACATCCTGATAGATTTCAAGACTTGTCCGTTGGGTCAGAAGTATATTCTTGATAGTGACTCAGAACATTATGCAGGTTGGTATGCTGGACAACTTGACGCATACACCGACGCATTGGAGGAAGCTGGGGAGAAAATGCTTAAACGCTTCATCTATTATCCCGTCAGCGGTATGATGTGCGAGATAGGCAGGGCTTTGAAAGCGCCAGAGTTGACGATGTATGCCAATGTTTATTGCTTTGATGCGAGTGACAGCTTCGACATCAACAAGATGATAGAGAATGCCGCTAAGGTTCTTGATGCAGCTATCATGTGTGCTGAGATAGATCCCGATGAGGAAGAAATACTGCGAACGACCATGTATATCAAAGGTGGTTCAACACAGGGTATTGAGACCATCTTATTAAAGACAGGCCTGTTCACTATCAACCTCCCGTATCTTGCATCCCGGACAGATGTGGCACTGGCTTTCACATTGATGCGGGAAGCTAAGAAGTTACGTCCTGAGTTGGTCATCTATGATGGTGATGATAAGACTTTCGCTGACCTTTCAGAAGAAAACGAAGTGGATACCTATTATTATCGTCTTGATAATATGGCCAATATCATTGAGAAGCAGGATGACCATATCGGAGTAAATGGCCTTGTACATGAGTTCCATATCTTCCCTGAATACATCAAGGCACAGATGCCAGATGCAAGTCCACAAGAATGGACATACAAGGCATTTGAAGACTTCATTGACATTCAGTGGAATTACGGTGACTATGAGAACTTCAGTCGAGCGACAGTAGGTAGCCCGAATGGGGAAGAATTTGTTGCCCGCATATTGGGAAACAACAAGGGCTTTGCGTGTGTATGCCAGAAAGTAATTCTCTATAATGAGAAGGAAACAAAGATCGTTCCGATTGATGATTTCTTTACTGCTACTAAAAACAACAAGTACATCAAACGATTGGACTATGCTCAGTTCGTTATCGACAAGATGCCGGATGATGTATGGACGGATTTCTATGATTCATTTGACGTGGAGCCTTTACGCTCACCAAAAACATATCTGTTACGTTGGAATCCTACCATCAGTAGCTTCAAGCTGGATGACTACCGTGATGTCCTGTCAAAATACCCAGGTGGATTCAGTGGCTTGAACTGGAGCGTCTATGAGTGGGAGAAAGCCCATAAGGGCGACCACTATTATATGCTTAGGACAGGTGATGACAAGGCTGGCATTGTATTCCGTGGCGTATTCACCAGTGACCCATATCCAGGTGAAGACTGGGCTGGGAATGGGAAACAAAGGTATTACATGGATATGGACAGCTATGACTGTGTGCCGGCAGATGTACAATCTCCCATCTGCATCGAAGAGCTTGAAAAAGTCGTACCAGGCATAGATTGGCGACGTGGCCACTCTGGAGAGCTTCTTTCAAGTGAGGATGCGGATAGGTTAAATGAATTGTGGAACAATATAATGGAACAGGATTAGTCATGAATAAGATTATTAAGTTACATTGGAATAACTATTTGAATAGTGATTCAGGAAGAGAAGTGGTAGCTGCGTTTGATAAGCTAACAGACCCTAATGCCACCATGGAAGAATTATTGCAGTTAGCTTTCAGGTTTGATCCCGAGTTCTTCAGAAATACAAGTTCAAATGAAAGAAATCAGGAACTCGGCTTCCTTGATTTCTTTAATAATGAGATTCAGAATATACGTTTGGAGATTGATAAACTTGAACAAGAAGGTTCATATATTGACTATAAAACTCTATCAAGTATATTTTTCTGTGAAAATGAAGAGATGGAATTTGAAGATATTCCTCAATCTACATTTAAATCAGAATTAGGATTCAATCTTTTATGGTCCATTATTCTTCATGGACTTTTCTTACATTGCTGTATCTTAGCATCCCGTAAACTTTGCCCCTGTCCATGTTGAACTTCTCACATATCTGTTCTACAGTATAGTATTGGTCGCTGTATTTAGCTAAGGTATTGTTTACGTCTTCAATGGCAGACCTGAGATAATAGGCTATACCATGTTCTTTCTTGGATGGAATCTTATGCCTTGATACGAATGACCTTCTTGCACAAGTTGTAATACCAAGCATTTCTTCTACATCTGTGCCAGATAGCCATTCTGCACTTTCGTTCTTTTGCAGTTCTTCGCTTGCCTCATTTTTGGCAAACAGAGCTTCAACGGCTTTCAGTTCATAGAAGTTGACATGCTTCACCGTTATCTTTGGAATGTTGGCCTCTCTTGTTCGCCCATGAACGTGATGAACCGTGACCTTGAAGCGTTTGGCAATCTCCTGTGCCGTGATATAGTCCTTTGGAACTTCAAACTTCTCCGGGTCTCTGTTGAATAGCTGCTCAATAGCAGCCTCGTTATAGTAGTTCAAATGCTTTATAACAAACTTTGGCGTTTTTGCTTCACGAGTCTTAGCCTGGACGTGTTTGGGCGTGACTCCATATTTTTCTGCTATTTGAGCAACAGAAATATAACCTTCTGGAATAGCATTGAGTTTCGGCAGTTTTGCTCTCCGCTCTTTTTCTTTCTCCAGAGAATTTGTTTCCATGCGCTCTTTGATAATGCGGTCAAACTCCTTTCTGTTGATGACAGTAAAACGTCCCTGTTTATGATTGTCTATTTCATAGTTATGGACGTAGTAAGAGATCTGGTCTTTTGAGAAATGGTACTTCTCCATGACTTCTGCGTATGTGTAATAGTTCGGATCGATGGATTCACGCTCACCTTTCAGCGTATCAATATGTGCCCTGGAGTAATAGACAGTTCTTCCTTGTGTAATACGTGGTATCTTATTTCTGGTCACAAATGATAATACAGCTGCATGGCTCATCTTGTATTTCTCCTCCAGTTGCGGAATAGTATAATAGTCACGTAAGTCAATATCCGCAATAAGTTGAGCAAAATGGACATCAACCAGAGCACGGTCAAAGAAACAGTTACGACCTTGGTAAACTTTGGGGATGTTGTATTTCTCAACTCTGGTCATAATAGCCTTCTTTGAGCATTTGAACTTCTCCATGATTTGCCTGAAAGTGTAGTATTCTCGCTTCTCCTGCTTCTTCTCCGAATGGGACTGATAAGTTGGAGGATTGTCAAACAATCTCTCGATGTCCTTCCTGCGAACAATAGTCTTTCCTCGCAATTGTACTGCTTTTATGGTGCCATTAAGCATATAGCGATAGAATGTAGCGCGGCTTAGACCAAGAAGTAATGCACCTTCGGTTGGGGTGAGGAATTCCTTGCCCCCAAGAATATCTACCTTGGGAGTCTTCTGTTTTTCTTCCTCCATGTACTCGGCAATCTGCTTTTGCCGGATTGCTCTTTTGTAGTCCTTATTATTGCACGAAGGTGAGCAATAGATGGTGGTCATCTTATGCGCAATAAAGGATCTTCCACAGTACTTACAGCGTTTCTGAATCTCCATAATTGTTGCACTCGTTTGTTAATTTTCGCCTGCTAAAGTGTCTCACATTGTCTCATCACGTCTCATGGTGTCTCACGTTGTACCCTCAATGTCATTTTTGCCTTTTCTCATAGCGTCTCACGCTTGTTCCTACGATGTCATTTAGGTGTGAATCTGACTTTCTGTTTTACACTCGCGGTAGAAATACGGTGCAAAAATAACTGGAAAAACTGTAACTAACAAATATGCAACTTGAAGTGTTAAAATACAAAAAGTCCCTCATTTAGAGGGACTTAGTTCAAATTACTCCAAGTTGCTTAGAGTTGTTTATAAGGGGTCATTTCCACGATGCAGTATGTGTATATCGTTGATTATCAATAGTATAGCGCTCTAAAAGGTACAACCAGCAGGTTGGCAAGTATCTGAGAATGTGTAAGTTAGTGATTTTTAGCACCATTCTCGGCTTGTACCTCCATTTTGGAAAGTAAAAGTAAGTGTAATTTCTTGAATATCAAAATATGCGGTACAAAAACTTGTGAAAAATGGCGTTTTTTGATGAGGAAAGGTACAAAAATAGCTCTGAAACCGATGGGACATTATGATTATTTTGAGAAGTATTCAGTCTTCATTTAATAGGCATAAATCGGGTCCTGAAACGAGATTTCACCGACCATAAAAGCCTAGAGGTAGTTCAGTTGCTGTGTGGTCAATGTTTCGGTAATTGTTACAAACAACAGACTTATGTGACAGAAATCGCTATTTCTTAAGATTGTATAAGCAGTAATAATTTGAACAGAAAAAGAAGTATTATTTCTTTTATTGTTCAAAATATCACTATATTTGCAGTATGGACAGGCAATTAAATGAAATAGGAACCATTCCAGTAACGACTTCAATCATTGAATCGTTATATCCGGAACTTAAGTCTGCTAATAAGAAAGTAACCTGGCTCGAAAAGCAAGGGGTTATCATCAGACTTAAGCGAGGACTTTATGTGATCAACCCCGAATATTCAGGAAAGACTCTATCGAGTGAGTTGATAGCCAATCATCTCTATACACCTTCGTATATTTCAATGTCTACTGCACTACGATATTATGGACTTATCCCCGAGGCTGTATATGTTCATCAATCAATGACAGTAAAACATCCCCGAAGCTTTCAAACTCCAGTCGGCAACTATGACTACAAATATATTTCAAGAAAGGCATTTCCGATAGGAGTAAGGAGTATGAATAAGGGTGATTATGCATTTCTTATTGCATCACCGGAAAAGGCTTTGTGTGATTTGATTGCCAATTCCTCAAAAGTCATTCTTCGTTATATGAAGGATGTAGAGACATATCTTGAGCAGGATATTCGTATGGATATGGATGAGTTCTATAATATGGACGCAACCATATTTGAAGATTATATAAAGGTTGGCAAAAAGGCTGATTCAATTTCGACACTTCTAAAATTCTTAAGACGATGAAAAATGAAATATTCGACAATATGCTCTCCCGTTATGATCTAACAACCGAGCAACATAAGAGAAACGCCATATTTGAAGTGAACCAGCAGATGATACTTGCAGGCCTGTATGCCGGAGGCTTCTTTGAATCGGCTGCGTTTTATGGTGGAACTTGTTTGAGAATCTTTCATGGCTTGCAGCGTTTCAGTGAGGATATGGATTTCTCACTGCTCGCGCAAGATGATAAGTTTGATTTTACGAAATACTTCCCTGCTATCATTGATGCTTTTGCAATGGTAGGCCGTGAGGTTGAAATAAAGAAAAAAGACAAGAAGAATTTCGGAAAGGTCGAATCAGCTTTCCTTAAAGATAATACCGATGTGTATGATGTGACTTTCCAGACGGAGAAGTCAATAAAGATAAAGATTGAAGTAGATACTTGTCCACCGTTGAACTTCAAGACGGAACAAAAACTATTGCTTCAGCCACATTCATTTATGACCCGTTGTTTCACACTTCCGGACCTATTTGCAGGCAAGATGCATGCACTGGTCTATCGTGCGTGGAAGAATAGAGTCAAAGGTCGTGATTGGTACGACTTTGAATGGTATGTACGCCATAATGTTCCGTTGGATTTTACTCATTTGACAGAACGATGCAAGCAGTTTAACAATGAGAATACTACTCCAGAGCTATTCAAGGAGAAACTCATTGAGCGTCTTTCTACAGCTGATATTAAACAAGTGAAAGAAGATGTATTGCCTTTCGTGCGCAATTCAAAAGAACTTGATATTTGGTCAAATGATTATTTCGTGCAGTTGGCCGGGATGGTAAGAATAGAATAATACAACCTTAAGCTTTAAAGACTAAGATATTTTTCTAATATGTTCAATCTTGGATTGTAATAAAACGAAATGCAATGAAACATCTATACATAATCGGAAATGGTTTTGATATTCATACAGGGCTTGCTACACGATATGTTGATTTTCAACTATGGTTAGAGAATAACTATCCTTTCATTTATGAAAATATGCAGGCGGTTTATGATATAGATGCAGAATGGTGGAATGATTTTGAAGTGCAACTTGGGAATCTAGATATCAATAAATTTGTATCAAAATTTACTCCACCAGCCAAGCCCATTGATGAAATTATAGCAGAGGCAAAACGGAAAAGGAAATTTGAGGAAAGGTACAACATACCACCCAGTTTGCATTTTGATTCTTATTGTGCAAAACGACTTAAAGGTTTGCTTGATGTGTTGCAATTTTGTTTTGAAAAATGGGTGGATAACTGCCAGAGGTTGATTACTGACCCTAAATATATCCATATTGAGAAAGAAGATTCATTCTTTATTAATTTTAATTATACGGATGTATTAGAAATGTTATATAAAATTCCAGAAGAAAGAGTCCTTCATATTCATGGTCGATCTTCAAAACACGAGCGTCTTATATATGGACACAATAAGTTTCTTCTGGGAAGTTCAACGAGTGACGACAAAGAACAAGTATCTTTTGAATTAAATAAATATCATAAGAATCCATATGAACTTATTTTCAAACATCAAGAATTACAAAAGATACTCAAAGATGTGGAGTATGTGCATATATATGGCTTTTCATTTTCTGCAGTAGATGAAGATTATATGGATTGGTTTTTCAACAATGTTCCCGCTACATCTCAATGGGAAGTTAGTTGGTTTTCTAATGAAGATAAAAACAGAATAGATAAATTCATATTGGATCACTGGAGTTTGAAGGATAGACTAAAGACTATCAAATTAGAAGAAATAAGCCAAACAGGAAAACCTTAGCATATACAATCATAAACATTAATCATAGACAATAGTCATATAAAAGGACCTATAATAATTTAACGTGAGTTCGATGAATTATAACTATTTGTAAATTTGGTGATTAGCGAAAATTGTTGTAACTTTATAGTG
>NZ_JACJJL010000025.1 GCF_016899955.1 Marseilla massiliensis | reverse complement strand
AGATGTGTATAAGAGACAGGGCTAAGGCTGCCGGGGTGAGAGCCGTGGGGGAAACCTTGGCATGCGCGCCACAGCTGCGGCATGTGGCTGCCACGGCGGCACTGCAAGCCGCGGCGGCCATGGCCCACGGCTGCGAATTTAAATTACACTTTATAAAAAAGGCCATATTGTCGGCCGAAACGGGCCGTGCTGCAACCCAAGACGGGCCGTTCCACAACGTGAAACCGGCCGTATTGCACAGCAAAAGCCGCCCTGCCCGGATGGCACACTGCAAACCAGGCAGTTGGCCAACGGGCGGGACGGCTTTCGGAAGGTGAAAAACATTTTACAGCCACGGGCGCGGCCACGGCCGGGCCGCCCCGCAGCTGTGGGTCAGAGCGGAGCGCACGCACGGGCCAGCCAGCTGCACTCGTCGGCGGTAAGCAACGGCGAGAGGCGCTCGTAGACCGTGGCGTGGTAGCCGTCGAGCCATTCGCGCTCGCCGGCGGTGAGCATTTCGACCACTATGGGCTCGCGGTCGATGGGGCACAGCGTCAGCGGCTCGAAGGCCAGGAAGCGGCCGCACTCGGTCTCGGCATGGGGAACGATGAGCAGTGTGTTCTCAGTGCGCACGCCGAAACGCCCTGCGAGGTATATTCCGGGCTCGTCGGTCACGGTCATGCCCGCACGCAACGGGGCCGGCTTCCACTCCATGCGTATCTGGTGGGGGCCCTCGTGCACGTTGAGGTACGAGCCCACCCCGTGGCCCGTGCCATGCAGGTAGTTGAGGCCCTCGCGCCATAGCGGCTCGCGGGCTATGGCGTCTATCTGCGTGCCCGAGGCCCCGTCGGGGAAGACGGCGCGCTCGAGGGCTATGTGGGCCTTGAGCACAAGGGTGTAGACTCGGCGCTGCTCGTCGGTGAGCGGGCCGAGGGCGATGGTACGGGTGATGTCGGTGGTGCCGTCGAGATACTGAGCGCCGCTGTCTACGAGCAGCAGCCCTTCGGGGCGCAAGGGGGCATCGGTGGCCGGTGTGGGCTCGTAGTGCACTATGGCACCGTGGTCGGCGTATGCCGAAATGGTGTCGAACGACGGCCCGCGGTACAGCTGCTGCCCGGCGCGCAAGGCCTCAAGGCGGGCCGCGGCGCTCATCTCGGTCTGGCCGCCGGCCTCGACAGCCGGGCGCAGCCAGCGCAGGAAGCGAACCATGGCCACGCCGTCGCGAAGCATGGCACGGCGGAAGCCCTCGATCTCGGCGCCGGTCTTCACGGCCTTCATGGCTGCCACGGGCGACGGCAGCCCTACCACCTCGACCCCGCGCACGGCGTTGAACAGCGTGTGGCAAGTGGCGGCGGGGTCCATGAGCAGGCTGTACTCGCCGTAGGCTCGCAAGGCCCGGGCCACGTCGGCATACGGGGCCACGCCCACACCGACAGAGGCAAGGTAGGCGGAAACCTCGGGCGAGAGTTTGGCCTGGTCGACGAAGAGCGTCGTGCGGTCGCCCTCCATCAGCAGGTAAGCCACGAAGACGGGGTTGCAGTGAACGTCGGTGCCGCGCAGGTTGAGCGTCCATGCAATGTCGTCGAGCGACGACATAAGCATGCCGCAGGCGTGGTCGGCGCGCAGGGCCGCGCGCAGCCTCGACAGCTTAGACACGGCCGTCTCGCCGGCCAGGCTCTCGGGGTAGATTTCAACGACACCGCGGGGCAACGGCGGGCGCGAAGTCCACACCGGCGCCAGGGCGTCGAAGTTGGTGCGCAGGGTGATGCCGCCCCGGCTGCGGAGCTCGGCGGCAAGGGCATCGACCATAGCGGCAGGCGCAGCCATGCCGTCGATGCCGGCCGCCGTGCCACCGCTCACGGCAAGCTTACGGGCTATCCACTCGGCAACGCCGGGAGTGCCGTCGACACGCTCGCGCATGAGCACATAGCCGGTGCCGCGAAGGGCCTCCTCGGCAGCTATGAAGTAACGCGAGTCGGTCCACAGGGCGGCAGCGTCCAATGTCACCACCGCCGTACCGGCCGAACCGCCAAAGCCACTCACCCACTCGCGGCACTTCCAGTGGTCGGGCACGTACTCGCCGCAATGAGGGTCGGTGCTGGGAAAGATGAAGGCGTCGAGCCGCTCGCGCCTCATCACCTCCCGCAACTCAGTCAATCTGTTTTCAATGTTATCATCCATCGCGTGAAATTGTAAATTAGACTTTACAAAGGTATTACTTTTCAGAATTAATAACAAATTAAAGCCCATATAAACACACAGCATACACTTTTTTTTCTTAACTTTGCGCTGAATTTGAGTGACCAGGAACGTTTAATCATTATATAATAAAGATTATGGCATTTTTAACTAACGAAAAACTGACAATCGTAGGCGCAGCCGGCATGATCGGCTCAAACATGGTTCAGACAGCCCTCACCATGGGCCTGACAAGTGACATCTGTCTTTACGATGTGTTCTCACCGGAAGGCGTTGCCGAGGAAATGCGCCAGAGCGGGTTCGGCGATGTGAAGATCACAGCCACCACCGACCCCGAGGAAGCATTCACCAATGCCAAGTACATCATATCATCCGGCGGAGCTCCACGCAAGGCCGGCATGACCCGCGAAGACCTCTTGAAAGGCAACTGCGAGATAGCCGAGGGTCTTGGCAAGAACATCAAGCAGTATTGCCCCGACGTTAAGCACGTGGTCATCATCTTCAACCCGGCCGACCTCACCGGACTCGTTACACTGCTGTACTCCGGCCTGAAACCATCGCAGGTGACAACGCTGGCCGCCCTCGACTCAACACGCTTGCAGAGCGCCCTGGCAAAGAAGTTCAACGTGATGCAGAGCGAGGTTAAGGGATGCGCCACCTACGGAGGCCACGGCGAGCAGATGGCTGTGTTCGGTTCACACGTGACCATCGACGGCCGCAAGCTGACCGACATCATCGGCACCGACGAGTTCCCCAAGGCTGAGTGGGAGCAGATGAAGAAAGACGTTACACAAGGCGGTGCCAAGATTATCGAGCTCCGCGGACGCTCTTCATTCCAGAGCCCTGCCTACCTGTCGGTAGAGATGATACGTGCCGTCATGGGCGGCGAGCCGTTCAAGTACCCTGTTGGCACATACGTAAGCAACGACAAGTACAACCACATCATGATGGCCATGGCCACCACGCTCGACACCACCGGTGCACACTATGAGGTTCCGCAGGGCACTGCCGAGGAGAACGCCAAGCTTGACGCAAGCTACGAGCACCTCTGCAAGATGCGCGACGAGCTGGTTACACTGAACATCGTTCCGGCCATCTCGGAGTGGAGCAAGGTTAACCCCAACCTGTAATCAACATCCAGCAAGATAAAACAACTAAAAAATGGCGCAGGCATCACATTGCCCGCGCCATTTTTTTTTGCCAACCGGCGCCCCCAATACGCCGCCCAAGTGCTCTAAGCCTCCTAAGCTTCCTAGGCTTCCTAGGCTTCCTAGGCTTCCTAAGCCTCCTAAGCTTCCTAAGCCTCCTAAGCCTCCTAAGCTTCCTAAAAATCCTAAGCTTCCTAAGCCCCCCATCCTCCCTAGTCTTCCTAAAATCCCCTCTTCACTTCCTCCCTTTTCGGCTCTGCAGCCTCACACGCGTCATCTCCTCCCTTATGCCACCCCGCTCAACGAAGTCGCATTTCAGCCTCTCTACCAAACCGCGCAGCAACACATCAGCCTGATAAATCAGCGTAATAGCAATGTTAGCGATGGCAGTATCGGTGCGCACAGCAATAGCCTTGCGATAAAAAGCGGAGTCATTGTGAGCCATGCAAGCCCTACGGCATTGCTCATATTTATCCGAGCCAGGCAACCATAAGTCAAGGTTGCGAACCCGCAGATAGTCCTTGTAGTCAAGTAGCAACTCCTGCAGACTGGCACGGGCCACATTCACAAGCTTAATGGCAGTCTCGCACGACGTCGCGCCGGCCTCAACGCCCTCAGCAATATTCTGCTTACCGCTGCGTGCAGCCTGCACCATCTGGTCGACAGTACGATCACCCCGGCCAAGAAAGCGATGTACAAAATAGTAAGTGACATCATATATACACTCACTCTTCTGATACGCCTTCAACCGGTCATAGTTTTGTGTCAGCGGAATAAAGTCACGCTTCGGGTCAATCATAGGCTTGTCATTTATCGGTAGGTATTTGAGTAATATCCGCGCACAGCAGACATCGAGATGCGCAAAGCGCCTTATAGCACAGAGGAAACATCCGGCCATATCAAGGAGCAAGCAACCCAACGCCCACTCAGCCGCCCCTCTCTCGCTCACAGGAGCCAAGGTAACGGGTGCCCCGCGCTTACAAACTACAAACAGCAGTCCTAAGCTTCCTAGGATTCCTAAGTCTCCTAAGAGCCCTAAGCCTCCTAAGCTCCCTAAAAGCCCCAGGCTTCCCAGGCCTCCTAAGCCTCCTACTCTACAGCTTCGCCATAAACCGCTCGCGGTCAACAATAAAGCGCAGGTGAGTTCCCTCGCCAATCACCTTGTCGCCCTGAAGAGCTATGACATTAAAGTAAAGCTTGCGGCCGTCTATCTTCTCGAGAGTGGCGCGAGCCCTCACCTCAGCCCCGACAGGCGACGGCGCAAGGTGTGAAGACGAAATCTGCCCGCCAACAGTAGTGCTACCCTCGGGCAACTCTGCTGCCACGGCAAGCATGGCAGCATTTTCCATCAATGCAAGCATGGCTGGTGTGGCTAATACCGGCATGTCGCCCGAACCAAGGGCGATGGCAGTGTTGGCGTCGCTGACGACCACACTGCTTGTGTGTGAAAGTCCTGTCTCTAACATAAGATAATATTCTAAGCAAACCCAAAATTAATAAATATCCCGAAAAGCGCAAAACAAAACGACACGCTTTTGAGGAAAATAAACTAATTTTGCAATATCAAACAAATAAACAACAACGCAAAAGAAATGGCACTGATAAAACCAATCAACGGACTGACACCCCATTGGGGTAAAGACTGCTACTTCAGCGAAAACGCCACCATCGTGGGCGAGGTGACCATGGGCGACGAGTGCTCCATCTGGTTTAACGCCGTGGTGCGTGGCGACGTGGCCCCCATAACCATCGGCCACCGCACCAACGTGCAAGACGGAGCCTGCATCCATGTGACCAACACCACAGGCCCAACTGTGATAGGCAACGATGTGACCATCGGCCACAACGCCACGGTGCATGCCTGCACCATCAACGACGGGGCCCTCATAGGCATGGGAGCCACACTGCTCGACGGATGCGAGGTGGGCCGCGGAGCCGTCGTGGCAGCCGGCGCCCTGGTTCTTCAGGGCACAAAGATAGGCGACCACGAACTGTGGGGCGGCGTACCGGCCAAGTTCATCAAGATGGCGCGCGAAGGACAGGCGGAAAGCTTCGCCCAACACTACGTGGAATACTCAAGGTGGTACCGCCCGGTGACGCCACAGCCCTGACAGGCTTGCGGCGCACACCAACAAGCACCGCCCATCACTTCAAGCCAAGCACTGTCCTGGCTGCATTGTTGTCGGGGTCTATCTCGAGAACCATCTCCCAGTAGACGCGGCCGCGGGCGCGCTGCTTGGCCACAAAGGTGTAGTAATAACCAAGGTAATGGCAGGCTGCCTTCATGCGCTCGTCGGCAAGGCTCGTGCGATCGGGCATAGCCTCGACAACGGCAATGAGACGTTGCGCATAAGGCACGCCAAGCCCCTTGGCCGACTCAGGGTCCTGGCCGTTGGCCAATGTAAGCTGGCGGTATAGGGCATAGTCGGCATTCGCAGGGAAACGCTCCGACATGACCGTCAGCACCGAGTCGGCACGGCGCCATGCCTCAGCGCGCCCCTCACCAGAAAGAGTGTCACCCTTCTCTATGTATATCTCAGCCAGCAGGTTAAGGTCGTAAGCAGAAAGCAGACTGTCTTTCTGGCGCTTGTCTATATAAGCCAAGCACGCAACCTCGGCCTTGTCGTAATCGCCAAGCTCCCTGTAGGCCTTCACAATCTCCTGCATGGCCGTGACCTTGTCTTTCTCTGTGGCATCGTCAAACGAAGCCACCTTGCCAAACATGTCTACAGCGTCGGCGTAACGCTGCTTGCCAAGGTAAGCATAACCGTAGTACAGATAGTCTTTCGACTGAATGTCGGCGGTGTCGGCATCATGAAACAGGAGACCGGCAAACTCCAGGGCCTCATCATATTTCTTCAAGTCGGTATAGTTCCAGAATGCCAGACGGTCAAGGGCCGCATTGCCCGGAAACCGGCCATGGCCATAAAGGGCCACGCCAAGGCTGCTGTCGAAATTGCCCAACAGGTAATGGTAGATGGCATAACTCACAAGGTCGTCGACATCCATGCTGTCCCTGTCGGCCTTGTCGTAAAAGCCGATGGCACGCCTCACGTCAGACCTCCGCTCGTAGGCCCGGGCAACAGCCAGCTCCACAGGGTAAGCGGGCAGGCAGTCGCGAATGGACGACATGGTCGAAACAGCCGCAGAAGAATCGGCATCGAGTGCCACGTCGAGGTAAGACAGGTAGCCGTCGGGCACAAACTTGTCGGCTGCGATGGCACGCCTGTACCAGTCGAGGGCTGCATCGCGGTTGCCCATGGTCAGCTGTATGTCGCCGCCGTGGATATATGCCGGCACATAAGAACGGTCGTTGGCTATGGCCAGGTTGATGTATTTATATGCGTTGGCACTGTCGCGCGTTACAAACGTGTAATACATCTGACCCTCAGGGCGCGAAAACGAATAATAAGCCTTCGCAATGCCGGTGATGACTTCGCTGTTGTTGTCAAACTTCTTGTATATCTTCTCTACGTACGGGTCAAGCACATTCTTGTAATGAGAGTATTTGCGCACCACGCTGTCTAAGGCTGCCATGGCGGCCTCGGGGTCGCTCTGGGCCGACAAAGGCAACGAAGCCGCAAACACGACTGCAGCCAATGATAATCTGAAGAACTTAATAATCATAACGCTTTGGAACAAACACGGAACTAAAAATCATACTGCAAACCGAGGTTTAACGTCTCGAGATGCTTTGTGCCAAGGAAGTTGATGCCGGGCAAGTCAAACTTGCGCCACACATAAAGGGTCGGAGAAAGATAGACACTCCAATTGGGCGTGACATGGGCAGTGAGGCGCACGCCTACGTTGGCGCCAAACACAGTCTTGTTGTCAACAGGCTTTGCCAGCGCAGTGCTGTGGCCCTCGGACAACGACTCTGACTGATGCAGCGAAGCCGACTCTCCCCAAAGCATAAACAGCGAGGGGCCGGCATATGCCACGGCACTGAATACGCGCCCGGGCATGTAGCCTCCCATAAGCTCGGTGAAATCGAGCGAATAGTCCAGCGACACTATGCCCATGCCATAGCGACGGCGCCATACGCCCGAACGCCACGTGCGACTGGAGTTGCCGGCGGCATCGGCAGGCGCATAATCGTAGAACCCTGTCTTGTGCAGTGTGGGCACCGACTCATAGTCAAACGATGCACGCACAGCCGACAAGCGGTCGATGCGGAACTCACCCCATAGCTGGGCGTTGAACCCCATGCCGGCGCCGTCGAGCGCCGAGCGCGTATATCTGAGGCTTGTCCCCATGCCGGCACCGACACTGAAGCGGCTGTCGAGCACCCCGCTGACACGGCGCGACTTAGGCAATCGGTTGGCCGTGGTCACGGTAAGGCCCATGTTAAGCGAGAACCCTGTGTCGGTACATCTCATGCTGCGCTCTGCGTCTGAATAAGGAATGTCGTACACATACCATGCACCACGCGGTTCCACAAAGAACTGAAGGCCGGGCGACAACTGTGCCCAGGCATGGGCGCCCAACGCCCACGAGCCGTAAAAACGGTTAAGGCGCTCGGATGGCTCGTAACGCAATACACGGCCAAGTTCTCCGCCGAACAGCACATAAAAGCCGAAACGGGAATCCCATGAGAACCGCTTGGAAAACCCAAGGGGATTGACAAGGGCATCGAGGCGGGCGCCACCGTAGAACTTGTGGTACAGTTCGTCGTACGAAGCGGTGCCACTCATCACCTCCGACTTTGACGACCGGGCCGAACGCAATGAAGCCGTAAGCCGTAGACCGAGCACCGGCGACAACCACTTGCCGACAGACACCGACGTCTCGTGACCCACAGAGACGCCTTCGTCACCCGACGCGTCCATGAAATGTGGCCCGGCCGACAGTTCCATGAACCACGGCTTTCGCCACGACGAAGGAGTAGAGTCGGGCTGCAGGGCACCGTCGCCGTGCAGCTCACGCGCCAGCTTGCGACGCAGTGACTCGGGTATGGTATTGCCAAGATAATAGACATAGCTTATGCCGGCGCCGTAGAAAAAGTCGTACTTACGCCAGTTGAGCGTCTCGCTGACATCCATCTGGTCGGTGCCAATGCCTACGTAAGGCTCGAATGTGATGAATGCCTGGGGCCCTGTGTAAAACTTAAACTGTATGCCGAAGTGACCTTCCAAAGACTTGCGCCAGCCCGGCTTGTAGCGCTGGCGTGACAACTGTGCGCCAAGGCCGATGACGGACGACACGTCGAGCGGGCGCGTCGGGGCATAGCCGTCAAAATAAGAAGACAAGCTGAAAAGGTAATCAAAGCGTCCGCCTCCCTTTGCCAACATGAGGTTGTTGCCCTGCTGGTAGCCTAAGTCGCCGTGTAGCATCAATCTCAATGTGTTCAGGCGGTCCAACCGCTTGCCCACTCCGAAATGCACCGACGCCAATGCGCCGAACCCATAGTCGTCGGTTGGCGGCACCATCTTCTCGACACCGATGCCTCCCTCAAGGAACACACGGCTGTACCATGGTGAGCTGAGCTCTGACCCACGGTCAAGGTAACGGCGTTCCATGACATAGTCGAGGGCATTGAAGCCTGTCCCCTTGCCACCGCGCCTCGATGCCACGGTGTCGGCGGCGGCGCCACTGCCGGCCACCGGCCCCGAAGCTTCGGAACCGACAGAGTCGGCCACGGTGCAGGGCAGCTTCCTTACGGCCGCAACGCCACAGCCATGGGCCGGCAAAAGCCCCGACACCGAGCCGGCCAACGCCATTGGGACAAAGCACGACCCAAATAGCATCACCACAGATACAGGAATATACATTAACTTCATCTTACTATTTTGTCTCCTCTGTTTGTTTGTCTTGAACGGCTGGCGCTTCAGCATCGCTGCCGGAAGAAGGCGCGCTGCCGAAGCCGGCTCCATTGCCGGCCGCCTTGCTGCGCGACGCTGCGTAAAGCATGTCGAACTTACGGCGGTAGGCGTCGGCCTTGTCGTCATCGTATGGATATTTCTCACGAATGTCGTCGCTAACGTTTCCCTCGTTGGCATAAAGGCTCTTGTACTTAGGCTCCAGGTCGAAGCTGTGCTGGAAATAAGCCAGGAAGAACGGCGTACGGTCGGTGCCGGCAGCCTCTTGCAACTTGGCATGCCTCTCAAGAGCCTCCGTGTATTTTACCGCTGCAGCGGGGTCGGTGTTCTGAAGTTTCATGAACTCTACGTCGGAAAGTTCCCTGAATCCGTCGTCGGCTATTCCCACGGGAGGCTCCTTGCCGGCCTCTTCGCTCCAAAGCAATCCCTTCAGATACCACTTCTTTGCATTCGAATCGTCCATCTTGTCGACCAAGGCCTCTGCCTCCTGTCGGGTCTTGTTAAGCTGAGAATGGAGCTCCGAAAAGATGATGGCCCTGTTGTCTGCGCTCGACTGCATGACATAAGCATAAGCCTCATTGCACATCTTTTCCTCCTCGGGGGTGCACTGCCCCTGTATATACTTGATGAAATAGCGCTCAAAGTGGATAAACTTTTCGAGCTTCGACGTTATTGAATCCTTGGGAGCCCAGTCTACAAGATACTGCGCAGTGTCGAGTTTCTGCTCCTGGAAATATATTATAGCCTGGTTGATGAGCATCTCGCGCAAGTTCTTGCGCACAGCCACGCCACCCTCATATTTGCTTGCTGGCACACGCCTGTCGGTGTAATCTATGAACGGGGCCAGTATTCTCGGGTCGGGCACGCCTCGCCTCATGCTGAGCAAAGCCATCCTGTTGGCCACGTACGGTGCGAAACGCAGCTTGTCGTATCCGGGCTGGGCGGTGATCTGGCGGTAAGCCATCTCCGTTATTGTGTCGAGTTCGGCCTTGTCCTTGACCGTAGCAAAGAGATTGTAATAATCTCCGTCAGAGAACCGTTTCTTCCCTGCGATGTAGTCGGGCTTGAAACTGTAATAAGCCTCGACAGCCTCGTCGGGAGTCATCACATGGTCGCGCTCGTATGAATAAGAGCACTTCATCATGCGCTGGCCCGCCAAGACGGGTTGAATGACAGAGGCGTAGAACGGCAAGTTGCGCAAAGCAAAGTTTACCCTGCGGCTGTCGGTCGTTGCGACAACGTTGCGAACCATCGACACAATGGCCGTGTCCGTGCCGTTGCCCTCGAGTTCGGCAACAACATCCTGCCACGTATACACCTTCACCGTCGGCGCCGGCAACTGCACGTCGGCGCCCGGGCCGAGGCCGCTCTTTATTATTGACAATGCACGGGCTGCACGCTTGCCTGCCAGCGCCTTGTTGCTCTCATAGATGCCATCGGGCGAGGCAGACCCCTCGACACGCACACGGAACAGCTTGTCGCCATACGACTTGAGCTCGTCGATGAGCTTGCGGAACTCAACGTCATTCAGCGAATCGGTAGTGAGCCTGTCGGTGCCAACCTCGAAAGTAAGCATAAGGTTGCGTGGCACTGTGGTAAACTGCGACTCGGCCTCAACCTTGAAGTCAGTTATGTCGAGTGGCGCCGAAGCCACAGACAGGTCGAGGAACTTGAACGGGCGGAAAGCCAGGCACGACCCCGTGCCCTCGCCACCATTATTATAATACTCACGATGGAAATCCTCGAGCACGCAGTAATAAGCCCCTTTGTAGGTCTTGTCCTTGTCGGGCTTCTTGAACGTCACAGTGGTGTCCATCGAAAAAGGCTCGCCATCGGCCAGCACCACGGCATCCTTGTAAGCAAAGGCCAGCGGGTCTTTGCCATAATAGTCAAAGCGCATGCGCCTGTCTTGCATCTTGTGGTATTCGCCGCCCTCATACACCATGGGCTCCAAGTAAGCTATGGTGTCTTCCGTCTGGCAGTCAATGGCCATGGGCTGTATGATGAGGCGCGAGTTGTCTTTGGTCCATCCTTCAGGCAACACTACGTTGACGCTAAACTGTGTCTCATAGCCGGTGTCCATGCTCGGCACCTTCTTGAATGTGGGCTTTATTATCCTACGGCGCCCGTCGACAATGATGTCGCGCAAGGCGCGCCGCATGCGCACCACGATGTCGTACCGCGTCTTGCCCTCAACAATCTCAAACACCTCGGCCTCTTCCTCGTCGCAGAACACCACGACGGCCTGGCCTGCCATGACCGAGAGGTCGAACGAGCCATTGGGGCGCGAGTCTTTCCACGAGGCCCCGCTGGCAACGATGGCATTGTCTATCTCTGCGCCCGTGGCACCGATGGCGTTTACGGCAGCCACGGCCTCCACAAGGCTGTTCTTCACCTTTATAGCCCGCTTCAACGACTTGAACGTGGCATACCTTACCTGCGAGTATGTCTTGCCGTTGTTGGTCAACTTGGCCACTTGGCACGACACATGCATGGGTGCATCCTGTGCGGCCGCATTGCCGACGCCAACGCACGACAGCACCATGGCGACAACGACAGCGTAGAATCTAAATACCTTTATCCCAAAAACCATGAAACTCATTTTAATATGTACACCACAGACACACCTATGCGCGTTGGCAGCAGGCAATAGCCGCTGGCGTTGGCCTGTGCCGTCCCGCCGTAGCTGTAGTCCTGGTCATAGTTGTCCGACTCAAAATACTCCTTCTGCCTGTAAGCCACCAATCCCACACCGGCGTGCAAATCGATGTTCACCCTGCTCGATAGTGGTATGACATAGCCAAACGTCAGGCCCAGGCCTACGGCATAACCGTCATACACCTTGCCCTTCCACGTGATGTCGTACTGGGTGCCCAATGCCCCGACGCCCACAAAATGGCGGTGCATGGGGCGCCCTGAGAAATAGTAACGCCACTCGGGCTGTATGCCGACAATCTTCATAGTCTTGCCCCAGGGGTTGTGGTTGCCAAAGAGGTTGAGACTGATGGAAGAGCGCTCGCACACCACCAGCTCGGCCCCTACGGACGGGGTCTGCAATGCATCCATCAACACATCTGTGCTCACTGCCACCATCTGCGCACGCGACGTGGTGCAGGCAAAAGCCATCAAGGCGGCAAAGACAAGTTTATTCATTTTTCTTTTTCAGTTATCTGTTTGTTATTTCCCGCCAGAGGGAACGCCGGCGGCCGGCATGATTTGCTCAGGCCTGGGGTAGTCACTGCCCCTGGGCCTCTACGATATCCATTATGCCGGCGCAGCGCCGGGCTTGCCTCGCGGCAGACAAGGTGTCGAGGCCCATGCCGACAACCAGTTTCACATTGTACGACTTGCCGGCCTCAAAGGCCCTGCCGCCGGGCAGCCCAACTTCTTGCGGGGCCCCATGGTACACGTTGCCCAGCCTGTCTCTCAGCGTCACGGCCACCTGGTAGCGGTGCTGTCCGGCCCCTGCCGGGGGCACCGGAAGCATGATGCCCTGTCCAACGGCCATCTCGACAGGCTTGCCGTCGGCCACCTGCATGAAGTAATCGCCATGCTCAAGCGGCCTGTCGCCTGTGTCGAGCAGCAAGAAGTCTTCCATCGCCGCTTTGTCGGCCCAGTCAAAAGACACCTTGCCATCTTCATTGCCGTCGGCCATGTCGGCCACCGTCAGCCGTGCCTCGGCCGGCACCCCTATCACCTTGACACTGTCTATAGCCATGTCGCAAACGGCATCAAACTGCCCGTCGGCGTCTGCCACGGGCTGGGCCGTAAACGTCAGGCGCATCAGCTTGTGCTCAAAATGCACCGATGGCACATTGCCCTCGTTGCCTGGCCGCCTGAAATAAATGGCGCTGAAAGCCTCCGGGTCGCTGCCCACGGCCTTGCCGTATATCAAGTCTTCCTTGCCCGTAAGCCTGATGACTGCCACACGAGTGGAGTCGGTTGCCTCTACGTTGCTGGTGCGAGGATGGTATGCATAGAACGAATAGCTGTAAACGCCATCGTTCGGATAGAAATATGGGCCGTCGGCAAATGCCATGTCCGTATGCGTGGCGTCGGGCGAGCGCCTGGCGTTGGCGGCCACGTTATCCAGCAGCACCGTGCTGCCACCCCACCCGCCGTCGGTGGCCCATGCCAAGCCGCCGTCGGCCGACACACCGGGCAAGACGCCGCTGGCCAAGGCAAACACTCCGATGCTGTCGGTCTCAAACAAGCCGTCGGCACCCGACTCTATGCTTGCGCGCGTCAGGCCCGCAGCGGCAAGGCTGACCGCCACGTCGCCCGGGTTGTGGCTGGTGCCGCCGCCTGCGGCCATGCCCTCATCGTTGCTGCACGATGAAAGCATGGCCACCACGGTCAGCGCCAAAGAGTAAAAACGTATGTTCATTTCAGTTGCAATGTTGTTTGTTGTAAGTGGGCCTGCAGGATAGCCGGTGGGGCACAGGCCCGGCCATCACCGTCACTCGCCCTGTGCGGCAAGAGACGCAGCACCGTCTATCGGGTCGAGGTAGATGTCTTCGCCCTCGGTCCATGGCGTCAGCGTTGCGTTGACGTTGACCTTCTCAAGGCCATACACCACAATCTTCACGTTATATGAGTTGCCGGCAAGGAAACCTGCTGCCGACGACGATGAAGACAGGCTTATCACATCCTTCACTATGAGTTCCTTGTCTTCCATCACAGGGCGGTCGCTGCCGTCTACCCCTGTCTGCACACGCTGCCTCAACGTGATCTTCACTTCATACGACCTGTCGGGAGCCACCAGCATGGCGTCGCCGGCCTGCACTTCGTTGCCGCTGTTGGATATCGAGTTCCACGTTGGCATCACCACATCCATCGGCTCGAGGTCTACATTGTCGGAAGCTCCCTCGGGGCGCTGCATGAGCACCAGCGTATCGACCTCGCTGTCAAACTGCAACGAACCAGCCGATGTCCTGTCGCCGCCGGCCTTTGCTATGGTCAGGCTTCCTGCCGACTTCGACAGCACTTCGATCTTTGTCACCCTCACGCATGTCTCCTGGCCGGCGGCCTCGCCTGCCTTGACGCACGATGCCTCGTTGCCGCCAATGATCTGGAAGTTGAGGCGTGTCAGCAAGTGACGGAACAGCAGGTTGGGGTTGACCCCGCGGTGTGCCGAATAAGAAGAGTAATACCTGTCGGGATACGACGACAGCAATGCCAGCTCCTCGTCGGAGGGCACGGCCACTGCACTCATGATGTCTTGCGTGCCGTCTATCTTCACCCCGATGACAATGCTGTCGGGGTTTGCCGGGTCGCTGCCCACGGCTGTGGGCACGGCCGGCGTACCTGTTGCATCGTCTATGCGGTAGGCGACGAAGTCAAACGAACCCGACGTAGGGTAATACTTCACCGACTGGTCGAAGGCAGTGGCAACGCCCGACTCGCCGGAGCCCGGCGCCCTGAAGTCGTAGTTTTCGTAAATGGCGGTATGCCCGTCAGACTCGGTGGCGGGCACCACCGTTCCCTTGTTGAACATATACAGCCTGAAGCTCTGCCCGGCCCAGTCGTTGTCGCCCTCGACGCCGCCGACCGTTCCCGTGCCGCGCGTGGCCACGGAACCGTGTGACGACACGCCAATCTTTATAGGCTCAAGGCCTGCCGAGTCGAGCGAACCTGATGTTTCAACATCATCTTGAGAGCAGCTGCACAACACTCCAGCAAAGGCGGCTGCAAATAAAATCGTTTTCTTCATAACGAGACTGTTTTAATAATTAAATAATATATTTATCATTACGAGTTGTCAATGGCTGGTCACCGTCAGACGGCAAAGCCCCGGCCGGTCATTCGAGCAGCACACCGTCGTCTTCCATCGGGTCGAGCACGATGTCTCCGCCATACTCCCATCCCTCGATGTTGGCCGACACCTTGATTTCCTGGAGCCCGTATACCACTATCTTCACAGAGTATACATAGCCCGGCCTGAAGATGTAAGCCCCCGTTTCGGGGTCTTTGAAGTAAGACGTCTCCTGGGCCTTGAGCAGGTAGCGCGATTTCAGGTCGCGCTGTTCGGTCTTGCCTCCGCCAACGTCGACAGTCTGAGTGTAATACAATGTCAGGGCATACTCCGAGTCGGGGGCAAGCATCAGGCTCTCTCCTATCTTCAGCCCGGGGCGCTCGTCCCACGGCAACGATGCCATGCTGCCGTCGTAGCTCACCACATATCCGTCTGAACTGAGCGGCGGGCACGGCGACACTCCGTCGGGCGACGCCTCCCTGAGTTCGAGCTCGCGCCTGTCGCTGTCAAACTCTATGCCTGTCTCGTCGGTGTTACGGGCTGCCACGGTAAGCCTGCCGCGATAGCGGCTCTCAACGCTGATGCCCTTGATGACCACGTTGTCGGCCGACTCGTCGCCGGGATAAGCCAGAAACTGCATGCGCGTTAGCCTGTGCTTCATGGCCATGACTGGGTAGACCCCGCGGTGGGCGGCAAACGTGCAGTAGTTGCCAATGTCCAGAATCTGCTCCTGGTCTGACTTTGTGATGGTAAGCTTTCCGTCTCTTATCTTCTCGTCAAGCACGTCTCTTGTCAGTTTTGGGGCCATTCCGCTCATGATGTCCTGCGAGCCGTCAATCTCCAGGTCATAGTATATCCTGTCGGCTTCGCGGTGTGTGTTTGCGGCCGTGGGCTCAAAGTCGTCGATGTGGTATACGAAGAAGTCGTAGCCAACGTCTTGGAACGCCGAGCTGAAATATAGCTTCTGCGTTGTTTGAGGCTCCAGCGTGCCGTTACGGTCGGCGGTCAGCTTGGTTGGCATACCGAAGTTGTAGTCTGCCCCGTCGAGCAAGCAGTCGGCAGCGGTGAGCCTGTCCTGGTCTGACGCCGTTCCGCCCGAAGACGTCTCGCGGTAGTCGGTATTGTGCACAATGTTGCCGTCGGCATCCTCGGCGGCTCGGAAAGCGTAGACGTAAAACAACGAGTTGGCCAGCTTCCCGGCATGTTCGTCGTCGAACACCCCGGTGCCCCTGGTGGCAATGATTGAGAAATAGTCTTGCTCGTTGACAAACATCATCAGCGGCACCCGGTCGTACACCTCGTCATTGCCTATAGTGCTGCCGTCGTTGTGTATAAGCGTCGGGTATGAGTCGGTGCAGGCTGCAAGCACCATCAGCGAGGCAGCCGCCGACATTACGCCCTTGAGCAAGGCGGTTGTCTTCGTTTTATGTAAAACATTCATCGTCATAATATTTCTTCGTTTTGTGGGTGGCGCGTCACCCGTTTTCACATTTTTGCATATTGACAAGGGCCCAAGGCCCGGCTACCGCGGCCATATCAGATGTCGACCACGATGTCTGAGCACGATATCCAGCTGTCTATGCCCCAGTCGTTGTCGGGGTTTTCTATTATGGTTTCGCCGTCTATTATCAGGTTGGCCTTGATGTTGAGCACCCCGTGTGAGGCTGTTCGCCTGACAAACGACATGTCGTCGGTATAGTCTATCAGCCGCGCGTCGCGCAGGGTGTTGTACAGGTTAATCTTGCCTTGCAGTTTCTTCACGAGTGTTTCGGCAGGGTCTGCGGGGTTGGTTGTGTGCACATATATTATTACCTGCATGATGCCCGGCCCCGTAGTCACGTCTGCCGACCTGCCCGGCACCAGCCCCGGCACGTTGATGTTGCCATGGCACCTCACGCTGCTTGCCGAATAGGTGTCGTCAATGTGGGCTCCCGATGCGTCGACGCAGTCCATGCGGAACATCATCTTGTATGTCTTTGATATGTCGAGGTCGCCGGTGACGAGCCTTATCCTGTAGGGCAGGCCCGAAATCTCGCCCATCACCGAGTCGACGATGAACGGCGCCGCCCCTTCTTTCTTCTGTATGTTGAAGTACAGGTCGATGTTCTGGGTCTTGGGCACCGGCCTGAAGTGGCACGACAGGTGGCGCCCCACGGATACCGGCGCCGCCACGGTGTCAAGCAGCACGGAGCGCATGTTGGGCTGTATGTAGCCTGAATACGGGTTGTAGTCTTGCCAGTCGGGCAGCGTCTCGCGCAAGCCCGGCTCCTCCTTGTCGTACGAACGGTATTCCACGTATATCTCGTCCATGCCCATGTCCGTGTCGCCGCGGGCTATGAACCGGTAGAGGTCGTCGTACTTCAGCTCTGTGGTGTCAAGGTTGAAGGTCATGAACCGGTAGTCGCCCACCGGCAGGTCAAACGACGACAGGGCCGCCGCTGCCGTGCTGTCGCCGGCCGCCACCGTGTAGGCAGAGGCTTCTGTCCCGCCAAGCAGAAACTTGCCATCGCCCGTGGCCGAGCTGACCACCATGGCGCTGAGCCTGCGGTTGACTATCCTGTTGGCTATGACAAACATCGAGTCGGTGGCATCCTCGTCGGCATCAAACGCATACGAGAAGCTCACGCCGCCCGAATGCGGGTGGCTGCCCATGCGGCACAACTCCACATCTGTGGTGCACGACATTGCCGTCAGCACCATCCAAGATACAAGCGCCACTGCGCGCACACCGTCAGCGAGCCTCATCCTTGTCCTCCTTTCTTTCATTTGCTCTCTTGTCATTGTCTTTGCCTGCAGATGCCTTCTTCTCTTTTTTCCGCTCGGCCTTCTCCTTGGCGCGCTGCTTGCGCACGGCCTCCTTCTGCGCTTTCTGCCTGGCTTCTGCCTCGCGGCGCACCGAGTCGGCGTGGATTCTGTTCACGCGCGCGGCGGCGTTGTACACCTTCCAGAACTCCGCGTCTATCACCTTGCCCACGCTGTCGGCATAATGCTGGTTTATCTTGGCCGTCTCGCGGGCGGTGTTGATGCTGTCCTGCAAGGCTGCAAACGTGTAGTCGCAATCGTAACGCCAGCGGTATTTGTGGGTCGACGGGTAGTCGCCCAGGCGGTAGACCAGGCCTACACGCAGGTCTCTCACAACCGGGAAGGGCACTATCTTCCAGTCGCCGGTCGACACCAACGGGTAGCAATCGCTCTCGCGGTCATGCCGGTAGGTGTCGTAGCGCGCATAGCACACGCCCACGCTAAGGCCGAGCTCCATATCGAGGCTGCTGCCGTTTGCAAAAACGTAGAGCGGGCGCACGGCACCAAGGCTTAGGCCGGCCGAAAGAGCCGTGCCCTGCTTGCCTTCCGAACCGAACTTGACGGAAAAATCTGAGTATGATGCGTAGAGACCGCGATAGTATGTCACCGTGGGATGCTTTACCCTGTCGCGGCGGCAAGAGAAGAGCTTGTCTACAAAACCGGTGTGACGCTTCACGCCGCGCCCGTCTATCTGGCGAATGCGCCAGTAATTGCGCAGTTCGACATTGACTTCGGCCAGGTTGAACACTATGCCGGGCTTGAACGTATGCGAGCCCCCGACATTGCCGCTGACGTCCACGCCCAAAGCCCACCGGCTCCAGTTCTTGTTGCCAAGGTCGAACTCTATGCCGACGCCCGGCATAAGCAAAACCCAGTCTAAGGCATTGAACCTCAACGAGAGCCTGTCCTTGAATGCCAAGGTGTCCGTCTGGGGACTCTTGTCTACGACTTGTGCCCGAATGGGTATCCCTGCCAACAAGGCAAGGGAACACACTATCACCTTCAAATTTATCAGTTTCACTTTCCCACGCATATTGGCCTGCACAACAATCAGGCTCTATCGCGAATGTAAACAACCACTTGCGACAGGCCGACCTTAAAAAGCACAGACTTTGCTATTAAACATATAGAGTGGTGCAAAGGTAGATATATTATTTAGCACAACTTTGCACCGCCGTGTTAACGTATATAAAATTCCAATATTTTACGACGAGTTCCGTTTACCATATTTTAGAGTTGACACGCCATACCTTAATATATATAAAATGAAAAAGGATTAAACCGGCGTGTCAAAACTGTTAAACGTAAATGAATATCGGCAATTTGCCCATGCCCGCAGACAGGGCAACCGCAAGCAGCGGCAACACCGCCGATTTCGCGCTGTTGCCATACCGCGCCTCAAAACGGCCCGTATCGGGCTGCCATACGGCCTGTTTCAGGGCGCGAAACGGCCTGTTTCAGAGTAACGGGCAATGGCGCTTGCAACTCGCTGTAGGCCAGCCTGTTCACGGCGAAGCCTCTTGCCGTTGCCTTAGGTTGGCCTGCCATGCGCCGCATGGCGCGTGGGCTGCCGGCCTACATTCGCACAAAAGCACATCAGTCCAGGCATCATGCCACCATAGCCCATTAGGCGGCATGATGAAACGTAGGTGACAACAAACATTGCCGGCATGGCTTTGGAAAAGGGCCGGAGGCTCTACCGGCCCGCCGTGGCGCCGACGTCAGCGCCCGCCGCTGGTGGTGACGAGCAGCAGCGTGTCTACACCTATGCGCGCCTTGAGCCACCCGCCCATGCGGCTGCGCTCCTGCGGGCTGAGCGTGGCGCGGCCTTTCAGCTCGACCACGGCCACGGGCAGGCGGCGCACGGCCGCAGTGTCGACGGCGGCCTGCGACGACAGCGAGAGGCTAACCGCCCCCACCGCGGGGAAGAGCTGCCCCATCTCGCGGGCCACTTCGGGCGCCACGGCGTCATAGCGCACGTAGGCGTTGAGCCGGTCTTGCAGGTCGGCCACCTTGGCGGCCTCTTCACGGAGCATGGCCGAATAGTTTTCCGATGTTGTGCGCATGGTGGTAAGGCGGTCGTTGAGCATCATCACCGAGTCCGACTCAGTGCCCTGTATCACCCGCAGGGCATACTTGCCCATCTTGTAGTCGCCCAAGCGGCGGCCTGCCGCGGCTATGGCGCTGTCGGTGAGCTCGCGGCCCACGGCCACCACGCGCAGGGCCAGGCTGTCGTCGTCGACGTCGTACGACACGATTCGTGTGCCGGCGTTGTCGAGCTGCTCGCTGACAAACCGCCGCGCGTTGGCCTTGAGCACGGTGTCGCGCACTATGTCGTAGGTCATGATGGCCGCCGGAATCATCGTCACCACCACTATCATGGCCATGTAACGGCGCAACTCCGACTGCCGGCGCCCTCCGTCGGACGGCCGTTGGCCAAACCGCAGCATCCTCACGCCTACGTAGGTGGCCAGCGCTATGAACACGGTATTGATGAAAAACAGGTAGAACGCACCGAGGAAGTAAAGCACATTGCCCGTGGCCAGGCCGAAGCCCGCGGTGCAAAGCGGGGGCATCAGGGCCGTGGCTATGGCCACGCCGGGCAGCACGTTGCCCTTGCCTTTGGTGGCCAAGGCCACTATTCCGGCTGCGCCGCCGAAGAGGGCAATGAGCACATCGTAGAGCGTGGGAGCGGTGCGGGCCAGCAATTCCGACTGAGCCTCGTCGAGGGGAGTGAGCAGGAAGTAGACCATGGCCGTGATGACGCTTATCACCGTGGCCACGATATAGTTCTTTACCGAACGCTTGAGCAGCTCGAAGTCGTTGATGCCCACGGCGAGGCCCATGCCGATGATGGGGCCCATGAGCGGAGATATGAGCATGGCGCCTATGATGACTGCCGTGGAATTGACGTTGAGACCGAGCGAGGCTATGAATATGGCGAACACAAGCACCCACAGGGTGGCACCGCGAAACGACACGCCGGCACTGATGGCGCGCACCGTCTCGGCCTCATCCTCCTTGTCGGGCATGGCATTGAAATATCTGCGCAACGTGGCCATGGCGGCCTGCAAGAAGCGCTTGGCCAGCACGGCCAACTGTTGTTCTTCTCTTCTTCTGTCCATCTCTTTATTGCATTTTGTGGTTATGGGCAGCGCGAACCGCTCGCGCCACATTCGGCAAATATACACAATTATCTGCAAAGCGATGCCCCATCTATGTTATTTATTGGCAACGGGCATCGACTTACGGCTCAAACAGACGGCTCACAAGGCCGGCACCGCCACGACAAGGAGCCGCCCCCTGCCGATGGAATGGGCAGAAAACGCTCGTTTTATTGTCTTTTCGGCGGTTCTGCCACCATAGGCACCTGTGACGGCATGGCCTTCGACGGGGCGCAACGGCCTGCCAACGCCACCGGCGACAACAACCCGCAGGGGGCAGAATGCACGCAAAAAACGCGCAAGACGTGCTGTTTTTGCCCATTCCATCGGCAGCAAGGGCTCTGTAGGGCCGGCGCGCCACGGGGCCTCTACACCGCCACGGGCCGGGCCTGGGTGCATCGGGAAATGGTGGCCCGCGCGTTTCGGTACTGCCACCCGGCCACGGCCAACGGCCAACATGGGCCTTGCATTCATGCCAACCCGGCGCTCCTACAGGCCGGCACATACGTACATGCCGAGAAGCAACGGGGACGTCACGGCCGGAAATAACACTAAAAACGGTGGCGGAACAGGCTATACTGACCACATCTGTACGGTTTCTTAATGGTTATTAAGCATCGGCAGACATCGGCTTATGGGATTTTTGAGTACCTTTGCAGCACATGACATACGCCGACATCATACTGCCCGTGCCGCTCGACGGCCTGTTCACCTATTCTGTGCCTGCACCCATGGAGGGACAGGTGCGCTTCGGCGTGCGCGTACTGGTGCCGTTCGGGCCCAAAATCACCCATGTGGGCGTGGTGGCCAGAGTGCACGGCAAGGCACCCGAGGGCATAGCCGTGCGCGACATCCTGCGCGTGCTCGACACCGAACCCGTGGTCACCGCCACGCAGTACAGGCTGTGGCAATGGATGGCCGACTACTACATGGCGCCCATAGGCGACGTGCTCAAGGCCGCGCTGCCGGCAGGGCTCAAGGCCGAAGAGGGCTACAAGCCGCGCACGGAGCTTTACGTAAGGCTGCGCCCCGAGTTTGGCAGCGCCCGTGGACTGCACGTGGCGCTCGACATGATTGGCCGGGCCGACAGGCAGCGGGCGGCATTCGAGACATACCTCTCGCTGTCGGGATGGGCCGCGGCGGCCGACAGCGGCAATGGCGGGACGGTGGCGGAAGTGACGCGCGACGAGCTTCTAAACGCCAGCCACACCACCACGGCCATCGTCAACGCCCTGGTGAAGCGAGGGCTGCTCGAGACCTACACCCGCGAGGTGGGCCGGCTGAACACCGGGGGCGAGCCCGACTTCACCCGAATGAAGCAGCTGGGCGAGGCGCAGCAGCGGGCTTACAACGAGATAATGTTTTCTTTCCTCAAGAAAAACGTGGTGTTGCTCCACGGGGTGACGTCGAGCGGAAAGACCGAGATATACATTCACCTCATCAAGCAGGCCATCGAGAGCCACAAACAGGTGCTCTACCTGCTGCCCGAGATTGCACTGACGGTGCAGATAACCGAGCGGCTGCGCCGCGTGTTCGGCGGGAAACTGGGCATATACCACTCGCGATACTCTGACAACGAGCGCGTGGAGATATGGCGAAAGCAGCTCTCGGCAGCCCCATACGACGTGATTCTGGGGGCGCGCTCGGCGGTGCTGCTGCCGTTTGCGCGCCTCGGGCTGGTCATTGTCGACGAGGAACACGAGCAGTCGTTCAAGCAACAAGACCCCGCACCGCGCTACCATGCCCGCAGCACGGCCATCATGCTGGCGCAGATGACGGGTGCCAAGACGCTGCTCGGCACCGCCACGCCGAGCCTGGAGAGCTACCACAGCGCGCAGACGGGAAAGTATGGGCTGGTGAGGCTGGCGCAACGCTACAAGGGAATAGAGCTGCCCGAGATACGCATTGTCGACGTAAAGGACCTGCGCCGGCGCAAGATGATGAAAGGCCCGCTGTCGCCTATGCTGATGGCCAAGGTGCGCGAGGCCGTCGAGGGGGGCCGACAGGCAATACTCTTCCAAAACCGACGTGGCTTCGCTCCCATGGTTGAGTGCCGCCAGTGCGGGTGGGTGCCGCGATGCGAGCGGTGCGACGTGAGCCTGACGCTGCACCGGCGCACAAACAAGATGACGTGCCACTACTGCGGGGCCGCCTACGACGTGCCGCAGGTGTGCCCGGCCTGCGGCAGCAGGGAGCTGCACACAAGGGGGGCGGGCACCGAGAAGATTGAAGACCGCGTGTGCGATGCCTTCCCCGAGGCGCGGGTGGCGCGCATGGACCTCGACACGACGCGCACCAACGGGGCCTACGAGCGCATCATCGACGACTTTGCCGAGGGGCGCACCGACATACTGATTGGAACGCAGATGATTGGCAAGGGGCTCGACTTCGACCGTGTGAGCGTGGTGGGCATACTCGATGCCGACTCTATGATGAACTATCCCGACTTCAGGGCCTACGAACAGGCTTTCATGATGATGGCGCAGGTGAGCGGCAGGGCGGGCCGCAAGGGTGGGCGCGGACTGGTGATTCTGCAGACGAAAAGCCCCGACGCGCCGCTGCTCGACTATGTGGTGCGCAACGACTACGGCGCGCTCTACCGCGAAATGATTGCCGAACGGCAGGCTTTCCGCTACCCGCCGTACACCCACCTTACATATATATATATGAAGCACCGCGACGAAACAGTGGTAGACCATGCCGCCAACGAGATGGGCTCTATGCTGCGCCGCTGGTTCGGCGACCGCGTGCTGGGCCCCGACAGGCCCGCCGTGGCACGGGTGAAGACGCTCTGCATACGAAAGATTGTGCTGAAACTGGAACTGGGCATCGACATGGCCAAGGTGAGGCAGTATCTGCGCGCGGCGCAAAAGGCTATGGCCGACGACCCGCGCTTCCGCTCTGTGCAGACATACTTCGACGTAGACCCGATGTAATCGCAGCCTGCTTCAAACCTAAATCACGACCCGGCAACGGGCATGCAGGCCTCCGCCAGGGGGCCCCAACACCGCACCGGCCCAATGCCGGTGCCCAGGGCAGGATGCCATTTGGCAAAACCCTATGTGCAAAAAACAAAATACATTGAATCATTATGCAACAACCACCCGCCCCATTGCACCGCAAACACAGTCTGCCAAAGTGGATCATAGCCGTCAATGTAGTGATGATGCTGCCCATATTGGCGGCACCGCTTGTGTTCTACGCCTCTATTTTCATATTCGACAACCCGCACAACATGACACTTGCGATGCTGGTATTTTTTGCCATCAACTCCTACTCGCTTGTGCTTGCGGGCTGCGCAGCACTAAGCATACGGCTGTACAGGCGCACGGGCAAGGCCGTCTTGGCATTGCTCCCGCACGTGCTTTCCACGGTGGTAATTGTTCTTTTGTTTGCCTGAACAAAGAAAACGAGGCTGCAAAGGCAGCCCCACATTACAGCTACGGCTTGCCTGCAACCCGCCACCGCAGGCTGCAGGCAAGCCAGACACACTGGCTTATGGCTCAGAACTTCAGGTCGACGCCCAGGCCGATGACGCGGTTTGAGCGCGTAAACGAGTTGGTGGTGACTGCCGGGGCCGTGCCCGACGTCATGTCGTAGTCGTCGTAGAGGGTCTGGAAATAGGCCGCATTGACCTTCACGTTTTTCGCAACAGTCACACCGACTCCCAGTCCGAACGAGTATGAATCTACGTTGTAGCTTATGTCGTTCATGCCCGTATCGTTGAAACCGTACTTTGTGCGCTGCCCGCCGGCGCTCACTTGGATGCGGTCGGTGATGTCGTATTCGGCGCCGAACAGATACTCGTTGGTGTCGCCGAGCATCTCCTTGGTATACTGCTCGGTGTCTACGTCGAAATAATGGTGCCAACCGGCCATGACGCGAAGCTGCGGGATAATCTCCCACTGCGCACCGACGGCGAGCAGGGCAGGCGAGTCTTCGGGCACGCGGCGGCCGTCGGCAAACTTGTCGAGCATGGCTATGCCCTCGGCACTGAGGCTGTTGGCCGACTTGTTCTTGAGCCTCATGCGCGTCTTAAACTCATATTTGGCAGCCAGGTTCACCTTGCCCCACTTGTAGTCGACGCCAATGATGGGTGCCACGCCCCACCCCGTCTGGTCGCAGTTGAGCTCGATGTCTTGCGTGGCGGCACTGAGAAGGGCCGTCGTGGCGGCAGCCTGGCGCACCCCGGGCAGGGCCTGCTCGGCAATGGCGGCAAGCGTCGGGTCGTCGCCCTGGGCCATGGCTTCGAGCCGGCCGACGTGCTGGTTGAGCATGGCGCTCTCGCTTGCGAAATGGCGCGATGCGCCCACCATCTCCGAAGAGCCGTTGTATGTGTGCTCCACCTGTATGTTCCTGACATAGCCGTAGTAGTTTGACGTGCCGTAAAGCATGCGCAATCCGCCGTAGACGGAGAGGCGGTCGGTCACCTTGTAGGCCGCGCCGAGCGTGAAACCATAGTAATACTGGCGGCCGCGCATGTATGAGTCGTAGCCATAACTGCTGCCCATGCCGTGGCCGGCAAGGTCGCCCATGCCCGGAATGCGGCTCAACTGGTCGTACATGCCGGTGATGGCCGAGGCGTATGACGTTACTCCCGAAACCACTTGTTCAAACGATCCGAGGCCGCCGTCAAACTCACATTTGCCGCCGCCACCGGTGATGGCAAAGCCAAACTGCAGGCTCCAGCGCCCCTTGTTGTAGGCAGCCTGGAGCGAGGGAACTACCGGGGCGTCGGCCTCTCCCTTGAATTCGTGAACGCTGTTGCCCGGGTTTTTCACGTTGTTTACAAACAGAGGGTAGCCCGTAAGTATGGTTCTCGTCTGGTGAACGTTCTGGAGGTTGATAGACAGATGGAATCCCTCGTCGAGGAATGCCACCCCGGCCGGGTTGCTGTAAACGCCGTCGATGCCGATGGCGGCATCGCGGGCGGGGTTGCGCAAGAACACAACGTTCTGGTTGGTGTTGGTGAGCAGCCCTCCGGCAAGGGAGTTGCCGGCCACGGCCACCGCCGCGGCAAGAAATGCTAATCGCTGTTTTACCATTATAAATAAAAATTAAAGAACAGGCTGCAAAGTTAAAAACACCATTCAAAAAACGCTGAGTAGCAGGTTAATTATTAATATTTATTAACCACAAAACACATTTTCCTTGCACAAACTCTGCCATTTGTGCAAAGAAAAATGCAGCATTCCGCCTCTTTTAACCAACACCACTTGAAAACTGTTCGCATTTTACCAACTGCCGGCATGAGCCATACCATCGGGGCGGAACAGCCTGCTTGCAGTGTAACGCCATTGGCATGGCGACACCACAAACTGCCGGGAACGGCCAGGAAGCCCTCCTACCCAGCGCCAGTAAAATACGGCCCCGGCAGCGTCAAGACTGCTTCTTGTCGTCGGCCGAGGGCGCTTTCTTCAGTTCCGGGTAGCTCACACGGGTGTGATAGATGGTCTTCAGCTTCTCGATAAGCACCGTCTTGGAGTAAGCTATGTCGCGGAAGGTTATCGGACACTCACGGAAGAAGCCGTCGGCAAGCTGCCCGTCGATGATCTTGTTAACCAAGTCGCGTATCGACTGGTCGGTGTATTCGGCCAGCGAACGTGACGATGCCTCTACCGAATCGGCCATCATCAGTATTGCCTGCTCGCGTGTGAACGGGTTGGGGCCGGGATATGTGAACAGCAGTTCGTCGACATCGTCGCCCGGGTGCTCGTTCTTGTACTTCACGTAGAAGTACTTGGTCTTGCCCTGTCCGTGGTGCGTGCTTATGAAATCGCGTATCACAGACGGCAGGTTGTACTTGTCGGCCATCTTGAGCCCGTCGGTGACGTGGCTGATTATTATCTGCGCGCTCTCTATGCACGACAGGTTTTCATGGGGGTTGACGCCCGACTGGTTCTCGGTGAAGTATATCGGGTTGTTCATCTTGCCTATGTCATGGTACAGAGCGCCCGTGCGCACGAGCTGGCTCTTGGCCCCTATCTTGTTGGCAATGGCCGCCGCGAGGTTGCCCACCTGTATGGAATGCTGGAAAGTGCCTGGCGCCACCTCGCTCATGCGCTGCAACAGCTCGTTGTTGGTGTTCGAGAGCTCTATCAGCGTGATGTCGGAAATGAAGCCGAACGTCTTTTCCACCACGTAGAGCAGCGGGTAGGCAAAGAGCAGGAGCACACCGTTGACGATGAGGTAGTTGTAGTTTGTCATGTCGAGGCCAGCCAGTTCCGACGCGTGCATGAGGTCGAAGGCGAAGTTGATGGCCGCCGCCGCCAGCGTGACCACTATGGCAGCCTTGAACAGCTGCGAGCGGTACTGCAGTTCGCGCAGGCTGTATATGGCAGTCATGCCGGCCACTGTCTCGAGCACAATAAACTCAAACGGGTTCTGCAACATGCAGGCGCACACCAGCACCATGGCCAGGTGGGTCATGAGGGCCGTGCGCGAATCCATGAACACACGTATGAATATTGGCACGATGGCGTAAGGCAGCAGGTAGACATGGAACCACGTGTTGCGCACCAACAGCGATGTGAGCAGCGCGAAGATTATGATCAGGCAGTAAAGCATGGCTATACTGCGCGACTTGTCAAAGTAATCCTTGCGGAAAAGGCTAAGGTAAACCGTGAACGCAATGATGACTATGAGCACATAGAGCGCCTCGCCGGCCGTGGTCATGCGTATCTGGCGCGTGTCGCGGCTGCGCCGCTCGTTTTCCTTCTTGAACGAGTCAAGAATGCGGTACACCTTCTCGTCGACGATGCCTCCGCGGTCAATGATTTTCTGTCCCTTCTGAACCACGCCCACGGCCAGTGGTATTCCGTTCATGAGGTCGTTGAGCGCAGTGCTGCTCTTCTCCCTGTCGTAAACCACGTTGGGCGTGATATAGTCGTTGAGGTCGCATTTTTGCAGTATCTGCCTGTGCTGTTCGAGCGTCTCGTCGATGAACAGACTCTCGTAGGCGGTCTTCGTAGTATACAGCGAGTTGAGCCTCACGCTGACGGCGCTCTTGCCGCTTACTATGCGTATGGTGCGCGAAGTGTCGGTGTTGAGCTTCTTGTAGTCGGCCGCACTTATTATCCCCCGCCGGTAGAGAGCGTGCAGCCTGTTGGCTATAATGCTTATGTAGTCGTCGCTGAGCCCGGGAATCCCGTTGCTGAAGTCGGACACAAACTTGCGCACCTGCTCCCCCTCGGCGTCGCTGTTCAGCCGGTAGTATGGCTCATAGGCGCCCAGTATGCTGTCGCGCTGCTGCCTTATGGCCTCCTCCGACTTGTATATCGGGAAGTCGAAAGGCGCCGTGAGGTCGCCATACTTCCACGGCTTGCCCTGCTCCACGCGGAAATAGTTGCGGCTGTCGTTGGGCATGGCCCACACCGTTATGGCCACGGTGCAGATGATGACAGCAGCACGCACGAGTATGTCGCGCCACGTTATGTCTTCCCTATTGTTGAATGTGCTCATAAGCCATGAATGATTTCAAGTCTGGTTTGCGATTGCGAAAATACGAAAAAAAACTGATACGGCAAAGTGGCTGTGTGATTATTTGGCCTTCAAGCCCGCCAGCGACGTGTGCCGGGGTGCAGAAGCCGGTTGATAGCGTGGCGCTGACACATGGCGCCGGGCTACTGGCCGCGGCCTGCCACGGGCGGCCTTTTTGTTTACAACCGATGGCACGGCAGGGCCGGACGGGGTGCCGGGGAATGCCGTACAGGCCGCGCCACGCCACAGGGCCGCCCGTCAGGCCACACCTGGCCACCTTTTCTACGAGGCAGTCATATCGCCGGCGCAACCCGCTGTAGCACAAAGCGTTGCAAATCGGCACCGCGCCCACCGGCGATTTTCTGGCAGCCCCCGTACCCGCCCCTGCCGCCCGGCGAGCCTGCCGCAGGCTGCTTTTATGCAGGAATAAGCTGATAAATATGGTGGAAAAGTATAAATAGTGAAAAATTTATTGTAATTTTGCACAAAAATATTTGCTGATATAGATTTTATTATAATGGCGGAGAGAAGAGTAAGGGTGCGCTTCGCGCCCAGCCCAACCGGGGCATTGCACATCGGCGGCGTACGCACCGCACTTTACAACTATATGTTTGCACGCCAGCACGGCGGCGACTTGGTGTTCAGGATAGAAGACACCGACTCGAACAGGTTCGTGCCCGGCGCCGAGGAATACATCATTGAGTCGTTCAAGTGGCTCGGCATAACGTTCGACGAGGGGGTTTCCTTCGGAGGCGACAAGGGCCCGTACCGCCAGAGCGAGCGCCGCGACATATACAAGGAATACGTCAGGCAGCTGCTCGACGCAGGCAAAGCCTACATTGCCTTCGACACGCCCGAGGAGCTGGAAGCCAAGCGCGGGCAGGTGCAGAACTTCCAGTATGACGCCCACACGCGCCTGTCGATGCGCAACTCGCTCACCATGAGCAAGGATGAAGTGGACAGTCTCATAGCCCAGGGGGCCCAATACGTGGTGAGATTCATGGTTGAGCCGGGGCGCGAGGTGCATGTCGACGACCTCATTCGCGGCGACGTGCGCATAAAGAGCGACATCATCGACGACAAGGTGCTATACAAGAGCGCCGACGAACTGCCCACCTACCACCTGGCCAACATCGTAGACGACCACCTGATGGAGATAACCCACGTGATAAGGGGCGAGGAATGGCTGCCCAGCGCCCCGCTCCACGTGCTGCTCTACGAGGCTTTCGGCTGGGCCGACACCATGCCCCGGTTCGCCCACCTGCCACTGCTGCTCAAGCCCGAGGGCAAGGGCAAGCTGAGCAAGCGCGACGGCGACAGGCTCGGGTTCCCCGTCTTCCCGCTCGAGTGGCACGACCCCAAGAGCGGAGAAGTGTCGGCGGGGTTCCGCGAAAGCGGCTATTTCCCCGAGGCCGTCATCAACTTCCTCGCCCTGCTGGGCTGGAACCCGGGCACGGAGCGTGAGCTATACAGCCTCGACGAGCTGTGCCAGCTGTTCGACATAACCAAGTGCAGCAAGGCCGGAGCCAAGTTTGACTACAAGAAATGCATCTGGTTCAACCATGAATACATGCTCATGAAGAGCGACGACGAGGTGGCCGCGCTCTTCGCCCCCATAGTGAGGAGCCACGTGCCGGCCGCCACCGACAGCCAGGTGCGCGCCGTGGTGGCCATGATGAAAGACCGCGTGAACTTCGTCAGCGAGCTGTGGCCGCTCTGCTCTTTCTTCTTCGTGGCGCCTACGGCCTACGACGAGAAGACCCGCCGCAAGCGCTGGAAGGAAGACTCGGCCCGCGTAATGGGCGAACTGGCCGCCCTGCTCGAAGCCACCGACGACTTCTCGATACAGGCACAGGAGCACACCGTGGAGCAATGGATTCAGGACAAGGGCTACAAGCTGGGCGATGTTATGAACGCATGGCGCCTGACGCTCGTGGGCGAAGGCAAAGGCCCGGGCATGTTCGACATCTCGGCATTCCTCGGCAAGGATGAAACCATTGCACGCATGAGGCGTGCCATCGACACACTCGGCTGACAAGCGCAATGTACGACATAGCGATATACATCTACATGCTTGGCGTGGCAATAGCCAGCCTGTTCGACTCGAAGGTCAAGAAGATGTGGCACGGCGAGCGCGAAGCCTTCGACGTGCTGAAACGCAAGGTCGACCCGGCGGCGCGCTACGTGTGGTTCCACGCCGCCTCGCTCGGCGAGTTCGAGCAGGGCAGGCCTCTGATGGAGCAGCTCAGGCGCGAGCATCCCGAGTATAAAATACTGCTCACGTTCTTCTCTCCGTCGGGCTACGAGGTGCGGAAAAACTATTCTGGCGCCGACATTGTGTGCTACCTGCCCCTCGACACGCGCCTCAACGCCATACGCTTCCTGAGGCTCGTGAGGCCGGTAATGGCTTTCTTCATCAAGTACGAGTTCTGGTACAACTACCTGCACATACTCAAACACCGCGGCATACCGGTCTACAGCGTGTCGAGCATATTCCGGCCGGGCCAGGTGTTCTTCCGCTGGTACGCCCGCAGCTATGCCGGCGTGCTCAAGTGCATCACCCACTTCTACGTGCAGAACGAGGTGAGCCGCCAACTGCTGGCCTCGCTCGGCATCACCGAGGTGACCGTCGCGGGCGACACGCGCTTCGACCGCGTGCTGCAGATAAGGGAGCAGTCGAAATGCCTGCCCATTGTGGAAGCATTCGCAAAAGGCAGCAACGTGTTTGTGGCCGGCAGCAGCTGGCCCCCCGACGGCGACGTGTTCATACCCTACTTCAACAGCCGCGACGACTGGAAACTGGTCATTGCGCCCCACGAGATAGGCGAAGACCACCTCAGGCAGATAGAGCAACGCGTGGAAATGAAGACAGTGAGGTACACCCAGACCACGCCCGACGAAGCCGCCCGGGCGCGCTGCCTCATCATCGACTGCTTCGGACTGCTGTCGAGCGCCTACCGTTACGGCTGCGCAGCCTATGTGGGCGGCGGCTTCGGGGTGGGCATACACAACGTGCTCGAGGCCGCCGTGTGGGGCATACCGGTGATTTTCGGCCCAAACAACAAGCACTTCCAGGAAGCGCAGGGGCTGATGGCCGCCGGCGGCGGATTCGAGGTGGGCTCGGCCGACGACTTTGCCTCGCTCATGGACGGATTCGCCGGCGACGGCAACAGGCTGGCCGAGGCCGGCAAAGACGCCGCCAATTTCGTGGCGGGATGCACCGGGGCAACTGCCAAGATACTGGCCGACGTACCGCTGTGACAACGGCACCGCCGCCCAGGCCATGCATCTTCGCTCGGGCGGCAGGGCAACGGCGCGGCGCACGGCTAACGCAACAGCAGGCCGTGAGCCGCGCCGACTTCTCTTGCTGCGGCACCAACAAGCCTGCACGGTGGCAGACGCAACGCCGCCTACGGCATGGGACGGCCTCGGGGCAAACAGGCCATCGGCCACCAATGCGGCTGCATCACGCCGCCGGCCCGGCATGCCGGCACACATTGCCGAAAGCAAGGCGGGCGGCTGCGTGGCCGGGCTGCGGGCAAGATGCCGGCATGACGGCGAAAGCGCCCGGCAGGCGCGGCAACGACACCTAAACGACATACTGCGGCCTGGCGCCCGGCATGGGCTGAAGCCGCGGCCAACGAAACCAACTACTAAAGCATAAACAGACAACCGACATGTGGATAATTATCTTTTTCGTGCTGCCACTGGCCGGGCTGGCATACGCCCTGTGGCACATCTGGTGCCTGCTGCCGTTCGGGGCACCATGGCGCGGGGCTATAGTGGCAATGTGCACCCTGGCCTTCCTCACCCTGTTTCTCAACTTCTCGCGGCTCATCGACAGGCTGCCGCTCGGACTGGCCTCGGCATGCTATGAGACAGGCAACTCTTCGATATTCATACTGCTCTACACCGTGATGGCGTTCCTGCTGCTCGACATCGGCAGGCTGGCCCACGTGGTGCCGAGGTCGTGGCTGCACGCCAACGGCTACACAGCAGCCGCCCTGCTGGCGCTGATGGCCGTAACGTTCACCTACGGCTACTTCAACTACAGGCACAAGGTGAGGCAGCCGCTGGAGCTTGCCACGGCCAAGGACATAGGCCGCGACATGAAGGTGGTGATGATGAGCGACCTGCACCTGGGCTACCACAACCGGCGAAAGGAACTGGCCCGGTGGGTGGACATGGTAAACGCCGAGCGCCCCGACCTGATACTCATCGCCGGCGACATCGTGGACGGAAGCCTGAGGCCGCTCGAAGAGGAAGGCATGGCCGACGAGCTGAGGCGTCTCAACTCCCCGGTGCTGGCCAGCCCGGGCAACCACGAGTACATAGGGGGGATGGCCGAGGCCGAGAGGTTCATGGCCGAGGCCGGCATAACGCTGCTGCGCGACAGCGTGGCAACGGTGGGCGGACTGTGCGTGATAGGGCGCGACGACCGCTCGAACCCGCGGCGCAAGAGTGTGGCCCAGCTCATGGGCATGGCCGACAGCAGCAAGTTTACCATCGTAGTAGACCACCAGCCATACCACCTGGAGCGCACCGAGAGGGCCGGAGCCGACTTCCAGCTCAGCGGCCACACGCACCGCGGCCAGCTGTGGCCCATATCGTGGATAACCGACGCCGTCTACGAATGCTCCTTCGGACAATGGCAAAGGGGCGGCACGCGCTACTATGTGAGCTCGGGCATGGGTATATGGGGCGGCAAGTTCCGCATAGGCACTCGCTCGGAATATGTTGTGGCAACTATAAAGAGGGCCACCCGATAAACACAGGGGGCTTAAACGTACATGGAGTTAGGGAGTTATAGGACAATGGCATTATTCAATGAATTGTTTTAGGAGTTAAGGAGTTAAGGGGAGTAAAGGAGTTAAGACAATGGTTTAGTGGATATTTTGGAGACAGGAGGCAGGAGACAGAAGTGCAGACAGTTGTCCTCTAACTCCATATAACTCCAAAAATCCCGCAAGAAGAACCATTGCCTTAACTCCTTTACTCCCCTTAACTTCCTAACTCCTAAATATACCCTAAACTATTGTCCTCTAACTTCTTGTAACTCCTTCTACCTTCCTCTAACTCCAAAATACACAAAAACTATTGTCTTAACTCCTTTACTCCCCCTAACTCCTTAACTCCCCAAAAGCCCCCTGGATTTATCCAGTGAGCCCAAAAGAGGCTATAGCTTTACGCCTACGAACATGCGGGCGCGCCACTTGGTGTTGCCAACCGACAACTGGCGGCTGTCGCCCAGGTGTGAGGTGTTGACCACGGCGGTCATGCCAACGAAGTATCTGTCGAAGTGGCGCACCACGGCCATGCGCCCCACGGCTATGACGTTGGGAAACCGGTAGGGCATCTTCTCGCGGCCGCCGGGCGTGGTGAGGCGGCTGCGGCTGAACACCACGAGCTCGGGCAGCGTCGAGAGGTGCAGCAACCACTTGCCTCCCACCACCCAGTTGTAGCCGTAGCCCGCGCCTATGCCGGCACAGATGATGCCCAGCGTGCGCTCGCCCGACAGCCCGTCGGCACCCTGGGCCGACTTGAGGCGGCCGCCCATGAGGGTAAGCCCGAGCATGAAGCTGCCGCTGCTGCGCAGTTGCAGCCACGACTGGGTGAACGCGGCGGGAAACGAGAAGCGCCGCCCGCTGAACACATAATATGCGTTTACCGTCAGCATGTCTTGGCTGACGCTGCCCACAGGCACGTCGCGGTCGCCCACCCCGCCGCCGAGCGTACCCTCGTATGTCTTCGACGACTGCAGTATGACGTCGGCACCACAACGGTTGCCGTAGGCGTTGAGGATCAGCTCGTAGTCTCTGTCTTCGCCCGTAAGCTTGGCCGGGTTGAGCGCCACGCCCACCGACAGGCCGCGGTATGAGGCGCCGAAGCTCAGGGTTGTTCTCAGCTTGGCCTCGAGCCTGGCCTCGTAGGGAGCGCCGCCGTACACGCCACGGGTGTCGATGTCGGAGCCCGAACAGTTGATGCGCACCTTTAGCCTCAACCGCTCTGGCGCACGGCGCAGGTAGGTGGTGTCCACGCGCGCGCTGTCGCGCGTGTCGCGGCGGTTGAGCATGCTGTCGATGGCATGCCTGACTCGCGCCACACGCACGGGCAGGCCGCCGTCGCGGCCAAGGGTGTCGGCAGCCACCGACGCGCGCACAGGGGCGACGCACAGCACTGCCAATACGGCCAAAGCTATTGTCCTCATACTTTTCATAACGCAAGGGCGGCCCGATTATTTTGCACTGTCGGGCGTTTTTGCTATCTTTGCAGCCATCATCAACACACGACGACAATGAGACCAACCACAAAGACGGCATGCGCCCTGCTGGCGGCAGCCCTGCTCACGGCAGGGTGCAAGACGGCAACGGGCAACAGCGACAGCAGCAGCAACACACAGACGCAGACCGACGCCCGCACGGGGGCATCGCCCGGAGGGGGCGGCGGCAGGTAGGCAAAAACCGGCCGGCTGGCTGCCGGAGGCTTCTTGACGCAGCCGATGCCCCATCAGACAGGGCGTTTTCCACAAAAGCAAATGCACACGCCTTAACGCGCACACCGGTTGCAGCCTCTGCATAAGGCCCAGCGTGGCCAGCCGAGGCAAGGCGGCAACAAGGCTGCAAGGTGAGGAGGGATGTGGCTGCAAAGCCAAATGCAAACACAGAGACCACTGTTTCGCTGCCTCGCAGGCCATCGGTGGCCATGCCATACAAAGCATTAGGCATCGTGCAGCCGCAGCAACTAACCCACGGCCGTGGCCCAACGCGCCACGCTCCAGGCGGTGGCCGAGGCCTGTGAGCGCTGAAACGGGGAGTGGCTTGGCGGCTGCATGATCATGCAGTTGGGCCTGACGGCCCATGCCCTAAGCCGACCGGTGACAGGCCGCCAGCCATGCGGCCATGCGAAACGGGTCGTTTCACAATGCGAAACAGGCCGTCTTGCAATGCAAGACGGCCTGTTTTGCCGTATGGAATGGCACTGGCGGCCAACAGCCTCGGCCTCAGCCATTTAGGCAGGCATAGGCAACGAGGTGGAAGGAGGGCACAAACCATTGCACTGAAGCAACGGGCGCGGTTGCCCAACCCGCTACATTGGCCATCGCTGCAGGGCCATCAGAAATAGTAGGCTGCCGACACCTGCCATGCGTTGGCACGGCCTTTGGTAACCTGGTTCCAGGTGTTGTCGACCACGTCCAGCACGTTCACCTCACCCGTCTTGCCGCAGGCAATGTTGTAGGTGAAGCCAATTTCGAGGTGCTGGATGAGCGACACGCCCGCACCGACGTTGATGCTGAAGTTGGTCTTGCTCATGTCGTAATTGATTCCATCGTCAAACGAGAACGTCTTGTCGCCGATGTTGAAGCCGAACTGCGGACCTGCAGCAAGGTAAATGCCGGCCATGCTGCCCAGCCCGATGTTGTAGCGCAGGTTGATGGGAATGTTTATCGCGCGCTGCTTCAGCGTAAGCTCGTCGCCTTCGTCGCCCACCTTGGCGTCGCGCTGGTCATACAGGGCGGCGGCATCGATGCCCAGTCCCACCAGCGGCAGGGTGAACTTTACCGTCGGGCCTACGAAGAATCCCGTCTGGTTTGACTTGTCAATCACGTCGGTGCTGAAACTCATGTTGGTCACGTTGAGTCCGCCCTTTAGTCCGAACTTAATCTGTGCCTGGGTGGCCGTGGCCGTCATGAGAGCCACGACGAAAAGAATGGCTGTAAAAACTCTCTTCATAATTGTTATTGTTTGATTGATAATAGTAGGCTACGGCTGCACCGCGGCATTGCGACCGACACAAGCCGACCGCCGGCAAGCGCGGCCGGCGGGCCGGCCACAGCCACGTGCCGTCAGTGGCGCTGGCGGCGCACGGTGACGCGCGGGGCCGACGAACCCGACGACACAGGCGTCGACGAGCCGACCGACGAGCGGCGCGAACGGCGGTTGCGCTTCTTCTCTGCCTTCTTGGCTGCCTTGACAGCCTTCGGGTCGTTCTTGGCTATGCTGTCGAGCGAGTCTTTGCGCTCCTGGTCGCCGAATATGTTCTGCTCAAACTTGGCCAGCTCGGCCTCTATGCGCCTCTGCTCCTTGGTGAGCGCAGAGTCGGTGGTGCAGTACTGGGCGAGCGTGCGCCCGAGCATGTTGTTGGTCTTGTAGATGCTGCCCTCGTAGCGATTGAGCGTGAAATAGTCGGCCATGCTCATCGTGGCGGCGTTGTTTAGGTTGCTGGTCATCACCTCCTGGCGGCTGAGGAACGGCTCGAGGTCGGAATACTTCACCCAGAACAGCGGATACTTCGACGGTTCCCCGCCGAAATCGTCGTCGCGGGTCATCACCGGGCAGATGGCTATCACCTTGCGGTGGAACGACGAGTTGGCCTGATCGAAATAGGCGCTCTCCTTCAGGTAGTACGACTTTACCTCGGCCGACGGTATGTCGCTGTTGTCAACCCTTACCTTGCCGTTGCTCTCTTCGTAGAATATGTGGTAATTGTCGAGCACGGTCTTCATCTGCACCTTGGCCGAGTCGGTGAACGCCTCGTTGCCGTCGAGCCTGTATTCGTAGACGGGTATGTAGCCGTTGAGTGCCAGCTTAAACACGTAGGTAAACAGGTTCAGCTGCCTGCCTATGGGCTCCACGGGGTAATACAGGCCTGCGTTGGCATCTTTCATGAGGTCTATCTCGCGGTAGATGTCGCGCCGCCACACCACGTCCTCGGGCATGTCGATTGTTGTGGGGAACATCAGCTGTGCACGCCTTGTCATCTGCCCCGAGGCCTGCTGGGCCTGCTTGGCGGCAGCCTGGCTGCGCCTCATCTTGGGTTGTGCCGATGCCGCCCCCGCGGCAAGCGCTATGATTGTAATGAACAACAGTCGTTTCATATCTTAAAAGGCTTTATGTCTGGTTTTACTTTACAATGACCTCCATCGACGTGGGCAGCGTGCGCTGGAGCCCGTCGGGGCCTACGGCCGTGACGCGCGATATGTAGAACCGGCGGTTGCGGGCCAGGCGGCGGAACGTTGTCTTCTGCCTGTCGGAGAACTTGTCGCCGTCGCTCACCATGGGCACGGCGTTGCCCATGTTGTCGAAGAACACCGTCTCGAAGCTGAGCACGCGGAACCCTATGTCGAGTATGCCGTCGTCGATGGCCGCCCCGATGCCGTCGGCAGCCATGAGGCTCGCCTTGGGCAGGCCGCCGCCCTTGTATCGCGTGGGGTTGCCGTGCTCGTCGGCCATGGCTATGTATGCCGTCGGGTCGGGCAGCTTGCGCACACGGAACGTGAACTGGCCCATCTGCTGCACACGGCCGGTATTGGTCGACGACACGGTGATGGTCACGTCCTTGCCGATGGCGGTGGGACGGGCTATGTAGCGGCCCGGGCCCACGGGCTGCAAAGTGCCTCCGGTCATCGTCGCCGTCACCTTGTTGAGCGGCACACCGGGCACGCTGACGCTTATCGGGTTGCTGTAGCCGGCATAGAGCATGTTCATGAGGTCGGCCGAGACGGTGGCGCTGGGGTCGACAACGGTGTATTTCTGGCTGAAATCGCGGCGCACGCGCTCTCCGTTGCCGTTGAGCATCTCGATGTATCCGGCCAGGGTGAAGTCGCCGGTACGCGAGCATACCGTCTCGTAAAGGCCGTCCTTGAGGTTCATCTTGCGGTTGCCGATGTATATCTCGGGCACCTGGGTGGTATCGACGGCGGCCATTACGATGTGAGCCGAGAACTTGTCGCCCCGCACGATGGTCTGCGAGTTGGGTATAACGAAGGCATTTAGCGAGTTGACACGTATGTCCTTCAGGTCGATGTTCGACACGAGCGTGTGCAAAACTTCGCCCTCTGCGTAGCGCACATCGCTCTGGAGCTTCGACAAGAGCGTGACGGCCGCGGCCACGGGCATGTCTTCAAACATGTACTCCTGCCAGTTCTTGCCCATGGTCTGTATGTTGTGGGGCACGTCGGTAGACAGGTTGCTGCTGATGATGGCCTTCTGCGTGGGGTCGGTAACCATGGCCAGGATGCGCTCGCGGAACGAGTTGATGGCGTCGTAGAGCTTGCGGCCGCGCCCGCGCCCGGGGGCAAGCATCACTTGGTTGGCTGCCTCGAGGTCTTCCTTGCCCACGATGTTCTTCACATCTCCGTCTTCGCCGTCGGCCTCTTTCACTATGGCCACCTTCAGTTCGTCAGCAAAGTTATACAGCGAATCGCTCATGCGCCTGACGGCCTGGGCCTTGTCGAACCATGCCTTCACCTTAGCCGGGTTGGCCTTGAGCTGCTCGCTGAAATCATCGTATATGACCTGGTTCTCCTTCGCGGAGTTGGCCGTTGTGCGGCTCAGGCTCTCCTCCACGATGGAAAAGCCGTTGAGCACCTCTGTCGAGACGTTCAAGGCGAGCATGGCCATAAGGACGACATACATAAGGTTTATCATCTTCTGGCGCGGGGAAACAGGTCTTTTCTTTATTGCCATATCGTTATATTTTCCAATCGGGCGGCCGCCGCGTCACGGCAGGGGCCTCCCATGTAAACAAAAATGCCTCGGCACGCTCGCCGCCGGCCGTCAGTCCTTGAGCGGCGCGGCTGCCTTCATGTTGACAGTCATGGCTTCTATCATGCGCGAGTAGATGGCGTTGAGCTCGGCTATCTGCTCTGCCATGCGGCGCGACTGCTCGTTGATTTGGTCGATGGTGCCAATCTGTGCGCTCGCGCCCTTGAGTTGCATCTCGTAAACCTTGCATATTCCGGTGAGGGTGCGGTTGAGGTTTTCCATCTCCTCGGAGTCGCGGGTGAGCCGCTGGCTCTGTTCCGACACCTTGGCGAGCATCTCCGTGAGGTTGCGCAGCTCGTCGATGTAGTTGGCGGTGGCCTCCTCCATCTCTTTTGCGGCCTCCTCCATCTCGGGGGTGACCTGTGGTTGCGGCTGCACAAAGGCCATGCCGCCCAACGGTACGGCCACCGAAGCCCCCTGCGGGCCCTGAGCCACCGACGCCACGGCGCCCTCGGTGGCGCCTTCTGCGGCTGCGGCGCCATCGGCTGAAGCCGCCGCGACAGCGTCGGACGGCGAGCCCAATATCACCGTACCGCCGCCACCGTAGACCACGGGGCCGGCACCGGCCGCCTGGGCAGGCTGCCCGACAGCGCCGGCAGCGCTCTCCTCGGCTTCTTCTTCGCCGAAAGCGTGGGTAGGCAAGTCCTTTCCGTCGGCCGTCTTGTCGAACGGTCGGTCGAAGGCCGAGATGAAGAACACAATCACCTCGGTGCCCATTCCGATGTAGAGCATTATGTTTGCGCCGGGCAAGTGAGTGAGCTTGAAGAGCGTTCCGAGGATAACGATGGATGCACCCCAGCTGTAAGCGTAATTAAGGAACGTCTGGCCGGGCACGCTGTCGAGCCACTTCTGCAGGCGGTAGATTATGTTGAACTTGCTGTATTCAGTCATCTCTTCTTCGATTTTTTGATTTTCTCACTTGTGGTATTGGCCAGGCTGCGCACACACCTGAACCCGATGTACGACCGCGGCTGGTTTTGGTACTCGTAGGAGCGCCATGCCGAGCGTATGTAAGACTCGGGGTCTTTCCACGACCCGCCCCTAACGCTCTTGCGCTTCAGGCGGTACGGGTCTTCGAGGGCGGCCTTGTATTCGAGCTGCGGGTTGATGTCGTTCATCATTTCCACCCCGGCCTCGGTGTAGACGGTGCTTGTCCATTCGGCCACGTTGCCCGCCATGTCGTAGAGCCCGTTGGTGTTTGCCTGGTAGATGCCTGTCTTGCTGGTTATCAGGTTGCCGTCTTTGGTGTAGTTGCCGTTGTCGGGCTTGAAGTTGGCAAAGAAGCATCCGTCGCCGCTCGCGGTGTTTTCCATTTCCCATGGGAACTCGTCTTGGTTCTTCCCCCTGGCGGCATACTCCCACTCGGCCTCGGTGGGCAAGCGGTAACGTTGCACGAACTGTGCGGCGCGCCCCAGGCCCCTGAGCAGGAACTCTGTGCGCCATACGCAGAAGGCGTTGGCCTGTTCCCACGTCACTCCTACCACGGGGTAGTCGTTGTAAGCCGGGTTGCTGAAGTAGAGCCTCATGTACGACTCGTTGTCGGCATTGGGGAAGTCGTTCACCCAGCATGTGGTGTCGGGGTAAATGTTTACGATGTAAGTGTTGAGGAAGTCCCACGGGCCGCTCCTGGGGCGGTTGATGGTCTGCCTCACCACCCTTCCCTCGTCGTCGATGTATGCAGTGTCCTTCGATATCCACACCTGCTCGTCGGGGTTTACGCGCACGTCGGTGTTGAGGTTACGCTGCGCCGGGTCGGTGCGGTACTTGCGCTTGGCCGCCTCGGCATAGTCGTAAATCTCGTATCGGTAGTTCATCTGGCTGGCGTCGAGCATCTTCTCGCCGGTCACGGGGTTGGTGGTATATACGCTCTCGATGGCCCTCAGCTCGTCTTCGTTGGGCTTGCGCGGGATGGCTTTCTTCCAGTTGAGGTACGGCTTTACCGGGTCGCCGTTTTCGTCTTCCTCTATCTTGTATGTCTCGTCGCCCCCGTATGCCGGGTCGGCCAGCCGTTCGCGTATTATGGAGTCGCGCACGTAGTACACGAACTGGCGGTACTGCGAGTTGGTGATTTCCTTCTCGTCCATCCAGAAGCCTTCGACAGAGATGTCCCTTACGGGAGTCTGCTTTCCCCACAGGCTGTCTTCCTTTTCCAAGCCCATCTTGAGGTGGCCCCTCGGTATCATCACCATCCCGTAGGGCGTAGGCTCCGAGAAGGCCTTGCCGCCCGTGCCGGTGACCTCGCCTCCCGACGCCATCGACGCCTTGCCGCCGAAGCATCCCGCGAGCGAGAGCGTCGCCACGGCGCAGAGTGCCGTTATGATTGTTCTCTTGTCCATATCTGTTACAGTAATCTCACACTTTTATGCTTGTTCCGTCCCTTCTTTCCCAGGTCCATGTCGGTTTGGTAGCCAATGAATATCTCGTGGCTTCCGTTGCCGATGCTTATGGCCGAGGTGTACACTTCGTAGCTGTAGCCGAGGCTTACGCCGTGGAAGTTGCCGCCAACCATCACCGTCACCGAGTTGGTTGGGCTGTACGACAGTCCGCCGTACATCATTTTCTTGCCGTTGGTATATTTCACCCGCCCTGTCACGTCGGCCCTGTAGGCTGTTCCGTCATACCGTGCCATGACGCTCGGGTGTATTGTTAAGAACGGGTTTCTGAGCTTAATATTGTATCCTCCGGTCAAATAATACGTGCGGTCTATCTTGAAACTCTGCGTCTCGCCGATGTCTATGGTGGGCGCATTGACGTGCAGCACGGAGAAGCCTGCCCACCAGTTGCGGTGCATATAGTACAGCCCCACTCCGATGTCGACGCCCGTGCCGGTGGCGTCTGACGACGGGAACGCCGGGTCGTCGGGCTCGCCGGTGTCTACCCCGCTGCCGTCGAAGCCCTCGCTGAGCAGCCCCAGGTTGACCCCACCGCTTATGTTGCCTCCCAGCAGAGGGTACTTGAGAGCATACTGCAGCGCGAAACGCTTGTGGGAGAACAGGCCTATGGCGTCGTTCATGAACTGTACGCCTACACCGTGATAGAGCTTTAGCAGGTAGAATGGTATGTCGGCGCCGGCATACATGGTGCTCGGGCTGTTTTCAAAGCCCGACATCGTCTTGGCGTAAGCGGCGGCGATGTTTATCTTCTGCTCCTTTCCGACCGAGGCAGGGTTGAACGACGGCTCCAGCGCCCAATAATGAGAGAAGGCCGGGTCATACTGGGCCTTGGCCGAAATGACGGCCAACACCACCATGGTCAATATTACGCTACTTCGCTTCAACACATCTGTTATAACGCTCCGACGGCTGTTTTTATTGTGCCTGGCGGCAGCTTTTCGACTTTTTTGACGCCCGATGCGCAACAGCCTCGCCGTCAGCGGTTTCGCAGAGATGCCGTTTTGCGTTGCGATACGGCCTGTCTTGGCCTGCCGAACGGGCCGTTTCTCACGCCCGTACGGGCCGTTTGGCAATGGGGGCGCGCCTCCGGCATCTGCCGGAGGCCCAAACGCCTGCCGACGATGCCGCCGCTTCGCCACCCGGGCGGCCGCCCAGTACCGCCATTGCCCCTGTGCGCATGCCTGCGCCAAGGCCGCCGGCAGCCCCGCGACAGCGGCCCCCGCAAGGCCGCGTAGGCCCACGGTGGTGGCGCCATGCCACAAAAAAAAGGAGGGCGCCCGGCTGATGATGGCGCCCTCCCTGCCTATTGCTACCGGCCTGTGCCGGTGACGTCATTTCACTATTACCTTGTATGACTCACCGGAAACCCTTACGACATAAAGGCCATTGGCAAAGGCATGCGATGCCATGTTGCCCACGGTGCCCGAGTAAACCAGCGCTCCGGCAACGGTGTACACCTCGGCTACGGTGGCTGCGTCGGCGCCGGCAACGCTTATCGTGCCGCCCGACGCTCCCACTGCCATGCCTGCGGCCTTCGGCGAAACCATGCCTGTGGCATACTTGTCCAGGTCGACAACGGGGTAGCCGTCGTTCTCATTGCCTGCGCCCAAGGCCCAAAGCTCGGCGCCCTCGGTCTCGTTGTTCAGGCGCGTCACAAAGTCTTCAGACGTCATCAGGCCGGTGGTGAATCCCTTGGCGTTGTCTATGGTATACGAGGCGAACACGTCGTTTGAAACGGCGATGGCCGGGCCACCAAACAGGTTGATGTCGAAATAGACGTTGCGCATATTAAACTTGTTGGGCTCGATAAACACCAGGTAGCCCAAAATGCCGCCGCTCTGGTTGGCCTCATACGACATCAGCGACGCTGCCGAGTAGCTGTTGTATATCTCGCAATCGCCCTCACGGCCTGTCACCGCTCCGCAAATGCCGCCCACCATCATGGCCGACTCCACCTTGCCGCGGTTGTAGCAATGGCGTATCACGCCGCCTTCCATGGATGCCGCAATGCCGCCGGCACCGCTTGTGGGCGATTCAACCGAGCCGTAGTTTACGCATCCCTCCACGACAGCCGAGTTTGCGCCTACTATGCCGCCTGCCGATATTCCGTTGATGCCGCCTGCCCCGGCCACCACGCTGCCGTAGTTGACGCAGTTCCTGATCCGTGATGTCATGCCATCGGTCTTGCTGTTGCAACCAACGATGCCGCCACAATAGAATATGATGCAGCTTACCTGGGCATAGTTGGTGCAACCGTCAACCAGGCCGCGGTTGTAGCCGACGAACGCCCCGACCATCGAGTTGCCCTTGACCGAACCGCTTTCGATGGTGAGGTCGTGGAGCTCGAAGTGCTCTCCTGTGGTGCCCAACAACCCGGACGATATGATGTTCTCGCCTGTGTTGACGTTGAGGTTGCGTATCTTGTGCCCATTGCCGTTGATGATGCCGTCAAACACGAACTCCCTCATTTGCGTATCTTTATAGCCTATGGGCAGCCAGTCGTAGCCGGCGAGGTCGATGTCGGCAACAATGTCAAAATAAACACCGCTGTAAGTCTGGGTTCCCATGTCCACATCGTTGGCAATCTTGGCCAGCTGCTGGGGTGTTTCCACTTGGTACGGGTTCTGCTTGGTGCCATCGCCGCCGGCAAAGGCGTCGGCAGCCAGCTCGCTCCACAACGGCAGCACCTCGAAGGTGGCTGCTATGTCCGTGGGTTCCTTTACCTGCAACGAGAGCTTGCCCTTGACCTCGGCCACCATTTCTACGCCGTTCACCGTAAGGCTTGTGAGGCTGTAGCCCTTGGCCATCATCGGCTTAATCTCTATATAGTCGTCTTTCACCACCTTGTCGCCCGACTGAAGCACCTTGTTGCCGCAGCGAACGCTCAGGCTGCCTTCGCCCGTAACGGTCCATGTCACGGCGCACTCGTTGTCGGGTTTCTCCTCGCCGGTGAACACGGCGGTGAATATTGTCTTCTCGCTGAGGGTCAGGGTGACTTGGTTTTCGCCTAACTTCAAGTCGGACAGCATGTCGCGGTCGTTGGCCTTGAACTCTACGATGCTGTTTCCAGGATCGGCGACAGCCTTGACCGTCACGCTCGAACCGATGGTAACCAACTCGCCCGACTCTATGGCCCGGCCCTCGCTGTCGTACAGCTCGAGACGGCCGTTGCCCGAAACGCTGCTTATCACGGGCACCTTCTTCAACTCGGCCAGTGCCTCGATATGGATGTCGCCGGTCACCCGGTACATGTACTGGAACTCTCGCCCGCTCCCATCGCTGTCGCCGAGCTTGTCTGTGCAGTCTTCACCATTTATCGTAAAGCTCTTCAAGCCATAACCATTCTTGCACGACAGGGCTATCATTATGTTTTTGCCTTCTGCCACATAGCCTCCGTTGTCAACCGTGTTGAACTCGGAGTCGATAACATACATAACAAGGCCCTCGTCAAGGGCGTAAGTAACTTTACAATCATTTGCGTAAACACCGCATAAGTTCGCAAACAACAAGACAATTAACGTAACAAGATTTCTCATAACTTTAATTATTAAAATTTCCGTAAATATACATATTATATAAGTTGCAGAACGCGCCAAACACATAATTTATCTTAATTTGATACAACGAGAGCGATATTTCCATCATACCCACTAATTAATGTTGCATAACGAACAGCACCAAGTCGGCACGGCGGGCGGTTGGGCCCAATGCGCCGGACAGAAGCCAAACCGATGACCCCATGACGCCGTGGATACTGTCGGCTGCCCCTGGCAAAGGCGCATCGGGCGGCCGGGAGCCACGACCAAGGCCGGGATGCGGGCAATAGACCGGCTGCGCCCGGCCAGCGCTACGCTTTATTCAACACACATTCAGGCAACATTCAAATGCCTGCGAATGTGCTGCCAACAAACAGCCGCCTCTTTCCTGTTTTCACGCATGCGCCGCATGGCGCCACGAAACGGCCTGTTTCGCACCCTGGAATGGCCTGTTTCGGGCTGCAAAACGGCACATTCCGAAAGCCCGAACGGCACCTGTCGGCAACTCGCTGAATGGCAGCGGGTTGTTGGGGTGGCAGTATGGTGGCACAGAAACACCGAATTGCAACGGCCACAGGCCCACAGCAGCGCAACCAGACGGCGGCCGCCGGGCCGGCATCACAACTTTTGGGGAGATGCAAACCAAAAAAAACCTAAAATCAAAGACTTTATAACATGGTATAGGTATCACTTCTGCAAAAAATGATTACCTTTGCTTACAGAACGAATACCTAAAATAATTTAGCAAGAACAACAAACTAACGCGCCACGCAAGCGCAACTCCCTACCTACGGCAAGCGCCGCAATGCAACCGCGGCAGACCGGAATGGCAGAACAATGCGAAGGAACTAAAACGAGTCAACGGGCACAATCCCGTAACGCAGCAACCGATGCTGCTCACGACTACCATACAAACAACATATTATATGTAATGTAAATGGAAGACAAGAAGAGACTATCTATCAAATTGGCAGAGGACATTGGCGTCGACGTCAGCCGCTGCTACCAGTGTGGCAAGTGCACTGCCGGTTGCGTGCTCGCGCCCGACATGGACATTGCACCGAGCTTCCTGATGCGCCTGCTGCAGACGGGCACGGAGAAAGCCGACGCACGCGTGCTTGGCTCGACGGCCATCTGGCTGTGCCTGAGCTGCGAGAACTGCGTGGCACGATGCCCGATGGAAATAGACCTGCCGGCCATAATGGACCACTTGCGCGAACTGTCGCGCACCGGGGGACGGGTAAACGAAAAGGCCAGGCCCATAGTTGCATTCCACAAGTCGTTCCTCGACATGGTGAAGCACAACGGCCGGACATACGAGATAGGTCTCGTGGCCGAGTACAAGATGCGCACGATGCGGCTCATGCAAGACGTGGACATAGCACCGACGATGATGGCCAAGGGCAAGCTGAACATCGTGCCGGAAAGGCTTAAGGACAACGGCGACAAGGTGGGGCGCATATTTGCGAACACCATCGACAAGAAAGACTGAACCTAAAACTAAACATCTATACATGAATACAGGTTTCTATCCGGGATGCTCGCTCAACGGCACATCCCGCGAATATAACGAATCGGTGAGGGCCGTGGCCGCTGAGCTGGGGCTGAAACTTACCGAGATTGACGACTGGAACTGCTGCGGGGCCACCGCGGCCCACTCGATGAGCCGCGAGCTTTCGGTGGCACTGCCGGCACGGGTGCTTGCGCTGGCCGAGCGGCAGGGCTTCGACGAGGTGCTGGTGCCATGCGCCTCGTGCTACAACAGGCTCAGCGTGGCCGCCCACGAGCTGGCCCGCGACGAGGAGCTGGCCGCCAAGGTGGGCGCTGCCGTGGGCATGGCATACTCCGGAAAGGTGAGGATTGTCAACGTGCTGCAGTACCTGCAGGAACACGCCGCCCAACTGCTGCCCGGCAAGATAAGGCATAACTTCGCCCACCGAGTGGCCTGCTACTACGGCTGCCTGCTCGTCAGGCCACACAAGGTGCTCGGCTTCGACCGGCTGGAAGACCCGCAGTCGATGGACGGGATGATGCGGGCCATTGGCGCCGAGCCCATAGACTGGGCCTTCAAGACCGAATGCTGCGGGGCCGGCCTGTCTGTGTCGCGCACCGACCTTGTGGGCAAGCTGTCGGCAAACATACTGGGCGACGCCCGCGACCGCGGTGCCGAAGCCGTCGTGGTGGCATGCCCCATGTGCCACTCTAACCTCGACATGCGCCGCACGGCCATCAACAAGTGCCTCGACGAGCCTACGGACATACCCGTATTATACATCACACAGGCCATCGGGCTGGCCCTGGGGCTGAGCCGCAAGGCGCTCGGCCTGCAGCGCCACATCGTGGAAGTCAAACTACAATGAAACATGAAGTATGTCAAAAATAGGAGTTTTCATCTGCCACTGCGGCGAGAACATCGGCGCAACGGTTGACTGCGCCAAGGTGGCCGAGGCCGCCGCGTCAATGGAGGGAGTGGCCTTTGCCACCGATTACAAGTATATGTGCTCCGACCCGGGGCAGACGCTGATAAAGAACGCCATACGCGAGCACAGGCTCGACGGCGTGGTGGTGGGCGCATGCTCGCCACGGATGCACGAGCCTACGTTCAGAAAGGCATGCGCCGAAGCCGGGCTCAACCCCTACCTGTGCGAGATTGCCAACCTGCGCGAGCACTGCTCGTGGGTGCATCCCAAGGGCGACGACACCACGGAGAAGGCCATCGAGATTGTGCACGGGCTCGTGGAGAAGGTGCGCCGCAACTCTCCGCTGACGCCAATCCACGTGCCCATAACAAAGAAGGCACTGGTAATAGGCGGCGGGATAGCCGGCATACAAGCCGCGCTCGACATCGCCAACTGCGGCCACAAGGTGATATTGGTTGAGAAGGAGCCGTCGATAGGAGGCCACATGTCGCAGCTTTCCGAGACGTTCCCTACGCTCGACTGCTCGCAGTGCATACTTACGCCGCGAATGGTCGAGGTGGCACAGCACCCCAACATAACGCTCTACACCTACGCCGAGCTCGACTCGCTGAGCGGGTTCATAGGCAACTTCGAGGCAAAGATACGCCTCAAGGCCAAGAGCATAGACGAGAGCCTGTGCACGGGCTGCGGACTCTGCACCACGAAATGCCCACAGAAAAAGATTCCGAGCGAGTTTAACGCCGGACTGGGAAGGCGCACGGCCATCTACGTGCCGTTTCCGCAGGCCGTGCCCAACAAGCCCGTCATCGACAAGGAGCACTGCACCCACTACCGCACGGGCAAGTGCGGCGTGTGCGAGAAGGTGTGCCCAACCCACGCCATACGCTTCGGCCAGGAAGACCGGATAATCAACGAGCAGGTGGGGGCGGTGGTTGTGACCACCGGTTTCAACGTGCTCGGCACCGACTTCTTCCCGGAATACGGCTACGGGCGCTACGCCGACGTCATCACCGGGCTGCAGTTTGAGCGCCTGGCATCCGCATCCGGGCCCACGCTTGGCGAGATACGGCGGCCGTCGGACGGCAAAGTGCCGGAGAAGGTGGTGTTCATCGCCTGCTGCGGGTCGCGCGACCCGGCCAAGGGAATACCCTACTGCTCGAAGATATGCTGCATGTATACGGCCAAGCACGCCATGCTCTACCAGCACAAGGTGCACGGGGGAGAGTCTTATGTGTTCTATATGGACATACGGGCCGGCGGAAAGAACTATGAGGAGTTTGTGCGCCGGGCCATCGAGGAAGACCACGTCAACTACGTGCGCGGCCGCGTTGCCCGCATATACGAGAAAGAAGGCAAGCTCATTGTCAAGGGAGTCGACACGCTGCTCGGGGCCACTCCCGTAGAGATTGAGGCCGACATGGTGGTGCTGGCCACCGCGGGAGTGTCGAACCAAGGCTCTGAGGAGCTGGCGCAGAAGCTGCACATATCCTACGACCCCTACAAGTTCTTCGCCGAGGCCCACCCAAAGCTGCGCCCCGTCGAGACCAACACGGCTGGCATCTTCGTGGCCGGGGCATGCCAGGCACCCAAGGACATACCCGAGACCGTGGCCACGGCGTCGGGCGCGGCGGCCAAGGTGGCCGCGCTGTTCTCGCAGCCCGACCTGGTGCGCGAGCCGCTCGTGGCTGTGGTCAACCGCTCGGCGCCGCCCGTGTTCAGCACCTGCGTGGGATGCTTCATGTGCCAGACGGCCTGCCCCTACCAGGCCATCGAGCGCGAAGAGATAAAAGACCGCAGCGGCAAGGTGATAAAGGTGGTGGCAAAGGTCAACCCCGGCCTGTGCCAGGGCTGCGGCACCTGTGTGGCCTTCTGCCGCTCCAAGTCGATAGACCTGCAGGGATTCTCAAACCAGCAGATGTTTGCCGAGGTGGAGGCCCTGCTCGAAACAACCAACTAACAGCAAGTGAATAGCATCAATGACAATGAGCAATGACAATAATTCTGCGTTTGAACCGCGCATAATAGCATTCGTCTGCAACTGGTGCACATACGCCGGGGCAGACCTGACAGGCACGAGCCGCATAAAATACGCCACGAACGTGAGGATAGTAAGGTTCCCCTGCACGGGCCGAATCGACTTCCTGCTGCTGCTCAAGGCGTTTGCATCGGGGGCCGACGGCATCATAGTGTCGGGGTGCCATCCCAACGACTGTCACTACACCTCGGGCAACTTCCACGCCCGCAGGCGGTGGATGGTGTTCCGCAGCCTGCTCGACACGCTGGGCATCGACACGAGGCGCATCCGCTACTCGTGGGTGTCGGCGGCCGAGGGGGCCAAGTGGGCCGACCTGGTCAACGATACCGTGGCCACGATACGCGAGCTGGGGCCTTACAATGAATACAAGAAAGTGGCTGATTATCTCGGAAAGGAGGCTGGCGATGAATAACCTTACTGAACTTGCCAACAAGTTGCTGGGCGACGGAACGGCAACGAAAGTGATTGGATACGAAGAGGCCCACGGCAAGACGAGGCCCTGTTTCTGCACCGAGGCCGCCGACACGGGGCGGCTGGTGCTCGACGAACGCTGCACGAACAACATAGCCGTATACCTCACCAAGCCCGAAATAGTGGGTGGGCACAAGGTGGCCGTCACGGCCACGCTGCCGGTGCTGCGCACCATGGTGCAGCTGGCCATGGAAAACCAGCTACCCGACGGCACCACGGCCATTGTGAGCACAGAGAGCGGCGAGGGCCTTGCGGTGCTACCGACGGTCGGGGACATGGAGCGTGTGGTGGCCGGCACGCCGCTCGACATCAGCGGCAAGGAGCGCGAGCTGCGCGAGCGGCTCAAGGCCATGAGCCGCGAGGAGCGGTGGCAGTTCTGGCTGGGCGAGATGTCGAGGTGCATAAAGTGCTACGCCTGCAGGGCCGCATGCCCGCTGTGCTACTGCACGCGCTGCATCGTCGACAACAACTGCCCGCAGTGGATACAGCCCTGGGCGAGCCCTCTGGCGAGCATGGAGTGGCAGATAAGCCGGGTGATGCACATGGCCGGAAGGTGCGTGGCTTGCGGGGCATGCAAGCAGGCCTGCCCCATGGGCATACCCATCCACCTGCTCACGCTGTCGCTGGCCGAAGACATACAGAATGAGTTCGGAGTGGCACCGGGCAGCGTGATGGACCACGGCAACGTGCTGTCTACGTTCAAGCCCGGCGACAAGGAAGACTTCATACGTTAAACATCATACCCTGACAATATGGAAAACCTACATATAACCAACGGGCAACTGGCCCAGTGGCTCGATGACATGAGGCGCGACGGGCTGCGGATTTTTGCGCCGGTGGCACAGGGAGGCAAGACCGACTTCAAGTTCCTGGCCGAGGGCGACACCGTGGCCGAGGACTACGTGCAGACGGCACAGTCGGCCAAGCGCATAGTGCTGCCCATGGCCGAGGTACTGTTCTCTTACAGAAAGCACGGCAAGGACATCGAGGTGGCCAACCCCGGCACCGACCGATTCAATGACACCATTATATGGAAAGCGCGCCCGTGCGACGCAAGGGCGATGAGGCAGGTGGCCGAGGTGTTCACCCGCGACTACGACGACGCCATATTCGAAGCGCGACGAAGCCACACCACGATAGTGGCCTTCAGCTGCAACACATGCGACGACTGCTGCTTCTGCACATCGGTGGGGGGCAGCCCGGGCGGCACCGAGGGCAGCGACATCCTGGTGACGACGCTCACCGACGGCGGCGGGGCGCTGGTCGAGGTGCTCACGCCTAAGGGCGAAGGGCTGGCGGCCAAGTACCTGGCCGGGGCCGCACGCGCCGATGGGATTGACAAGCAGGCCCACCTGGCCGACGTCAGGGTGCTGTTCAGCGCCGACGAGGTGAGGGCCAAGCTCGACGGGGCTTTCGACAGCCCCGTGTGGCAGGAGCAGTCGGAGCGGTGCCTCGGCTGCGGGGCATGCGCCTTTGTGTGCCCCGTGTGCACGTGCTTCGACATACAGGAAGATGCCCACGGAGCCAGGGGCAGGCGAATAAGGTGCTGGGACTCTTGCGGATTCTCGATGTTCACGCAGCACACGTCGGGCCACAACCCGCGTCCGACGCAGGCCGCGAGGTGGCGGCAGCGCATTCTGCACAAGTTCTCGTACATTCCCGAGAAACTGGGCGAGGCCGGGTGCACCGGCTGCGGGCGGTGCTCGAGGGCCTGCCCGGTGGACATGAACATTTCGGAACACTTAAAAGCTATTGCAGGACATGAGTAACAAGAACATATACCTTCCGTACCTGATGCGGATTGAGAAGATAACTGACGAGGCGCCGGGGGTTAAGACTTTCAGGCTGGCGTTTGAAGACAAGGCCGAGGGCGAGGCCTTCAACTTCCGCGCGGGGCAGTTTGCCGAATACTCGGCGTTCGGCGAGGGCGAATGCACATTCTGCATTGCCTCGCCACCCACACGGCGGGGCTACGTGGAGTGCACATTCCGCAGGGCCGGGCGCGTGACCACAGGGCTGGCCAAGCTCGAAGAGGGCGACACCATGGGCTTCCGCGGGCCGTTCGGCAACTCGTTCCCCATAGAGCAGTGGCAGGGAAAGAACCTCCTGTTCGTGGCCGGTGGCATTGCATTGCCGCCGATGCGCTGTGTCATAGAAAACGCGCTGGACATGCGCGAGAAGTTCAAGGACATCACCATCATCTATGGTGCCAAGTCGGTGGGCGACCTTGTCTACAAGGAAAAGCTCAAGGAGTGGGAAGCCAGGCCCGATGTCAACATGGTAACCACGGTCGACCCGGGCGGCGAGACTCCCGACTGGAAGGGCAAGGTGGGCTTTACCCCGACGGTGCTTGAGCAGGTGGCACCGTCGTCGGACAACACTGTGGCCGTGGTCTGCGGCCCGCCGGTGATGATAAAGTTCTCGTTCCCGGTGCTCGAAAAGCTGGGATTCAAAGACACCGACATCTACACCACGCTCGAAAACAGGATGAAATGCGGACTGGGCAAATGCGGGCGCTGCAACGTCGGCAAGATGTATGTCTGCAAAGACGGCCCTGTGTTTACCAAGGCTCAACTCAACGGGCTGCCGCCAGAATACTGATGGGGGCGCCCCGATTCTGCCCGGGGCCCTCTGCCTGCACCGTCTGAAACCCTGCGCCATTGCGGCGCGGGGTTTTATAGTTTATTGAAAAACAGGCTGAAGCGCCCACAGTATATTGCCTGCCATGCCGGTTGGCGCCACAGGCGAAGCCGCTGCGGGCTATGGCGAGACATGGCTGGATGCAATACTACGGCAAGTGAATGCAGGCGGTGGTGGGTAATTGTCGATATATAATGAATAAATGCCGGTGCCCGCATGGCCTGACTGGGGCTGTGTTTCGCCCTTGATGCCACCGCCAAAGGCTCGCAAGCGGAATCAAGCCCCACTGGCGGGCATTGGGCCGGGGGCATGGTTGACGGCAGTTGCACCGTCGTGCCCAACCCACTGTGCCACAGCCTGTTGGGAAAACGGGCCGTATGACGCTGCCAAACGGCCTGTATTGCATTGCCATACGGCCTGTTTCACAAGGCAAAACGGCCTTTGCCGCCTATTCAAAAAGACACGCACACGGCACCGCAAGCCGCCCATACTTTTGCCCCGCGACAAGGTTTCCGCCCATGGCCTGCGTTCCGGCCGACTTACAAGGGCTGAAAGCCAATTGCCATCCACAGCATGCCCCATTCCGGGGATGGGCTTTTGCCATTGCACTGCCGACGGTTTGGGCCACTGGCCAGGCCGCGGCGTGGCATGGCCACACGCGGCTTGGGGTTTAAGTAGTTGTTCAAAATTAATTGCCATCAAATTGTGCTCTATTTCAGAGATGCATGCCAAAGTCCGAAGAGAGAGCGTAGCGGGCTACGCGACCGATGAGACTTTGGTATGCGGCCCGAAAGAGCACACAAGATGGTGGCAAAGATATAGCGGACAACTGCAAGGTCTATTGTATCGGTTAATTTTGAACAGCTACTTATTAATCCGCCACAACGATTGCATCTTGCAGGCTTTTATGCCGGCTGGCCCCTGTGCCGCAGGCTTTGCGGCCTGCGCCGAGAGAAAGCGAGAACAGGGGGCATGGCCATGGAATCTATGCGCATGGGCAAGCAACAGGACAAATGCCACAAACGGCATAGGCGCATTGAGGCCCGGTGGCAACGTAACGGGGCATGCAAACGCATGCATGCTCAAACCTGCTTCGCTACGGCGCATGTGCAGGGACACCCGATAAACATAGGGGGCTTAAACGTTCAGGGAGTTATGGCGTTAGAGTACAATGGCATTATTCAAGGAATTGTTTTAGGAGTAAAGGAGTTAGGAAGTAAAGGAGTTAAGACAATGGTTTTGGGTTTGTTTTGGAGGAGGGAGACAGGAGTACAGACTATAGTTATGGAAACATGGGAGCTATGGGAGCATGGGGAAAGTGTTGCTGGAAGAGACAGTCAAATACTATTGTCCTCTACCTCCTTGTAACTCCTTCTACCTCCCTCTAACTCCATTGTACACAAAAACCATTGTCTTAACTCCTTTACTTCCTAACTCCTTAACTCCTAAAAAGCCCCCTGGATTTATCTAGTGAGCCGCTATGCAAGGCAGGCAACAAAAAAGGGGATGACGGCATCAGATGCAGTCATCCCCAAATGTCTTATTCATTCAAAATCATACTCCTGCGGCTATAGCACGGCAGCCGGCGGACTGTCAGTACTCGTCCTCGTTGAACAGAAAATCCTCCTTTGTGGGATAGTCGGGCCAGATGTCCTCTATGCTTTCGTAAACATCGCCTTCGTCCTCAATCTCCTGCAGGTTTTCAAGAACCTCGAGGGGTGCGCCCGAACGGATGGCATAGTCGATTAGCTCATCCTTTGTGGCAGGCCAGGGGGCGTCTTCCAGCTTCGATGCCAATTCAAGTGTCCAATACATAGTCGTTGATATTTATCAGTTATAAATCAGCCGCAAAAATAATAATTTTATTCTTATTTGCAAGAATTATCCCATATTTTTTCTCTCACACCGTCAACAAAGTTTAATTTTCTCGCCAAGACAAAGAGATAGTCTGAAAGGCGGTTCATGTACTGCAGCACCTCGGGGTCGAGCTTGGTGCTCTCGGCAAGGAAGAATATGCGCCTTTCGGCCCGCCTGCACACCGTGCGGCATACGTGGGCAATGGCCGCCTCGTGCGAACCACCGGGCAGAATGAAGTTCTTCTGCTGCGGTATGCTGGCATTGATTGTGTCGATGGCCTCCTCGAGCCGGGCAATTTCCGACGGGTCGAGTGTGTACGACGGGGCGAGCGGTGTCTTAGTCTTGTCTGTAGCCAGGTATGAGCACACTGTGAACAGGTTGCGCTGTGTCCTCACCACAAGATTCTTGTCGGCGCCGTCTTTCATGAACGAAACGAGCAGTCCGAGCTGCGAACTCAGCTCGTCGACCGTACCGTATGCCTCAATACGCGAATTGGTTTTCTTCACTCTTTGGCCGCCTACCAGACTGGTGGTGCCCTCGTCGCCTGTCCTTGTATAAACCTTATTCAACTTCATGGCCGTAATGTTTTAAAAATTAACGATATAATTCTGTCTGTAACGCTTCTTGTCAAAGCAGACTATACCGCAGTAGTACAGGTCGAAGGTCACTGCCGTGCGGCCGTCACGCTGTATCGCGGCCCACAGCCTGCGCCCATGACGGCTGCTGTGGATGCCCTCGACAACAAACATCGAGGCCGAACCGGCATGGGCCAAAGCCCGACGGTAGAGGTCGGCACAACAGGCCTCTGGCGTGAAACGGGCCATGTCGATGGTGGCCGGGCAGCTAAAGGCTGCAGAGGCTCCGCCCCGGGTGGGGCCGCGCGACACCTCGGCCCTGCGGCAACCGGCGCTCACGTAGGCCCTGAACGGCTCGAAGGGCGACCCGAAGTCGACCACGCTACGTGGCTGCAGATAGTTGGCCATGCGGAAATACAACTGGCACAACCGGCGCTCCGGCCCCGAAACGGCCTTTACCTTGCTTTCAAGCTGTTTGTAGGCATAATACGGATAATGCTCATTCACTACATATCGTATGAAACTATATGCCCATGGAGACTGTACACCAAAGCCGCGGCTATGACGGCATCTCCACGCCCAAACAATCATCCGCCTTATATCATACATATCAACTGCAGAATGGAAATACTTACAAAAAACGTCTCTTGTGCAAATCTACAAAAAATATCTGATAATAAAACAAAACCAAAAGAAAATATATTCAATAAAAACAAATTGGTCACAATAGTGCCTCGTGAGTTAGCTTCTATGCCTTGCGGATTGCTCACTGATTCGGCATGAGGGCCAAATGCAGACGAATAGCCGGATAACATGTGCAAACTGGATTTAGTGGGCCGCTGGCGTGCAGACGGCTTCTTGCAGCACTTAAGGCGCATCACGGTCGGCGGGCCTCGTGTTGAGTGTCCATGGTGTTAACGGTTAATGGTTGCGGCAACTGCTCATCGGCTGCCTGGCGCTACCTGGATTCAATGCTCCATCGGTAGTCCGCCACCAACACTCGTCAATGCCGAAGCACACATTATTATATAAGGGGGCCACAGGCTCGTTTTGACATTGCCCGTGCCGCGGCAGCAAACGCCGCAAGCAGAAAGCCGCTGCAAGCAAAAGCCGCAATAAATATAAGCGCCCTACAAGCCCCTGAATGTTTCTGCCATTTGCATTCAAGCCGCCCCTGCCATTGGCAAAGGGCACGGCGGGTGGCAAAACTGCGAAGCGGCAGCATGGTATGTGGGAAAGCGGGTTGTGGGGATTGGCCGGCATGGCGAGACAAAAAACCAATAACATGCAGAATGACGGCAGGGAGGCATTGAGCTTTCACGCCACCCCGGCCCAACGTACTATGCGCATGGGGCAGGCCGCTGCCCGACAGGGCGCGCAGCGGCGGCGTCCGCTGCCTGCACGGCTGCCGGCGCAATGGAGCAA
>NZ_JACJJL010000024.1 GCF_016899955.1 Marseilla massiliensis | reverse complement strand
AAGTTAAGGTCTAAGAAAAACGGGAAATTTTAAAAGGGTAAAATAAAATTGACCCCCAACACCAGGACTTTAAAGGGGCAATCATATTGTAGCCAAAGGTGGGCAAATCCTGCTTGGCCAAAAGGGTCAAAGTCGCGTGGCTTTTCCACGTGGCGGGCCTGACGCCGGTTTGGGTTAAATCATATAAAAATGAGGGGCGCGGCAGACCGCGTTGGCAGAAAAAGGCTATCTTTGCAACTACCGGCGGGCACCGCCGCCAACGGGCGGGCTGGGAGAGCTGGGAGAACTGAGATAGCTGGGAGAACTGAGAAGGCTGGGAGAACTGAGAAGGCTGGGAGAACTGAGAGAACTGGGAGTAAAGGTAAGTTGGAGAAGACATTACCCACTAACGCCGTTGCCCGCTAACTCCCTATCATTCCCAATAATTGCCAAAGCTCCCAGACCTCCCAGAGATCCCAGACCTCCCAGAACTCCCAGACCTCCCAAAGCTCCCAGAACTCCCAGTTCTCCCAGACCTCCTACCACTCCTATAGCAACTTTGCAACTTGACAACATTAATATTGATTTTTAAAGAAAGGACATCAGACTATGGAAAAAATCGATGTGAAGGCCCTGACCGACAATGTGTTCAGGGCCATCGGCACGGAATGGATGCTGGTGACGGCCGGCACGTCCGAAAGCTTCAACACCATGACGGCCTCGTGGGGCTGCCTGGGGTGGCTGTGGAACAAGCCCGTGGCGGTGGTGTTCATACGCCCCGAGCGGCTTACCCACGACTTTGCCGAGCGCAGCGACACGCTCACGCTCGCCTTCCTGGGCACCTCGGCCCAGGCGCGCCGGGCCTACGAATACTGCGGCAGCCACTCGGGGCGCGACACCGACAAGATGGCGGCCACGGGGCTCAAGCCTGTGGGGCTGCCCGGCGGCGGCGTTGGCTTCGCCCAGGCGCGGCTGGTGCTCGAGTGCCGCAAGCTGTACAGCGACAGCCTCAGGGCCGACCGCTTTGCCGACAGCAGCCTCGGCAGGTGGTATGGCGGCAAGATGGGAGGGCTGCACGATGTGTATGTGGCCGAGATAAGGGCGGCCTACGCCGGCGACGGCTGTTGGGCCGGGGCAACCAACGGATAGGGCCATGATGAGGTTTGCAATGTCACTGGCCGTGGCCGCCATGATGGCGGCCTGCGCCACGGGGCCCGCCGCCGGCGGTGGCGGGGCCGAGGGCGGCGTGAGCCCTGCCGCCTACGCCGACGGGCGCCTGCTGCTGCGCCCCACCATGGCCATGACGCAGCGCGGGCGCAGCGTTTCGCTCACCGACGGTTTCTTCCTGGAGCTTAGGGGCGACAGCGTGGTGTCGCGGCTGCCCTACTTCGGCCGGGCCTACACGCCCACGCTGGGCACGGGCAGCGTGCTCGACTTCGAGGCGAGGGCCACGGGGCTGAGCAAGGGGCGCACGGCCGACGGGGCGCTGAGCATAGAGTTTTCGGCACGCACCACGGAAGACAGCTTCAGGTTCAGGGTGAGGGTGTACGACGGCGACAGGGCCACCGTCGACGTGAGGCCGCAGCGGCGCGACCAGATTAGCTTCGACTGCGACGTCGACGGCAGCCGCTGACACACACCTAAGGCCGCCGCTCGCCCTTAGGCACAAAGGGGTAAAAAAAAAGACACCCGGCCTCACGGCCGGGTGTCCCGATATCAGTCTATTTTTGCCTAAAACAATGGTATGTGTTGTTTACTTAATATCCCATCTTGTCGAGCGAGTCGTTGAAGTCGCGCGGCTCGCGCTCCTCGTCGCGGAAGGCGCCGTCCTGGCGGTGGTCGCCGCGGGGCTTGCGCTCGGGCCTGGGCCTGCGCTCGCCGCGCTCACGGCGCGTGGGGCGCTCAACGTAGCCCTCGGGCTTGGGTATGAGCACGCGGTGCGACAGCTTGTACTTGCCCGTCTTGGGGTCTATCTCCATGAGCTTCACCTTGATCTTGTCGCCCTCCTTGATGCCGGCTTCCTCGACGGTCTCGAGGCGCTTCCAGTCAATCTCGCTGATGTGCAGCAGTCCGTCCTTGCCGGGCAGTATCTCGACGAAGCAGCCGTAGGGCATTATCGAGCGCACGGTGCCGTCGTAGACCTCGCCCACCTCGGGTATGGCCACAATGGCGCGTATCTTTGCCAGGGCGGCGTCGATGCTGTCCTTGCCGGGGCCGCTTATCTGCACCTTGCCCACGCCGTCGGTCTCGTCGATGGCTATGGTGGTGCCGGTCTCCTCCTGCATCTGCTGGATGATCTTCCCGCCCGGGCCTATCACGGCGCCGATGAACTCCTTGGGTATCTCTATCTGCACTATGCGCGGCACCTGGGGCTTGAGCTCGGCGCGCGGCTCGGCTATGGTCTCGGTAAGCTTGCCCAGGATGTATTCGCGGCCGGCCTTGGCCTGCATGAGGGCCTTCTCGAGAATGTCGAAGCTCAGTCCGTCGCACTTGATGTCCATCTGGGTGGCCGTGAGGCCGTCCTTGGTGCCGGTGGTCTTGAAATCCATGTCGCCCAGGTGGTCTTCGTCGCCCAGGATGTCGCTAAGCACGGCATACTTGTCTTCGCCCGGGTTCTTTATCAGGCCCATGGCTATGCCGCTGACGGGCTTCTTCATGGGCACCCCGGCGTCCATCAGCGCCAGCGTGCCGGCGCATACGGTGGCCATCGACGACGAGCCGTTGCTCTCCAATATCTGGCTCACCAGGCGGACGGTGTAGGGGAAGTCCTCGGGTATCTGGCCCTTCAGGGCGCGCCATGCCAGGTGGCCGTGGCCTATCTCGCGGCGGCCTACCCCGCGCTGCGCCTTTGCCTCGCCGGTGCAGAACGGCGGGAAGTTGTAGTGCAGCAGGAATCGCATGTAGCTCTTGTCGAGCACGTCGTCGACGAGCTTCTCGTCGAGCTTGGTGCCGAGTGTGCAGGTGGTGAGGCTCTGCGTCTCGCCGCGGGTGAAGATTGAGCTTCCGTGGGGCATGGGCAGCGGGCCCACCTCACACCATATAGGGCGTATCTCGTCGCACTTGCGGCCGTCGAGGCGTATGCCCTCGTCGAGTATGCAGCGGCGCATGGCGTCGCGCATCACGTCGTGGTAGTAGCGGTCCATCATGGCCTGCTTCTCCTCCATCTCGTCCTCGCCGAGGTCGGCGTGGGCGGCGGCGTAAGCCTCCTTGAAGTCGGCCAGTATCTTGTCGAAGGCCTCCTCGCGGGCATGCTTGTCGAGGGCCTGCTTGGTCACGTCGTAAGCCTTCTGGTAGAGCTCGTCGGCCATCTGCTTGCGCAGGTCGTCGTCGTTCACCTCGTGGCAGTATTCGCGCTTGGTGTCCTTGCCCAGCTCCCTTGAGAGCTCGGCCTGCAGCTCGCACATGGGCTTGATGGCTGCCATGGCGGCCTTGAGGGCGCCTATCATGTCTTGCTCAGACACCTCTTTCATCTCGCCCTCCACCATCATGATGTTCTCTGCCGAGGCGCCCACCATGATGTCCATGTCGGCCTCTGCCATCTGCTGGAACGTGGGGTTGATGACATACTCGCCGCCTATGCGGGCCACGCGCACCTCGCTGATGGGGCACTCGAACGGTATGTCGGAGCAGGCCAGGGCCGTCGAGGCGGCGAAGCCTGCCAGGGCGTCGGGCTGGTCGACCCCGTCGGCCGAGAAGAGTATTATGTTCACAAACACCTCTGCGTGGTAGTTCGACGGGAATAGCGGGCGGAGCACGCGGTCAACGAGCCTCGAGGTGAGTATCTCGTTGTCGCCCGGCTTGCCTTCGCGCTTGGTAAACCCGCCGGGGAAGCGCCCTGCGGCCGAGTACTGTTCTCTGTAATCCACTTGCAAAGGCATGAAATCTGTTCCGGGAACTGCATCTTTTGCGGCACAAACAGTGGCCAGTAGCACGGTGTTGCCCATACGGAGCATGCACGACCCGTCGCACTGTTTTGCCACCTTCCCGGTCTCGATGCTGATGGTGCGCCCATCAGGCAGCGATACGGTCTTCGTAATAACGTTCATCTAAAACTAAAACTTTATTGTTTCTTTAACATCTAAATCGCCACAAAGGTAAGTAAAATAAGTGTAACCGACGAAGGATGGCGCAATTAATTTGCACTTATTATGAAAATATGCAGCAATGTGGTTCGGAGGTTGCAGGCGCTGGGCAAACCGTCGTGCCGCCAGTGCGGCTGCAAATGAGTGTTTCATGTCGTTACGTCTTTTGGATGTTCATCATCGGCCCGGCCCCACGAGGTCCACCTTCCACCCGCAGGCCGGGAGCATGGGGGCCATGAGGCAGGCCGCGAGCCATGATTTCTTCCTCATTGCGATGGTGCTGTTGCGGACAGCCACCATGGTTGCGGCAGCCCGGCGCACGCTGTACGCACCGTGTGCGCCGGGCCGCCGCAGGGTCATTCGAGCCGGAGCTTCACGGCCTGCGTGCGCCCCGCGCCGTCGGTGAGCCGCAGGATGTACACGCCAGGCTGGCGGGCAGCGAGGCTGGGCGTGCTACCCACGGCCACGTCCACATGCGCCCCGGCGGCGGAGAAGAGCGCGGCCCGGCTGCCTTCGGGCAGTCCGCCGACATTCACGCGCAGCCCGCTGATGCCAATCTCCACGCCGTCGAGCGGCAACCGCCCGGCAGCCGACGGCCCGCTTACGTAGAACTCGCCCCAGAACGTGAACAACGGCATGTCGGTGCAAGTCATCTCAACGCTGTACCAGCCAGTCTCCGTGATGGCGTACAAACCTCCCAGCGGCGGCATCTCGGTGCCGTCGCGGGCAAGCGAGACGACCACGGGGTGGCCGTCGGCGGAGAACAGCTCGCCGCTGAGGTCGAGCAAGTCGCCCGTGCCGGGGTCGAACGGCGGCTGATACCACAGGCTGACGGGTGTGTCGTCACCGATGGAGCCGTTCACCACGGCGGCCTGCATACGGTCGGGTATCTGCGAAAAGCCGAACGAGTTGCCTGTGCAGCCCAGCTCGAAGAGCTTGGCCTCCGGTGCGAAGGCCAGCCGCCTTATGCGGTTGTACTCGCAGTAGAGATACTTCAGGTCCATGTTTTCGGTGAGGTCAAGCTCCGTGAGCTGGTTCATGTTGCACGACAGTGTGCGCAGCCAGAGGCACGGCGACACGTCGAGCGAGGTGAGCGCGTTGGCACCGAGGCTAAGCTCGTAAAGCCCCGGCATGGTGGAAAGGTCTATGCGGTCGAGCTGCATCCCGTCTATCTCAAGGTAGAGCAGGCCGGGCATGGGCTGCGTGCGCAGGCCCGACATACTTACGCTGCCATAGGCGTCGGCCGCTCTTATGGTCACCCGCGACGGCCCGTCTATTGCCATGGCATGGCGCGTGGTGCCGGCGGGCAGGCTGTAGGGCGTTGCGCCGTTGGCGCCCCCATCCAACATCACGCGCCCTTGGCCGTCGTAAATCTCGAAGCCGTAGCTGCTGCGCACATCCAGGAGCACCTGGCACGGCTTGTCGGCGGTGAGGTCGAAGCTCATGTGCGCGGCGTCGAGGTAGGCCTTGCCCACGGCGTATGAAGCGGTAGCGGTAACGTTGGCACCGGCGGCGAACTCGGCCACGGGCGCGCCGTAGTCCTGCCCGCCCACGCTCCAACCATCGAACGCGCACTCCTTGCCGCCCTGGGTCTCAGCCGTGGCGGAGGCTTCGAGGCGCACCTCCTGGCCCGGGGCGTAAAGCCCGGCACCCTTTAGCACCGCGCCCTCCACGGCCGACTTGGTGCGCACCGTGTAGCCATACTCCTCTATCTGCGGGCAGCGGCTCCAGTCTGCGTCGGCAAAGTAAAGGCCGCGGCTGCCTATGGGCACGTGGAGCGTGGCGGCCTCGAGCACGCCTTCGCCGAAAGCATCGCCGTAGCCGGGGGCGGCTGTGTCGGCGGCCAAATATATGTCGGTGAGCGCGGGGCAGTCGTACACTTCAATGCTGCGAAGGTCGGCGGGCAGGCGCAGCGTGGTGAGCGAGGTGAGGCCACGGAGCGAGGATATGCCTTCAAGGGCGGCGCAGCCCTGCAGGTCAAGCTCAGTGAGCTTGGCGCAGCCCACTATGCCGTCGCCCGATATGCTACGCAGCGTGGATGGCAGGCGCAGCGTGGTGAGCGATGAGTGTATGCAGCCATCGTGGATGCCGCCTGTCATCACCACGCGCGTGGCGGGAACTGCCGTGTCATTGTCCGGCATGCCCTCTGGCAACAGGTCGAAGCAGAGGCCGTAGTGCTGCTGCAGGGGCGAGGCCGAGAAGTCTACCTCCTCCAACAGCGGGCAGTAGCTCGGCCCGGCAGCCTCGCGCAGCTGCGTGGCGGCCGAGGCGTCGAGCGTGCGCAGGCGCAGCATATAGTTTATGTCGAGCCTTTCGAGCGAGGCGGGCAGGCGCAGCGTCTCCACGTTCCAGCCACCCACGCTGAGCTCGCGCAGCCCCTCGGGCAGCGTCACGGTCTCCACGGGGCCGTATGCCCCACTGAGCACCTGCAGGCCGGCGGGCAGCAGCAGCGTGCGCAGGCGGTGGCACGAGCCGAAGCCACTGAGGCTGGCAAGGCCGGTGCAGGCCGAGAGGTCGGCCTCGGCCACGAGCGAAGAATTGAATGAATTGGGCTCCAGGTCGGTGAGCGTGGATGGCAGGCGCACGGCGGTGAGCATGGGCGCGCCCGTGCAGCTGAGGCAGGTCACGCCCTCGGGCACGGTGAGGCTGCCGCCGAGGAAGGGGCAGTCGGTGATGGCAAGAGCATACCGGCCTTGTGGCAGCGAGAGCGAGCAGAGGGCGTTGTCCGCAAACGCCACCTCGCTGCCGGTGAACGTGGCTCCGGCGAGGTTGAGGAAGTGGAGGTTGGGCAACTGCGCCAGCCACTCCACGTCGGCCTGGCCTATGGTGCCGCTTACGGTGAGGCTGCGCACGTCGGCAGCGCGCAGCCCCATGCCGCCCACGGTGCGGGCCAGCTGGCCCTCGGCCGCGTTGCTTACCACAATCTCGTCTATCTTATCGGTGACGTCGACGCCGGGGAACGCCTCGGCGTAGTCAGCCGTATTTGGGGCTATGACGTAGGGGCATCTAAATTCGCCCTGCTCGCCGAAGCTGACCGTGGCCGCGCCCTTTATCTCGATGCCGCACAGGGTGGCGCCGTGCAGGGCGCTGTCGGCCACCGAGGTGACCGTGGCGGGCAGCGTGAGGCAGCCCGTGTGCCTCGGGGCAACGGCCAGCAGGCGGGTGAGGCCACGGTCGTACACGGCTCCGCCTATGCTCCGCGCCGTGGCCGACCCCTCTGGCACTTCTATCTCGGCGAGGTAGCCCATCTTCCAGAACGCCTCGGGGCTTACCGAGCGGAGGCCTGCGGGGAGTATTATCTTGGTGATGGAGGCGCCATAGTGCCACTTGGTGAGCGAGTTGTCGCCCACCTTGGTGAAAGCATGTATGGGCATCTCGCCGGCCGGGTAGAGGCGCGGCCGCTCGTCGCCCACTATCCAGTCGGGGGTGATGGGCGAGTAGCTGCCGTCGGTGCCGTGGTACTCGCAGATGGTGGCCTCCGAGAGGTCGAGCTCCTGCGTGGCGGTCATCGTGGCGGCCTTCAGCGTCCCGAAGTCGCGCGCGTCGACATAACCCGTCACCTTCAGGTGCGTGGCTATGAGGGCTTCGGGCGTTAGCTGCAACTGGCCGGGGCCGGGGCTGCTGACCGTCACTACGTCGGCGGCTGCCGCTACAAAGGATAGTGCTGTGACGCAAACCGCAAGCACACACTTACGGATGCAGGTTGTGGTTTTACGAATTCTCATGTTTTATGTCTCAGTTAATGGTAAGTTGCTACACAATAAAAATGGCATTAAGAGGTGTGCGGCGCGCGGCGCAATCCCACGGACAAAGGCATGGGGCCCATGCCCCAACCGTCACGCGCAGACCGTACTATCCAAAGGCAATGCAGGCGTTCATCAGGCGGGCCTGCCCGAAATGCCGGGGCGAAACTAGTATATGATACAAAGGTAAATATATTTTCCTTGCCCCTACTTTCCGTTAATATTAATTAACAATGAAATTGCGCGGGCGGGCCCGGAAGCCTGCCCGCGCTCTGCTGCAAACCCATCAGGACACAGGCCATGCAGCCACTGCACTGTCCATCCAAGCAAATTGTGGCCCGCCTGTTTTCATGGAAGCCGGAAAACTGAATGAATGGCAAACAGAAAACAATCCAATGCTACAGCACTATTTTTCCTCCCTGACAATAAGTTCAATTATCTTGCCTTCCGCGTTGAGTTCCGAGCTTACACGCACCACCTTGACCCTAGCAGGGGCCGTGCTCAGGCGCATAAGGAAATCAGCTGCAGTCTCTGTCGCCACTATTGTTGTGCCGTTACTGCCGATTATCTTAACCACCGCATCAGACGACGCAAACAACAGTGGCAAAAGCCTTTCCGACTCCGCTATCCTCTCATCGGGCGACAATACCTGGTCGGACAGCACGTCAAGCTGTGTCATATAGCTTGTGGACGGCTCTGGCGAATCGGCAAGAGTTCCATTAACCGAAGCTGCCTCTATCTGCCCAAGGCGAAGTTTTGCCTCGGCAATCAAGTCTGCGCCCGATGGCGAAAACTGCACCTGCAAGAATTCTTCCACCATGCTCAAATAGAACTTTGCCTTTTCTAAGTCTTTTACATGTCCATGCCTCCCTTCAAGGTATATCTTTCCGACTTCCAATGCCGCCGAAGCTTCTTTCATGTCGATTGCCTTGAGATACAAATCCATTTCTTTCTTGTAATCATGGTTTACCTCTGCCTCGTATTCAGCCAACAACACATAACCTATAGGGAAGTTCCTTTCCACCAACTGATTTGCCCAATATGGCACTTGCCCATAGTCCCTTGCAACATTAACGCCAGAACTGTAAGAGGCTGCAATATCGAATAATCCCTGATAGAAACCGCCCTCGGCACTTTTGCGCAAATAGTCGAACCCCATGACAGTATCGCGCTCCACATAGCAATATAATTGATAGCAGACATAAGCGGCCGCAGGGTCTCCCTGAGCCGCCTTGCGCTCAAAAGCAGACAGTATGTCCTTATCCTTGTTCTGAAGATAAAAGTTAACTATCCAGCCAATGCCAGCCCCAACCAAACGGGCATGTGAATAGCCTGCAGAGTTTGCAAAACGGCAAACCCACTCCACGCCGGACCCAACATCGAGAGGCAACCCGATAGAGGGTCCGTCAAAACACATCTGCACCATGCGAAATTCAGCATCTGCGTGACCCTGCTCGGCCGCCATCTTTGCAAACGACAGGCTTTTGGCCGCATCTTTGTCAGGCCGTGGAGAATACAAGAAGCGGTCAAACCCGTCGGCAACCTGAGAAATGTCAATGCCCGATGAAGGAATATAATATAAGCTCATCACGTAAGCAGCGTCGGGTTCTCCGCCATCGGCAGCCAACCTATAATATTTCAAGGCTTCTTCATACTTATTTGCTTCACGATATTCGCATGCAAGTAACTTATTGCATACAGGTGTATTCAACGTTTTCAACTTGCCCAAATATTCTTCATATTTAGCCGTGTTCTTTTCCTTTTTGTATATCCCGAGCAAGCCACCGTATACACAACTGTAAAGTATTAGCTTGTAATCAGCACCAAGAGTTAAAACCGGAAACAGATTTTCCAATATAATGAGATTGGACTTCAACTCAAACAAATCGCCACGCACCGACGCAATGCCAATCCTCAACGAGTATGGCAACACTAAGAAATTGCCATCATGAACATTGTTTCCTTCTACATACTTGTCTATCTTTTCCAAATACATCCCGGCTTTGTCCAGGTTGCGTGGAACAATGTTACCCTGTATATAAAAAGCAGCAAGATCGTAACTCGCCACAAGCGATGCTTCAGGGCAATCTTTGTCTTCTACCGAAGCATACCGCTCAAGCAGCTGCATGGCCTTAGTGGGATTATAGTAATGGGCAGGAATCCTTAAATCCACGGTTTGCGACGACATTACGTACATTTGTGCCAGCATGACACCGCCCACAGGATCTTGTTCGGAAGCCATGGTAAGCATGCGTTCAGCTTCGGCCCACTTGGCTTTGCGAAACAAATGCACTCCCATAATCGTCATTGCCCTAAAACGCCCCGGGTAAGTCTTGTAGCCCGAACATTTCTCAAGAAGCTCCATTCCCTTACGTTCATCACCGTTTTCAAGCATCTCAACCCCTTCAAGATAGAGAGAATACGGGTCTTCGTACTCTTCCGAGACGGTACCGCCAATCTTAAATGACGACAGGTTGACCATGATTCGCAGCGGCACCGACTTGTCGATGCCACTACCCTTAATCTTTTTCACCACCCGCACCGAGGCATAAGCATTGGTAAGAGAAACGCCGCCCGGCATTCCACTTCCGCCAAGGCCGAGGCTGTTCATCTTCGGTTCGGAAACCACTTTCTCGCATCTGAAGCCTGAATATTCCACCTGAAGAGAATTATCGAACTTTGACGTGATATTCTGAAGATACTGGAACAGCGGCAAAGAATTGTACTCTATATCGCCCGACTTGGCTCTCGGCGAGATGTCATCGAAAGTCTGCACCTTGTCATTCTCACACATAGCAAATATGGAATCCATCTTGTCTATCTGCTCCAAATTCCCGGCAAACAACTCCATAAAGCCACAATATTTCTTGACACGCTCCTCTACGGCACCGCGCTCATCGGCAGACAGCCTGACCGTTTGCGACATAACAGGAGCACCAATGCCTAACACAAAACCTATAATCAAAAATAATCTACACATGTTATTATTAACACTACACCTAATATGACATCAAAACTTTTCAAGCTGAGTTATCAGCCAACCTGTGTTGTACTCACCGCGTTTTTCTACAACCTCGACAGTGAAGCTATAGCCCGGAACAGAATGGAAATGGAACCGCACACAATCTACAGATACAATGTCGAGCAGGCCATTGCCAAGCAGCACGGCAAGCATTGACAACCTGTCCGGAGAATACACGCGCCTGTCCATAAGGCCGGATACGTTGCGGCGTCGGCCACCCATGGACAGCAGCCCGACAAAACCAACTTCGTGTTCTACGGGCGATATGGACACCCCGCCTGCGGCATCGGTTGCCGCCACCTCGAACATGTCACCATAAGCATTGCTTATCACCCACCGATACTCGCTCTTGCCAACCTTGAGAGTGTGCAAGTAGAGTTTCAACTTGCCCAACCGTCCGCCAACTCTCACAGAGCACTGCACTTCGGCCGTCCACGTAGAGTCTTCGTAACGCAACTGATAGTCGTGGCCCACAACATCGTTGACAAAGCTGACCGCCATGCTATCGAACACGCCATTTACATCACGAAACCTAGAATAATCGAACAATGTGAAAAGATACTTCTTGCGGTATGACGTGTCGTTACGCTCGGTTATCTTCTGTCCATCCCATGTCTCTGTTGCATTGAAACGAGCCATGAACTCATCTATCTGCTTCACCCTGCCCTTCAGGAGGCTCTCGTAAGCAGAAGGAACTGGCATCAATGCCTGAGCCGACACCAACAAGCGACAGGCAAGGGCAAAGGAAAGAATGGTGATAAACCTACACATAAACACAAACTCAATAAGCCATAGTCTCCATCACCTCTATGTCGCCAAGCCTAACACTCCAATGCTGACCAAGCACATAGTCATTCTCAGGAATTATATAGACCTTAATGTTCTTTTGCGTAACATCCCTATAGACCTTACGCATTTCCTTGCCCACAAAGCCCTCAAAACGTTGGAATATAGTGGCAGTAGCCTCATAGTGGTCGCCAACTTTATAAATGTTACTTATCCTATATGTGTCGGCCTTGGACAACCTCACTTCTGCATAAGGTAATTTTATGAGATTATCAAGATAAGTAACCAAAGGCGTTTTGCGCTTCACCTCCTTGCCATTGCGTACTGACGAGACCTGCATCGACACACCTTCACGATACTGCCCGTTGGGATCGGTGTATGCCTGCCCCTCACCTATAAACAACTTCAAGACACTTTTCTTGTAGGTCTGCTTCACCCTCTGCGAATACTTTTTTCCTCCCAATATTGACAGATTGTTCTGGAACATGTCTATTACCTCGCCAACACGGTCCTTGAATGCCTGTATATCACTCTCGGACAAGTCGCTTACTTGTGCATTTACTTTCGATACAGAAAAAGACAAGCTCAACAATAGCAGAAACAATACTCTCTTCATCATTATTCTATTCATAATCCTTATATATTTCATGCACTTTCAAATATGTATATTTCCCATTAGAATCCCTTTTAAAATCGACCTCTACAAGATTAACAAGATTTCTCAATGTACACAATCGCAACATGAAATCTTTAGCCCTCTCGGTAGAAACCACGGTTGTTCCATTGCGACCTACAGACTCAACCTTGACATCAGGAGAGGCAAAGACAACAGGCAATGTGCGCTCCATGACCTCTATCCTCAAGTCAATGTCATATTTATCGTTGCCGATTGCGGTCAGCAGGTCGATAGGTGCTTGCAGACCGTCTGTATCATCGGGCGTGGCCGCATTCTCCGGCGCATGACCCTCATGCCTGTCGACAGTGGTTTCAACATCAACTGAGTATACGGGAGTGTGCTTAACAGCATTCTTCGTAGCCTCCCGCGCATTGCTCAATACAATATCCCAATCGGCATCCATACCATTTGACACGACAAACTGAAGCGACCTCAAGAAGAAAATGGTAAACGCACCACCAGCAGGCGAACCGTCGTTATAATTCAACGTGACAGAGTTCTCGCCCTTCTGGCTACCCGAAGCTATTATGGTGCCTTTGTAATTCATAAAAAGATTGGTGTAGGCATTGACCGGACTCTTGCTGAGCACAGTGAATCCCTTTGACGCCTGCTCCTTGCTTGTCACCCCGGGAGCCACTGAGTTACAACAATCGCCAAAGACTATCTTAAGCCGCGCAGGCATATCTTCCAACCTTCGCAAAACATATTCCAACGGAACGAACTCATTATCATAATGACTTCCAAGACACATCTGGGGGTAATCCGACTCGTCTTGCACCGACCTGGTGCCATGGCCAGAATAATAAAACATTACCACATCACCTGAAGATGTTTGCAAACGGTCAAGCACACCCATCAAGTTTGACTTGGAGCAATTGGATCCGGAATAGAAGTATTTTTCCAAATGCAGACCCGTTGCAGAGGCGATGGTGCTCATCTCCATGGTCATGTTCACAAAATCTTGCTTATCCCCACTCCCTATCGAAGGGTCGTTGGTATCTGCGAAGACTATTGCATGAAGCGACTGGGAAAAAGCCTCCCCCGCATGAAGCATGCATAAAGCAAGCAAAGGGAAATAACAAACTAAGAACTTTTTCATATCTATCTGTTAATACATGGTTATCGAACTCAAGTATTCATCGCCGGGGAACAGTTCCAGGCCGAATTGAACCAACAAGTCTTTGCACCCCCAAGCCACCTTTTTCACTATCTTGCCCTCTTTGGCAAATGCCAACTCACTGGTATTGAAAGCAAGCAACAAATACATATCACCGTCTTCTCCATTTACTTCTATCGCAAAATATGGAGCAAACAATGTTTTCACAACAGGGGCGTCATATACATAAGACTTCTCGTTGCCCAAAATAAAACGCAACACGGCCAACTGTTCCACAGTCAAGGATTGGGCTCTACCTACGACACTGAAACCGACTATACTGCGACCCTTACCGCTTGCGACAGAATCGGCCAACGGATTCAACTTGTAAACAACAACTCTCTTTGAACCATCCAGGCCATTCACAAAGGCCGAATCCCAATGCCTGAACATAACGGGAGAACTGTTTATACCACCGGTACTGGCACTACGCCTAACGCAACCGCAACCGCAAAACAGTACAACATTAGCCACAAGCATGAACAAAACGGCTCCCTTCTTTCGCTTTGATTTCATAAACTAAACTTTAATACCTAAGGACAACGCAAAAAGAATATTTATCATTCTCTGAAACATTGCACACATAGTAATTTCAACTTATTTTCCTATTAGCAAGACGTACACGCCTTTTGAGGTACAAATATACTCATAAAACAAGAAAAGACAGCCTGGAGCAAAGAAAATAATGTTAATCTTATGTGTAAAATTGCAAAATACAAGACAGCATTACCGACAAAAGGCTTCAAACAGATACAAAAGCAAACAATCAACACACAAAAGCGGCCTAAACAACAATAACGAACAACAATTGCACCTGAGGTTTCCCATGAACAACAATCACAATTCTTTAACAGCCAAGCAGATTCAAATACATGAACCTGCCATCTAACCGGCCAAACAAATATTCAGCAACCATCTTGCAACCATCTTGCGGACAAAAGCGCCCGTCATCGCGCGGCGGTGCAAAAAGGGGGGCGCGGGCCATTTTCTTGGCGGCGGCTGCCAACGTCTCGATTATTTTTCGTAATTTTACCACCGCTTTCGCGGGGGCGCGGCCGGAGGGGCCCGGCGGCCCCGGGCGCCCGCCCGCACCATGCAACAAAAAGAAAACCTACAGATATGAGACAACTAACGCTTGCCGCCACCATGGCGGCCGCCCTCGCGCTGGCTTCGTGCGGCGAGGACAAGTTCCGCGTAGAGGGCAGCATCGGCTCGGCCGAGGACTCGCTGCTGTACTTCGAGCAGATGACACTGCAGGGCCCGGTGGCCCTTGACTCCGTGAGGCTGGGGGCCGACGGCGGCTTCAGCTTCAGCGCGGCGCGCTCCGACGCGCCCGAGTTCTACCGCCTGCGCATTGCCGGGCAGATTGTGAACCTGGCCGCCGACTCGACCGAGACGATAACCGTAAGGGCCGACTACCCCACCATGGCCACCGGCTACGAGGTGGAGGGCTCCGACGACAACAGGCGCATCAGGGAGCTGGCGCTCATGCAGATAGCCCTGCAGCAGAAGGCGCTGGCCCTGACCCGCAACACGGCGCTCGGGCAGCAGGAGGCAGCCGACAGCATCAGGGCGCTACTGAAGACGCACAAGGACAGAGTGACGCGCGACTACATATTCAAGGACCCCAAGGCCTCGTCGTCGTACTTCGCGCTGTTCCAGGCGCTGGGCAACACGCTGATATTCAACCCCGGAGGGGCCGACGGCGACATAAGGGTGTTTGCCGCCGTGGCCACGGCGTGGGACACGTTCTACCCCGGCAGCCTGCGCGGCGAGAACCTGCACAACATTGCCATCGAGGGGATGAAGAACGAGCGCATCATCGAGGCCAAGAGCAGCGCCTCGGTAGACCCGGCCAAGGTGACCACCACGGGCATAATAGACATCTCGCTGACCGACAACCACGGCCGCAGGCGCTCGCTGAGCGAGCTGAAGGGCCAGGTGGTGCTGCTCGACTTCCACCTCTTTGCGCTGAAGGACTCGCCGCAGCGCATACTGATGCTGCGCGAGCTGTACAACAAGTACCACGGCCGCGGGCTGGAGATATACCAGGTATCGGTGGACGGCGACGAGCACTTCTGGAAGCAGCAGACGGCCCAGCTGCCGTGGATTAGCGTGCGCGACGCCGACGGGGTGGGCTCGCAGCGCCTGGCCACGTACAACGTGACGGGGCTGCCCGAGTATTTCCTCATCGACAGGGGCAACAACCTTGTGAGCCGCTCGTCGCAGATGCCCGACCTGGAGAAGGCCATCGAGGCGCTGCTCTGACCGCACGGGCGGCCTGGCGCAGCACGTGGCCGCCCCGGCCGGGGCGGCACGCAACGAGGCGGCACATCCCCATCGCGGGGGGCGCCGCCTCTCTCTTTTTATGTTCAACTCTATATTTATCAAAATACGGATATCCGCATCCTGCAAAACGGGAAGGGCAGAAGGAGTTAGTTATAAGGAGTTAGGGAGGAGTTAGGGGAGTTAGGAGGAGTTAGGAGGAGTTAGAAGACATTACCCACCAAAGCTGCTGCCCGCCAACGCCCTATCAGCCCTATCACTCCTATGATATCCTATATCATCCTATAACATCCTATATCATCCTACAATATCCTACAATATCCTATAATTTCCTATCACTCCTATGTCTCCCCATTGCCATTGGCAACTTGCGGACATTCATTTGTCAACGCGGGCCGGAGGCAGCGCCCCCGGCCCAGACCGCAATCATGGCTCCCCGAAAACGATGTAGAACGTGCGCTCGGCCCTTGTCCTGCCGTCGGCCGACAGGATGGTGATGCGCACCTCGTGGGCTTGGCCGTCCATGAACTCGCCCACGTTGGTGAAGCGTATCACATAGGAGTTCTGCATGGCCCCGGTGACGGGCAGCGACGTGAGCGTCACGCCCGAGAAGTCGGACGAGGCGTAGAGCACCGTGCCGCCGGTGTACTCGGATATCCGCCACGGGCGCTCCTTGTAGCGGATTGACTCTGCGAACGAGCTGCTGCCGCTGAACACGGTGTGGACGGTGCCCTGCACGGTGCTCCAGTTTTCCTGCGAGCTGAAGTACTCCGTCGACCATGCCGAGTAGCCCGACGGCTGGTTGGGCTCGTCGGTAAAGTTGACGTATATCCTGTTGGAGCCCGTGCGGAAGTCCATGTGCTTGTCGCCGAAGAGGATGGCCATGGCGCCGCACTCGTCGTCGACGCTGCCGAAGGTTGACGCCGCCGACTGCAGAGCCCTGGCGTCGGTGCCGCCGAAGCCCATGGTGCGGTTGGTGCCGGTGCTGCGGTTGAGGTAGTCGCCCAGGGCGTCGGCGTCGGTGAGGTTGAGCGCCCCATTGACGTAGCCGTTTTCAGAATATCCCACGCAGCCGAAGCGTATGTCGATGTTAGAGCTTTCGAGCAACTGCGCCCACGAGATGATGTCGCGCGCAATGGCGTTGGCCTCCTCCGACATGCTCCCGGAGTTGTCCACGCAGAACACAAGGTCTACCACCGAGGCTTGCTCGCCCTGGTTGTCGGCGTTGTTGGTAACGAGTATTCCCTTTGGCTTGCCGTCCACCTCGACCCATACGTTCTGGCCGGGCTCCCCGGTGCCCAGAAGCCTCATCCACCCGTAGTCGTCGGCGTTCTGCACGCCGGTCATGTCGATGCGCACGATGGCGTCGCCCCCGTCGTTCTCAACGGTGTACTGTATGTTGGGTATGGTGGTTGTCGACCCGTCGATGTCGGGGTTGGGGCCTGCGAGCTCGTCGCTCGGAATGCCGCTGCGGTTGCCCTCCTCGAGCACAATGGTGTCGTCGCCGTCGCTCAGACATGATGTCAGCGACAGGGCAGCCGCCATGAGCAGCGTGCCCACTGATGATATGTAACGTTTCATAGCTGTTGTCTTTGTTGTTTAGAAATTGTTGAGTATGGTGAACTCCACCCTGCGGTTCATGGCCCGGCCCTCGTCGGTGTCGTTGGTCGACAGCGGGCGCGACATGCCGTAGAAGCTGTAAGTGAGCTTGTTGCGGTCGACGCCCTTCTTCACGAGGTAGTCCACCACGGCCTCGGCCCTCTGCCTCGACAGGTCCATGTTAAACTCGGCCGAGCCCACGTTGTCGGTGTGGCCCTTCACCTCGATGCGTCGGTTGGAGCGTATGAGCGTGGTGGCCAGCTTGTCGAGGTATTCGTGCGACTCGGGGCGTATGGTGCTCTTGGCGAAGTCGAACGTGATGGCGTCGACGGCGCAGATGGTCTTGCCCTCTATGCTCTCGTTCTTGGCCATGAGGTCTATTATCTCGTCGAGCGTGTAGCACGGCTTGTCGGCCGGCTCGGGCTCGGGCGCCGCCACCACTGGCTCGGGCTCCGGCTCGGGGGCGGGCTGCCCTTTCCCGGAGAATATGCTGAACGGCACGGCGAGCACGGCCCCTATCTCAAACCCGCTGAGCTTGCGCGTGCCGTCGATGCGGTAGTTGCGGTTGAAGAGCTGCGCCACGTCGTTGGCCTCGCCGTCCTTCTCCTTGCCGCCATAGGTGTCGGTGAACCCCAGCTCGTAGCTGGCCTCGATGCCCAGCCAGCAGCGGTCGGAGGCCACGGGTATGGCAAACTTCACGCCCACGCCCACCTGCCCGGCAAAGTAGGTCGACGCCATGTTGGCGTCGGACAGGTCAGTCTTGTAGCCCGCCACGCTGCAGTCGTCGTACTCGGCCATGAGCTGTATGTCGCCGGCCGTGGCAAAGCCCAGCACCGGGGCCACGTAGGCATAGGGCCTCACCTTGGCCGAGGCCTTGCCAAACTGGTAGATTAGCGGCACGCGTATGTCGATGTATCGCGAGCGCAGGGCATAGTAGATGTCGCTGACGCCCCCCTGCTCGTAGGCGTCGCCCACGTTGGCTATGTCGGTGAGCTTGCCCCCGCGCGTGAGCAGCGACAGCTGCGGGCGCACGGCAAAGCGGCCCTCGCGGCCAAACTCGCCCTGGGCGAACACCGAGAAGACGCCGCTGCCGCGGTTCTTGCTCTCGGGGAAGAGCTCCTCGTCGATGTCAGAGAAGCTCATGTGCGACGAACGGTAGGCGCCGCCAAGCCCGAAATACCACTTGCCCCGGGGCGCGTCCTGCGCCCACGCCCCCGCAAGGGGCAGGGCCGCCAGGGCCATCGTGGCGATGATTGATTTCATTTTCCTTTTCTCCATATTTCCACTTGTATTTTAATTAGTAATGTGCAAAACCCTGTGTCACGGCATCGGCCGCGCGGCCGCGGCGGCTTGCGCCACGTGACCCACGCCTTGCAAAGTTACAAAAAACTATGACACCCGCAGGGCGGCCGCCGGGCGGAGCGGGAGCAAACGTTGCCGCGGCGTGAGCAAGCTGACAAAAATCGTGACCATCCGGCAAAAAATATCTGGCCCCGACAGCCGTTTGGCCGACGGCAGCAGCCGTTTGGCAGCTTAAAAACCGGCGAGGCGCCGCCAAAAGTGGCCTTGCCCGGCCTACGCCAAGGGCGCTTTTCCTTACACAGAGCAGCTGCGGAGACGCCAAGGGCCACGCCCCTGAGGCACGCCCCAGGCAGCCACCCGCCCGGCGCCACGCCACCCGCCGGCGGCAAAAAAGCGCCCGCCGGGGGCCGACAAAGGCAAAAAAGCGGGCCGCGGCTTTGCCCGTTCGCAGGTTTTATGTATATTTGCAATGCAGCAACCCGCGGGCCACGGCAGCCCCGGGGCCGGCACGGGCCGCGCGGGTGTTGCCGGCTAACCACTAAAAACATATCAAGATGAAGAAAGCAACAATCAAGGCAGCTGCCTGCCTCATGGCAGCCACAGTGGCGTTCAGCTCGTGCATAGGCTCGTTCGGGCTGTTCAACAAGGTGCTCGACTGGAACAAGGGCATCAGCAACAAGTTTGTCAACGAAGTGGTGTTCATACTCATATCGCCGGCCTATGCCGTCTGCGGCGTGGTCGACCTGCTCGTGCTCAACACCGTGGAGTTCTGGAGCGGCTCCAACCCCGTGGCCAAGGTGGGCCATGTAGAGAACGTATGGGGCAGCGACGGCCGCCAGTATGCCGTCAAGACGCTCAAGGACGGCTACGAGGTGACCAAGCCCACGGGCGAGAAGGTGCTCTTCACCTACGACGTGAAGCACCGCAGCTGGTCGATGCAGGCCGAGGGGCAGGAGCGCGAGCTCTTCCGCTTCAACGGCGACGGCACCGTTGAGGCCACGCTGCCCAGCGGCGAGAAGAAAAACGTGGCACTGTCCGACGAGGGCATAGGCTCGCTGCGCCTGGCCATGGGCGACGGCCTGTTCTTCGCTGCGCGCTGAGGCAGGCGCCGCCGTCCGCCAAGGGCCGCCGGGGCAGGGGCAGGGCGCCACTGCCCGCGGGCGGCCCGGGCCATGCCGTGCCACACAACCAGACTGACGACTACATCAACATGAGAAGCTGTTTTGAATTTCTACAAAAAGTTTTTCTTGGCTTTGTGTGTCCGTTTTCGTGCGTACCTTGGGTGATTTTTTGCCATTTCCGCTTCTGTGCTTCGTCAGATAGCCCGCCATCTTCCTCATCACGGAAGCAAAACTGCCCCAAAGACTCATCCCAAATCATCGCACTATAAATTCAAAACAGCTTCTGAGCAAACTGACAACAATGCTGCTGCCGGCGGCCGCAGCGGCCCTCATGGCCGCAACCGGCGGCTGCCAACGGGCGGGCCGGGCCTACCGGCCCACGGGCAGCACGGCCACGGCCAACGGCCGCGGGCATGGCATCGGCAACACCAAACAACGACAAACGCCATTGCCGCATACAGCAGGCTGCCGTATGCGGCAATGGCGCAACAGGCCCAAAGGCCAGCCCCCGGGCTCACTCTCCGGCCCCGGGGCTGTAGCAGCGGCGCAGCATCACGTAGCCGATGGCCCCGCCCGCCAGCGACGCGGCAAAGATGCCGAGCTTGGCCTGCATGAGCATAGTATCGTCGGAAAAGGCGAGCGTGGATATGAACATCGACATGGTGAAGCCTATCGAGGCCAGGAAGCCCAGCCCAACCATGCCGCCCATGCCCACGCCGCGGGGCAGCGAGGCCACGCGCAGGCGCACCATCAGCCAAACAGACAGGCAAACGCCCAGCGGCTTGCCCAAGAGCAGGCCCAGGAAAACGCCAGGGGCCACGGCCGTGGAGAACACGTCCGACGGCTGCAGGCCGGCAAACGACACGCCGGCGTTGGCCAGCGCGAACACCGGCATGACCACAAACGACACGAAGGGATGCATGGAGTGCTCCAGCCGCTGCAGCGGGGGCATGGCGTCGCGCGCGTCGGAGCGCATGGCCGTCACGGCGTCGAGCTGCTCGCCGGTGAGCGTGGCCACGCCGTTGGGCGGCAGGTGGCGGAAGTGTATCAGGTGGACGGCGGCACGCCTCACATAGGCCGTCTCGGGCAGCAGCGCGTCGGACGGGATGGCAAAGGCGGCCAGCACGGCGGCTATGGTGGCGTGGATGCCCGACATGAGGAAGGCCGTCCACACGCCAGCCACGGCCACGATGGAATAGAAGGCCACGTTTTTCACGCCCATGCGGTTGGCCGCCACCATCAGGCCGAGGAAGGCCACGCCCACGCCCACGCTCTCAATAGATATCTCCGACGTGTAGAACAGGGCTATCACCACCACCGCCCCGAGGTCGTCGACGATGGCCAGCGTGGTAAGGAACACCTTGGCCGCCAGCGGCACACGGTTGCCCAGAGCGTAGAGTATGGCCAGCGAGAAGGCTATGTCGGTGGCCATGGGTATGCCCCAGCCGTGGGCCGAGCCGCTGCCGCCGTTGAGGGCCAGGTATACCAGCGCCGGCACCACCATGCCGCCCACGGCAGCACCGGCCGGCAGCAGCACGTTGCGCACGTGCGACAGCTCGCCGCCGATGAACTCGCGCTTGAGCTCCAGGCCCACCACAAAGAAGAACAGCGACATCAGCCCGTCGTTTATCCAGTGGTGCAGCGAGTGGTACAGGTAGGGCTCGCCGTCGAACACGAAGCCCACCTTGAGCCCGAACAGGCGGAAATAGTCGGCCGCCAGCGGCGAGTTGGCCAGCGCCATGGCCACCACTATGCTCACCCCGAGCACTATGCCGGCCGAGCGCTCGCGGCCCATGAACTGGTGCAGCGGAGCCACAATGCGGTCTATGCGGCGGCTCTCGGCTTGCATGCCTTTCTCTTCTGTAATATCCTTTTGCATCCTTTTATATGTTATTTGACTGCAAAGGTAGCCTTTTTGGCGCACACGGCAAAGGAAGGGGGCCATCAAACGTGCGCGGCAGAACAAAACAAATGGCGCCCGGAACAACCGCGCGGGCCGCTGCCGCCCCGTCCCGCAGCCTGCGAACAAAGGCGAGGCGCCGCCGCCGGGGGCCGAAACGGGCCCTGCGGCAACCCCAAACGGCCCGTCCGGCAGGGCAAAACCGACCCGGCGGCCCGGCGGCCCCACACCCTCGGCGGCAAAGGCGGCAAAGGGCCGGAGGCACCCGAAGGCGTTAAGCAATGCAAAACGTTCGTAACCGAGGTTAAAATGGCCCGTTGTAGTGTAACGGGCACACATAAAAAGGGTAACTTTACAACCGCTGCCCCCGGCGGCAGCCGTAGCAACCACTACCAGGCAACATCAATAACTGAATTCAACCACAACCTGCTTACAATGAAAACAACCATCATCACTCTGGCCCTTGCCGCGCTCACAGCCACGGGGGCCACAGCAAAGAAACACCAGCCCACGGCCGGCTACCCCATCACGCAAGTGCCTTTCACCTCGGTCAAGATAGCCGAGGGCACGTTCTGGGGGCAGCGCATCAAGGCCGCACGCAACGTCACGATACCCCTGGCCTTCAGCAAGTGCCAGTCGGAGGGCCGCTACGACAACTTCGTCAAGGCCGCCCACCCGTCGGCCGACTACGACGTGACGTCGTTCATGGGCTACTCGTTCGACGACACCGACGTATACAAGACCATAGAGGGGGCGAGCTACGTGCTGCAGACCTATCCCGACAAGCGCCTCGAGGCATACATCGACAGCGTGCTCGACATAGTGGCAGCCGCACAGGAGGCAGACGGCTACCTATACACCGCGCGCACCATCAACCCCGACAAGCCCCACCGCTGGGCCGGCAAGCAGCGCTGGACGAGCGAGGAGAACCTGAGCCACGAGCTCTACAACCTGGGACACATGGTCGACGCGGCCTGCGCCCACTACCAGGCCACCGGCTCGCGCAAGTTCCTCGACATCGCCCGCCGCTACGCCGACTGCGTGGTGCGCGAGGTGGGGCCCGACAAGGGGCAGGCGTGCGTGGTGCCCGGACACCAGATAGCCGAGATGGCGCTGGCACGCCTCTACGTGCTCACGGGCGAGAGGAAATACCTCGACGAGGCCAAGTTCTTCCTCGACTACCGCGGCAAGACAGCCACCAAGCGCGAATACAGCCAGAGCCACAAGCCCGTCACCGAGCAAGACGAGGCCGTGGGCCACGCCGTGAGGGCCGGATACATGTATGCGGGCATGGCCGACGTGGCCGCCCTCACCGGCGACTCGGCATACATCAGGGCCATCGACGCCATCTGGCGCAACATCACCGAGAAGAAATACTACCTCACCGGGGGCGTGGGCGCACGCCACGCGGGCGAGGCCTTCGGAGCAAACTATGAGCTGCCCAACCTCACGGCATACAACGAGACGTGCGCCGCCATCTCGATGGTGTACCTCAACCAGCGCATGTTCCTGCTGCACGGCGACGCCAAGTACATCGACTGCCTGGAGCGCACGCTCTACAACGGCGTAATCAGCGGCATGAGCGCCGACGGCGGGCGCTTCTTCTACCCCAACCCGCTGGCAGCCGACGGCAGCTACGGCTTCAACCACGACGGCTCGCGCGAGCGGCAGCCGTGGTTCGGCTGCGCGTGCTGCCCGAGCAACCTGTGCCGGTTCATACCCTCGGTGCCCGGCTACGTCTACGCCACGCGCGGCGACAGCCTCTATGTCAACCTGTTCGCGGCAGGCAGGGCCACCGTCGACGTGGGCGGGCGCAGCGTGACGCTGAGCCAGCTGACGCAATACCCATGGAACGGCAACGTGGAGCTGAAGGTGGAGTCGGCCAAGGGCGGCCGCTTCACCATGATGGTGCGCGTGCCGGGATGGGTGCGCGGCGAGGTGACGCCCGGCGGCCTCTACCAGTATGCCGACTCGGCACGCCAGGACTACTGGGTCACCGTCAACGGCGAGCGCATCGACGCGCCCCTGCAAAAGGGCTACATGGCCATCACCCGCGAGTGGAAGAAGGGCGACGCCGTGAGCCTGCACATGGACATGACGCCGAGGCTCGTCAAGGCCGACGGGCGAGTGGCTGCCGACCGGGGGAGGCTGGCCGTTGAGCGCGGACCGCTGGTGTACTGCGCCGAGTGGGCCGACAACTCGTTCGACGTGTTCCACTTTGTCATCGACCGCAACCCCAAATTCGCCATCGCCGACGCACCCACGCTGGCCGGAGGCGTGAAGAAGCTCACCGCCACGGGCACCGTGCTCGCCACGGCCGCCGACGGCAAGCTCACGGCCACGCCCACGCGCATCACCCTCATACCCTACTACGCCTGGTGCCACCGCGGACCGGGCCGCATGCAGGTGTGGATGGCCGCTGGCCCCGAGGTGATGGACGAGCGGAAGTAGGGCTCACCAGCCGTCCCTCTCACCGTGCCCCACGGCATGGCGAGAGGGCCGGATATGATGGGAAAATGACAAAAACATGCAAATTGAGGCGTTTGTTCCTCATTTTTTTGTATCTTTGCATAAGATAAGCTGCGCTCGGCAATCTGTGAGCAACCCCACATTGCACTCGCTTGCATTATCTTTGCATAAGATAAGCTGCACTCGGCAATCTGTGAGCAAGCTCACATTGCACTCGCTTGCATTATCATCGACACACAACAGGGCACCCCGCAAAACAAGCAGACACCGTAGCGACAGGCTGGGCGGGGCAAAAAGGGCGCTTGCCGACACCACGCACCGCTGCCCGCACGACGGCAGGCAGCAAGGCAAACAACGCCACGCACAAAGGCAACAAACACCTATAAATGATAAATATCGGACAAAACATCAAGGAAGAACTTGCACGACAGGAACGCACGGTGAGCTGGCTCGCCAAGAAACTGGGATGCACACGCGCCGTGGTATACCGCATAATGGGCAAAAACAGCATCGACACGGCCATGCTTTCACGGATATCGATAGTGCTCGAACGCAACTTCTTCATCGAACTGTCAGACGAAATGGGCATGAGGCTAAACAAACGAGCCTGAAACGACAACACAACAGCCCTGTGACGCGGCCCGCAAAGACCAACGGCGAACGGGCCACGAATGCCGGGCCAGCCCAATGGATGTATCGCCTTCGATACACTTCTGTCTTGTTTGAGAAACACTTCCAACACCTTTGAGATACACGCTTTGCAAAGTACGTTTGCCAAAAAGCCATACCTTTGCAGCCGGCAACCACGCACTCACGTAAAGAAACCGCAAAAGCGGCACGGAACCGGCACGGCTGCCGACTGAAGGAAACACAAGAAAAAGGCGACAAATGGCAAACAAAATCATGGCGAAGGCTGTCCTGACGCTCGCACTGGCGGCTGCCACGGAGGCAGCTTGGGCACAGGTAGACTACTCTGTGGTGGCCGTCAACGAGGAAACCGGGCTCGAACTGACGCGCATCACCCAAGACAACGACTATGTGTGCATGCCCGAGGTGAGGCGCAACGCGGGCAACCTCAACTGGCTCTCAAACCGCATCATCGACATATCCACCGACGGGCAGAGGCTGGCCTACCTCTCGGCACGCAACAACACCACCAACATATTCATAAAAGACGTTGCACGGCAGGGAAGCTCAGTGCAGCGCACCAACCGACGGGCAGTAATCGACTTCTCCTATTCGCACGACGGGCGATACCTGTGCTTCTCCGAACGGAGCGGCGACTGCAACCAGATATTCCAGACGGCAGCCGAGGGCAGCTATGTGTGCCGGCAGATAACATCGGGCAACACCGACTACTCGCCCGTATACACGGACGACATGAAAGACATCGTGTTCGCCCGCCAGGAGAACACCGGCGTGAGCGTGTGGAGCTACAACGTGGCCAACAACTTCCTGGCCAACTACACGCGGGGCATGAACCCGTGCCCAATCAAGGGGCGGAAGGCGCTGCTCTGCGCACGCACCGACGCCTCGGGGCGCAGCGAGATATGGAGGGTTGACTACGAGACGGGCGTGGAGGAATGCCTCATGGCCGACCCCGCACACAGCTTCACCACGCCGTCGGTGTCGCCCGACGGCCAGTGGATACTCGCCGTGGGCAGCAGTGTGCTCATGAACGGGGCGCAACGCTATGCAAACACCGACATATTCGTGTGCCGCACCGATGGAACGCAGCTGACACAGCTGACATACCACGCCGCCGACGACCTGAGCCCGGCGTGGGGCCGCGACGGCAGGCACATCTACTTCATATCGCAGCGCGGGAGCGCCACGGCCACGGCCAACGTGTGGCGCATGGCATTCACGCTGTGGAAGGGCGAAGGCAACATCATAAACAACAGATAAACAAAGTCATGAGAAAAAACAAGCTAATCGTTGCAGTGGCCTTGCTCGCTGCAAGCACCGCCGCAAAGGCGCAGTTCACAAACACCACAGCCACTGCCGCCAAGGCTACGCAGACCCAGGTGCAGGGATGGGGAACGGTCTACGTGCAGTGGAACCCCGTGACCATAGCCGTCGACAAGAAAGGCGAAGACGACATCTCGGCCAACGCGTTCACCATCGGATACAACAAGGCTTTCGGCATTGCAAAGGGCACCCCGCTCTTCGTCGAGGCCGGCATAGGGCTGTCGTACATGTTCAAGACCAACGAGGAGCCGTATGAAGACCTAGACGAGGTGGGCGACTACGACTGGCAGGTGAGCGGCGACAAGTACAGCATGCTCTCGGCCAAGGTGCCCGTGAGCCTGGCCTACTGCTGGAGCCTGCCCAACAGCAGCGTCGACCTGATACCATTCGTGGGCGTAGACTTCCGCATAAACCTCGTGGGCAAGCTGAAAAAGCAGTTTGAACTGGGCAGCGAGTTCGACGGAGACGAGAAGGAGGAATACGAGGACTTGTACGAAATGCCGGCCGACCAGAACCTGTTCGACAAGGACGACATGGGCGACAAGGACCTCACATGGAAGAGATTCCAGATGGGATGGCACGTGGGCCTCAACGCACGGTTCAACAAGGGGCTGATGATAGGCGTGGCATACGGCACCGACTTCACCGAGCTATGCAAGAAAACAAAGATGAAAACCACGTCGATAACGCTCGGCTACAGTTTCTGACAACATGACACGGCGGCGGGCGGGCACGGCCACGGGCGCCAGGCTGCCCTTCCGCCACAAACAACCAAAGGAAGCAACATGAAGGCAAAGACTATGCACCTGGCCACGCTGCTGATGGCACTGGCCATGGCACTGGCCACGGCGGGATGCTCGTCGGACGACGACGGAGATGGCGACAACGGCAAAGGCATCACCGGCACTTGGTATGGCGAGGCCGATGAATACGGCATCTACATGGTGCTGAGGCTCACGGCCGACGGCCAATATGAGGTCGGCTACCACTATGAAGGCCAAACGACAACAATTGAAGAGGGTGTGTACCGCTACGACAGCGATGGCGAGACGATAACATTCTACACCGACAACGGGGCCTACGACTGCTACGCATGGCTGGACGGCGGACGGTTCGAGATTGAAGGGCTGGGCACATTCAGCCGCAAAAGGCCCGGCCAGGGGCAGGGCGACGGACAGGACGACGGGCTGGGCTCGCTGATATGCGGCACGTGGCGGCATACATTCAGCACCGGGTACATACAGATTGAGTTTGAGCCCGACGGGCACGGTTCATGGACGGAGTATGACCGGGCAGACGGCAGCAGGCACGACACAGAATACTTCAGCTACGCAATCGACAGCGAAACAAGACTGATAACAATCTACATCGGCGACGAGACCGAACGGTATGAGGTGACGGAGATAACCAAGAACAGGCTTTGCCTGCGCGACCTCAACGATGGCGACTACGGAGACACAATGGCCATGACAAGGCAATGACCGCAGGCTCACGGCAAGCCGGCCCGACGCCGCTGCCGTGGCCGCCCCGGGGGCTCCTACGGGCCGTCACAACAAACAAACGACAAGCATCGAGGCGCGCCACATGGCGCGCCTCGATGCGTATTGCTCCATCCATCTGCCGCGGCCACCGGTGGCGCCCCGGCCGCGACGCGGCCTCACCCGGTGCGGTCAGACGAGCCAGAAGATGGCCTCGGGGCCCATGTTGAACAGCAGGTCGAGCACGCTGAGGTTGGGCCTGAAGCCATGGCGGCGGGCAAAGACCTGGTAGTAGGGTCGCGGCTCGAAGGCCGGGTCGGGCAGCGGGTGCTTGGGGTCGATGGCGTCGCGGTAGTCGTCGGCCATCGCGCCGCCGGCCTCGGCACGGGGCAGCGGGGGCGCGGCGCCGTCGACCGGGGCCGCGCATGGCGTCACGGCGGGGCTGTAGGCCGAGGTGTGGCCGATGGCGGGGTGTATGTCGAGCAGGCCGCACACCGTTTCGCAGATGGCCTGGTTGAAGTCGCACAGGTATTGCCAGCGGCGCTCGAAGAAGGGGCGCAGGTCGTCGGCATAATACTCGAAGAAGGGCGACTCGCTGTAGGCCGACATCAGGGCGTGCCAGTGCAGGTGGCGCCAGTTGCCGTGGTCGCTGATGCGCACGTCGCGCGTGAGCAGGCGCCGCCCGTCGTCGGTGCGCTCCACAGGCACCGTCAGCGCCTGCAGGCCGTTGGCCGTGGCTATGACGCATCGGTTGCGGTAGGTCTGCTTGCGGTAGGTGTCGCAGCGCTCTATGAGCACGCTGTCGTAGCGGCACAGCTTCTGGTACCACTGCACGGGGCCGAAGTAGGTTGTGGAGAGTAGTGCTTGCATATCGTTGGTTGTGGTTGGCGTGCGGCTCAGTAAGGCATGAGCAGCGTTCGCCCGCGGCGGTAGCCGGTGTAGAAGGGGCGGCTGTCGTCGTGGCTGTAGACTATGAGGCAGACGCGGCCCAGTATGAGGCTCTCGGGCACGGGGCCGAACAGTCGGCTGTCTATGGTGTCGGCCTCGCCCAGGGCCTGCATCCAGTAGTAGTCTTCGGGGGCGCAGGTGGCTGCCCGGCCCGGCACTACGATGGTGCCCTCGGGCGTGGCCACGGTGTCGCCGGGCAGCGCGGCGCAGCGGCACACATACACCCCCTCGCCGCCGGGCGCAGGGCTGTCGAAGGCCACTATGTCGCCCACGCCGACGCTGTCGGCGAAGACGCGGCCGTAGCCAAACAGGCCGTTCATGCCGCCTGTGCGCAGCCCGTAGCTCCACCGGTTCACCAGCACGCGGTCGCCCGCCTTGAACACTGGCTCAAAGCGGTCGCCGCCCACGGTGTAGAGGGTGAAGAAGAGAGCACGGAACAGAGCCACGGCCAGTGCCGCGGCTGCCAGTGCCAATATGGTTTTCAGCCATGCCCTCATCTGCCGGTCGGTGTGTTGGTGCCCCGTGGGGCGTCACTTGATGTTGTCGACAAACTTGAACAGCCTGTTCCAGCGCACGCCTGCCAGGCCTTTGCGGTCGGGGTCGCTCGACCACCAGATGAAGATGGGCTTGCCCACTATGTGGTCTTCGGGCACGAATCCCCAGTAGCGCGAGTCGGCCGAGTTGTGGCGGTTGTCGCCCATCATCCAGTAGTAGTCCATCTTGAAGGTGTACGAGCTGGCCTCGCGGCCGTTGATGTATATCTTGCCGTTGCGCACCTGCAGGTCGTTGCCCTCGTATGTGCGTATGGGGCGCTCGTAGACGGGCAGGTTGTCGAGCGTGAGGTCGATGCTCTTGCCCTTGGCCGGTATCCACACGGGGCCGTAGTTGTCGCGCGTCCAGTGCTTGTTGCCGTCGAGGGGGTAGATGTCCATGTCGGTGGCGTCGGTGTTCAGCTCTATGCTCTCCACCAGGTCGCGGCGCTGCGAGAGCACGGCCACGGCCCGCTTTGTGAGCGGCATGTAGCCCATGGTGTTCAGGCTCATGATGTCTTCGTTGGAAATGCCGAGCTCGCGCACTATGTCTTCGGGCAGCGACTGGCGCAGCTTGACGTAGTATGTGTACTGCACGTTGTCGGGCTCCTTGTTTGGCTTGCCGTCAAGGTACACTATGCGATTCTTTATCTGCAGCGTCTGGCCGGGCAGTCCCACGCACCGCTTGACGTAGTTCTCGCGGCGGTCGGCCGGGCGCGTTATCACCTCGCCATACTCGCCGGGGTTGTCGGCTATGTACTTCCGGCCTGCGCTGTACACGGCGTTGTAGTATCCCATGCGCTGCTCGGCCGTGAGCGAGTCGGGGGCGGGGCCCTGGCCCGTTATCTGGTAGCCCAGCGCGTAGCACAGCGAGTAGAAGTCCATGGCCTGGTACTGCGGCGCGGAGCACAGCGTGTCGCCCGAGGGGTAGTTGAACACCACTATGTCGTTGAGCTCAACGTGGCCGAGGCCCTTTACGCGGCGGTAGTCCCAGTGGGGCCACTCTATGTACGACTTGCACTCAACCACGGGCAGCGTGTGCTGCGTGAGCGGCATGGTGAGCGGCGTCTGGGGTATTCGCGGGCCGTAGCTCACCTTGCTCACGAAGAGGTAGTCGCCGGTGAGGAGCGACTTCTCGAGCGACGACGACGGTATGACGTAGTTCTGGAAGAAGAACAGGTTGATGAAATACACTGCCACGAGGGCGAAGACGATGGCGTCGACCCACGACATCACGAACCTCACGGGCGGCTCGGAGTCTTTCCACCACTGCCAGCGTATCTTCTTGGTGATGTACACGTCGTAGATGAAGGGCACCACTATGAGCCCCCACCAGCTCTTCACCCATATCAGGAACAGCAGGTAGAGGGCCATGACCACGCCGCACTTGATCCACTGGCGGCGCATGTTTCTCTTTTTTTCGATAGCCATTTCGGTTGCGCTTTACTGTTGGTTGTGTGATGTCAGAACTTGAACATGTCGCCGATGGTGAGCAGCCCGGTGTGGCCGGCGGTGTATTCGGCGGCGAGCACCGCCCCCAGGGCGAACCCCTGGCGCGAGTGGGCGTCGTGGGTTATGGTGATGCTGTCGGCCGGGCTGTCATACTTCACCGTGTGTATGCCGGGCACCTCGCCGCGGCGCACGGCGTCGATGCGCAGCTCGCCGGGGGCGCATGCCTCGGTGCCGCTTACGGTGCCGTCGGCGGCCTGCACGGTGCCCTTCACCCAGCGCTGCTTGCGGTCGAGGCGGTCTACTATCTCTTCGGCCAGGGTGATGGCCGTGCCGCTGGGCGCGTCGAGCTTGTGCACGTGGTGGGTCTCCTCCATGGCCACGTCATACTCGGGAAACGAGTTCATGATGGTGGCCAGGTATCGGTTGACGGCCGAGAAGATGGCCACGCCTACCGAGAAGTTCGACGCCCAGAACAGCGTCTGCCCTCCCTCGGTGCACATGCGCTCCACGTCGGCCTTGTGGTCTTTGAGCCAGCCGGTGGAGCCGCTCACCACCTTCACCCCCTTGGCAAAGGCCTTGAGGTAGTTGCCGTAGGCGGCAGTGGGGTTGGTGAATTCTATGGCCACGTCGGCCGATGCGAACTCCGGCGAGTCGAAGTCCTGCTGGTTGTCCACGTCGATGATGCTTACAATCTGGTGGCCGCGGCCCAAGGCTATCTGCTCTATCATCTTGCCCATCTTGCCGTAGCCGATCAATGCTATTTTCATATTATTTCGTATTAAACGTTGCAAAGTTAGTGAATTTTGCCCATACAATGCTGATTTTCAGCAAAAAATCGCCATGTCGGGGCGCTAACATGGCTATTTTGGGGGCGCATTGGCAGGCACAGGCGGGCGATGCCGTGGCCCGGGGCCGCTTGCGGTCGTGGCTCACGCAGGTGTTTTTTAAGGCTCACGCGGTAAATCCACGTGCGCACGTCGCTGCGCCCCCCGAAGCCGCCCATGCCCCGCCACAAGTTGACGGGCACCTCCTGGAAGAGGTTGGCCGCCTCGTCGGCATCCTTCGAGAACATGCAGCACACGGTGTATGTCGTGGCGCGGTGCTCGGTGACGAGCCGCTCAAATTCTTTCTCGCTTTCTTTTGGTCTCGTATTTTCGCAATTGTATTGTTTTCAAATGCCGCTTTATTCCTTAGGCGCGCGCCGGGCCCGTTTTGCTACACCCGCGGCGCAGTTTTTTTCGCAGCCCCTTTCGCGGAAGCCGCGCGCGCAGCCCCACGCACCGCCATGCACCATGCGTGCGGCCATGGTTGCGCCGCGGCTTGCAAAACGTGCCTGACGGGCTCGCCAAACGGCCTCCGCCGCCCGATGAAACGGCCCGTTTTGCGCTACAATGGCGCATTTTCTGGCGAAAACGCCACGGCGGCACCACGGCCATCCGGCTGCGCCGCCACCCCGCCCCGCCTCTTTTTCTTGCCTCCTCAGTGCATATTCTTGCCCCGGGCGGGCATAATGTCGGCTATTTGCATTATCTTTGCATAAGATAAGCTGCATTCGGAAGATTCAGGGCAAGCTCTGTCTTCGCTCGTTTGCATTATCTTTGCATAAGATAAGCTGCATTCGGAAGATTCAGAGCAAGCTCTGTCTTCGCTCGTTTGCATTATCTTTGCATAAGATAAGCTGCGCTCGGCAAAATGTGAACAAGTTCAAATTGCCCTTGCTTGCATTATCTTTACAATAAGACAAGCGCCCCGCCCACCGGCGGCAACAGGCCGCACGCAGGCAACGGGGCGCCGGCCTCAAACAAGTAATAACGGTTAGCCAAGCATGGAACAACTGCTGCACTACGTATGGAAGCACCGGCTGTATGACGGCGCGGGGCTCTCGACCACCGACGGGCGCGAGGTCGAGGTCATCGATCCGGGGCTGCACAACACCGACGCGGGGCCCGACTTCTTCAACGCCAAGGTGAAGATTGGGGGCACGCTGTGGGTGGGCAACGTCGAGATTCACGACAGGGCGTCAGACTGGACGGCCCACGGCCACCACACCGACGCCGCCTACGACAGCGTGGTGCTGCACGTGGTGGCCTGCGCCGACGCCGCCACGGCCGACAGCCGGGGGCGCCGGGTGGCGCAGATGGTGATGGGCGTGCCGCCATACGTGGCCGACAACTACCGCGAACTGCTTGCCACCGACACCTACCCGCCCTGCTACCGCATCATACCGACACTGCCGCCGATGACGGTCACCTCGTGGCTGGCCGCGCTGCAGGCCGAGCGGCTGGAGCAGAAGACCGGGGCCATCAGCCGCAGGGCAGCCATGAGGGCGGGCTCGTGGGAAGAGGCTTACTTCGTGACGCTGGCCCGCAACTACGGCTTCGGCATCAACGGCGACGCCTTCGAGGCCTGGGCCATGAACGTGCCCTTGCAGGCGGCAGCCCACCACCGCGACGACCCGTTCCAGGTGGAGGCCCTGTTCATGGGGCAGGCGGGCCTGCTCGGCGACGGAACCGACGGACGGGGGCGCGACAAGGGGACTGCCGCCGACGCATACCTGGCCCGCCTGCAGGCCGAATACGCCTACCTGGCCCGCAAGTTCTCGCTCAGGCCCATCGACCGCACGCTGTGGCGATTCATGAGGCTCAGGCCGCAGAACTTCCCGCACATACGCATATCGCAGATGGCCACCCTCTACCACGAGGGCCGCACGGGCCTCAGCCAGCTGCTCGAATGCCGCAGCGCCGACGACGTGAGGCAGCTGCTGGCTACCCGCGTGTCGCCATACTGGGAGACGCACTACACGTTCGGGGCCGAGAGTGCGCGCAACCCAAAGCGCCTGTCGGGGCAGTCGCTCAGCCTGCTGGCCATCAACACAGCCATACCCATGCTCTTCGCCTACGGCCGCCACACCATGGACGAGTCGCTGTGCGAGCGGGCCTTCGAGCTGCTCGACAGCCTGAAGCCCGAAAACAACGCCATCATACGCACATGGCGCGAGTGTGGAATCAACGCCAGGACAGCCGCCGACAGCCAAGCCCTCATACAGCTCAAGCACGCATACTGCGACCGCCGCGACTGCCTGCGCTGCCGCTTCGGCTACGAATACCTGAAAAAGGCCAAGGCCCACACCTAAGCCGCTGCCCAACCCCACCCCGGCCGAAAGCCCAAGCTGCACCGGCCAAAAGGCCAAGCCGCACAAGCCAAAAGCCCAAGCAACACCGGCCGAAAAGCCAAGCTGCACAGGGCGAAAGGCCAAGCTGCACAGGGCGAAAGGCCAAGCTGCACAGGGCGAAAGGCCAAGCCGCCCAAGCCAAAAAGCCAAGCCGCACAGGCCGAAAGGCAAAGCCGCCCAAGCCGAAAGGCCTAGCCGCACCGGCCGAAAGCCCAAGCAACCCCGGCCAAAAAGCCAAGCTGCACCGGGCGAAAAGGCAAACCATCCTGTCTGCCTCGGCCGAATGGTCAGTCCTCCCAGTTCTCCCATTCCTCCCAGAGCTCCCAAAAAATCCCCAGCTCTCCCACCCCAGCTCTCCCAGAGCTCCCAAAAGCAAAAGCCAATGGAATATATCTTTGAGACAAAAATGCTAGTCCGCGACTACGAGTGCGACATCGAAGGCATAGTGAACAACGCCAACTACCTGCACTACACCGAGCACACCCGCCATCTGTTCCTAAAGCAGTGCGGCCTGAGCTTCGCCGAGATGCACCGCCGCGGTACCGACGCCGTGGTGGCAAGGATGAACCTGCAATACAAGGTGCCGCTAAGGTGCGACGACGAGTTCGTATCGCGCCTCGCCCTCAGGAAAGAGGGCCTGCGTTACATCTTCTACCACGACATCTACCGGGCCACCGACGACAGGCTCTGCTTCAGGAGCACCGTCGAGGTGGTGTGCCTCGTGGGCGGCAGGCTGGCCAACAGCCCCGACTACGACCGCGCCCTGGCCAAATACATCTGACCGATGGGCGAGCAAGAAAGACTGTACGCCATGGCCCTGGCGCGCATCTGCCGCTTCAACTTCGCGGCGGCACAGGCCATCTACCGCGCCATGGGCAGCGCCACGGCCGCCTACGACAACCGCGCCGACATAGCCCGCCTGGCCGGCGGCTGCCCCACGAGGATGCTCAAGGAGCTCGGCAACTGGGACACGGCCCTACGGCGGGCCGAGGCCGAGATGGAGTTTGCCGCCAGGCACTCCGTCAGAGTGCTCACCCCCGCCGACCCCGACTACCCCCGCCGCCTCGACGAATGCCCCGACGCGCCACTTGCCCTCTACTACCGCGGCACGGCCAACCTCAACAGCGCCAGGGTGATAAGCGTGGTAGGCACGCGCCACTGCACGGCCTACGGCCGCGACATGGCGCAAGAGCTCATGGCAGGGCTGCGCGGCATGTTCGACGACGTGCTCGTGGTGAGCGGACTGGCCTACGGCGTCGACATCTGCGCCCACAGGCAGGCACTGGCCGAAGGCTTCGACACAGTGGCCGTGATGGCCCACGGGCTCGACCGCATCTACCCCCCGAGCCACCGCGACACGGCCAAGGCCATGCTCGAGCAGGGCGGACTGCTCACCGAGTTCATGAGCGGCACCAACGCCGACAAGGCCAACTTCGTGATGCGCAACCGCATAGTGGCAGGCATGGCCGACGCCACAGTGCTCGTGGAGAGCGCAGCCCGGGGCGGCGGACTGATAACAGCCGGCATAGCGCGCAGCTACAACCGCGAGGTGCTGGCATACCCCGGGGCCGTGGGGGCGCCCTACTCCGAAGGGTGCAACAGGCTCATACGCGACAACGCCGCCGTGCTCGTCACCTCGGCCGCCGACGTGGCCGAGACGCTCGGATGGGCCACGCAGGCCCACGCCGAGGCCGCACGCCGCGCCGGCATAGCTAGGCAGCTCTTCCCCGAACTGACCGACGAGGAACAGGCCGTGGCCCGGCTGCTGCAACAATCCAACGACATGCAGCTCAACACCATGGCCGCGCAGACGCGAATGCCCGTGGCACGGCTCGCCGCCCTGCTCTTCCAGATGGAGATGAAAGGGCTCGTAAGGCCGCTCGCCGGAGGGGCCTACCACTGGATTGACTGACAAACAAGACTTTAGCGACTACAGAAAATGAAAATAGCAAACATCGACTTAGGACCCCGGCCGGTGCTGCTCGCACCGATGGAAGACGTCACCGACATTGGATTCAGGCTGCTGTGCAAGCGCTTCGGGGCATCAATGGTATACACAGAGTTCGTCAGCGCCGAGGCACTGGTGCGCTCGGTGAAGGCCACAGAGCGCAAACTTGCCATCAGCGACGACGAGAGGCCCGTGGGAATACAGATATACGGCCGCTCCGTCGACGCCATGGTAGAGGCCGCGCGCATTGTCGAACAGGCACGCCCCGACCTCATCGACCTCAACTTCGGGTGCCCCGTGAAGAAGGTGGCCGGCAAGGGCGCCGGGGCGGGCATGCTACAGAACATACCCCTGATGCTCGAGATAACGCGCGAGGTGGTAAAGGCCGTGAGCCTGCCCGTGACGGTGAAGACCAGGCTCGGGTGGGACGCGTCGCACATCATCATACCCGAACTGGCCGAACAGCTGCAAGACTGCGGCATAAGCGCCCTGACCATACACGGCCGCACAAGGGCGCAGATGTACACCGGCGAGGCCGACTGGGGCCCCATAGCCGACGTCAGGCGCAACCCGCGCATCAAAATACCGATAATAGGCAACGGCGACATCACCACCCCCGAGCAGGCGCGGCGGGCCTTCGAGCTCTACGGCGTCGACGCCGTGATGGTGGGCAGGGCCACGTTCGGACGCCCGTGGATATTCAAGGAGATACGCGACTGCCTCGACCTCGGCCCCGGGGCTCCGCCGCCGCTGACCAACGACGAGAAGATAGACGTGCTGCTGGAGCAGCTGCGCATCAACGTGGAGCGCATCGACGAATACCGGGGCATACTGCACACACGCCGCCACCTGGCCGCCACGCCCGTGTTCAAGGGCATAGCCGACTTCAGGCCCACCCGCATAGCCATGCTGCGGGCCGAGACCACGGCCGGGCTTACCGCCATAATAGAGCAGGCCAGGCAAATGCTGGCCCGACGCGACAACACCCAGGCACCGCAATGACATGAAACGCCCAGCCGCCATAGCCACCATCACGGCCTGTTGCATCATGGCAGCGGCAAGGCCGGTGTTGGCCGTGGCATCCGGCGGCCGGGCGAAAAAAAACAAGCCGGGACATTACACTGCTTGATATTTTTTTCGTAATATTGCAGAAGATTTCAACAAAATAGGCTATGCACCCATTAGAAAAATTCACCTACTGCCCGGTATGCGGCAGCAAACACTTCGCCGAACACAACGCGAAGAGCAAGCAGTGCGAGAACTGCGGCTTCACTTACTACATGAACCCCAGCGCCGCCACGGCGGCCTTCATCACCAACGGGCGCGGCGAGCTGCTCGTGGAGCGCAGGGGCAAGGAGCCGGCCAAGGGCACGCTCGACCTGCCCGGGGGCTTCATCGACAACGACGAGACGGCCGAGGAAGGCGTGGCGCGCGAGATACTCGAAGAGACGGGCCTCACCGTGACCTCGGCCAAGTATATGTTCAGCCTGCCCAACATCTACCTCTACTCGGGCATCACCATCCACACGCTCGACATGTTCTTCAGGTGCACCGTCGACGAAGGCGCCGCCCCGGCTGCCGCCGACGACGCCGCCGAGTGCTTCTGGCTGCCGCTGGGCGAGATACACACCGAGCAGTTCGGGCTTCGCTCCATACGCCAGGCCCTCTACATGTTCCTCAAGGAGCACGGGCTGTGAGCCCCGCCGGGGCGGGCCCGGGCCACGCGGCGGCGGCGCGCGGCGGCGGGGAGCAGGCAAGACGTGCCGTCCCGGGTTGCGGGACGGCACGTCTTGGCTTGCCAAACGGCCCCCGCCGCCACGCCAGACGGCCCCCGCGGCAAGGGCCGCCAGCGTACGGGCCGCCTGGAAAACAATTAAAAAAGTAGAAAAAAGGGCTTATATATAATGTGGTAGCGAAGTTTTTGCTTACTTTTGCACCCCAAACAAACCATCATACCGAGTATGCTTAAGAATTTAGTCATAGTAGAGTCGCCGGCCAAGGCGAAAACGATAGAGAAGTTTCTGGGCAGTGACTACAAGGTCATGTCTAGCTACGGCCACATACGCGACCTCAAGAAAAAGGAGCTGAGCATAGACACCGAGACGCTCGAACCCCACTACGAGGTGCCCGACGAGAAGCAGAAGCTCGTCAAGGAGCTGCGCCAATGCGCCGGGCAGGCAAGCCAGGTATGGCTCGCCTCCGATGAAGACCGCGAGGGAGAGGCCATATCCTGGCACCTGTGCGAGGTGCTCGGGCTCGACGAGAAGAACACCAACCGCATAGTGTTCCACGAGATAACGAAGCCAGCCATACTCGAAGCCATAAAGCACCCGCGCCACATCGACATGAACCTGGTCAACGCCCAGCAGGCGCGCCGGGTGCTCGACCGCCTCGTGGGCTTCAAGCTCTCGCCCGTGCTGTGGCGCAAGGTGAAGCCCGCCCTGTCGGCCGGGCGCGTGCAGAGCGTGGCCGTGAGGCTCATAGTAGAGCGCGAGCGCGAGATACAGGCGTTCAAGAGCGAGCCCTACTACCGCGTGGCGGCCGTGTTCGCCCTGACCGCCGCCGACGGCTCGGCCACCGAGGTGAAGGCCGAGCTCGACACCCGGTTCAAGGCGCACAGCGAGGTCGAGGCCTTCCTCGAGAGCTGCAAGGACGCCACCTTCCGCGTGAGCTCGGTGGCGAAGAAGCCGCTGCGCCGCATGCCCGCGCCGCCGTTCACCACCTCGACGCTGCAGCAGGAGGCCGCGCGCAAGCTCGGCTTCACCGTGTCGCAGACGATGATGATAGCCCAGAGGCTCTATGAGAGCGGGCGGATAACATACATGCGTACCGACTCGGTCAACCTGTCGACGCTCTGCCTGGCCGCCAGCCGCGACGAGATAGTGAGGCTCTGGGGCGAGAGATACAGCAAGACGCGCCAGTACCACACCCACGCCAAGGGGGCGCAGGAGGCCCACGAGGCCATACGCCCCACATACATGGACGCCACCACCATCGACGGCACGGCACAGGAAAAGAGGCTCTACGACCTGATATGGAAGCGCACGGCCGCCAGCCAGATGGCCGACGCCGAGATAGAGAAGACCACCGTGACCATAGCCATAGAGCCCGCAGGGGGCAAGGCCGCGGCCGGCGCGCCGCAGTTCACGGCCACCGGCGAGGTGGTCAAGTTCGACGGCTTCCTGAAAGTGTACCGCGAGTCGTCCGACGACGACGACCAGGGCGCCGACGAAGGCTCGCGCCTGCTGCCGCCCATGGCCGAGGGGCAGGAGCTGCAGCGCCGCGAGGTGACCGCCACCGAGCGCTTCAGCCAGGGCCCCGTGCGCTACACCGAGGCCAGCCTGGTGCACAAGCTCGAGGAGCTGGGCATAGGCCGCCCGTCGACCTACGCCCCCACGATAAGCACCATACAGCAGCGCGACTACGTGCACAAGGGCGACCACAAGGGCGAGGAGCGCCAGTACACCGTCGACACGCTCAAGGGCAAGGTGGTGACGCAGAAGACCCGCACCGAGATGGCTGGCAGCGACAAGGGCAAGCTGCTGCCCACCGACATAGGCATCGTGGTGAACGACTTCCTGATGAAATACTTCCCGGTGATAATGGACTACAACTTCACGGCCAAGGTGGAGCAGAAGTTCGACGAGATAGCCGAGGGGAGCGAGAAGTGGACCGACATGATGAAAGACTTCTACCGCGACTTCGAGCCCGTGGTTGAGAAGACCCTCAACACCCGCTCGGAGCACAAGGCCGGCGAGCGCGAGCTGGGCACCGACCCGGCCACGGGCAAGCCGGTGTTCGTGAAGATAGGCCGCTACGGCCCCGTGGTGCAGATAGGTGCCGCCGACGACAACGACAAGCCCCGCTTCGCGCAGCTGCCGTCGGACAAGGGCATGGAGACCATCACGCTGGACGAGGCCCTCGAGCTGTTCAAGCTGCCCAGGGAGCTGGGCGAGTTTGAGGGCCACAAGGTCACGGTGGGCGCCGGCAGGTTCGGGCCCTACATACTGCACAACAAGAAATACGTGTCGCTGCCCAAGGAAGACGACCCGCTCACCGTCACGCTCGGCAAGGCCGTGGCGCTGATAGAGAAGAAAAGGCTGCTCGAGCAGCAGCGCCACATAAAGACATTCAACGGCGACAACCCCATAGAGGTGCTCAACGGGCGCTACGGCCCCTACCTCACCTTCGGCGGCAAGAACTACCGCCTGCCAAAGGCCATGCACGCCCGGGCAGCCGACCTGACGCTCGAGGAGTGCGTGGAGGTGATAGACGCCGCCGAGCAAAAGAGCGAGCAGAAGAAGAAATGACACCGCCCCGACAGGGCGACAACACCACGCAAGCAATGACCCGGATAATCATCATAGGCTACATGGGGGCCGGCAAGACCACCGTGGGCAAGGCGCTGGCCAGGGAGCTGGGCCTGCAGTTCTACGACCTCGACTGGTACATCGAGGCCCGGATGCACAAGACGGTGCCCCAACTCTTCGCCGAGCGGGGCGAGCAGGGCTTCCGCCAGGTGGAGAGGGCCATGCTCCACGAGGCCGCCGAGTTCGAAGACGTGGTGCTGAGCTGCGGCGGCGGCACGCCGTGCTTCTTCGACAACATCGACTACATGAACAGCCGGGGGCCCGTGGTCTACCTCAAGGCCACGCCCGAGGTGCTGCACAGCCACCTGATGATGGGCAAGACGGAGCGCCCGCTCATCAAGGGCAAGACGGGCGACGAGCTCACCGGCTTCATAGCCAGGCAGCTGGGCGAGCGCGAGCCCTACTACGCCAAGGCCCGCTACACCTACGACGTCAACCTGCTCGACAGCCACGGCAAGGTGGGACAGGCCGTGGCGGGCATCAGGAAGATGCTCGGCGTCTGACCGACGCGGCCGGCGGCAACGCCCGCACGGCCGGCGCAAGGCTAAACCATACACATCATAGAAACCCAACGACACAGAGAGAAAATGAAAAAGTGGACCATTGAAGACTCCAAGGAGCTGTACAACATCAACGGGTGGGGCACGTCGTACTTCGGCGTCAACGACCGAGGCCACGCCTACGTCACGCCATGCAAGGACGAGACGCAGATAGACCTGCGCGACGTGATGGACGAGCTCGCGCTGCGGGATGTCACTCCCCCGGTGCTGCTCCGCTTCCCCGACATCCTCGACAACCGCATCGAGAAGACCAGCAGCTGCTTCAGGAAAGCGGCCCAGGAGTACGACTACAAAGGCGAGAACTTCATAATCTACCCCATAAAGGTGAACCAGATGCAGCCCGTGGTAGAGGAGATAATAAGCCACGGGCGCAAGTTCAACCTCGGGCTCGAGGCCGGCTCCAAGCCCGAACTCCACGCCGTCATCGCCGTGCAGTGCCAGAGCGACTCGCTCATCATCTGCAACGGATACAAGGACCAGAGCTACATAGAGCTTGCCCTGCTCGCCCAGAAGATGGGCAAGCGCATATTCATAGTGGTCGAGAAGCTCAACGAGCTCGACATCATAGCCCGCGTGGCCAAGAAGCTCGACGTGAAGCCCAACCTGGGCATACGCATAAAGCTGGCCTCGTCGGGCAGCGGCAAGTGGGAAGACAGCGGCGGCGACGCCAGCAAGTTCGGACTGACGAGCAGCGAGCTGCTCGAGGCGCTCGAGCTGCTCGACAAGAAGAACATGCGCGAATGCCTCAGGCTGATACACTTCCACATAGGCAGCCAGATAACGAAGATACGCCGCATACAGGCCGCCCTGCGCGAAGCGTCGCAGTTCTACATACAGTTGCACAAGATGGGATACAACGTCGACTTCGTTGACTGCGGCGGAGGGCTCGGCGTAGACTACGACGGCACACGCTCGCCCAGCAGCGAGAGCTCCGTGAACTACTCCATACAGGAGTATGTCAACGACTGCATCTACACCTTCGTCGAGGCAGCCAACAAGAACGGCCTGCCCCACCCCAACATCATAACCGAGAGCGGCCGCTCGCTCACGGCACACCACTCGGTGCTCGTAATAGACGTGCTCGAGACGGCGTCGCTGCCCGAGATGCCCGAGGAATACGAGCCCACGGCCGACAGCCACCAGCTCGTGCGCGACCTGTACGACATCTGGGACAACCTGAACCCGCGCACCATGCTCGAAGACTGGCACGACGCGGAGCAGATACGCGAGGAGTCGCTCGACCTGTTCAGCCACGGCATAGTAGACCTGCGCACACGCGCCGAGATTGAAAGCATGTACTGGAGCGTATGCAGGGAAATCAACATACTGGCCAAGCAGCTCAAGCACACGCCCGAGGAGCTGGTGAACCTCGACAAGCTGCTGGCCGACAAGTATTTCTGCAACTTCTCGCTCTTCCAGTCGCTGCCCGACGCCTGGGCCATCGACCAGCTCTTCCCGATAGTGCCCATACAGCGGCTCGACGAGCGGCCCACGCGCAGCGCCACGCTGCAAGACATAACGTGCGACAGCGACGGCAAGATAACCAACTTCGTGACCAACCGCAACAACTCGCACATACTGCCCGTGCACGCGCTCAAGAAAAACGAGCCCTACTACCTCGGGGTGTTCCTCGTGGGGGCATACCAGGAGATTCTGGGCGACATGCACAACCTGTTCGGCGACACCACGGCCGTGCACATCAGCGTGAGAGACAGCCACTACCACATAGACCAGGTGATAGACGGCGAGACGGTGGCCGAGGTGCTCGACTACGTGCAGTACAACCCGCGCAAGCTGGTGCGCCAGCTGGAGATGTGGGTGACCAAGAGCGTGAAGGAAGGGCGCATCACCCTCGACGAGGGCAAGGAGTTCCTGAGCAACTACCGCTCCGGGCTCTATGGCTACACTTACCTTGAGTGAACGACAGCAGGGCACGGGGCTGCGGCCGCCACGCGCCGACCAGAGCCCCCGACACCCAAACAGCATACATTGAGATGAAAGAAAAACTGACAATAGTCAAGGTTGGCGGCGCCGTGGTGGAAGACCCGGCGCAGCTCGGCGCCCTGCTCGACGGCTTCTGCCGCATCGGCGGGCGCAAGGCCCTTGTCCACGGGGGCGGGCGCCGCGCCACCCAGGTGGCATCGCGCCTCGGCATAGAGAGCCGCATGGTGGGCGGGCGCCGCATCACCGACGAGGCCATGCTCGAGGTGGTGACCATGGTCTACGGCGGCCTTGTCAACAAGGGCATAGTGGCCGCCCTGGCCTCGCGCGGCGTGAGCGCCATAGGCCTCACCGGTGCCGACATGGACGTGATGCGCTCACACCGCCGCCCGGTGAGAGACGGCATCGACTTCGGCTTCGTGGGCGACGTCGACCGCGCCGACGCCAAGCGGCTCTCGGCGCTCATCGAGGGCGGAGCCGTGCCGGTGCTGGCACCGCTCACCCACGACGGCAACGGCCAGCTGCTCAACACCAACGCCGACACCATAGCCTCGGAGGCCGCCAAGGCCCTGGCCCAGGCATACGACGTGACGCTCGTCTACAGCTTCGAGAAACCCGGCGTGATGGCCGACGCCGACGACCCCACGTCGGTGATACCGTCGATCACCCGGGCCGACTTCGAGCGGCTCACGGCCGACGGCACCGTGGCCGGCGGCATGATACCGAAAATAGAAAACGCCCTCGCGGCCGTGGAGGCCGGCGTGAGCCGGGTGGTCATCACCCAGGCATCGGCCATAGGCACAGATGCCGGCACCGTGGTGCACTGACGGCACACAGCCATGCCACGCCCCGAGCCAAACAGCAATACGGCCCGTATCACCCGCTGATACGGGCCGTTTCGCATTGCAAGACAGCCCTCCTTGCAACGCCATGAGGCCCACGGCGGCTCACCGGATAAACCCGGGGGCTTTTTAGGGGGTAATTTTTGGAGTGCAGGAGTACAGGGGTTCAGGAGTACAGACAATAGTTTTTGTGTAGAATGGAGTTAGAGGGAGGTAGAAGGAGTTATGGGGAGTTAGAAGACAATGGCGTTTGACTATCTCTTCCTGCAACACTTTCCCCATGCTCCCAGAGCTCCCATGTTTCCAAAACCATTGCCTTAACTCCTTTACTTCCTAACTCCTTAACTCCCTCCCACCCTCCATCAAGCAAACGCCATTGTCTTCTAACTCCCCATAACTCCTTCTACCTCCCTCTAACTCCATTGTACACAAAACCATCGTCTTAACTCCTTTACTTCCTAACTCCTTAACTTCCTCCCACCCTCCATCAAGCAAACGCCATTGTCCTCTAACTCCCCATAACTCCTTCTACCTCCCTCTAACTCCATTCTACACAAAAACCATTGTCTTAACTCCTTTACTTCCTAACTCCTTAACTCCCAAACAAAATATACACCGCGCAAAAAGACAACATAAAAAAAAATTGCCCCGGCGTGTAACATTTCCCCCGCACAATCGTCTACAGTATAGAGAGGATGAAAGAAATAAGTTTTCGGAACGACGTCTTGCCGCTGAAGAACGAACTCTTCCGGCTCGCTCTCCGCATTACTCTCAATAACGCGGAGGCAGAAGACGTTGTGCAAGAAACGATGATAAAAGTGTGGAACCGCCGCGACGAATGGCACGCCATAGAGTCGATGGAAGCCTTCTGCCTCACCGTTTGCCGCAACCTGGCCCTCGACAAGAACAAGAAGATGGCAAGCCAGGGCCGCAGCATGGACGACACCCCGGGCGCAGAGCCCACCGACGACTCCACCGCCTCGAACCCCGAGCGCAAGGCCATGCTCACCGACAGCGTGAGCCTGGTGAGGCGCCTGATAGACAGCCTGCCCGAAGCGCAGCGCAGCGTGATGCAGCTACGCGACATAGAGGGCAAGAGCTACAAGGAAATAGCCACCGTGCTTGGCATCAGCGAAGACCGCGTGAAGGTGACGCTCTTCCGCGCACGGCAGGCGATAAGACAACGATTCAACGAAACAGAAAGATATGGACTATAAGTACATCGAACAGTTGATAGAGCGCTACTGGCAATGCCAGACCTCTCTTGAAGAGGAGCAGATACTGCGCGCCTTCTTCAGCCAAGAGCAAGTGCCGGAGAACCTCCGCCGCTACGCGCCGCTGTTCGCCTACAGCCGCGCGGCCAGCCAAGAGCAGTTGCCCGGCGACGACTTTGACTCCAGGATTCTGGCCATGACCGAAGACAGGCCCGCACCCGTCAGGGCCCGCACCGTGACCATGCGCAGCAGGCTCATGCCCCTGTTCAAGGCTGCCGCCGTGGTGGCCATCATAGTCACCATAGGCAACGCGGCGCGCTTCTCCGCCGGGCACGACGCCGCCAAGGACGACATCAACTATGCCGGCTACAAAGACACATACACCGACCCCGCCGTGGCCTACGACGAGATGGAAAACGCCCTGCAGCTTGTCTCCGAGGGCATCAGCAGCGCTGCGGCAGCCGACACCGCAAGCAAAGCCGCGCCGGCAGCCGGGGCCGACTCAACACTGAAGCGATGAGACGCCTGCTATGCTACATAGCCGCAATGGTCGCCACAGTGGCGGCAGCGGCGCAGACCAGCCTCGACTTCGCATCGAAGTTCATGCAGCTCTGCACCGAGGACACGGCCGTACACTGCGTGACGATAAGCCCATCGATGATGGAGCAGCTCACCAAGCAGCCCGGGGCAGCGCGCGACGAGGCCATGGCCGAGGCCATAGAGAAGCTCAAGAGCGCACGCATAATAACGGCAAGCGTACACGGGGCCGACTACTACAAGAGGGCCGAGAGCCTGCTCAAGGACAACCCGCAGCGCTTCCGCCACGCCCAAGACTACCGCAGCGCCCACGCCTACGGCACGTTCTACGTGAGGCAGACAACCAGCGGCGACACCGTAGAGCTGGTGATGATACACACAGACACCAAGGCCGGCAGCATGGTCATAGTCAACCTGACGGGCGACATAGACCGCGACTTCATAAGAAGCCTGACAAAGAGCATCGCCGGGCGAACGGCACGGGCCTGACAAACAAGACATTTCTATGCTTTCTCATATAATAATCATGTTTAGTTAAAACAAAAAAAGAAACTGTGAAGTTTCGATTCTCTCAAATTTTTCAAACATACTAACGTTGACGCGGGGCCGCCTGGGAACCATCCCAAGGCGGCCCCGGTCTGTTGTGGCGCCGCCACGGGCCTCGGGGGCGGCCGGACAGCCCATGCGCCACGCCACCGGCGAAAGCCGGCCACAGGCCCGCAAAATGGCGCCGGAGACAAGAAAAATGGATGCGCAATGCAAAAACACAGGCAGCCGACGCAATAAATGCGGATAAAAATGGCTACATTTGCAGGCAAAAGCCCCAACCACGGCCCAACGCCGCGCCACGCGCCGCAGGGCCACAAGCACCGAAGGCAAGGGCCGCGGGGGCGGAAACAAACCTAAGACAACACAGAAGCACATGCCACAACTGAGCCTGACCGCATTCTTCAACGGCGTGTCGACGGCCTATTTCGCAATAAACGCCTGCCAACTGCTGGCCAGGCGGCAGCGCACGCGCCTGCAGACGCTGCTCGGAGCCATCTGCGCCTACTGGGCACTGACCACGGCCAAAGACCTGGCGGCGCTGCTGCCATACGCCTATACGCCGCGCATGCTCGACGCAATACAGGTGGCCGACGGGTGGAGCGCCATCACCTTTGCCTGCCTGCTGTTCGAGCTGACCACGCCGGGATGGGTCAACGCCCGAAGGGTGGCGCTCACGGCACTGCCCTTCGCCCTGCTGACGGCCCTCTATACGGCCATGCCGTCGCACACCATGGCCACCGTCTACATGGCTTTCCTGGCCCTGTTCGGGGCCACGGTGCTAAGGATTGGCTACGCAAGGGCCGAGATTTACACGGCCTATCTCTACACCAACTTCTCTGACATAGACAACATGGACATATCGTGGCTCAGGAAACTGTATGTGGCGGGCTTCGCCTACATGCTTCTCTGGGTGGTGGTGTCGGTGGTGAGGCACCCCGCCGCCGACTCGCTGATATACCTGGCGGGCATAGCCTTCTGGCAGCTCACCATACACTTCTGCGACAGGCTGAGGCCCGTGGCGCCCGAACCCTACGACGACGGGGCCGACATCAAGGCCGCCCCAAACCCTCGCGACTTCACCTTTGCAGGCCGGATGGAGAGCATGGTGGAAAACGACAGGCTGTATCTCGACCCGAAACTGTCGCTCGGACAACTGGCCGAGAGGCTCGGCACCAACCGCACTTACCTCAGCCAATACTTCAACGAGGTGAAGGGGGTGACGTTTTACGACTACATCAACGCCATGCGCATAAACAAGAAAAGCGTACCCCTGATGCAAGAGCACCCGGAGTACACCCTGGATTACGTGGCGCAGCAAAGCGGCTTCAACTCGCTGTCAACCTTCAGGAGGGCCTTCCGCAAGTACACCGGCACCACGCCTGGCTGCTATGCGCCCCCCGAAAGCCCGGCAACAGACAACGGCGACAGTGGCGCCGCGCCGATGGAACGGGCCGAAAACGGCTGAAATGCGCCCCAAACATACGGTTTTGCCGGCGGCGGCACACCCCCGCGGGCGTGCCGCACAGGGCCCGACGGCAGCCGGGGCGGCCGTCATTGCGGCTCGGCATCCCATACCACGGGCACATTCTTGAACGTTATCATGCCCTTGGCCTGCTGGTCGATGAACGCCCCGACCTTGATAATCTGCATCTGCCTGACCGACCTCGGCACGTCGCGGTAGTGGGCGTCGGCATCGTCGAGGGCCACCCTGACAGCCACACCCTCGGTCAGCGGCTTGCGAAACTGGCCGTCAGTGCCCGTCAGATACTGGTTGCCGTCTTGGTCTACGGCCATCGACTTCACGTTGTCTACAGCCCCGCCGAGCCCCACAGAGGCCTTGTTGGCCAACATCTTGATCTTGAACACAAGGTAGACCGTGCCGTAATTCTCAGACGTGCTTCTGCCGTAGGCACCCACAAGCTCTACGTCCATCACCGAAGCGAGCGGGTTGATCATGGTGCCGCCCGACGCAACGGGCACCTCGCGGCCCTCGGCGGCCTCCTGGCCGGTAAACTGCCCCACCACCTTGTCTACTGCCTCAATACCCTGCTTGGCCTTCTTCAGTATGTCGCCAAGCTGGGCGCAGGCCGGCTGGCTGCCGGCCAGCGCCATCGCCGCACACACGGCGAGCGTCTTCATCCTGCTTTTCATTTTCCTCTTCTTTTTACGGTTGCGTACTCAATAATATGTAGTTATCATTTCCCTATGGGCAGCTTGACTTATGCAAAGGCAATGCAAACGAGAGCATTGTGGAACACCCGATAAACATAGTGGGCTTTTAGGAGTTAAGGAGTTAGGGAGTAAAGGAGTTAAGACAATAGTATTCGACTGTCTTACCGCAACACTTTCCCCATGCTCCCAGAGCTCCAATGTTTCCATAGCTATTGTCTGTACCCCTGCCTGCTGTCTACCGCCACCTAAATATACCCTAAACTATTGTCTGTACTCCTGTACTCCTGCACTCCTGCATACTGTAGCAAATGTCTGAACTCCTGAACTCCTGTACTCCTGAACTCCTAATAAGCCTCCTGGATTTATCTGGTGAGCCGGCATTGTGAGCTCGCTCACTGATTGCCGAGTGCAGCTTGACTTATGCAAAGATAAGCCAAAATGCGGAAAAAGCCGAACCCTGAGGCCCGGCGCACAAGTCAATGGATAAAAAGAAGAGGTCAATTAGTAAAAAACGGGGCATGAGGCGCAAAAAAGCCCCATTCCATCGGCACGCCGTCAGTAGCGCGAACAGAGCGTTACCACGAGCGAGGCAGCAGCCAGCAGGGCGCCGACGGCACACACACCGTCCCATCCGGCCATGTTCCAGCCCAATGCCGACAGCATGGTGCCCATGGCCCCGCCCACGAAATAGGTGGTCATGAAGATGGTGTTGGCGCGGTTTGCCGCGTCGGGCACCTCTATCATGCACGCGCTCTGGTTTGACAGTTGCAGGCACTGCAGCCCGATGTCTATAAGAATGATGGCCACCACAAGGCCCGCATAGGTGCCGTCGAAGCCCCAGGCCACAGCCCACGCCCCCATCAAGACCACCGCCCCGGCCACGCTGAAGCGGCGAACGCCGAAGCGGCCTACCAACCGCCCCATGCCGCCGGCAACCATGGCGCCTGCCACGCCGCACAGGCCGAGGGCCCCCACGGCGTCGGCACCGGCGCAGAATGGCTCGGCCGCCAGCCTGAAAGCCATGCACGACCACACCGACAGCATCGACCCGAAGCCCAGGGCGGCCCGCACCGAGCACACGCGTATGCGCCCGCTACCGGCCACCATGCGCCCCACGCTGGCCATGAGCTGGGCCCACGAGCCGCTGAAGTTGGGCTTCATGGCGGGCATCATGGCCAGTATGACCGCAAGCGAGGCCACCATGGCCACCGAAGCCACGGCAAACATGGTGCGCCACCCGAGCCATTGGCCCACCATGCCGCTGACCACCCGCGAGGCCAGAATGCCGCACAGCAGTCCGCTGAGCACGCACCCTATGTTGCGGGCCTTGTCGGCCGGGCGCGAATACTGGCCAGCCATGGGCATGAACAGCTGCGGCACCACCGAGCAGGCGCCCATCACGAGCGACGCCGCCCACAGCACCCATGCCTCGGTGGCGGTGGCAATGGCGGCCGTCATCAGCGCCGCCCCCACCATGCACGTCACTATGATGCGCCGCCGCGACCACAGGTCGCCCAGCGGGATGATGAGGCACAGGCCCATGGCATAGCCTGCCTGGGTTACCACGGTGACCATGTTGGCCTCTACCTCGCCCATGCCAATGTCGGCACGCATCAGCTCGAGCAGCGGCTGGTTGTAGTACAGGTTGGCCACGGTGAGCCCCGCCATGGCTGCCATCATGAACAAAAGGCGTCGGGGGATGCCTTTGTCTGGCTGCAGTTCTATCATGTAGCGTTATGTTTTCTTTTCATCATATAAGCGGCGCTCGGCAATTCGCAAGCAAACTTGCATTGCTCTGGCTTGCATTGTCTTTTCATAAAACAAGCGGCGCTCGGCAATTCGCAAGCAAACTTGCATTGCTCTCGCTTGCATTGTCTTTGCCGTGACAGCCCGACGAGGCAGGCGCGGGGCTGCCGCCACGGGCAGTTACGGCCTGCAAAGTTACGACATTTATCCCAAACGGGGCATCACAACCACCACCTATTACATTTTATCGGTGTGAAAACCGCCTGCCACTGCTGCCCGCAGGGCGGCATGTCGCCGAACAGAAGGCTGCCTACATGTGCCGTAATGCGGCTCATTGGCCGGCACGCCGGGCCGTTGTCGTTTTCCCCCGCCGGCCGCTTCCGTTGTCATTATAAAAAGTGTATATTTGCGAAGAGACAATCTTCAAATCGAACCGGGCAGATGTTGAAATTGAAAGGTTGATGCACCTGTCGATGAAACGTGCCGTATTGGCTTATGAAACAGGCCGTATGGCAGTGAAATACGGCCTGTTTCATGGCTCGGAATGGCACAGGAGCGAAAACGATGCCGACGGAGCAAGGCACAAGCCAAGCAACCACAGCAGCGGCGCGACAAGCCTACTGAAGGCCGCAGACATTAAGTATAACAAAAAAAATGATGTGCGATGAAGAAGTTTTTGATAAACACAATGCTCTTGTTGATTATCTGCTGGGTGTTCAATGCCGCCGAATGCCTGCTGACACCCCCGCATTAACTCAGCCTCAAGGACATAGTGACCTTGCAGAGCTTTGCATTTTCCATACTTACGATAATGGCATTGAATTATGTAAACAAAGAAAAAGAATAGGTAAAACCAGCACCGTTGGCCATGTGGCCGCTTTTGCAGCCGCGCCTTGCCACGGCAACAGCCTTTGGGGGCGAGCCTCCGCCATGCCTATTGACGCTTGGCCAGGCGCCAAAGCCTTGCCCGCCAAGAGCCGCCGCCGCGGCCTCGGTGCCACGCCGGGCTGCCAACGGCCCGGAGGAAACGCAAGCGGGGAGAGCCATCAGGCCCTCCCCGCATGTTTACACATAGGCAGCGTCGGCGCGTCACTTGCGGAACATCTCCTCAAGCAGGCGGTCGGCGTGGCCCCACTTGTCCATCATGTAGATGACATAGCGTATGTCTACGCCAATGCAGCGGGCCAGGCGGGAGTCGAAGAAAATGTCGCTCGACAGGCTGTCCCAGTTGCCGTCGAAGGCCAGTCCGATGAGTCGGCCCTTGCCGTCGAACATCGGCGAGCCGCTGTTGCCGCCCGTTATGTCGTTGTTGGTGAGGAAGCAGAGCTGCATCTTGCCCGTGGCCTTGTCGGTGTAGCGGCCGAAGTCGGAGGCCGACATGAGCTGCTGCATCACCGGCTCGGCAAAGTAGTCGGGCTGCACGGCGCTCTTCTTCATCTTCTCGACTATGCTCTCGGCCGTGGTGTAGTAGCCCGAGGGCTTGCCTCCGAGCGTGAACCCGCCCACCTGGCCGTAGCTAAGCCGCATCGTGAAGTTGGCGTCGCTGTAGTTGGGCATGTCTTGCTCCATGCGCAGCTTGGCCGCGCAGAGGTAGCGCTCCTGCTCGTCGATGGAGTCCATGATGGCTTGCAACGGGGCGGTGAGGTCGCCCATCACGGCCGTTATGTCGAGGCCCATCTTCACGCCGGGATCTTTCATGAACGACTTCTTGTTGATGTAAATCTTCTGCCCGGGCTTCATCAGCACGGAGTTGGCCCACACGTAGTCCACATACTTGCGGCAGTCGCCGGCATAGTCGGCGTCGATGGTCTTGTAGAAGTCGGGCAGGTACTTGGCCGGCACCTGCTTGCGGTAGTTGTCGAGCAGCACGGCAAACATCTCCTTGTCGGTGGCCTCGTCCCAGTGCTCGCTGTTGTCTTCAAACTCAACGTACTGTTTCTTCTTGCTCTTCTTCGGGCCCTTCACCTCCATGCCGTTGTGCACGCGTATGGCCCGGGCCGCCAGCTCGCTCGTGCCGTAGAAAGTCTCGCCGAAGAACGTGCGCGACTTCACCAGGTCGAAGCACCCGTCGTAGATGCGCTTCAGCTCGTCGAAGTCGAGCTTGCCCTTGAGGTAGCCCGTTGAGTCGACGTAGGCGCGCACCTTGCGCTCGAAGGCGGCCTTCTGCGCAATCAGCCCTATGCTGTCGATGCACTTGTTCATGCCCAGTGAGTTTTTCCAGTAGTTGGAGCTCGAGGCGTATGCCGTCTCATACTTTATGCGCACGGCGTCGCTCTGCCTCATGTGGCGCATCATCACTTCCTGCTTCACGCCCCTCACCTGTGCCCTCGGTGCGTTGCGCGCATCGCGCCGCTCGCGTATGCCGTACGACGAGAGGTAGCGGCTGGTAGAGCCCGGGTAGCCTATGGTCATGGAGAAGTCGCCCTCCTTGTAGCCGTCGAGCGACACCGGCGCCCACGATGCCGGGTGGTAGGGCACGTTGTCCTTGCTGTATTCGGCGGGGCCGTTGGTCTTCGGGTCGGCATATATGCGGAACACGGAGAAGTCGCACGTCTGCCTGGGCCACATCCAGTTGTCGGTCTCTCCGCCAAACTTGCCCATCGACTTAGGCACGGTGAACACCAGGCGCACGTCGCGGAAGTCGCGGTATGTGGTGGCGTAGTACTTGTTGCCCTCGTAGAACGGCTTTATCTCGAGGCGCAGCGTAGAGTCTTTCTGCTTCACCTCCTTCGACCATGCGTTCTCGAGCGAGTCGACAAAGTCGGCCTGCCTCGACGGCTTCATGTCGTAGATGCCCATCTGGCTGAGCCTGTCGGTGACGTCTTTCTGCTCGACCATGAAGCTCACGAAGAGGTCTTCGTTGGGCAGCTCGTCGGCATACGTCTTGGCGAAGAATCCGTTTTTCATGTAGTCGTGCTCCACTGTGGAGTGGGCGTTGATGGCCCCGAAGCCGCAGTGGTGGTTGGTGAACACAAGCCCGTCGGGCGATACGACCACGCCGGAGCAGAAGCCCCCGAAGTTGAGCACCACGTTCTTGATGGCGTCGGGGCCCGCGTAGAGGCCGTCGTAGGGCACGGAGAAGCCGTAGCCCTGCATCTGGTTGTAGACAGCCTGTGGCAGGTCGTAGAGCGTCCACATGCCTTCGTCGGCATGGACGGCCGCGGCCGAAAGCACCGCAGCGATAAGCAATGTTGACTTTTTCATGATTGTTTATTTATTGTCTTGGGTATTGTCGTTGTCGGTTTCCTTGCCGCGGGCAAGCCTCCGGCCCACCACGGGCAGCGCCCCGAGGGGCAGGTCGCGCCAAATGGTGTAGGCCACGAACACGGCTATGAGCGCCGTGTTCACCGCCAGGGCTGCCGCCAGGGGCAGCCGGGCGTTGGCCTGGGCCATGCCGGCGTAGAGCACGGCCGCCAGGGCCACGTATGAGAAGATGCGGCCCAGGGGATAGCTGATGGGGTAATAGCGCTGGCCTACGAAGAAACTGAGCAGCATGGCCGTGGCGTAGCCCGCCACCCCGGCCCACGCGCAGGCCATGTAGCCGTAGCGCGGCACGAAGACCACGTTGACGGCGATGAGCACCACGCAGCCCGCCCCCGAGAACCAGGCCCCCCACACGGTGCGGTCGGTGAGCTTGTACCAGAACGACAGGTTGAAGTAAATGCCCATCATTATCTCGGCAGCCATCACTATGGGCACCACGCGCAGCCCGCCCCAGTAGTCGCGGGCTATGATGAACTTGAGCAGCCCTATGTATCCCACGACCACGAGGAAGGCCATCAGCGTGAATATCACGAAGAACTTCATGGCCCGGGCGTAGGTGTCGCGGTTGTCGCTGTCGCGCGACTTGCCGAACACGAAGGGCTCGTAGGCATAGCGGAAGGCCTGGGTTATCATGGCCATGACCATGGCCACCTTCGACGCGGCGCCGTAGATGCCCAGCTGCTGGTGGGCGTCGGGGGCGTCGTAGATGTATGGGAAGAGTATCTTGTCGGCCGTCTGGTTGAGTATGCCGGCAATGCCCAGCACGAGCACCGGCCATCCGTAGGACAGCATGCGGCCCATCAGGCGGCGGTCGAACACATAGCCGAAGCCGGTGAGCTCGCGGCGGAAGCACAGCGTTATGCTGGCCGTGCAGGCCAGGTTGATGTAGAAGGCGTAGCCAACGTCGGTGGGCCTGCCCGTGATGTGGGGCAGGGCGATGAAGCAAAACAGGTTGAGGGCTATGTTAACCACGATGAAGAGCAGCTTGAGGGCCGCAAACTTTACGGGGCGCTTCATGTACCTGAGGTAGGCGAACGGTATGCACTGGAAGGCGTCGATGGCCACGGTCATGGCCATCACCCACACGTACGACGGATGGTCGGCGTAGCCCATGAAGGCCGACAGCGGCCCGATGAAGGCCAGCACCAGCGCCACGAAGGCGGCCGAGGTGGCTCCCACGCTTATGAGGATGGTGGAGTAGACGCGCTGTGGGTCTTCGCCCTCTTTGTTGGCAAAGCGGAAGAAGGTGGTCTCCATGCCGTAGGTGAGTATGACAAGCAACAGGGCCGTGTAGGCATACATGTTGGTTATCACACCGTAACCGCCGCTCTCGGCCGACAGCTTGGCTGTGTAGAGTGGCACGAGCAGGTAGTTGAGAAACCTACCAACTATGCTCGACAGTCCGTAGATGGCCGTATCCTTGGCCAATGACTTTAAGTTTGCCATACTTTTTCTATATTCTTGAGAATGCAGGAGTCAGGAGCACGGGAGTGCAGACATTTGCATCGGAATGCAGGAGTGCAGGAGTACGGGAGTGCAGACATTTGCATCGGAATGCAGGGGCCTGGAGTGCGGGAGTGCAGACATTAGTCTTTCCCACAACCTTCTGTTGACACCGCGCAGCCCTTTCTTAATCCTTAATTCTTAATACTTAATACTTAATTCAATCCTTAATTCTAAAAGAACATGTAGCACACACCTATGGCGGCTACGACACCGGCCAGGTCGGCCAGCAGCCCGCACGCCACGGCATGGCGGGTGTAGCGTATGCCAACGCTGCCGAAGTAAACGGCGAGGATGTAAAACGTGGTGTCGGTAGAGCCCTGGAATATGCAGCTCAGCCTGCCCACAAACGAGTCGGGGCCGTAGGTGGCCATGGCGTCAACCATCATGCCCCGCGCCCCGCTGCCCGACAGGGGTTTCATGAGCGCCGTGGGCAGTGCCCCCACAAAGTCGCTGTTGCCTCCGCAGGCCTCGACGGCCCATCTCACGCCGCCCACAATCATGTCCATGGCCCCCGAGGCACGGAACACGCCGATGCCCACGAGTATGGCCACGAGGTAGGGAATGATGCGCACGGCGGTGGTAAAGCCCTCCTTGGCTCCCTCGATGAAGGCGTCGTAGACGTTGACCCGCCTACGCATGCCGGCCAGTATGAACGCCACGATGATGGTCATCAGCAGTATGTTGGCCACGCTTGTGCTCACAAGGTTCATCCGGTCTTTGTCCATCTGGCCGAAACCCCATATCACCGCGGCCACGGCCACGCACATGCCGCCAAGCGTGAGCAGCAGCGTGCGGTTGAGCAGGTTGATGCGCTGGTAGATGCTGGTGGCCACAATGCCCGCCAGGGTTGAGAAGAACGTGGCCAGGAGTATGGGTATGAACACGTCGGTGGGCTGCCCGGCACCCATCTGCGCGCGGTAGACGAGTATGCTCACGGGTATGATGGTGAGCCCGCTCGTGTTGAGCACGAGGAACATTATCATGGGGTTGGTGGCCGTGTCCTTGCGCGGGTTGAGCCCCTGCAGCTGCTCCATGGCCCTCAGGCCCAGCGGTGTGGCGGCGTTGTCGAGGCCAAGCATGTTGGCGGCAATGTTCATGAAGATGCTGCCGGTGGCCGGGTGGCCCTTGGGTATGTCGGGAAACAGGCGCGTGAACACAGGGCTGAGCAACCGCGACAGCGCGTCAACCACTCCGCCACGCTCGCCTATCTTCATGATGCCGAGCCAGAGCGAGAGCACGCCCGTGAGCCCGAGAGATATCTCGAAGGCTGTCTTCGACGAGGCGAACGTGGAGTCGATCATGGCGGGAAACACGCCGGTGTCGCCCATCAGAACCAGTTTCACCACGCCGATGGCGAAGGCTATGACGAAGAACGATATCCAGATATAGTTTAAAACCATTGCTCTATTCTTTTTTTATTAGGAGTTCAGGAGTTCAGGAGTACAGGAGTTCAGACATTTGCAACAGTATGCAGGAGTTCAGGAGTACAGGAGTTCAGACATTTGCAACAGTATGCAGGAGTGCAGGAGTACTGGAGTGCAGACATTTGCAACAGTATGCTGGAGTGCAGGAGTACGGGAGTGCAGACATTTGCATCGGTATGCAGGAGTGCAGGAGTACTGGAGTGCAGACATTTGCAACTGCATGCAGGAGTGCAGGAGTACTGGAGTGCAGACATTTGCAACTGCATGCAGGAGTGCAGGAGTACTGGAGTGCAGACATTTGCAACTGCATGCAGGAGTGCAGGAGTACTGGAGTGCAGACATTTGCAACTGCATGCAGGAGTGCAGGAGTACTGGAGTGCAGACATTTGCAACAGTATGCTGGAGTGCCGAGGCGCAGACATCAGCATCTGTATGCAGGAGTACCGGAGTACGGGAGTGCAGACATTTGCCTTTTCCGTCGCCTTACGCTCACACCGCGCAGTCCTTTCTTAATCCTTAATCCTTTATTCTTAATAACTTGGATGCGCAGACATTTGCCCTTTCTACGGCATTCTGTTGTTACCGCGCAACCCTTTCTTAATCCTTAAATCCTTTATTCTTAATACTTAACCCTTAGCCTGGGGCAGCATCAGCCATTGCCAACGGCAACTTGCGGCATGGCGCAGCCCATTTTCACTTTTACCTTTTTTATTTATTATCTTTTCACTTTTTTACTTTTATACGTCTTGCAAAGATAGCCCAAAAAGACTAAACGGCAAAAAAAATGGACACAGACTTGACCTGAGGCGCAAAAAAAACGGAATCTGCCCACGGTCAAGAGGCGGGCTGCAACGCTGTTTGCGTTCACCAGAGTATGCGGGTGCACAACGGGCCGGGCGCCACCGGCCAATCCGGCCGTAGGCACAAAGCATCATGACCAAGGCCGCAGAGGCGGGCACACGGCAGCAAAGAAATACGCAAAGGGTGGCACATAGCCATGAGCAATGAAGCACGGAGACATAAAACAATGAAGCACGAAGCCATGGAAAAAGAGGCACGAAGCCATGCAAAACCGGGCACAGAGGGCAAAAAACAGGCTAAAACGCACTTTTTTTGAGTGCCGCGGCATTTTTTTTGCGAAAATGTTTGGCCATTCAAAAAAAACTGCGTACCTTTGCACCGCAATTCAGAAATGAGGCGCAAACAAAGCGTTGGCTCCGTAGCTCAACTGAATAGAGCATCTGACTACGGATCAGAAGGTTACGGGTTTGAATCCCATCGGAGTCACAACAAGCAAGGAGACGCATCCACAAGGATGCGTCTCCTTTTTTTCATTCCGCCCAACGGGCCTGCGCGGGTCGGCCCTCCGGCGCGCCGCCCTGGTGGCAGCATGGCCGGAAAGGCCGCCCGCTGGTCAGTAGGCACCGTCTGTAATCTTTATGCTCACGGCCTTAAGCTGCTGCCAGCCGGCCTTGTCGGTAACGCGCACCATGAAGTGGTAGTCGCCCGTGTCGATGTCGGCGGGTATGTCGATGTCTACCTTCGCCTCATAGCGGCGGCTTCCGTCGGGTATGGCGAACGACCGGTTGTATACCCATGGCCTCACGGGTTGCTTCTTTGGGTCGAAGTCGCAGTCGCCCGCCGATGTAGAGTGCGAATGATGGTCAAAGTTGTTGTGCACCTCGATGTTGTAGTTGCCGAGCTCCACATTGTCGGAAAACACATAGCGCACGGCCACCGTCTCGCCCCTGTGGTACACCTGGCAGTCGGCCGGCGAGGCCACCGCCCCACTGGCAATCACGGGTTTCTCGAGGTCGGCCCCGGCCTCGTCGGCGGCAGAGCATGCCGCCGCCATCAGCGCAGCGCATACTAAACGACATATATTCCTGGTTTTCATAACGTTTTGTTGTTGTGCCGCCGGCCCGCGCCAGCAGCGGCGCGGGCCGGCCGCGGTTCATTTCCTTGTCACTACAAGCCCCTCGGCCTCTTCGGTCACAGAGTTGCCTTCAGCGTCGGTGACGGTGAAGTGCAGGTGGTATTCGCCCGCCGGGGCGTCGGCCGGCACGGCAATGTGCTCGTGGAACATGGCGCTTGTCTTGCCCACATACTTGCCGGCAAACTCAAACGTCTTTTCGTATCCGGCGGCGCCGTTGTGCAGTTCCACCTCTATGGCCGCTATCCCGCTTGGCGCGTTCACCTCGGCCTCAAGGTGCAACTCGCCGCCGGCCACCGCCTTCATCGAGTTGTCCTTGCCCACCTCGACTATGCTTGCCGACAGCTTGCCTGCCGACGGTTCCCTGACGGTGAGCACGGCCGTGGCCGAAGCCGACTGCCCTGCCTTGTCGGTAACGGTCAGCACAAGCCTGTAGCGGCCCGCGGGCATGTCGACCGGTATGTCCACATGCTCGTGGAAGTCGGCGTTGCGCACACCCACATACTTGCCCTCGGCCCAGGCCGCGGCCAGCCGTGGCGCCTTGCCGCCCTCGGGGGTCAGGGTCATGTCTATGCGGGCTATGCCCCCCTCGGCTTCGGCCTCGGCCTCGAGGTGCAGGTCGGAGCCGGCCGTCACCTCGCCGCTGTTGCCCGCCCCCACTTCGGTGAGCTCCACCACAGGCTTTTTCACCTTGGCTGCGTCGTCGTCGTTGTCACACGAGGCCAGGCCAAACACTAACACGCTCAGCAGCATTGACGCTGCGAAAACTAAACTTTTCTTCATCTCTTTTCTTTTTTTGTGGATGCAATCCATCCGGTTAATAACTATGGTTGATTAGGGTTTTTGCATTCGTTGCAGCCCCGGCGGCGGACAACGCCCGCCCCCGGCCGCTCCCGGCGTGCCGTTTCGCACCGCCAAACGGGCTCGGCGGCCGTGCAGCGCGGGCCGTTAGGCAAGGCCGCGGGGGCCGTTTTGCAAACGGCTGTGGCCGAGCCACTTGCGCGGCTCACAGCGCCCACGAGGCCATGAGCGCAAAACTGCGCCCCGGCTCGGGCACGCCAATCAGGCGGTAGTAGCTGGTGTGGTCGTAGTAGCGGCTGCCCAGCAGGTTGTCGCAGCGCAGCGTGATGTGCAGGCTGTGGCCCGCCACCGCCACAGCCTGGCCCACGGCCACGTTGACCAGGCAATGGCCGGCGGTGGGCTCCTCGGGCGGCACCACCCGGCGCTGGGCGCCCACGGCCACAAACTCGGCCGAGGCATGGCCCCCGCCCGCCCGGCG
>NZ_JACJJL010000023.1 GCF_016899955.1 Marseilla massiliensis | reverse complement strand
TTGAACACTATAAAGTTACAACAATTTTCGCTAATCACCAAATTTACAAATAGTTATAATTCATCGAACTCACGTTAAAATAAAATTGACCCCCCAACACCAGGACTTTAAAGGGTCAATCATATTGTAGCCAAAGGTGGGCAAATCCTGCTTGGCCAAAAGGGTCAAAGTCGCGTGGCTTTTCCATCCTGTACAAGGACAGTGATTTCGCCGGCCGGGGCTTGTGTGAATACCGGGTTGCTGCTGTCGCCGTCGGCTTTTACATTCAGTATCTCGGTGGTCTTGTTGCCCACCACGTCTTCTGCGGTAATCTCGAGAGCAAACGATTTGCCCTCTTCCCATGTGTCGGCGGCTTTGAAACTGTAGTCGAGATTGTAGTCGTGAACCAGTGAATCGCCATAGATGTCAAGCAAGTCGATGGTTTTAACCAGTTGCATCTCAACATTACTCAGTCTGATGCTCTTGATGCCATCGGCATCTTTCACATTTCCCTTGATGCTGAAGGTCTTGCCTTGTTCCACGTGTATGGTCTTGGCGGCAATGTTTATGGTAGGGTTCTGATTGTCTACAGGGTCGAAATCAGAATCGCTGCATGACTGGAAACCTGCTCCAGCCAATGCGAGAAGAATCCAGATGGGCACTTCCCTCTATCTTTTTGCTTTGTACATAATTGTTTTGTTAGCATGATTGGTTAATGTTGTTATTATCGGTTTTGGTTATTGTCTGCAGTTGTTTTGCCTTGCCTCTAACGTTTGCCCGCTGATGGTCGAGGCGTCGGCCTTGGCAGTTTGTTGCTTGTTGACGCCGATGTCCGCTGGGCCAACGATGTCGCCGGCCTGTAGCGTGGCCTGAGCGGTTGTGGCCTGGGCATGTGGACTGTCGGCCACAGCGTGCGCCTCGGCTGTCGGCCTGCGTTGGCGTCAGTCGGTCGCGGCGCGTTCGGCGTGATACGACGAGCGCACCAGCGGGCCGCTCTCCACGTGCTCAAAGCCCTTGGCCAGGGCCGTCTTGCGGTAGTCGGCAAACTTGTCGGGGTGAATGTATGCCGCCACGGGCAGGTGGCGGGCCGTTGGTTGCAGGTATTGGCCTATGGTCAGGCGGCGGCAACCGGTTGAAAGAATGTCGTCCATGGTTTGTTCCACCTCTTCGTCGGTCTCGCCCAGCCCCACCATGAACCCCGTCTTGGCGCTTATTCCGCGGGCCGCGATGGCGCGCAGCACGTCGAGGCTCCTGTCATAGCTGGCCACGCTGCGCACCGACGGCGTGAGCCTGCGCACGGTCTCCAGGTTGTGCCCCGCCACATACGGCCTTGTGTCGAGCACCATTCCCAGCAGGTCGGCGCGCCCCATGAAGTCGGGCAGCAGCACCTCGATGCGTGTCTCGGGGTTGAGCCGCCCTATGGCCTTTATCGTCTCCACCCAGTGTGCGGCCCCATAGTCGGGCAGGTCGTCGCGGTCTACCGACGTGATGACGGCATAGCGCAGTCCGAGGGCCTTGACCGTGGCGGCCACATGGCCGGGCTCCATGGGGTCGAGTGGCTTCGGGCGGCCCGACAGGGTGTTGCAGAAGCGGCAGTTGCGCGTGCACACGTCGCCGCCAATCATGATTGTGGCCGTGCGTGCCGCCCAGCATTCGTGGCGGTTGGGGCAAAGTCCGCTGGTGCAGATGGTGTTGAGCCTGTGCCGCTCTATTATGCCGGCCGTCTCGCCCGTGCTCCCCTTGGCGCGCAGGTCTATCTTCAGCCAGTCGGGTTTCATCACGTGGGCAGGCCGCCCGAAGAGCAGGCGGAGCAGCCTGTCGGCCGTAAGACCCCTGACAACGGCCCCCACATCGGTGCCGGCCAGGGCCTCGGCCACGCCCTCGCGGGTGAACGGGCGGTGCAGCATCGGGGCTATCAGTTGGTTGTCGATGTCGCCCGACATGAAAAAGTCGCCCACTAAGTTGATGTCTGCTATGGCGTTGTTCTTCACTTCTATGTAAGCCTCGATGGTGCCCACGTCGGCAAAGCGCATCTTCCTCACCACCGCGTGGCGGGGATTCTTGCCGTAGACGAACTCCGGCGAGGCCAGCCTCCGCTCAATCTCGGCTATGCGGCCCATGTCGTCGGCCGACAGCACCCTCACGCTGTCGCCGCAGAAGTGGCGGCGGGCGTGGGCGATGAACTCGTCGATGGTGAGCCGCGTGTGGTCGCCCACGTTTGTCACGCGCTGCCTCACCGAGGCCACGCCCTTGCTCTGCAGCTTCTCCTTCGGCACGTTGAGGGCCTGCGACAGGTGGTCGAGGGTGGTGTCGAACAGCAGCGAGTTGTGCAAAACGCTGCGCCGGCCAATGCGGTAGTATGCGCTGCCGGCCACCTTGCGCCCGCCAACGAGTATGTCGTTGCGCCCCGACCGTTCGGCGTCCACGCCCACAGAGCGCAGCATGGCAGCCACTGTTTCCATGTACCGCGGAAAGGCCGCTTCAACGTTGCCGGCGTCGGAGATGTAAGAAAACTGCATGCAGCCCATGTCGGCATAGATGCATCCGCCGCCGCTCTTGCGCCTGAAGATGTGTATGCCGTTGGTTCGGCAGTAGTCTGTGTTCACCTCGCTCTCCACGAGCTGGTTGCGACCGAGCATCACCGTGGGTTCCACGCGCCAGATGAAGAAATAGTCGTCGTCGGTATAGGTGTTGGCCACATACTCCTCGACCGCAAAATAGAATGGGAGCAGCCGAGGCCGGTCGGCCTGGGGTAGCATCAAGTATTTCATTGTTTGCTCTGTGCAAGTGATTTTAGGTTTTGTCGTTTGTCAGGCAAACTTACAAAAAAGAGTTTAAATGCCCAAAAATTTCATTTGCTATGCTCGCATCCGTAAGAATATTTGTCGCGCCAAGACCAATCGGGGCATGGCTGCCGTGGCTGTTGGTGGCTCATTGCGTAGCGCCCCCTCCGTAGGGTTGGGGCCTGGCGCCATTCGTGTGGCGCCGTCCATGCGCCACGTAGGTGTGTGGCTGCCGTGCCCACGGACGTGCCGTATGCCGTGCTTTACGCACCGGTGGCTGCCGTGCCAGCCTGCCGTGGCATGGCCTCCTGCGGGTCGGGCTGGCTCTGTAGCCATGAATAATGGTGGGGGGGCACAAGGGTGACTGCGTGTGCCGGCTGTGCCAAACGGCGCATAAAATAGTTAGGATGTCTGTATCGTGCGGTGTCGGGTAGGGCTTGTGGATATTTATTTAGTTTAAAATTTGCCGGGAATATATATTTTCATACCTTTGTAAAGGCTTACCGTCAGCAGGCAATCAGTGGGCAAGCTCACATTGCGGCTGTTTGCATCGGCATGACATTATATAAATTATGTTCGGAAACACGTGCCAAAGGTTGCACCCTTTTCGTTTGAATCATCATAGCGGATTAAACATTTTGAAAGAATGAAGATATGCCTCACCATAATGTGTTGCCTGGCCATGTCGTGCACCGTGTGCCTTGCGGGTCAGGACGAGCAGCGGTTGTACGGCCGGCTTGACATGCTGATAGCCCGTCAGGCCGACATAGAGGCCGAAAAGATGAGGCACATCGAGGGCATGGTGCAGATACTGAAAGACGCCACGCTGACCGATGCAGAGCGATATGCCGTCAACGACAGGCTGTACAACGAGTATTCCACGCTGAAGTACGACTCTGCTTTCAGCTATCTCAGGCAGAACATCGCCCTTGCCGAAAAGATGGGCGACCGGTGGCGCGCCACCCGCAGCAGGCTGTCGATGGCCCACATCCTGGCCGTGGCAGGGCTCTTCGGCGAGGCCGAGAAGGCTCTGGCGGCCATTGACACAAGCCGCCTTGAGGGCGATGTGCTGGTTGGTTATTACAAGCAGCTCAACGAACTCAACCTCTTCAAGTCTGAATTTGCCAGCGGGACTCCGTTCAACGACGGCTACCATAAGAACATGCAGAACTACCGGCGGCTGCTTATTGCCAATGCCGACAGGGGTTCGTACGACTATGTTTCGGTGCTTGCCGATTACCGGGCTTACCAGGGCAACATCGACTCCGCCATACAGATGCTGCTCGAGTACCTGCCGGCACTGAAGCCCGGCGACCGCCGTTACAGCATTCAGACCAGCCAGCTGGCGTTCTTCTATGGGTGCAAGGGCGACATGGGGCGCAAGAAGCAATACCTGCTGCTGAGCGCCATCTCCGACCAGGCGGGGTGCATACGCGAGGAGAACTCGCTGCGCGAACTGGCGTCGATGCTCTTTGACGAAGGCGACTATGAGCGCGCTTACAAATACCTCAATGTGTCGATAAACAACGCCAACAGCTATGGCACGAGGCTGCGCAACACACAGGCTTCGATGTTGATGCCGAAAATACTGGCAGGCTATAACGTGATGAAAGAGACACAGCACAGGCGCATGCAGACGCTCATGGTCTGCATATCGGTCATAGCGGTCATGCTGGTGGTGGCGCTGATTGCCGTTTACATGCTGCTGAAGCGTTACCGGAGGTCGAACCAGACCGTGGCCTACGTCAACGGCCGTCTGGAGGAGGCCGTCGGCGAGCTCAGGCGGAGCAACGCCATGATGAAAGAGGGCAACAGGATTAAGGAAGAATACATAGGCAGGTTTATGGAACTGGCCTCGGTGCTGATAGACAAGGCCGAGTCGTACCGCAAGCTGGCCAACAGATATGCCAAGGAGCACGACATGAAGTCGCTCTATGCGCTCATCAAGAGCAGCGCGGCTTTCAATGAGAGCACGTCGCTGTTCTACGGCAATTTCGACTCGGCTTTCCTGCGCATCTACCCCAATTTCGTCGACAAGGTGAACGAGTTGCTCTCCGACGAATGCAAGATTACCCCCAAGGGCGAACGGCTGACCACCGAGCTGCGCATACTGGCGCTGATAAGGCTGGGCATAACCGACAACCACAAGATAGCCGGCATACTGCGCTCGAGCATCACCACTGTCTACACTTACCGCTCGAAGCTCAAGGCCCGCTCCGTGGTCAAGGACGACTTTGAGCGCTGTGTGGCCTCAATCGACTCGTGGCAGGAGGCAGACGCAGCCTCTGTCACTGCCGTTGAGGCTCCCGGCTGAGGCTGTTAGCGGTATGGGGCGGATGCAGGCCCTGTGCCCCTGCCGGCAGATGCGCCACGGCCCCGTGTGCAATATGGCCCGTTCGGGATTCCGATACGGGCCGTTTTGCATTGCAATATCGGCCGTTCTGCATTGCGATATCGGCCGTTTGGCAGGGCCCTTTGCCGGTGGCGGCGGCAAGGGGCGGCGCTCGCGGCCCGTGGGCCGGCCTTTGTGGCATTTTCCCGAGGTTGTTCGATGTGCCGCCTGATGGCTGTTTTGCGTTTGTGCCATGCTTAAAAAGCGGTTCCACCCTTTGTCCGGCACCCTGTATGCCGCTTTGGCTTGCAGTTGCTCGCCGCCCCTTCGGCAGTGGCGTATGTCAATCGCCAATGTCATTTGTGATGATTGTTCCGCCCGCTTACGGCCTGTTTGGGCTAAAAGGTGCATATACCTTGCGCCGGTGGTTGATAATGTTTAGATTTCGAAGAGGTGTTTCCGAATGAATGGGCTGATAATCAATATATTGCAATTTTATTGGTTTAGATTTTCGTTAGGCGGTCTTTTACGTGGTAATATAAACTCATATCTTTGTAGAAAATAAGCTGCGCTCGGCAACAGGTGAGTAAGCTCACATTGCCATCGCTTGCATTATCTTTGTCGAAAATAATGATATTGACGCAATGAGCAGATTGGTATTCTTAATCATGATGGTTGCCGTATTGTCCGCAAGGGCAGCTGCGGCCACGAAGATATGTTCGCCCGACGGGCGGATAGTGTTGTCGGTTGCCGTAAGCAAGGGCAAGGTGTTCTACGAGTTGGAGCGCGATGGAGCGGCGGTGATGAAACCGTCGGCGCTCGGCTTTGTGCTGGCCGACGGCAGGCTCGACAGCGGTTTTGCGGTGGCGGGCACCGACACGGCAAGCCACGACGACACCTGGAGGCAGGTGTGGGGCGAAGATGAGTATGTGCGCAACCACTACAATGAGCTCACTCTGCACCTCGTGCAGAAGCACGGCAAGCGGAGGCGGCTCGACATTGTGTTCAGGGCGTTCGACGACGGCATAGGATTCCGCTATGTGATACCCGCCCAGCCCACCGTGGGGCGCATTGCCGTGAAGGACGAGGTCACACAGTTTTCACTGACCCACGATGCCTATGCGTGGTCGATACCCACCAACCGTACGCAGTATTTCGAGGGTATATACACCCGGCAGCGCGTTTCAGACCTCGATACCGTGTGCACGCCGCTCACCATCGAGTATGAACCGGGCCTGTATATGGCCATTCACGAGGCGGCCCTCGAAGACTATGCGGGCATCAACCTGGCTTCGCGCGGCACTACTCTCGTCACAGCCCTCACACCGTGGAGCGACGGCACCAAGGTGTATGCGTCGCAATCGATGAAAAGCCCGTGGCGCATCATAATGATGGCCGACACGCCCGGAGGGCTGATAACGTCGCGCATGATGCTCAACCTCAACGAGCCGTGCCGCATTACCGACACTTCGTGGATCGAGCCGGGCAAGTATGTGGGCATCTGGTGGAGCATCCACAAGAAGAAGAACACATGGGAGATGGGCCCGAAACACGGGGCTACCACCGCCAACGTTAAGCGATACATCGACTTCGCGGCACGCCACGGGTTCAGCGGGGTGCTGGCCGAAGGCTGGAACTACGGCTGGGGCCAGGGCGAACAGCTCAGTTTTATGAAGGCATACCCCGACTTCGACATTGCCGGGGTGGCCGACTATGCCCTCGGCAAGGGCCTGCGCTTCATTGCACACATGGAGTCGTGGGGCAACGCACGGCTCATTGAAGAGCAGATGGACTCGGCTTTTGCTTGGTACGCAAGCATGGGCATCCGTGTGGTAAAGACCGGATACGTGGGCCGTCTGATGGACGGCAGGGAGCTGTCGGCATCGCAATACGGCATACGGCACTACCGCAAGGTGGTCGAGGCGGCCGCCAGGCACCATATAATGATAGACAACCATGAGCCGGCAATGCCCACCGGCTTGCAGCGCACATACCCGAACCTGATGACGCAGGAGGGTGTGAGGGGGCAGGAGTACAACGCCTGGGACACTCGCGGGGGCAATCCGCCTGAGCATACGGCCACTCTGCCGTTTACGCGGTGCCTTGCCGGCCCGGTAGACTTCACCCCGGCCATATTCAATTTCAGCGAAGTGGTGGAGGGCACTCACCCGCACTCCACGCTGGCCAAGCAGCTCGCTGAGTTTGTTGTGCTCTACAGTCCGCTGCAGATGGCGGCCGACGAGATTGCCAACTATGAGTTTCACCCGGCCCTTTCGTTCATCGAGAGTTGCCCGACCACATGGAGCAAGACCGTTGTTCCCAACGGGGTGATAGGCAGTTATGTCACCATCGCCCGCAAGGAGCGCGGTGGCGACACCTGGTTTGTGGGCAGTCTCACCGGCTCCGACAGCAGGGAAATAAGCCTCAAGCTCGATTTCCTCGACCGGGATGCCGTGTATGAGGCTTTCGTCTACGAAGACGGCGAGGGCGCCGACTACCAGGCAAACCCTTACTCCATGGGCTTCAGGCAGGTGGAAGTGACGGCAGCCTCTGTCTTGAGCCTAAGGCTTGCGCGCGGAGGGGGTGCTGCCATACGCATAGTAAAGGTGAGATGACCGTGGCGCGGCAGCCCCGGCATCTTGCCTGCGCGGTGGCTTTTGCTGTGGGCGGCGGCATTGTTGCCCGTCCGTGTCGCTCGCGCTGAAGTGCACACGGCCGTTTGGCGATGGTATCATGAGGCCTTTCGGCCCATGGCAATGGCTGTTTTGAGAAGCCGGTTTATGTCTGTGAGTGCTCGAGAAATATCCTTTTTTTCATATTTTGCATGCCTACGGTGTTATGATGGCGTTCTTTTCACTTTTTTATTGCACGACATCCGACTATTATTAGTATCTTAGTCGCCGGTAACATGTTCAATATTGATATGAAGAATAGCATCGTTTTATTGTTGGGTGTGGCGTTGTCATTAGGCTCATGCGGCACTTATACAGGCCAGGGGGCAGCCACTGGAGCCACGTTTGGCTCTATACTCGGCTCTGCCATAGGCGGTATCACCGGAGGGCCGCGGGGCAGCGACATTGGCACCTTTGTAGGCATGGCAGGCGGAGCGGCGGTCGGTGCAGCTGTGGGGGTGTCGGCCGACAAGGCGAAGCAAGACGAATACCGCAGGTATATGGAGTACCGCGATTCGCGGTACGGCCGCGGCGGCGACTATGGCGAGGGCTACGGGAGCGGCCGTAGTGCCTATGTGCCGCCGCAGCAGGGCAGCGATGAGAGCGGATTTGACCCTACCCACAGCGGCGACGACCGCATTGTGTTCGATGACGGAGGCGCACAGGTGCCACCGTATGGCGGTGGCGGCGACAGCAGGGTGGGCGTGGCAGGACGCCAGGTGGCCCCCTCGGTGTCGGTGGACGAGTTGCGCAGCAGCATGCCGGGCTACAAACTGGCTGTCAACAAAGACGTGGAAGTGCGCAATATCACTTTTGTTGATGCCAGCGGCGACGGCGCCCTGAGCCGCCGCGAAGACGGCAAGGTGTCTTTCGAGATAATGAATTGCTCGGGCATTACGCTCTACGATGTCAACCCAACGGTGGTCGAGGTGACTGGAAACAAGCATGTCCACGTGTCGCCACCGCTGAGGGTAGAGAGCATCGCCCCCGGTCGTGGCGTGCGGTATACGGCAACTGTCTATGCCGACTCGCGCGTAAAGGATGGCGAAGCGGTGGTAAGGGTGGCCGTGGTGCAGGGCAACAAGGAGATAACATCGCAGGTTAGGGAGTTCCGTGTGCCGCTGAGGCGGCGCTGACGGGCGCCCGCCTTGCTGTCTGCCATTGCCGCGTGCCTACGGCCTTTGCCCGTTGCCGGAAGTTGCCGGCGGCAAAGCCGTTGCCGGCCATAGCTGTCTTTGGCTGCTTAAAGGTGTGGTGCTGCAATGCGTCTGTCGCTTGTCTCTGTGGCCGGCCCATGCTGTCGGCAAGTGGTTATGCCGTCGGCAGGCTTTCATTTTTGCTTGCCCGACGCCTGTCGCTTGGTGACTTTGGAGGTTGGCCTGTGCTTTTCTTTGCTGTCGTTTCGCTTGGCCTGATGCCTGTTTTGCTGCCCGGCGCTGGTTCGGCGGTTCACTTCCTTCATCTCTTGCCATGTAGGGCGCAGCATCTCGGCCACGTTGCTGCTTTCAAAATCAAATTCAATTACGTGCTTTTCTTCGCTCGGTTTGAACGGCACGACTATCTTGTCGGCCCTCACCACTTCGACCATGGCCACTCCCTGGGCCAGCATTCCAAGCTCTTTTGCCGCCTTCCACGACAAGTCGATGATGCGTCCGCGTGCGAACGGGCCCCTGTCGGTAACCTTGACAATGACCGACTTGCCGTTGGCGGGGTTGGTAACCTTGAGCTTCGTGCCGAAAGGATAGGTGCGGTGGGCGCATGTCAGGCTGTCGTGGTGAACCCTTTCGCCGCTGCTTGTGCGCGCCCCGGTGGCTCGTTTGGAATAATAAGTGGCTTTGCCCCGTTGCACGTACTGGGCGTGCAATGAGGCAAAGCCTGTTAAAAGTGTTGTTAGTGCTATACCTATTAACCTGTATCTCACGTTGAAAATTTTGTATTAAACTATGCCTTGGGCCATCATGGCGTTGGCAACCTTCATGAAACCGGCAATGTTGGCACCCTTTACGTAGTCAACATATCCGTCGGCTTCGCGGCCGTACTTCACGCACTGGTCGTGTATGTTGTGCATGATGTAGTGCAGCTTGTCGTCCACTTCGGCCTCGCTCCAGTTCAGGCGCATGGCGTTCTGGGTCATTTCAAGGCCCGATGTGGCCACGCCGCCGGCGTTGACAGCCTTGCCCGGGGCGAAGAGTTGCTTGGAGGCAACGAATTTCTCTGCGGCTTCGGCCGTGCATCCCATGTTAGACACCTCGGCAATGCAGATAGGCTTGTTGGCCAGCAGCAGGTCGGCGTCTGCACCGTTGAGCTCGTTCTGTGTGGCGCATGGCAGCGCGATGTCGCACTTCACTTCCCACGGCTTGCGTCCGGCGCGGAACTCCGAGCCCGGGAACTCGTCGGCGTAGGGCTGGCAAACGTCGTTGCCGCTTGCGCGAAGCTCAAGCATGTATGCAATCTTCTCGTCGTCGAGGCCGGCCGGGTCGTAGATGTAGCCGTCGGGTCCGGATATCGTTATCACCTTGGCACCAAGCTCTGTGGCCTTCTTGGCTGCTCCCCAAGCCACGTTGCCGAATCCGCTTATGGCAACGGTCTTGCCTTTTATGTCGTAGCCGTGGGTCTGGAGCATCTGGTTTACGAAGTAGAGCGCTCCGTAGCCTGTTGCCTCCGGGCGTATGCGCGAGCCGCCCCATTCGAGGCCCTTGCCCGTCAATACACCGTTCCAGTGGTGCGTCAGTTTCTTGTACATGCCGAACAGGTAGCCTATTTCGCGTGCTCCCACACCGATGTCTCCTGCGGGTATGTCTTCCTCCGGGCCAATCACTCGGTATAGCTCTGTCATGAACGACTGGCAGAAGCGCATTACCTCGTTGTCTGAACGGCCGCGGATGGAGAAGTCTGAGCCACCCTTGCCACCGCCCATGGGCAGTGTGGTGAGCGCGTTCTTGAACGTCTGCTCGAATCCGAGGAACTTCAGTATCGAGAGGTTCACCGACGGGTGGAACCTTAGTCCGCCCTTATACGGACCTATGGCGCTATTGAACTGAACGCGATAGCCGAGGTTTACGTGCACCTCGCCGCGGTCGTCGACCCATGGCACACGGAACGTCACGATGCGCTCCGGCTCCACTATGCGCTCAATTATCTTGGCTTTCTCGAATTCGGGATGCTGATTGTAAACGTCCTTTACCGAGATTAGCACCTCTCTTACTGCCTGTAAGTACTCCAGCTCGCCCGGATGCTTCTGCTCCAGCGACTGCATTATTTTCTCCACCTCCATAGTAATCCGATATTTAAAGGGTTCAACTATTACTGTGTCATTGTGTCATTACAACGTCACAAAAATAAGAAAAAACCCTTGAAACACCAAACGAAAATCGGAAAATTTTGCTGCCAATGCTTTCTTTTTGTTAATTTTCTGCTTCCGTCTGGCTCTTGTCTTCGCTGTCTGCGAACACAGTCGCCATTCGGCCTTGCGCGGCTTGCCGGTGTGTTGCGCCTTTTGTGTCTGTCGTGAGCATTTGTAATGGCTGTTGACAGCCTTGCCGTTGCTGTTTGGCGCTGTCGGTTCGCTTCGGATGTTTGCATGCCGCCATGTGTTCCGGCGGCTGCTGGGTCACAGTCGGGGCGGCTGGTTCACCCTGCCTGTCACGGTGTCCATGGCGGCCAGATGGCTGACGCTGCCATCCGGTAAGGCCCCTGGCATGCCACCGTTACGGCTGATGTTTGTTTACACATTAATATAATGCGTTGCAAACCCTTGCGTCGTATTGCCGCCACCATGCCTGACGCCCGGCCCCGGCGCAGCCCGCCGTTCCACGGTGAAAGGCTCTGCTAGATATGTACGGCGGCAGGATGTTACAGTGTTGGGCACGGGATGGCCAAGCGGTCTTGGCGCAGGTGTCACCGCGTATTGGGTCGGCGGTCAGGTGCCTGCAGCCATGCCGCGGCCTGTAGCGGTATTGCAAAAATAGTGAATTTTGCCTTAACGCCAAGCCAAACCAGCCCGATATAAAACTGTTATATCTTTATTTGGCAGATTTTAACCCAAATGTCACCTTGTTTCTATATGTGTCTGTTTTTGCGCCTGTGCGTTTATCCACATGCCTTCGGGCCGCCGTGCCGCCATCCTGCCTGCCGTTTTCCTCTCTGCCGCCTGCCTGGCTTCGGCCTAAGGCGGCAGGGCTAATGCCTGGAACAGGGCGGAGGCGCTTTTGGCCCATGCTTGTAGGGCGTGTCGTGACATTGTCTTGGCTGTTGTTTGCGTGCGCCGCCGTAGTCGGGCGCGGCCTGTCTCAGCGGCGGCCGCACGGCAGTCTTTTGTGGGCAAGAGTGGTGGCGGTAGCCAAAACGTGCCGTCTTGCATTGTGAAACGGCCCATTTCGCAACGCCATTCGGCTCGTTTTGCAGTATAAAACGGGCCGTTTTGCAAGTGGCTGTGGCACAGCGTGTTGCGTTGGTGGGGCCGGGCGGCCCGTCAGGATTGCAAATAGAGGGGGCGCGGTGAGTTGAGCCGCCCCGGCCATACAGCCGCCCCGGGCCGCTGTTGCGGGCAACGCCCCTTGGCCGGAAAACAAAAGCGGATGCGGAAAGGCTCCGCATCCGCTTTCGCTTACGGCCCGTGCTGGCTTTTGCCTCAGGCCGTTCGGCCCCGATGGCTTTCTGCGTTCAGATTTTGTCGAGGGCCTGGCGTATGTCGTCGAGAATGTCTTCCACGTCTTCGATGCCCACCGACAGGCGTATCAGGTCGGGCGCGATGCCGGCCTCCCTCAGCTGTTCGTCGGACAGCTGGCGGTGGGTGTGGCTTGCCGGGTGGAGCACGCAGGTGCGCGCATCGGCCACGTGGGTCACGATGTTAATCATCTTCAGCGAGTCCATGAACTTGATAGCTGTGTCGCGGTTGCCCTTCAGTCCGAAGGCAATCACTCCGCAGCTGCCGTCGGGCAGGTATTTCTCGGCCAGCTCGTGATACTCGTTGCCCTTCAGCCCGGGGTAGTTTACCCATGCCACGCGCGGGTCGCCGTTGAGGAACTCGGCCACCGTCTGCGCGTTGGCGCAGTGCTGCCTCATGCGCAGGTGCAGCGTCTGCAGCCCGATGTTGAGCAGAAACGCGTTCATAGGCGCCGGTATGGAGCCGAGGTCGCGCATGAGCTGTGCCACGAGCTTGGTGGTATAGGCCATCTTTCCGAAGGCTTCGGCGTAGACAAGTCCGTGGTACGACTCGTCGGGGCGGCACAGCCCCGGGTAGCGGTCGGCGTGGGCCATCCAGTCGAAGCGCCCGCTGTCTACCACACATCCGCCCACCTGCGTGGCGTGGCCGTCCATATACTTGGTCGTGGAGTGCGTAACGATGTCGGCCCCCCACTCAAACGGTCGGCAGTTGACGGGCGTGGCGAAGGTGTTGTCGACTATGAGTGGCACGCCGTTGCTGTGGGCCAGGCGTGCAAACCGCTCAATGTCGAGCACCTTGCAGCCCGGATTGGAGATGGTTTCGCCAAACATCACCTTGGTGTTCGGGCGGAAAGCCTTCTGTATCTCGTCGTCGCCGGCTTCGGGATTGACGAAGGTGCACTCTATGCCGAGCTTCTTGAGCGTCACGCCGAACAGGTTGAACGTTCCGCCGTAAATCTCGTTGGAGGCCACGATGTGGTCGCCGGCCTCGCAGATGTTGAACACCGCGTAGAAGTTGGCGGCCTGGCCCGACGACGTCAGCACAGCGCCCACTCCCCCTTCGAGGGCGGCAATCTTGGCCGCCACGGCATCGTTGGTGGGATTTTGCAGCCGTGTGTAGAAGTAGCCTTCCTTCTTCAGGTCGAAGAGCATGGCCATCTCGTCGCTGTCGTCGTACTTGAATGTGGTGCTTTGGATGATGGGCGGCTCCACGGGCTCGCCGTTCTTTGGGCTCCATCCTGCGCGCACGCAGAGTGAAGCCGGTCGTAGTTTCTTTTCCATTTCGTGTTGATTGTGATGATGGCCGCGCCCCGTTGGCGCGGCTCGTTGTTTCTTTTTATTTGCCGTAGGGCGGTGGAGGATTGTAGATGAGGGTTGGCCGAGGCGGCCACAATGCCTTGTGGCCCTCACTTTCCGGCGCCCCAGCGCTCCAGCCGATCGTATTCCTCCTTTGTCAGGCGCATGAACGAGCCGTGCTGCGGGGCCTCTACCCCCTTGATGTCTTGCGGCGAGTGGAAGTTGCGCAAGTACTTGTCGGCCCGGCATATACGGTATCTCTTGGGCTTCGACGAGTATTCTATGTAGCCGATGAGCCACGTTGAGTCGCCCGCCAGCTGGAAGGCCGACACGCCCTCACACTTCTTCTTGCCCTCGAAGTCTACGTAATCGTCGTCCACCGGCTCGCTCCACGGGCCTGTTAGCTTGGGGGCGGTGGCCGTAAACAGGCCCGGCGTGCCTCCCTCTTTCTTTATCATCATGTGGTAAAGGCCGTCGCTTTCAAGGTAATTGATGTCGGCGTCGATGGTGGCGTAGCCCCAGTCGAAGAGCAGTCGCGGCTTTGTCAGGGTGGTAAACGACTCGTTGGCATACGAGTAATACATCCTGTCGTACTTCTCTTCGGCCTGGTTCCACATCGAGAAGTATATGAAGTATCCGCCGCGGCGTCCGTCCGGCCACGTGTATGTGGGGTCCCAGAATATCTGCGGGGCCCATACGCGGTTGACGGTTGAGTAGTCGCGGTATGGGTCGGGGCTGTCTTTGTCGGAGAATATGGCCGCCCCCTTGCGGAAGTCGAACGTCGTCGACTTCCAGTTTATCATGTCGTCGCTCGTGAGCAGGTTGATTCCGTAGTTGTTCCACACCTTGCTCTTGCCCACGCACATGTCGGTTGTCACCATGAGATAGCCCGACAGGTCGTGCTTGCGGCAGATGTAGGCATCCCGTGTGCCCCCTTCGATGGCGGCAAGTGCCTTTTGGTCGAACACAGGTCCGCCTCCGCGCAGGTCGTGGTAGTTCAGTCCGTCGCGGCTGATGGCGTAGGCAGTCCATTCACCCCGTCCGCTCATGTGGCAGAACAGGTAGCCGTAGTCGCCCTTCTGCGGGTTTTGCGCCGTGGCGTTGGTGGCGGCAGCCATTGCAATCATGGCCGCCATTAACGCTTTGAGAGTCTTTTTCATAATCCTTTACGTTGTTGGTCTATTTCTTTAGAGTGCTTCCCGCCTTCGCCCTTATCACCGTAAACGAGTAGGGTTCCAGGCTTATGGCCTGCTCTTTGCTTATCGTTCCCGTGGTCTTCGACGGCTTGGCTCGGGTGTCCGACGGCTCCCCGGCCATGCGCTCCACCTCGGTTGGCGTGCCGTCGGCCACCATGTCGCCGAGGTTCAGCCTGCATTCCACGCCCACGGGCAGCGCGTTGACAAGCTTGATGATTACGTCGCCAGTCTCCTGGTCGCGCACCACCGACTGCCCGAAGCGCAGGTTGACGTCTTCGCGGTCGTTGTCTGAGGCCACCGTGGCGGGTATATAGTCGTCGCCCGCGTTCTGTCCGTACATGCGCTGCACGTAATAATCAGTGGTGAGCCTCACCGAAGTGTTGTCAAAGTACATCATGTCGGGAGTCCACTGCGTGTTGCCCCGTCGCGCCATGAGCGGTGCAAAGCTGCTCAGGCTCACCACGTCGGCGTTGCGCTCCAGGTCGGTCAGGTAGAGCGCCACGCTCAGGGCGGTCTCCATGTTGTTAGGCCTGCCGGGGGCGTGGGCGGCATATTCGCCCAAGTAAACCTTCGGCCCGCGGCGGTCGTAGGCGTCGTAGAAGTCGCGGTTGTGTATGAACCAGCCCGGCGGGCAGTAGTAGTGCTCGTCGACGATGGGCACGTCGAGCTCCTTGGCAAACTGCCATCCGTACTCATAGTCGGAGCCCTCGTAGAACGGCCCCACCGTTCCGATGACCGTGATGTCGGGGTATTTCGCCTTGACGGCGTCGTAGATGAGCTTGAACCTCTCCTTGAACACCTCGGAGATGAGGTCTTCGTTGCCTATGCCGACATACTTCAGGTTGAACGGCTTGGGGTGTCCGGCCTCGGCGCGCACGCGTCCCCACTTGGTGGTCTTGTCGCCGTTGGCCCACTCAATGAGGTCGAGCACGTCCTGTATGTATTCGTCCATCTCCTTGCCCAGGGGTATTCCGCCCTGCTGCCCGTCGCCTCCCCACGACGAGTTTTGGCACGGCACTCCTGCGGCGAGCACCGGCAGCGGCTCGGCCCCCATGTCTTCGCAGAACTGGAAGTACTCATAGAAGCCCAGGCCCACCGACTGGTGGTAGCGCCAAATGTTGGCCATGCCCTTGCGGCTCTCCAGCGGTCCGACGGTGTTTTTCCACCTGTAGATGTTCTGTATGCCGTTGCCGTGGGCCACGCATCCGCCTGGGAAGCGCACAAAACGCGGCTTGAGGTTGGCTATGGCCTCCGCCAGGTCGCGCCTTAGGCCGTTGCGCCGCCCTTTGTAAGTGTCTTTTGGAAACAGCGACACCATGTCGAACGCATATCGTCCGGCTGCTTCCGGCATTATGGCCAGCTCGGCGTCGGCCGCTGTTTCGGTGGCCTTTATCTTGGCGTCGAGCTTGCGCCACCCGTCGCGGGGCAGCGTTACTGTTGCCGAGCCAATCTCGCGTCCGTCCTTGGTGCGCAGAGCCACGCGCACCCGCCGTCCGTTGCCCTCGACCATGCGGCCGAAGAGCGACAGCAGGTAGGTGTCGCCCTGCTTCACGGCGATGCCGTCGAAGCCAGTGTTGGCCATGGCGTCACCGGGCTTGCTGACGTCGAGCACGGCATAGTGTGCGTTGTTGGCGTGTATTGGATTGGCGGTGTCAAAGCTGAGCGCGGCCCCGCCGTAGGTGCGCCATGCGTAAGCCGGCCCCCAGCCCTCGTGCCTGGGGTGGTCGGCGTCGGAGTATTCAAACCCCCGGTTCTGCACCAGTTCGGCGTAGAGCCCGCCGTCGGCAGCATAGTTTATGTCTTCGAAGAACACCCCGAACAAGTCGGGGCTGATGGCCTTTTGGTCTTGTGGGCGGGGCGTAACCGTCACCGTCACCTTGCCGAGGCCTGCAAACCGCGCCTTGTCGTCCTTCATCAGCTCGTTGTTGCGCGCCGTGCGGTATTGCCTCCGCTCGTATTCGGCTATTACGTTCTCCACCACCTGCTTCTCCACGCGGTGCACCCTGCCGGTGGCCCGGGTGCCGTCGTTGAATGCCACGGTGTCGCGCGGCACGTTGCGGTTGGGCCCCATCATGACGCGGGCCGACATATAGTCTTGCGGTTTCCACAGTAGCAGGTCGCGGCTCTCGGTCAGCGCCATCACGCTGCCGTCTTTCTTGACCAGCCACGAGCACACCCACATGCCGCCTTTCTGCCTTTCGAGCACAGGGTCGAACATGCGTTTGCCACTGCCCCATGCGCCGTAGTCGCTCTTCACGAAGTCGTAGCCGCCACCTATCTTGTGCCACATCTTCCCATCGGAACTCCAGGCCAGGCGCAGCCCTCCGTTGCCGTTGATGTTGTCTGAGGCATAAGAAAACAGGTAGAGTGAGTCGTTGGTGCTCTCCGAGGCCCTTGCCCCGATGGCACTTGAGGCCATGAGCATGGCGCAAATCAAGGCTTTTTTCATTGTCCTTATTATGGTTTTTGTTGGTAATTAAGTTTGTTTCATGGCTTGCCGGCCGGTGCGCGGCCGTTTGCCCGGTGCTGCATTGCCGCCACGGCGGGGCCCAATGCCCCGGCAACAGTATTGTTGCCGATTGCCGGATGCTGCTATTTGAGTACAAAGGTAGCTGTTTTCTCGCTACCGGGCGGCTTGCCATCCGCTTTCTTAATTATATTTAACCCAAATCGATTGTTGCGCCGCCGCATGCCTGTTTCCACATTAATGCCATGCCTCACAAGCGCTTAAGCCCCCTTGCAGCCCTCTTGCTTCAGTCCGGCCACGGCTTGGATGGCGTCGCCTTTGGCCACGGCGGCATGCAAGGGGCACGGCAATGTCACAGAATAGTCATGTGGATTGGAATGGCGTCTGGGTGCCGGCGGTTTGCAGGCCTATGCCCGCCGGAGCAGGGCATGGGGCGTAGTCCGTGGCTGCCAAGGCGGTAATAAAAGCCGACAAACGTGGCCCGCGGGCGAGCCCGCGGCCGTATGGCTGCGCGAAACGGGCCGTATGGCGGTGCAAAACGGGCCGTCCGGCACCGTGGAACGTGCTGTTTTGTGCAGCCGAGTGGCCCGTTTGGCAAACGGCTGTGGCCCAGGCTGTTGCGGCAGGCCTGCGCCAGGGTAACGTAGTCTTACAAATCTGGCGCCGCCGGTGGGGCGTTGCCACCCAGGATTTCAGTAGCGCCTGCTGGGCAGTGGCATTTGCCTGGGGTAACATATATTGCAGTTTTGTTTCATTTTTGGCCATTTTTCAGAATCTTTTCAGATTCACCCCGTATCTTTGCCTGCGTGAACAGACAATTAGAAAACAAACAAACAGAAAAGGAGAATAGATTATGAAGAAATGGAAATGGATTGGAATGGCAATGGCCTGTGCAGTGGGTATGGTGGCGTTCACGTCGTGCGACGACGACGACAACGATGATTACGCCCGCGTGCCCGACGCCGTTACGGCGGCCTTCTCTCACCAATATGGCAACCCGGGCTATGTGGAGTGGGATTCAGAGCGTGGCGGTTACTATGTGGCCGAGTTCCGCAAGGACGGCCGCGACCACGAGGCATGGTACACGCAGGCCGGATTGTGGGCCATGACCGAGGTTGACTATGGCCGCAGCCTGGCCGACCTGCCTCAGGCGGTGCAGTCGGGATATGCCGCCACGGCCTATGCGCTCGATGCTTGGACGGTTGACGACATCGACGAGATACAGCGCCCCGACTACGAGACGGTGTACAAGATAGAGGTTGAGAAGCGCGGGCAGGCCGACCACGACCTATACTTCGACCTCGGCGGCACGCTCTACCGCGACGTTGAAGGCTCGGGCTCAGGCAGCGGCAACGGCGGGATGATACAGCAGGGCATGCCGGCCGAGGTCAAGGCATACGTCGACTCAGCGTTTGCCGGGGCGGCCGTGGTTGACTTCGACATCGAGGACAACGGCATGATAGAGGTCGACCTGCGCCACGGCGGCAAGAGCGTCGAGGTGTTGTTCACCGCCGCTTACGAGTGGGTGATGACCAAGACCGACTGCAGCCGCGACGTGCCGGCAGTGGTAGCCGACGCCGTTCGGCAGGCCTTGCCGGGGGCGCGCATCGACGACTGCGACTATGTGCAGACCGCTACAGAGAGCTATTATCTCGTGGACACCGACAACCCCGACCGCGACCTCAGGGTGACGCCCGACGGACAGGTGACCCAGGCGTGGTGAGGGCGGCCCCTCCGATGGATGGATGAAGCTGGGGGCACGGCGCAGGGCATGCGCTGTGCCCTTTGCCATTTTATGCAGCGGCATGCTGCCAAAACAGTACCCGTGTTCTTGCGTATGTCGGATTTTATGGCTACATTTGCAATGTGTAATGCCCGACGCCGCCATGCCGCCGGACAATGTTGGCCGCGGAGGGCCGTGAAATACTGAAAACCGTGATTCTATGAGAGCAAACATACCACCCGAGTGGAACAAGTTCTACTTGAAAGACGTGTCGTTCGTCAACCTTATGACGCGCCGCATATTCAACGTGCTTATCGTGGCCAATCCCTACGACGCCTTCATGCTTGAGGACGACGGGCGCGTTGACGAGAAGATTTTCGACGAGTACATGGACCTGGGGCTGCGCTATCCGCCCACGTTCACGCAGGTGACAACGACAGAAGAGGCTGACAAGGTGCTAAAGACCACCGACATTGACCTTGTGATATGCATGCCGGGCAATGCCGACAACGATGCCTTCGATGTGGCCCGGGCCGTGAAGGAGGCCTCGCCGTCGACGCCGTGCGTGGTGCTCACGCCTTTCTCGCACGGCATCACGAAGCGGATGGAGAACGAAGACCTGTCGATGTTCGACTACGTGTTCTGCTGGCTGGGCAACACCAACCTCATCCTCTCCATCATAAAGCTCATCGAAGACAAGATGAACATAGAGCACGACATGGCCGAAGCCGGCGTGCAGATGATTCTGCTTGTGGAAGACGGCATACGGTTTTACTCCTCCATACTGCCCAATCTATACAACTACATACTGCTGCAGGCCAAGCGCTTCTCTACCGAGGCGCTCAACCCGCATGCCGCGGCGCAGCGGAAGAGGGGGCGGCCAAAGGTGTTGCTGGCGCGCACTTACGAGGAGGCCATGGAGCTGTACGACCGGTATGGCGACAATGCGCTGGGCATAATAAGCGACGCGCGCTTCCCGAAAGATGGCGCGAAAGACCCAGAGGCCGGGCTCAAGCTGCTGCGCGAGATAAGGAAACGCGACGAGTATGTGCCGCTGATACTGCAGAGCGCCGAGTCGGACAACCGTTTCAAGGCCGAGGCCGAGGGCTTCCGCTTCGTAGACAAGAACTCGAAGAAGATGGACATCGACCTGCGACGCCTCATGGAGGAGCACATGGGCTTCGGCGACTTTGTGTTCCACGACCCGAAAACGGGCAAGGAGATTCTGCGCATACACAGCCTCAAGGAGTTGCAGGACAATATCTTTACCATACCCAACGACTCGATGCTCTACCACGTGAGCCGCAACCACATGAGCCGATGGCTGTCGGCCAGGGCCATCTTCCCCGTGTCGGCATTCCTGAAACACGTCACATGGCACAAGCTGCAGGACGTCGACGCGCACCGACAGATTATATTCGACGCCATTGTGCAGTACAGGCGGATGAAGAACATTGGCGTGGTGGCTGTATTCGACCGGGGGAAGTTTGACGCCTACGGCCACTTCGCGCGCATCGGCGACGGCTCGCTCGGCGGCAAGGGGCGCGGACTGGCTTTCCTTGACAATATCATCAAGCGCCACCCCGAGCTCAACCAGTATACCGGGGCGGCCGTTTGCATACCGAAGACACTGGTGCTCTGCACCGACGTCTTCGACGATTTCATGGACAAGAACAACCTTTACCAGGTGGCACTGAGCGATGCCAGCGACGAGGAAATACTGTCGCACTTCCTCAGGGCGCAACTGCCAGACTCGCTCATTGCCGACTTCTTCACGTTCTTCGATGCCGTCAAGGCACCTATAGCCATCAGGTCGTCGTCGCTTCTGGAAGACAGTCACTACCAACCCTTTGCCGGAATATACTCGACATACATGATTCCGTATCTCGACGACAAGTATGAGATGCTGCGCATGCTGGCCTCTGCCATCAAGGGAGTGTACGCATCGGTATACTACCGCGACTCGAAGGCTTACATGACTGCCACGAGCAACATCATAGACCAGGAGAAAATGGCCGTCATACTGCAGGAGGTGGTGGGCAGGCGATATGGCGACAGGTTCTACCCGAGCTTCAGCGGTGTGCTGAGGTCGCTCAATTACTACCCCATAGGCGAGGAAAAGGCAGAGGAGGGTATTGTCAACCTGGCCCTCGGATTGGGCAAGTATATAGTTGACGGGGGCCAGACGCTGCGCGTTTGCCCCTATCACCCGAGCCAGGTGCTGCAGACCAGCGAGATGGAAATGGCCCTGCGGGAAACCCAGACGCGCTTCTACGCGCTCGACATGACCGACATCGGGGGCGGGTTCAAGGTGGACGACGGTTTCAACATTCTCAACCTGAGGGTAAAGGAGGCCGACAAGGATGGCTCGCTGCAGTACATCGCCTCGACGTTCGACCCTTACGACCAGGTCATCCGCGACGGCATCTACGAGGGAGGGCGCAAGGTCATCACCTTCTGCGGGGTGCTGCAGCACGGCGTCTTCCCGTTGCCGGAACTGTTGCAGATGGTTCAGAAGCTTGGAACGGAGGAGATGAGGCGCCCCGTTGAGATTGAGTTTGCGTGCAACCTCGGCCCCGACAAGACCGGCGAACTGAACCTGTTGCAAATCAGGCCCATTGTCGACAGCAAGCAGATGCTTGACGAAGACGTGGCCTCGATACCCGACTCGCGCTGCCTGCTGCGCTCGCACAACTCGTTGGGACACGGCATCAGCGAAGACGTGACCGATGTTGTGTATGTCAAGACGGGCGACGACTTCACGGCATCCAACAACCCTGCCATCGCATGCGAGATTGAGCGACTCAACAGGAAGTTCCTGGCCGAGGGCCGCAATTATGTGCTTGTGGGCCCGGGACGATGGGGATCGAGCGACCCGTGGCTTGGCATCCCGGTCAAATGGCCGCACATCAGCGCCGCAAGGGTCATCGTCGAGGCAGGCTTGAAGAACTATCGCGTCGACCCGAGTCAGGGCACTCACTTCTTCCAGAACCTCACGTCGTTTGGCGTGGGCTACTTCACCATCAACACATACCGTGGCGACGGGCTGCTCAGGGCCGACGTGCTCGATGCCATGCCGGCTGTGGATGAGACGGCTTATGTGCGCCATGTGCGTTTCGAACGGCCGCTGAAGATAATGATGGACGGCAAGAAGCAGGAGGGTGTGGTGCTCTTCGGCTGATTGGCCTTGGCCTTGATGGCAATGTCAGGGAACACCCGATAAACATAGGGGGGCTTTTGGGGAGTTAAGGAGTTAGGGAGTAAAGGAGTTAAGACAATAGAATTTGACTATCTTCCTGCAACACTTTCCTCATGCTCCCATGGCTTCCATGTTTCCATAGCTATTGTCTGTACTCCTGTTTCCTGTCTCCCGCCTCCAAAATAAACCCAAAACTAAGTAGGTGTTCAAAATTAATTGCCATCAAATTGTGCGCTATTTCGGAGATGCATGCCAAAGTCCGAAGAGAGAGCGTAGCGGGCTACGCCACCGATGAGACTTTGGCATGCGGCCCGAAAGAGTACACAAGATGGTGGCAAAGATATAGAGTACACCTGCAAGGTCTATTGTATCGGTTAATTTTGAACAGCTACTTATTGTCTTAACTCCTTTACTTCCTAACTCCTTAACTCCTAAAAAGCCTCTTGGATTTATCTGGTGAGCCATGCTCGCGGCCGGGGGCATGCATGCCGTGGGCCGGTATGTGCAGCCGCATGGGGCATGTGGGCCTGCAGCATCTGCCCCGATGGCAAAAGCAACGTGGGAGACAGTGCATCAAACACTGTCTCCCACGTTGCCTTTGAGCGCTATTATATAAGTATGTCAGTTGTATTTCAGTATCTGGCCCGGCATGAGCCTTGTGCTCTTGCTGATGTGGTTGAGGCGGCAAAGCTCGTTGACGGTAGTGTTGCGCTTGCGCGCTATGTGGCCCAGAGTCTCGCCGCGGCGCACCTTGTGGTAGCGAATGGTGCGCTCCACCTTTGCCGCCGGCGCCGTGGTTGCCAGTTCCTCGTCTTCGCTGTCGTCGTTGTCAACTTCCTGCGCGCCCACCCCGCGTAGCTTGTTGGCAGCCAGCCCTTCGCTCTGGTAGCTGTCGCGGCGGAACATGTAGAAGTCGCTTACGACGTCTTGGTTGACGAAATCAAACATGAGGGTGGGGTTGAGGGCCACCCCGCAGAGCCTTGTCTCGAAGTGAAGGTGCGACCCCGTGCTTCTGCCGGTGTTGCCGCCGAGGCCAATCGGGTCGCCTGCGCGCACCTCCTGGTTTTCTTCCACGAGCTGCTTCGACATGTGCCCGTAGATGGTCTCAAGCCCGTTGTAATGGCGTATTACCACGTATTTGCCGTAGCCGCGGGCTTCGTATTTCACTATTCTCACCTTACCGCTGAATGCAGCCCTAATGGTGTCGCCTATATACACCTTGATGTCGAGCCCCTTGTGCTGCCTTCCCCATCTTGCGCCGAAGTTGGATGTAAGCACGCGGCTCGTCGTTGGCATGCAGAAGTGGCGCAGGTCGATGCGGAACGAGTCGGGCAGCTCGGTGGCGCGGTGGGCATATTTGTTGTCCCAGTCGGCGTAGAGGTCGGCTGCGGGCGATTCAAGTTGCTCGTTCTGGATAAGCCTGTGCAGCGCAACAGAGTCCACTGCTTTCATCCTTCTGTCTATCGGTGCCTGTCGTGCCAGCAGGTCTTGTCCTGCAATTGGAAGTGCGCTCACTGACATCAAGGCTAATATAACGGCTGTCTTTAACTTTCTAATCATTATAATCGTTATTGGTTCGAGTGAGAATAACGTCCATTGTGCAAAGGAATGACATAATAATTATAACCCAATTATAGCCATGTCATATTCCTCGTTTTTGCTTGAACGTTGCAAAGGTAGCAAATATTTCATGAAAATCGAGCGGGGTTAACACAATTTGTTGGTTATTTAACACTTGCAGCCCTGCTGATAGTCAGGATGTTAACGAAACGTAATGCGAGGCGCCTGCTTCCGAAGCGTGTTCCGGCACGCTGTCGGCCAGTATGCTATTGCGTGCCGTAGCCGTGCAAGTGTTTTTGTTTATGCGCCACGTCATGAGGCCATCATTGTCGTTGTCGTAGCCCGACGTTGCGGCGGCACGGCCGTAACGGCGCTGTCATACGGCCCGTTTTGCATTCCCGAATGGCCTATGTTACACCATGAAACGGGCCGTTTGGGAATGCAAAACGAACTCTATGCCTAACTGGTTGTGGCACAGGTTGTTGGCGGGCTGTTCGTTGGTGGTGCCAGGTACGGCTGTTTGCGGCATGCCTCATGGCGTGCCACATCGCTGCATTCAGTGTCTATTGGGCTGTGATGGCGGTGGGGCCAGGTGGAAAATCATGGGCGTTGTGGGCAATAAATATGGCGCCTGGTTTGTGGAAATGTCGGACTTGTTGTAACTTTGCACCGCAAAGGCATTGCCGCCACACCTCGCTTGCAATGGCGGGCGCCCCGGCGGCCATGCCTCAAGACAGTATATCAATAATTAAAATAGCCATTACAGATGAAACCACTGAAAGCAATCATTGCGCTGGCGGCGCTGTTCGCTGCAGGCGCGGCACCTGCCATGGGGGCAGATGTGCCTGAGGAGAAAGACATGGGAGCATACCTCATGGTTTACCACAAGGACGACACGCACAGCCTGCACATGGCCATCAGCTACGACGGGCACACGTTTACGGCCGTCAACAACAACGAGCCTGTGATTGCCGGCGACACTATCGCCATGCAGCGGGGCATACGCGACCCGCACATTTTCCGCGGGCCGGACGGGGCTTTCTACCTCGCCATGACCGACTTGCACATTTACGCCAAGCAAGCCGGCTTCCGCCAGACCGAATGGGAGCGCGACGGGAATAAGTTCGGGTGGGGAAACAACCTCGGACTGGTGCTCATGAAGTCGAAAGACCTTATCAACTGGACGCGCGCAAACATACGCGTAGACCAGCTCGACCCATCGCTCGCCGACATAGGATGCGCCTGGGCGCCCGAGACTTGCTTCGACCCGGTGAAGAAAAAGCTCATGGTGCACTTCACCATGCGCCACGGCAAGGAGAAGACCAAGCTCTATTACTTCTACATTAACGACGACTTCAACAAGCCCGAGGGAAAGCCCGAGGTGCTGTTCACTTACCCGAAGGAGGGCAAGGAGGCCATCGACGGCAACATGGTTTACAAGGATGGCACATTCCATCTGTTCTATTGCTCTCACGACGGCAAGACCGGCGTGAAGCAGGCCACGTCGAAGAGCATCACCGGCCCGTGGACGTTTGACGACCGCCTGTGCGACCCGGAGAAGATTGGGTGTGAGGCTCCGAGTGTCTATAAGCTGATAGGGCAGGACAAATGGATTCTGATGTACGACGTTTATCGCGCCAACCCGATGAACTTCGGCTTCTCGGAGACCACCGACCTCGAGACGTTCAAGCCCCTGGGCCGCTTCGACGAGGGCGTGATGAAGCGCACCAACTTCGACGGACAGAAGCATGGGGCGGTGACGTGGCTCACAAAGAAAGAGGCCAAGAGGCTCGAGGAGTACTGGAAGAAAAACCAGCGCGACTTCCCGGGAAAGATTAAGCTCTGACCCGCATGGCCATGCCCGGCGGGCATGACGGCGGCTGCGGCCCGGCGGCACCTCAGTGGGTGGCGCCGGGCCGCGTCTGCATAGTGGCCCGGCCGGCGGCCCTGTCGGCTGCGGCGCCCTCGAAACTGTCGATGATGGCAGCCTGTTCGGGTGTGAGCTTGCGGCGGCATTCCTGCTCCATCCAGTCGGGCACGGGCCACCGCGCTGCGGCTATCGCTGCGGCTATGGCTGCCTGCGTGTCGGCGTCGCCGCCCAGCGAGATGGCCAGCCGCACGGCCTGCTCCACGCTGTCGGCATCGAGGAAGGCCGTGATGGCCTCGGGCACGGAGCCCCGGCACGACACATCCCACGCGTAGGCAGGCCTTATCTCGCCGATGGTGCGGCTCAGGTCGTAGCCGAAACTGTTTTCCACATAAGTCCGAATCTCGGCGTTGCCGGCCCCGTGGCGCGCCATGAACACCGCCGCGGCCACGGCCCGGGCCGCCCCGACGGCCTCGGGATGGTCGTGAGACACCGTTGCCGACACCGTTGCCAGCCGCAGTGCCTCGTCGAGGGTGGTGGCATAAAGCCCAGCCGGGCTCACGCGCATGGCCGCGCCGTTGCCCCAGCTGCCGTAGGGCTTGGGGTTGTCGGCGGCCAACCAGCGGGCGAAGGCCGGCCCATAGCCTGCGTTGGGATACTTGCGGCCCAGTTTCTGCATGGCTTCAACGAGCGAGGCCGCGCTCTTGTCGCGGCTGTCTGTAAGCCACCGGGCCACGGCGAGCGTCATCACCGAGTCGTCGGTGAAGCGGCTCGTGGCCATGAACAGCGTTATCTTGCTTGGGTCGCTGCATTTCATTCGGCTCGATTCATATACAGAACCGGCCACGTCTCCAACTATTGCTCCTAACATATCTCTGTATCGTTTTTGTCTGTCGGGCTTACTGCCTTCGCTTGTAGGGCCTTTTGCCGATATGTTTTCATTTCGAGTCCAATTATAATCAAAAAGCCGGAATAAGCGGCATTTTTTATTTGTTTTAACAAAAAAAACGCCTTCCCCGTGCCCGTATGCCGGTGGATTCGGCGCCGGTTGCTTGTGTGGCGGATTGCCTCGCGAAGCGCATATTTGGTAGAAAAACATTACAAAGCAGACTGCGCTTGAAGGTCGGCTGGCGGCAACCGTGCCGCCTATGCTGCAGTGGCAGATGGCAGTATGGGCCGTTTTGTGGTGCATAACGGCCTGTTTTGGGCTTCAATACGGCCCGTTTTGCAGGCCCAAACGGGCTGTATTGCAATCCGCTGTCAGACAGGCGGTTGCGCCATGCGCTGCCCGGGGCGTGGTGGTGGCGCCAAGGCGGCGTGGGCGTGAGGTTGCTGCCGTAGGTGTGGGTAGGCGGGCCTTTCCGCCGTTACAAACCGTGGGAAAGAGTTTTTTTCAGGCCATGGCAGTGCTGTTTGTAGCAAAAAATAGCTATCTTTGTCCGGTCGGCCACTGTTGAGACGCGCGTTGCGTAGCGCAGTGTGCATGGCTCTCGAACGAAATAACCACCATATACACAGCATTGACTTATGAGAATGAACAGGATTTTGATGGCCGCAGCCATGGCGTTGATGGTCGGAGGCACCGCCGGGGCTGCCACCGACCGCTACCGTGAGGCACTTAAGCAGGTGTTGTTTGCTGATAGTGCCAGCATGGCCATCAGGAAGTCGCAGATGAAAATGTTTGTTGCCGGGGCGTTGTCGCGCAGCCGGCACGGTGTGAGCAGCGAGGAGGCGTTGCGCCTTGAGAAAAGCCTCGACAGGTATATCGCCACGCAATATGGCGACGACATGGTTGACATGGCCTTGCCATGCTTCCGCGAGAATGTGTCTGAACAGCAACTGGTGGGGCTGGCCGGGCTCTTGGCGCGCCCCGACATAAGGCAGGCCAACGCCCACATCTCTTCGCTTTACGCAGACATAGTAAAGGACATAATGCCCACAATGTCGTCGGCTTTCGGCGCTCTGAAGGATGGGCGCCAACCCACGCTGCCGTCGGTGGCCGAGTGTACCGAGGCATACAAGGAGAAGTTTGAGGCATATTGGCAGGCCAGCGGTACGGAGCAGCTTATGACTTCGGCCGTCGACAATGTGCTGGCTAAGGTTGGCGTGGGCGTCGACGAAGACAAGGTGAAGACCGTGTTGGGCTTTGTTACCGGCATGACCAAGGCCTTGATGCTCAACAGGTTTGTGGGCAGTGTCAGCGAGTCGGAGCTCGACTGCGTGATACTGCTTATGCGCTCTGACAGTTACCGGGCCCAGCTCAAAGCTGCGTCATGCATGGCCTCAGACCCCATGAAGCTGATAAAGGACATGGAAAAGGCGTTTGTAGACTGGGCTAAGGCCAACGGCGAGAGCTTTGACTTGCATTGACGGCCCGGGGCTGCGGCTGTTGGCGGCATGGGCCGGCCTTGGTGTGGCTGCGCCTGTGGGCCCGTGGCGTTGCGTTGCCTTGTGGCTCATCCGTTGTTGTGGGCTGCATGGCGGCCGCCAGGGGCGGTGGGTCGGTTATGCAGTCGCGGTATGCCCGCGCCGGCGTTGCGCTTCATGGCGGGTGTTCCCCATTCCCGTTTGTCGTGCAGCCGGGGGGCGCCGCCCGGCCGTCGGCCAATCCCCACAATAATATATATATGTATAGGTGTGGTCAATTCCGCATCGAGGGGCGCCCTTGCCCCTGTCCGGTTGCCGCGGATGGGTGCTTAGGTGGTCGTTGCCCGGCCTTTTGCCGCTACTGTAGGGCCTCTGGCAGCCAGGCGTGGCATAAAAACAGTGCGCCGGTAGCCGCATGGGCTCCGGCGCACTGTTGGTTTTCCGGTTTGGCGGGTGGTGGCCCTCTGCCGCCGCCCAGCGCCTTTATTCAGGCTGCTCGGCATCGAGCTTGTCGATGGCCCCGGTGGCGGGGTTGAGCGTCAGGTGGGTGGTGTAGCGCTTGTTGAACAGCTCGCCGCTCAGCAGTTCGGTGTAGCCATACTGCGCGGCGCTCGTCTCGAAGCTGTCGAGCAGGGTCGCCCCCTTGTATATATTGACGGTAATCTTTCCCGGAATGTTGACGTATATGCCGTCTTCCTTTTCTTTCTTCTTCTTTCCGCCCTCGGTCTCGGGTGCTGCCGCCGGCAGGCTCTGCTCGTCGGTGACGCTGATGTAGTATGGCTCACCCGACAAGTCGTCGTTGTCAACGAGCCCTAGCTTCTGCGAAAGGCGGAAGAGCACCTGCTTCTGCATGCCCGGTTGCGGGCACACCGTGAGCACATACTCAGTGGTGTCCTTGGTTGTCGTGCCGGTGAAGAGCTGTGTCAGCGCCTTGTCCTGCCTGTCGAGGTTGGCCAGCATTATGCGCAGCTGCTCCCCGTCTTTGGGCATGTAGTCGGCCTCTCCGCGGTTAAGGTAGTTCTTGCTGTCGCGTATGTCGTAGATGTCTTGTGCGGTCAGCTCGGCCATCTTGGCCGTGCTTCCTGCGGCGAGCACTTCTTCGCTGAGATACTGCCTCGGGTTTACGGGTGCCGGTTTGGGTGCCGGGGCAAACGGGACAGGCGCCTCTGGCTTGCGGGCCGTGGCGTTGACGGCCAGCAACGTGCCGTCGTCGGCCAGCGAAATGTTGCATGCCGAGGTCTTGGCGTTGAACTTCACGGCGTAGCCCTTTGCCTTGTCGGCCTCGCCATAGGTGCCCATGGTCATGCTGATGAGCTTGTGGGTTGTCGAAGCCTCGGCTTCTACATCGTTCAGGCGCAGGTATCGCTGGGCATACCGGCAGAAGTCTCCCGGCGTGTAAGTGGTCTTTTCAACCCTGACAACGAAGCGCAGCACGGTCTTAGGGAGGAAGTATACAGCGCCCTCAGGGGTCACCCCCGGTCTGTAATTGCTTGTCTCGGTCTGGGCGAACGCTCCGCTGCAAACGGCGAGCAGCCCTGCTATGAATAACTTTCTCATGATGCTGATGGTTACTTTTTGAGTGTATTATGGTCAGTCTTCAAGCCGCATGAACGCTTGCGGCAGGTAGTTGATGATGTCTCCGGCCGTGAGGCTCTCCTTGCCCAGGCTGCGCGCGGCAATGTCTCCGGCCAGTCCGTGAAGGTACATCCCGACAGTGCAGGCGTCGGCCTGCTTGTAGCCGCGTGCCAGCAGGGCCGTGATTATGCCTGTGAGCACGTCGCCGCTGCCGGCCGTGGCCATGCCGGCGTTGCCCGTGGGGTTGAAGGCCACGTGCCCGTCGGGCTTGCATAGCGCAGAGTAGTGGCCTTTGACTATGATGTATGCCCCCAGTCTCTCGGCCATGTCGCACGCCCTCGACAGCCTTTCGTAGCTGTCGGCGCAGTGCCCGTTGATGCGGTCGAACTCCTTGGGGTGGGGTGTCAGTATTATGCCCTTGGGCAACTGTTGCAGCCATGCGCGGTGGTTGGCCAGTATGTTTAGCGCGTCGGCGTCGGCCACGATGGGGCATTGGGTGCGCCGCAGCTGCGCTATGAGCGCAATGGCAGTGGTCTCGCTCTGCCCAAGGCCGGGGCCTATGCCCAGCGCGGTGTAGTCTTCGGCGTCGACAGGCTCCGAGAACACTGTCTCTTCCTGGTCGAGCTGCACCACGGCTTCGGGCACAGATATCTGCAGAACAAGGCTGTTGCACTTTGGCGAGTGCACCGTCACTTTGCCCACGCCAGCCCTCAGGCAAGCCCGTGCTGCCAGCACGGCGGCGCCGCCCATGCCGTAGCTGCCTGCCACAAGCAGGGCGTTGCCCATGCTTCCCTTGTGGGCGAAGTCGCTGCGCTTCTTCAGCAGGGGGCGCACTTCGTTCTCGTCTACTATGTGGTAGCGGGCGTCTGTCTTTGCCATGCCTTCCTCGCTGATGCGTATGTCGAGCACTTTCAGCCTGCCGATGTAGTGCTGGTTCTCTGCGAAAAGGAACGACAGCTTGGGCTGTTGGAGCGTCAGCGTCAGGTCGGCATGTATGGTGTTGGCCCTCACGTTGTAGGTGTTGTCCTCGGCCATCAGCCCCGACGGCACGTCGATGCTCACCACGCTGGCCGGGGAAGCGTTGATATACTTTACCAGCGAGGCGAAACCGCCGGCCAGCGGCTTGTTGAGCCCGGAGCCAAACAGCCCGTCGACCACCAGGGTGCCGGCGTCGAGGTGGGGCGGGTCGAACTCTTGCTTCACTTCAATGAACTGCTGTATTTTCTTGACGGAAACGAGCCTGTCCTTGTTTGCGGCGCAATCGGCCGACAGATGCCCGGTGATGTTGAATAAAAATGCAGACACACCGTAGCCTTGCTCGGCCAGAAGCCTGGCCACGGCAAGGGCGTCGCCGCCATTGTTCCCAGGGCCTGCGAATACCACAACAGGCGTCGCCGTGCTCCATTCTTCGGCTATCGAGCGCGCAATTGCCTTTGCCGCGCGCTCCATGAGGTCGATGGAATCTATCGGCTCGTGCTCTATTGTGTATTTGTCAAGCTCATGTATCTGAGCACTAGTGAAAATCTTCATACGTGCAAAAATACAAAATTAATGCTAACCGCTGCGTAGTCTTTGGCAGAATTTTAGTAATTTTGCCTCAAAATTTCTAAAAACGAAGCATGAGTGTAGTCAAAATCCAAGACAAACTGTTTGAGACTTCAATATCTGAGGCCGAGATTAAGCAGCGCGTTAAAGCCGTTGCAGAACAGATAAACCGCGACATGGCGGGCAAGAACCCGCTGTTGCTGGCAGTGCTCAACGGCGCTTTTATTTTCGCTGCCGACCTGATGAGAGAGATAACCATACCCTGCGAGATATCGTTTGTGAAGCTTGCGTCTTACCAGGGCGTCACTTCGAGCGGCACGGTGAAAGAGGTTATCGGCATCAACGAGAACTTGTCGGGGCGCACGGTAATCATTGTCGAGGACATAGTTGAGAGCGGACTCACCATGAAGAGGATGATAGAGAGCATCGGCACGCGCAACCCCGCGTCTGTGCACATATGCACCCTGCTGCTAAAGCCCGACAGGCTGAAGGTGCCATTGACCATAGACTACGTGGCTTTCAGAATTCCCAACGACTTCATCTTGGGCTACGGGCTGGACTATGACCAGCAGGGCAGGCAGCTGAAAGACATATATACGCTGAAGAACGACTGACGGCGTGGGTGTCCTTCGGCTTGTACCGGCATGCGGCGCGCGCCCATCGGGGCTGTGGCTGCGGAGGGACAATAGTTAGACAGTATACGTTTCATACAAACAATAGACAAAACAAGACTTACGATGAAGAATATTGTGATATTCGGAGCGCCGGGATCCGGCAAGGGAACACAGAGCGACCTGCTCATAAAGAAGTATGGTTTCGGTCACATCTCAACCGGCGATGTGCTGCGCAATGAGATAAAGAACGGCACCGAGCTGGGCAAGACAGCCAAGGGTTACATTGACAACGGACAGCTGATACCCGACGAACTGATGGTGAGCATACTGGCAAGCGTTTACGACGGCTTCGGCGCCGACCACGCGGGAGTCATCTTCGACGGGTTCCCACGCACCATAGCACAGGCCGAGGCGCTCAAGGCCATGCTTGCGGAGCGCGGCCATGCCGTGGCGGCTATGATTGAACTCGACGTGCCCGAGGCAGAGCTCATGAAGCGACTCATAAAGAGAGGCCAGGAGAGCGGGCGCTCGGACGACAACGAGGAGACCATAAAGAAGCGCCTCGACGTTTACCACAACCAGACGTCGCCGCTGATAGACTGGTATGAGAAAGAAGGAATACACAACCACATCGATGGCCTCGGTGAGCTTGACAGGATTTTCAAGGACATCTGCGAGGTCGTTGACAACATAAACTGATGTAGATGGCAGCATCCAACTTTGTAGACTACGTGAAGATATACTGCCGCTCCGGCAAGGGCGGCAGGGGCTCGATGCACCTGCGCCGGGCCAAGTACCAGCCCAACGGAGGGCCTGACGGAGGTGACGGAGGGCGTGGCGGCAATGTATACCTGCGCGGCAACCATAACTATTGGACGCTGCTTCACCTGCGCTATGACCGCCATATACGCGCCGGGCACGGCGGCAATGGCGGGCGAGACAAATGCCATGGCACCGACGGCAAGGATGTTTACATCGACGTGCCGTGCGGTACCGTGGCCTACAACGCCGAGACCGGCAAGTACATCTGCGACGTTGCGCGCGACGGGCAGGTGGTAATGCTGCTCAAGGGCGGCCGCGGAGGCTTGGGCAATTACCAGTTCCGCACCGCCACCAACCAGGCTCCGCGCTTTGCCCAGCCCGGCGAGCCCATGCAGGAGATGACCGTCATACTCGAGCTCAAGCTGTTGGCCGACGTGGGCTTGGTCGGTTTCCCCAATGCCGGCAAGTCAACCCTGCTGTCGGCGCTGTCGAGCGCGCGCCCCAAAATAGCCAACTACCCGTTTACCACGCTCGAACCGTCGTTGGGAATAGTGGAGTATCGCGACCGCCAGTCGTTTGTCATGGCCGACATTCCGGGCATCATCGAGGGCGCGAGCGAAGGGCGCGGCCTCGGGTTGCGCTTCTTGCGCCACATAGAGCGCAACTCGCTGCTGCTCTTCATGGTGCCGGGCGACACCGACGACATAAAGCGCGAGTATGAGATACTGCTCAACGAACTGCGCAATTTCAACCCGGAGATGCTCGACAAGCATCGTGTGCTGGCCGTGACCAAGGCCGACCTGCTCGACGCGGAGCTCATAGAGATGTTGCGCGAGACCGTGCCCGACGACATACCCGTGGTGTTCATCTCGGCAGTGGCGCACATGGGGCTCGACGACCTCAAGAACGTGCTGTGGCGGGAGCTCAACAGCGAGAGCAACAAGCTGAAGGAAATAACGGCCGAAGAGACCCTTGTGCACCGCGACAAGGACATGAGCGCCTTCATTGCCGAGCTGGCGGCCGAGGGCGAAGACGACGACGAGGGCTTCGGGGATGACGACGGCGACGACGACGTTGAAGACATTGAGGACTACGACGACTTCGAGTATGAATACGAAGACGACGGCAACCCCTGAGCCCACATTGCGCCGCTACAGCCTCGGCGAAGGCGTGGTTGCCTTCAGCACCACGCGCCACGGCGGCTACAGCCATGGCAACCACGGTTCGTTCAACGTGAACGAGTATTGCGGCGACGACCCATTGGCCGTGGCAAACAACCGCGGCCTGTTGTGCCGCGAGCTCGGCATCGGCGAAGAACGGCTGGTAATGCCGCACCAGACCCACGGGGTGGAAGTGAGGCAGATAGCCGGCGAGTTCATGGCCCTGCCGCCGTCTACGCGGAAAATGCTGCTCGAGGGTGTCGATGCCGTGATGACCGACGTTGAGCGCGTTTGCGTCGGTGTGTCAACGGCCGACTGCATGCCCATCCTCCTTTACGACCCGTGCCACCGCGCCTGCTGCGCCGTGCATGCCGGATGGCGCGGCACGGTGGCCCACATAGCCGCGCGTGCCGTGGCAGCCATGGCGGCTGCATACCACACCGAGCCGTCGGCGCTGCGGGCTTGCATAGGCCCGGGCATCTCGCTCGAGCATTTCGAGGTGGGCGACGAGGTGTACGGGCTGTTTGCCGACGCCGGTTTCGACATGGACAAGGTGGCCCGCCGCCACGGCAAGTGGCACATAGACCTGTGGGAATGCAACCGCATCGAATTGTGCCTTGCCGGGTTGCAGCCCGCGTCGGTCAGCGTCGAGGGCCCCTGCACCTACTCTCATGCCGATGACTATTTCTCCGCGCGCCGCCTTGGAACGGCGTCGGGCAGGATATTCACCGGGATAATGATAGACAAAAGCCAATGAACCAATAACATGGAATAGCAATGAAGATGAAGCACCTGCTTGTTTCGGCGGTGGCCCTCGTGACGCTTACCTCGGCCACCAAAGACGGGTTTACGCCGCTGGAGCAGCAGCAGATAAGCATTTCTACACCGGGCCTGTTTGCCCGTTCGGACGCCTTCACCGTCGATTTTGCCGCGGCGCGTCCGTCAGACTACAGCTTCCCCTTGCCCGTTGGCAAGGCCAGGCTGACCGATGACAACACCCTTGAGATATCAACTAAGCGCGGCGACGCCGTAAAGGCGATGTTCGGCGGCACGGTACGCCTGTCAAGGCACCACCCAAAGCACGGCAATGTGATTGTGGTGCGTCATGACAATGGACTTGAAACGGTCTATGGTCACAACGCACAGAACCTCGTGAAGGTGGGCCAGAGGGTGAAGGCCGGTCAGACCATAGCCATTGTAGGCGCTTGCGGCGACCAGGGCTTTTGCTCGTTTGCCATAATGGTGAATGGCGGGCGCATCAACCCAGCCACCATCTTGAGCGTAGAGAGCCACAGGCTGCTGCGCCAGACCATCATGTGCCGGAAAGACGGAGAGCGCGTAAGCCTTACGGTGACCCACCCGGACAGCGAGCAGAAGGCGTTTGCGGAGCGCAAGGCCGTCGAGCGCAAGGTGGAGTCGTACACAGCAAACCCATTCGCCGGTGGCAACCGCTTTACCGTCAACCTGGCCACGCTGAACCCCGGAGAGTGGTGCTACCCCCTTCCCGGTGCAAAGGTGATAAGCCGATACGGCCGCAGGGGAGGCAGGATGCACAGCGGGGTCGACCTGAAGACGACGCCCCACGACAAGATTCTGGCCGCCTTCGACGGCGTGGTCACCATGTCGCAGCGATATTATGCCTATGGAAACTATATCAAGATACGCCATGCCAACGGCATTGAGACTTGCTATAGCCACAACTCCAAGAACCTGGTCAAGAAGGGCGACGTGGTTAAGGCAGGGCAGGTGATAGCCCTGACCGGTCGCACCGGGCGTGCCACCACCGAGCACCTGCACTTCGAGTGCCGCATCAACGGCCGCACGTTCGACCCTGGCAAGATATTCGACCACTCAAACCAGGCCATCAAGATGGAGCAGCTCACGTTTACAAAGAGTGGCAGCAGCATTTCCATCAAGTCGGAACGCAACTACATGGCCAAGGGCAAGTGACGGCAACCCCATGCCTCTGCCATGCCGTGAGGCGCCGCGGCTCACGTTGTGATGTAGCTTTTTTTCAGTTCGTATGGCCGAGGGGCGCAACCGGCTGCAGCCCAGCGCGTTGCAAGTTTGCTTCGGACATGTTTGCCAAAAGGGCCGTCTTGCATTGCAAGACGGCCCTTTTGGCGTCGTGAAACAGCCCATATCGCAGGCCCGTACGGCCCATTTGGCCGCGGCCCCTGCTCGGTGTCAACATTCAGTCATGGCGGTGCGGCCTCCATGCCGCGGCCCGGTGCCGTGGGTGCATGGCCTTTCCCGCGGTCATGTCAGGCGCAGCGTCTGGTCGCAGTAGTCCATTACGGCGGGCCGATGGGTGATGAATATCACCGTCTTGTCGCGGTTGCAGAGAATGTTTTCGAGCAGTTGCTTCTCGGTGGCGGGGTCGAGTGCGCTCGTGGCCTCGTCGAATAGCATTACGCTTCGCCCCCTGAGCAGGGCCCTGGCTATGGCAATCCGCTGCGCCTGGCCTTCGCTCAGGCCCCCTCCTCCCTCCGCAACCTTGGTGTCGAGCCCGTCGGGCAGCTCCTCCACAAAGTCGGCGCAAGCCGTGTGCAGGGCCTCGAGCATGTCTTGTTCCGATGCGGCGGGGGCGGCCAGCCGCAGGTTTGTGCGCACCGTTCCGCTCAGCAGGGTGTTGCCCTGGGGCACATACACAAAGTTGCACCTGTCGGCCGGCGACACTTCGCGGCTCTCGTCGGCATTGTATATGGCGATGCTGCCCGCCGTAGGCCGTATTAGAGCGAGTATCAGTCGTATGAGGGTGGTCTTGCCGGCGCCCGTCTCGCCGAGTATTGCGGTGCATGTGCCGGGTCGGAAGTCGAACGACAGCCCGTCAATCACGTTGTCCTTGCCGTCGTCGTAGGCATAGTTCACCCCTTCCAGCCTCACCCCGCATGGGGCGCCCATGGGCTTGCCGCCCGAGTGTTCCTCCTGTGGCATCTCCTCGAGCTCCATCAGCCGTTCGGCCGCGGTGAACACTGCGACGAACGCCGGGGCCAGCCTTGTGAGGTCGCGTGCCGGCGACTGTATCCTGTAGACCAGTTGCAGGAATGCCGTCATGCCCCCAAACGTCAGCGTGCCTTGCTGCAACCGCAGCGCGCTCCATAGGAAAGCCACGAGGTAACCCAGCGAGAACCCTGAGTTGAGCAGCAGGTTAGACATCACCGAGAAGGCCGTGCGGCGTCGCACGTGGCGTCGCAGCACGCTTTGGGTTGAGTCGAGCCGGCTCACGATGTGGCTGTCGCACTCGAGCGTCTTTATCAGCATGCGGTTCTGCACTGTCTCCTGCAGCAGGCTTTGCACGCGGCTGTCGCTGCGCCTTACCCTCCTGGTGAGCTTGCGCATCCGCGTGATGTATATCCTGCTTGCAAGCATGAACACGGGCAGCATGGCCACGGTGATTATGGCCAGCACGGCGTCCATGCGCAGCAGGTAGGCAAAGGCGCCGGTGAACATGGCCGCCACCGACAGGGCCCCCGGCAGCGTCTCGGTGACAAACGTGACGACAGTGGCCACGTCTTGCTCAAGTCTGTTGATCACGTCGCCGCTGTGATAGCGCTCCCGGCCGCGCCATTCGGAGCGCAGCAGCCTGTCGAGCATTTGCTGCTGCATGTGGTTCTGCGCCTTTATCCCGAGAATGTTCTTTATCCATACGCGCGCTATGCCGAGCCCGAACTCGCATGCCGTGAACAAGGCCATTAGTCCCACGGCCCAGTAGAGCGAGCCTTGTTGCGCGCCGGCGGCAATGTCGATGGCGCGCTGCACGGCCCACACGGCAGCCAGGCTCACGGCCACCGAGGCCAGGCCTACGGCGGCATTGAGCGCGGCCTGCAGCCTGTTGCCCCTCAGGGCCCGCCACAGCCAGCCGGATAGCTGGCCCACGCTGTAAGGCGACTTCTGCAGCCTCAGTATTTCTTTTATCTTTTTCATCCTTTTCGATTGGTGCTTTGTGGGCCCTTGCGGGCATTGGCGGCGGGTGCTCCCGGCCGCCCGTTCATTCGCGTCCGTCGGCACCCCACATCATCTTCTCGCGCAGTGTGTCGAAGTAACTGGCGCCCGGGCGCTTGACAATCCTCACCTTGTAGGGTGCCTTGCGCAGCGTTATGCTGACGCTCTCGGCGCATTTCTCCGACCGTCCGTCGATGGCTATCAGGAAGTTATGGCTCCTGCTCTCCACGCAAAGCCTCACCACCGAGTCGTCGGATATCACTATTGGGCGCGTGTTCAGGCTGTGGGGAGCCACGGCGGTGATGGCAAACACGGGCGTGCCCGGCACTATTATGGGCCCGCCGTTGCTCAGCGAGTAGGCGGTGGAGCCGGTGGGGGTGCTCACTATGAGGCCGTCGGCCTGGTAGGTGGTTAGGCACTCGCCGTTGATTTCGGCGCGGATTGATATCATCGAGGCGTCGTCGCGCTTGAGTATGGCCACGTCGTTGAGCGCGCACGAAGGCCCGGAGGGCTCCCATCCGTCGGCCTCGACCGTCAGGGCGCCCCTGTCTTCAATGGTAAACTCGCCTGTGTGCAGCGCCTTTATGCAGGCTTCGATGTCGCAAGGGGTTACGTCGGCAAGGAAGCCCAGCCTGCCCATGTTGACCCCAACGATGGGTATCTGCTTCGCCCCGACGCGCGCCGCGGCCTTCAGGAACGTGCCGTCGCCGCCCATGGATATCACGAAGTCGGCGTCGAAATCGCCATCGTCGAACACCCGTGCCACCCCCTGGGCGCTGCAGCCGCTGCGCTGTATGAAGTCGTAGAAGGCCGAATCCATCGACACCTCGGCCCCGTTTTGCGAAAGGCAGGTAAGCAATCGGGTTATTGATGCCGACTTCTTGGGCTGGAACACATTGCCGAAGATGGCGAACTTAAGTCTGTGTGATGTCATGCAAAATCGTCTTTTTATATATCTTTAGCCATGCCAAATGTCGTTATTTGGTAAACATTTAGTATTTTTGCGGTTGAGAATGCCACGCAAAACGTATGCAAAAATACACAATTATCGCGAAAATGGCATTGCAATGAGACATTTAATTGCTTACAGATGACTAAATTAAGCGTTAACATTAACAAGGTGGCCACACTGCGCAACGCACGGGGCGGCAACCATCCCGACGTTCTCAGGGTGGCTGCCGACTGCGAGATGTTCGGCGCCGACGGCATCACCGTACACCCAAGGCCCGACGAACGGCACATAAGGTATGCCGACGTGAGGGCAATAAGGCCGCAGATAACAACAGAACTCAACATCGAGGGCAACCCCATCGACCGATACATAGACCTTGTTCTCGAGGTCAAGCCGACGCAGGTGACGCTCGTACCCGATGCAGAAGACCAGATAACGTCGAACCACGGATGGGACACCAAGGCCAACCGCGCGTTCCTCACCGACGTGGTGGGCCGATTCCGCGAGGCAGGCATACGCACGTCGATATTCGTCGACCCCTCGGTCGAGATGGTGGGCTACGCCAAGGAGTGCGGCGCCGACCGCGTGGAGCTCTACACCGAGCCCTATGCCGCCGGCTACGAGCGCGACCGCGAGGCGGCCATAGCGCCTTTCGTGGCTGCCGCCGAGGAGGCCCGCCGCATAGGGCTCGGCCTCAATGCGGGTCACGACCTGAGCCTGCAGAACCTTCATTTCTTCCATGAGCGCATACCATGGGTGGATGAAGTGAGCATAGGGCATGCCATTATATGCGACGCGCTCTACCTCGGGCTTCATGAAACGATTGCCATGTACAGGCGGGCGATAGGCCGGTGAGCCTGCGCCGTGTGCGATATGGCAGCTACAATAACTAACGACTAACATTTGGAACCATGGTTTACGAATTTCTTGCAACGGGCTTCGAGGAAGTGGAAGCCCTCGCCCCGGTGGACATCTTGCGCCGTGGCGGAGTGGAAATAAAGACGGTGAGCGTCACGGGCGACCTGCTCGTGGAGTCGGCTCACGGAGTGGCAATCAAGGCAGACCTGCTTTTTGAAGACGCCGACCTGGCTTCGGCCGACCTGCTCTTGCTCCCTGGTGGGCTGCCAGGGGCAACAAACCTCAACGAGCATGAGGGCTTGCGCAAGGCGCTTGTAGGGCAAAACGAGCGCGGAGGGCGCATCGCCGCCATCTGCGCTGCGCCGTTGGTGCTCGGCGGGCTCGGGCTGCTCAATGGCAAAAAGGCCACGTGCTACCCCGGGTTTGAGAAGTATCTGACCGGCGCAACCTACACGGCCGACCTCTGCACCGTCGACGGCAACATCACCACAGGGCGCGGACCGGCCGCCGTACTGCCTTTCAGCTATGCGCTGCTCGAGCAGTTTGTGGGTGCCGGAGCAACCAAGGCCGTGCGCGACGGCATGATTTACACTCAGCTGATGGAGGCGAAGTGACCGACGATTATGCCATAATAGTGGCCGGGGGCAAGGGGTTGCGCATGGGCTCCCCCCTGCCCAAGCAGTTCATCTCCGTAGGCGGCAGGCCGGTGCTGATGCACACCATCGCCCGCTTCCGCGAGGCTTTGCCCGGAGTGACGGTCATCCTCGTGCTGCCCCGCGAGCAACAGGACTATTGGGGTGGGCTGTGCCGCGACTACGGTTTCGGTGCCGACTGCCTCGTGGCGGCCGGGGGTGAGACGCGTTTCCATTCCGTACGCAACGGCCTTGGGCTTGTGCCCGACGGGGCGCGGGGCATGGTCGGCGTGCACGACGGTGTGCGCCCGTTTGCCTCGGTGGCCACCATCAGGGCCTGCTACAGTGCGGCCCGCACCAGCGGGGCGGCCATACCGGTCACGCCCGTGGTCGAGACGCTGCGCCACGTGGGCGGCCATACCGTGCCCAGAGGCGACTATCGGCTGGTGCAGACGCCCCAGGTGTTCGAGGCATCGTTGCTAAAGGATGCCTATGCACAGCCCTACCGTGAGGCTTTCACAGACGATGCGTCGGTGGTCGAGGCTGCCGGCCACGAGGTGACGCTCGTCGAAGGCAACCGCGAGAACATTAAGATTACTACCCCGTTCGACCTTGCCGTGGCCGAGGCGCTGCTCGGCAGGCAGGCCGGGGCGGCGGAGGGAGTGACGCAACCAGCACCATAGATTGCAGCCGTGCCAGACATACTGACCCAAGACATACAGTTCCTGCCGGGCGTGGGCCCGTCGCGCAAGAAGATACTCAGCCAGGAGCTGGGCATCAGCACCTACGGCGACCTGCTCCAGTATTACCCTTATAAATATGTAGACCGCAGCCGCCTGTACGCCATCAGCGAGCTTACGGGCGACATGCCCTATGTGCAGGTGCGCGGCCGGATACTGAGTTACGAGACCTTCGAGATGGGGCCGCGCAAGGAGCGCGTGGTCGCGCATTTCTCAGACGGCACGTCTGTGATGGACCTTACGTGGTTCAACGGAGGCAAGTATGCCAAGAAGGCATACCGGCCCGGCACGATGTACATCGTCTTCGGCAAGCCAACGGTGTTCAACGGGCGCATCAACGTGGTGCACCCCGACATCGACCAGGCCGACACGCTGGAGCTTTCGGCAATGGGGCTGCAGCCATATTACTCTACTACGGAGAAGATGAAGAAGGCCGGGCTGACTTCGCGTGCCATCGAACGGCTCACCAAGAGCCTCGTCGAGCGTATGAAAGAGCCCCTGGCCGAGACGCTGACCGACGAGATGGTGGCCCGTCTCCACATGATGGGGCGCGACGCAGCCCTGCGCACAATACACTATCCGAAAGACGCGCGCGAGCTTGAGCGGGCCCGCGCCAGGCTCAAGTTTGAAGAGCTTTTCTACGTCCAGCTGGGCATAGTGCGCTATGCCAGCGACCAGAGACGCAAGTACCGGGGCTACGTGTTCCCCCGTGTGGGCGAATGCTTCAACACGTTCTACAGCCATTACCTGCCGTTCCCGCTCACCGAGGCGCAGAAGCGCGTCATCCGCGAGATACGCCGCGACGTGGGCTCGGGCCGCCAGATGAACCGCCTCTTGCAGGGCGACGTGGGCTCGGGCAAGACGCTCGTGGCGCTCATGTCAATGCTGCTGGCCGTCGACAACGGCTACCAGGCGTGCATCATGGCGCCTACGGAGATATTGGCCGAGCAGCACCTGGCAACCATACGCAGTTTTCTCGGCGACATGCCGTTGCGCGTGGAGCTTCTAACGGGCATGGTCAAGGGGCGGCAGCGCCGCGATGTGCTCGGGGCGCTGGCCGAGGGCAGAATCGACATTTTGGTGGGGACGCATGCCATTATCGAAGATTCGGTTCACTTTGCGCGCCTCGGTTTCGTCGTGGTCGACGAGCAGCACCGCTTCGGGGTGGCGCAGAGGGCCAAGCTTTGGGGCAAGAGCGCCAACCCGCCACACATACTTGTCATGACGGCCACGCCCATACCGCGCACGCTGGCCATGACTCTCTACGGCGACCTCGACGTGAGCGTCATCGACGAGCTGCCGCCCGGGCGCAAGCCTGTGCTCACGCAGCACGTCTACGACACCCGGCTGACGGCCCTCTACGACAGCATCCGCCGGCAGATAAGGCTCGGGCGGCAGGCATACATAGTGTTCCCGCTCATCGAGGAGAGCGAGAAGAGCGACCTGCGCAACCTTGAAGAGGGGTTCGAGGTGCTCAGCCAGGCCTTTCCCGAGTTCAGGCTGAGCAAGGTGCACGGCAGGATGAAGCCGGCCGAGAAGGATGCCGAGATGCAGCGTTTCGTCAATGGCGAGACACAGATACTCGTGGCCACGACGGTGATAGAGGTGGGGGTGAACGTGCCCAATGCGTCGGTGATGGTCATACTCGACGCACAGCGCTTCGGCTTGTCGCAGCTCCACCAGTTGCGGGGGCGCGTAGGCCGCGGGGCAGACCAGTCGTACTGCATCCTGGTCACCCCCAACAAGCTGAGCGACGACACGCGAAAGCGCATCGACATCATGTGCGATACGACCGACGGGTTCCGCATCGCAGAGGCCGACCTCAAGCTCCGCGGCCCCGGCGACCTTGAGGGAACGCAGCAGAGTGGCATGGCTTTCGACCTTAAGATTGCCGACATTGCGCGCGACGGGCAGCTCGTGCAGATGGCGCGCGACGAGGCACGCCGCATCATCGACGACGACCCGGAGTGTGGCAAGGAGCGCTACGCACTGTTGTGGAGCCGCTTGCGCGAGCTCCGCAGAAACGAAATAAACTGGGGGGCAATCTCCTGACGGCTCTCTGTGCGGCGTCTTCTCAGCTTTGGGGCGTTTTTGTGGCGATTCATTTCCGGGCGTGTTTGTTTCTCGGAAATATTCCAATGATAAATATCTGAGTCTCAGTGAGTTCGCCAAACGGCCCGTTTCGGATTGCAAAACAATCGGTCTTGCAGTCCGAAACGGGCCGTTTGGCGTTTCCGTTTGGCCTCTTTGGCCAGGCCTTGCGGCCGGGGCTGTGCGTCGGCGGATTGCAGGCGTCGCTGCCGCAGGGGTCGGGCCACTGTGCGCTTGCGTTTGTTCGCTGGGCCTACCCAACCCGAAACAAGAGAGGCGGAACGCCACTGCAGTGGTGTTCCGCCTCTTTATGGCAGTGGGGCATGGCCCCGTTGCATGTGTCAGTCGAGCTGTGCCAGCTTGTTGTCGCTGCCGAGCACGTCGAGAATCTTGTGCTTGTACATTTCCTCCATGAGGTCGCGAGCCGGTCCGCAGTACTTGCGCGGGTCAAACTCTGCGGGCTTTTCGGCCAAAGTCTTGCGCACTGCTGCGGTGAAGGCAAGGCGAGAGTCGGAGTCAATGTTAATCTTGCAGACAGCGCTGTTGGCTGCCTTGCGCAACTGCTCCTCGGGTATTCCGACAGCGTCGGGCAGCTTGCCGCCGTACTGGTTGATCATGTCAACATACTCCTGGGGCACAGATGAAGAGCCGTGGAGCACGATGGGGAATCCGGGCAGCTTCTGCATTATCTCGTCGAGCACGTCGAATGCCAATGGCGGGGGCACCAGGCGGCCTGTCTTCGGGTCGCGGGTGCACTGCTCCGGCTTAAACTTGTAGGCGCCGTGTGATGTACCTATGGAGATGGCCAGCGAGTCAACGCCGGTCTTTGTCGTAAAGTCAATCACCTCTTCGGGCTTGGTGTAATGCGAAACCTCGGATGCAACTTCGTCCTCAACGCCTGCAAGCACGCCCAGCTCGCCCTCGACGGTAACGTCATACTGGTGGGCATAGTCTACAACTTGCTTCGTGAGGGCCACGTTTTCGTCGTAAGGCAGTGACGAACCGTCTATCATTACCGACGAGAAACCCATGTCAACGCAGTTCTTGCAAAGCTCGAAGCTGTCGCCATGGTCAAGGTGCAGTGCTATCTCGGGGTGATTGCAGCCAAGCTCTTTTGCATATTCAACGGCACCCTCGGCCATGTAGCGAAGCAGCGTCTGGTTGGCGTAGTTGCGCGCTCCCTTTGACACTTGCAGGATAACAGGCGACTTCAGTTCTGACGTTGCCTTGATAATGGCCTGCAGCTGCTCGAGGTTGTTGAAGTTGAATGCGGGCACAGCCCATCCGCCATTGATGGCTCTCTTAAACATCTCGCGTGTGTTCACGAGACCTAAAGACTTGTAGTTTACCATAATTTTATTGTTTGATTGAGTGTATCCTTTTTCTTTTCTGACCGCAAAGTTACCATTTTAATTTTGCACTCCCAAAGTTTTGCATCTGTTTTCGTGTGACGGTAACGTTTCTTTTTCATTAATTTGCATTACTCTTTGCTTTCGGCGGCCTTTTGCAAGCCAAACTTTGCAATGTCGGGGCTTTGCCGTCAGTGTGCTGTGGCGGCCGTTTCGCCTGGCGATAAAAAAAGGGGCTCCGCCGAGCCCCAAATCTTTTAAACCTTAAATCTAATACTATGAAAAACACTTTCCGCAAAGATAGCTTTTTGTTTCCATTGCGCAATGCCGGCCGAACTTATTTCGGTAGACTCTAATGTTTTCTTGACTTAAATCAATTATTTCCTATTTCTGCAATTATATTGCCCAATAGGAATGTTGCGTTTTGGTTTCTTGCCACTCCCGGGGTTATCTTATAGGTATATGTTATCTTGTCGGCGAGCCCTATCTCGAAGCACCAGTTGTGGAACGTTTGCGGCTTTTCGTCGGCCATTTTCGACAGTTCGAGGTCGTGGGTGGCAATCACCCCGCTTACGGGTAGCGTCGAGATTGCTTTCAGGAACATCCGCGAGCCGTTCAGTTTGTCGAGCGAATTGGTGCCCTTAAGAATCTCGTCGAGTATTATCAGCGTGTGTTCCGACTGCTTGCAACTGCTGATGAGCTGTTTCAGGCGCAGCAGTTCGGCGTTGAAGTAGCTTATTCCGTGGCTCAGGTCGTCGCTTGTGCGCATGCTGCAGAACAGGTTGAACACCGTTGTGCGCATCGACTTGGCGAACACCGGCATGCCGTTCATGGCCAGGATGTAGTTCACCCCGATTGAGCGGAGGAAGGTACTCTTGCCTGCCATGTTGGCTCCTGTGACGATATAGTAGTTCTTCTCGGCTATGCTGAAGTCGTTGCACACGGCCTTCTCGCCCAGGAAAGGGTGCCAGATGGCCTTTGCCTCGAGGCTCACCCCGGGCTTGCTGCTTATCAGGGCGGTGGTTGCCGCCGGTTCGTTGTAGCTGAATGTGGCCATGCTTACGAGCGCGTCGAGTTCGCTAACGGCGTCTATCCACTGCTCGGTGTGCCTCATGTGGCGCCGTTGCCAGCCCAGGAAGCGCCTTACGAGGAAGAAGTCGCTGAGCAGCAATGTGTCGAATGCTATTAGTCCAAGCACGTTTGCCCGCCTGTCGAGGCCGTCGAGCATTGCCTGCAGCTCGCGGAACGACTGCCTGGCGCTGTGGGCATCGGGTGCGCCGTTGCCGTTGCCGTCGTGTGTCATGACCATTTCGCGCAGCTCGGTTGTTGCCGTCAGTTCGGTGAGCTCGGCGTAGGCCTTGAGTTGTTTGTGCAGGTTGTTCACCGCCTTGCTTATCAGTCGCAGTGGCTTGGAGCACACGAGGTAGACCAGTGCGAACTGTGTCACGCCCCAGGTTATGGGCACCCCGGCCTCCATGTCGGTGGTGGCGGCCATCAGTATGGTGGCCATGAACCCCGCGATGGCCATCCACGCCACTGCCGCGGCCACCGGCGAGAGCGCAAACCGCGGTATGGCCATGTTGCGGGCTTGGTTGAGTGCCTCTTTCACCGCAGGCGTGTCGATGTGCCCGTGGCGCCTGTGGGCCATGAACTCCGTGCGCAGCGGCTCCATTGCGGCCAGCCTGCTTATGGCCTGTCGCCGCCTGTCGGCCGTGGCTTTGGCCTTATCCGGGTCGGCGGTGTCGATGGTTGACAGATGCCGTGCCAGGCAGTCGGCGCCTCCGCTTGTCACGGTGCGGCATATGCGATTGTACAGCGAGAGGGGCCCGAAGATGTCCATGTCGTAGGTGAACGGATGCTTCGTGTCGGCGTAGCGGCTGCCGTCGTCGAATGCCGAGAAGTCGCCCTGCAGGTATTTCAGTTCGTTGCAGTATGCTTCGTGGCGGCTTTCCTGCTTCTCTATGAGCCGGCCGTTGGCCACGTCGCGCCTCCGTGTCACAATGTATGCGGCCAGCATGGCGGCCGCCAGGGCCGGCCATGCCCATCCGCCCCACACGGTATAGGCCGCCACCGAGCAGATGGCTGCGATGAACGTGAACAGTTCTGTGCCCAGAAACAGTCCGTTTTTGCGTTTCAGCCGGCTGATGTCTGCAGCCAGGGCGTTGGCGTTGGCGGTGTAGAAACTGCGTAAGTCGTCTTTTGTCATGCTCTGGTTGTTGTCTTGTTTGGCTGCAAAATTACAGCATTCCGTTCTTTTTGTCAGTCATGGTTAATATGGTTTAACAGATGTAATGGTGCTGATAGCATAATTTATAGGTTGTGGTTTGTTGGCCGTTAGTCTATTTTGGCGTAACTTTGCACGCCGGTAGGAGCCCAGGCGGCTGTGCCCCCGGAAGGGCATGCCGCCCCGGCCCGCTTCCGCCAAGAACCGAACAGCATAAACAAAAGGATATGGATAACGCATACATTAAGTCGTTTCCCGACGTCATGTCGGGCAAGAAAATACTATATGTCCACGGTTTCGCATCGTCGGGCCTGTCGGGCACAGTGGCCCGGCTGCGCGAGTTGCTGCCCGGGGCCGTGGTTGTGGCCCCCGACCTGCCCATACATCCGGCCGAGGCCATGGACTTGCTGCACAGCGTTTGCGACTCCGAGAGGCCCGACCTCGTTGTCGGCACGTCGATGGGAGGCATGTATGCAGAGATGCTCTACGGCTTCGACCGCATATTGGTGAACCCCGCTTTCAGGATGGGCGAGACCATACTGAAGAACGGCATGCTCGGCAAGGTGACGTTTCTCAACCCCCGCGCCGACGGCATGAAGGAGTTTATGATGACCAAGCAGTTGCAGGAAGAGTACCGTGAGACTACCGAACGCTGCTTCACCGGGCCCGTTGCCGGCGACCAGGGGCGCGTCTGGGGGCTCTTCGGGATAGAAGATCCCGTGGTGCACACCTACGACTTGTTTGCCTCTCACTATGCCAATGCGCTGCGCTTCCACGGCGAGCACCGCATGAACGACAGCATATTGCTCCACTCGGTGCTGCCTGTGGTGCAGTGGATTGACGACCGCCAGCGCCGGCGGCAGCGCAACATCGTGTACATAGGCATAGAGCAGACCATGGAGCACGACTGGCGCCCGCTGTCGAGCGTGGTAAAGGCCGTGCGCTTCTTGCTCGAGTGGTACGACGTTTATTTCGTCGGGGCGTTGCCACCGGCCGACGGCGGCTATGCCGGGCGCGTGTCGCAGTGGGTGTTCGAGACCGTCGGCGTGCCCTCGTTCCGCCACATCGTGTTCACCAACCGCAAAGACCTGCTCTATGGCGACTACCTTATCGACGCCAGTGCCGACGGAGGCTCGGCCTCGTTCATGGGCACCCGCATCGACTTCGGGTCGGATGCGTTCAAGACCTGGGAGGAGGTGATAGAATACTTCGGGCGGCTCGGCGGCCAGTGACGGCCCTGTCACAGGTGCGCCGGCGCCCGTGGCATGCCTCCGCGCCGCGCCGTGGCAGCCCTTGCCCGCGCTGTCGGAGCTTGCTGCCGCGCCGACGGCCGACGGCCGCGGGCGCTGTTTGTGCAGCCCGCGGCCGTCGTTGCATAAAGCAACAGGTGCGCCCGGCAATTGCCACGGGCGCACCTGCTGACATCCCGTCTCCCGACGTGACATCGTCAAAATCATGATGTGAAAAGTCTTAACGCCTTAAGACGACTTGCTTAATCAGATCTCTATTGCATCTATCAACTAAAATCCATTATGGCTAACTTATCTCCTTTATTGCGTATCTGCCCCCGGCGGCGTGGCCGTCGGTGGCCGCCATGTCGCCGTTGCGCTTGTGGGTGGTCTCCACCGACGACTCGTCGATATTGACAGACTCGTCGCGGAAGTATGTCTGGACGTCGACTTCAGGGCGCAGCTTGTCGCCGCTTACCGACAGCCGGTAAACCGTCTTGGTGGAACCCTGTACGAACGTGAGCACGCATTCGTAGCTTTCGCCCCTCTGTTCGCGCTCCACGTTGGTTGCCGAGCGCGTCTCGGCCTCGAAGGCTTCGCGCAGTGCGTTGGCCACGGTGCCCCCCTGGCTGTAGAAGTGGAAGTTTTTTGTCTCCATGCCCACGCGCCGTGTCTTCGGGTCGCGCTTCACTATGCGGTCTGTCATCACGTTTTTGCTTTCCAGGTCGCGTATCTGTTCTTCGATGCGCGCTTGCGCCAGTGCCGCCGTGGTGGCAGCCAGGCACAGTAGCAGCGATGCCACGGCTCTGGTGCACATTGTTTTCATTGCAGTTGTCATATCGTAGGTCTGTTGCTGTTTTGCTTGTTTTCGTTCTCCATCATCTTGAATATCTCCTTTGGCGACATCCTTCCGATGCCCTTGTGCCTGTTGCCCAGCGCGCAGGCCTCGTGCTCTATGCGGCGCAGTTCGGGCATTATCACCTTCAGGTCGGTTATCTTCTTGCCCCCTCTCACTATGTAGCTGCCGCTGTATATGGCATACATCCGTTCGGTTTTGGCGTGGCGTTGGTAGGCTACGGCGGCCCCGGCTACTATCAGCACCGCTGCGGCGGCCCCGGCGGCAACCTTGGCCCACATCGGCACCGTGCGCGCGCGGCGCCCTTCCGGCTCGGCCACTGGCGGCAGTGGTGCAGCCATGCCGCCTGCATACCATTCGAACATGGCCTTGTACTTATGCAGGTGGCTTGCCACTCGGCTGCCGGTGAAGTAGTCGTAGAGCCGGCGTTCCTCTTCGTTGCTTGTCGCCCCGTCGAGGAATTTCGCTACGAGCTGTTCCATTATCTTGTCTTTATCCATAGCTCTGTCTATTCGTTTACGAAGTGTTTCAATATGTTGCGCCTTGCCCTCGACAGGTTTTGCCTCACGGCCTCGGGCGAGCTGCCCGTGAGCCTGGCTATCTCGCCCACCTCCATGCCTTCGGTGTGCTTCATCCTGAGCACTGCCTGCTGGGTGTCGGGCAGGGCGTCTATGAGCCTTGCCACGCGCTCTTCGTCTTCCTGCTCGATTAGCGATGCCTCGGGCGTCTGGTCGGTGGCGGTGTCGGCGGGGCGCGCCTCGGCCAGCGGCACCGTTGCCTTGCGCATTTTGTTGAGGCTCAGCCGGCGGGCCATCACCACGGCCAGCGCTTCTGTGGAACGGTATTCTTCGAGCCGGTCGTGCATGACCCAGAGCTTGAGCACCACCTCCTGGGCTATGTCTTCGGCGTCGGCTGCGTCGGAAACATACCTCATGGCTTCGTGGTGCAGGCGTGGGCGTATGCGCCCGACCTCAATCTCGAACTCCTTTTGTTCCATATATATTTATCAGACACGGCCGGTGGCGGTTTGTGACATTGGTTGCTGTCTATTTAAATTATTTTAATAAATGCCTGGACGTTGCCGAATGGTTATGGCGGGTTGCCGTGAGTTGGGCTTGCCTGCGGTCGCCCGGCGTTGGCTGACAGCTGCTTTGGTGGGTGATGCCGGCCAAACTCATGGACGGGCGCAGCTGGTTGCAGCTCCTTCCAACTCCTTCTTACTCCCCAATAAACTCGTTTTAACTACCCAAATATCTCCTTCTGCCTCCCCTCATTTGGCCCAATGCCGATGTCCATTTTATTTAAATGGGCTCTTGCTTTGCAGCACTCCGCGTGTCAATATTATTGATGTGGCAAACCCGTTTTGGTCACTTGGTGTAACCGGTTGGATTTCAGTGTGTTGGCAAATGGGTCGGGACAGCCTGCAAAACGGCCCGTATTGCCCTGCCGAACGGGCCGTTCGGTGTGCCTGTATGGCCCGTTTGGCTCGACAGTTTGACCGTCGGCGGTGGCCACAGCTGCCGTTTGTAAACATTGTTCACTTCCGTTTCGGTTTTCTGCAGGGCCGCGGCGGCTGTGGCTCAGCTCGGGCCCGGCGCGATGTTGCGGTAGGAGGCGTTTCGTCCCTGCCACCCGATTGCATGCCGATAATATAATTATGTGGAAATGTTAAATCACCGATTTGGCAGAAAAACATGCGCGTATGCTTGCCGTATTGCATGTTTTGTACTATCTTTACGGTGTACTAATACAGTGGTACACTATGGGTCGATAATTAAAACGATAGAAAATCATGATAGAAGTAAGCAACATCTGTTTCAAGTATCCCGGGAGCAAGCGTCCCGTGTTCACCGATTTCAGTGTCAGCATGGCCCCGGGGCGTGTCTACGGGCTGCTGGGCAAGAACGGCACGGGCAAGTCGACGCTTCTTTATCTCATGGCCGGACTGCTGCGTCCACGGTCGGGCAGCGTTTGTGTCGATGGCGTCGAGGCATCAAAAAGGCGTGCCGACATGCTCCGCGAGATGTTTGTCGTGCCCGAAGAATTCTTCCTGCCCGACGTCACCCTCGATGCCTACGTGCGCATCAACGCCCCGTTCTACCCGCGCTTCAGCCGAGAGGTGCTCGACGCCTGCCTTGCCGACTTCGAGCTGCCCGGCCGGTTGCGGCTCGGCAAGCTGTCGATGGGGCAGAAGAAACAAGGTGTACATGAGCTTCGCCCTGGCCGCCGGCACGCGCCTGGTGCTGATGGACGAGCCCACCAACGGGCTCGACATACCGTCGAAAAGCATCTTCCGCCGTGTGGTGGCGCGCCATTTCACCGACGACCGCACGTTTGTCATATCCACCCACCAGGTGCACGACGTGGAGCAACTGATAGACCATCTGCTCATCATATCCACCGGCGGTATGTTGCTCGACGCCTCGGTGGCCGACGTGTGCGGGCGCTATTCGTTTGAGCTGAGGCAGCCGGGCGAGCCTCTCGGCGGCGTGGTCTACGTCGAACCCTCGCTACAGGGCAACCTCGTCATGGTCCGCCGCCAGGCCGGTTGGCCCGAGACGCAGCTCAACCTCGAACTGCTGTTCAACGCCGTGGTGCAGGGCAAGCTGCCTGCCGGCAGCCTTGCAGGAGGGGAGGAGGTGTGACCATGGGTGGACGTTTCTCGTTCAGGCGCGTGGCGTTGCTGTTGCGCAGCGATGCAGAATGCGTGTGCCCGGCATTGCTCAAGGTGACGCTCGGCGCAGGGTTCTTCCTGTTCCTGTATTTCCTGGCTACGTATGGGTATGATGGCAGCGGCATCATCAGCGTGACTACAGATGCTGCCATGAGGTGGAAGGGTAGCGTGTCCAAGGGCTGTCTGGTCCTGGCCATGGTGTTTGGCCCTTCGTTTGTCTACGCCGGCATGGCCCGGCCCGACGCCCGTTTGGCGTTCATGATGCGCCCTGCTTCGGCGGCCGAGAAGTTTGTCGGCCGGCTATTGCTGTCAACTGTGGGTGTGTCCGCCTTGGTATTGCTGGCTGTCGCCGTGGCCGATTTGCTCCACCTGGGCTTCAGTCTGGCCGCAGGCACCTCCGACGGGCTGCGTTCCGTCATGGCCAGCCTCGCCCGTGAGACGGCAGGCAGCGTTTCCGACATCTTCCGGCCTGCTCCGCATGACTGGCCAGCAGCTCTGGCACACGGGCTCAATGCCGTGGCTGGGCTGTTGTTTTTCCAGTCGCTTTATCTGCTCTGCCCGCTTCTGTTGGCACGTGGCGGGTTTGTTGTGGCTACGTTTTCGGCAGTGGTCTGCCGGGCCGTTTTCGTTGCGCTACGCCATTGTTTGCCCGACACCGTCAGCCAGTCGGCCTGCGATTTCATGTGTATGGCGTTAGGCTTGTTGCTCGCCGTCGCCAATTATGCCGTGGCCTACCGCAGTTTCCGGCGTATGCAGTTGGTGAATGGAAAGTGGTTTAACATATAAATCAGGAATAGAAAATCATGAATACATATTTTGACATAAGGCGTTTCGGCCGCTTGATGCGTTACGACCTTGTGGCCAACTCGCGCCACTTGGCCTTTCTTCTCATCGCTGTCAGCGTGGGATTGTACGCATTGTTGTTCCTCAATTTCTACAAGGCGTTCACCGTCACCTATAGTGTCGGTGAAATGGAAAGCCGTGTCGGTGACATTGCCTCGGTCTTCCTGCTGATGCTCTTTGTCTTTTCGGCCTACAGTCCGAGCCTTGTCTGCTCGCGCCTCTGCGACAAGGCAGCGTCCACGGCATACTGGCTGCTGCCCGCCTCGCCGCTCGAGAAGTTTTTGGTGCGCTTCTTGCTGTCGGCGTTCGGCGCTGTCGGTCTGGTGGTGTGCGCCATGCTTATGGCCGATGCGCTCTTCATGCTCACATGCCTTGCCGCAGGCTTGCCCGGCGTCACCTCGGTGTCGCTGGCCATGGCCGGTCTCTTGGGCGACACGCTCGGGGAGTTCGCCCGCCGCGAATTGCCGCCGGGGCCGGGCGGTTGGTGGCTTTTGGTGGTGCTGTGGCTTACGTTTGCCATGTCGAGGGCGCTCAGCCTGCTTTGCGGCGTGGTGTTCCGGCGCAGGGCGCTGCTGCTCACTGTGCTCCTGTCGGTGGCGGTAAGCATGGGCTATGCCACGATGGACGGCGACTGGGTTGGCGCGCTCTACTGGTCGGCCTATGGCTCGCCGGTGTCGGCGGCGTGGCTGTCGCTGTCGCTTCTGGCCGTCACGGTGTGCTGCTACATGCTTGCCTACCGCCTGTTTTGCCGCATACAGATTGTAGGGCGCAGATGGATAAGCCTATGACAACGTTCAATCCCGACAAGCCCATCTACCTGCAGATGGCCGAACGGCTGTGCGACGAGATACTGGCCGGCACCTACAGCGACGACGACCGCGTGCCCAGCGTGCGCGAATATGCCGTGATGCTCGAGGTGAACACCAACACGGCGGTGAAGGCTTACGACGCCCTTGCGCGCGACAACGTGATTTACAACCGCCGCGGACTGGGCTACTTCGTGTTTAGTATCTTTGCGTCTATAAGACATAAGCAGAAGCAACAACGCATATCTGCCGGGCCCGCGCCGAGGGGTTGAATCCACCAGGGGCGGTTCCGGCATACATATTATATTATGGTAATACACATCAAAGACCTCAACAAGACATACCAGGGAGCGCAGCCGCTCCACGTGCTCAAGGGCATCAACCTCGACATAGAGCGGGGCGAGTTTGTGTCAATCATGGGCGCGTCGGGCTCGGGCAAGTCGACGCTACTCAACATACTGGGCATACTCGACAACTATGACACGGGCGAATACCGCCTCGGCGGCGAGCTGATATGGAACCTTAGCGAGAGGCGCGCGGCCGAATACCGCAACCGCATGATAGGTTTCGTGTTCCAATCGTTCAACCTCATCAGCTTCAAGACAGCCGTAGAGAACGTCGAACTGCCCCTCTACTACCAGGGAGTGGGCCGCCGCGAGCGCCGCCGTAGGGCCATGGACTACCTCGACCGGCTGGGGCTGGCCGCCTGGGCCACCCACTATCCGGGCGAGATGTCGGGCGGACAGCGCCAGCGTGTGGCCATAGCCCGCGCCCTGATAACGCGCCCCGAGCTCATACTGGCCGACGAACCTACGGGCGCCCTCGACTCGAAGACGAGCGTAGAGGTGATGCAGCTGCTCAAGGAACTGAACGAACAGCAGGGCATGACCATCGTCGTGGTGACCCACGAGAGCGGAGTGGCCAACGAGACCAACCGCATCGTGCACATTCGCGACGGCGTCATCGGGCTCATAGAAGACAACCATGACCACCATGCCTCGCCGTTCGGGGCGGGCGGCCTGATGAAATGACGACAATAAAGCAAGCCATATATGCGCGACATCTTTACTGAAATATGGGCGACAGCCAGGCGCAACAAGCTGCGCACGGCGCTCACCGGCTTCTCGGTGGCGTGGGGAATATTCATGCTCATCTTCCTGCTCGGGGCGGGCAACGGCCTTATCAACGCCCAGATGCAGAGCACAGACCGCTACCTGGCCAGTTCGATGGTGGCATTCGGGGGCCGCACCTCGAAGCCATATTCGGGCTTGGGGAGCGGCCGCGGCATATCGCTGCGCGAGCAAGACATGGCCACCACCGACAGCGTGTTTGCCGGGGTGGTGGGCGATGTGGGCGCCGTCTACGACCATGGCGGCGTCACCCTCTCGGCCGGGGCAAACTACATGGCGGGCCAGACGCTGAGCGGTGTCTACCCGGTGGACCGCGACATTAACAAGACAGAGGTGGTGGAAGGCCGCTTCATCAACGACATCGACATGCGCGAGCGGCGCAAGGTGGCCGTGATAAGCGAAGACCAGGCGCGCGAGCTGTGGCCCCACGGGGGCTCGCCCGTAGGCAAATACGTCAAGGCCGACGGCCTTATGTGGCGTGTGGTGGGCGTCTACAGGGGCGACGGCATGATGAAGGCCTCCGACGTCTACTGCCCCCACGCCACCGTGTGCGCCATCTACAGCACCGACAGCCGCGTGGGCAACATCGAGTTTACGTTCGACGGGCTCGAGACGGAGCAGCAGAACAACGACTTCGAGGCCGACTACAGGGCCAAGCTGAACCTGAACCACAGCGCAGCACCCGACGACGACAACGCCGTGTGGCTGTGGAACCGCTTCATGGACAACATCCAGATGGCCCGGGGCATGGGCATACTGCGCACGGCGCTGTGGGTTGTGGGCTTGCTGACGCTGCTTAGCGGCGTGGTGGGCGTGAGCAACATCATGCTCATCACCGTGAGGGAGCGCACCCGCGAGTTTGGCATACGCAAGGCCATCGGGGCCCGCCCGTGGTCTATATTGCGGCTCATAATAATAGAAAGCGTGGTCATGACCACATTGTTTGGCTATGTGGGCATGCTATGCGGCATCGCCGCAAACGAGTATATGAACGCCACAATAGGCCGAACGGAGGTAGACACGGGCCTGTTCAAGGCCACAATGTTTGTCAATCCCACCGTGGGCGTCGATGTGTGTATAGAGGCCACGCTCGTGATGGTGCTGGCCGGCACGCTGGCCGGGCTGGTGCCTGCGCGCCGGGCTGCCCGCGTGAGGCCCATCGAGGCGCTCAAGGAAAACTGACGGCGGTGGCAAACAATGCCGACAAAATAGAGGCCGCCCGGCATCGCTCGCGCCACGGCGCGGTCAAACGGCACATATCGCGCCGCAAGACGGCCTATTCGGCAGTGCAGAACGGGCCGTTTGGCCGTGCAATACGGCCCGTATCGCAAAGCCCTGAGAATCAGTATGATGGGCTGAGCGGCGCGGATGGCGAAAAATAATTACACAAGGCAGCCTCCGCCGGGGGAGCGGCCGGGGCCGAGACGCAACGCGCAGGCCAGGTGGCGGCGGCAGGGCGGCGCGGCTGCCGCCACAGCGGCATACAGTGAAACACAGGCCGATGGCCTGATAAAGAAATGCGATTATGAATTTCAGAGAGATAATAGATTCGCTCATGCGCAACAAGAGCCGCAGCATACTGACCGGTTTCGGGGTGTTCTGGGGCGTGTTCATGCTCATTGTGCTCATCGGAGGGGGCAACGGGCTGAGGGAATTGCTGCAGAACAACTTCGCCGGGTTTGCCACAAACTCGGCCATGGTGTGGGCACAGCCCACGTCGAAGGCATACCGTGGGCTGCCCAAAGGGCGCAGCTGGAGCATGGACTACCGCGACGTGGAGCGCCTGGCCAGGCAGGTGCCGCAGCTCGACAGGGTGGCGCCGGTGCTCTTCGTGGGCGGCAAGAGGGCTGTCAACGGCGAGCACACCGCCTCATGCAACGTGTCGGGCGTGACGCCGGAATATGCCGACATACAGACACCCAAGATACGCTACGGCCGCTATCTCAATGCCCTCGACATGGAGCAGGGACGCAAGGTGTGCGTCATTGGCAAGCGCATTTACAACGACCTGTTTCCCGAAGGGGGCGACCCGTGCGGCCATTCCATGCGCATCGATTCCGTTTACTACGAGATTGTGGGCGTAGACTTCCGTACCGGCAACTCCGTCAGCGTCGGTGGGCCTGTAGACGAGAATGTGTCGGTGCCCATAACCGTGGTGCAGCGGGCCTACAACCGTGGCTCTCAGGTCGACGTCATCGCCGTCACGGGGCGCCGCGGGGTGGTGATGAGCAAACTGACCGGGCGCATCCGCAGTGTGGTGGCGCGCTCCCACAACGTTGACCCCACCGACGAGCAGGGCGTGATGGTGTTCAACACCGAGGTGCTTTTCGCCATGCTCGACAATCTTTTCCGCGGTGTCAACTTCCTGGTTTGGCTCGTTGGCACGGGCACGCTGCTGGCCGGGGCCATCGGGGTGAGCAACATTATGATGGTAACGGTAAAGGAACGCACCTCGGAAATAGGCATACGGCGGGCCATAGGGGCCACGCCGCGCATGATTCTCGGGCAGATAGTGGCCGAGAGCGTGGTGCTCACGGCCGTTGCCGGCATGAGCGGCATCATGCTGGGCGTGGCCATCCTGCAGATGATAGAGCTGGGCTCAACCACCGACGGCATAGCCGCAGCCCGCTTCCAGGTGGACTTCTCTACGGCTTTCGCGGCCGCGTCGATGCTCTGCCTGCTCGGCGGACTGGCCGGACTGGCCCCTGCCTGGAGGGCAATGAAGGTGAAGCCCGTAGACGCCATGCGCGAGGAGTAGGGCCGAAGCGTGCCTCTACGGCCCCGGGCCGCATCCGTATGGGCTGCCTCTGCGAGGCGTGGCGGCCTGGAAAGCCACTGCGCCCGGCTTGTGGGCAGATGTAAATGTAACTTAACAACAACAGATATGAGAAGATATTCCAAACTCATTGTTGCGGCACTGGTGGCCGTGGCATTCATCGGGACATTTGTGTTCCTCTATCAGAAATCGCGGCCGAAGCCTGTGGTGTACACCGAACTGAAGGCCACGGTGGGCGACATACGCAAGACAACCATCGTCACCGGGAAGATTGAACCGCGCGACGAGGTGAGCGTAAAGCCGCAGATAAGCGGCATAATAAGCCAGATCATGAAGGAGCCGGGCGACAGGGTAGAGGCCGGCGAGGTCATCGCCAAGGTGAAAGTGATACCCGACATGAGCCAGCTTAGCTCCGCGCAGAGCCGTGTCAGGCTGGCCGAGATAAACCTGAAGCAGGCCACCACCGACTTCGGACGTGAGAAGGCGCTCTACGAACGCCGCCTGGTGAGCGACGACGAGTATGACAAGGTGAGGCAGGCAATGGAGCAGGCGCGCGAAGAGAAGGCCGCCGCAGAAGACGCGCTGCAGGTGGTGCGCGACGGCATATCGCGCAGCAATGCCAACGCCAGCTCCACTCTCATACGCTCGACTATATCGGGCATCATTCTCGACATTCCTGTCAAGGTGGGCAATTCGGTCATACTGAGCAACACGTTCAACGACGGTACGACCATAGCCATGGTGGCCGACATGGGCGACTTGATATTCCGCGGCAATGTGGACGAGACGGAAGTGGGCCGCCTCGCTGTCGGAAAGCACATGAAGATTACCGTGGGGGCGCTGGAGAACCTTTCGTTCGATGCCGTGCTGGAGTACATCTCACCCAAGGCTGTCGAGAACAACGGAGCCAATCAGTTTGAGATCAAGGCGGCGGTGAGGCTCGACGGCAAGGGCCGCATGCGCTCGGGCTACAGTGCCAACGCCGAGATTGTGCTCGACGAGGCCCGCCATGTGCTTACCGTGCCGGAGAGTGCGATAGAGTTCAAGGGCGACTCCACGCTGGTTTATGTGGCCCGGGGCGAAGGCAAGGAGCGACAGTATGTGAGCCGCAGCGTAACGACGGGCCTGAGCGACGGGGTGAAGATAGAGGTTAAAAGCGGGCTCAAGGCCGGCGACATCGTGCGCGGGCCGCAGCAGGTGGCCAGCGATGACAATTGACGGGAGGCAAGGCTATGGTGCATAACAAGATTTTCGTTATCGTGGCGGCGCTCTCGCTGGGTTCTGCAAGCGCTGTGGCGCAGCAGGGCGAAGCCACCCCCGGCAGGGCCGAATGGACTCTGGCCGAGTGCATTGACCGTGCGCTGGAGCGCAACATCAGCATTAAGCAGAGCCGGAACAGGCTCATGCAGCAAGACGTGCAGCTAAATACCGACAAGTGGAGTCGCTTGCCCTCGGTCGACGCTTCGGCCGGGCAGAACTTCTCGTTCGGCCGCGGACTGACCGAAGACAACACATATACAAACACCAACACGAGCAGCACATCGTTCTCTGTGGGCGCAAGCGTGCCGCTGTTTACCGGGATGAGGATAACCAACTCGATAAAGCTGGGGCGCCTGAACCTTGAGGCGGCCACGGCAGACCTTGAGAAAGCCGGCAACGACGTGCGGGTGCAGGTGGCCCAGGCCTATGTGCAGGCGCTCTACGACATGGAGGTTGTGGGCGTGGCCTGCCGCCAGGTGGCCATCGACTCCATGCAGGTGGAGCGGCTGCGGGCCATGAAGAGCCACGGCAAGGCAAGCCCGGCAGACCTCTCGCAGCAGGAAGCCACGCTGGCGCAAAGCCGTCTCACGGCGACGCAGGCAGAGGGAAACCGCAGCCTGTCGCTGCTTGCGCTGTCGCAATTGCTCGAACTTCAGTCGGCCGAAGGCTTTGCCATAGCGTTGCCCGACACCGCCGGGATGGAGGCGCGGTGCTCGTCGCTGCCCGCCGCCGATGCTGTATATGCCGAGGCTTTGGGCATAATGCCCGAGGTGAAGGCCGAGCAGATACGCCTGAAGGGGGCCGACTACAGTGTAAAGGTGGCCCAGGCTGCATTCTATCCGCAACTGTCGCTCACGGCTGGGCTGGGCACTAACTACTACCGTACGTCGGGGTATAGTGCCTCAAGCTTTGCCTCCCAGATGCGAAACAACTTCAGCCAGTATGTGGGGCTGAGCCTCAATGTGCCGCTGTTCAACCGCTTCCAGACCCGTAACAGCGTGAGGGCAGCCCGCATAGACCGGCAGACGCAGGCGCTGCAACTGGAAAACGTGAAGAAGAACCTGTACAAAGAGATACAGACGGCCTGCCTCAATGCGCGCAACGCTGGCGCTAAATATGTCAGTTGCAGGGCGGCCCTGCGCAGCTTTGAAGACGCTTTCAGCCTGACACAGGCAAAATATGAGAACGGCAAGGCTACCATAACAGAGTTCAACGAGGCCAAGAACAACCTCATGAAGGCACAGAGTGACCTGGCGCAGTCGCGCTACGAGTATCTGTACCAGGTGGCTTTGGTCGACTTCTATCGCGGCCGCCAACTCGCCTTCTGACCTCGTCCTGCCGCCACGGAGGCAAGTGCTGATACGAAAAGAGGGGGTACCGTTATTCAGGTGCCCCCTCTTTTGTGTGCCTGGTTGCCACTTGGCAGCCGTCGGTATTACCTTACAACGACTTTCCTCGTCTTCACGCTGCCGTTGTCATACACTTCCCTTATGATGTTGATGCCCTTGGCCGGTGCGTTGAGGCGTGTGCCGTTGATGCTGTAGATAAGCGTGCGCACAACCTCGCCTGTGGCTTCTTCGGCCTCGTCAACATCCTTTATTCCGCTCAGTTCGCCATGGTTCATGATGTATATGTCGAATACCATGACACTGGAGAATGCAGCCTGCAGCTTTACAAACACCTTATCGGTGCCCTCGTAGCTGGCTATGTTCTTCTTGATGTAGCGCTGCGTCTTTGAGAAGTACACCGAGTCTACAAACGTCCAGTTGTCTTCAGACAGGGTGTCGGTGCTGATGAACAGTGCAGCCTTGGGCTGGTTGCTGCTGCTGGCGTTGCCGACGTAAGTCACTATGTCAAACGGGCCCTGGAAAGCTTCGGTGCTTTGTATGTGGCAAGAGTAGGGGTCGTTCTCCACACCGTCGCTCTTGCGTATGTTGCCGAATGTCACCGAGTTGTCTGAAGCGCCTTGGTCGAATGCCGTCTCGCCGCGGTAGCGCTTGTCGGTGTTGGCGTCTGAGATGTCGTCCGATATGGTTATGCGCTCCCAGAGCATGCCCTGGCCGTAGGTCTTAGCCTCCCATCCCTTGCCGGGGTTGACAACGGTGAGGTTCCACAGCGGCTCCTTGCTGTCGATGATGGTGGTGTCGCGCCCGTCGGGAAGCTCCTCTACGTGTGACACAACCTCATAGTAGTTGTAGCCGTTCTTCTCGCCTTCGGTGTAGTACTTGGTCTTGCTCTCGCCCAGCGACCAGTCGGCGGCGTTGGCGTCGAAGTGTGACACAACGTCGAGGCGCACCTCCTTGCCTGTTATGGTGATGTCTTTCGAGGCGAGCTCAGACGCAACCTTCTCGGCCTCGAGCACTTCGCCGGCGAAGGCATAGATGGTGGTGGGGTGAGTTATCGTTATCGGTGAGGTGTAAACCGACGATGCCTTGGCATCCTTCACGCCCGTGAAGTTGTAGTAGAGCGTGGCGTTGGGCTCGTTGTTTGTCAGCGTCACGATGGCCTTGCCGTCTTCCTCGGCCGTGGTGATGGTAGGCATGGCCGATGTCTCGTGCAGTGCCACGTTCAGCGTGGCGGGCTCGCTGGGGTCGTAACCGTCGGCGTAGGCCACGGCCGTGATGGTGGTGCCGGGCTCAGATATGTTCACCGGCCCGGTGTAGGGCGTGCTCGCGTCTGTTGGGGTGGTGCCGTCGGTGGTGTAGTAAATCTTGGCTCCTTCGGTGTCCGAGGCTATGGTGACGTCGGTGTTCATCTGCTTGTAGTCTTCGGTGAACTTCGGCGTGGCAGCCTTGGTTATCTCCTTCTTCGAGTAGTTGAGCTCCTTGATGGCGTTGGTCAGAATGTCTACTATGCTCACGGCGTAGAACTGGTTGTCGGCACCGTAGGGTATCAGCATGTAGGTGTTGCGCCCGGCGTTGTGCTCATGGATGGCGGTGGCCCCTCCTACGGTTGCCAGCACGCGGTCGTTTGCAAAGTATGACCCTTCGGGTATCTCGACTCCGGTGGCCGAACCCTCCTCGAAGAATGCAAGCTTGCCGTCGGTGATGTAGTTGTCCGACTCGTTCGACGGCTTGAACAGGGCGTCGTCGAGCGCTTCTTCAGCCACGTCGAGCGACGGAGAGTCTGCTGTCTTGGGCGTGCCGTAGCCCCATGTGGCGTAAAGCTGCGGGTTGAGGTTGAGCATTGGCACGTAGGCGATGGCCTCGCGCAGCGTCGGTGCATACTGGTCGTCGGCCGGCATGTATCCGCTCACCACCACCACGTCGTAGGCCTTCAGCTCGTCGGGCGTTTTCCTGTTGGCCTCCTGGCTCACGTCGAGGGCGTCGAAGGTGATGTTGGTAAACTCGCTGTTGTTCTCGATGATGTCCCTGAAGGCATCGTTAGAGGCGTCGTAGTTGTTGTAGCCCGAGTTGAACACGTAGGCAATCTTGGCGCCGTTTACTGCCGGGGCGTCTTCCTGCAGGTCGATGTAATATATGTGGCAGCCGTTGCTGTTGGTCACGGTGACGTCGACCAGCTCGCCGTTGGATATGTCGGCCGGTATCTGCCATACGCACGTTGTGCGCTCCTTGGGTTTTTCCGAGCCTTCTATTATCTCAATGGCCGTGCCGTTGACCGACAGCGACACGCCGCGCCCGTCGGTGAGCCTGTGCGACTCTACGTCCATGGTGATGTTGGCTCCCGGCTTGACACCCTTTATTGTGAACTTGTTGTTCTTGCCTCCCATCCACAGGTAGCTGGGCCCTGAGTAGGGGCCGAGGCCGTCCCAGGTGGTCTGGTAGTTTACGGCCAGGGCGAGCGACCTGCCGCTGCAGTTGAACACCAGGCCCTGTGTCTCGGTTATTGTGGTAGTCTGGCCGTTGGCAACTGTTGCCAGTTCGGTCTCTTCTTCGGGCACATACCAATAGCAGTTGCCGTTGGTCTCGCCGTCGCCGCTTGCTTTTTCGATTGTCGTCCACCTTGTTCCGCCGTTGGTCTGGGCGTCGGCGGCAAGGTTTTGCAACGTTGCCGAACTCCAGTTGGTGAAGTCCCATTTCCTGTTTTCTGCATTGGCGCTCATCGTCAATGCAAAAAAGGCAGTGAGCATAAAAAGTTTTCTCATAATTGTTTATTTTGATTAGTACTATAATTTAGTTCTTTTTGTTAGTAATGTCTTGCCTTTTTGGGCACGGTCGGTTATTAGTCTGTGTTGGTAGGTCGATCGTTGGCAAAATTAATAAAATATTGTTTACCTCACAATGGTTTATACTTGGTATTATGATAAAGATTCTTTGATTTTGGATAAAATGCCCGTGCCCGTCCCTCTTTTGCCCCGGCGGCCATGGCTTATGCACCGTAGCTTTTGTTTACAATGGGCGAGCCAATTTGCCGGCATGGCTCTGCGGGCATGGCAAACGGCCCATATCACTGAGCCATACGGGCCGTTCGGGATGGCCATGCGGGCCGTTTTGGCGGGCGTTTCGGCCCGTGTCGCAATGCGCTGGCACACAGGCCATTGCGCAATGCGGCCCGTGGCATGATTTTTTATTACATCGTTTGGCCCCGGCCGGCGGTTGCCCCTTTCCGCGGCATGGCTGCCGCCACTACCCGCAAGCGTCAATCTGGCTGCGCCTCTCTGCCCTTATGTCCATGCCGGTTGTCACCCATGCTTCGCCACGCTTGCAGGCGTCGCTGCCGCCCATTGGCCTTGCCGTTGCAGCCTTCGCCTCTTGCAAGGCCTACGGCAGCCTTGAGCGGCAGGTGTCGGCATCCGTTTGTGGCCATGGCCGGCGGTTTGTGGCAATGAAAAAGCGGCGGGCCACAAGGCCCGCCGCCGGTGTCAGGGTTGGTTTCCTGTAGTTATTTAACCATCACTTTCTTGGTCTTCACCTGGCCGTTGGCATAAACCTCCTTGATGATGTTGATGCCCTTGGCCGGTGCGTTGAGCTGCGTGCCGTTGATGCTGTAGACGATTGTCTTCACCACTTCGCCTGCGGCTTCGCTGCCCTCGGTCACATCCTTTATGCCGGTGATGTAGTCTTTCGATGCTTCTCCCTCGTTCTT
>NZ_JACJJL010000022.1 GCF_016899955.1 Marseilla massiliensis | reverse complement strand
GCCCCCATCTGCCCACCCCCATTGCGGGCTAAAAGCAATGCAAGTCCGGGAGGACATTCCGACGGCCCCCGCCTGTGGCACATCAAACAACAAATAAAAATGCCAACGATGGATAAACGACAAATCATCGACACCAACTTCGACACAGCAAAGGCCGATATGAAAACAACCGACTTCATCGACGACGACATAGTGCTCTACGATGACGCCAAGAAGATTCCACTGCCCAAGGAACCGCGCCGCACCACCTTCATCTTCGTGGGTCTGTGCACGGCAGGCACTGCGAGCTATACCATCGACACCGAAAACGTTGTGGTGAGGAAAAACGACATAGTGATAATATCAGAGCGAAGGGTGACCGAAAACTACACGGCCAGCCCCGACCTCGAATGCATCGGCATGTTCATGTCGATGAACTTCTATTACGAAACCATACGCAACGTGAGCGACATATCGGCAATGCTCATCTTCTCGCGCACAACCCCCGAGGTGAGCGTCAGCGAGAAGGAAGCCAGGATGTTCACCGACTACTTCAGGATACTGCAGAGCAAGACTGCCGACACATCCAACCCCTTCCGCCGCAAAGTGGTGCAGGCGCTCGTGCTGGCCATGTTCTACGACCTCAACGCCATCATCCACCACATGGAGACCAGGGGCCACAGCAAGAGGCCCCGGGCCGACATCATCTTCACCGAGTTCATCAGGCTCGTGGAGGCCAACTTCAAGAGCGAGAGGCGCGTGTCGTGGTACGCCGAGCAAATGTGCATAACGCCCAAATACCTGGCCGAGACGGTGAAGCAGGTGAGCCGGCGCACGCCCAACGAATGGATAGACAACTACGTGACGCTCGAGCTCAGGCTGAGGCTCAAAAACTCGTCGAAGAGCATCAAGGAGATTGCCACCGACATGCACTTCCCCAACCAGTCGTTCCTGGGCAAGTACTTCAAGGAGCACGTAGGGCTCTCGCCCTCGTCGTACAGGAAGGAGCAATCGCGCCACAGGAGAAACTGAACGGCAGGCAAGGCCGGCGCGGAAAAATCACGACACCACGCCGCACGCGTCGCCAAGGCGGCGGCGAAGCAACGCAAAACGGGGCATCCGACACAACCAAACAGCACGTTTAGCCATGCCGGACGCCCCGTTTTGCATCATGAAACGGCCGCCGGAGCCAACCCACTGGGCCACAGCGGCTTGGCGCGGCCGAGGCTTCGGCGCGGCAAAAAGGAACAAATGCTTACAAAAAGCAGCCCGACGGGCCGGGCCAACAGGTCGCCGGGCAACGCCGAGGGCAACCCCCACACAGGGCCGGGAAACGCCGGGAGCGCGCCGCCCCCGATGCACAACACTCACATTTCACAGGCAATTACAAGCCTGCAAGCGGCATTCTGCAACACAACCAGAAATATGCGGGGGCATCGACGGCGCAATAGTGAAACATAAATCGGGCAAATATTCCTAAACAAGTGCCCCTCCCAACTTTTTTGGTCAAATGCTTGCTGAGAGTGAGTGAATTTATTAACTTTGCAATCAGATACACGCCCAGGCCACACAACGGCCGGCGCGATTAAGAGTAATCAATATGGACAGCACAACAAACAAGCAAAACGAGTTTGTGCGGCAGGTGGCGGAGCAGAAATACGAATACGGCTTCACCACCGACGTACACACCGAAATAATAGAAAAAGGCCTGAACGAGGACGTTGTCCGACTAATATCGCAGAAAAAAGGCGAACCTCAGTGGATGCTCGACTTCCGCCTGAAAGCCTTCAAGCGATGGCAGGGCATGACCCAGCCGGCGTGGGCGCACGTCCACCTGCCGGAGATAGACTACCAGGCCATATCCTACTACGCCGACCCCATGGCCGGCAGGAAGAGTGACAAGAAGGAAATAGACCCGGAACTGATGAAGACCTTCGACAAGCTGGGCATACCGCTCGAAGAGCGACTGGCGCTGAGCGGGGTGGCCGTCGACGCCATAATGGACTCCGTGTCGGTGAAAACGACGTTCAAAGAGGAACTGGCCAAAAAGGGAATCATATTCTGCTCCATCGGCGACGCCATCAAGATGCACCCCGAACTGGTAAGGGAATACCTCGGGACGGTGGTCCCCAGCTCCGACAACTTCTTCGCTGCGCTCAACAGCGCCGTGTTCAGCGACGGGTCGTTCGTCTACATCCCCAAGGGCGTGAGGTGCCCAATGGAGCTCAGCTCCTACTTCCGCATCAACGCACGCAACACGGGCCAGTTTGAGCGCACGCTGATAGTGGCCGACGACGACTCGTATGTGTCATACCTGGAGGGCTGCACCGCCCCCATGCGCGACGAAAACCAGCTGCACGCCGCCATCGTCGAGATTGTGGTGAAAGACAGGGCCGAGGTGAAATACTCGACCGTGCAGAACTGGTATCCCGGCGACGAGCAGGGCCGGGGCGGAGTGCTCAACCTGGTGACCAAGCGCGGCGACCTGCGCGGCGAAGGCAGCAAGCTGTCGTGGACACAGGTGGAAACGGGCTCCGCCGTGACGTGGAAGTACCCCTCGTGCATACTCCGCGGCGACAACTCGGTGGCCGAATTCTATTCGGTGGCAGTCACAAACAACTACCAGGAAGCCGACACCGGCACCAAGATGATACACCTCGGGCGCAACACCAAGAGCACCATAATAAGCAAAGGCATATCTGCCGGCAAGAGCCAGAACTCTTACCGCGGACTGGTCAGGGTGGCACCGGCGGCCGAGGGAGCGCGCAACTACTCGTCGTGCGACTCGCTGCTGCTGGGCAGCGACTGCGGAGCCCACACCTTCCCCTACATGGACATACACAACGACACGGCTGTAATAGAGCACGAAGCCACGACAAGCAAGATAAGCGAAGACCAGCTGTTCTACTGCAACCAGCGGGGCATACCTACGGAACAGGCCGTGGGGCTCATCGTGAACGGCTATGCCAAGGAGGTGCTCAACAAGCTGCCCATGGAGTTTGCGGTTGAAGCACAGAAGCTATTGAGCGTATCGCTCGAGGGAACGGTGGGCTGACGGCATGCCACAGCACGACGGAGCCTGCACGCCAAGCACAATAACAGAATCAAAGAACACCAATCACAACAAGCATATATGTTAGAAGTAAAAGACCTGCACGCCAAGATTGGCGACAAAGAGATACTGAGAGGCATCAACCTCACCATAAAAGACGGCGAGACCCACGCCATCATGGGCCCCAACGGTTCGGGAAAATCAACACTGAGCGCTGTGCTTGTGGGCAACCCGCTCTACGAGGTGACAAGCGGCTCGGCCACGTTCAACGGCAAAGACCTGCTGGAGATGAAACCCGAAGACAGGGCGCACGAGGGCCTGTTCCTGTCGTTCCAGTACCCCGTGGAGATTCCCGGGGTGTCGATGACCAACTTCATGCGCACGGCAATCAACGAAAAGCGCAAGTATGAAGGCAAGGAGCCGCTGAGCGCAGCCGACTTCCTGAAGCTCTCAAGAGAGAAGAGGAAGATAGTGGAGCTTGACAGCAAGCTCGCCAACCGCTCGGTGAACGAGGGCTTCAGCGGCGGCGAGAAGAAGCGCAACGAGATATTCCAGATGGCCATGCTGGAGCCGAAGCTGTCGATTCTCGACGAGACCGACTCCGGGCTCGACGTCGACGCGCTGCGCATAGTGGCCGAAGGCGTCAACAAGCTCAAGACGCCCGACACCAGCTGCATCGTCATCACGCACTACCAGAGGCTGCTCGACATACTGAAGCCCGACGTGGTGCACGTGCTCTACAAAGGAAGGATAGTGAAGACAGGAGGGCCCGAGCTGGCACACGAGATTGAAGAGCGGGGCTTCGACTGGATTAAAGCGGAAGCAGGGGAGGACTGACATGGCTGGCAACGACAAACCAAAGACAACAGGCAGCGACGCAGCAAGGCAGTACATGGACATCTACGCGCAATGCCGCGACATGATACACAGCCACAGCTGCGACGTGATGAATGCCCCGCGGGACGCCGCCTACGACGACTTCTGCCGGCAAGGGCTGCCCACAAGGAAGGTGGAGCGGTACAAGTACACCGACATGGCGCCGCTCTTCGCCCCCGACTACGGCCTCAACCTTAACAGGCTGGAGATTCCCGTCGACCCTTACGAGGCCTTCAGGTGCGACGTGCCCAACCTGAGCACATCACTTTACTTCGTGGTCAACGACGCTTTCTATACCAAACTGCAACCCAAAGGCCACCTGCCCGAAGGCGTAATCATTGGCTCTTTGGCCGAAGAAGCCGCCAAAAAGCCCCATCTCATCGGGAAATACTACGCGCGCATCGCCAAGACCGACGGCGATGCGATAACCGCCCTCAACACAATGATGGCGCAAGACGGACTGCTTGTGTATGTGCCCAAGGGCACAAAGGTTGACCGAACGGTGCAGGTGATAAACATACTGCGCTCCGACGTCGACCTGATGGCCAACCGCCGCGTGCTCATCATAGTGGAACCGGAAGCCGAGATAAAGCTGCTGTTCTGCGACCACGCCGTCGACGACCGCAAGTTCCTCACCACACAGGTCATCGAGGCATACGTGGGAGACAACGCCGGGCTCGACCTTTACTGCCTGGAGGAAACCCACGCCAAGAACACAAGGGTGAGCAACCTCTACATAGAGCAGCAAGCCAACAGCCGGGTGAACCACAACATCATCACGCTGCACAACGGGGTGACACGCAACAAGACCGACCTTGCATTCTGCGGCGAGGGCGCCGAGTGCAACCTATGCGGCTGCGTGATTGCCGACAAGCAGCAACACGTTGACAACAACACGCTCATAGACCACCGCGTGCCGCACTGCACAAGCAACGAACTGTACAAGTATGTGCTCGACGGACACGCCACCGGCGCTTTTGCCGGGCGGGTGCTGGTGCGCCACGGGGCACAGAAGACTGTCTCGCAGGAAACCAATCAGAACCTGTGCGCAACCAAAGAGGCACGCATGTACACCCAGCCCATGCTGGAGATATATGCCGACGACGTGAAATGCGCACACGGGTCTACCGTCGGGCAGCTCAACGACGCCGCCATGTTCTACATGCAGCAGCGCGGGATACCGGTCAAGGAAGCCAAGCTGCTGCTTGAGTTTGCCTTCATCAACGAGGTGATCGACCAGATGCAACTGGCACCACTGCGCGACCGGCTGCACTACCTGGTGGAGAAAAGGTTCAGGGGAGAGCTCAACAAATGCGAAGGATGCAACCTGTGCAAATAAACTACACCGACACCCAACAGCCAACATGAGCAAGATGAATTACGACGTTAACGCCATAAGAAAGGACTTCCCGATACTGTCGAGGACGGTTTACGACAAGCCGCTCGTATACCTCGACAACGCCGCCACTACGCAAAAGCCATTGTGCGTGCTCGACGCCATGCGCGACGAATACCTCAATGCCAATGCCAACGTGCACCGGGGAGTGCATTATCTGTCACAGCAGGCAACCGACTTGCATGAAGCTGCGCGCGAAACCGTGCGCAGCTTTATCAATGCCGGAAGCACAACCGAAATCATATTCACGCGCGGCACCACCGAGAGCATCAACCTCGTGGCCTCGTCTTTCGCCGAGGCGTTCATGCAACCGGGCGACGAGGTGATTGTCTCCGTAATGGAACACCACTCCAACATCGTGCCATGGCAGCTGCAGGCAGCCAAGCGCGGCATCACGATAAAGGTGATTCCGATGGACGACCGCGGCAACCTCGTCACCGATGGAATCGACGATTTGTTCACCGAAAGGACTAAAATTGTGAGCATAGCCCACGTGAGCAACGTGCTCGGAACGGTCAACCCGGTGGAAGAAATCATACGCATCGCCCACTCGCACAACGTGCCCGTGATGGTTGACGGGGCGCAGAGTGCCCCTCACTTCAAGGTCGACGTGCGCTCGATGGACTGCGACTTCTTCGTGTTCAGCGGCCACAAGATGTACGGGCCCACCGGCATCGGCGTGCTCTACGGCAAGGAGGAGTGGCTCGACCGGCTGCCGCCATACCAGGGTGGCGGCGAGATGATAGAGAGCGTGAGCTTCGAGAAGACGGTGTTTGAGCACCTGCCGTTCAAGTTTGAGGCCGGCACGCCCGACTACATCGCCACACACGGACTGGCAAAGGCCATCGAATACATCGGGCGGATTGGCCTCGACAACATCGCGGCCCACGAGCACGAGCTCACCACTTACTGCATGGAGCAACTCGGCGGCATCGATGGAATCAGGCTTTTCGGCCAATCAGACCATAAGGACGCCGTCGTTTCGTTCCTCGTGGGCGACATACACCACCTCGATATGGGCACCTTGCTCGACCGGCTGGGCATTGCCGTGCGCACGGGTCACCACTGCGCACAGCCCCTGATGGACCGTCTGGGCATACTCGGAACGGTGCGTGCGTCGTTCGCCCTGTACAACACGAAAGACGAAGTGGACGCCCTCGTCGACGGAGTGCGCCGCGTTAGCCGCATGTTCTGACCGCCGGCGGCAGCCCGCATGTGCCGCCCCGCCCAACACGACGCCTGCCTACGACAGGCCACAGCCCCTTTCCGTGCAAACATCGCGGGCATTGGCGCAAGCAGGTTGGGGCAAACAGGCAAACCGCCACTGCGCCCGTGAATGGCTGCAAAACAGCAAAGAAAGTGCAGAAAAAGCCCCATTCCATCGGCAAAGGGCCAACAACAGCGGCAAGGCGCAGCCAAATGTGCCGCCCGACGGAAGGCAAACGAATGCCAGGAAAAAGCCCGGCAACGGGAAAAACACATGCCCCGGCCTGCAAACCAACACAAGGCTTGCAGGCCGGGGCATAACTTTATTCTGTCTGCCTGGCAATATCAGCGTTGCCAACCACACCATTTCAATGGGCCGAATGCCGCAACCGGCCGGTGAAAGACACCGTGGCCGAGACCGCCGATGCCGCTCATTCCTCCACCTTCAGCCCCAGACGGCGACATCCGCCCAGCGCCGCCACGAGCCACGCAAGGCAGGCAGCGCGTAGCGCCAGGGGGCAGTCGACAGGAAAAACCGTCAGGAAAAACGCCGCTTGGGCGTTCAACAGCTTCAACGTCTGCCTGATGCCAAGCTCCACACCGAGCACACCAGAGTAATACTTTGCCAAAGGCGAGAGCACTCTCCGTGCCGCCTTTGCCACCATGACGGATGCCGTGGCTGTGCCGTCTGCCACCCTCACACCGGTTATCAATGTCATTTCCTCTTTCATTTCCATATATATTATAGTCTTGTTTGTTTAATTGTACGATGCAAAGTAACCTATCTTTTGCGCACAATATGTTCATTCTGCAAGTTTGTTGGTTAACAATTACTAAGCATTAACAACCGTTCACAATCACGGCCAAACAAGAACCACCATCAGCCAATGGCCACGCAGCCATCGCCGCCGACAGCCCCGGAAGCCGTGCCGAGGGCCGACAACCGCCGAGAGACGGCATGCCGGCAGCACAGAAAAGGCCCCCGCCGGCACCAACCGGCGAGGGCCATGACCCTGCTGAAGCCTCAACAGGCTTCAAACAACACTACTTTACAACCACCTTACGGCACTTTCCGGCCGACTTAACTATGTATATGCCACTGCGCAGGCTGCCCTCCGCCACCCTGTCGCCCGACAGAGTGTAGTATGCAGCGGTTTCGGTCGCATCGGCCTCTGCAGCCGTTATGCCGTCGGCAACGGCGTTTTCAAAGTCGGCATACCTTATTCCACCGGCATTGGCAACCTCACATGCCGTGGCATCCTCGTCGTCATAATTATATATGAAGGCCACAGCCTGCAGGTTGTCGCGCTCCCACTGGGAGCTCAACACAAACTCGCAAGAGTAGACATAGTCGTCGCCTGTCCACTCTATGGCGTCGCCCCACGTGCTGTTGCAGGCCCTCACCACATGGTTGTGGGTGAAACTGCCCGACGCCCCGGCCTGGCTCCTCGCGCTTATTCCGTCTTCGAGCAGGTAGACAGTGATGCGCGGATTGTCGCAAATGGCGTCAATCGACTTCGCCCCGCTCACCGTCACCCTGACCTTGTTGTTGTCTGCCTCGTCGACGGCGGCCTCAACCTCCATCGAAACGTAAGCCGGCTCGGCCAGCCGAGCGTTCCAGTAAGCCTCCATCTCGCCCTGCGACGTGGGGCACATCACCGGCGTGCTACCGCTGAAGTTATAGCGGTCTATCATCATGGCAGGCGCATAGGTGCTTCCCCCGGCGTTGTAGAACCACAGATAGTCGGTTGCAAACGAGGCCGTAAGCCAGTCGGTGTAATACCCCGAATGGTGGCAGGCAACGAAAACACGGCCGTCGTACTGGCCCGACTCGAGGGCATCATTGATGTAGGCGGCCACGCGCGGACAGTTGGGGCACTGCTCCGTGGTGAATTCCTCGACGATGATGTTGCGCGTGAAATCGTGCGTCACCACCTCAAACGACCCGGAAAGCATGTTGTCAGACGGGTCTTCGTCGGCCCCCTCGGCAATGTTGCCTATCGTCACGGTGGCTTCGCTCACTCCGTCGCCCTCGTCCGTTATGCCAGGCTCAACCGTAACGCTGAAGTCCATCGTCTCGTTGTATGACAGGTTTGCGTCTACATGTGCCGCGCAAGGGCCTGTCCCGCCCTCGGCATCGACAATGACGTCAAAGCCGCTGACGGTCACCGTGGCCAGGTTCTTGACGCTTCCCGACACCGTGAGAGTGCCTTTCTGTATTGCGTAACGCTTTTGCAGGCTCACATCTGTGAGCGCAAGGTTTACCGAAGGCAGCCTGTCGCCATACACAAGCCCCTCAACACACAGCGTCCCCTCGCTGCCCCTGTCGGCCCACTCTTCGCCCGGCATCTTGACATAGAGGCCGCCCGGCGTAGGCACCGACAGCGTGGAGAGCCCGAACGAAGCCCCCTTCTGATGGAACGAGTAGCCAATGTAAAGGCCGCCTGAGCCATCCTCGGGTATGTCGTAAGGCGTCTCGAGCCCCACCACGTTCCATCCTTTCGCAATCTTCACCTCAGAGTCGGGGGTGATACGGCCCTCGGCGATGTTGTCGCCGTCGAGTTCGCTGCGCACCCACACCGTCAGCGTGTCCACATTGAGCTTCGATGCCAGTCCCGCCCTTATGGAGTCTATGCTGTTGCCGCCGTATGTCGCAATGGTGCCGGCGGGAATATAGATTGCAGCGCTTATCCAAACGTCTTTCTCAGACGAGGCAATGTTGCCGCTCGTGCTCACTTCCCCGTTGCAATACCCCACGTTGATGCCCGACACATCTGCATATCCCTGCAGCCCGAGCGAGAGCATTGCCATGATAGATAAAATGGTCTTCTTCATCATTTCCTCAATATTTTGTTAGTCCTTACGATACCGTCGTCATAATAAACCTTCACTATGTTCAGTCCGCGTGCCAGCGTCACGACGCGCACTCCGGCCGCGTTGTAGATCTCCTGGGCCACAGGCTTGGCCGTGGGAGACGCCGCAGGCTTGATGCCCGAGGCCCATACGTCGCGTGTGAACACGAATATGTCGTCGAGCTTGAGCACATACTGGCCCATGCAGTCGTGGTGGCGGAAGCAGATGTTGACCGTCTGCCCGGCGTAGTCGCCCAGGTCTACCACGTTCTCGCGCCACACGCTGGCATCGAGGGTGTCGAGCGTCTGGGTGAGCAACGGCGTGAGCGAGCCAAGGCTGCCGGCATCGGCCACCTGCTCGGGCGTTGCCACGTAGACGCTGTATGTCTCGCTTGGCCTGTTCGAACTGTGCGAAGCGGCATACCAACGCATCACCGCGCCGTCGGCAGGAATGGTTATGGCAGGCGAGAACAGCCAGTTGTCGGGCTCGATATCGCCGTTGTAGAAACTGTATGAGGCCGAGCCTATGCAGTCGTTACCTCCGTGGCACCACTCGGGATAGTAGCCAGCGAAGAGGTTGTAGCCCAGGTTCCAGCACTCCCCGTCGAGGTCGGCATCGTAATAGCTCCATCCGTAGGCCTGGTCTTCAATGTCGCCGATGAGCAGCAAGCCGTCAGAGCTGCGCGCCACTCCCTTGCAGTCTACCACGAAGTCGCCGGCGTTGGTCTTTATTGTCAGCTGTCCCTCGAAGTCGCCCGGCTCCGACGGGTAGAACCACAGCTCCACTTCGAGCTCCTTGTCGAACGCCGCGGCAGACGTTGGCGTTATTCCGTAGAACGGGGCGTTGCCCTCTATCGAGTTGACCACGAGGTCAAGGCTGCCCGTGTTGTGCAGCCTCACCCTGGCCACGGTGTACCGCTGGTTGCCCACATAGGTGGAGTCGAACACCACCTCGGTGTCGAGCAGCTCGGCCGAGTGCTCCTCGAAGTCGATGACGTGCAGCCTGAGGTTGCTCAGCTCGAGGCGGTCTTTGCCGTGGAACACCGTGTCGCCACACTGGTAGAACGAGAACTTGATGTAATGGTCGCCGGGGATGCAGGTCAGGAACGACCTCCACGAATCACTGCTGCCGAACACTGCCTCCGAGCCGGCGTCGGTATCGCCGAAGGCGTTGGTCATGCCGCTGTTCATCGGGTGGGATATCTCAAACGTGGAGTAGTCGCCCGAGTAGCTTGCGCCCGGCGTGCCATACGAGTGTCCGTCCCACGAGAGGTAGCCGATCTTGCCCGAGGGCACCGAGAAGTTTACCTGCAGCCACGACGTGTTGGCCGTGTAGTCGGGCTGCTGCGAGCTTGCGTTGTAGGCCATGTCGCCCTCTACGATGAACGGGCTCTGCGAGTTGGTCGTGAACGTCATGCTCTCTGCACCCTCGGCCACTATCTTGCTGAAGTCGGGCATATCCCTCACAAATGCCTTCAGCGTCACCTCGAAGTTGCCGGCGCTGGTCTCCAGCGTGGCCTTTCCCTCGTAGGTGCCGGCCTTGTCGGCCCTGAACGCCACCTGCACAGCCAGCTGCTTAAGTATCTCGGCAGAGCCCGAGGGCCTCAGCACCGTAAACGCCTCGTTGTCACACCCCACGGCATTGACCGTGAGCGGGGCGAGCCCCTTGTTGAAGAGCGTTATCTCGGCCTCTCCCTCTACGGTGTTGCCATCAACGATGAAGTTGCCGAAGTCTACCGTCGGCGTCACCAGCTCGGCCGCGTTGGCGTCGGCCGGACTGCTCTCCAGGCACAGGTCATAGACATACAGGTGGTTGTCGTCGATGCCGGAGTAATAGTAGCTGTCATACTGGAACTTCACATTGTGCTCGCCCGGGGCCAGTTCCACCTCGCCGTCGATGGTCGCCTCGGCGTCGGTATAGCTGGCATAGGCCGTGTTCATGTCGTCGACGAACATCCCGCCGGCGTTTGAGTACCAGTAGCCGGTGTTGAAGCTCTTGCCTTTCCACGAGAAGCGGCCCACCTGCCCGTCGGGCACGGTGAACTTGACGTTGAGCCACGACGAGGCGTTGCCGTCGCCGTGGGTCATCGACTGCGCCACGGCTGTGCCGTCGTCGAGGGTCTGCATGGCAAAAGGATAGTCCACTCCGGTGGAGAACTCGAAGTCGCCGCCCTTCACGATGCCGCTGTAGTCGGGAAAGGGCTCAACCACCCCACCGAGCTGCATCAGTATGGGCTCGGCGCTGCCGGCCGCGTTCTCATACTCAATCATGGCTATGCCCTCATACTCGCCGGGCTCGGCGGCCGAGAACCTGAACGTGACGCTCGCCGTGTCTTGGCCGTCAACGGAGCCCATGCCGTCGGCCGACGTAAACGACTCGCCGTCAGACTCTACCGTCGTGACGAAGTCGGCGGCGTCGGCCCCCATGTTTATCAGCGTCACGGTGCGGTCGATAGGCGTGTTGGGGAATGTGGTGCCGAAGTCGAAGCTGCTGTTGAAGGCCACCAGCTGTGAGCCGGCCTTGGGCAGCACGGCCCTGAAACTGCGGTAAGTGACATACTGCCCGTACGACTGCGACCCGTTAGCCGTGTATTGCGCCACGCCGAAGCTCTGGTCGGTGGTGATGGCCTCGAAGTCGCCTTCAACGTTGAACACCAGCTCCGTCTGGGGGCTTAGCGTGCCCTCTTCGTCAACGGTGCCGCAAATGAGCGTGCCCACATAGGCCCCGCCAAGTATGCCCACAACCGTTGCGTTGGCAAAGTTGGTTGACGCGGGTATGGTGATTGTCTTCTGCTGCGGGTCGTAAACGCCCTCCACGGGATACTCCGTGTTGACGTAATACGTGTTGTCGGGGTCGTAGAGGTTGAACAGGTTCTTAAACGTTACCTTCGTCCCGTCGACGGCAATGCCTATGTCGTATATCTTGATGTCGCCGCCGTCGTAGGTGAACGAATAGTTTTTCATGTATGTCTGGGCTGCGGTGAAATAAGCCACGGTGTCCACCGACTGGCCGTCGGCGCGCTTCAGGCTAGTAGGCTTGGGCCTTGCCACAGGATGACTCGACAGCACCTGCCTGTGCTTCGCCGCCTGTTCCATTAGTAGTTTGCCATCATACTGGCGTTGCAAATTCAGTGGGTTGAATGTCTTTGGCAGTATGTCCGCCGGCTTGCCGGGCAACTGCTGAGCGTACGTTGCAATGCTCAAGCCAAAGGCAATGATTAAAGCTGGTAAAGTTTTCATACGCATCAATTGTTGGTTAATGTTAACGATTATTCGCCGGCAAATATAACACATTCTTTTAAAAACACAAAAATAAATACACAAAAATATTATTTGTGGAATACAAAACTTTCGGTTTACTAGATTTAAACTATATATTTCTTAAAATTGTAAGATAGACAACAAACCGCCATATTACATATTATTTAATAAAACAGGAGCCAAATGCAACAGAAACTTAAAGCCGCCACGCCCGCCAAACGCCCGGCGGAGCGGCGCGGCACATACAGGCCAGTGGCACGGATTGCGGCGCAGAGGCAAACAAGTGAAGGCGCGACACAATAAAACCGCGGCCGCGACGGTTATCAATATTGTGGCGACAAACCGCCCGGCGGCGCGACGCCAACACAGACAACAACCGCAAAACGAACCTGGAAATGACAAAACTGAAGCCTGCCGCGCTCGAGAGCCATTACTACGACGGGCTCGTCGAGGCCGGATGCGACGAGGCCGGGCGCGGGTGCCTGGCCGGAAGCGTTTATGCCGCCGCCGTGATTCTGCCGCCCGACTACCGCAACGACGCCCTCAACGACTCCAAACAGCTGTCGGCCAAGAGCCGCAACCGCCTGCGCGAAGAGATTGAGCGCGACGCCGTGGCATGGGCCGTGGGCATTGTGACGCCCGAAGAGATTGACCGCATCAACATTCTCAACGCCAGCATTCTGGCCATGCACCGCGCCCTCGACGCCCTCAAGGTGCGACCGGAAGCCGTGATTGTAGACGGCAACCGGTTTAAGCCTTACGCCGGTCTGCCCTATTCCACCATAGTGAAAGGCGACGGAAAGTATCTCGCCATAGCCGCCGCGAGCATACTGGCCAAGACCTATCGCGACGACTACATGGACAAACTGGCCGAACAATACCCCCAATACGACTGGCAGAGCAACAAAGGCTACCCTACGAAAAAGCACCGAAATGCAATAAAAACATTCGGAATCACCCCATTCCATCGGCGGACGTTCAACCTGCTGGGCAACACGCAGCTGACGCTCTGGCCCGACGACGGACAGTGAGCGCAACGCCGAAGGGGCGCCAAGGCCCGGGGGCGGCCACGCCGACGGGGCACGGAAAAGAGCCGGACGGGCTGCAAGCGCAACCGCCTGGTAACCAGTCTGTTGGCAAAACGGCCCATACCGGCAGGCAAAACGGCCCATCTGGCAGAACCATATAGCCACTTGGCGGTTAATAAACATTAAAAGCATAGCGCCCGGACGTTTTTATCTGTATATTTGCATCATGGTTCCGCACATGGCGCAATGGCCCTGCGGAATACACAGAGAAACCTAATCAAAACCGACTAACCACCCAACAGCCATGACGACAAGACCATTCTGCATAGCCCTGGCACTCGCCGCATGCCTCACCAGCCGCGCCCAACTGACCATTGAGCAGTGCTACGAAAAGGCAAGGGCCAACTACCCGCTCATAAAACGATACTCGCTGATAGACAAGACCGAGGGCATCGACCTGGCACGCGCAGCCAAGGGCTACCTGCCGCAGCTGGCCCTGTCGGCCCTGGCGTCGGTGCAGAGCGACGTGACCGACATACCCATCGACCTGAGCAGCATAGGCGTGGACGGCATAGAGATACCCACCATGAGCCGCGACCAGTACAAGGCCACCATAGACCTGAGCCAGTCGATATGGGACGGGGGCAACATCAGCTCGCGGCGAAAGGCGGTGCGCGCACAGGCAGAGGCCGACAGGCGGCAGACCGACGTGAGCCTCTACGCGGTGAACGCACGGGTGAGCAGGGTGTTCTTCGGCCTGCTGCTCGTCGACGCGCAACTGGGGCAGAACCGCCTGCTGCAAGACGAGCTGGCCAGCAACTGCCGGAGGGTTGAAGCCTGCATGGCCGGCGGACTGGCCAACCAGTCGGACGCCGACGCGCTGCACGTCGACCTGGCCAAGGCCAGGCAGGCCGAGGCGCAGCTGAAGGCCACCAGGGCCGGGCTCGGGGCCATGCTTTCGCTGCTCATAGGCGAGCCCGTAGACAGCACAACGCAACTGGCCCGGCCCACAGGCGCGACGCCGCCGACGGCCACAGCCAACCGCCGCCCCGAACTGTCGCTCTACGACGCGCAGGCCGCGGCGCTGCGCACACAGGGCTCGGCCATAACCGCCGGGCTCATGCCGCGCCTCAGCCTGTTTGCCACAGGGGGCTACGGCAAGCCCGGGCTCGACATGTTCGACGACCGCTTCAGGCTGTTCGGCATAGCCGGCGTGAGGCTACAGTGGAACATAGGGGCCCTGTATACGGCCAAGGCCGACCGGCGCCGCATAGAGACAGGCATCGACGAGGTGGCAAACAGGCGCGAGGCATTTGTCTTCGACACCGCCCTCGACACGGCGCAACGCTCGGCCGAGATAAGGAAATACGACGAGATGATAGGCTACGACGACGAGATAATACGCCTCAGGCGAAGCGTCAAGCAGGCATCGGTGGCAAAGATGGAGCGGGGAACGATATCGGGCACCGACCTGGCCACCGACATCAACGCCGAGCACGCTGCCGTGCAAGACAAGATTCTGCACGAGACGCAACGGCTTGAAGCCATCTACAACCTGAAGTTTGCAACCAACAACTAACGCACAACGACTATGAGACCATCAGCGTTTTTGGCACTTGCGGCGGCCCTGGCCGCGGCATCGTGCAGCAACGGCGGCGACGGCCACGACGCCTCGGGCGTGTTCGAGACCACCGAAGTGACAGTGTCGGCCCGGGGGGCCGGCGAGATTATGCGCCTCGACGCCGAAGAGGGGCAGACACTGAGAGCCGGACAGACCGTGGGCCAGATTGACACCGTGCAGCTGTCGCTCAAGAGAGCCGAGCTCGAAGCGTCGCTCCAGGCTGCCGACAGCCGCCGCTACAACGTGGCAAGGCAGGTGGCGGCACTGCGCAGCGAGATAGCCACGGCCGAGCGGGAGAGGCGGCGCTTCGAGGCGCTCGTGGCCCAAAAGGCGGCCAACGCCAAGCAACTCGACGACATCAACGCCCGGCTCGACGCGCTAAGGGCGCAACTCAAGGCCCAGCAAGAGACGCTCGAAAAGGGCAACAGCGGCGCCGGAGCGCAGGCCAGGGCCATCGAGGCGCAGATAGCACAGGTGGAAGACCGCATGGCCAAGTGTGCCATTGTGTGCCCTACGGGCGGCACCGTGCTGGCCAAGTATGCCGAGCGGGGCGAGCTGGCGGCCGAGGGGCGCAGCCTGTTCACCGTGGGCGACATCTCGCGGATGCGCCTGCGGGCCTATGTGACGGCCCCGCTGCTCACACGCATCAAGATTGGCCAGAAGGTGAAGGTGTATGCCGACGACGGCGAGAGCGGCAGCCGCGAATACGGGGGCGTGGTGGAATGGATATCCGACAAGGCCGAGTTTACGCCCAAGACCATACAGACGCGCGACGAGCGGGCCAACCTTGTGTATGCCATCAAGGTGGCAGTGAAAAACGACGGATACATAAAGAGGGGCATGTACGGCGAGGTTGACTTCTGAACGGAGGCCCCCGCGGGATGCGCCACAGGCCGCGACGGGCCACAACGCCGGCAGGGCGGCCGGCCCCGACAGGCCGCGACGCGCCACCAAACACGCAACAGACAATGAGCAGACACAGTGTAGTGGTTGACCACATAGCCAAGAGCTACGGCCGGGTGAAGGCCGTCGGCAACCTGAGCCTCGACGTTGGCCGGGGCGAACTCTTCGGTATCATCGGCCCCGACGGGGCCGGCAAGACAACGCTATTCAGGATATTGGCCACGCTGATGCTGCCCGACAGCGGACGGGCAACCGTGGGCGGGCTCGACGTGGTGGCCGACTACCGGGCAGTCAGGGGCATCATAGGGTACATGCCGGGGCGGTTTTCGCTATACCCCGACCTGACAGTAGAGGAAAACCTCGAGTTCTTCGCAACGGTGTTCGGCACCACCGTCGAGGCCAACCGCCACCTGGTGGACGACATCTACCGCCAGATAGAGCCGTTCAGGAAGCGCCCCGCCGGCAAGCTGTCGGGCGGCATGAAGCAGAAACTGGCCCTGAGCTGCGCGCTGATACACAAGCCCGAGGTGCTGCTGCTCGACGAACCGACCACCGGCGTCGACCCCGTCTCGCGCAAGGAGTTCTGGGCCATGCTGCTGAAACTGCGCAACGAGGGCATAACGATACTCGTGTCGACACCCTACATGGACGAGGCCACGCTCTGCGACCGCATCGCGCTGGTCAAAGACGGCTCGCTGCTGGGCACCGACACGCCCGGGGGCATTGTCGGCCGATACCCCACGGCGCTCTACGCCGTGCGCTCCGCCGACATGCACAGGCTCATGGCCGACCTGGCCGGATACACCGGGGCGGCATCGGCCTTCTCGTTCGGCGACACGTTCCACGTGACGCTGGCACCGGGCACGGCCCCCGCCGACCTGCAAAGCCACCTTGCCGCGCTGGGGCACAAGGCCGTATGCATAGAGCAGACGGCCCCCACGGTGGAGGACTGCTTCATGCTTTTGAGCAAAAAAGAGGAATGACACGGATGAGAGAGACAGTGATTCACACAGACAGGCTGACCAAGCGGTTCGGCAACTTCACCGCCGTCGACCACATATCGTTCGACGTCGGGCGCGGCGAGATATTCGGATTCCTCGGCGCCAACGGCGCCGGCAAGACCACGGCCATGCGGATGCTCTGCGGACTGAGCCGCCCGACGGAGGGCAGCGGCAGCGTGGCGGGATACGACATAGCCACGCAACCGGAGATGGTAAAGCGCAACATAGGCTACATGAGCCAGCGTTTCTCGCTCTACGAAGACCTGAAGGTGTGGGAGAACCTGAGGCTGTTCGGGGGCATCTACGGCCTCGGCGCGCGCCAAACGGCCACAAAGACCGACGAGATGCTATGCAGGCTGGGCCTCGAAGGCGAGCGCGACACGCTCGTAAAGGCCCTGCCGCTGGGCTGGAAACAGAAGCTGGCGTTCTCTGTTGCCATATTCCACAAGCCTCGGGTGGTGTTTCTCGACGAGCCCACGGGGGGCGTCGACCCGGCCGCCCGACGCCGTTTCTGGGAACTGATATACAGCGCCGCCGACAGCGGGATAACCGTATTCGTGACCACCCACTACATGGACGAGGCCGAATACTGCGACCGCGTGAGCATAATGGTGGACGGACGGATAGAGGCCCTCGACAGGCCCGCCGCCCTGAAACGGCAATTCGAGGCACCCACCATGGACGAGGTGTTCCGCCGACTGGCCCGCAAGGCCACACGGCAATCTGACTGACAACCATCAAAACCTACAAGATGAGACAGTTCAAGTCATTCGTCAAGAAAGAGTTTCTGCAGATATTCCGCGACAGGCGCACGCTGCTCATACTGCTGGCCATGCCGCTCGTGCTGGTGATGGCCCTGGGATACGCCATCAAGACCGAGCTTAACAACGCGCGCATGGCTGTGTTCGACGCATCGAAAGACGCCCGGACGCTGCGCATCAAGGAGGCCTTCAGGGCCAGCAAGTGGTTTACCATAGTCGAGGAGGCGCCGACCATGGCACGCATCGACGAGCTTTTCAGCCGCGGCGAGATAAGCATGGCGCTCGTGTTCGGCCCCGACTTTGCCGCCACCATGGGCAAGCCAGCGGGAGAAACGGCCATACAGGTGATTGCCGACGGCACCGACCCCAACCAGGCTGCCATGCTCACGGCCTACGCACAGGGCGTGATGGCCACGGCCACTGGAGCCGGCGGGGGCATAGGCATACACACGCGGATGCTCTACAACCCACAGCAGAAAAGCTCATACAACTTCGTACCGGGCGTGATGGGCCTCGTGCTGATGCTCATCTGCGCCATGATGACATCGGTGGCCATAGTGCGCGAGAAGGAGACGGGCACCATGGAGGTGCTCCTGGCCTCGCCCATGAAGCCGCTGCACATCATACTCTCGAAGATGGCGCCATACTTCACGCTCTCGGTGGTCAACATCGTCACGGTGCTCTTGCTGGCGGTCTTCGTCATGGGCGTGCCCATACGCGGCAGCATAGCGTGGCTTTCGGTGGCCTCGGTGCTGTTCATCGTGGTGGCGCTGGCGCTCGGGCTGCTCATCTCTACGCTCGTAGACAGACAGATGTCGGCCCTGCTCGTGTCGGGCATTGGGCTGATGATGCCCACGCTGGTGTTCTCGGGGCTCATCTTCCCGATAGAGAACATGCCGGCGGCGCTGCGCTGGATATCCGACATAATACCCGCACGGTGGTATATCTCGGCCGTGCGCAAGATAATGATCGAGGGCACCGGGCCCGAGTCGTTTGCCAAGGAACTGTGCATCATAGCGCTCATGGCGGTGGTGCTCATGGCTGCCGCCATGAAGAAATTCAAGGTGAGGCTGTGCTGAACGGCACCCGGGCCGCCCTGACGGGCCGCAAGCCGCCAAGCCGCAGCGGCAAGGCTGCAGCGCAGGGCGGCAACAACTAACCACAACAATAGCCAACTATGCTCAAGTATCTACTGGAAAAAGAGTTCAAGCAGATTGTCCGCAACACCTTCCTGTCGAAGATGATGGTCATCCTTCCTATCATGACCATAGTGGTGTTCCCCTATGTCACCAGCCAGGAAGTGACCGACGTGAAGGTCTGCATCGTCGACAACGACCACAGCCAGGCCTCGCAAAGGCTCGCGCAGAAGGTGGAGGCGTCGGGCTGCTTCAGCGTCGCGGGCTACGAGCCCACCTACGGCGAGGCCATGAAGGGCATCGAGGAGGGCTCGGCCGACATCGTGCTCGAGATACCGCGGGGCTTCGCCAAGAGCCGCGGCCGGGGCGAAGAGCCGCAGGTGACGGTGGCGGCCAACTCGGTGAACGGTGTGCGCGGCGGCCTCGGGTCGCAATACCTGTCGGCCGTCATTGCCGCCTTTGCCGCCGAAGAGGGCGGCAGCGAAGCCCGGGCGGCGCAAGGGATGGCGGCCGGGGCCGGCCCGGCCACGCTCTACCGATACAACCCCACGCTCGACTACAAGGTGTTCATGGTGCCCGGACTGATTGCCGTGCTCATCACACTGCTGTGCTGCGCCCTGACGGCACTCAACATTGTGGGCGAGAAAGAGGCCGGGACGATTGAGCAAATCAACGTGACGCCGGTGCCGAAGAGCCTGTTCATACTGGCCAAGCTGATGCCAAACTGGGCCATAGGGATGCTCTCGCTCTCGTTCGGCGTTGCCTTTGCGTGGGCCGTCCACGGCATCTCGCCGCTGCAGGGGCTGCCGTCGATAGTGCTCTTCTCGGCCGTCTACATACTCGTGGCGTCGGCCATGGGCATGGTGATATCCAACTATTCAGACACCATGCAGCAGGCCATGTTCCTCATGTTCTTCTTCCTGATACTGATGATGCTAACGTGCGGACTGTTCACTCCCATCGAGAGCATGCCCGAATGGGCGCAGAAGATAACCACGCTAAACCCCATGAGATACTTCACGAGAGCCATGAGGCTGGCCTACCTGCGCGGAAGCTCGCCGGCGGAGCTGGCCCGCGAACTGATGTGGCTGGGCGGATTTGCCGTGGTGCTGAACGCCTGGGCCGTGGCAAGCTACAAGAAGAGCAACTGACGCGCGGCCACGACGGCCTTGGCGGCGAACGCCAAAAAGTGGGCGCGCGGCCCTTGCACATCGGCGGAAAATGAGTAACTTTGCCGCCCGAAAGCCGGCGGCGGCAACAGGCCGCGGCGGCAAGCCTACGCAACCAACCACAGACAAGCAACAATGAACATACCACCTATCATCCAAGTGGGCGACGTGCTCGTGTCGCCCGACGTATTCACAGAATGCTTCTGCTGCGACCTCGACGCATGCCACGGCGCATGCTGCGTGGAAGGCGACGCCGGGGCGCCCGTGACGCTCGACGAGATTGCGGCCATGGAAGACTCGCTCGACACGGTGTGGGGCAGCCTGTCGGCCGGGGCGCAGGCAGTGATCGACCGGCAGGGGGTGGCCTGCACCGACCCCGAAGGCGAGCTCGTGACGAGCATTGTGGGCGGGCGCGACTGTGTGTTCACCTGCCACGAGGACGGATGCTGCCTGTGCGCGCTCGAACGGGCCTGCCGGGCGGGGCTGACAGACTTCTGCAAACCTGTGAGCTGCGCGCTCTACCCGCTGCGCGAGAAGACGTTTGCCGGCGGGCTGGTGGGCCTGAACTACAACCGGTGGGACATATGCCGGCCGGCCGTGGTGAAAGGGCGCGAGCTCCGTCTGCCGCTCTACAGGTTTCTGGAGGGGCCGCTCAAGAGGCGGTTTGGCGAGCAGTGGTATGCCGAGCTGGTGGCCACGGCCGACGAGCTGCACCGCCAGGGCATGCTCTGACCATGGACGCGGAAGCACGGCGGTAGCCACACAGACAGCCTGCCGGGCCATGACTATTTTCAGACAAAACAAAGATGATGAGGCCACAGCGGCCCAGACGCCCGCCCGAACGGGCCGTATGAGAGCGCCAAACAGGCCGTTTTACAATGCGCCGGCGCCCGTTTTGCAATGCGAAACGGGCGCCGGCGCAACTGCTTGTGGGCCAGGGCTCTATGGGTCGGAGGCAGCATTGCGAAACAAGCCGACAAAAGTCAGCGCGCGCCAAACTGGCGGCGCAGGGCCGCAACAATGCTGTCCATGGCCGCAAAGCGGCGAAGGTATGTGGCGCGCAGGTTGTCGGCCGACGCGCGGAAGGTGGTGCAGGTGTCGAAGCGGGCCGGGTCTTGGCCGCGCCACAGGGCCTCGTCGGCCAGAGCCGACGGCTCTATCTCGCGCCGCCAAAGCACAAGGCTGTCGGAGAGGGCGGCCCAACGGGGCCTGAGCGCTGTCCACCGCGAGGCCACGAGGGCCACAAACGACGAGTCGGAAAGCAGGCGGTCGTACCACAGCGCGTGGCGGTTGTAAACGCTGTCTGTCGTGAGCCTCACGGCATCGGGGCGGTTGAGGCGGGCCGGGCGCAGGTCGCCGCCGCCGTCGAGGCCCACGGTGATGAACGCAAGGTCGAAGTCCCACACAGGCCCGGCGGCAAGCAAGCCGCCTGCATCGCGATACATATAGCAGCTGCGGGGGCCGTTGGGCTCGGCATTCTGGGCCATCTCGTTCACCAGCCACCAGTCGGCAAAGGTGTCGAGACGCATGTGGCGCCATGGCTCAAAACGCCCGTTTTGGGGCGAAGAGTACAGATTTTGCTCGATTTCATCGAGAAACAGGCGTATGGAGTCTACCATGGCGGCCGACGGTTTCGACGGCGACTTAACGTTGACCGGCAACCGTCGCACGGCTGTGACAAAGCGAGGGTCGCCGTCGTCGTAGGCGTCGACCTCGAGCAACACGCCCCTGCGCTCGTCAATGTCAACGCGGCCGCGGGCCACCCTCACCTGCTCGGCCAGCAGGTAGCAGCCCTGGGGCCTCCCGTTGAGCACCACGTCGACATGGCGGCAGGCCGGCGTCCAGTCCATGCAGGTGGCCCGGGCCATGGCCAGGGCGAGCCTGTTGCGCAGCCGGCTGTGGTCCATGAAGTCGGCCAGCAGCACCCAACGCTTGCCTCCGGCCATGCCGAGCAGTGGCGTCCGCTTGCCAAGCCGTATGGCCATCGGCTTCTTTGGCTTGGCCAACGTGGAGTGGCCGCGACCCTTTATTTCGGCGCTTTTGGTCTCAAAAAGCACGATTCCATCGGGCGAGACCACCCTAAGGCGGCAGTCGGCCACCCATTTGTCACGGCTGTCTGCCGGCTTCGAGCCCGGCGTATCTATAAAAACTGTAGGCAGGTTGCCTTCGGCAACGGCCGAAGACGCCACGGCCATGACGGCCGCAAGCAAGGCTATGAAACGCATATTCATATATATTGTGTGACTTTTGCCACTCGCAGGCAGCCCCGCCGCCACCGGGGCGCCACCCACACCAGACGTCAGCGGATTACGTCCACGGTGTCGCCGTGAACCAGCCAAACCCGCTTGAACCCGAGAGCCAGGGCCCGGTCGGCCAGGCTGTCTACCATCCGGCGGTCTTCAACCGCCACCACCGTGTCGCGGCACACGGCAGGCCATTTGTAGCCGGTGGCCGCAACGGCCGTGTTCCCCCAGGCAAAGGCATCGGCGGGAAGCACGCAAAACGACGAGTACTTGCGCTCATGGCCGGCCAATGACACTATGTAAACGCTGTCAACAGGCTCGCCTGTCTTCTCTATGGCCTCGCGCCCCATGCGCCGGCCCATAAGGCCCGAGTCGTAAGACTTCTGCCAATGGTGCCAGTCGACGAAGAGGCAGGAAGCCACAAACATGGCGAAGAGCGGGGCAAGGCGGCCGTAACCGTCGGCCTTGTCGGCCAGGAAAGCCACCATGAGCGCCGCCATCGACAGGCCGGCGTATGAATGCATGGTGGTGAAAATGGTGAGCAGGTGGGGCAAGGCGGCCATCACCATGCAGGCGGCAAGCGTGAGCAAGGGCCTGCTCACGAGCTGGCGGCGCTGCGAAAAGAGCAGCACCACGATGAAAGGCATCGACATTGCCGCCGTGGCGGCCACCAGTAGGAGGTTGCGGCTGGGCGCATGGACAAGGCTCACGTAGTCTACAGGCACCCAGGCCATGCCGATGAACATTGCCACATCGAGCAACTTAGCCACCGGGGTGCTCTCGAAATACTCGTGGTTGATGTCTACGTAGGCTGTGGTGAGGGCTATGCGCAAGGCAAAGTAGGCTGCCGACGCCACCACGCCCCACACCATGCCGGAGCGCAAGCGGCCCCAACCGCCGCCGGGCGAGCCCGGGCCCGAAATGCCGAAGGCAAACAGCGGGGCGATGAAGAAAAACATTATGCCGTTCTCTTTCCACAGCGTGGCCACGAAAACGCACGTCAGCCACAGTGCCACGCGGGGCTTGCGGCCGCGGTTGAAGTAGTGCCACAGCCCGAGAAGCCCGAAGAAATGGGAGCAGGCCTGGTTGAGGGCGTCGACCCCGTAGACCGTGCCGAGCATGGCGGGAGAGGTGAAGAAGAACACGGTGCCTATGTTGCGGGCCGTCTTGCAAAGGCCCATGGCGGTGGCAAGCCGGTAGACGAGCACCGTCACACCCACGTGGGCGGCATATACAACAATGTGGTTGAGGGCCGGAAACATGCGGTGGTCGAGCCCCAGCAGCCAGCCGAAAGCGGCGTCAAAAGGGCGCCAGTAGCTCGAATTGGGCAGAAGCCTGTAATTGAAAAGGCCGTCGAAACTGGGCGCGGTGTAGTAAGTCCAGTCGTCGAACGTGGGCAACAGCAGCACTATGGCATAGAGAATGGCCGGCGAGAGCAGCAATATCACTGCCAGCGGATTAACCCGCCCAATCCAGTTATCGTCCTTGCCGTTGTTCATGCCGGTATGCTTGAGGTCAGTTTATGATTGCTATCTTGCACACGGTTCCCTTGCTTCCGTCGCTCTTGGCCGTGACCACGCTGTACACTCCCGACGCCACGCGGCGGTCGCGGCTGTCGCGCCCGTCCCACGTAAACGTGCCTCCGTTGCTCCGCCCCGACGCCACGAGGGCGCCGCTGGCCGTTGTCACCTTGACATCGGCGTCGAAACTGAGCCCAGTGACGGTTATCAGCCCCGTGTAGCCAGGCTCCACCGGGTTGGGGTAAGCATAGACATTGTCTTTCTCCATCTCCTCCGCCGGGTCGGTGGCATCGCCCATGTACGAGCAGAGACCGCGGTCGGTGCCTATGAATACCTCGCCTGTCTGCCCGTCGATGGCTATGTCCATGACGTTGTTCGAGAGCAGAGGGCTGTTCTCTGTGGTAAAATGCAGCAGCTGGGTCATGTTGTCTGCGCTTATCAGATAGATGCCGTTGTCTGACGTCCCGAACCATTTCCTGTTGGCTCCGTCTATGGCTATGGCCGAGATACTTATGTTACCGAGCAGGTAGTCGGCATAGTTGGTGCCGTCGTTGCGCGGCACCTTGAACTGGTTGAAGGCCATGGTGGCGTCGCCCGAGGCTATCTGCTGCGGCGTGACATACATCGGGCCGGCGCTTGTTGCGAACCAAATGTTGCCGTCGCGGTCTTCGGTCACGTCTCTCAAATAGGTAAGCGTGAGGTTTGTTCCGTCTTGGTTGGCAAAGTCGCGGTCGTAGGCCGTGAGCTCCGACTGGGCCGTGTTGTAGCGCAGCAGGCCCGGCTGGCGGTAGTGGTTGTTGCCAAACCACATCAGCCCGCGGCTGTCGAACATCAGCCCGTCCATGCCTTCGAGCGAACGGCCCATGCCCTCTACCATGAGCTTGCTGTCGTGGTGGGATATCCACTCGCCATCGGGGGTGAGCTCAAAGAGCGACGTCGACGGGCTGATGCTGTTGGTAAGCCACAGGTGTCCGTCGGATGCGAACCTCACGGAAGTCACTTCCACGTATTCCTTGTCGCCTTCATCGACGGTGGCTGCCGCCCGGAGCGGACTGTTGTCGATGGTGTATTCGTTGACGAACTTGCCGTCGCGGTACTCATAAAGCCCCGTCTGCCCGCCGGCAAAGACATGCGACGGGTCGGCAGGGTCGACGTCGCAGGCGAAGATCCTGACGAAACGGTGGCCTATCCTGTCCTCTATGTCGTTCTCAAACACAGTCCATTCGCCATCTTCGAGCACCTGCACGCAGGCCTTGTCCTCAAGGTTGGTCATGCCGTTGGCTGTGTACAGCCTTCCGCCCTTGAACATAAGGAAGCCCATGTAGTTGTAGTCGGGGCCGCCGGGGCTGAGCGTTGACACGAGCCCATGGTACTCGTCATAGTCGGAAGTGTCGAGGTCGAATATCCCCGGGCGCCAACTGTCAACGCGGCCCCAGTTGTTTCTGTCGATGAGGTTGGCCGTGAGGTCGGCCGCCCACACCTCGCCCGATGCCGTGCGGGCATATATGCGGCCCTCGTCGAGCGCCAGCCGCGCCACGGCGATGCCCAGGTTGTAGGTCTCGCTTATCTCCGCACGGGCCATGTCGACCTTCACCACGCCGAAGTTTGTGGCAAGATAGGCATACTGGGCGTCCATCCTGATGGTGTTCACCGTCTTGTCTTCGGTCATCGACTTGCTGTACAGGTCTGAGATGTTGGTCACATCGCCGTTTGTTTCCACCAAGTCGATGTTGCTGTTGTCGTAAACCGCGATGAGCCTTCCGGCCCGGCTGTTCCACGCGATGTTGGTTATGCATGCGTCGCTGAGCCCGCTCACCTTGTCGTAAGTGGCTATCGACCCGTCATTAAGGTTATACTGGTACAGCCCGTTGGACGCAAGCACAAACAGATAGTTGCCTGCCTTGCGTATCTGCTGGATGTCGTGATATGCCATGTAGGCGTTCCACGTGCCTATGCCCTGGCCGCTCAGCGTGGCCGGGGCTGCCGTCATGAGGCACAATGCCAATGCTATTATTGTACGCATACGCTCATTTATATGTCTTGTTTCCAACCGGCAGGCCAGCCTCCGCAGCCTCGCAGCCGAATGGCGCGCGGGGCCCGGCACCGCGTGGGGCACAGGGCAGCCGTCAGCCGCGGGTGCCGAGCAGGTGGGCGGCCAGCTTGGCTACGGCCCTCGCGCGGTGGCTTATCTTGTTCTTCACGCCGGGCCCGAGGGCGGCAAAGGTCTCGCCGTAGCCTTCGGGGCGGAATATGGGGTCGTAGCCGAACCCCCCCTCGCCGCTGCGCGTGCGCGTTATCTCGCCGTCGACGCGCCCCTCGAACGTCGTGAGGCGCGGCCCGTCGCTTCCGCCGGTTGTTTCTAATAACGCGATAACAGTGCGGAATCGTGCCCGGCGATTGTTATTTTCTCCTAATTCTGCCAACAACTTGGCCATGTTTGCCTCGCTGTCGTGACCTGCGCCGCCTGCGTAGCGTGCGCTGTAAACGCCCGGGGCGCCCCCGAGGGCGTCCACCTCGAGGCCCGTGTCGTCGGCAAACACGCTGAGCCCATAGTGGTCGTAGACATAGCGCGCCTTCTGCGTGGCGTTCTCTTCGAGCGTCGTGCCTGTCTCGGGTATGTCGGCGTGGCAGCCGATGTCGGCCAGTGAGAGCACCTCTATGCCCTCTCCCAGTATCTGGCGAATCTCTTCGAGCTTATGCCCGTTGTTAGTTGCGAATACTATCTTCATTTGTCTTTATGTTATGTCCTTCCTTTTCGGCCTTGCCGGGCTTCACCTTTATGGGGTCGAATCCCTCGCCGTAAACACCGATGACCGAGCTCTGGCTCACGAAAGCCTGCGGGTCGATCATCTTTATGAGCCTGAATATGGTGACGCTCTCGCGCTTCTTGGCCAGCAGGCATATCACCTTCATCTCCTTGCCGCTGTACCATCCGTGGCCGTCGAGCAGCGTCAGGCTGTGGTCGGTCTTGCGCGTTATGGCGCGGGCAATGTCTTCGTAGTGCTTCGAGAAGATGAGGAACTGCACCGACTGGCGCTGCACGCTCATCACATAGTCGAGCATCAGGCACTCGATGACCATCGTGCAGAGGCCGAACACCACCATCTGGCAACGGTGGAACACGTCGCCGAACGACGGGATGAAGAGGCTGCTGCCAATGATGCACAGGTCGACCATGATGAGCACGCGGCCGAGCGATATGTCGCGGTACTTGTTGACAGACGCCGCCACGATGTCGGTGCCGCCCGTGCTTCCGTTGTTCAGGAACACTATGGCGAGGGCCGTGCCCGTGAGCATGCACCCGATGACGAGCGACATGAAGTCGTTGCCGTCGCCCATGAGCTTGTAGAACGTGCCGTCGGGCATCATCACCACCTCCTGGGCCACCTCAAGCAGGAACGTGAGCATGAACGTGGCGTAGATGGTTTTCATTAGAAAGCGCCACCCGAGAATCTTCAACGCCGCCACGATGAGCACGGCATTGATGAGGAAGAAGGTGTACTGCACCGGGAAATGGGTGGCGTAAAACACTATGGCCCCTATGCCGGCGATGCCGCCCGTGACTATCTTGTAGGGCAACAGGAACACGGTGAAGCCGAAGGTGTAAAGCATCAGGCCGAAGGTTATGAACACATAGTCCTTGACCTCGTTGAATACTGCTGTTCTGTTGATTGTCATATAAAGGTGAATAGATGAATAAGTCGAATGTCAAAAGGTTGTGCCCGCTGCGGCATTGTGGTGGCCCTCCATGGCCACGGCCACGCGCGTGGCGGGCTGCGGGTGTAAAAACATTTCACAAGGAGGCATGCCTACTGCAACGCCCTGACGCCCAGCACGTTGCGCCCGGATGCGTGGCCGGCTGCCAAACGGCCCGTATTGCAGTGTGAAACGGCCCGTACGGGCCGGCCAAACGGGCCGTTTTGCGTGCCTGCAAGGCCGCCGTGGCGGCGGCGGGGAGGCCTTGTAGCAGTTTTTCGGCTGCCCGCCTGCCCCGCCACCCCTTGAGCCCCAGGCTGCAAGGGGGCCCCGTGGCGGCTTTACTTCACCACCACGTTGACTATCTTGCGCGGCACGATGATGACCTTCACCACCTGCTTGCCGCCCATATACTTGGCCGAGCGCTCGTCGGCAAGCACGGCCTGCTCTATCGTGGCATTGTCGGCATCGGCGGCGAAGTCCATCTGGAAGCGCGCCTTGCCGTTGAACGAAACGGTGAGCTGCACGGTCGACTCCACGAGGTATTGCTCGTTCCACTGCGGCCAGCACGCGTCGCAAACGCTGCCGCGACCACCGAGGGCCTCCCAAAGCTCCTCGGCGATGTGGGGGGCGAACGGCGCTATGAGCACAACGAGGTCGGCGAGCAGGCTGCGGTTGTGGCACTTGAGCTGCCCGAGCTCGTTGACGCATATCATGAATGCCGAGATGCTCGTGTTGTAACTGAACTGCTCAATGTCTTGCGTCACCTTCTTTATCAGCTTGTGCACGGCCTTCAGCTCTGCGGCCGAGGGCTCGCGGTCGTCGGCCAGCAGGCCTCCCTCACGGCCGTAGAACAGGGCCCAGAACTTCTTCAGGAAGCGGTGGCATCCGTCTATGCCGTTGGTGTCCCACGGCTTGCTCTGCTCCACCGGGCCGAGGAACATCTCGTAGAGGCGCAGTGTGTCGGCCCCGTATTTGTCGACTATCATGTCCGGGTTGACCACATTGTACATAGACTTCGACATTTTCTCTACCGCCCATCCGCAGACATACTTCCCTTCTTCGAGCACGAACTCTGCATTGGCATACTCCGGGCGCCATTTGCGGAAGGCGTCTATGTCGAGCACGTCGCCATGCACTATGTTGACGTCTACGTGCAGCGGCGTGGTGTCGTAGCGGTCCTTGAGCCCGAGAGAGACGAAGACGGGTGAAGCCCCCTCCGTCTCCCCCTGTTGGGGAGAGAGCAGAGCAGTAACGGCCCCCTCAACTCTCCCCGTGGGGGAGCTTAGATTTGCGTCAGACAGTCGGCCCTCTCCCCCACGTGGGGAGTCGGAGGGGGCTTTCCTGTTTATACGATACACGAAGTTGCTTCGCCCCTGAATCATTCCCTGGTTGACAAGTTTCCTGAACGGTTCCTCGACGGCCGACACCCCGATGTCGTGCAGGAACTTGTTCCAGAAGCGCGAATATATAAGGTGGCCTGTGGCATGCTCCGTTCCGCCCACGTAGAGGTCTACCTCGCGCCAGTAAGAGTCGGCCTCGGCGCTCACCAATGCATTGTCATTGTGCGGGTCCATATACCTAAGGTAATAGGCCGACGAGCCCGCGAAGCCCGGCATGGTGTTGAGTTCGAGCGGGAACACCGTCTTGTTGTCAATGCGCGAGTTTTCGGTCACCGAGCGCGCCTCGGTGTCCCAGGCCCAGCGTGTGGCGTGGCCCAGCGGCGGCTCGCCCGTCTCGGTGGGCAGGAACGTGGCCACCTCGGGCAGCTCCAGCGGCAGACAGTCTTCAGGAATCATGTATGGCATGCCGTCTTTGTAGTACACCGGGAACGGCTCGCCCCAGTAGCGTTGCCTTGAGAAGATGGCGTCGCGCAGGCGGTAGTTCACTTTTACGCGGCCAAGGCCCTGCTCCTCGACAAACGCCTTGGTCTTTGCAATGGCCTCCTTCACGGTGAGCCCGTTGAGCACGAGGCCCCCACGGGCCTCACATCCTGTGCGCGGCGAGTTGCAAACGATGCCCTCCTTGGCGTCGAAGCTCTGCTCGCTGACGTCGCATCCCTCTATCAGCGGCCTTATCTCGAGACCGAAGTGCTTGGCAAAGGCATAGTCGCGAGAGTCGTGGGCAGGCACGGCCATGATGGCCCCCGTGCCGTATCCGGCCAGCACATAGTCGCTCACCCATATTGGTATCTCCTCGCCGGTGAGCGGGTTGACGGCATACGAGCCGGTGAACACGCCGCTGACGCTGCGGTCGGCTATGCGTTCGCGCTCGGTGCGCTTCTTCGTCCGTTCAAGGTAAGCATCCACCTCGGCTTTCTGCCCGGGCGTGGTCAGCACGGCCACGAGCTCGCTCTCGGGTGCCAGCACCATGAACGTGACGCCGAACATCGTGTCGGCGCGGGTGGTGAATATGGTAAACGACAGCCCCTCTCCATCTTTCCCCCTTGGGGAGAGGGCTCCGGCGGACTCTGCTGATGGGCTGGGAGGGAGTTGGTGGGGGGCTACAGTGAACGTTATTTCGGCTCCTTCCGACCTCCCTATCCAGTTGCGCTGCGTCTCCTTGAGCGAGTCGGTCCAGTCTATCGTGTCCAGTCCGTCGAGCAGCCGCTGTGCGTATGCCGACACGCGCAGGCACCACTGGCGCATCTTCTTCTGCACCACGGGATAGCCGCCGCGCTCCGACACGCCGTCGACCACCTCGTCGTTGGCCAGCACCGTGCCCAGTTGCGGGCACCAGTTGACCATGGTCTCGCCCAGGTAGGCTATGCGGTAGTTCATCAGCACCTCCTGCCTGCGGCGCTCGTCCATGGCCCGCCAGTCGTCGGCGGTGAAGGCCATGTCTTCCGAGCAGGCCGCGTCGATGCCCTCGGTGCCGCCTTGCTCAAATGCCTCTACGAGCCCGGCGATGGGCATCGCCTTCTGTTGGCGGTTGTCGTAGTAGCTCTCGAACATGCGCTGGAAGGCCCACTGGGTCCAGTGGTAGTACTTAGGGTCGCACGTGCGCACCTCCCTGTTCCAGTCGAAAGAGAAGCCAATCTTGTCCAGCTGCTCCCTGTAGTGGTTGATGTTTGCCTCTGTTGTCACGGCCGGATGCTGCCCGGTCTGTATCGCATACTGCTCGGCGGGCAGCCCGTAGGCGTCGTATCCCATGGGGTTGAGCACGTTGTAGCCGCGCAGCCTCTTGTATCTTGCATATATGTCGCTGGCAATGTAGCCCAGCGGATGGCCCACATGCAATCCTGCCCCCGAGGGGTAAGGAAACATGTTGAGCACGTAGAACTTCTCCTTGTGGCTGTCTTCGGCAACGTGGTATGTCTTCTGCTCCACCCACCGGCGCTGCCATTTCTTCTCAATTTCCCTAAAATTGTATTCCATTGGTGTCTGTATATTATATATGTTGTGGCCCGCCGGCATGGCGGCATGCATCAATGCCGGCTCCCGGCGCATATTTCCCGTATGGCAGGGCGTGGTTGCCCGGCATGCCTGTGCGGCCCCGCCATGGGGCCGCGCATAGCGCTTTGCAAAGATAGTACAAAAGGGCCAAACCGCAAAATAAACCGCCGAAAAAGGCTGCGGCGGCCCCTCGGCCCGGCGTCACCACCGTATGGGCTCCATGCCGTGGGCCTCGAGGTAGTCGTTGGCGCGCGAAAAATGGTGGTTGCCAAACCATCCCCCGCGGTTGGCCGAGAGCGGCGAGGGGTGCACCGACTGCAGCACGAGGTGGCGCGACTGGTCTATGAGCGCGGCCTTCGAGCGCGCGTAGCCTCCCCACAGGATGAACACCAGGTGGTCGCGGTCGGCGTTGAGCGCCTTGATGGCGGCGTCGGTAAACTCCTCCCAGCCCTTGCGCTGGTGGCTGGCGGCCTGGTGCGCGCGCACCGTCAGCGTGGCGTTGAGCAGCAGCACGCCCTGCCCGGCCCACCGCGTGAGGTTGCCCGACGTAGGCATCGGCGTGCCCAGGTCGAGCTGTATCTCCTTGAATATGTTGACGAGCGACGGCGGGAAGGGCACGCCGTCGTTCACCGAGAAGCTCAGCCCGTGGGCCTGGCCGGGCTCATGGTATGGGTCTTGGCCGATGATGACCACCTTTACGCTGTCGAAGGGGCACAGGTTGAAGGCGTTGAATATGAGCTTCCCGGGCGGGTAGCACGTGTGGTGCATGTACTCTGAGCGCACAAACGCCACGAGGTCGGCAAAATACTGCTTGTCGAACTCGGCGCCTATGTGGCGCCGCCACGACTCCTCTATCTTTACTTCCATTGCTTGCGGGTTGTTGTGAATGCCCCGCAAAAATACTCATTTTCCGCCATCCGGCAAAGCGAATGGGCGCTTTTGTTGGGATACACGGGCTGCGCGCCGTGGCTACGCGGCCCCACAATATGGCCGGCGGCCCTTTGCCGTATGGCGGAAAATGCGTAATTTTGCAGATGACACCGACAAGGCGGCTGCCATGGCGCGCAAGGCGGCCACGGCGGCAGGCCGGGGGCGGGCACTGGCTGAAACACCAAAACCAAGCATAACAGTATGAAACGGACTACTTTGGCGGCCGCGGCGGCCGCCCTGTTGGCAACGGCGGCCGGGCCGGCACTGGCCGCCGGGCAGCACCAGCAAGACAGCTGCTATCTCTTTGCATTCTTCTCCAACAACACGCCGGATGGCGAGCAGGTGCGCTATGCCCTGAGCGACGACGGGCTGAACTACACTTCGCTCAACGGGGGGCGCCCGGTGGTGGCATCGGACACCATAGCGCTGAAGAAGAGCATACGCGACCCGTACATCTGCAGGGGCCGCGACGGGCGCACGTTCTACATGGTGATGACCGACATGAGGTCGTCGGAAGGATGGCAGAGCAACGACGGACTGATACTGATGAAGAGCGACGACCTGCTGCACTGGCAGCACACGGCCATCGAATTCCCCACGCGCTTCCCGTCGCTCGAGGGCTTCGGCCGCGACAACCTGCACGCCGTGTGGGCGCCGCAGCTCATCTGGGACGGGCGCGAGGGCCGCTACATGATATACTACTCCATCGGGCGGCACGACTGGGAATACCCCGTGGGCGACAAGCGCCAGCCTTACTTCAAGCTATTCTACAGCTATGTCAACGACGACTTCACCGACATCACCGAGCCAAGGCTGCTGTTCGACTTCGGCACGGCGGCCATCGACGGCGACATTATCTACGACGGTCGCAACGGCGAGTATGTGCTTTTCTTCAAAGACGAGGGCCTGCCAACGGTAAACAACGGCTTCCGCACGCGGCAGGGGGTGATGAGGGCCACGGCCAAGGAGCTGACAGGGCCTTACGCCACCGAGTTCCGCCACCTGCAGAAACCGGGCCAGTATCCGGTGGAGGGGTCGAGCGTGTTCCGGCTGATAGGCAGCGACGACTACATACTGATGTACGACTGCTATGCGCAGGGCTACTACCAGTTCTGCCGCAGCAGCGACCTGAAGAACTTCACTTTCGTGCAAAACACCCCCACGCGCGGCACGTTCACCCCGCGCCACGGCTCGGTGATGCACATATCGGCCGCCGAGCGCGAACGGCTCGAGGCGTGGTCGGCACTGGCCGTGGCCATCGACGCCCTTGAGCGCCGCCCCGCCCCCACCCTCACCCTGCGGCAGCTCGACGGCCGGCGCAAGCTGCTCGACGAGGCCCGGGCCACGCTTGCCGCCACGGCCGACGCCAAGCGGCTGCGCAAGATGGCGGCCCGGGTCGAATGGTTCTGACGCCCCCGACTGCTACACTGCCCGTTTGGCAACGCGATACAGCCCGTTTTGCATTGCGATACGGGTCGTTTTGCAACGCGATACGGGCCGTTTGCTAAGACTGTGCGCCCCATGCCGCCAAGTGCCTGGCTGACAGCGGGTTGCCTGCAGGGCAGCGCCAGCCGTGGCAGCCATGCGCCGAAAGCGGCAGAAACACAGAGCGGGTCGCGCCGGGACAATCCCTGCGCGACCCGCTACTTGCGTTGGCTGGCGGCCCGCATCTGCGCCGCCGGCGAGTCAGTCTATGCGCCCCACGGCCGTAAGCGTGGTGGCCCCGTCAACGGTCAGCGCCCTGACGGCCACGGCCGTGGCCGGGTCGATGCGCCACACGGCGGGCGAACCCGTCTTGGTGTTGACCGAGATGTAGGCCGCCCCGCCCTCCATGTAAGGCGTGGTGCCGAAGCCCGACACGTCGGCGGGCAGCCCGCTCACCTCGGTCAGCGTCTTGTCGCCGGCACTGAACACTGCCAGTCGGTTGGCCGTCTTGGCCGACGAGGTGATGGGCGCGTCGTACATGAGGAACATAAACTTGTCGGCGCCGATGTACCAGCTGCGCATTATGCCGTTGGGCGACAGCTCCTCAAGGTTGCAGTAATAGTCGTCGAAAGCCTCGGCGGCCACGTCCACGCGCACCACACCGGCCGGCAGCGTGGTCCGCTGGCGCGGGTCGGCCATGGTCTTGGCGTAGCTCGGCGAGATGACATAAACGTAGCGGCCGTCGTCGGTGGCCCACACCATCTGGTAATACTGCGACCTGTTGCGGCCGCAGGCATAGCTTATGCGGCCCGTGCGCAGCAGCTTCTTGCCCTTGAGCGTGCGGTCTGTGAAGATGGCCACCCAGCATGAGTCGGGCCATTGCGTCCACTGCAGCTGGTCTTTCTTGTAGCTCGAGCTGCCGCTGCCGCCGCTCTCGGTCTTTATCAGGTCTTCAAACCCGGGGCGCACCCAGCGGTACTGCGTGCGCGCCTCGTCGGCATACTGCTGGCACCCGTACTGCGACAGGCCCATGGGCACGGCCGCGCTGTATATCTTTGAGCCCACCTGCTCGAGCCCCGAGAGCGTCACATACTCGCCGTTGCCAAGGAAGTTTTCGCATATATACCCCCTGTCGGTCACTATGGCGTCAGAGCCGGTGCCCCCCGAGGTGTTGCTCTCAAATGTCTCGGCGGCCGTGTCGAGGTATCCCACCTTGATGGTGTAGGGCACATATCCCGTCTGCGGGTCGGCCCAGTCGGGGTTTCCCTCGCCGCTCGACGTGGTCATGATGTAGCGGTCGTACAGCCCGAAGGTGGTAAACCGCGTCACGAAATACTCCTTGTCGCGCTGCCTTATCTGCCCCGTGGCCCCGTCGCGCACATAAGAAAATGTGGTTCCGGCGTCGCCCTGGTGGTAGTTGAGGGCATACAGATACTTGTTTGAATGGAACACCCAGTAGGTGGCCCCGTCGTTGTAGAGCCCCGCCGGGGTGATGTTCCCGCTCAGCGCGCTGGCCGTGGTGAGCAGGTTGGTCGACGTGCCCGAGCCGCTCACGGTCGTACCTATTACATACTTGCCGGCCAGCGGGCCTCCGCCCGCGTCGGCACCGCCCGCGGCAGTGTCGTCGTCAGAGCACGATGTTGTCAACACTCCGGCGGCGATGAGTGCCATCGCGCCGGTAATCAAATAGTTATTTTGCATTTTCATATCCTTAATGTTGTTGGTTATGGTTTGTAATCACGCGATAGTGGGGCCCACGGCCCACCCCCTCCAACGCGGGGAGGTAGCCGCAGCGCCTCATGCCGGGCCGCCTTCCACGCATTGGCAGGGCCGGAGGCAGGTGGCGGTTGCCCGCCAACCATTGCGCCTCGCCATGGCCCCTCAGCCGCCGAGGCTCACCCTCACCTTGGCATAGAAGGCCCTTCCGGGCTTCTGCAGGCTGAAGTTGTCGTAGAGGTTGGCGTCGGTCAGGTTGCGGCACTCGAGCGAAACGTTATACCGCCCCGACGCAATGCTGTAGGCGAGCGACAGGTTGTGGGCAAACTGGCGGGGCACAATGTAGTCCGAGCCGTTCACCGCCGCCACGCCTTCGGAGTAATAGCTGAAGCTGTGGGTGTAGGCGTTGTCGTATGTCAGCGACAGGGTGTTGCCCCGGCCGCCCAGCCCCGGCCAGCTCAGCGTGGCGTCGGCGTCGGCAAAGCGGTAGGGCACGTTGGGCATGCGCGCGCCGTATAGCGGGTTGGCCACGGCCTGGCTGCCCACCATCAGCCGCTCGTTGTCCTTCACGTCCATCTGCGTGAAGTTGCCCCCGAGGCTCAGCCACCGGCCGAAGGAGTAGCGCACCGACAGGCTTCCGCCCGTGGTCCTCACCCTGCCGTAGTTCTCGTAGAAAGCGCCCTCGCGGTTGCCGCTGAGCCCGGCAATGCTTCTCTGTATATAGTCTTTGGTGTCTCGGTAGATGACAGAGCCCTCCACATAGACAGAATGGCGGCCGAAGGAGCGCGAGAAGCTCAGGTTGAGGTTCACGTTGTCGCTGTTTTCCGGCCTTATGAGCACGCTGCCGGTCTCAAGGTCTTCGTCGCCGAACATCTCTTCGGTGGTGGGCAGCCGGTAAGCCTTCTCGTAAGAGAGCTTCGCCTGCAGCCCGCGGGCCAGCAGGCACGAGGCCGCCGCGCCGTATCCCCACACACCCAGCGAGCGGCTGCGGCGCAAAAAGGCCGACGAGTTGGCGTCGGTGGCCACGGGGCCGGCCACCCACAGCAGGTAGTGCTTGGCAAAGGCGGTGGCGTTCCAGCGCTCCGTCGGCGCATACATGTAGGCCGCCGCCACTATGTTCTTGCGCGTCTGCTTGGCTATGGGGTTGGTTTCCTCGTGGCCGTAGAGCAGCGACGTGTTGTCGCGCCTGAAGGCGTTGAACACCTCGTTGAACGTCAGCAGGTGGCCGTCGGCCGGCGAATAGCGCGCCGTGAGGGTGGCGTTCCAGTTGTCGGCGTCGGCACGGGCGTAGAGCATCGACTGCTCGCCGCCCTCGCCCTTGCGCTCGCGCTCTCCGCGCCAGTTGTAGGTGTAGGCCGCCGTGTCTACGTTGGTGGTCGAGTTGCGGTTGTAGTTGGCCGTGGCCACAATGTTAAGGCCCCTCACAAAGGCGTTGCGCTTGCTGTATTCGAGCGACGGCATGAGCGAGTGGCCGTAGCGGTGCTTCTGGCCGAACACCGTCTTCTGCCTCACGCCGGTCTGTATGTCCTTGTAGGAATGGGCGTAGCCAAATCCCAGCATGAGCCTGTCGGCCCACGGCTTGCCCACAAAGCCCACCTTGGCCACTACGGCCTCGTTGTGGTATGTGTCGTTAAAGCGGCGCACGCGCTCCAGCTTCCGCGTGTTGATGCTGTGGGTGGCAAAGTCGTAAACGGGCGCATCCACGCAGTAGTCGTTGTCCGAGTAGTTCTGGAAGGCCGTCACCTCGTAGGCCAGCCCGCCCTTGGTCGACTGGCCGAAGTGCACGTCGGAGCGGTGGGTGTTGAACGAGCCGTAAGAGTAGGAGGCGTCGGCATACCACCGCCGGCGGTCTTTCCTGGTCACAACATTGATGACCCCGCCTATGGCGTCGGCCCCCAGCCCCACGGGCACCACGCCCCTGTACACCTCGATGCGGTCGGCGAAGGCCACCGGAATGTTGTTTAGCCCGAACGAAGAGCCCACTCCCTCTTGCGGCACACCGTCGATGAACACCTTCACGTGCTTGCCGCTGAAGCCGTCGACCATCACGTTCATGTCTGAGCCCACGCCGCCGCTCTGGCGCAGTTTCAGCCCCGGAGCCTTGGCCAGTGCCTCGGCCAGCGTCTTGGTGGTGTTGCGCATGGCGCGCGCATCCACGGCCACGGCGTTGTATGATGAGTTTTTCACGCGGCCCACACCGCCCGCCACCACACTGACCTCGCCCAGGCTGACTGCCGCCGGGCGCAACCTTACGTCGAGCCTGAGCCGCTGGCCGCGCCTTAGCTCTACGGTGTGCTCGGCCCGTTCGTAGCCCAGGGCAGAGGCCACAAGGGTGTAGCGCCCGGCGGGCGCACTGATGCGGTAGGTGCCATCGGGGCCGGCGGCCGAGCCACGGCCCGCAGGCTTGAGCGTCACGGTGGCGCTGACAGGGCCGCTGCCGTCTGCCGACAGGACGCGCCCATAGACAAACGTGCCGCCACGGTGCTGGGCTGTGGCGGTCACGAAGGCTGACATTAAAATCAAAATAATGGTTATCCTGAACCTGTTTTTATACGTCATAATGGTACATTTTAATGCTAATGCTATCGTTTTGCAAAGTTACTGACTATCCACGGCATGCGCAATAACAATTTTTTGCTATTTTAATGCAGTCCCGGCCCATGCCTCCGGGCAGCAAAATACCGACACATTATGAGCCGGGCAACGCGCCGCCGGGCCACGTGGCCATAGGCCACGCCCAGCCGCCACGGCCCGTCCGCCCTGCAAGAATGCAACCGCAGGGCCGCCACACGCGCCACCACGTCAGGGTCCTGCGCACGCCATGCTCTGCAAAACGGCCCGTCCGACACTGCAATATGGGCCGTTTGGCACTGCGATATGGCCCGTTCGGCAACGTCGGACGGCCCGTTTTGCATCATGGTGCGGCCGGGACTGCAGTGGCGGGCCGCCCACACTGTCGGGAAGCGCCGCCGGAGATGTTTCATTTGGATACAAATATCATCAAATTGTCGAATAAAAAGACAATGGCCGTATTTTATCCGTATATTTGCAAAAACAAAGCCATTGCCACGGCCAACGGCAGCCAAAGTGTGCCGCCAGGGGAGTGGCCGCATGTTTGTAATGTACTCTTTTATATTTAACCAACAACCATTGACTTATGAACCACACTTTACCTGCCATCACGCTGGCACTGGCCTTGGCATCAACCGCCAACGCACAGGGGGTCAGTTTCGGGCGGATGCACCTGAAGCAACGCGCCGGACAAATGGAGCAATAAGGCATGAAACAAAACGGCACACCGGCTACTGTGCCCATGGCGCGGCTCGGCAGCGCTGCCGACAAGCCGCTCGACGAGTACCAGGAGAAGCGGGGCGACGCCTTCTACCGCTATGTCTACGCCTACGACGAGGACTTGATGCGCTCGTCGGAGACCATCTACAAGAAGGTGAAGGGCGACGACGGCCGCTGGGGAGAGCAGACGCTGTATGACGTGGGCACCTATCTCTATGAGTACGACAGCCAGGGGCGCGTCAAGGCCAAGACCGTGAGCTACGGCAAGAACGAGGACTTTGTGAGCTACCGGGTGATGGTAGACTACGGCACCGACGGCACCACAACATACACCCGCTACGAGCTCGACAGCGGCGACGGCAGCTACCGGCTGGCCAGGCAGTGGAGTTGCTACGACGGCGGGCAGCTGGCCTCGTCGGCAGAATACGACTATGACGGCTGGGCAAAGTACGCGAGGACTTTCGCCAAAAACGGCATCGCCACCGGCGGGGGCAACGACCTGAGGAAATACGTATGCTCGGGCACCGTCAACGACAGCACCGTGACCCACTACTGGCGCGATGACAGCAACGCCGAGTGGCGCCAGGAGCGAATAGAGGCAAACAGACACCACAACTGGGGCACCGGGCGGCTGGCCGTATACAAGTGCTACGGCACCGACGAATACTACGGTTCGTATGAGGAAAGGATGTTTGAATTCGGGTACGACGGGCTGGGACGCATCACGTCGATAAAGAAATACTACACCGGCAACGACGACGACAGCCAGCCGGGATGGAGCGGCGACACCGACGGCGACGGCGCAACATACGGCAGCGACAGCCCGGCACGGGCGAGCCGGGCTGCCACCGGGGAGCCGCAGTGGCGGCTTGAATACAGCGAGACCTACGAATACTGGGGCGACGAGGTGTATGGCGTGGGCAACCCGTGGCACGACGTGTTCGGCATGGACGGCCCGCTGAAGCGCATTTACCTCGACGACGAGGGCTACATCACGCAGACTCTGTTTGAGCGCGACGCCTCGGGAAAGCTGCTCAGCGTAAGCTACAGCGACGAAGACATTGAGGGTGTGACCGAGACGGGCACCGTTGAAGTGGACGCCGACGGCCTCATCACCAGGATAGAAGACACGTCGGAAGAGACCTACGGCGACGAATACTATTACTACAGCGACGCCACCGAATACACATGGGAGGGCGGACTGGTGACGGAAGCCGTGAACACGTGGCACACGAAGACCCGTTACCCGGACGGGCAACGTGAATACACCGAGGTGACCAACTTCAGATACTCATACGGCGAGGGCAGCTTCACGGTGACGGCCGAGAACGACCAAAGCGCCAACAAGGACGAATGCACCATCACCGACGACGGCAGCAGGTACTCTGTGGCCACGCGCAGCTGCACCGACGGCACGTGGACAGACGACTACCGCTTTGTGCGCGAGGTGCAGCAAGAAGACGTCAGCTTCGTGATGCCCGACATATCGGCCGACATGGCGGGCTTCTCGCCCGACAGCACCGTGGTGGCCTCGGTGGCCGGCAGGGTGGTATGCGCCTACGATTGCGGCTACGACAACGACATGAACTACGGGTTCCACTCCATCGAAGAAGACAACAGCTACAACTATATGAACGCCATCTCGGGCAAGACTTACTTCGCCATCAGCCACGACGGCGACGAAACGGTGTGCAGCGACATCGAGGGGCGGCCCATATATGTGGTGGCCGGCGGTCGGCTGGTGCGCCAATACATATACCACGAGGCCGACCATGGCAACGCGGGCCCAACCACCGGGTCGGGCAACGCGGGCATGAGCCGGGCGGCAACTGTGCCCGCCGGACTGGCATACGACGAGATTACCTACGCCTACGACAGCCAAGGGCGCATTGCCGGGCGCACCGAGGTGTCGGTGAGCGAAGACGGCACGCGCACCGAAGAGGTGAAACTGGAATACACCTACAACGAGGCGGCCGCCATAGCCACGGCCGAAGCCACGGCCAAGGCGGGCGTGAGGCTCACCGGGCGCACGCTCGGCATGGCCGACGGCAGCCGCTTCAGCGTGTACAACGCCGCCGGGCAACTGCTGGCCGAGGGCGCAACGGAGTTCACTCCGGCCGCTGCCGGCATCTACATCGTCAAGGCCGGAGGCCTCACGGCAAAGGTGGCGGTGAGGTAAACCGGCTGTGTGGCCTCCCGGCCGGGGCTGCGGCAGGGCCGGTCAAGCGGCTGGAAGGCAAGCGCCGCGCACACCGGCATCACCATAAACGCGCCGCGACAGGATGAAAAAACCTGTCGCGGCGCGTATTGATTTTGCCCGATAAGTAGGTGTTCAAAATCAATTGCCATCAAATTGTGCGCTATTTCGGAGATGCATGCCACAGTCCGAAGAGAGAGCGTAGCGCGCTACGCCACCGATGGGACTTTGGCATGCGGCCCGAAAGAGCGCACAAGATGGTGGCAAAGATATAGAGGACACTTGCACGGGCAATTGTATCGGTTGATTTTGAACAGCTGCTTATGCCATCAGGCCCAAACGCCCCGGGCCGGCGTGCAGCCTACCCTATGAGCCACCTGCACAGCAGGTAGCACACCAGCCCGAGCCCAATGGCCACAAACACGGCCGAGGGGGCCGCGAGCACCAGCGCCACCAAGGCCACACCCGCAGCCATCAAACCATAGTAAACAAGGCGGTCGGGCTCCTTGCCTCTGCCACCATTGCCGTTGCCTGTGCCTGTTTTTCCCATTCGCCTCATCTATTTTGCACTCACCGCGGGCCCCTCCCTGCGCCGGGCCTTGGCCCGAGGCACATCAAGAAGGCTGCCCATGTGCAAAAATAGCGGTTTTTGCACAAACGGCAAAGCGCGCGGCCGCCTTTTCCAACCGATGCGGCGATTTTGGCAGGCAGGGCCTGCGGCGACGGTGAGCCACGGTCACAGGCGGCAGCCATGGCGACAGGCGCCGGCAAAACGGCCCGTCCGGCCTTGCAATACGGCCCGTTTCACACTGCGATACGGCCCGTTTGGCAATGCGAAACGGCCGACATGGCAAACCTACCCCCACGGCAGTCCAACAAAACAAGAGCCGGACAGCATGGCACCAACCATACCGTCCGGCTCTCGCATTGCATTGCGCGCCATGCCGACGGGCGCATCAGAGCTTCTGCTCCACCTCTATCTCGGTGAAGGTCTCGATGATGTCGCCCTGCTGTATGTCGTTGAAGTTGACCAGGCTCAAGCCGCACTCCAGTCCGGCGGCCACCTCCTTGGCGTCGTCCTTGTAGCGCTTGAGCGCGTTGATGTCGCCGGTGTGAATCACGATGCCGTCGCGAACCACGCGCGCCTTGTCCTTGGCGTGCACCTTGCCTTCGGTGACAAGCGCACCGGCCACGGTGCCCACCTTCGATATCTTGTACACCTCGCGCACCTCGACCTGGCCGGTCACCACCTCTTTCTTCACCTTGTCGAGCATGCCCTCCATGGCCGAGCGGATGTCTTCGATGGCGTCGTAGATGATGGAGTAGGTGTTTATCTCCACTCCCTCGCGGTCGGCCAGCTTGCGGGCTGCCGCCGACGGGCGCACCTGGAAGCCCACGATGATGGCGTCTGAGGCGTCGGCCAGCGTGACATCGTTCTCCGATATCTGTCCCACGGCCTTGTGGATGACGTTCACCTGTATCTTCTCGGTAGAGAGCTTTATGAACGAATCGCTCAGAGCCTCGACGCTTCCGTCGGTGTCGCCCTTCACGATGAGGTTCAGCTCCTTGAACGACCCGAGGGCAATGCGGTGGCTGATGTCGGCCAGGGTCAGTCGGGTCTGCGTGCGCAAGCCCTGCTCACGCTGCAGCTGCTCGCGCTTGCTGGCTATCTCGCGGGCCTCCTGCTCGGTCTCCATCACGTGGAATGCGTCGCCGGCGGTGGGCGCTCCGTTCAGTCCGAGTATGATGGCGGGCTCCGACGGGCCTGCTTTCTCCATGCGCTGGTTGCGCTCGTTGAACATGGCCTTGATGCGGCCGTAGTTGGTTCCGGCCAGCACGATGTCGCCAACCTTGAGCGTTCCGTTCGACACGAGCACCGTCGAGACGTAGCCGCGGCCCTTGTCGAGCGACGACTCGATGATGGAGCCGGCGGCACGGCGGTTGGGGTTGGCCTTGAGGTCGAGCATCTCGGCCTCGAGCAGCACCTTCTCGAGCAGCTCGTCGACGCCCACTCCCTTCTTGGCCGATATCTCCTGGCACTGGTACTTACCTCCCCACTCCTCCACGAGCAGGTTCATGTTGGCCAGGTCTTCGCGTATCTTGTCGGGGTTGGCGCCCGGCTTGTCAATCTTGTTTATGGCAAACACCATCGGCACGTTGGCTGCCTGTGCGTGGGCTATGGCCTCCTTGGTGGTGGGCATCACGCTGTCGTCGGCCGCGATGATGATGATTGCGATGTCGGTCACCTGCGCTCCGCGGGCTCGCATGGCCGTGAATGCCTCGTGGCCCGGGGTGTCGAGGAATGTTATCTTGCGCCCGTCGGCCAGCGTCACGTTGTATGCTCCGATGTGCTGCGTTATTCCTCCGGCCTCGCCGGCTATGACGTTGGTGTTGCGTATGTGGTCGAGCAGCGACGTCTTTCCGTGGTCTACGTGTCCCATGACGGTCACGATGGGGGCGCGGGGCACGAGGTCGTTCTCGTCGTCGGCCTCCTCGCTCACGGCGGCGCTTACCTCTGCGCTCACATACTCGGTCTTGAAGCCGAACTCTTCGGCCACGAGGTTGATGGTCTCAGCGTCGAGGCGCTGGTTGATAGACACCATTATGCCTATGCTCATGCACGTTCCGATGACCTTGTTCACCGGCACGTTCATCATCGTGGCAAGCTCGCTGACGGTCACAAACTCCGTGAGCTTGAGCGTCTTGCTGCCTGCCTGCTCCTCGAGGCGCTCCTCGTTGAGCCTCTCCTGCACGGCGTCGCGCTTCTCGCGGCGGTATTTGGCGCCCTTCTTGTTCTGGTTCTTGCTCGTGAGACGGGCCAGCGTCTCCTTCACCTGGCGTGCCACGTCCTCCTCGCTCACCTCTATCGGCTTGTGCTGGCTGCGGCTCTTGCCCTTCTTGCTCTTGCCCGCGCCCTGCTGCTGGGCTGCAGGCTGGGCTCCACCGCCGCCGCGGTTCTTGTTCTTCTTGCCGGCCCCGTTGCCGTTCTGGCTGGCTGCCGCCTCGATGTCTACGCGCTCCTTGCCTATGCGCACGCGCTTCTTGCGCTCGCTGCCCTGATGCTGCTGGGCTGCCTTCTCCTCGCGTTCCTTGCGGCGCTCCTCCTTGGTCTTCTTCTTGGGGCGCGTGCTCTGGTTGATGGCATCAAGGTCTATCTTGCCCAGCACGTTCACCTTGGGGGCCAGCCTGGCCTCGCTCTTGAGCGTGAATATCTTCGGGCCCTCTTTCTCGGGCTTCTCGTCGGCCTTTGGCGCAGGCTGGGCTGCGGCGGCCTGCGGTGCTGCCGGCTGTGCCTTGGGCTCGCCCTGGGCCGGCTGTGCGGCCTTTGGCTGCGGCTTGGGCTCGGCCGGCGCGGCTGCCTTCGGGGCCTCGGCCTTGGGTGCAGGGGCTGCTTCGGCCGGCTTCGACGGTGCCGGGGCGGGCTCGGGCTGCCGTGCCTGGGCCTGGGCTGCCGCCGGCTGGGGTTTCGGTTCGGCCGGTGCCGGGGCTGGCTGGCTGGCCTTAGGCTCGCTTGCCGGCTGCGCCTGCTGTGCCGGCTTCTTGCCAATGCTGTCGAGGTCTATCTTGCCCAGCGGCTTGAACCGCTGCCTGTGGCCCAGCAAGTCTTCCGCCTTCGACGACTTCTTGTCCGACTTCTTGTCCTTGGACTTCTTTGCAAACATCTTCTCAGCCTCGCTCTTGATGTCCTTGTCGCCCTTGAAGGCGCTCACGAGCGCATAATACTGCTCGTCAGAGATTTTGGTGTTGACGTTTGCGTCGTCCTTTATCTCGCCCAGGCTTTTCTTGTTCTTAAGGAAGTCGACCGCCGTCTGCAATCCTATGTTCAGTTCTGTCAATACTTTGTTTAATCTGATGCTCATATAAAAGTTTATTTCTTCTTATTCAACAATCCACAACGCAATCCCCCGAGGCCGCTTGCACTGCTTGGTGCCTACGGCTGCCGGCCCCGTGAACATGAGCGTCATGAACCATGAACATAGTCCGGCAAAAGCCCGTCTTTCATTATTTTTTAGTTTTCAAACTCGGCGCGCAGCACGTTGAGCACGTGGTCAACGGTCTCTTCCTCAAGGTCTGCCTTCTCGATGAGCATCTCCCTCGGGGCGTTGAGCACGGCCTTGGCAGTGTCGAGCCCGATGGACTTGATTGCGTCGATGACCCATTGGTCTATCTCGTCGGCGAACTCGTCGAGGTAGATATCCTCGTCGGCCTCGCCCTCGCTGACCACCCTGAACACGTCGATGGTGAACCCCGTGAGCATGCTGGCGAGCTTGATGTTCATTCCCCCGCGGCCTATGGCAAGCGAAACTTCCTCTGGCTGCAGGTAGACTTCGGCCTTGCGGTTCTCCTCGTCGAGCGTGATGCTCGACACCTTGGCCGGGCTGAGGGCGCGCTGTATGAAGAGTTGCGTGTTGCTCGAGTAGTTGATGACGTCGATGTTCTCGTTGCACAGCTCGCGCACGATGCCGTGAACGCGGCTTCCCTTCACTCCCACGCAGGCTCCCACGGGGTCTATGCGCTCGTCGTAGCTCTCTACCGCCACCTTGGCTCTCTCGCCCGGCATGCGCGCAACGCGCTGTATGGTGATGAGCCCGTCGGCAATCTCGGGCACCTCGGCCTCGAGCAGGCGCTCAAGGAACATGGGGCTGGTGCGGCTGAGGATGATGCGCGGGTTGTTGTTCTCGTTGTCCACGCGCAGCACCACGGCCCTCACGGTCTCCCCCTTGTGGTATGCGTCGGCCGGAATCTGCTCGCCCTTGGGCAGGTGGAGCTCGTTTCCCTCGTCGTCGATGAGCAATACCTCGCGGCGCCACATCTGGTATACCTCGCCGCTGACGATGGTCCCGACCTTGTCTTTGTACTTGTTGTACAGCGAGTCGTGCTCCAGCTCGAGTATCTTCGAGGCCAGCGTCTGGCGCAGGTTGAGTATGGCGCGGCGGCCAAACTTGCTGAAGTTCACCTCCTCGCTCACCTCTTCGCCCACCTCATAGTCGGGTTCTATCTTCTGGGCGTCGGTGAGCGATATCTGCTTGTTCTCGTCCTGCACGTCGCCATCGGCCACCACCACGCGGTTGCGGTGTATCTCGAAGTCGCCCTTGTCGGGGTTCACGATGACGTCGAAGTTCTCGTCGCTGCCGAAGAGCTTCGTTATCACGTTGCGGAAACTCTCCTCGAGCACGCTCACCAGCGTGGTGCGGTCGATGTTCTTCGTCTCTTTGAACTCCTGGAAGGTCTCTATCATGCTTGGGCCTTTTTCTTCTTTCTTTGCAGCCATAGTTTATTTGAAACTTAATAGGTATTTTGTATATTTCACGTTGTCCATGTCAAATGCCTTGTCCACATCCACGATGACGGGGCGCTTCTTGCCCTCGACACGCTGCTTTTCCCTGACCGTGACCACGAAGGAGCTGCCGTCGACGCTCTTGAGAACGCCTTGCACCTTCTTGCCGCCGGCGTCCATCACCTCGACGTCCTTGCCCACGTGGATGGCATACTGCTGCGCCACCTTGAAAGGCTGGCCGATGCCAGCAGAGCCCACCTCGAGCTCGTAGTCGTCAAGCTCTGCGCCGAGCCTCTCCTGCAGGTGGCGGCTCAGCTCTGCGCAATCCTCAATCCACACCCCGTCGGCGTGGTCAATCTCTACAACGATGCGGTTGTCGGGCTCGATGCTGACGTCAACGAGGAAGTACTCGTTGCCTTCCAACCACTCTTCGACGATTGTCTTTACTGCATTCTTGTCAATCATATAGTCGTGTCATTAAAATAAAATGAGGAGCTTTCGCGAAGCCCCTCATTCCACTGAACGCTGCAAAGGTACTAATAATTCTGCTCATACGCAAGCATAAGGGCAGAAAAAGCGCGTCTTTATCCGCATTTTATCCTTTTCGTAACGCCCCGCGCCCTTTTTAGGCCCACCAGGTGGCAATAAAAAGTGGCTCGGGGCGTTTATCTACAATAACGGAAAGACTACTTAACGTACTCTATATATTTATGGACAAATGGATTAGCAAGGCTGCTGCCGGCGTGCTGGCGGCAGGACTCATGGCCGTGGCCGCACAGGAAGCTGCGGCACAGAAGCAGCGCGGCGACATTTTCCTGTTGCCCCAGGCGGGCGTCAACGTGTCGCGACTGTCGGACTACGACGTGCTCATCGGCAACACCAAACAGGCCGCTACGATGGAAAGCTCGAGCAAGGCGGGGCTCACCGCCGGGCTGGAGGCCGAGTACATGGTGACCGGCAGGCTCGGGGCGCGGCTCGGGCTGCTGTATTCGGAGCAGGGCGACAGGGTGAAGAACGTGCCGGAGGCTGACATCAAGACGCGGCTGAAGTATCTGAGCATACCGCTGACGGCCCACTATTACGTCACCGACTGGCTGGGGGTGCACGCCGGGGTGCAGTATTCGCGCCTCATCGACGACAACTGCATGTCGGGGGCCGACATCGGGGTGACGCCCGACCTGTATTCGGCCGAAGACTGGAGCATACCCGTGGGGGCATCGGTGGAATACTGCAACGTGGTGCTAAGCGCCAGCTACGTGTTCGGGCTGTCCAAGGTGTGCCCGCCGCTGGGCAGCACCAGGAACAGGTCGCTGTGGATTACGCTGGGCTACAGGGTAAGGCTCTGAGCAGGCTTCGGCCCGCACGGCCCAACCACCTGTGGCACAGGGCGTTGCAAAACAGCCTCCGCCGGGTGGCAAAACAGCCCGTATGGCATTGCCATACGGGCTGTTTTGCATTCCAATACGGGCCGTTCCGGCGCGGCAACTGTTCACCGCCGACCCACCGAGGCGCTGCGCCCGGGCTGCACGCCGTCGGGGTCGATGCGCCTGTAGGCCACCCGCCGCCGTCGCCACGTGTAGACGCAGTGCAGCATGCCGTCGCTGCCCTGTATCACGGCCGGGTATGAATATTCGCCCACGGGGCTGTCTTCGAGCGTGAGCAGGTGGCTCCAGTGCTCGCCGTCGGCGCTGATGGCCACGCTGAGCGGCGTGCGCGGCCCTTTCTTGGTGCCGGGCAGGGTGGCAAAGTCGTTGTAAACCAGCACGTGGCGGCCGTCGGCCAGCGTCACCGCGTCGGTGCCCGACTGGTTGTTGGGCAGGTCGGTCAGCCTCACGCGGCTCCACGTAAGCCCTCCGTCGGCGCTCTCCGACGTGGCCAGGCGGCCGTTGCGCGTGCGGCAGAGCACCTTCAGCCGCCCGTCGGCCAGGCGCAGTATCGACGGCTGTATGCAGTCGATGGGCTTCACGTCGGAAGTGTCTTCGGTGCGCGGGGCCTCGTCGGCGGCTATCGGCCCCACGTAAGTCCACTCGCCGGTGGCGGGGTCGTATATCTCGAAATGCAGCTTCCAGCCTCCCGTCTCGGTGCTAGAGCCGCACACGAGGCGCCCGCCCTCCATCACTGGCTTGTTCTTCACAGGGCCGAGGAAGCCCTTGGGCAGCGGCTCGCGGCGGCCCCACGTGCGCCCCCCGTCGGCCGACTTGACCACCCAGCCCGTCCAGTCGGCCACGCGCAGGCCTATCTTGAAGAAGAGCCAGAGCTCGCCGTCGGGCATCTCGAAGAGCACGGGGTTCCAGCAAGCCTTGCGTTTCAGCACGCCGCCGCCGTGGCCCGGCAGCACGGGGCCGGCCGCGGCATCGGTAGTGGAGTCTGTAATCCCGGCCAGCTCCGCGTCGGCCGAGCCAAGCTCAAACACCCCGTCGGCCGCCAGCACGGGCTCCGTCCACCTGTCGGAGCCCTTCTCCTTGCGGCTCACCCAGATGCATACGTCGGGGTTGCGCTCCTTCGTGCCGCCGAAGTATGCCGCCACGAGGTCGCCCCGGCGGGTCTCGGCGATGGTGGCCGCGTGGCACTCGGCAAAGGGAGCCGAGGTGTACAGGAACTCAGCCCCGGCTATGGCGGCAGACGCCGTGGGCAAGTCCACGCTGAAACGGTGGCGCCCCGAGCCCACCCGCCTTGTGCCGCCTCCGGGCAGGCACACGTCGGCCGTTGTGTTGCACGGCACCTCTACCGTCCACTCGAGGCGCCCGCCGTCCACCCGCCACCGGCTCGACACCGTGCCGTAGGGCGTGGGGCAGCTGGCCGCCACGCTGTCCACCAGCAGCTGTCGGGCAAGCTCAAACCTGTAGTGCGAGCCTCCCGCCTCTATGCCTATGCCGGCCAGGCGGCCGAAGCACCACTCAAGCAGGTCGCCGAGCAGCATGACGTGGTTGCCGCTGTTCATGGCGGGGTCGGCCGTGTCGCCGTTCCACAGCTCCCAGATTGTGGTCGCCCCGCGCCCAACCATGTAGCCCCACGAGGGGTAATCGCGGTTGGTGGCCAGCATGCAGGCCACGTCGGCAAAGCCGTTGTCGGTCAGTGTGCCCAGCAGCCACGACGTGCCTATCACGCCCGTAGGTATCCGCCCGCGGTTGACGGTGACGATGTTGGCCACCACATTCTTGGCTATCTCGGCGCGCAGGCTGTCGGGTGCGATGCCGAAAGCCAGCGGCAGGATGTTGGCAGTGGCCGTGTTGTTGCCGTAGAACACGCTGTCGGGATAGAGCGGATGGCCCGGCACGGCCGACGTGCCCCTCTTGGCGGTGAGGAAGCGGCGGTTGAACGCCGCGGCCATGCCGCTGCGCCGTGCGGCCCACTCTGCCGCGTCGGCCTCGAGGCCCTGCAGTCGCGCAAACTTCTCGAGCAGCCCGAGGCAGCGTATGGCGTAGGCCGTGGCAATGAGGGTGCCGTCGGTCTGGCGGGCGGGGTCTTTGCTGTGTATGAGCCGCGGCGACTCGGGCGGCACGCACCAGTCGCCATACTTGTCTTTGGTTATCAGCCCGTCGCGGCTGTAAGTGGCGGCAATGTGGCGCATCCAGCGCGCCATGGCCGGGTAGGCCCGGCTCACCGACAGCGTGTCGGCCTGCCTCTCGAGCAGCATGTCGCACACCATGGGCAGTGCAGCGGGCCACGTCACGTCGTCGGTGTAGTAGTTCCAGAACGCCGGGGCCACGTCGGGGATGCACCCGTCTTCGCGTTGCGCCTCGCAGATGTCGCGCACCCACTTGGCGTAAAGGCGGCCGCAGTCGAACAGGCGGCTCTCGCCGAGCGACCCGGCCGTGCGGTCGCCGAGCCACGGCTGGCGCTCGTTGCGCTGCGGGCAGTCGACGGGCATGCCCTTGTAGTTGCTCTCTATGCCCCTCCGGGCGGCCTCGACCACCCGCGTGAGCGTATAGTCGGAACAGGCAAACGTGCCCTGCCGCCCCATCCTGTCGGCCACGCTGTAGGCCGTGAACGCCCCGGGGCCGACGCCGTCCATGCCCTCTACCTCGACATAGCGGAAGCCGTGGTAAACAAACGACGGCTGCCACAGCGCCGTGTCGCGGCCCGAGCACACATAGATGTCTTCCGAACGGGCGTCGCGCAGGTTGGCCGTGTAGAGCGTGCCGTCGGCGTTGAGCCTCTCGGCATAGCGCACCCTGATGGTGTCGCCGGCCCTGCCCCGCGGCACGAAGGCCACCCACCCGGCCATGTTGCGCCCGAAGTCGAGCACCACGCCGCCCCCGGTGCGACCCGCCAGACGGGCCCTGCCCGACGGACGGGCCGCCATGGCGGGCGTCATCTGGCCGCGCAGTGTGCCCGTGGGCACGGCAGAGCGCCGGGCCGCGCCCCACCCGGAGTCGTCGTATCCGGGCATCGTCCATCCGCCGAGCTCCATGCGGGCGTCGTATTCCTCGCCGTCGTACTCGTTGTTGGCGCGTATCGGGCCGGCGGCGGTCACCTTCCAGCTCTCGTCGCTCACCAGCCTCTGCGTGCTGCCGTCGGCATATTCCACGATGATGTTCACCCGACAGGAGGGCAGTCCGAACACGGGCGTCTTCCAGGGCTTGTCTTGCCGCATTGGGAAGTAGCGGCCGTTGCCCAGCACTATGCCCACGGCCGTGAGCGTGTCAAGGCAGCCAGTCACGTCGTAGGCGTTGTAATAGACAGTCTTGCGGTAGTCTGACGGCGCGGGCTTGAGCACATCGCGCGCGCCCACCTCGCGCCCGTTGACATACAGGCGGTAGAGTCCCAGGCCGGCAACGTAGGCCGTGGCCCGCCTCACGGGCTTGCCGCCGAGGCGGAACTCGCGGCGCAGGTAGCGTGCGGCCAGGCGGGTGTGCAGTCCGCGGCGCTCGCCGGGCATGAGCTGTTCGAGCCCTATCCAGCGGCCGCGCCATGCGGTCTCGCCCAGCAGGCCTATGCCAAACTGCTGCGGACGGCTCCATGCCGACGCCCCGCGGTTGGTGAACACGCGCACACGCCACCACCCGCGGCTGTTGCTACGCAGGCGGCGGCCGCCGTAGCCCACCCACAGCTGGCGGGCCGACTCCACCCGGCCCGTGCGCCACAGGTCGGCCCCGCCGCGGCAAAGCAGCGCCGAGTCGGAGGCCACCTCTATCTGGTAGGCCGTCTGTATCACCCCCTCGCCATCCGAGGTTATGGCCCACGAGAAGCGCGGCGTGGCCGTGTCGAGGCCCAGGGGGCTCTCCATGCCCTCGGTGAGCAGCCCGCCCACGGCCACGCCGGCCATGGCCTGCAGCCACAGCAGCTGCGCGGCCATCAAAGAAAATATTCTGGAAGATGTTTTCATTTGTGTCATGTCATTTATAGGTTGGCAATTGTCAACTGTCAGGCGGCAGCCGCCGTGGCCCGCCATGGGGCCCGTTTGGCATTGCAAAACGGCCCGTATGGCTGTCTGATACGGGCCGTTTCAACCGGCCGTACGGCCCGTTTTGCGGCGGGCGGCGGGTGCCGGCGCGGTGCTCCCTATTCGGTGAGGTCTTTCTCGGCGGGCGCCGCGGCGGCCACTATCGACTGCTGCGAGGGCGATATGTAGCCCTTGGCCGAGTCGATGGCAATGAGCACGCCGTCGCCGCTGCCGTGGTACCTGAATGTGCGCACGCCGCCGGAGTGCTCTCCCAGGTATGCCAGGCGGCCCGTGGCGGCGTCCATCCACCACACGCGCTTGCTCTCGCCGGATATGCGCCCCAGGTCGACGGCCATGTCGCGGCCCGTGCAGTTGTACACCATCAGGTAGTCGCGGCCCCGCGTGGCGGCCAGGCGGTCGTGGCGGGTGCCGTTGCCCTGCACTATGCCCTGGTCGGGCACGCGGTCGAAGTAAGGCACGGCCAGCATGAGGTGCTTAAGGTATTTCATCTGGTTGAAGCCCGGGTCGTCGAGCGCCTTGTACCACGGCTTGGCCGCTCCGTCGGCAAAGTAGGCCCCGGCCACGCCGGGCTTGGCAAACTGCATGATGGCGTTGTGGCCGTAGGTGTGGCCGCACGAGCCGGCAAACACCGACCAGTAGGCATAGCGCCTCACGTCGGAAGCCTGCCAGCGGGGCTCCCGGCCGTCGTGCAATCCCTGCGGTATGTCTTCGTAAGACGGCTCGCCGTCGAGCACAGGCTTGAGCGGCTTGTGCTTCCATGTCGAGTCTACGTACATCCAGTTGTCTTCCTCCGTGCCGTCGGGAATGGGGTAATCCTTGTTTCCCATGCGCTGCCCGTAGCGCCGGTGGCCGCTCTGGAACATGTTGAAGTCGAGCCACCGGCGGTCGTTGAACCACCGGGCCGAGGTGTAGCGGCCGCGGGGGTGGAAGGTCATCAGGTGGTTGCTGTCTGCCGACTTTATGGTGGTGGCCAGCGCGTCCCACACCTCCGTGCGTATGTCGCCCTGTATGTCGCCGCCCATTATCCACACTATGTTGGGCTTGTCCTTGTAGCGCGAGGCCAGGAAACGGCCGTAGGCGCGGGCCTCGTCGGCGTCCATCAGCCCGGCTTTCACCATGCCGCCCCATATACAGACCATGCCTACGAAGATGCCGCGGCGGGCGGCCTGGTCTACTATATAGTCGAGATGGTCCCAGTAACTGTACACCCCAGGAGGGTCAGCGGCCTCGAAGTTGAAGCCGTCGGGCATCGACATCTGCCCGTAGGCGTTGAAGGCGGGGATGGCGTTTATCACTTGAACCTGCACCACATTGTAGCCGGCGGCGGCCAGGCGGTCGAGATAGTAAGCCGCCTCGTCGCGGTTGAGCCGCTCGGGCAGCAGCCACCCCGTGTCGGCAAGCCAGAAGAAGGGGCGGCCGTCGGCGTACTGGAGGAAGCGTCCGTTGGCCGACACCGCCAGGCGGGCCACGGGCGAGGGTTTGTTGCCGGCCGCCACGGAGCACAGGGCGGCAATGAAAAGGATGGTGATGACATATAGTCTGCGCATGGCGCCAATTGTTTTTTCAGTCAATCAGTATATTCGGGAACGGGCGCCAGGCCCTCCCGCCGGCCAGGCGGCGTCAGCGGGCCACTATCACATAGGTCTGCCCGGGCTCTGTGGGCAGGTCGTAGAGATAGGTCTTGGGCAGCCTCGGGACGGCCACCTCGGCCTTTTCGCTTATCAGGGGCGCCGGCGTGGCAGGCAGGGCGAACAGCCAGTTGGGGTTGTCGCCGCGCGCCCGGCCCAGCCCCTTGGCCTTGAGCGGCACGGCAGAGCGCAGCCGCAGGTTGCCGCCGAGGCGCGAGTGCACGGCAAGGCGGGTGAGCCGGCCGTGCTTCCAGGCCATGTCGACCACGAAGCCGCCGCGCGCCACGAGCCCGCTGACAGAGCCGTCGGGCCACGCCGAGGGCAGCGCAGGCAGCAGGTATACAAAGCCGTCGTGGCTCTGGAGCAGCATCTCGGCAATGCCGGCGGTGCACCCGAAGTTGCCGTCGATCTGGAACGGCGGGTGGGCGTCGAACATGTTGGGGTATGTGCCGCCCCGTTGCTTCACGTCGCCCACCACGAGGAAGGTGTCGGGCGAGAGCGTCAGCTGGTCGGTGATGAGCTTCATGGCATGGTCGCCGTCGAGCAGTCGGGCCCAGAAGCACACCTTCCAGCCCATCGACCACCCCGTGCTCACGTCGCCGCGGTGCTCGAGCGACGTGCGCGCGGCGGCAAAGAGCTCGGGCGTGCGGTATGGCGATATCTGGCTGCCGGGGTAAAGCCCGTATAGATGAGACACGTGGCGGTGGTGGTCGTCGGGGTTGTCCCAGTCGTCCATCCACTCTTGCAGCTGCCCCCACGAGCCTATCTGCATGGGCGCGAGCGAGTCGGCCAGCGCGCCGAAGCGGGTGTACCGGTCTGGGGCGGCGTCCAGTGCCTCGCCCGCTGCGGCCACCGAGTGGAAGAGCTCGAACAGCAGCTGGTTGTCCATGGTCACGCCCCAGTTGAGCGGCACTCCCTTGCGCGGCGAGTTCTCGGGCGACACCGAGGGGCTCACCACGAGCCACCCGTGCCTTGGCTCGCGCACCATGGTCTGCTCGAAAAACGTGGCCGCGCCCAGCATGGCAGGCCAGTAGCGCTCAAGGAACTGCACGTCGGCGGTGTAAAGGTAGTGTTCCCATATGTGGCGGCAGAGCCAGGCGCCGCCCATCATCCACATCCCGGCCGAGGCACGGTCTATCGGCCAGGTGGCGCGCCACAGGTCGGTGTTGTGGTGCAGCACCCATCCGTCGGCGCCGTACATCTCGCGTGCCGTGCGCGCCCCGGTGACGGTGAGGTCGCCGATGAGGTCGAAGAGCGGGCCGCTGAGCTCGGTCAGGTTGGTGGGCTCGGCGGGCCAGTAGTTCATTTCGAGGTTTATGTTGGTGGTGTACTTGCTGTCCCACGATGGCAGCATCTTGTCGTTCCATATCCCCTGCAGCGTTGCCGGCTGGGTGCCGGGCTGCGACGAGCATATCAGCAGGTAGCGGCCAAACTGGAAGTAGGTGGCCACGAGCCACGGGTCGGCCGTGGCGGCAAAGTCGGCTATGCGCCTGTCAGTGGGCACGGAGGGGAAGCGGTCGGGGCCGAGGTCGAGTTTCACGCGGCCCATGTACCCGGTGAACACCCCGAGATGCGCCTTGCGCAGCGCCGCGTAGCCCTTTGCCATGGCAGCCCGCAGACCGTTGCGCGTGCGCTCCTGCTCGTCGGCGCTCACGTCGTCGTAGCTTTTCACGTTGGTGGCAATGCTCACGTAGACCACAGCCTCGTCGGCCCCGCTCACCGATATCACCCCGCCGGAGCTGGTGACGGTGCCCCCACTCACGTCGGCGGCCATGCGGCCCTGGAACCTCACGAGGCTCTTCAGCCCCTCATGGCGCGAGGTGACGCCGCTCAGGGTCACTTCGCCGCCTTCAGACCGCGTTATCACGTCGTGGTGGGGCGAGGTGAGGCAGGCCGTGAAAGTGATCATGCCGGGCTTCGACGCCGTGAGCCTCACGGCCACCACGTTGTCGCCCGGGCCCAGTGTGGCTATGGTCTCGCGGCGGTAGCTCACCCCGCCGACGGTGTAAGACACCACCGACAGGGCCGAGTCGAGGCTCAGTTCGCGGCGGTAGCCGGTGTAACTGCCGTGGCCGGGCATGGATATGTAAAGGTCGCCGAACGTCTGGTAGGGCATGCCGCTGTTGCGGTTGGCCCCGGGCATGATGCTGGCGTCGGCCAGGTTTTGCGCCTCGCGGTACTTGCCTTCGGCTATGAGGCTGCGCACCCGGGGCAGCGCGCCCTTGGCCCTTGGGTTGAGCGTGAAGTTGGGCTGGCCCGCCCAGATGGTCTCTTCGTTTAGTTGCACCCGCTCGACGGCCGGGTTGCCGAACACCATGCCGCCCAGGCGGCCGTTGCCCACGGGCAGGGCCTGGGTCCAGGTCATGGCCGGACGGTCGTACCACAGCGTGTGCCCCTGCGCCCGCACGCCCGTTGCGGCCAGTGCGGATGCCAACATCAAGGATAGTATTCTTTTCATGTCTCAGTTAGTTTAAACGCCTGGCGGCACGGTGGATTTGCCTGCCGCCACCATATTATAATACGTATGTAGCCACTGTTTCCCCCCGCGGCGGCGACGGCCGGCGCTGCGCATGGGCCACTCGCACATGCCGCGGCCCTACTGCCGCCCCGCCTCCAGCCGCCCACCGGGGCACTTCATGGCGCCCACCTTGCGGGCAACGTATTCCCTGAAGCCCTCGCCGCCCAGCACCTCTATGTTCTCAAACAGCCCCAGCACGAAGCGCCCTACGCCCATGTAGCTGCAAACGTCGATGCTGAGCAGCCAGTGGCGGTCGCCGTCGGGCCTGATGTGAGGCGCCGACCGGGGGTATTCCTCGGTGATAAGGCTGTAGGCCAGGCGGTCGAGGCGCAGCTCAACGGGCATCAGCTCCTCGCCGCTGAACATGAAGATGTCGGTGTACATGCGCTTGTGGTCGGCCTCGTGCTCCCACGGGTCGAGCAGCATCTCGACGGTGCCCATGCGCGCCACCTTGAACGTCTTGTTCATTCCCGTCGACGCCTCGTAGCACCTCACCTCGTCGTTGCCGGGCAGAAACATGAAAGGCTCTACCACCCGGCTCGCCACCGTGTTGCTGTGGGGCGACGAATAGTTGTGCAACACCACCTTGTTCTTGGTCTTGATGGCATCGTAGAGCACGCTCACGTTGCGCCCGGCCTGCTCGCTCAGCTCCACGTCGTCGAGTATGCGCAGGTCGTAAAGGCGGTCGAGCTTGCGCAGTATGTGGCGCACCTGCAGGCTGTCGCCCCCGGCCCTGTCGAGCACGCGGCGTATGGTGGTGGCCTCGTCTTCGGTGAAATGCACCGTCTGGAACAGTCGGGTGAAAAACGGCGACGACTTGTCGAGGCTGTAAACCCCGCCCCGCTTCTCGACGATGAAGCCCGCCTGGCGGAAGAAGTCGATGTAATAATACAGGTTGCGGCGCGATATGCCCAGCCGCTCGCACAGCCTGTCGACGGTGCAGACGCGGTTTTCGGCCAGCAGGAGCATCAGCTCCAGCTCACGCTCTAATTGGTTGTGGCGCATGGTTTTACGGTCATTGGTTGCATCGGGGGCAGCCATTGCGATGGCTGCCGCCCATGCAAAGATATAAATTTTCCGGCTACAAAACGAACGAATGGCCGAAAACCGGAGGCTGCAAGGCCGCGCGCCCCACGCCGGAGGCTGCCACGCGCCCACCGACGCCTGCCCCCGGGAGCCACGCCGTGGCGGCGGGCCATGGCGCTGACAGCCAGGCCGTTGGCCGAACGGGCCGTCCGGCCATGCAAGAAGGCCCGTTCGGCACTGCAAAACGGGCCGTATCGCAACGCCAAACGGGTCGTATTGCAACATGCCACGCCGCAGGCCGGGGCGGCACAGGCCCGAGGCAGGCCACGGCCTACTACGGATGCAACCCCACGTGGGCTGTCAGCGCACGGCCACCTTGGCGCAGGCCGTGCCGGCAGCGGCCGAGGCGCGCACCACATAGACGCCGGAAGGCAGGGCCGAAAGGTCGGCCACATGGCCCGGTGACACGCCGTCGGCAGACATGACCGCCACACCGTCGGCACGGCTCACGGCAACGCTCACGGCCGACCCGGCCGGGGCAACGATGCGCACACGGCCGCCGCCCAGCGGGCATACGGCCACCGTAGACGGCACGGCGGCCACACCGGGCAGGCCTGAGGCAAAGTCGAGCACAGCCTGCATGCCCGCCATGGCGTCGAGCTTGCCGAAACCCCAGGTGCAGTCGCCACCGGGACCGACGTCGCCTGTGTATGAGTCGGACACCGACGTGGCGGCGATGATGCGCCGCACGTCGGCGGGCGAAAGGCCCGGGCAGGCCTCGAGCCACTGGGCCACGGTGCCCGTCACCACGGGGGCGGCCATCGACGTGCCCTGCATATAGGCGTAGGCATAGTCGCGCCCGCCGTACTGCTGGTACAGGGCCACGGGCTGCGAGGAGAGCGTGGCGTCGTGCGACGAGGCCGAAGACACCACGGCACTGCCCGGCGCGGCCACGTCGGGCTTCACCCGCCCGTCGGCCGTGGGCCCGTGGCTGGAGAACGAGGCTATGCCGCCCATGGTCTCGCCGGTGCCTACGTGGCCCACGTTCTCGGTGTCAAACTCGTTGCGGGTGACGTAGGCGCCCACGGAAATCACTCCCCTGCCCGTACCGCCAATCTCGGCCGGCGAGTTGAGGTCGTCGCCCTCGGCCCATCCGTCAATGCCGCCGGAGGTAAGTCCGAGCTTGTTGCCGTCGGCCCACACGTCGACCTTGCCCTCAGAGGCCGACACAACCCACAGGCCAACGGAATAGCCTGCGCGCAGACGGCTGACGCCCGAGGTCACAAGCACGTGGGGCTTGCCGTTGAGCGGGCTTGTCTCGCCGTAGGCCGCCATGGTGCCGACGGTGCCACTGAGCACGGCCGACACGCCGGGCGTGGCTTGGCCCGAGGCGGGCAGGCTCACCGAAAAGCTGTCGGCTATCTCACCTCGCGACGTGCTGTAGGTGAACACGCACACCTTGAGGTCCATGCCGGGCTCGCCCCAGATGTCGATGTCGCCGCCGGCCGTGGCCGTGGTCAGCGCCTGCCTGTAATCGACAAAGGTGCGCAGCGTGTCGGGGCCCGGCCCCGAGAAGTCGCCCGACAGGTGGAAGTTGATGCCTCCGAAGTTGCCCACCGAGCCCACAAGCAGCCGTCCGGGGCCGAGCATGGCGTCGGCCAGCGTGTCGAAAGTCGACGTGCCGTCGTGCGGCCCGGCCTGCACCCCGAGGCTGACGTTGATGACACAGGGCTTGCCCACCGACTCGGCATAGCGGTAGATGTAGGCCATGGCGTCGGATACGTTGACGTTGGTCTCGGTGTCGGCGCCCGATATGCTCACGAGCACGATGTCGGCATCGGGCGCTATGCCGAGGTATGCCCCCTCGGCGCCGTCAGACCCGGCGGCAATGCCGGCCACATGGGTGCCGTGGGAGCCCGAAGCCACATCGCCTCCTGCGGCAAGTATCTGCCCGGGCTCAGCCAGCTCGCTGCCGTAGCTGAAGCCCTCGGGCGGCGTGCCCCCGCCGTAGCCCTGCTCCCACACGCGCCTGATGCGCAGCTCGCCGGATGGCGTGCGGAAGTTGGGGTGGGTATAGTCGAACCCGGCGTCGATTATGCCCACTACCACTCCCCTGCCCGTGAAAGGCCGGGGCAGGCCGCTGCCGGCCTGCACGAGGTCGGCCCCGACCGCCGGGCGCACAATGTCCATCATGCGGGCCACGGGCACGGCCGTCTGCACATAGGCCACGCCGGGCAGCGAGGCCGCGGCCTCAAGCGCGCCAGCGGGTATGCGCGCCGTGGCAATGTCGCCGCAGCGCAGGTTGACCGTGGCCCCGAGCCGCTCCAAGGCAGAGACGTCGGCGCCGGGCGCAAGGTGGACATAGGCCGACACGGTGGCCCCGGCCGAGGCACGCGTGGACGCTTGGCCCGAGGCAAGCCCGGCCACGAGGTGGCGGGCTGCGGGCGAGAGCTTTGACTGGGCCCACGGCTGCTGGCAGAAGCAGGCCGCGATAAGCAATGCGAATATCTGTCGTAACATGATTTTCGAGTTATGTTTCCTTTCTGTTTATACATTTGCATGGCAGGCCGAGGGGCAGCTCACCTGACGGCGACCTTGCGCACAACGGAGCCGCCACAGCCCGAGGCGCGCACCACGTAGAGCCCGCGCGGCAGGCTGAACACGGAGCCGCCGCTGCCCGAGCGCACCAGGCGGCCGGCCGAGTCGAACACTTCGGCACGGCTGCAATCGCCCGACACGCTGACACGACCGCCGTCGACCGCCACCACCGGGGCCAGGTCTGGGGCCGAGGCCACGCCGCCAATGCCTGCGGTGTGGTTGTCGGCGCACATCGGCACCATGGCCGCATTGTATACAGGGCAGTCGTAGGTGCCGTCGGGGGCGATGAGATAGCGGCTTACAATGGCCACGAGGTACATCCTGTCGGGGTCGGTGGGTATGAGCGTGCCGCTGTAGGTAGACTGTATGGCGTCGGGAAGCACATAGTCGACAGGCAGCGACACCGTGGCGCCCTCAGCCAAGTCGGCGCGCACGCCCACCTGTCCGTAGAGGCTGCCGCGGTAGGCATAGCGGTGGGCATAGGCGCTGCCGCCGTTCACCTGGTATGTCAAGATGGAGTCTTGCACGACGAAGAGCGACACCATCACGGTGTCGGCGTCGGGCATGACGTGGGTGAACACGTCGACGCTGCCCTTGACGTGGCGCCTGGCCTCATCGTAGTCGGTGTTTACCTCCACGCTGACATAGGGCTGCACCGAGGCTGCCTGCATGAGCGTGGCTATGACGCTGCCCACTGTGGGCGACTGGGCCGGGGCCTGGTTGCCCGTGGCCGTCATGCGGTTGACCATGAACGATGGTGCGAAGCCTTGCTGCCCGCTGAAGAAATTGAGGTAGAACGACTCTTCGGCCATGGTGAAGTCGTCGGGCGTGAAGCCAACGTGGTGGAACACCTCGACCACGTCGCCGCCGTAGGAGGCAAGGGCCTCGGCTATGGCCTGGTGGCCTGCGGGGCAGTTGTCGCACATCTGCCCCGTGAATCCCTCAAGCAACAGGCTGTGGCGCATGCCGGCCGGATATACGTAGACGGTCTGTGCCACCGAGTTGTCGGCCGGGTCGGCATCGGTGGCGGCACCGTTGACCGCCGTGACGCTAAGCTCGAAGTCAAGGTTGCCGGCCTCGCCTGCCGCATATTCGCCCAGGTCGAAGTCGAACGTCTGGCCCGGGGCTATGTCCAGCCCGGTGAAAGAGCGCACCAGCGGCTCGCCGCCGCCAATGCTGAAGCTCACGTCGAAGCTGCCAATGGGCACAGTGCCGAAGTTGAGCACCTGGCCGCCGTGGCCGTAAGTCTGCCCCGCCACATAGTAGCCCCCGGCCGAGAGGTCTTTGAGGGTGATGTCGGTGAAGTCGGCATCGTCGACAATGACCTGTATGTTTGGGCATCCGAGGTCGGCGCCATTGCCCTGGCAGTCGAGCCATCCCGAGCCGGTGTAATAGAAGGAGCGGCCGGAAAGGCCCTTGGAGCCGTCAAACTGGAGCGGCTTGTACGACTGCATGCAGGTGAGGGTGTAGCCAACGTAGAGCTCGTCGGCGTCGCCTATGTCGACCGGCGTGTCGAAACGGAACTCCTTCCACGACGGTGAGCCTCCGCCGAAGGCCTGGCTGTAAAGCGGCTCGCCGTCGAGGCTCGTGGCGACAAAGAACTCAAGGCCGTCCATGTTGCTCGTTCCGAACACGGCGCGTACGCCGAGCACGCGCTTGCCACGCAGCCGGTCGAGCTTCTCGCTGGTCAGTTTTATGGCAAGGCCCTGCTTCTCTGAGTTTCCGAGTCGCACCCCTCCAGTGCGCTCGAAGTGGGTGTTGGTATATCCCAAATAGGTGTCTGCCATGGCCGCGGCCGCGCAGGCAAGCGACAGGCAGAGCGAGAGCATAAGTTTCTTCATTGCTAATAGTGGTTGGTTAAGACTGGGTTATGTGCTTTATTGGCATGGCCCCGGGGGCCCTGCGGCCATCCGGCACGGGCCGGGCGGCCGCCTATAACAAAAGAAGACGCCGCGGCAGGCTGCACTGTGACACTGCCGGGCACCTTCATCACCATGCGGGCCGCAGGCGCCGGGAACCCCCGGGGCACCCGGCGCTGCATGCCCTCAGACAGAGTCAGCGCACCACGGTGAGCTTGACCGTATGCTCTTCGCCACCGGCGCTCACCTTGAGTATATACAGGCCCGGAGCGTATGACGACACGTCGAGGCGGTTGCCGTCGGCCTTGCCCATGAGGGCGCCGCCGAGACTGTAGGCAGCCAGGCTGCTCACACCGGCCCCCTCGACGGTCACATAGTCTGTGGCCGGGTTGGGGTAAACGCTGAGGTCGGCCACTACAGCATCGTCGATGCCATCGGCAACGCCGCCGAGGGTGAACGCGTTGGGCTTGCCCTCAACCTTTCCGTAGGTGCCGTAGTCGACCACGACGGCCACGGAGCGCTCTGCGTTCTCGTCGGCAGACAGGCCGAAGTCGTGCTCATAGCTCGTTTCCGAAGCCCCGAGCGTGGCCACGTCTTCGCCGTCAAGGCGCACGGTGTAGCCCTCGATGGGCAGCGTGGCGGCAGCGGGGTCGGCCACGACGAGGCCCATCATCCAGTTGCCGGTGCCGTTTGAGCTTGAAAGGCTGGCATACGACACACCGTCGTCGAGCGAAACGAGGTCGCCGAAGCCATACATCTGCGGCAGCAGGTCGATGGCCAGCGGGCCCTGGTCTTTCAGTCCGTCGAAGCAGTCGAGGTCGAGCGTGTACTCGGAATTGGCGTCGATGACTATCGGCTCCTCCAGGTCGACGGTGTTCCACCGCTTGTATACAGGCTCATCGGGCTCGACAGTGGCCAGCAGCTCGCCGTCTTTGTAAATCATGAACGTGAAGATGGCGCTGTTCATCGGGTAGTAGCGCAACTGCCTGATGACGTAGCCGTCCAGTCCCTTCAGCTTCTCGGCAGGGTAAACCACGCGGGCACGGTAGCCATAAACGGTGGCGCTGGTGCCTTCGACGGCCTGGGCCGGCTCCTCGCCGCAGTAGCCCACGGCCTGCTCGTCGTCGTCCTTGGGCTCCTGCCAGCTGAAGGCCACGGTGCGGTTGTCGCCCCAGCAATCGACGTTGTCGACGGGCTTGAGCCTGCTCTTGTCGGCCGACACGTCGACACTGACGCCCGGGCCTTGCGACACACGCCCGTCGGCATACTCAGCCTTGACAGTATATATATAGTGGCCGTCGGCCACTCCGCGGTCTACATACGACGTTGTGGTCGACGTGCCCACCAAGGCGCCGTCGGCATACACACTGTACTGCTTCACATCGTCGATGCCGGCAGTGTCGCCTTCCTTGCTCAGCACCATGCTAAGGGCGAAGGATATGTCGAACTGATAGCCGTTGGCCTTCGACGAGTCGGACAGCGAGTAGAAGCCAGACTCGGTGGACAGGTGCACCAAGTCGCTGTAGCCGGGCACGCAATTGCCCTGGTCCATGCCCACGACGTTGGTGTTGGCCTGGCTGTCGTCTACCGTGACGGCTATTGCGCACATCACGTCGCCGGTGAGCGACGACACAGCCACGGGCTTGTCGAGCGCCACAATGTTCTCTACGCCGTAGTCAAGCTGCTGGGTGATGGGCTGCGAACATACAAGCTTGCCGCCGTCATATATTTTCAGTTCCCACGCCTTCTGGGCGGTACGCGGCACAAACGCCACCTTACTGATGGTGTAGCCGCCGTATGCGCCCATCTCGGCCTTGTCGTACTTGATGGCAAACTCAAACGAATTGGCTCCGCCGCCAAAGCCCAGCAGGTCGGCCTCGGTGTCGTAATACCCCTTCGACACGAGGTTGGTGGCGGGCCTTGACCACATGATGGAGACGCTGTTGAAGCCCTTCTGGCGGCCTGTCAGCATGCGTGGGGCCGACGGTGTGGGCTCCGAAAGCCACAGCGAGGCCGCTTCAGACTTGGCCGACTCTGCCGTGCCATATACGGCCGTCACGGCATAAGAGTACATGCCTGAGCCCAGGCCTGTGTCGATGTAGCTCGTGGTGCCGGCCAGCGGCTGGGCCGTCAGCTTGATTCCGTCGCGGTATACGTTGTAGCCCGTGGGCTCAGAGGTGGCTCCCAGCGGCTTCTGCCACGAGAGCCTGGTGCCCATCAGGCCGTCGAGCTGAGCCACGGCCAGCCCCACAGGCTCGCGGTTGCCGACGTTCTGGTCGAGAAGCACCACCACGGGGTGCTCTGTCCTGTTCTTGTCCATGGTTGAGATGGCAAGCACCTTGCCGTCGGCCGACGTTGCGGTGACGGTGAGGGCCGACACCACGGGCAGGTTGCTCAGGTCTACTCCCTTTTCAGCGAGGTAGGTGTCGAGCTTCACAAACTTGCCGCCGGTGTAAACAGAGCCGTAGGATGTGTAAGTCATCATGTCCTGCTCGTAGGCGTAGACGGTGAGATTGTCGTCCATACACATGTATTGCAGCGAATAAGGCATCGTCGACAATGAGCCGATGTCGGTGTTCTCGCCTGTCTCTACGTTGTAGATGCCTGTGTCATGGAGCAGGTGCTTGCCGTCGGACGAAAACTTCTGGGCCACGTGGAAGGGGCTTCCGGTCTCGTTGAGATAGGTGGCTGCCCCTGTCTCTATGTCCCAAAGCACAGCCAGCCTCGACGACTTGCCGCCGGGCTTGTATGCCCATCCGGCCGCCTTGGTGCCGTCGGCCGAGATGTCGTAGACGCATCCCTCGGTGCCTTCGAGCACCTTGTGCACCTTGCCGTCTTTCCACACGGTGGCCTTCCACTTGCCGTTGGCGTCGTAAATGCCTCCCCCGATGAGGTGGGCGCCTTCCGACACGCAGTAGGCCTGGCCGTCATACTCGGTGTGAGTGGCGGCACCGAAGCCGCTGATGGGCTCCAGCGCGCGCCACCGCCCGCCTGAGTAGTAGCCGCAGGTGGTGACGGTGGCTCCGTTCGACGTGTATCTGTCATCGGGATAGCAGCCCGACACGATGCCGTCGTCAGACACGCCAAAGGCGTTTGACACCTCCGTGCTGCCCGTGAGCAGCTCGCAGCGGTCGGTGGAAAGGTTCCACCTGAATGCATGCTGGGCGCCTCCGCTGTCGGTGAAATAGCCTGCCGCCCACTTGCCGTTGGGAGAAATTGACGTCACTGTGTAATTCTGCATCCCGTAAAGGGTAATGATGCCCGTGTCGCCGGCTGCCGATGCGCCGAGCAAGGAGGCCACTAACAGCACGCAAATAAGATATATCCTGTTCATAAAATGGTTTTTTTAGGTTGTATTTGATGCTTTCTGCGGTTAGGCGTCAGGCCCCGGCAGGCAGCGGCACCCACTGGCCGCACGCTTGCCGGGGGCTGGCGCCGCCCGCCGGACGATGGCTTGAAGACAGAAAAGGGAGTGCGGCCGCCTGGCGCGGAGGCCCTGGCAGCGGCGCACTCCCTAACCAATCCAAATACCAATTGCGATTACTTGCTGAACTTGACGGCAACCACCTCGCCATCAACATATACCAGCGCCACGTAAACGCCTGCCTGCAAGTGGGCCAGGTCTACGCTGCTCACGTTGTTGTAGGAAGCCTCGAGGGCTCCGGCAGCGGTGTAAATGGCCACTGACGATGCCACGCCGTCGATGGCTATGCGGCCTGCGCCCACGGTCACCTTGCCGTTGCCGGCTGCAGCGGGCACGCCGTCGATAGACTGAGTGCCGAGGGTGCTCACGTCAACCGATATGGTGTCGGAGCATACGCGGCCGAAGTGGTAGACGCTCTCGACGTAGATGTCTTGCACGTTGTCGGCGAAGTATATGTCATACATGTTGTCGGTGATGGGCACTATGCCGCTTTGCCCGGCATTGGCCTGGCCGCGCCCAACCACATAGATGTTGTCATAGCGGAAGCGCAGGGCCTCGTTGCGGGCCTCGGGTGCCTGCCATGTGAAGTGCACCTTGTCGTAACCGTCCGACCTGTCGACGTATTCGGCCTTCAGGCCCTCTACGGCCGGCAGCTCAATGAAGTAGGTGTGGTCGGTGAGGTCGCTCACGTTGTAAGCCACGCTGTCGCCCGTCGACTCGGTCTTCACCACTGTCTGCACCCAATAATCATAGGTTCCGTTGGGCACTTCGTTGTCGGTGAAGCTTATGACGGCCTTGCCGGAAGACTCGTCGTAGGTAGCCTCGTCCATCCCGACGGTGCCAATGAGGTTGCCTTCACGGTAAATGTCGAACGACACCACGCCGTCGGCAACTGCAAACAAGGGCGCGTCGAAGCTTACCACTGCCGTGTTGAGCCCTTCCTCAACAGGGGTTACGGTCACTCCCTCGACCACATAGTCGGGAACCATCTGCGTATAATACGTCACGGTGGGCAGGCCGTTGGGGCGCCAATTGCCGCCCACGTTCATGTAAGCCACCTCGCGCACACGGTACGGGTCGCCATCGACACACTCGTAGACAATGCGGTTGTTGGGCGACTCCTCGCCGTCGTAGACGTAGGCGCGGTCGTATTGCACGATGGAGTCGTTGCGCCATGTCCAGCGCTCAACCTCGGAGGCCGCGGTCTTCTCGGCGTCATCATACTTGGTTGCCTTCACCTTGTGGTTCTCGGAGTCGTATTCAACCACGGTCCAGAACTTGTCCGAGCTCCAGAAACCGTCGCCGACGATTGTCTGCGGCTTGTCGAAGCCCACGAAGTCTGAGTATGTCTCTGTCGAGATGAGGGGCTCGCCGCCGTTGTTCATGAAGCGGTCGGGCTTCGACGTGGTCTTCTTCACGAGCTGGCCGGCACCGTCGTATTCGTAGGCGATGTATGAGCCATCGGCCAGGGTGGTCTCCTTGGCGAGCCTGCCCTCGGCGTCGTACTCATAGTTGACGGTGTCGTTGTTCGACTTGTAGTGGAAGTCTCCCTGCGCCTCGCTGTCCATCTGGATGAACTCCGAATGCTTGCTTACCAGCTGGTGGGCGTCGTTGTAGTCATACTTGGTATAGTACATTATCTGCCATGAGCTCTTTCCGCCCAGGGCGGTGAACATTCCGTACTGTGCGCTGCGCACGGGGTTGTTGTAGCGGTCGTAGTATGTGATTGTGCGCTTCGACACGTTGTCGCCCGAGATGCCCATGGCGTCGCCATACACCTCGACGCATGTGGCGCGCAGGCCTGTGTCTTCGGGCTTGGTGGGCTCTTCCACCTGACCGCCCTCGGTAGACTTGATGAACGTCAGTCCGCCCAGCCTCGAGGTCACGGGGCACTTCACCGCCTCGGGTATCTCTGCCTCCGAGGCAGGGTCGAAGGCCACAATCTTGCTCGACCCCGTGCTGTAAATCAGGTACAGCTTGCCGTCGTAATAGTCCATGGTGCTGGCCATCACTCCCGAGAGCAGCCCCGACTCCGACGAGATGTCGCGCGTCTCGTTGAATGTGCCGGATGCCGGGTCGATGGTGCAGAGCGAAAGGTCGACGCTCACATTGAAGAGGCCGCCATCCACCTCGTTGTTGATCACGCCATAGAGCGTGCCCTTGCCGTCGGCAGCTATGGCTACCACAGACACGCCGTCGAGCGTGAATGCCTGCTTGAGCGAACCGTCTGACAGGTTGACCGTATAGACCTCGGTGCCGTCGGAACCGGGATTCACGGCATACATCGTCTCGGTGGTGGCGTCATAGGTCATGTCGGACACCTTGGTGGCTATCGGGCCTTCGGTTATCTTGCCTATCTCGTTGGTCTCGAAATTCAGCGTCCCGAAGAAGCTCGAGGCCTCGTCGTCGCCATCCGAGACCACGTAAGCGTAATATTTATCGCCCACCGAGGCGCCTGCCTTGATGTAGTAGTCGGCCGAGATATACATCCCGTCGGTGTAGGTCGGCATCTTGCAATACTCACCAGTGAGTTCTGCCAGGTTGTTGACGTCGAAAGACACTATGCGTCCTTCGTTGCCCAGGTTGCTTGAAGACGACGGCGTGGAAGCCAGTCCTACGTATGCCGTCTGGGCGGTTGCGTCTACAGCAAAGGAAAACGCCAGAGCTGCGAGCGAGGAATAAAGAAAATGTTTTACCATAATCCATCGGTTTTAGAGTTTCGCCACGCAATATAGCGAATAAAAACAACAGTAACTTTAAAAGTATTCAATATTTATTACACTCCCGCGAAATACTTGACTTAAATCAAGGCAAACGATGCAATAAGGGCAAAAAAGCTTAATCAAGTGTAAAATCAACCAATAATACCGAACTATCGTCGTATAAATACGTATTATTGACTAACATATCAAATGCCCATTCAGCCCATCCTACCACCCCACGTGGGGCCGGCTACAGCCTGGGAGCGCACACAAACACAGCCGCCACGGGCCATGAAGGCGGCACCGTGGCGGCTGATGAAATATCATTAAAAACCATCCGGCAGGACCAAACGCCTATCGGTTGTCCGAGATGAGGTTCTCTCCGGTCATGTCGGCAGGCTGCTCCAGGCCCATGATGTGCAGTATCGACGGTGCCACGTCGGCCAGGCGGCCGTTTTTCACGGTGGCGCTATTGTTGTCGGTCACGTAGATGAAGGGCACGGGGTTGAGCGAGTGGGCCGTGTTGGGCGTGCCGTCGGCGTTGATGGCGTTGTCGGCGTTGCCGTGGTCGGCAATGATGATGGCCTCGTAGCCGTTGGCCTTGGCAGCCTCAATCACCTCGCGCACACAGTTGTCTACGGCGTGCACGGCCTTGGCTATGGCGTTGTACACGCCGGTGTGGCCCACCATGTCGCCGTTGGCGAAGTTCACCACGATGAAGTCGTACTGCTGCGTGGCGATGGCTCCCACGAGCCTGTCCTTCACCTCGTAGGCGCTCATCTCGGGCTTGAGGTCGTATGTGGCCACCTTGGGCGAGGGCACGAGTATTCGGTCTTCGCCCTCGAAAGGCTTCTCGCGGCCTCCGTTGAAGAAGAACGTCACGTGGGCATACTTCTCCGTCTCGGCCGTGTGGAGCTGGCGCTTGCCCTGCTTGCTGAGATACTCGCCCAGAGTGTCCTCCACATTCTCCTTGGGGAAGAGTATGTGCACGCCGGTGAACGATGCGTCGTAGGGCGTCATGCAGTAGTACTGCAGCCCCTTGATGGTGTGCATCCCCTCGTCGGGCATGTCCTGCTGGGTGAGCACCTGGGTGAGCTCCTTGGCGCGGTCGTTGCGGAAGTTGAAGAATATCACCACGTCGCCTTCCTGTATGGTGCCGTCGACGGCCGAGTTGCATATCGGCTTCACAAACTCGTCGGTCACGCCCTCGGCGTAGCTCTCCTCCATGGCCTTGACCATGTCGGCCGACTGCTTGCCCTTGCCCTCCACGAGCAGGTCGTAGGCCTCCTTCACGCGGGCCCAGCGCTTGTCGCGGTCCATGGCGTAGAAGCGGCCCACGATGCCGGCTATGTGGGCGCCGTTGGCCTGGCAGTGTGCCTGCAGGTCGCGGATGAAGCCCACGCCACTCTTCGGGTCGGTGTCGCGGCCGTCCATGAAGCAGTGCACGTAGGTCTGCTCCAGGCCGTATTCGCGGGCAATCTCGATGAGCTTGTACAGGTGGTCGAGCGACGAGTGCACGCCTCCGTTGGAGGTGAGGCCCATCAGGTGGAGCTTCTTGCCGTTGTCCTTGGCGTATGTGTACGCGCTGACAATCTCGGGATTCTGCATTATCGAGCCGTCCTTGCAGGCGCGGTTGATCTTCACGAGGTCCTGGTATACTATGCGGCCGGCGCCTATGTTGAGGTGGCCCACCTCAGAGTTGCCCATCTGTCCGTCGGGCAGGCCAACGTCTTCGCCCGAGGCCTGGAGCTGCGAGTGGGCGCTCACGGCCGTAAGATAGTCGAGGTATGGAGTCGGGGTGTTATAGATCACGTCACCCTCGCCGTGTTTGCCGATGCCCCATCCGTCGAGGATCATCAGCAGTGCTTTCTTTGCCATAGTCTTATTCCTTATATATTAATATCAATCTTTTGCCCGCAAAGTTACAACTTTCGCGCCAAGTAGGCAAAAATTAATGAAGAATTAAGAGTTAATAAACTGTTTTGACTGGCCCAGGGCTGCTTTCGCCACCGCCGCCAAGGGGCCTTTTCCGGCCGCGGCCCACATTACGGCACGCCACGCCGACGGCCGCGGCCACCTGCGATGAGGCATGGCCGCGTTGGGCGTGAGGCCCATGCCGACAGGTGGCACAGCCAGAGACAGCACCCAAACGACTGGCTGACAGCAGCCTGCCCGGCCCTGCCCGACCCGATGGCGCGGCAGGCCATGGACGCGGGCCAAGGCCAAACTGCAGCCGGGGCAACGCTGGCGGGGCGCGCCTCTGGCAACAGCCACACAACCGGCGGGCAAGGCCAATTGCACTTGCACAAGCCTATGGAAGGGCAACGGGCCGGAAGCAACGTTAAAAAACAATAAACGCCAGCGCTTCAAAATGAGCGCCAAGTATACATGCCGGATATTTTCTGTATTTTTGCAGCGTTGACATGAACCCGAAAACAAACTTCATTCCGAATCAAACCAATAAACATTCGATTATCATTATGACTAAACACAAAAGACTACTCGGCGCGGGCCTGCTCCTGGTGGCCACGGCGGCAAGCGTATGCGCGCAAGATGTCAGGGTGCACCTTGACGAAGCCGGAACACTTGAATCGAAAATAGAGAAATCAAAGTTTGACCAAATCAAGTCTCTGACAATATCGGGCTACATCAACGGGACCGACCTTTATGACATAAGGAACATGGACAACCTGGAGACGCTCGACCTGTCGGATGCCACGATTCTGGCCAGCGGAAGCTTCGGAACGTCGACATACACAGAAAACAACACCGTAAGAAACGGCAACTTCAGCAACTGCGAGGTGCGCACCCTGGTACTGCCAAACTCGCTGCTGTATGTGAAGAACCAGGCATTCTATGAAGCATACAATCTCGAGAAGATTGTCATCGGCGACCAGCTCGTCAGCTTTTCATATGAAGCATTTGTCAACCCGCAGAACGCGTATGGCCATTCCATAAACACATGCGACCGCATGAGAGAGTTTGTTGTGTCTGAAAACAACAAGAACTTTGCCTCGCCCGACGGGGTGCTGTACGACAATGCCATGACCACACTGCTATCATACCCAAACATGAAGGCAAAAAATACACCGTGCCTGAAGGCGTCAAGACCATTGGAGGCAAGGCTTTCAGCTGTTGCGACAACCTCTACGAAATCACACTGCCGCAATCTTTGGAGAAGGTTGAGGGCAGCGCGTTTGAAAGCTGCGAGCATTTGCTGAGCATCACGTGCCACAGCATGACACCGCCACAAACCACCGAAGGGCTCAACGGAGGCGTGTTCTACAATGTGCCTACGGGCAGCTGCATTCTCTATGTGCCCAAAGGCACTTACTCGGACTACTGGCTGGCGCCCGGCTGGGGACAGTTCAGCAACATCGTTGAAATGGAGCCATCGGCCATCGGCGCCAACCGGCAAACCGGGGCTGAGGCACACAGCGTGGACGGGGGCATCGAGATAAGCGGCCTGGAGCATGGCGAGACGGCCGAGATTTATTCTGCCGGGGGCGTGAAGCAGTATTGCGGCGGCAACGGCACGGCCAAGCTGCCAACCGGGACTTACATCCTGAAGGCAAGGGGCTTGTCGGCCAAGCTCACTGTAAAATAAGGCCAGCGTGGGCAACGCTGAATAACATGCGGCACGTATGCGCCATGGTTTGGCGGCATTGCCATGGGCCACGCCACCTCGGCCGCAACCGCCGCTGACACACACGGCCAAGAACAGGCAGCAGAGCTTTATATTCCACATAACAAATAGGCATGCACCTACCATAGTACTCTGCCTCGAGGCGATGTGGTCGCCGTGCCGGGCAAACAAGCTGCAGGCACAGCCATTGCCCAAGCATCGGCACGGCGGGCCGGCTTTTGGCCCAGGCGAAATGATGGGCGCGGCAGGCCAGACTGCCTGTGCTACCCGCAATCGGGGTGAGGCCGCGCCAACACAGCCGCCGGCGCTGGCCGCCCCTGATGTTTAAACTTGTTTAAACACAATGCAAAACAACAATGCAAGTGCCTTCTTTTGAGTAATTTTGCAGCTGCTTTGCCGCCGTTGCCGAATCTTAGGCGGCAAAAGCCGGATAAAATTACATGGGAAAATGGAAACAAGGAAAAGGAGCAGGCAGGAGTGGGCGCGGCGTTACGCCGCGTTTGTGGTGATACTTTTTGTAATAGCCTTCGGCACGTCGCTGTCGATAAGGGCCAACCTCGGGTCGTCGCCCATATCGGCGCCGCCCTACGTGCTGTCGCTCGTGCCGGGCATGGGGCTCACCATGGGGCAGCTCACCATGCTGATGCACGTGTTCTTCATCACGGCGCAGGTGGCCCTGCTGCGCCGCGACTTCGAGCGGAGGCAGTGGCTGCAGATAGGCGTGTCGCTGCTCTTCGGCTTCTACACCGACCTCACCATGTTGCTGACGAGCTTCATGCAGGTGCCCTTCGACTTGCCCCCGGCCATTGGCCTGCCTCTGCGGCTGGCCGAGCTGCTGCTGGGCGGCGCGGTGCTGGCCTTCGGCATAGCCCTCGAGGTGCGCTGCGACTCGCTCATGCTGGCAGGCGAAGGCTTCCCGCTGGCCATCGCCAAGTTTAGCGGCCGCGACTTCAGCAGGGTGAAGATATGCACCGACACGCTGCTCGTGGCCGTGGGCTCGGTGTTCATGCTCGTGTTCTTCGGGCGGTGGGACTGGGCCATGGTGGGCCCGGGCACGCTCATATCCATGTTTTACGTGGGCATGATGGTGCGCGTGTTCTCACCCCACATAGCGTGGCTCGACGCCCTGCTCATACCCGGGGCCCACAGGCAGCAGGCCGGCGCGGCGCCCTCGCCCGACTATTGGGGCGGCCACACCGTGGTGACCATTGCCCGCACTTACGGCAGCGGGGGCGACGCCGTGGGCGAGGAGGTGGCCCGGAGGCTGGGATGGCCCTGCTACGACCGCCAGCTGATAGACATCACGGCGAGGCAGATGGGCTATGCGCCCGAGTTTGTGGAGCGCAGCGAACAGAACATTTCGGCCGCGAGGCTGTGGGAGATGGTGGCTGCCGACAGCGGCATACCGCGCTCTATGAACCCGTCGAAGGACGACGCCATCTTCGTGAGCCAGAGCCGCACCATCAGGAGCCTGGCCCACAAGGGCGAATGCGTGATTGTGGGGCGGCTGGCCAACTGGATTCTGCGCGACGACCCCCACGTGGTCAGGGTGTTTGTGGGCTCGGGCGCCGGCGAGGCCGCACGGCGCGTGGCCCGGCAGCTGGGCATAGGCACCGACGAGGCCGCGCGCAAGGCCGCGCGGGTGAACAGCGGGCGGGCCATCCACTGCCGCCACTACACGGGGGTGAGGTGGGCCTCGCCGGCTGCCTACGACCTGATGGTGAACACCGACCGCATGGGCATTGAGGGGACGGTGGCCACCATCATCGGGGCGGTGGTGCGCTCGCGCAAGGCCGCAGCCGCCACCGGGCCAGCACGCTGACGCACAGGGCGTTGGACGGCAAGCGGCGTTTGGGGTTGCAAAACGGCCCGCATCACACCGCGAAACGGCCCGCATCACACCGCGAAACGGCCCGCATCGCACTGCAAAACGGCCCCCGCGGCAGCGCGCCGATGGCCCCCGCC
>NZ_JACJJL010000021.1 GCF_016899955.1 Marseilla massiliensis | reverse complement strand
TCGCCTGCGGCTTCGCTGCCCTCGGTCACATCCTTTATGCCGGTGATGTAGTCTTTCGATGCTTCTCCCTCGTTCTTGATGAAGATATCGAAGATGTTGGCCTTGGTTCCGCCCGAAGCCAGCTTCACATACACCATGTCTGTGCCTTCGTAAGAGAGTATGGTCTTCTTCCAGATGCGGTCGTCGCCTGGTTTGCCGTTGTCTCCATTGCCCGAGAGGGTGTTGGCCACGAGGTCGCCAATCTTAGTCCACTCGCCGCTGATGGTGTCGTTTGTCACGAGCACCTCCACCTTGGCGTTCTTGCCCGACATGTATGTCACCACGTCAAACGGGCCCTGGAAAGCCTCGGTACTCTGTATGCAGGCTGATGCGGGGTCTTTGAAACCGTTGCCGTCGGTGCCTGTCACACTCTGGAAGGCAACACATCCCTTTGTTATCTCCTGCTCGCTGTCGTCCCACGGCGTCTGCGGGTTGTAGGCATTGAAGTCGAGCACGTTGTGGCCGGCGTCGTTGTTCTGGTAGAGCATGGGCTGGCCGTAGCTCTTTATCTCCCATCCCTTGCCCGGGTTGACGCATGTCAGCTTGTTGGCCGGGGCGTAGATGTTTACTATGGAGTCCTGTCCGGGGCCGAAGTAGTCTTCATATATCTCATTGTCTATTATCTCGTCGGTGTAGAAGTTGTAGCCCTTGGTGTAGTAGCTTCCGTCAAGTTGTACGTTGTAGTCGGTGGCGTTGGCGTCCATGTGCGACACGATGTCCATGCGCACCTTCTCGTCTTGCACCGCAACAAACTTCTGCGTGAGCTCCGACTGCAGGTAAGAGCCCTCCACGCCGTCGGTGAATGCGGTCACGGTGGTGTGCTTGTTGACGGTTATCGGCTCGGTGTATTCGGCCGACTTAGCCTTCTCGTCGCTGCCCGAGAAGTTGTAGAACAGCACGTCGCCCTCATGGGCCGGTGTGATGGTAATGGTGCTCTTGCCGCTCTCTTCGGTCACGGTGATGGTGGGCTGGTCGGCCAGCTGGTGTATCTCGATGGTCTTTTCGGCCACTCCGCTGGTAAGGTAGCCGTCGGCGGTTGCTATCGCCTTCACCGTCACCCCTTCGGCCTTGATGTCAAACGGCTCGGTGTAGAGGGTGCTCTCCGTTGTCGGCGTGCTGCCGTCGGTGGTGTAGTACACCTTGTAGTTCTTGGTGACGCACGACAGCGACACCGTTGTGTACAGGTGATGGTATTCTTCCGATATGGTCGGGTTGGCTGCATTGGTCACCTTGGCCTTTGTGTCGCAGAGCATGATGATGGCGTTTGGCGAGATGTCCATGAACGAACCGGCCGGCGACCCCATCGGGAATGCATACGGAATCATCATGTATGCGTTGCGGTTGGCGTTGTGTATGTGCACTGCGGCAGCCGTTCCGGCCATTGCCAGCGTGTCGTCGTTGGCGAAGTATGAGCCCGGCTCTACCTCGTAGCCGGTGATGTTGCCCTCTTCATAGAGCATCAGCTGCCCGTTTTCATCTATGTATGGCTCCTGGCTTTGGTCTGAAGGCTGGAACACGGGGCTCTCCTTTCCGCTTGCGGTCACGTCGAGCATGTTGGTCGTTGTGGCCACGCTCTTGCCGTAACCCCACGTCTCGTAGAGGTCGGGGCTCAGGTTGAGCATGGGCACGTAGGCTATGGCGCTCTTCAGTGTGCCCACGAAGGCGTTGTCCTTGCGTATGGCATTGCTCACCACCACGGCGTCGTAGTACTGCAGCGAGTCGGCCGATATGGCGGCTCCGCCGTCGGCCACGTCGATGGCCTTGAGCTCCATGTTCTCTTCTCCCAGCCTCATGGGCAGCGTGTTGGAAATCACGTCGTAGTTCATGTCATCCGAACCGAACGTGTAGCCGGGGTATCCCGAGTCGTAGATGTAGGCAATGTGCGTCACCTTGGGCTCGTCAGAGGGCTTCTCTCCCACGCAGATGTAGAAGAAGTGCATGCCGTTTGTGGCCTGCAGCTTGACGTCGGTGTCCTCTGCGTTGTTGTTGATGAGCACCACGGTGTCTTTCTTTCCCACCGTCTTCCACTGCGTTGCGCCGTCATACTTGCCCACAACACCGTCGGTGGCGCTCTTGAATCCGCGCTCCTCGGTGCCGCTGTGCGATGCGTAAACTACTGTGATTGAGTCGCCTGCAGGCACTTGCGGGATTATGATGTAGTCTTCCGACTTCCTTCCGTTGAGCCAGATGTGCGGCCCGTCGTTGTGACTTATCACGATGTTGAAGTGCTGGGCAGACGACGCTCCGATGGTCAGGCCCTCCGTTTCGGGTATCACCCACTCCTCGCCGTTCACCTTGCAGGTAAGCGGCCCGGCCTTCCTGGCCTTTGTTTCAAACCATGTCTCCTTGTTGGTCCAGTAGCCAGAGCCCGACTCGGCGTCGGCCGTAAGGTTGGCGATGGTGGTTTCGCTGAACCCTTGGGTAAAGTCCCACAACTTGCGAACCTCATCCTTGGCCTGCGACGACAGCGCAAGAACCAATGATAGTCCAAGTGTAAACAGTTTCTTCATAAGCTTATTATTATTTTGATTAGTATAATCTTGAATATTTTCAGTTAGTAATGGGCAGCTTGTCTTGGCAGGCAAAAACTGTCGTTATTGGCATTTTGCGCTGCAAAGATAATAATATCCTGTGACATGGGGCTGTGTCTTATCGTTTATTTTTTTGATTATTAACTGTGTTTTTTGTTGGTTCAGTGCCCGTGCGCGGGCTTTCCGGAGGCTTGATGGTGCCTCGGTGTGGCCTCCGTATAGCGTCCGAGGCATGTCGATATGCTGCTTCCCACCTGTCTTGATTGCCTATCCGTCCGGCCAGCAAGGGTGCCTTTGGGGCCCTGTCCGCCCCTCCGTCCGGTCGAATGGCTCCCCTGTGACAATCATGAAACGTGGGTTTCAGCCACTGAAATCCGCCCAAGCCGGTTGCTGGGAAAATCAAACCGGCATAAAAGAAAGAAGGACGGGCTGCCCCGTCCTTCCTTTTCTTGTTGCCCAAATCGGCGCGTTGCCTTATTTCACAATGGCCTTCCGTGTCTTCACCTGGCCGTTGGCATACACTTCCTTGATGATGTTGATGCCCTTGGCCGGTTCGTTGAGCTGCGTGCCGTTGATGCTGTAGATGAGTGTCTTCACCACCTCGCCTGCGGCTTCGCTGCCCTCGGTCACATCCTTTATGCCGGTGATGTAGTCTTTCGATGCTTCTCCCTCGTTCTTGATGAAGATGTCGAAGATGTTGGCGTTGGGCCCGTCGGCCGACGCAACCTTGACAAACATCTTCTCGGTGCCGTCATAAGGCAGTATTGTCTTCTTCCAGATGCGTGAGCTTCCGTCCTTGTTGTTGTCGTCAACTCCGCTGATGTCATTAGAGAGAAGGTCGCCAATCTTTGTCCATTCGCCGCTGATGGTGTCGTTGGTGACGTAAACTTCCACGTTGCAATTCTTTCCCGACAAGTACGTAACGACGTCGAACGGGCCTTGGAACGCCTCCGTGCTTTGTATGCATGCGGATGCCGGGTCTTTGAAACCGTTGCCGTCGGAGTAGTTTACGCTTGCGAGCGTGATGCAACCCTTTGTTATCTCCTGCTCACTGTCGTCCCATGGCGTCTGCGGGTTGTAGGCGTTGAAGTCCAGGACGTCGTGTCCGGCATCGATGGATTGGTAAAGCATGGGCTGGCCGTAGCTCTTTATCTCCCATCCCTTGCCCGGGTTGATGCACGTGAGCTGGTTGGCCGGGGCGTAGATATACACTATTGAGTCTTGTCCTGGGCCGAAGTAGTCTTCGTATACCTCCTCGTCGATTATCTCGTCGGTGTAGAAGTTGTAGCCCCTGGTGTAGTATTTGTTGGATGTGAAGATGTTGTAGTCAGTGGCGTTGGCGTCCATGTGCGACACGATGTCCATGCGCACCTTCTCGTCTTGCACCGCAACGAACTTCTGTACAGTTTCCGACTGCAGGTAAGAACCCTCCACACCGTCGGTGAATGCGGTCACGGTGGTGTGCTTGGTTACGGTTATCGGCTCGGTGTATTCGGCCGACTTGGCCTTCTCGTCGCTTCCCGTGAAGTTGTAGTAAACCACGTCGCCCTCATAGGCCGGGGTGATAGTGATGGTGCTCTTGCCGCTTTCCTCGGTCACGGAGATGGTGGGCTGGTCGGCCAGCTGGTGTATCTCGATGGCCGTTTCAGACACGTCGCTAAGCAGGAATCCGTCGGCTATGGCCACAGCCTTGACCGTTTGCCCGTCTTGTGTGATGTTGAACGGTTCGGTGTATGGCGTGCTCTCGGTTGTTGGGGTGCTGCCGTCGGTGGTGTAATACATCTTTGCGTTGGCCGTGAGGCACTGCAGTGTCACTGTTGTATAGTTGTGATGATATTCCTGTATGGCCGTTGGCTTGGCTGCTGCCACCACGTTGGCCTTGGTGTTGCACAGTGCCACCACGGCGTTTGGCGTGATGTCCATGAACGATGCGCCCGGCCCGCCGAACGGGAACGTGTAGGGTATCATCATGTAAGCGTTGCGCTTGGGGTTGTGTATGTGCACCGCCACGCTGTTGCCGGCCATTGCCAGCGTGTCATCGTTGGCGAAATAAGTGCCCGGTGTCAGCTCAACCCCGGTCACAGTGCCGTCTTCCCAGAACATCAGCTGCCCGTTTTCGTCGATGTAAGGCTCGTCCGACTGGTTGTAAGGCGAGAAGATGCTCTTCCAGTTGTCGGCCACGGTGAGCATGTTTGTCTCTGTGGTCACGGCCTTGCCGTAGCCCCACGTCTCGTAGAGGTCGGGGCTGAGGTTGAGTATCGGCACAAATCCGATGGCGCTCTTCAGCGTGTTTACGAAAGCGTTGTCATTGCGTATGGCCGAGCTAACCACCACCGTGCTGTAGTGCTGCAGCGAGTCGGCCGAGATGGCGGCGCCACCGTCGGCCACGTCGATGGCCACGAGGTTGAGGTCTTCGATGCGCGATGGCAGCGTGTTGACAAGGATGTCATAGTTTGGTTCGTAGTAGCCTTCCTCGCCGAAAGAGTAGTCTGGGTATCCCGAATCGTAGATATAGGCAACGTCGGTGTGCGTAACCTCGTTGTCGCCGCCGTCAATCTGTATGAGCGCAATGTCAAGTCCGCCGGTCTTGAGCTTTATCTGCACGTCGACAGAGTCGGCAAAACCGTCTTTCACCTGCCATACCAATGTGTAGTTGCCGTCTTCGTCTCTCGACGGGTCAGCGATGCTTCCGCCGAGGCAGATGCCGTCAACAGGTCCATGAATGTACTCGATGTTGTCGTTGCCGGCATAGAATCCACGGTCGTCTGCCGTCGAGTTGGCCGAGCGTGCGCGTATGGTTATCTTCTGCCCGGAGGCCAGCTTGGGCAGGTTGAGCTCCATGTTGTTGCGCGTCATACGGAACTTTGACGAAGCTACGATGTAGTTGTTGTTCTTGCTCAGGCCCGCCGATCCGAACGTGAGTCCGCGCAGTTCCTCGATGGGCTTGTCGTTGGCCATCAGTTCGCCCGACATCTTGGTCAGGTCTTTGGCCTCCTTTACCGACACGCCGTCGTCCTGGTAGGTTATCGACCAGTTGGCTTCGTCGGCAATAAGGTTCTGTTGCGTCTCTGCGCTAAGGCCTTTGGTGAAGTCCCATGTCTTGCGCCATTGCGCATCAGCCTCGGTTGCGAACACGGCCGACAGGGCGAGGCATAGAGATAGAATTTTCTTCATTTGCTTTTTGTTTTAGTTAATTTGTATGGTTTAGTTGCTGTTCCGAAGTGTTGGCCAAGGCTGTTTTCGTGTGTGGCCTTGGCAGGTCCGGCTCCTGTTGGAGTCATCAGTGTTTTCTATTCGAGTGTCTTTTGTTTGCAAATATAAGGTAAAAAGCTGAAATCCAATGCCGCGTGGTGCATTGAAATATGCTGTTTTTCCATGGTTTTTTGATACGGCCTGTGGTTTGCAGGGCCGTTTTGTTGTTCTTTATCTACCGGTTCCGGCCTGCGGCCCCGGCCATGGCGTGCAGCAGCGGCCTTGCCCCACGACTGTGTGGGGCGGCGTGGGGCAACCGCCACCGGGGCGTTAATGCAGTGTTGCTGCCTTATTTCCCCTTGCGCCGGTTGGCCCGTTGCTGGCGGTACTTGGCCTTCTGGCGTGCCGACCCGCTGCCGTGGGCCCCGGTGATATACTGCTTTTTCTTGGCTTTGGTCTTTATCTTGCCGTTGTCGTTGTCTTGCCTTGGCGCTTTGCGGAACACCAGTCCTCCGCCGGCTATTATCTCGTCGATGTCCATGTTGTCGGGCTTTAATGGTTGGAATGCGGGTTGCCGCCGCCGTGGCAGTGCCCCGGCATGCTGGCCCTGTGGCCCTGCTTGGCGGCGGCAACCCGTTGTCAGTTTTGCGTCATGTGTCAATGGTGGAACAGGCGCACGCCGGTGAATGCCATTGCTATGCCGTACTTGTCGCACGTCTCGATGACATTGTCGTCGCGAACCGAGCCCCCGGCCTGCGCTATGTATTGCACACCGCTCTTGTGGGCGCGCTCAATGTTGTCGCCGAAGGGGAAGAAGGCGTCGCTGCCCAGGGCCACGCCCGTGTTGCGGGCAATCCATTCGGCCTTCTCCTCGCGGGTTAGCACCTCGGGCTTCTGCTTGAAGAAGAGCTGCCATGTGCCGTCGCGCAGCACGTCGTCGTGGTCGTCGCTGATGTAAACGTCGATGGTGTTGTCGCGGTCGGCGCGGCGTATGTTGTCGACAAACGGCAGCGCCATCACTTTAGGGTGCTGGCGCAGCCACCATATATCGGCCTTGTTGCCGGCCAGGCGGGTGCAGTGTATGCGGCTCTGCTGCCCGGCTCCGATGCCTATTGCCTGCCCGTCTTTCACGTAGCACACCGAGTTGCTCTGTGTGTACTTGAGCGTTATGAGCGATATGATGAGGTCGCGCATGGCCTCGGGCGTGAATTCCTTGTTGCGTGTGGGCACGTTCTCGAAGAGCTTCGGGTCGTCGAGCCTCACCTCGTTGCGCCCCTGCTCGAAGGTGATGCCGAACACCTGCTTGCGCTCTACGGGCGCCGGTGTGTAGTCGGGGTCAATCTTTATCACGTTGTAAGTGCCCTTGCGCTTTTCGCGCAGTATCTCGAGAGCCTCGGGGGTGTAGTCGGGTGCAATCACGCCGTCGCTCACCTCGCGCTTCAAGAGCAGGGCTGTCGCCTTGTCGCACGTGTCGCTCAGCGCCACGAAGTCGCCGTAAGAGCTCATGCGGTCGGCGCCGCGTGCCCTGGCGTAGGCGCAGGCTATGGGCGACAGCTCCTCGCAGATGTCGTCGACGAAGTATATCTTCTTGAGCGTGTCGCTAAGCGGCAGGCCCACTGCCGCGCCTGCCGGCGAGACGTGTTTGAACGATGCCGCCGAGGCCATGCCGGTGGCAGCTTTCAGCTCTTTCACCAGTTGCCAGCTGTTGAACGCATCTAAGAAGTTGATGTAGCCGGGGCGCCCGTTGAGCACCTCTATCGGAAGTTCGCCCTCTTCCATGAATATCCGCGAGGGCTTCTGATTCGGATTGCATCCGTACTTTAAGGCTAATTCTTTCATGCTTATGTCGTTATATGTTCGTTTCGCGCTGCAAATATACTACAATTATGCGAACTGTGCAACTTTATTTGCCTCTATGCCCGCAGCTGCATGGCCTGTGTCTCCGCCTGCCGCGGGGCGCCTGCTGCGGCAGTGGGCGTGGTCGCATATCTTTACACGTGCGCCGGGCCATGCGGCACGAAGCCCTGAGGGCTTGCCGCAAGGGCCGTTTGGCAGTGCCGCAAGGGCCGTTTTGCATGGCCGTACGGCCCGTTTTGCACTACGGTTGCAGCCCTTTTGCAACTGCTTGCCGTTCAGTTCGTTGCGCGGCCCGGCGCCGGCCGTAGCTTATCTTTACAAGCGTGGCCGAATGTGCCTCGGGTCGTGTTGTGTCGTCTGTTTGGTGGATGTAACTAAAAATAAATGCTTTTTTGTTTTTATTTTCGTTCGTTTGCATTACCTTTGCATCGCCGGAGCCGTGCCTGCCGCGCTTGCTGCAGCCTCGGTCGTGCCGCCCGCGTGTGGCGGCGGTGGCCATGGCGCCATGGCGGCCATAGGTGCCGGTCTCGGCAGGTAGTTGTAATGTAAGTATGTTATGGAAAATTTGCAACGTGAATTGGCCAAGCTCTGCGAGGCCATAGAGAGAGAGGTAATCAAGCGCCCGATGAAGGCACTGGCCCTGAAGCGGCTGGCCGACTGCCTGCGGGGCAAGGAGAAGCCGAGCCGCGAGACGCTCGACAGGCTTTCGCTGCTGGCCGGCTTCCAAGACTGGAAGTCGTTGCGCGACGCTCTGCACGGCGACGCCGACGGTGCCACCAACTTCAAGTGAGGCCGGCCGGGGCCCTGCCCCCGGCGCAACCGACCCCCCGATAAACATAGGGGGGAGTAAAGGAGTGCAGGAGTGCAGGAGTACAGACAATAGTTTTTGTGTACAATGGAGTTAGAAGGAGGCAGAAGGAGTTATAGATGGAGGCAGACGGAGTTACAAGTAGTTAGAGGACAATAGCATTGCCTATCTCTTCCTGCAACACTTTCCCCATACTCCCATGTTTCCATGACTATTGTCTGTACTCCGAGCAAAGAATTAAGTAGCTGTTCAAAATAAACCGATACAATAGACCTTGCAGGTGTCCTCCATATCTTTGCCACCATCTTGTGTGCTCTTTCGGGCCGCATACCAAAGTCTCATCGGTCGTGTAGCCCGCTACGCTCTCTTTTCGGACTTTGGCATGCATCTCCGAAATAGCGCACAATTTGATGGCAATTAATTTTGAACACCTACTTGAAAATTAAGAAAGGGCTGCGCGATGATAGTCTATGCTATTGTCCTCTAACTACTTGTAACTCCTTCTGCCTCCCCTATAACTCCTTAACTTCCTAACTCCTGAAAGGCCTCCTGGATTTATCCGGTGAGCCGTGGAACGGCCGGGCCCGGCCGTCCGTAGGGCCGTAAACGCCGAGAGGCGGCTGCGGGTTGCCCCGTAGCCGCCTCTCGGCGTTGAATAGCGTTGCCGCATTAAGCGTTTGCCGTGGCAGTCCGCTTCTCCTTGATGCGGGCCTTCTTGCCAGTGAGCTTGCGCAGGTAGTAAAGCTTGGCGCGGCGCACCTTGCCTATCTTGTTTACTTCAATGCTGTCGATGTTGGGAGACTCGAGCGGGAAAATGCGCTCTACACCCACTGTACCAGACATCTTGCGAACCGTGAAGCGCTTCTTCTCGCCATGGCCGCAAATCTTGATGACTACACCACGATAGAGCTGGATACGCTCTTTCGTTCCCTCGATAATTTTGTAAGCGACAGTAATTGTGTCACCCGCCTTGAACTTCGGGTGCTGCTTGCCGGTTGCAAATGCTTCCTCAGCAACTTTAATTAAATCCATTCTTTATATAATTAAATTTGTTCTTATCGTTCCGGCGCAACATAACAGGCAACACGTTACTTCCTGACAGCGATTACGCGGGAAAGCGGGTGCAAAGTTACTACATTTTGTTGAAACGGGCAATTTTGCCGCCTCTTTTTTTGTGTGTTAGCCCGTTTTTAGCTAATTTTGTGGCAGTTATGCCCTGCGGGGCCGCCATTGCCGACGCACCGGCGCGGCATGCGGGGCGCCAATGGCTTATTATCAATGTGTTTATGGCAAAAGTTAAGACTATGATGGCCGCAGCCGCTGTTGCGGCGCTACTTGCGGCCTGTTCAGTAAACAGCGCCGTGGTGGGCGTGGAGCGCACCAGGCTGCTTGTTGACAGCAGGTATGACGGTGCCGTCGACGCGTCGACGGCCGGGATGATGGCGCCTTACACCAGGGTGGTGGACAGCATAATGGGCCCAGTGGTGGGGCGCACCGACTCGGAGCTCGCGGCATACAGGCCCGAGAGCCCGCTGTCGAACCTGCTGGCCGACATTCTGGTATGGGCCGCCGCCGACTATGGCGAGCACCCGGTGATGGGAGTGTACAACATGGGGGGCATCAGGGCGTCGCTGCCCAAGGGCGACGTGACCTACGGCGACGTGCTCGAGGTGGCGCCGTTTGAAAACAAGATATGCTTCCTTACGCTCAAGGGCAGCAGCCTGATGGAGCTGTTCGGGCAGATGGCCAAGGTGGGCGGCGAGGGCGTAAGCCACGGTGTTGAGTTGGTGATAACGCCAGGCGGGCAACTCGTGAGCGCACGGCTCAACGGGCAGCCCATCGACCCGACGGCGACATACCGCATAGCCACTATCGACTATCTGGCCGAGGGCAACGACAAGATGGAGGCGTTCAGGCAGAAAAGCGGATTCAACTCGCCGCGGGCAAAGCAGAACGACACCCGCTACATAATATCAACCTACTTCAAGGAGAAGGCCGCCAGGGGCGAGGCCGTTGGCGCACGGGTGGAAGGAAGGATAAAGGTGGAATGAAAGGCAACAGGAAATGAAAGCAAGACTATATATAATATGTGTAGCCGTCGTGGCCTGCATGGCGGCCTGGGGGCAGCAGAAACTCGTGGTGCTGCACACCAACGACACCCACAGTACGATAATGCCGCTGAGCCGCAACCTGGGCGACACTATGCTGGCAGGGCGGGGCGGATATCTGCGGCGCATGGAGCTGTTGCGGCGCGAACGGGCCGCCGAGCCCGGGCTGCTGCTCTTTGACAGCGGCGACTTCTCGCAGGGGTCGCCATATTACACGCTCTTCAAGGGCGATGTAGAGGTGGAGCTGATGAACCGCATGGGCTACGACGCGGCCACCATAGGCAACCATGAGTTCGACTTCGGGCTCGACAACCTGGCACGGCTGTTGCGTAAGGCCGAGTTCCCGGTGGTTTGCGCCAACTACGACTTCTCGGGCACGCCCGTGGCCGGGCTGGTGAAGCCCTACGTCATACTGCACCGCAACGGGCTTAAGATAGGGGTGTTCGGCGTGTCGCCCAGGCTTGAGGGCCTTGTGGCCGCCGACAACTACCGCGGGGTGGGGTACACCGACCCTGTCGAGGCTGCCCGCTCTACGGCAAGGTTGCTGAAGCGCCAGAAACACTGCGACGTGATAGTTTGCCTGTCGCATCTGGGATGGGCGCAGATGCCCGCCGACGTTGACGACAGTGCCATGATAGCCGGGTCTAAATACATAGACCTTGTGCTCGGGGGGCATTCGCACTCATACTTTGAAAGGCTTGAATATGTGAGCGACGCCGACGGCCGCCGCGTGCCCGTCGACCAGAACGGCAAGCACGGCGTGTTTGTAGGAAAGGTCGAGATGACTATTCGAAGTAAAAGGTAAGCACAAACATCTTTGAGCGGCCCGCGCTGACCGAGTTGGCGTAGGCCTGCATGGTGGGGTCCTGAAGGTTGCGCGCGTGGTCTTTGTCGAGCGCGTCGGTGAGGCTGTAGCAGAACTTCAGTTCGGGTATGAGCTTGAAGAAGCGCAGGTAAAGGTCGCATCCGATGCCCACTTCGACAAACGTGTCGTAACGCTTCAGGCGCACGTAGTCCTGGTCTTCGCCTGTAAGGTTGATCATCGGGTTGATGCCAGCCATGATGTAGGGGCGGTAGTTGTTGAACCTCGGGGCGCTGAACTTCAGGTCGACGGGCAGCGATATATATGTGTTTTTCATGTCTTGCGACTCGCGGTGCGGCTGTCCGTTCTCGTCGGTCTGGCTCAGGTTGATGAAGCGCAGGTGCTTGGCGCCGAAGTGCATGGTCGGGGTGAAGCGCACCGAAAAGTGGGAGCTGAGGCGCAGGTCGGCCAGCACGCCAACGCTGAAACCGGGGTTCCATCGGTCGGCGTCGCACAATATGAGCTGCTCCTGCTGCGTGCCGTCGGCAGCGGTTACCGTCTGCGGCCCCACATTCTCAAACTCAATGTCTTGCAGGTGCATGCCTACCAGTATGCCGAAGTGCAGCGGCCTCAGGTCGATGTAGGGCTTGTTTTGGGCAATCTTCTCCTGTGCGGCAGCCCCGCAGGCCACGGCCAGCGATATAGCGAGTGTGATGATGCTTCTTATTACCATATAAAGAATAACGCGATTTTTGGCCTCTTATTATATTTTCTGCCGCCCAACATGGCTTTGCGGCTGCGGTGCATGTCGCCTGTGGGCCGGGGGCGCTGCTATAGGGTGGCGTAGGGCGGTTTGCGGCCCCGGCCGTGCGGATGGGGGTTGTGGCGTGCGGCCGCAGTCGGCTGGGGCCGCGCGGCGTTGCCGGAGCTTTATTTCGAAAAAGTATAAATAAATGAAAATAAGCCTCCAAAAGTTGGTACGTTCCAAATAAATTAGTACTTTTGCATACCAATTTTTAGGTATTAATATTTAAACGATAGAATTATGGCTTACGTAATTAGTGACGATTGTATCGCATGCGGTACATGTATCGACGAGTGCCCCGCAGGAGCTATCTCCGAGGGCGAGAAGTATTCAATCAATCCTGACGCCTGCACAGAGTGTGGCACTTGCGCTGACGTTTGTCCGTCAGAGGCAATACACCTCGGCTAATCGGATAGGCTTTGAATCAAGATAGTGAGGATTCCCCGCGGGGAATCCTTTTTTGTTTGTTGCCACCGGCCCATGGGGCAGGGCGGGGCCGCTGGCCCGGTGCGGCGCTCCCGCCCGAGCCTCGCTGTGAGGTGCAGGCGGGAGGTGCATCGTTGCCACGGCGGCAAACGCCATTTTGCGCCGACGCTCGGTGCCTACTTGTTGAAGTGTTTCTTTCCGCCGACGATAACCATGCCCTTGGCGTTGGGCTTCGTTAGCCTGCCATGAAGGTCGTAGGCAACCCCTGCGGCTGTTGCCTTGGTTTCAGAGCCTGCGTCGTGAATGGCCGAAGTGTCCATGGCGATGTACATCTCGCTCGGCTTGAGCGTCACCGAACCGGCTCCGTTGCTGCCACCAAAGCAGATGGAGGTGACCATGGCGAGGTCGACGCCGCTTTCTTTGGCGAAGGCTTCGAGGTCGATGGTCTTCGTTCCGTTGGCATAGAAACTGTCGCCCATCTGCTTCCACGTGCCGCCGCCGCCATCGGTAGTGTGGTATACCCCTATGCGCACGCCGCCGCTCCCGCTCTCGACCTTATAGTCGGAGAAGGTGAATGACAGCGTCTTGTAGTTGGCCAGCTCGCCGTTGGCAAAGGTGAACACGGGCATCAGGTTGCTGTAGCCCAGAGTCCATGAGTAGGTCTCGGTGGCGTCGTCGTACGACGCATTGTTTGCCGGAGTGCCGAAGGTGGCGTAGAGCAGAGGGTCGAAGTCGCCGTTATCCAGGTATACCTGCCTTGCCACAATGTCTACAGAGGCAGGCTGGCTGTCTGTGGCCCCGCCGTTGCCCCCAAAGCAGATGCCGGTTACCTTGGCGAGGTCTATGTTGCTCTCGCTTGCGAAGGCCGCCAGGTTTACGGTCTTGGTGCCCGGCGAATAGTAAGCGCCGCCCATCTGCCTCCATGTGCTCGCTCCGTTGTCGTCTGTATAGTACACGCCAACGCGCACGCTGGCTTCGCTGCTGATGTTGGCGAAGGTGAAGCAGAGCGTCTCGTAGTCTGCCAGTTCACCGTTGGCAAAGGTGAACATTGGCATCAGGTTGTTTGTGTTGGCCGCCCATGTGTAGGTCGGCGACTTGTAGGTGGCACTGCTTGCCGGTATGCCGAAGGTGGCGTAAAGTTTCCTGGCGTAGGCCGTTGCCGCGCCAATGGTCAGCAGGAAAGCTGCCATGGCAATGGTAAATCTTGTTTTCATAAGCTTTGTTGTTTAGTTAAACATGTTTTTTCCGATGTTTGGGCGCGTTGCCGACTTTTGCGCTGCCACACCCGTAGCAACGGCTTTCGTGCGCCCCGGCTTGTTTGTTCATCGTTTCCGGGGTGTTGCCCTTGTTGTCTTGGTGTCAAGGCATTCATGCCCGGCCATTGCGGGGCCCGGCATGTCTTGTTGCCTGCAATTCTGTTTCACGTCATAGGCTCGATGTCTTTTGTTACTCGCCGCAAAGATAGCAAAATGTCGGGCAAGGGCGTTTGCTTGCCGTTTCACAGGTTTTTGTTTCTGTTTCATCATGATAAGTGCGTGGGCGCCCGGCGTTTGCGTCATTGCAGTCTGCCCGCGTAGTAGTTCCGCTCCAGGCCTCCCCGCTGTCAGCTTCGTGCTTTTCCCGCAATCAGTGGGAACAGCCGATAAACATAAGGGGGGCTTTTTAGGAGTTAAGGAGTTAGGAAGTGCAGGAGTTAAGACAATAAGTAGCTGTTCAAAATTAACCGATACAATAGACCTTGCAGGTGTACTCTATATCTTTGCCACCATCTTGTGTACTCTTTCGGGCCGCATGCCAAAGTCTCATCGGTCGCGTAGCCCGCTACGCTCTCTCTTCGGACTTTGGCATGCATCTCCGAAATAGCGCACAATTTGATGGCAATTAATTTTGAACACCTACTTAGTTTTGGGTTTATTTTGGAGGCGGGAGACAGGAGACAGGAGTACAGACAATAGCTATGGAAACATGGAATCTCTGGGATCATTGGTAAAGTGTTGCAGGAAGACAGTCAAATACTATTGTCTTAACTCCGGCACTTCCTAACTCCTTAACTCCTAATAAGCCTCCTGGATTTTCTGGTGAGCCAATCTGTGTGTGCGCCATTCGGCAGCCATGCAGCCGCCTGCCCGGTCTGCCACGGTGCGTTGCGGCTTGCTATGCATGAGGGGTGGTGACTGTCTGGCAGGCAGTTTTGGTGCATTATGCATGCCGTTGGGTTTCTATGGCCTAAGGTTTCGTAGCGTTGCCCGGCATTATTGTGTGTTTCATAAACGTGGTGTCGGTAAATGTAAGGAGCCTCCTGGGCGTTGCGCTTCGCCGGGCTGCGGCAAGAATGGCTGTTCAAGGGCTGTGCCGTTTGCTGTGTCATAAACAGAAAAAGGACTTGCAAGAAATTGCAAGTCCTTTGCCTTTGATGTAGCGGGGGTGGGACCCGAACCCACGACCTCCGGATTATGAATCCGACGCTCTAACCAGCTGAGCTATCCCGCCATCGTTTGTTTGCGGGTGCAAAGGTAATGCAAATTTTTTAATTCACAAAATTTTATCACGGTTTTATTAAGTCTTTAATCGAAAAAAGATACTTTTGCATCGGTCTGTGAGGCCATACATTATATTATATATAAGTGGTATTGATATATGGAACGCAAGAAAGTGACCATCGAGTATCCGCTGGCGGCCAAGTCGCCGGCCATAGTTTGGCGACTGATAAGCAGCGCGGCAGGGCTGCAGAAGTGGATGGCAGACAGGGTGAGCGACGACGGCGCAACGATGACATTCACCTGGGGCGAGCTCTGGACGGGCCAAGACGTGAGGGTGTCGCACGTGATTGACCGCCGCAAGTTCAGCCACATAAGGCTCAAGTGGGATGCCGACCACGGCGAAGGCGAGTATTGGGAGATGAGGCTCGAGGAGAGTGAGCTCACCGGCAACCTGGCCCTGCTCATCACCGACTTTGCCGATGCCGACGAGGAAGACAGCCTGCGGGGCTTGTGGAGCGGAAGCCTGAACAGGCTGCACAGGGTGAGCGGACTGTAAAAAACTGAAAAAAACGGCAAAAGCATTCCCACTCTGACTTTTTTATGCTAACTTTGCAAGTCGGTATAACTATCCCCATAGTCGTCAGACAAACAATGCTCCGCATAAAGAAGTTAGACATATTCATAGCCAAGCAGTTCGGCCTGCTGTTCCTCGGAACGTTCTTCATCTGCCAGTTTGTGCTGATGATGCAGTTCCTGTGGCGCTATGTCGACGAGCTGATTGGCAAGGGGCTTTCGCTCGAAGTGCTGGCGCAGTTCTTCTGGTACATGGGGCTCATGCTCATGCCGCAGGCATTCCCGCTGGCCATACTGCTCTCGTCGCTGATCACCTTCGGCAATCTCGGTGAGAGCTCGGAGCTCACGGCCATCAAGGCTGCGGGCATATCGCTCATGCAAGCCATGCGCTCATTGATCGTGATAGTGTGCATGATAGCCTGCTGCTCGTTTTACTTCCAGAACGTGATAGGCCCCGATGCCAACAAGTCGTTCAGCCAGCTGCTTCTCTCTATGAAGCAAAAAAGCCCCGAACTCGAGATACCTGAGGGCATATTCTACGACGGAATACCGGGATGCAACCTTTATGTGCAGAAGAAAGAGGTGGGCACGGGCATGCTCTACGGGGTGATGATATACCGCATGAACGGCAGTTATGAGGATGCGGCCATAATACTTGCCGACTCGGGCAAGCTGCAGTCGACGGCCGAGAAGAAGCACCTGCTGCTCACGCTATACAGCGGCGAGTGGTTTGAAAACATGCAGTCGCAAGACATCGCCGGTAGCGCCAGCGTGCCTTACAGGCGCGAGACCTTCGGCACAAAGCAGATTGTGCTCGACTTCGACGGAGGCTTCAACATGGCAGACGTGGCCGGAATATCGGCCGACGCCCGCTCGAAGAGCATCGGCAAGATAATGCACGACCTCGACTCCATACGCCATTTCAACGACAGTGTGGGCCATTCGTTCTACAACGACGCCAAACGCACCGCATTCAGCATGCCTGAGGTGGGGCGTGCAGACTCGTTGCGGGCCGTGGCCGAGGCCAGGTCGGACACTATGAACATAGATTCGGTGTATCTCAGGCTGAGCCCCGAAGACAGGCAACGGGCCGTAAAGGCCGCCCTCAACAGCGTGCAGATGTATGCCTCGGAGCTTGACATGAAGGGCGACTACATGAAAGGGCTCAACCGCAACGTGCGCACTCACCAGATTGAGGCCATCGGCAAGGTGACGCTCGCCCTGTCTTGCGTGATATTCTTTTTCATAGGGGCACCGCTCGGGGCTATCATACGCAAGGGCGGGCTCGGAGTGCCGGTGATAATATCGGTGCTCGTGTTCATCGTCTACTTCATTTTTGAAAACTCGGGGATGAAGATGGCGCGCGACGGGGTGTGGACAGTGTGGTTCGGCAAGCTGATTTCCACTGCCGTGCTCACGCCGCTGGCCGTGTTCTTCACATACAAGGCCAACAACGACTCAGTGGTGTTCAACTTCGACATCTACCGCTCCATATTCTGCTCGCTGCTCGGCATCAGGCAGAAACGCCACGTTTACCGCAAGGAGGTGATAATCAACGACCCCGATTACGCCGCCGACGCCGCAATGCTCGAAAAGATAACGCTCGACATCACGGAGTATTCGAGATGCCACAACTTGCTGCATGCGCCCAACCCGATTAGCGTGTTCTTTCGCGAAGGCGACGACAGGCGCATACGGGAAATAAGCGTCGAGTTGGAGGCGGTGATAGAAGACCTGTCGAACACCAGGGACAAGGTGATACTGACCGAGCTCAACCGATATCCCATAATGGCCACCCATGCCCACACAAGGCCATTCCGCAACAAGTGGCTCAACGCCACCGTGGGCATACTACTGCCCCTTGGCGTGTTCTTCTACCTGCGCATGCTGCGCTTCAGGTTGCGGTTGCTGCGCGACCTGAGGGTGGTGAGGGCTGCCAACGACGCCCTTGTGGCACGTATAGCGGAAATGGGCAACGGCAACGCGGGCCGTCACTGACTTGTATATAACCATAAAATTGTAATGATATGACAGACACCAGACTGGACACAATAGAATCGGCTCTCGATGATTTCCGCGAGGGCAAGTTCGTGATTGTGGTCGACGATGAAGACCGCGAGAACGAAGGCGACTTGATAATTGCCGCCGAGAAGATTACGCCTGAAGCCGTCAACTTCATGCTGAAGCATGCAAGGGGGGTGCTGTGCGCGCCTATAACCATGAGCCGGTGCGAGGAACTTGACCTGCCGAGGCAGGTGGAAGACAACACATCGGTGCTGGGAACGCCATTTACCGTGACCATCGACAAGCTCGATGGGTGCACGACGGGTGTCTCGGCCCACGACCGCGCGGCCACGATAAGGGCTCTGGCCGACCCTGAGTCGACGCCGCAGACATTCGGGCGGCCGGGGCACATCAACCCGCTATACGCACAAGACCATGGCGTGCTGAGGCGTTCGGGCCACACCGAGGCCACCATCGACCTGTGCAAACTGTCGGGGCTGTATCCGGCCGGGGCGCTCATGGAGATAATGAACGACGACGGTACTATGGCACGGCTGCCCGAATTGAAACAGTTTGCCAGCCAGTACGGGTTGAAGATAATCGCCATCAAAGACCTCATTGCCTACAGGCTCAGGACGGAGTCGCTGATAGAGGTGGGCACCGAGGTTGACATGCCAACGGCATACGGGCATTTCAGGCTGATACCTTTCAGGCAGAAAAGCAGCGGACTGGAGCACATCGCGCTCATAAAGGGCAGTTGGGCCGCCGACGAACCTGTGTTGGTAAGGGTTCACTCTTCGTGCGCCACAGGAGACATACTGGGGAGCAAGCGATGCGATTGCGGAGAACAGCTGCACCGCTCGATGGAGATGATTGAGAAAGAAGGCAAGGGCGTGGTGATATACATGCAGCAGGAAGGCCGGGGCATCGGCCTGATGAACAAGATCAAGGCATATAAGCTGCAAGAGGAAGGTTACGATACCGTCGATGCCAACGTGCACTTGGGATTCAAGCCCGACGAGCGCGACTACGGGTGCGGCGCGCAGATGCTGAGGCATCTCGGGGTGCACAAGATGAGGCTGCTCACAAACAACCCGACAAAGAGGGTGGGGCTCGAGGCGTATGGGCTGGAGATAGTGGAGAATGTGCCCATCGAGGTGGCCCCAAATGAATATGACTACAACTACCTGAAGACAAAAAAAGACAGAATGGGGCATACTCTGCACCTCTGAGGCCCCCGTTTTGTTACATTTCATTGACGAAACATTAAAAAACAATATATTTTTTTTCGCGTGAAGAATAAAATAACTAATTTTGCAGTTAAATAAATAGCAACAGTAATTCGTATGGCACAATTATCCGATCGTTTGCAAAGGCTTGCGCCGTCAGCCACGCTGGCGATGTCGCAGAAAAGCTCAGAGATGAAAGCTCAGGGCATCGATGTAATCAACTTGAGCGTAGGTGAGCCCGACTTCAACACTCCTGACCACATCAAGGCCGCAGCCAAGAAAGCCATTGATGACAACTATTCGAGGTATTCGCCAGTGCCTGGGTACCCCGACTTGCGCAAGGCTATTGTCGACAAGTTGAAAAACGAGAACGGCCTGGAGTACGGAATGAACGAGATTCTCGTGTCAAACGGAGCTAAGCAGAGCGTATGCAACACGGTGATGGCCTTGGTCAACGACGGTGACGAGGTCATAATACCCGCCCCCTACTGGGTTTCTTATCCCCAGATGGTGAAGCTTGCCGGTGGCGTGCCTGTGATTGTTAACGCCGGCTTCGAGCAGAATTTCAAGATGACACCGGAGCAGTTGGAGGCTGCCATAACGCCGAAGACTCGCCTGCTCATACTGTGCTCTCCGAGCAACCCTACCGGAAGCGTTTATTCCAAGGCTGAACTTGAGGGGCTGGCAGAGGTCATCAAGAAGCATGAAGACATGTTTGTGCTTGCCGACGAGATTTATGAGCACATTATATATACAGGCCGTCACGAGAGCATTGCGCAGTTTGACGGAATGAAAGAGCGCACCATCGTTGTCAACGGCGTGTCAAAGGCTTACGCCATGACGGGCTGGCGCATTGGGTTCATTGCCGCCCCGGAGTGGATAGTGAAGGGGTGCAACAAGCTGCAAGGCCAGTATACAAGCGGCCCATGCTCCGTAAGCCAGAAGGCGGCAGAAGCTGCCTATACGTCGAGCCAGGCTTGTGTGGAGGAGATGAGGCAGGCTTTCCATCGCCGTCGTGACCTCATTGTCAAGCTTACAAGCGAAATACCGGGGCTGGAAGTGAATGTGCCGGAAGGCGCCTTTTATGTGTTCCCCAAGTGCAGCAGCTTCTTCGGCAAGTCAGACGGCGAGACAACGATATCAAGCTCCACCGATTTTGCTCTTTACTTGTTGGAGAAAGGACATGTGGCAACTGTCGGCGGCGATGCTTTCGGCGACCCGGACTGCTTCCGCATGAGTTACGCAACCAGCGAGGACAACATCGTTGAAGCCATGAAGCGTATTAAAGAGGCCTTGGCAAAGCTGAAATAAACTGCGTAAACTGATAAATGCGGCCTATTTTTGCGACAAGCTGATTAAAAGATGTTAAGCGTCGAACGCAGTATCTGTAATATTTATTATCTTTGCTGCACTGAAACGAAAACCACTTTCTAACCATCAGTAAGGCGCAAGCTAAGAAAACAACTAAAAAAACAAAATTCATATTATTAATAAACAAAAACATCAATCAATTATGGCAACATCAACAAAAGCTGTAACCCCGGCTAAAAACAAGAAACAGGGGTTTGGAGGTATCAAGAACGCTATCTGGATTATGGTGATATGCTGCATTGTAGCGTATGCTTTCTACTTCCTCGTTCTCGGTGATGCAAGCAACTTCGTCGGAGGAGACAAGTCTGCTCACCCTGCTAACCTTGCAGGTACTGTGTATAAAGGAGGTCCTGTTGTAGGTCTTATCTTCACATTGTTCCTCACTGTGGTTTGCCTCGGCGTTGAGCGCTATTTCGCCCTCAAGTCTGCATTCGGTACGATGAACCTCTCTAAGTTCACTGTTCAGGTTAAGGAGCTCATCAAGGCCGGCAAGTTCACCGAAGCTCAGGCACTGTGCGACAAGATGCGCGGTTCTGTAGCTAACGTTGTTTCTGCTTCTATCAACGCTTACAAGGATGTTGAGAGCAACAACACAATGAAGAAGGCCCAGAAGATTTCAAAGATACAGCAGGCCCACGAGGAGGCCACTCAGCTTGAGATGCCTACACTGCAGATGAACCTGCCTATCGTAGCAACAATCGTTACCCTCGGTACTCTTACCGCTCTGTTCGGTACGGTGTTGGGTATGATTCGTTCGTTCCAGGCTCTGTCAAGCGGTGGTGGTGCTGACTCAATGGCTCTGTCTGCCGGTATTTCTGAGGCCCTTGTGAACACGGCTTCTGGTATCGCAACATCTTGGGTGGCTGTGGTTGTTTATAACTTCTACACGAACAAGATTGACAAGCTTACATATGCACTCGACGAGGTTGGTTATACAATAGCAGCTACATACGACGTTAACCACACCGACGAGATTTAATTGTTTTACCTTTTAAATTCAAACTAATGGGTAAAATAAAGATACAGAAAAAAGACATCTGGATAGACATGACGCCTATGTCTGACGTGATGACGCTGCTTCTGTGCTTCTTTATGTTGACATCAACATTCTTGCAGCCGGAGCCTATACAGGTCAACACGCCAAGCTCGGTGTCTGAGGTCAAAGTGCCTGAGAACGATGTCTTGAATATCTTGGTCGGAAACGACGGAAAGATATTCATAGGCACCGAGAACAAGAACAACATGAACGCCATGCTGCAAACCATTGCAGACAAGTTCGGGTTGTCGTTCAACAGCGCCCAACTCAAGAACTTCAGCCAGGAGTCGATGGTTGGCGCCCCTATCAGCGCTTTGGGAGATTACCTCAGTCTTGAAAAAGAACAGATGGCTGAAGCTATCAAGACTCTCGGCATACCCACCGACAGCATTGACGGTGGCATGAGCGAGTTCCAGGAGTGGGTCAAGGCTGCGCGTGAAGCCAACCCGGACATGACGATAGCCATCAAGTGTGATGCAAAGACACCATACAAGGTCGTTAAGACCATGATGTCTGAGCTTCAGGACATGAACGAGAACCGTTACAGACTTATCACAAATCTTAAACAAGGGGAGGAATAATCCATGGCAAAGAAAAAAGAAAGCAAGCAGAAGAAAATGAACACCCGCGTGGACTTCACGCCGATGGTGGACATGATGATGCTTCTTATCACCTTCTTCATGCTTTGTACGACCCTTAGCAAGCCTTCGGCAATGCAGCTTACCATGCCGTCGAACGACCAGAAGCTGACTGACGAGGAAAAGTCTGTAACGAAAGCTTCTCATACCATCACCATATATCTTGGTTCTAATGACAAGATATATTATGTTGCCGGCATCCCGCAGTACGACAATCCGGAATGCGTGAAAGAGACCACATGGGGCAAGGACGGAATCCGTAGCGTGCTCATCAAGCACACAACCGAGGAAGGCATCAACCCCGTGGCCCGCATCATGAAAGCGAAGCAGGATCTTGACGCCCGCAAGACCGCCCCAGGGTCGACAATGACTGAGGAGCAGTACAACAAGGAGCTTGATGAACTGCGCAAAGGTAATATCAACGGTGAGAAGATACCTACTCTTACCATTATTATAAAGCCTTTGGATACTGCCAGCTATAATAATATGGTTGAGGCTCTTGACGAGATGCAGATATGCAGCATTGGTAAGTACGTCATTGACAAGATAACTCCTGATGACGAGAAGCTTCTCTCTCTGAAAGGAATCAAGTAATCGAATCGGTGACAGAAGATAATTAAAAAGGAAGAACTATGTCAAAAATAGATCTAATAGACAATAGCTGGGTCGATCTCGTCTTTGAAGGTAAGAATCATTCTTATGGTGCCTACCGTCTGCGTAAGAACACAGGAAAGCGCAACTTGGCGTCAATCATCATTGTGCTTGTTGCCATTGTGGTAATCATGGCTGCCGTATGGGCAAAGATAGCCATTGAGAATGCAATGCCTAAGAAGGTTGCCATTACCACAGATGTGGAGCTTTCGCAGCTGGCCAAGAAGAAGGAAGCTAAGGTTGAGCGTAAGGAGCCCGTCAAGATTGAGATGGAGCAGAAGGTTGTAGAGAAAGTAAAGAGCTCTGTTAAGTTTACTGCCCCTGTCATCAAGAAGGACGAGGACGTTGCGCCAGAAGACGAGTTGAAGTCTCAGGACGACCTTGCCAAGACAGCCGTAGCCATCGGTTCATTCGACGTTAAGGGTAACGACGAGGCCGCCGGCGAGGTGCTCAAGGCCAAGGAAGTGATTGCACAGGAGAAGCCTGTTGAAGAGAAAGTGTTCGACGTTGTAGAGCAGATGCCCCAGTTCCCCGGTGGCGATGCCGCACTGTTTGAATACCTGTCCACACACATTAAGTATCCTACCATTGCCGAGGAGAACGGTGTTCAGGGCCGCGTAACCGTGACGTTCGTTGTAGAGCGTGACGGTTCTATCACCGACGTCAAAGTGGTCAAGTCTGTTGACCCCTCACTTGACAAGGAAGCATCCCGCGTGGTGGCAGGCATGCCTAAGTGGATTCCCGGTAAGCAGAATGGTTCTGCTGTACGTGTTAAGTACACTGTACCTGTGACATTCAGACTGCAATAAATAATGAAGATTAACGTATTCAACACCTTTGTTGGATTGACTCTCATCTTAGGCTTGTTCGCATCTTGCAAGGACAAGCCTAAGAATGGTAGAACTGACACTTACTCATCAGGGACAATTAAGTTTGTCTCTGATGAGAGTTTCAGTCCTATTATTGACGAACAGCGTGAGATTTTCGAGTTTGTTTATCCAAAGGCAAAGCTGGTGCCTATATATACCAACGAGCTCGATGGTGTTAACATGCTCATGAAAGAGCAGGTGTATCTTGCCATAACCTCGCGCAATTTTACAGACAAGGAGGTGGCCAACCTTGAGGCCCGGCGTTTCCAGCCGATAGCAATACCGTTGGCTTTTGACGGCTTGGCTCTTATTGTCAACAATTCCAATCCCGACACGATAATCTCTGTCAATGACATAAAGCAGATATTGAGTGGAAAGGTTGCGAAATGGAAGGCGCTTTATCCAAACTCCAAGTTAGACAGCATTGAGGTGGCCTTCGACAATAAGCAATCGAGCACAGTGCATTATTGTGTTGATTCATTGCTTGGCGGAAAGCCAATAAACAGCCCCAACATCTATGCGGTGGACAAATCGGCCGAAGTCATAGACTTTGTCGAGAAGCATCCAAATGCCATTGGGATTATCGGGTCTAATTGGCTTAACGACAAGCGCGATACTACCAATGTGACGTTTAAGCGGAACATACGTGTGATGGGTGTGAGCCGTATACACCCCGCGACAGTTGAGAGCAGCTGGAAGCCATACCAGTATTATTTGTGGAATGGCAATTATCCGCTTGTCCGCACCATTTACGCTTTGCTTAACGACCCCCGTCATGGCCTGCCATGGGGTTTTGCCAATTTCATGTCTGCCGACAGTCGTGGGCAGCGGATATTCTTCAAGGCAGGTCTGTTGCCATATAGGGGAAACATGACCGTCAGGGAGGTGAGTGTAAGTGATGAGTGACGGCATGCGTTATGATGTGAAATCTATTAGCCCGGGGCATCCTTGGGCTTTGACTACTAGAATTATCGACTAGAATTATCGAAAGGAATTTAAGCAATTTAAGGTTAATATGAAGAGTTTGAAGTATTTATTAATTGGATCTTTTATGCTGGCGCTTTCAGTGCCTGCAATGGCTCAAGACGATAACAAAGCCACTATCGATGCAATAACGAAAGTAATCAAGAGCAAGCCTGCCGACTTGGAAGACCAGGTAAAGGCCGTTTACAAGAAGAACAAGAAGAACGAAGACGTTCTTGTTGCCATGGGAAGGGCTTTCCTCGACATCAAGGATACTGTCAACGCAACACAGTACGTGGAGTACGCCCTTAAGGCAAACAAGAAGTATGCTCCTGCGTTTATCCTCCAGGGAGACATCGCCGCTCTCAACAACGACGGTGGTGCTGCTGCCGGTTATTACAACCAGGCCATTTATTTCGACCCGAAGGATCCCGAAGGATACTACAAGTATGCCAGCGTTTACCGCAAAATCAGTCCTACGGAGGCTGTAGGCCGTCTTGAGGAGTTGCGCGCACAGCGCCCAGATGTGGTAGTTGATGGAATGATTGGTCACATATATTACATCTCAAACGAGTTTGACAAGGCTGCCGAGAGCTATGCCAAGGCCGACAGAAACAAGCTCACAGAGAAAGAGCTCACCGAGTATGCCATGGCATTGTACTTCGGCCAGAAATACTCCGAGAGCCTCGAGATAGCCAAGTTCGGCCTGACCAAGTTGCCGCGTGACGCCGCCTTCAACCGCCTGGCTTTCTTCAACTGCACCGACATGGAGGACTATCCCAGCGCATTGAACTATGCCGACGCGCTTTTCAACAAGTCTGACAGCGCCAAGTTCTCATATTACGACTACACTTACTACGGCAATGCATACAACGGCAACAAAGAGTACGACAAGGCTGTAGCCATGTACCAGAAGGCCCTTGAGCAGAAGATAGACAACAACGAGAAGCGCGCCGGAGTAATCAAGCAGCTCTCTGATTGCTATCTGGCTAAGGAAGACTACTCTAACGCCATCAAGTACTACCAGGATTATCTGACCACTCTGGGCAATGCGTCGGCCAATGATGCCGCTGCCCTGGCCCAGATTTACATCCAGTATGCCGACACCCTGTCTGATACAGCTCGCCTCGACATGTTCAAGAAGGCCGAGCAGGTGTATGTAGACATGGAGAAGAAGTATCCCGATGCCCTCGAGTATGTTACATTCATGCGTGCCCGTGTAAACTCATACATGGACCCCGAGACAAAGGAAGGTCTTGCCAAGCCATATTATGAGAAGGTAATGGGCATGATTGAGCCGCGTGCCGAGAAGTCGGCTTCCGACAACGCACGTCTCGTTGAGTGCTATCGTTACCTTGGATACTACTATCTGCTGAAGGAAGACAAGGCCACTTCAACATCATATTGGAACAAGATTCTCGCCATCGATCCTGAGAACGAGATTGCCAGGCAGGCCCTGACCCTTACCACAAAGTAACAAACCGATAAAGATAAATCGTCACTTTGGCATCTATAGGATGCCGTTTGACCGACGGTTATTAGTTATGCTGATCTCCCGTTGTGCATTGCGCAGCGGGAGATTTTGCGTTGTGGTCTTTGTGCCGTTGCCGGTTTCTGTCAAATGGCCGTTCCTGTTTATTGGGGTAAGGCATTGTTTTTCATTGAAATCCGCAAGTTGGCAATCACTTGTATGTATCTGCCGGGAGTAAGGTTTCATCACGGCCGCCCGTAGTTAGGTGACAACGGCTTAGCGGGTAATCTCAGCCAACAACATCAGCGGGCACATCGATTGGTGTCTTCTTCTTACCCCTGCTAACCGCTCGCATCTGGCAGAATGCGGAAATCCATTTGATTTTTTATTAAGTAGCTGTCCAAAATTAACCGATACAATTGCCCTTGCAGGTGTCTTCCACATCTTTGCCACCATCTTGTGCGCTATTTCGGGCCGCATACCAATGTCTCATCGGTGGCGTAGCCCGCTACGCTCTCTCTTCAGACTTTGGCATGCATCTCCGAAATAGCGCACAATTTGATGGCAATTAATATTGAACACTTACTTAATACCCGCTAATTGTGCATGCTTGCAAATATGCAGCTACCAACATCCCTTAGATTCATTGTCTTCCACCATATGCCATGTTGCGACGCCAAACGGCAAGTTCTGCCCAATGATATGGCCTGTTTCAGCATGATGAACGGCGCATCCTGCCATTCAAAACGGCACGTATTGCAACCCGCTGTAAGGCAGGTGGTTAACTGTAAGGGCCGTTGCCGTTGCCTTTAACTTAAAATAGTTAACGTCGGTGTGCGCCTGCCGACTGCCTCAAAGGGTTTGGGCTGTTTTTGGATATTAATGTTCACTTTTCGTTGTTATTACCGTTTTCGGCATGAAAACAGATGCTTGCTTGATAAATAAAACATGTTTCGGATGTCACAAAAATGGCGTTCAAACGTCAATTAAATGTATGCACATCATGACACCCGAAGAGTTCAACAGAATCATGACCCCGATGCGGGCCCGCCTGAAGGTGGCGGCGCGAGGCATAGCCGGTGACGACGACCGCGCCGAAGACTTGGTGCAGGAAGCGTTGCTTGCGCTGTGGGCCATGCGTTCGTCGCTCTCACGGTATGAAAGCCTGATAGGGCTGGCCGTTACCGTCATGCGCAACAAATACTGCGACAGCCGCCGTCATGCAGCGCTGGAACGCGGACGAGAGTTGCCCGAGGCGGCCCGTGCCGTGGCGCCATACGACATGGAACTGCACGACGATGTTGCCTTGATATCCGCCATCGTCGACAGGTTGCCGTCGTTGCAGCGCACCGTGTTCCGCATGAAAGAGATAGAGGGCTATGATGCGGCAGACATAATGCTCGTAACCGGTTGCACTGCCGAGGCCCTGCGCCAGAACCTGTCGCGGGCCCGACGCAAGATACGCGATGAGTTTATGCGCATCACGTCGCGACCGTGACCTGCATGCAACACATGCAAACGCAAAACAATATTATGATGGAGAACGAAGAATACATAAGGGAGCTGGCAGACAAGTATATGGATGGGCTCACCACCGCTGCCGAAGAGCGACAGCTCGCCCGGCTGCTTGACGATGCGGGCGGCAGCCTGCCTGCCGACCTACGTGCCTGCCGGGCAATGTTTGCCTATGTGGCGGCCGGGCGCGCACGTGCCACAGGCCACCGCCGGCATCACTCGAGGCTTCGCCTTGCGGCCTGGGTGGGCGCTGCTGCTGCGGCTGCAGCCACTGTCGTGGCCGTGGTTGTGCTCACGTCGCCGCCCACCCCGCAGAGTTACGCCGTCATCGACGGCAGGGTGGTCACCGACCCCGACGTGGTGCGCCGTGAGGCCATGCGGGCCTTGAGGATAGTTGCTTCCGACGATTACGACACATTTGGCGCTATCGACATGATGCGCGCCGCTCCCTGTGCCCCTGTGGGGGCGGATGGTGAACAACAACAACGCTAAAACCTTTCATTATGATGATTACAACAAACAGCCATAGTGCCCGCGGGCTCTCGTCTGCCGCCACGGTTGCCTTGCGCCTGGGCGTTCTTGTTGCGGTTGCGTGGCTGCTGTCGGTCGCGACGGCAACAGCCCAGAGGGGGCTGGCCGTTGACGAAGTGTTCAGCCGTTTTGGCCGTGCAAAAGGATGCACCATGGTCGAGATGCACGACGCCAAGCTCGGCGGCCATCGCCTCGACATATACAAGAGCCTCACTTACGAGAGGTTGGGCACAGCCATCGAGCCTTACCTTGAGGCCGACCGCCGCCGGGCGTCGAAAATACGCGAGGTGGTTGAGAGCGGCAAGGTGGTCAGCGGCTACTACATGATGCCCCCGCTCTCGGGAGGACGCAATCGCTATGTGCTCTTTGTCGATGCGGGCAAGGGCAATGGCGCAGTGATATACATTGAGGGGCGACTGTCGCCCGACGACATTATGAAACTATGTTTCTCGCGCCGCTGACCGCTGCCGCCACGCCTCGACGTGGGCCCTGCTGTGGCGGCGGTGCCGTAGACGGCCGTCCGCTTCCGGGCCGGAGCGCCATTCTCCGGCATCCTGTCAACGGCAGAAGGGCTGCCGCCCGTCAGCAGCCAGCCCCCGGCCTCGGACCCGGCAACAACGTTACGGTAGGGCGCCGGACCTAAATTGCCGTCGTTAGATAAAGACAGAAGCCGATGCCGCGGCAACAGTCTGCCTTGCGGCACCCACAATTGATTGATAGATTCACACCATATGAACTAAAAAAAACAAGCGATATGAAAACGTTACTTATGGCCATTGCCGCCACTGCAGCCATGACTGCAAAGGCCGCTTCGCCCGTCGACACCACCTTCACCGTCAGCGGCAAGCGCATCGTCTTGACCGACTCGGCCGGTCATACCCGCGTGAGCGTTTATTCCACCGACAACTCAAGGCTCACCCGAACCTACGAGACATCTTATGTTGACGGGCAGGAGATAGAGCGGGTATACATCTCTTCGCCTTTCATCCCGCAAACCGTTGGCAGAAAAAAGCGTAGCCCCAAGGCGCATTACCCGTTGTTTTTCATGGGCTTCAACACCCTGCAGCGGTCGGCTTTCTCAACCGGGGGAAATCCAGCCATGCACACACGCGACTCAAAGTCGTGGGAGTGGGGCATCACCTGCGCCACCATGGCTTGTCGGCTGACGTCGGGACTGGCACTCACGTCGGCCTGCCAGATGGGGCGCGTGCACCATCATTTCCAGGGCAACTACGTGCTATCTACTACCGACGGAGCCACATCGATGCGCCTTGTCGACGATGGCGACGTGAGGAAAAGCTACATCAGCTATGGCTATATGCGCATACCGCTCATGATAGAGTGGCAAAGCCGTACCGGCGGCGACGACCTGTTCGTGGCGCTGGGCCCCTCGGTCGAGATGCGCTGGAAGGACCATTCGCGCTATTACGTAGGCGACGAGAAACGCACCGAGACCTCCGACACAAACATCAACCCGCTCGGACTCAACCTCGAGTTGCGCATGGGCTATCGGTATGTAGTGGTTTACGGGCGTGCGGCCCTCACACCGCTGCTGAAGACAGCCTCAGCCCCAAAGTGCTACCAGCTGGCCTTTGGCCTCGGTGTGCGCATCTGAACGTTAGCCAGGCCACCAGCCGTATTGCAGGCGTGGGTTTGCGCGGCGGCCATCAGCAGGTGGCTGCCGCGCGTTTGTTGCCGTGGTCGGCGCCCTGCGCCCCGTACGTGTTTTCTTGTTGTCCTCAGCCTTGGGCCTTTCGGCCGCCCCGTTCACCGTTCGGTGTGACTTAGTATTTCCGCCACTACGGCCGATTTTGCGTCGGCATAGTCCTGAATGCACTCCCAGTTTTTTTCCGCCAGCGCCCTTTTCGTAGCTGCATACAGTTGCCGGTCGGCATCGTCGGTTCTCAGACGGTCGCGGAAGTCCAACATCCTCTTGGCCTCTGCGCACCCTTCCGAAAACACGTGAAGGTTTACTTCGGGCCCTTTCCCTTTCAGCATGCGGTGGGCGTGCCACTCCGGTTCCCTCACCCTCAGCCTGTACCCTTCGGCCTCCAATGCCCCGACATACATACTTTCGTTGCCGGAGTCTTCCACTGTGAGCAGTATGTCTATTATCGGTTTGGCGCAAAGGCCCGTCACCGAGGTCGACCCAACGTGTTCCACCGTGTGCCGTGTTCCGGCCAGTGCGCGGTCAATCTTGGCTTTTTCCCGGTCGAACATATCCTGCCACCGTGCGTCATATTCTTGCAACACAATCTTGCCGTGGGGCTTTTCCAATTCCCCAATCGTCACTTTTTCCAGATAATCTTTTGATGCCATGCTTTTGTTTACTTGTATGTTTGCCAATAGTTTCGGCTTCACAAAATGAAGCCATGCGCCATCCCCATTGCAAAAACAGTGCCAGCGAGCGGCAATCAAACTCGTTTGGAATTGCCCGAGCGCCGCCTGTTTTATCCAAAAACAGTGCCAGCGAGCGGCAATCAAACTCGTTTGGAATTGCCCGAGCGCCGCCTGTTTTATCCAAAGACAGTGCCAGCGAGCGGCAATCAAACTCGTTTGGAATTGCCCGAGCGCCGCCTGCACCGCCAGGGCAAAGGCCAGTCGTCCCCGGTTAATGCCTGTAGCATTTGCGCAAATCGGTTGGGCAAAGTCTTGGCCTGAGCGTTTGGGCCGGTTGGTGTTTGCCCGAATTGTTGGCGGCCCTTGTGGCGGCGTTTCTTTGCAGAGTGGCAACAGTGCGGCCACATGCGCGGCCCTATATCGCCGCCCGGGCCTATGGCACTGGTAAACGCGCTGTTTTGCAGTCTGTAACGTCGTGTCGCGACAAAAGTCTGTGTGCCGCCCGTTTTGCATTTCACCCTGCATCGCCGCGAGCATTGCGCCACCACATTGCTTTGCGGTTGTTCCACGTTGCCATGCTGTTTGTCGCTATGAGAAGCGCCGGGGCAGGCGTAATGCAGCCATGTGCGCAATAGGTTGGCGCCCAAAAACATTTTTCGCCGTAAAAGTGTTGCTTAGTCACTTCCTTTTTAGTAACTTTGCAGCCTGATTATATATAACGTTATATTTCGATTTATGGCTGATACAAAAAAGATTAAGACCGCGTTGGTTTCGGTGTTTCACAAGGATGGGCTTGACGAGCTTTTGCGTAAGCTCAATTCAGAAGGCGTTAAATTCCTCTCGACGGGGGGCACGCAGAGTTTCATTGAGTCGCTTGGCTATGATTGCCAGAAGGTAGAGGACGTTACAACATACCCCTCAATCCTCGGCGGGCGCGTAAAGACGCTCCACCCGAAAGTGTTTGGCGGCATCCTTGCCCGCCGCGACAACGAAGGCGACCGCGCCCAGATGGCCCAATACGAGATACCCGAGATAGATCTCGTCATCGTCGACCTGTACCCGTTTGAGGACACCGTTGCCAGTGGGGCAAGCGATGCCGACATCATCGAGAAGATAGACATAGGCGGCATCTCGCTCATCCGCGCCGGTGCAAAGAATTTCAAAGACGTGGTAATCGTGCCGAGCAAGGCCGAGTATGGCGTGCTTCTTGACATACTCAACAAGAAAGGCGCACAGACCGACCTGGCCGACCGGAAGATGTTTGCCGAGCGTGCCTTTGGCGTAAGCAGCCATTACGACACGGCCATCCACAACTGGTTCGCACGTTAATCCCGCATATCAATCATATATAAGCATCAAGGAGGGTTTATGGGATTCTTTTCTTTCGTCCAGGAAATAGCAATGGACCTGGGCACAGCTAACACTATCATCATCAGCGACGACAAGATTGTGGTCGACGAACCGTCGGTCGTTGCGCTCGACCGCCGCACGGACAAGATGATTGCCGTGGGCGAGAAAGCCAAGATGATGTATGAGAAGACACACGACAACATACGCACCATCCGCCCGTTGCGCGACGGAGTGATAGCCGACTTCTCGGCTTGTGAGCAGATGATGCGCGGACTTATAAAGATGGTTCATACGGGCAGCCGGCTCTTCTCGCCGTCGCTCCGCATGGTCATCGGCGTGCCCTCGGGCTCAACCGAGGTTGAGCTGCGCGCCGTGCGCGACTCTGCCGAGCACGCCGACGGCCGCGACGTCTACCTCATCTTCGAGCCCATGGCGGCTGCCATAGGCATAGGCATCGACGTAGAGGCGCCCGAAGGCAACATGATTGTCGACATCGGAGGCGGCTCAACCGAGATTGCAGTGATATCGCTCGGCGGCATTGTGAGCAACAACTCGATACGCATAGCCGGCGACGACCTCACTGCCGACATCCAGGAGTACATGAGCCGCCAGCACAACGTTAAGGTCAGCGAGCGCATGGCAGAGCGGATAAAGATTCATGTGGGCTCGGCGCTCACCGACCTGGGCGAGGAGGCTCCCGAGGATTACGTTGTCCACGGCCCCAACCGCATCACGGCCCTGCCCATGGAGGTGCCGGTGTGCTATCAGGAGATAGCCCACTGCCTCGACAAGACCGTGGCAAAGATAGAGAATGCGGTGCTCTCTGCCCTTGAGAACACACCGCCCGAGCTGTATGCCGACATCGTCAAGAACGGCATTTACCTCAGCGGCGGCGGCGCATTGCTGCGCGGTCTCGACAAGCGCCTTGCCGACAAGATAGGCATCAAGTTCCATATTGCCGAAGACCCGTTGCACAGCGTGGCCAAGGGCGCGGGCATTGCCCTTAAGAATGTGGACCGTTTTTCGTTCCTCATGCGATGAGGTCATTGCGCAACCCGTGACCGTCAATCCATTATCGGCTGCTCCGCGGACGGCTCGTGCCGGCCATGGCAGCGGCGGCGCCTTGCGGCGTGGCTCTGTTGCCATGCCGTAAGGCGTCGGCAGTGCAGCCGGTTGTGGGCTGTGGGTTGTGGGGCGCAGGGTTAAAACATCTGTTATGCGAAACCTCTTAGAGTTCCTTGCAAAATACAATCATTGGATAATCTTCGTACTGCTTGAGGTGGTCAGCGCGGTGCTTCTGTTCCGTTACAACACCTATCAGGGCAGCGTATGGTTTTCCACGGCCAACGCCGTGGCAGGCAAGGTGTATGAGTGGAACTCGGCGGTTGAGTCGTTCTTCTCGCTGACCCGCGTCAACGAAGAGCTAGCATTGCGCAATTTCTATCTCGAGCGGCAGGTCAACCAGCTGTCGAGGCTGTACGGCGAGCTCACCCGCGACACGTCTTTCCTCGAGCGCAGCGAGCGCCAGTTGCTGTCGCAGTATCAGCTGTTGCCGGCCAAGGTGGTCGACAATTCGCTCGACAAGCCCTACAACCTCATGACCATCAACCGCGGGCGGCTCGACGGAGTGAAGCCCGACATGGGCGTGGCCTGCGGCAACGGCGTAGTGGGCATAGTCTACCTCGTGGCCGACCATTACTCTGTGGTCATGCCGGTGCTCAACCTCAAGTCGCGCATAAGCTGCACCATACGCCGCCGCGGCTACGTGGGCTACCTTGCGTGGTATGGCGGCGACCCTACTGTGGCATACGTTGAAGACATTCCCAGGCACGCCCGCTTCCGCCGTGGCGACTGGGTCGAGACGAGCGGATACTCGTCGATATTCCCTCCCGGCGTACTCGTGGGCAAGATACTGCAGGTGTACAACTCGCGCGACGGCCTTTCATACAGGCTCAAGGTGCAGCTTACAACCGACTTCAGCAACCTGCGCGACGTGCTGGTCATTACCGACAGCACCGTGGCCGAGCGCGTCAAGCTGCTCGACGCGGCACGCGACTCACTGCGCATAGGTGCCGATGATTAGTTTGTTTCCCTAATGTCAAATGTAAAATGGCTATAGATATACTGAGGCGATTGCTGCTTTTGTGCGTCTTTTGCGTGGCCCAGGCACTGGTGTTGAACCACATCCACCTGTTTGGCTTTGCCACCCCTCTGCTTTATGTCTACATGGTGCTGTCTTTCCCCATGGGCTATCCGAAGTGGGCGGTGTTGCTGTGGAGCTTCGCCCTGGGCCTGGCCATCGACACATTCTCGAATACCCCGGGTGTGGCTTCGGCCTCGCTGACGCTCATCGGGGCCATCCAGCCTTATTTCTTCGCCCTGTTCGTGCAGCGCGACGAGCCCGAGAGCATACGCCCGTCGGTGCAGTCGCTTGGACTGATGAAGTATTCGTTCTACGTGTTTGTGCTCGTACTGCTTTATTGTGTTGTCTTTTTCGCGCTCGAGATGTTCAGTTTCTTCCACTGGCTTTGGTGGCTCGAGTGTGTTGGGGGCAGCACTCTGCTTACCGTTTTGCTTGTGTTGACATTAGAGAGCGTTAGGAAGCGGTGAAAGACTACGAGCTCAGCAACAGGCGATACGTCATCGGCGGCGTGGCGACATTTATCGTTGTCATCTACATCATACGCCTCTTCACGCTGCAGATAATGAGCGATGACTACAAGAAGAATGCCGATTCAAACGCATTCCTCAAGCGCATCGACTATCCGTCGCGGGGCATAATAACCGACCGCAAGGGCCGCCTGATGGTTTACAACCAGCCGGCCTACGACATACTTGTGGTGATGAACGAGGCCCGGGGGCGGCTCGACACCATGGAGTTTTGCCGCACGGTGGGAATGACCAAGGAAGAGTTTGTGGCCCGCATGGACGCCATCAAGGACAGGTCGAAGAATCCCGGCTACTCGCGTTTCACCCAACAGCTCTTCATGGGGCAGATACCCGACAAGGAGTTCAGCCAGTTCAGGGAGAAGATATTCAGGTTTCCGGGCTTTTACATACAGAAACGCAGTGTCCGCCAGTATGAGTACCCGTATGCGGCCCACGTCATCGGCGACGTGGCCGAGGTGTCGCCGTCGGACATAGAGAACGACGACTACTACCAGCCGGGCGACTACATAGGCAAGCTCGGCGTAGAGCGCAGGTATGAGAAGCAGCTGCGCGGAGAGAAGGGCGTGCAGATTCTGCTGCGCGACGCCCACGGACAGATACAGGGGCGCTATCAGAACGGGCGCTTCGACCGCTCTCCCGTGCCGGGCAAGAACCTCACCCTGAGCATCGACCTCGAGCTCCAGGCTTTGGGCGAGCGCCTGCTTGAGGGCAAGATAGGCAGCATAGTGGCCATCGAACCGTCGACGGGCGAAGTGCTGTGCATGGTGTCCTCGCCTACTTACGACCCGCGGGTAATGTCGGGGCGCAACCGCAGCAAGAATCACTCACGGCTGGCCGTCAACCCATGGAAGCCGCTGCTCAACCGCAGCATCATGGGCCTTTATCCGCCGGGGTCGACGTTCAAGACCACCCAGGCCCTCACTTTCCTGAGCGAGGGCATCATCTCTCCGGGCACGATGTTCCCCTGCCACCACGGCTTCTACTACCGCGGACTGCACGTGGGCTGCCACGGCCACAAGTCGCCGCTGGCCCTTGTTGATGCCATCAGCACCTCGTGTAACGCCTATTTCTGCTGGGGGCTGTACTACATGATAGGCAATCGGAGCAAGTATCACGACGTGCAGCAGGCCATGAACACGTGGCGCGACTACATGGTGAGCATGGGATTCGGCTACAGGCTGGGCATCGACCTGCCCGGCGAGAAGCGCGGGCTTATACCGAATGCCGAGTTTTACGACAAGGCATACAACGGTTCGTGGAACGGGCTCACAGTGATAAGCATCTCGATAGGGCAGGGCGAGGTGACGCTCACGCCGCTGCAGATAGCCAACCTGGGTGCCACCATTGCCAACCGTGGTTATTATTACGTGCCCCACGTTGTGCGCAAGGTGCAGGGCGAGCCGCTCGACACCGCCTTCACCCGCCGCCATTACTCCATGGCCAGCCGCTCGGCATACGAGACGGTGGTGCAGGGCATGCGCAGTTCGGTGATTCGCGGCACATGCCGGGCTGCCAACCGGCCCGAATACGAGGCATGCGGAAAGACCGGAACGGCCCAGAACCGCGGCCACGACCACTCGGTGTTCATGGGCTTCGCCCCCATGGACAATCCCAAGATAGCCATTGCCGTTTATGTTGAGAACGGCGGTTGGGGTGCCGACTACGGCGTTCCCATTGGCTCGCTCATGATGGAGAAGTACATCAACGGGCACCTTTCGCCCGAATCGGAAAAGAAAGCTGATGAATTTCAGCACAGACGTATAGCGTATGACTCAAGGAACAGATAAGCAACCGGGCGTTTTGCGCTCGCTCGACTGGTGGACAATAGGCATATACCTCGCGCTGCTCACTTTCGGGTGGCTCAGCGTTTGCGGCGCGAGCTATACGTATGGTGACACCGACATATTCAGCCTCGACACGCGGTCGGGCATGCAGATAGTGTGGATAGGCACGTCGGTGTGCCTTGGCTTTGTGCTGCTGATGCTCGACGACAGGTTTTACGACACCTTTGCCTACGTCATCTTCGGGGCCCTCTTGCTGCTCCTTTTCGCCACCATATTCAATCCCCACCAGATAAAGGGGTCGCGTTCGTGGCTTGTGCTCGGCCCGCTGCGGTTGCAGCCCGCCGAGTTTGCCAAGTTTGCCACGGCCCTGGCTCTGGCCAAGTTCATGAGCACCTACGGCTACAACATACACCGTTGGAAGCATTTCGTGGCCACCCTGGCCATCATACTCACCCCCATGCTCTTCATCATCCTGCAACGCGAGACGGGCTCGGCGCTCGTTTACCTGGCTTTTTTCCTCGTGTTCTACCGCGAGGGCATGCCCGGTTGCGTGCTGTTCACGGGCGTGGCCGCAGTGGTTTATTTTGTTGTGGGCATACGGTTCGAGCAGGTTCTGCTGCTCGACACGCCCACGTCGGTGGGCAAGTTTGTGGTCTTGCTGCTCGTCCACATATTCACCGCGGGAATGGTGCGTGCCTACACACCATTGCGCGGCATGGCCTGGGCCATGCTGGCCTATAGCGTTGGCATCACGCTGGTGGCCCTGCTGTTCTCGGTCTTCGTCATACCGTTCGACGTTGTGTGGGTTCAGCTGGGCGTGTCGGTGCTCATGGTGGGCTGGCTTGTGGTGGTGGCGCTCGGCACCCGCATGCGCAACTTCTGGCTCATCACGGCGTTTGCCATAGGCTCGATGGCTTTTTTCTATTCTGCCGACTATGTGCTCAACAATGTGCTCGAGCCCCACCAGCGCGTGCGCATCAACGTGTTGCTTGGCCTCGACGAAGATTTGTCGGGGGCAGGCTACAATGTCCACCAGAGCGAGATAGCCATCGGGTCGGGCGGCCTCGAAGGCAAGGGCTTCCTCAACGGCACGCAGACAAAGCTGAAATTCGTGCCGGAGCAAGACACCGACTTCATTTTCTGCACCGTGGGCGAGGAAGAGGGCTTTCTCGGGTCGGCCGGAGTGCTGATACTTTTCCTTGCCCTCATATTGCGGCTCATCCACCTTGCCGAGCGCCAGCCGTTCCGTTTCGGGCGCATTTACGGCTATGCGGTGCTGTCAATATTTCTTTTCCACGTGTTCATCAACGTAGGCATGGTGCTCGGCCTTACTCCTGTCATTGGCATACCGCTGCCGTTTTTCAGCTACGGGGGGTCGTCGCTGTGGGGATTCACCTTCTTGCTCTTCATCTTTCTGCGCATAGACGCAGGGCGAAACCTTGTGCGCACGTAGCCTGCGCCATTGCCGGCTGAGGGCGGTGGTTGTAAAAATGGTTTACTGCCGGCCATGCCTTGCGCAACGCCCTCGCCTACAGAGGGTTGCGCAAGGGCCTGTTTTGCGTTGCCGTATGGCCCGTTTGGGCCGGCCGAACGGCCTGTATTGCACTGCATTCCGGCCCGTCCGGGCTTGCGCTACGGTGCCGGTGTGCATAAGGCGGGTGGCTTGTAATGATTTGTTGATGTAAAAATGACAATGGCAAAGGAAGCCGGCCGTGGGCCGTGTCCTTTGCCATTGCTTTTTGTTGTCGGCGCTGCAGGGGGCAGCCATGGCCCGTCTCACCGCCTTGTCACCTTGATGCCGATGTCTTCCAGGCCCGGCAGCGTCTCGCGTTTCATGTGATGCCTCACATTGACGAATAGCGAGTCGCCCTTTTTCAGCCTGCACTGTGATGTGGCAAACAGGTATTGGTAGTTGCTGAGCCCGTGGCCGAGGGCATTGCCTCGTTTGTCTATCAGCTTGCAGTTCAGCGTGTCGCTGTGCCTTATGTCGCCGGGCATGATGCGTCTGTCGACAATGATGCAAATGCCAGTAAACGGGTATCGCGCGTTTATTCGCAGTCCCACTTCGGTTGTGTAGGTGCCTTCGGCCTTGGCCTGTGGCACCGCGAATTTCACCGTGTCGGTGCGTTCCCACACTCCTACAGGCCTGTAGCTGTTGTAAACCGTGTTTTCGTCGCAGGCCGACAGGGCGACAAGCGCGGCAGCCATGGCGGCCAGTGCCTTGCAAACGCTATTCCTTGGCATCCTGCTGCTGGCCGTTAGAAGGTTGCTGGCCGCGCTGTTGCCTGTTGGGCTGGCGCCTTCCGGCACCCTTTTGCTGCCCTTCCTTGTCTTGCGTGCTGCGCGGTTGCTGTTGTTGCCTGTCTTGCTGCCGCTCGGCTTTGGGCTGTTGCCGTTCGTTGCGCGGTTGCTTTTGCGAGTCCTTGCGGTTGTCGGCCTTGCGTGCGGCCGGTCCCTGCGCCTGCTGCCTTTCGCCGTTTGCAGCGGCCTTCTGTGCGCCCTTGTTGCCTTGCTTGCGCTTCTTCTTGTTCTTGTCGAAGCGCGTTATGTTCTCGTTGGCCAGCAGATCTACGGTCTTCCTTGTCTCCTTTATCTTTCCGTCTTCCTGCAGCGAGAGCGGTTTTTCGCCGTTGCGGTTCATCTCTATTATGGCCTTGGCCCTGTCGGCAGTGATGGTCTCGAGGTTCGATGCAATGTTCTTGTCTGTCGAATATGTAACCATTCCGGTCAGGATGTCGGCCTTGAAGAAGTAGTAGTCGGCGTCTTGAGTCTGCAGCATCACCTCCTTGCTTGGCAGTTTGCGGCCCGCTTCCACGTAGTTGTCTACCTCGTAGTTGAGGCAGCACTTCAGTTTTGCGCACATGCCGGCCAGCTTTTGCGGGTTGAGCGAGATGTCCTGGAAGCGTGCCGAGTTGGTGCTCACGCTCACGAAGTTCTTCATCCATGTGGCGCAGCACAGCTCGCGGCCGCACGGCCCGGTGCCACCTATGCGCCCGGCTTCCTGCCTTGCGCCTATCTGCTTCATCTCTATGCGCACGTGAAACGTCTCGGCCAGCACCTTGATGAGTTGCCTGAAGTCTACGCGCTCGTCGGCAATGTAGTAGAAAATGGCCTTGTTGCAGTCGCCTTGGTACTCAACGTCGCCTATCTTCATCTGCAGCCCGAGCCTCTTGGCTATCTCTCGGCTCTCTATCATGGTGGCGTGCTCGCGCGACTTTGCCTCGTGGAATTTATCCATGTCTACCGGCCTGGCAATCCTGTATATGCGCTTGATGTCGTCGGGCGACTTGATGTTGGCTTTCTTGAGCTGCATCTTTACCAGCCTTCCCGTGAGCGTCACCACCCCGATGTCGTGGCCCGGGCTGGCTTCCACGGCCACGATGTCGCCTTTTTTCAGCTCGAGGTTGTTCACATTGTGGTAGTATCCCTTGCGGGTGTGCTTAAACTGCACCTCCACAAGGTCGGTGCTCATGGCGTTGCCGGGTATATCGGCCAGCCAGTCGTAAGTGTTCAGTTGCCTGTCCTGCCTGCCGACGGCCCTTTTGCAGAGCCCCCTGTCGCAGTCGTGGCATATTTCGAATTCTTTGTTGCTATAGTCCATATATTGTGATTTGATGGTTTCGTTGTTTCGTCTCTGCTGCCGTTGCGCCGTTGTGCGGGCGTCACTTGGCCAGCAGCAGCACTATCATTTGCATCGCCATGTCGAAGAATACAATCTTGGCGTTGGCGTTTTGGCTTATGTCGCGTATGGCGCGGTTGCCCAGCTCGTTCATCTGCAGCACGTTTTTCTCGTTGACAAAGCGTGCGAAATTGCGCGCGAAGTCTTCTTCCTGCTGCGTCATGTAGTTCAGTTCCGGCTGCATGAAGTTGTATGCGAAGTTCTCGCGCACCAGCCTGAGGAAGTATGCAAGAAACCGTTTCTGCTTCTCCCTTCCCATTGTCTGCATGGCCTCGCTCCACTGCTTCAGCTCCTTCACCTTGCGCGAGTAGGCCAGTCGCATCAGCTTTTGGAACATCATAAGAAACTGTTCGTTCTCGTTGTCGGCATCGAGGGCGCCTACAGCCTTTAGCCAGCTGCCGTTGGCAATGCGCATGATGCGTGTGGCAGTGTCGGCGTCGAGCCCGCGGCGCTCCATGAGCGCCTGCCTGATGCTCGCGTCGTCAATGCGTTTGATGTCAATGCGCTGCGTTCGGCTGCGTATGGTGTCGAGCAGCTTGTCGGGCTCTTCGCACACCATGATGAACACAGTTTGGCTTGGTGGCTCTTCGATGAGCTTCAGGAGCTTGTTGGCGCATTCCGCGTTCATTCGCTCCGGCAGCCATATCAGCGACACCTTGTAGCCGCCCTGGCTCGACTTTATGCTCAGCTTGCGCGACAGTTCGTCGCTCTCGCCGGCCGTGATTATGGCCTGCTGGTTTTCGGCGCCTATGGCTTCCATCCATTGGTTAAGCGAGAAATACGGGCCCGATGCCAGCAGTTGTCGCCACTGGGCTGCGAAGTCGTCGCTCACGGGCTTGTGTTCGGGGCTCATCGACGGAAGCTTTATGGTTGGGAAAGTGAAGTGGAGGTCGGGGTGTGCCCATTTCCTGAGCATGGCGCATTGCCTGCATTGGCCGCATGAGTCGTCTGCGTCGCTGCGCCGTTCGCACAGCAGGTAGGAGGCGAAAGCCAGTGCCAGCGCCATCTTTCCGCTGCCCTCGGGGCCGCAGAGCATCATTGCGTGGGGCAGACGGTCGTCGGCAACCATGCCCTTAAGTCTCTTCTTGGCCTCTTCCTGGCCTATCACCTCGCTGAATCTCATACCTTGTGGTTTGTTTGCCTACCGCATCTCGGCGTGCGCTTCGTGGCGCCTGCCATGCGTGTACGGCCGTCTTTGCCTTTTAGCGTTTTACATTTAGCTCCTGTTTCCACCGCCTTCCGCCACTTGACGTGACCGGCCTTCGGGGCCCATGGCTGCCTGGTGGCAGTCTTTGCCGGCGGCTATGGCGGCCATGTGGCGGCCGCCCCCTTGTCTTGTTTCTTTAATATTGTTCCCTTACCCCTTAATCCTTGATACTTAATCCTTAGTTTTCCGCCCCTTTGATTCTTAACTTTCAATTCTTAGTTATCAATCCTTCATCTTTCAACTTCTAAGCAGTCTTTGTGCTATCTCGGCCACCGAGTCGACGGCCGACACCGTGTAGAAGTGTATGTTGTTCACTCCGTGGGCGTAAAGTTCGCGGCATTGCGCCACGGTCCACTCAATGCCAAGCTGCCGCGCCTCTTCGTCGGTCTTGCACTTTATGGCCTCCGAGGCCAGCTCCTGGGGTATGTCGCAGTGGAAAGTCTTCGGTACCACGCCCAGCTGGCTCAGCTTTGCCAGTGGCTTCAGGCCCGGAATGATAGGTATTGTTATGCCCATGGCGCGTGCCTTTGCCACGAAGTCGAAGTATTTCTTGTTGTCGTAGAACAGCTGCGTTACCGCATATTGCGCCCCCATGTCCTGTTTCATCTTGAGAAAACCCATGTCCATCTCCATGTTTGGCGCCTCGTCGTGTTTCTCGGGGTAGCATGCCACGCCGAAGTCGAACGTCTCTCCGGGCACTTTTATGGGCTCGCCGTCGGCAAAGAAGCCTTTGTTGAACTGAGTGACCTGGCGTATCAGGTCGGTGGTGTGCTCGTGGCCGCCGGGCGTCGGGGTGAAAAACCGGTCTTCCTTTGCCTTGTCTCCGCGCAGCAGAAGCAGGCTCGTGATGCCCAGAAACTGCAGGTCGAGCAGCTCATACTCAATGTCTTCCACCGTTGCGCCGCTGCAGATGATGTGTGGCATCACCGGTATGCCAAACTTCTGCTGTATTGCCGCCGCAATGGCTATGGTGCCCGGGCGCCGGCGTATGCGGCGCCTTTCAAGCAGTCCGTTGTCGAGTTGCTTGTAAACAAACTCGCTATGGTGGGTTGTTATGTTGATGAACAGCGGGCAAAACTCCTTCAGCTTGCCTATGGTGGCAAAGAGCTTGTCGGTCCCTGTGCCCTTCAATGGGGGCAGGACTTCGTAGGAGAAGTGCTTCTTGTCTGTTTCTTTGCTTAATAATTCTGCAACTGTCATTTGGCGTAAATATACAATTCGCTGCAAATTTACGAAAAAAAAACGTAACGGCGGGGGCGGAAAGATAATTTAAGAAAACCTCGGGCGCCAGCCGGGGGCGATGGCCGTGGTTGGCCGAGGGGTTGCGGCCACTGGCGCAAGGAGGCTTGGCGGACATGTTGTGGGGATGGCTGTGCATGGCCGACAGAAGCCGTTGCACAACCGAAACACGCGTAAAAATACCCTAAAACGGATGTTTTTACGGATATATGTCTTAATTTTGCACGATGTAGACGATTATTATAGGTATTAAAAAGCAATGAAATGACACAGCTATCTCAAGAAAATGCGGCCTCAGCTACAGGCCGCGCAGGGCTGGCGGGGCTGCTCATGACGCTCGGCATCGTGTTTGGCGACATCGGAACGTCGCCGCTCTACGTGATGAAAGCCATCACCCACACCGGCGAGACGCTCACCGACGACTATGTGCTCGGGGCGTTGTCGTGCATAATCTGGACGCTCACGCTGCAGACCACCGTAAAGTACGTGCTCTTGGCGCTGCGGGCCGACAATCGCGGAGAGGGCGGAATATTGGCTCTCTATGCTCTGTTGAGGCGCCACCGGCGGCGTTGGATATATGCCATAGCCATCATCGGGGCGAGCACTTTGCTTGCCGACGGGGTGATAACTCCGGCCATCACCGTCACCACGGCCATAGAAGGCTTGCGCGGCATCAGCCCCGACCTGCCGGTGTTGCCCGTGGCCCTGGCTGTCATCACGGTGGTGTTCTTCGTCCAGCGCTTCGGTACGCAGAGCGTGGGGCGCTCGTTCGGGGCGTTCATGCTTGTGTGGTTCCTCATGCTCGGGGCGCTCGGCGTGGTGTGGCTTGCGGGTTCTCCGGCCGTGCTCAAGGCTTTCAGCCCCCACTATGCGGTAATGCTCTTGGTGCGTTCGCCCGGTTGGTTTCTCATACTCGGCGCCGTTTTCCTGTGTACAACGGGTGCCGAGGCGCTCTACTCCGACCTCGGCCACTGTGGCAGGCGCAACATAACGGTGAGCTGGATGTTTGTCAAGGCCATGCTCATACTCAACTATCTGGGGCAGGGGGCGTGGGTGTTGTCACATCCGGCCGAGGCCGCCGGGGCCGTAAACCCGTTCTACGCCATCATGCCGCAGGCCATGCTGCCTTTCGGGGTGGCCATGGCCACAGGCGCGGCAATAGTGGCCAGCCAGGCGCTCATCAGCGGTTCGTTCTCTATTCTGAGCGAGGCCATGAACCTGCACTTCTGGCCCCGCATGAGGATAAAGCACCCCACAAGCGTCAAGGGGCAGCTTTACATACCGCTGGTAAACAACGTCATGTTTGTGGCGGTGGTGCTTACGGTGGTCGTTTTCAGAGATTCGGCGCGCATGGAGGCCGCCTACGGGCTTGCCATCACGGTGACCATGCTGATGACTACGCTGCTCCTGGCGTTTTATATGCGCATGATGGGGGCTTCACGCCTTGTGTCCGGGCTCTTCCTCGGCTTCTATGCAGCTGTAGAGGGGCTGTTCCTGGCAGCCAATCTCTCTAAGTTTGCGGCCGGCGGATGGTTCACCCTGCTCATCGGAGGGCTGCTTTGTTTCGTCATGTTTGTGTGGGTCGGGGCGCGGAACATACGCCGGAGGTACATGCACTTGAAGAAAATGTCAGACTACTACGGCATCATCTCGGCCATAAAGGCAGACGACAGCATACCCAAGTATGCCTCTAACCTTGTCTACGTGAACCATGCGCCGGGCGAGGACGAGGTAGACGACAAGCTGCTATATTCGATAATAAACAAGCAACCCAAGCGGGCCGACCACTACTGGCTGCTGCATCTCGACTTCGTGGACGAGCCGGAGACCCTTGAGTACACCGTCAGGCAGCTCGTGCCGGGCACGCTTTTCAGCGTCAACCTGCGCATAGGGTTCAGGATTGAGCCCCGAGTAAGCCTTTACCTGAGGCAGGTTGTGGAAGACCTGGTGAGCTCGCGCGAGCTTGAACTGACCAGCACTTACCCCTCGCTCTGCAAGAACGGCATACCGGGCGACTTCCGTTTCATCATCATCCACCACATTTACTACCCCGAAGACTCGTCAAACCGCCGCCAGAACATGCTCATGAGCCTTTACGCCATTATCCGGAAGATAGGCATCGACGAGCCCAAGGCACTCGGGCTCGACACGTCGGTGGTGGTGGTTGAGCGCGTGCCGCTCATTGTCTCGGGGCGTGCCAGGCACCTGAGGCGCATTGTGCGCACATGGCCCGAGGCCGGACAGGGCCAGGGCTGACGCCGCCCAATGCGGCCTGAAAACGGCGAAAGCCGCGACGTCCCGTTGTCGGGAGGCCGCGGCTTTCGCTGTTTCAATCCACGTTTACTTCTTTACCTTGTAGATGCGGAAGGTCATCGGTGCTATCTCGTCGTTGATGACGGTGTTCTTTTTGCCTGCCTCGCAGTTGAGAGAGCCCTCCTGCGGGACAATCTTCTCTGGCTCGTCGAGAGTGTTCTCGGCCATCATGTCGGTGCAGGTCAGCGTTATCGTCTCAGCCTTGCGCTCGCCCTTAATCCCCGAGAGGTTGATGCTCACGGGCTGCTTCTGCTTGCTTGTGTTGATGACTTTCACGATAACGGTGCCCGACGGCTTGTCGATCACAGAGCTGGCAAACAGTCCGTCCTGTCCCTCCTGGCCTGCTATGGGCTGCCCGTCCATGGTCATGGTGAGCACGTTGGTGCCTTTGTTCATGGCATACATCTGCTGTACGTAGTAGCTAACAGACTTGAACAGGCGCACGTTGTCATACCATATCAGGTCGGGACGCCACTGCCAACCTTCCACGTGGGCCAGCATCGGGGCGTAGGTTGCCATGTGCACTATGTCGGCATTGCGCTCAAGGTCGGTCATGAAGGCCGCTTCGTAGAGCGAAGTCTCGTAGTGGTTCCACTTCTTTCCCTTGCCGTGGCAGGCATATTCGCCAGCAAACACCTTCGGGCCCTTGCGGTCGTACTTCTCGTAACGCAGCCCGCTGGTGAGGAACCACGACTCGGGGCGGTAGAAATGCTCGTCTACCAGGTCTACCTTCTGGCGCTTCATGGCCTCCCATCCGAGGTCGAAGTTCTTGCCTTCGGAGTCGGGTCCGCTCGTGCCTATTATCTGAATCTTGGGATACTTGGCGCGTATGGCGTCGACAAACTTCTGCATCCTGACAAAGTAGAAGTCGCCCCACTGCTCGTTGCCCACTGCAATAAACTTGAGGTTGAACGGTGCCGGGTGGCCCATCTCGGCGCGCTTCTTGCCCCATGTGGTAGTAGTGTCGCCGTTGGCAAACTCAATCAGGTCGAGACAGTCTTGTATATAAGGGTCGAGTTCGTCAACGGGCACGTGTGCTTTCTCGTTGTTCCGGTTCTGATACTGGCAGGCCATGCCCACGTTGAGCACCGGCAGCGGCTCGGCGCCGATGTCTTCCGAGAGTTGGAAAAACTCGAAGAAGCCCAGTCCGTAGCTCTGGAAATAGTCGGGATAGTAGCGGTGTTCGAAGGTGAACTCCCAGCGGTTGCGGTTCAGTGGGCGGTTTTCCACCGGGCCGATGGTGTTCTTCCACTGGTAGCGGTTGTCGAGGCACTCGCCCTCGACGATGCATCCGCCGGGGAATCGGAGCACGCCCGGGTGCATGTCGGCCAGCGCCTGGGCTATGTCGCGGCGCATGCCGTTCTCCCGGTTCTTGAATGTGTTGACGGGGAAGAGGCTGATGTGCTCGAGGGCCACGGGGTTCTTGCCGTCGAGGAAGATGCGCAGCGAAGCCTTGTTGTCGGTTCGCGGCGACTTGATGCGCACCTCATACTTCTTCCATTCCGTGCCGTTGACGTCGAGCTTTGCCGTGGCGAAGTCCTGGCGTTCGCCCATGGTGTTGGCGTCTATTAGCTGTACGCGTATGCGTGCCGTGCCCTTGGGCGCCTTGGCCCAGACCGTGAAGCGGTATTCTTCGCCCTCAATCACGCCGATGCCGAAGTAGCCTTCGTTCACCAGGCCCGTGCGGCGCTCGGAGTGTCCGGCGTAGCCCAGCTCCACATAGTGCGGGCATCGCTCAAACGGGCCGTCGTTTTTGAGCGTCACGTTGCCGAATGTCTGCCAGCCCATGAAGCTCTGCGGAAACTCGAAAGAGCGGTTTTTCACCAGCTCGCCGTACAGACCGCCGTCAGCGGCATAGTTGATGTCTTCGAAAAACAGGCCGTACATGGTGTTCTGGACTGTGGCTCCCGCCTTCTTCGTGTTCACGTCCATCACGTGGGTTTGCGCGAATGAGGCCATGGCTGCGGAGAGTGCGAGTGCACAAGTTAGCAGTTTCTTGTTCATATTCAAATACAGTTGGTATATAAGTTAATGCCACAAAGTTAGCAATTTATTTCTGTTTTGCTTCCTGTTTGCCCGTTTTTTTGCTGCTTTTCTCCTTGTTCGGCCGTTTCATGCCTGTGCTGTCTCGTTGTGCTTTCAGGTATCTCCGCCATTCCTGATAGGCTTTTGGGTTGACTATGGTGCCCGTTGGCATTTTGAAACTTATGGGCAAGGTGTATTTCACGCTCATGTTCTTGCCTTCCCTCCGGCCCGGCTTCCAGTCGGGCATGCCCCTGGCCACCCTCTCGGCCTCGGCGTCGAGCAGCGGATGTACCGACTTTACGGTCTTTACATCAGTCACCCTACCGTCTTCATCTACCACGAACTGCAATACTACCCGGCCTTGTGCGCCCGATTTCATGGCGCCCTTGGGGTATCTGACGTTGTTGCTCAGGTATTTCATCAGGGCCTTTTCTCCGCCCGGAAACTGCGGCATTTCATCTATGTGGCATACAAAAACACCCTTGTCGCGGCCTTTTCCCGTTGCCGTTGCGTTGTTTGTGCTGTCTGTGGCAGCAGCTGCTGTCTGCGCGCAATGCCCGGCCTGGGGGCAACTGGTGGTGGTGGATTTGGCTGTGCATTGGGCATTTGCAGCCTGTGACAATGCCATCAGCAATGAAATCAGCGTGAGATTGGTTTTCGTCATTGTTCCTTTTGTTTATATGTATGGTTAATGTTTGCCGTAGGTAGGCAGGGGGCGCCATGGCCGCAAAACGGCCATGGCAAGCAATATCACTACTCCTCGCCATGGCCTACGGTTTGTCTGGCATGCCAACCACTCGAATAGAGTGTGGTGTAGCCGCCGTTGCAGTGGCTCCGGCCAGACCCGGCCAGTCCGGCAACAGTGTGCGGCCGGCATGTGGCACGGTGCCCGTCGGCCGTGGCCCGGATGGGCCGGTTACTGCTTTTGCATTAGTTTGATAGCAGAGGTTAGATGTCAGGCATGATGGCATGATGCCTTTCTGTTGTCGGGCCGCGGCGCCATGGGCCGCGGTGTCGTTTGGCCCGGGCGCTGAACGCATGGTTGCGTTTGCCACATCCTACCGGCCGACGGCATCAATACTTAAGGTGTGGCACCATGGATTTTTGCATTTTTTAGTCGTATAGGCATTGGACGTATGTGTAAATACATTATTATGACCGATGCAAATATACACATTTTATGGATAAATACATGCGTATTTGCTTTTTTTATGATTTGTTTTTTGTTTCCGGGCCTGTCTGGTTGCGGTTTGGCTGTGGGATTCTGTCGTCGTGTTGCGGTGGTGGGCGCGCTTCGGGGCAGTGCTTCGCAAACTGTTCCATGCCCTTTCCGGCACATTGCTTTCTGCCCTGCATCGGTGCAGTATGCTGTGCTTTAGGTTGGGGCGGCAATCAATATTCATTGAAATATATGCCAATCTCGTGGGTTGCCGCCGGTGTGGCAAGGGCGCGGTGGGCCGGTTGGCTTGCAAGTAGTGGATGGCGGTGGCGGTAGTTTTGCACGTGTCGGTCATCGGGGCCCGGCGTGGTTCGGTGCTGTTGCCGTTCAGATAGTCAGTCCGCTTAGCCTAAGGCGCGGCGGTTAAGGCTTAGGCAAAACGGCCGGAAAGATGTCGACAACGGTACGAAAGCACTTTGAAGGCTGTGAAAAACCACAAAAGCATGCCACCGTCTGTTTGACGACCGGCACGGGTTTTTGTTGCTATCGAGTGCAAACGCAGGCGGTGCAGCCATGGCGCCTGCCGTCCGCCGGTTGCCCGTGAGTGCAGCATGCTATTGCAGTATGGGCCGTTCGGGCTTGCTATATGGGCCGTTTGACAATGCCAAACGGCCCATATCGCGCTGTAAAACAGGCCTTGTTGCAATGCCTTGACAGTCAGACGGTTGGTCGCCGTGTGCCCGGCCTGCCGCCGCAGCCGCCGCGCGTGGCCCTGTGCCCGCCCATGTCGGCCCGGCCGGGGCTCGTCCGTTGGGCCGTCGGCGTCAGTCGGTCTTCATGCCTTCCGGCTTCTTGGGCAGCGTGATGCTCTCTACCGTATGCATCCATATCCGGCGCAGGTCGGCCCAGTGGTAGAAGGGCCACACGTCGGTAGTGGCGTTGGCCAGGCGTACTTCGCGCTCGTTGAGCAGCGGCTTTACCAGTATGTCGGCGCTGCCCGCCTTGCGGAAGAACACCAGCTGCACGTTGCCGCACATGGGTATGATGCGGTAGGTTTGGTAATACTCGGCTATCGAGTCCCAGTCGGCGGTGGGCCGGTCGAACGTTTCCATCTGCATCAGTGCCACGAGAGGCGCCAGGTTGGTGTCGTGGCCGAAGCGCAGCGTGGCCGCCGGGCGCCCCGAGGCCAGGCAGGTGTCGGCCGTCTCAACGATGTTGCGCAGCAGGTTGCGGGCCAGTCGGGGCATGTGGCCTCCGCTCAGTGGCGACGGGCCTTGCTCGTAGTACCACTCGAAGTTGTTGAGTTGCCACAGGTCGAACAGCTCTTCGGTGGTGAACAGGAAGCCGAGGTCGGGCTGGGCGTATGAGCTCTGACTTATGCCGTGATACTCGAAGAGGTCGACCATCAGTTGCTGCGGGTCGTCGATCTCGGCCAGGTAGTCGTCGGCAAACAGACTGCGCATCAGCCTGTCGGGCCTGACAAACCGCTCGCGCGCGGCGGCGAAGGCCGAGTCGGCGTTTTGCTGGCAACTGTCTGAGTAGACGGGGTTCTTGTATTTCAGGTAGTAAGCGTCGTGCTCGCTGGCGTCGGTGGTTATGTTGAGGCGCGGGTTGAGCCCTTTCAGTTCGATGCATGCCGCAGCCATCGACAGGAAGGCGCGCGTCTTGTATGTAGAGCGTGCGTCGACATGGGTGCCGTCGGCAAATATCTCCGGATAGTTTGCAAACATGCGGTCGGCCAGGGCGCGGTGCTGGGCGGCCCCCTTGGGCGTCAGTTCGCCGTAGCGGTCGCCGCATTCTTCGGCCAGGGCCTCGACCACGGCCAGCGCCCGCTTGCCCTTGGGCGTCAGCGCGCCGCGGCGGTCGGCCTCGGCCAGCGCCGTGAGCGCCGGCTCATACTTGTCTTCGCCGGTCAGGTAGCGCGAGCCGTGGCGGGCGTAAGTGCTTATGTAGCAGGGGCTGTAGCCCTCGGGTGGCGGCGTGGGGCGCCCCTGCGGGGCCTCATACGCCATATACTTGCCGGCGGCCAGGCGCGGGTTGGCTTCTATTTCGCGCTCGGCGCGCGTTTGGGCCGTGGCCGTGAGCGCGAGCATCATGCCGGCGGCACAGGCCATCATGGCTGATTTAATGTTTGCAGTGGTATTCATCATGTCGACTGTTTGTTAAAACCGTGCAAAAGTAATCAATTAGCCCGACGTGCCGGTTGCATTCCGTGTTACAATGTTATGAATAAACCCCGCCGGCCACCGCAGGCTGCGCTACTTCCGGCCGGCCAACTTTCTTCGGGGGGATATGGCCGTTTATACGTATTATTATATAGCCGGCCACAGGCCCGGGGCATCCGTCGGGGCCCGGCCGGCAGGCATACGACAATTGAAAACCTAAAATAGCAATAAGACAATGGAACAAAAAGAGAAGGGTAGCATGGGCTACCTCATTTCAATCGTGCTGGTCGCCGTGCTCGGCGGCTTGCTGTTCGGCTACGATACCGCCGTAATATCGGGGGCGGAGAAGGGCCTGCAGGCGTTCTTCCTCGGAGCCGACGACTTTACATACACCGACGCGTGGCACGGATTCACTTGCGCCAGCGCCCTGGTGGGATGCATCATAGGCAGCGCCATCTCGGGCTACCTGGCTTCAAACTGGGGCCGAAAGAAGTCGCTGTTCTTTGCAGGCGTGATGTTTTTCATATCGGCCTTGGGGTCGATGGAGCCCGAGTTCCTGATATTCGAGCATGGCGTGCCAAACTTCGAACTGCTCGTGGCGTTCAACATCTACCGCATCATCGGAGGCGTGGGCGTGGGTCTTGCCTCGGCCATCTGCCCCATGTACATTGCCGAGGTGGCGCCGTCGAACATACGCGGAACGCTCGTCTCGTGGAACCAGTTTGCCATCATCTTCGGCCAGCTCGTGGTCTACTTCGTCAATTTCATCATCCTTGGCGAGAACGCCAACCCGGTGATTGAGGCCATGAAGGTGCTCAACGCCGACGAGGCCGCATGGACCATATCTACGGGATGGCGCTATATGTTCGGCAGCGAGGCCGTGCCGGCAGGGCTGTTCACGCTGTTGATATGCCTCGTGCCGGAGACTCCGCGCTACCTTGTCATGGCCGGGCGCGACGACAAGGCCCTGGCCATACTGCAGCGCATCAACGGAGCCACCGTGGGCAGCGAGATTCTGCACGAGATAAAGACCACCATCACCGAGAAGACCGAGCGACTGTTCACCTATGGCGTCATGGTAATCTTCATCGGCATCATGCTCAGCGTGTTCCAGCAGGCCGTAGGCATCAACGCCGTGCTGTACTATGCTCCGCGCATCTTCGGCGACATGGGCATGACCGACCCCATGGTCAACACCGTCGTGATGGGCGTTGTCAACATCCTGTTCACCCTTGTGGCCATCTTCACCGTCGAGAAGTGGGGCCGCCGGCTGTTGCTCATCACAGGCAGCATAGGCATGGCCGTGGGAGCCTTTGGCGTGGCCCTCACCTTCGGCAATGCCTCGATGAGCATGGTGTGCATGGTGAGCATCATGGTCTACAGCGCATCGTTCATGATGTCGTGGGGCCCGATATGCTGGGTGCTCATTGCCGAGATATTCCCAAACACCATACGCGGCAAGGCCGTGGCCATCGCCGTGGCGTTCCAGTGGATATTCAACTGGATTGTAAGCTCTACGTTTGTGCCCATGTTCAACATGAAGACGGCCGGCGACCCCGACTTCGGCCACTGGTTCACTTACGGACTCTATGGCGTGATATGCGTGGTTGCGGCATTCTTCGTCTGGAAGCTTGTGCCCGAAACCAAGGGCAAGACGCTCGAAGACATGACCAAGCTATGGAGCAAGGGCAGCTGACCGGTATGGCCGTGGCCTGACTTTCGGGGCAAGGCAACCGCAAACACCGGCGGTGCGGCGGGGTGGGGCAGCAGTGCCCTGCTTGCTGTCAGCGCAGCCGCAGGTGTGGCGGCAGCCTTGCCCCGGCTTGTCTTCGGGCGGCGCCCGTGGTGGGGCGGCGCGGCTGCGTGATGTTGGCGTTTGTGGGGCATGATGCTGATGGCGGAACAAACATTCAGCGCATGGTGGCCTGTTGCAGGTAATTTCAGAAACAGGCCATGGTCTGTATGATGCCCGGTTGCGGCCTGGCAAGTCTGTTTTTGCCGCATTCGGTGAAATGGCGGCGCAGACGGTGGCCCTGGCTTCCACCGTTTGTTCTGTTGTGCGGATATTTTGCAGCATCGGATAAATATTTAGGTTCCGATGCAACATTTGTTTCTTCCAATGCGTCTATATAATATAAGTATTAACCAAAAACAGTGTATTATGAGATTGATGGCATTTTTATTTGCCTCTGTAGCGCTTTTATCGCTGGGGGCTTGCACTGAAAAATCAGCGCAGACGGTGCTGCATCAGATTGGCAGCGGCGGCAAGTCTATAAAGGCAAGCGGCAACTATGTGACAAAGAGTTACAGCGTTGGCAAGTTCAGCACCATAGAGGCTTCGGGTGTGGCCACGGTGGTTTACACCCAGACTTCAGGCCCGCAGAAAGTGGAGGTTTGCACGTCTGACAATCTGATGGAATATGTTTATGTGAAGGTTAACGACGGAAACCTCTTGGTGGGCATCAAGTATGATGGCGCCATACAGTCGCTCGACAAGTTTGAGGTGCGCGTTTCGTCGCCTTCACTCAGTGGCGTCGATCTCAGGGGAGCGTCAAGGTTTGTGGCCGACGGCGCCATATCGGCCCGCAGGCTGGACTTGTCGCTCTCGGGCGCTTCAAGGTTTTCGGGGGCATCGGTCAGCTGTACCGACCTCGACGTCGATGCCAGCGGCTCCTCAAACCTGTCGCTTGGCAAGCTGAAGGCCAAGACGGCATCGTTTGACATGTCTGGGGCGAGCAAGGTAGACGTAGACCAGCAGGTTGAGAAATCAACCATCGGCCTGTCGGGCGCCAGCAAGGCCTTTGTTAAGGGCACGGCCGTCGACGCCGACTATTCCACCTCGGGCGCGGCGAATGTCAATGCCGAGAAGTGTGTGGCCCAGCGCGTTTCGGCCTCGGCCTCGGGCGCCAGCAAGGTTAATTGCCATGCGGTGGCCTCGCTGAAGGTCGACCGCAGCGGTGCAGCCTCTATCGGTTACAAGGGCAATCCGAAGATGGATGTGCCGTCGGCGAAATGGCTGCACAAGCTTTAAACCGCATCTTGTGGCTGCCGTAGCCCGGCCCCCGGCGGCGGGATGGGGCGCCACGCAAATGTGAATGCGGCCTGCCGGCAAGGTATACGCCGGCAGGCCGCAAACCTGTTCATGGGTGTTGTAGCGGCCGGGCGGCATCCGCCGTAGGGGGCCGACGTGGCCCGCGCCGCCGCCTGCCTTGCGCCGGGGGTATTCGGGCGGCCCGGCTCTTGTGGCTTGGTGGGCCCGGCCAAATGTTAAAAATAAGGTGATAAACGCATTTTACTTCTGTTTTGTAAGATAATTAAAGTGTTGAAGGACAATTCAAAAACGGTCGCCGCCATACTCTTTTCCCTCCTCGTGTGGCCATAATCTATATTAGAACAATTTTCAACATGCGCTTATTTTAGCATTGAAAAGGCCGCCGTCTCAAGTATTTTGTGTATTTTTGCACGCGAAAAAGCCTGCTGCGCATAGGGCGCCATGGCGCCACAAGCTGTGATGCGTGCCTGAGTGATGTGGCCCGGGTGGCTTCCCGGACAAGGCTTTAAACAAAGATAAAATGGCAATCGCATTTTGCCCGCAACTTCTTAATGATTCTATTGTAACTTCATGGCTTTCAGTAAGATACACTGCCGTGAGGTACTAAAAGGTTTGCTCTTTGGGCAAGAATGACACATACGTAACCCCTTTCTTATGTGCAGCGTTGACGACAGTGTGACGGCTTTGCCAAACGAAGAGTCCGGCGAGCGGAGGCAGTGGTTTGTGCTATGCGACATGAAGCCGGTGCACGCCAAGTTGCCGGCCTACAAGTTGCTTGCCATGCGTGGGATTGTATGTTTCACGCCCATGCACGAACGCGTATTCACGCAGGGGGGGAAACGGCGGCGGGAGTTGGTGCCCGTTGTGCAAGACTTGCTCTTCGCGCGTTCCACGCTGTCGGTGCTCTCGCCCATCATCGAGGCCACGCCAACATTGCGTTACCGCTTTGTGCGCAATTACCACAACCGCCACATGACCGTGCCCGACGAAGAGATGGAGCGCTTCATGCGTGCGGTAAATACGGCCGACAGTCCACGCTATTACCGCCCCGACGAGATAACGCCGGCAATGCTCGGACGCACAGTCCGCATCGTCGGAGGCCCCCTCGACGGCTACGAAGGCCGGCTCCTCAAGCTGCGCGGCACACGCACCCGCCGCCTGCTCGTAGAGCTGCCCAACCTCCTCTCCGTCGGCGTCGACGTCAGCCCCGAGTATGTCGAGGTTGTTTGAACTTATCCGCGCAATTCACGATAATTGTAATATAACTTATCAACACGAATTTATTCGCAAGTCTTCCCGCCATTCCTCCCAACGCCAGATGTTACATGGTAGAGTGAATTTACTATGCTTGTTGATTGGTTTCGCGAGGTGGGTATATGTTGCGGTAGTTTGTGTTAGGGATGTATTATAAATAATAGATAAGGTAAGTCTGGTCGATATGGTATAATTCATAACCATTGTTGGCACAGTACTATTAAATATATACGAATTCGTTATATTGGTTATGCTATGGCAATAGAAATGTCTTTACATTATTATTGCTTAAATCATTATACATTTAAATTATGGATAAGAATATAAATATAGCTGTTGCCGGCACAGGATACGTCGGGCTTAGTATTGCGACTCTCTTAAGTCAGAATCATCATGTAGTGGCTGTGGATGTGATACCAGAAAAGGTTGATTTGATAAACAAACGTAAGTCTCCGATACAAGATGAGTATATTGAAAAGTATCTTGCAGAAAAACCTCTGGATCTTGTTGCTACCCTTGACGGCGCAAAGGCTTACTCTGATGCAGACTTTGTGGTCATAGCTGCCCCAACCAACTATGACCCAGTTAAGAATTACTTCGATACGAGCCATGTTGAAGAGGTCATTGAGCTGGTAAAGAGCGTCAACCCCAATGCCATTATGGTGATAAAGAGCACCATCCCTGTGGGATATACTGAGAGTGTACGCAAAAAGCTGAATACAGAGAACATAATTTTCTCGCCAGAATTCCTGCGTGAGAGCAAGGCTCTCTACGATAATCTCTATCCCAGTCGCATCATAGTTGGCCGTCCAGATGGTGATGAAAGGCTAGATAAGGCTGCTCGGCAGTTTGCCGCCCTACTGCAAGAGGGAGCAATCAAGGAAAATATAGACACGCTCTTCATGGGGTTGACTGAGGCCGAAGCCGTGAAGCTCTTCGCCAATACCTACCTTGCTCTGCGGGTAAGCTATTTCAACGAACTTGATACCTATGCCGAGATGAAAGGTCTTGACACGCAAGCAATCATCAATGGCGTTTGTCTTGACCCACGTATCGGGACACATTACAACAACCCAAGCTTTGGTTATGGTGGTTACTGTTTACCTAAAGACACAAAACAGCTGCTTGCCAACTACGCTGATGTTCCTGAAAACTTAATCCAAGCAATCGTAGAAAGTAACAGGACAAGAAAAGACTTCATTGCTGACCGTGTTCTTCACAAAGCAGGTTACTATGACTATTACAACCGTGGTGACTTCAATCCGTCAGAAGAAAAGAGATGTGTTGTTGGTGTTTACCGTCTTACGATGAAATCAAACTCGGACAACTTCCGGCAGTCGTCAATCCAAGGCGTAATGAAACGTATTAAGGCAAAAGGAGCTGAAGTGATAATCTATGAACCTACACTTGAAGGCGGCAGCACATTCTTTGGCAGCCGAGTGGTGAACGACCTCAATGCTTTTAAGTCGCAGAGCCAGGCTATCATCGCAAACCGCTATGATGCTTGCTTGGACGATGTGGTGGATAAGGTGTATACAAGGGATATATTTAGGAGGGATTAATTAGTTATATTCGAAGGGAATTCTCAATTGTTTGGAATTTTTGAAATACTCGATTTTAGAAATACTTGTGATAAGTTTGAAGATTGTTTGGATCCATTTTTCACGCTATTTGCCAGTATTGGCCAGATTATGAAGGCAATGTATACTTAAATACAGAATTAAGACAGTATTATTATTCGGGATTTAAATATTTAACATTGAAGGATGCTTACGCAATAATTTCCCCAAAAAGAAAAGAGCCACTTGGAGTCAGTGTTTATATTGGGCATTAGAACAAATTGATTATGAAATCATTTTGTATCTCCATGAAGATAATTTTCTTAAAGCAAAAGTAAAATCTGAGATTGTCGCTAGTTCCGCCGATTGGATGTTAGCTAATAGCGAAATAAAATGTATTCACCTTACCGACCAGTCTCTTCTTGCATCTGGAAAGTCCGAATATGAGCATCTTGATAACATAATATATGACCAGAAATAATGGCGGAAGGAAGAATTTTTGAATTGTTAAAGTTGAGAGAAGACGCTTGGCAGTTTGAAAGATATGATTCTAAACGTTCCTCTATATTTAATCATCGATATTTTGTCGTTGATAGAACGTGGGTTAAACTCAATGAGTTTGAAATCATACGATATATCTTTACAGGAATTGTAAAAGGGCGGTGGATTCGTGAGGCTACAAATTATTTAAAGATAATAATATTGAAATGGATTTCTCTGTGAGAGGATTTATAAATGAAATGCCTACCAAGCCGTTGTAATCTGAAAAGAATAATAAAGAACAGATATAATATTTATGTTGTACCCGCAATTAATAGGATTGACAGAATCCTATTAAGGATCAAACTATTAATCAGATAATATATTATCTTATAAATGACTGCAAATAAATCCCCTTTATGTAATCGGCTGTTAAACTATATTCGACGGAATTCTATAAGCTTAGCATCGAAAATTGTCACAGCATTTACATATACTTTGCTGAAGCTGCAAGGTGTAGCAATTGGTAAAAGTTGTATCTTCTATGGTAAACCACACTTTGAGTTGAATAATGGGGGAAGTATTAGAATTGGTAAAAAATGCATATTTAGGTCGTCGCCGGTTTCAAATCGTATTGGTCTAAATCACAAAATAATTGTTTCAGCAACCCCTTTGCATTCTAGAACATGTTCAATAACAATTGGTGATAATTGTGGTTTCAGTGGAACATCAATTTGGTGTTTCAATGAAATCACTATCGGTAACAATGTCCGTTGTGGTGCCAATACACTAATTATGGATGGGGACGCTCATTTTGAAGATGCTAGAACTACCCCCCCCATGCCTATAATCATTGAAGATAATGTGTTTTTAGGCGCAAACGTCGTTGTAAAAAAAGGTGTTACCATTGGCGCAAATACCGTGGTCGGAATGAATAGCGTAGTGACGCATAGCCTGCCAGCGAATTGTGTGGCAGTAGGAATTCCATGCAAAGTTATTAGACAGAACTAACGACAAGTTATGAGTAATTATAACAATAACAACAAACGATTAGCTAAGAATACTCTATATCTATATTTAAGAATGATTTTGACGATGGCTGTAAGCCTATACACGTCAAGAGTCGTTCTAGATGTGTTGGGGGTTTCTGATTATGGCATCTACAATGTAACCGGTGGAATAATTGTACTTCTTACATATGTAAATACGATATTGTCCGGTGGCACATCACGATTTCTCACCATTGCTTTAGGCAAGGGAGATATAATAGAACTTAAGAGGACTTTTGCTACGACTGTTACATTATCCGCCGTATCTGCAGGAATTATTCTTTTGCTAGGTGAAACAGTTGGACTTCGGTTTGTTAACTCATATTTAAATATAGACCCAGTGAGAATGGAGGCGGCCAATTGGGTCTATCAGTTTGCCTTATTCTCGACAATACTCACAATCACACAAACACCATTTTCCGCATCAATAATATCTCATGAGCGTATGAATGTCTATGCTTATATGAGTATATTCGATGCAGTAATGAAACTCCTTATCGTATATCTTCTGTTATTGTTTGATTTTGATAAACTGAAGTTATATGCGATGTTGATGTTTATGGTTAATTTCTTAAATGTTTTAATATACAGATGGTATTGCATAAGAAAGTTTGACGAATGCTCGATGAAATTCGGGTTTGATAAAAACTTGTTCAAGAATATGCTTTCATATTCCAGTTGGAATATGGTTGGTGCATTGTCAACTCTTCTGATAGATCAAGGAATAAATATCTTAATCAATGTATTCTATGGCACAGTAGTAAACGCTGCTCGTGGAGTTGCTATGCAAGTAAATAATATTGTCCGCCAAATGTACAGTAGCTTTCAAACACCTTGCCGACCACAAGTAATGAAATATTATGCTGCAGGTGAAATTAAAGAAATGCAAGCCCTCATATGCAATAATTCAAAATATTGTTCATATCTACTTTTGTGTGTGATTATACCGTTGACAATAAATATTGATGGACTATTGGAAATTTGGTTGGTAGAGGTACCTGAGTATACTGTTGCTTTCGTGCGTTTCATTTTTGCTGTATCCTTTGTAAATGCGATGACTGATCCGGTAGCAATGGGTATACAAGCTACAGGAAACGTAAAAAGATTGAATGTCATAATTGCATCTATTAACGCTCTAGTAGTTGGCGCAGCCTATTTATTATTCTATTTAGGTTTCTCTCCGATATCATGTTATATCCCAGTGCTTATATCTTGCATTATAAACATGGCGATACATTTATATCTTTTGCATAATATCGTGAGCTTTGATGTTCATATATTTATTTCAAAAGTAATCATACCCGTGGCAAAGTTCACAGTTATTTGTTTGATTGCGCCTGTTGTGTTGTATTTAGTAATACCACATAATGCAATTGGCTGTATTTGCAGTACTATTCTTGCTGGATGTTCTGTCGCCCTAATAATATTTGTATTTGCATTACCTAAGCATCTTAAAACCATGATAGTAGAAAAAATTATAAAATTAGCAAAGCATGGCAATTAAATTGGGGGGCATCCAGTTACAAGCTGTACGTGGTTTGGCGATTATGGGGATATTAATCATGCGCACACAGACTTTTTGGTTTGACGAGGGACTAGGAGAATTGGGGAGGTTTGCAGATGACCAAGGAAGTAGTTGCTTAATTGCTTTCTTTATGTTAAGTGGATTTCTTTTTTCTAACAAGATGAGAATAATCCCAGAACTTAATTGGTCAACTAAAATAAGAGTTTGCAGATAGAAATTTCATAAGTTATATTTTCTATACATTATAACGTTTATCATTGTGTTCTTTGGTTGTGGGAGAATACCAAACACTCTTACGATTGGATCTATGCAATCATTAGTTTGCCGTTATGCCTTACCTATACACAAGACTTAATTCCACATGTAAGTATTAATATAAGCTATAATGGTTCAGCATGGTATATTTCGGCACTATTTATAATTTGGATAATTGCATACACTTTTCCCCAAAAGGTAAATTCTATAAATAGCATGTCAATCAAGCAATGTTATTGTGCGGTTATAGTAACATTAACAATACAATTAATTTATAAAATTTGTTAGTAATATTTCCCCGGCACATCTGATACCAATCAATAATCCTAACATATACATGTCTAGGGTTAGTTATTTAAGCCCATTCTATAATTTTGGATTTTTCATAATGGGATGCTTTATCGTTAGATTGGCTTTACTAAACCGGTTCAACGAACAAAAGATCGGGGAACGGTATCTTTTACCTTTCATCTTCATTCTAATGATGACGTATTTGTTGAATAACACTTCCTTCATAGACCATATAAAACCGATATTGGCAGAATTATTTTTATCTCTACTTCTATTATCTATAATGCAGACAAACTCGGTATTAGCTCGTGTTCTTTCAATAAGATCAATCGTGTTGTTTGGTAATATAAGTGCCAGTTATTCTTGATTCATGGTGTGGTTAATTGTATACCACGTTATGTGGAGGACTCTATTTCAAAGCCCCTCTTATTCTTTACATCATGTGTAATCTCTGTTGCATTGAACATTGCTAGTGAAAAATTTTTAATGTTAAATAATGATGAAAGCATATTACAGCGTTTTAATAAGGCTTCGTAACCTGTATCAACGTTTTTCTCGTGGTGATGGGTTCCATGTTCGGCCAGAGGATGTTCCTGTGTCTCCAGAAGAAGCATCAGATTTGATATATGGGCTTCTTATATCTGACAGGCCTTGCATGATAACTCGCTTTGGGAGTACGGAGCTGACTACTATTATAGGCTTCCTAGAAATGTCTAAAGACAAGCATAACATCTTGAAATTCATCAAGGGCGATTGCCCCATATGGTGGAACAAGGATGTGCTATGCCGCAAAATAAGAGATTTTTCGGGTTTTTTCCCCGCAGATGAACACTTGGTGGCAAGGTTCGTAGAAACTGTTTTGGAGGATGTTAAGCAAATTGATGTGCTTGGCTCCTGGCTCAAAATGGAAAACTATATTAAAGACGAATTAGCTCATACACACAAGGTGTTCCTTAAGGATTTGGAGCCTTTTTGGGTGCAATCACCTTGGACACGCGCTCTTGAGGGCAAAAAGGTGCTTGTGGTACATCCTTTTGCATGCCAAATGTTGGAACAATATAATAACAGTAGAGCGAACCTATTTTATAACAAACTAGTACTACCATCTTTTAGACTGGAGGTAATACAAGCTGTCCAGAGTTTGGGTGGAGAAGACAATGGTTTTACAAATTGGTTTGATGCTTTACAATGGATGAAAGATGAGATAGATAAACACGACTATGACGTGTGCCTTATTGGTTGTGGAGCATATGGAATGTGTCTAGCTGCTCATGTTAAAAGGCAGGGGAAGAAAGCGATTCATCTGGCAGGTGCTTTACAACTGCTGTTTGGTATTATCGGTAATAGATGGGAAAATCCTAATTATGGTGTCAAAGAATGGGGAATACCTGTTGGTACATATTCAAAACTAATTAATGAATATTGGATACGGCCAGGAGAGAAAGGTCGTCCCAAAAATGCAAATCAAGTAGAAGGCGCTTGTTACTGGTAGATATGCGTGATATTGTTAAATTAATCCCTTTCCTTATCCTGTTATTGACATGGGAGTCCGTGCAGCAATGGGTGAGTTTTAATTTATTTTTAGGTGGATGGTGGATACACCATTTTCTAAAATTAATGCTTCCTATGTCATTTGTTGTATATTATTTTCATCATAAAACTCTTTGTCAAAAAACGCCAAAAATTTTCAAATGTCTATATGGAATAATCATATTAGGCACTTTGTATGGTGTCTTCATGTCCGAAGGTTATAAAGATTTTCAGGGAATGATAACCAAACTGACTGCTTGGACATTATGTCTTGGATGGTTATATTTTCAAAATCCCTCAAATATATCAAAAGTAACACGCGATTGGTGTAAGTATTCCATTCCCTTATTCTTCATTTTATTAGCATTTATGCAGGGCGAGGCTGTTGGTAGATTCTTAGCGCCATATGCTTTTTTATTGATATTTTTGCCTTATTTAGAAAGGAAATGGCGAATAATTGTTCTCATTGCTGTTGCCCTTGTTTTGTTGTTTGGCGCATTAGGCGCGAGGTCTTCTATACTACGCTTCGCTATATCTATATTTTTTGCGATAATAATATATTTTCAAAAATATATTCCACGGTTTGCAATAAAAATAACTCTTATTACACTTGTTGTTTCACCGATAGTATTTTTGTGGTTGGGTATATCTGGACAGTTTAATATATTCCAAATTCAAGAAGAATTAGGATGGGACGAGGTTTCAGTACAAGATTCTTTTAATAAGGGCGAACAAGAAAATTTGACCGCTGACACTAGAACTTTTCTATATATAGAGGAAATTCAAAGCGCGTTGGATAATAACTATGTGTTATACGGACGTTCTTTTGCGCGCGGTTACGACTCCATTGTAATTAGTGGAATTGATTGGAAATCTGGACGTAATGAGCGATGGAGTTGCGAAGTTAGGATGCTAAACGTATTTAACTATCTTGGAATTATAGGCGTCATAATTGTGAGTTTAGTTTACTTGATTGCTGCCTTTAAAGCTGTATACCAAAGTAGAAGCTTCACAATGCAAATAATAGGTGTATATGTAGCTTTCAGATGGTTGTATGGCTGGATTGAAGATTTTGACCGGTTTGATCTTATTAACTTGTACCTTTGGATACCAATATTCATGTGCTATTCAAATAGATTTATAGAAATGACAGAAAATGATTTCAAAAATTGGGCTCGTAGTATCTTTAAACCAAATACAAGAAGATGTTAGACAGAATATACAATCTCATATCGTCTATATTGTTAAATATACGATATGGCAAAAGTATTTATCATTCAAACGCGTATGTTAAGAAATGTGCATTCGAGGTCCAGTCTGGTGTAAACCATATCAATTTAGGCCATTTTAAAATAGTAAAATCTCTATTTATTGTTAGGGGTAACAACAACAAAATTTCAATAGGCGATACAACACAGGAAATTTTCGGGTTGTCGATTAAGGTTTATGGTAATGACAACGTGGTTGAAATAAAAAACAAAGCGGTAATTTTCGGTTTAAGAATTGTAGTTCGAGGCGAAGACTGTCGTGTTGTTATTGGTGAGCATTTCACTGAAAATATAAATTGTATGATAACTTGCATGGGCAGAGATAACTATATTATAATAGGTGATGATTGCATGCTCTCTGAGAACATAGATATTTGGAATACTGATTCTCATCAGATTACTGACATTGATGGCAAAACAATCAATAATAGCAAACCAATAATAATTGGCAATCACGTTTGGATAGGTAAGAATTGTACCGTGTTGAAAGGTGTGTCTATAGGGGATAATTCAATTATTGGAATGTCTTCTGTTGTAACTAAAAACATTGACGCTAATTCAATATATGTGGGCAATCCTGCGCGGAAGGTAAAAGATGGCGTTTCATGGAATAGAAATTATGTAACTCAATAACGCAGCAAGTAACAAATATTAAAAACAAAATACCATGTTCCTAAAAATACGTATTTTTATATATTCGCTGTATTTCAATATCAGATACTTGCCATTAAGACAAGCTATAAAATTCCCGATAACAATTAATCCCCACGTTAAAATTCGTGCACTTAGCCGAGGGGGTATTGCTATCGACTCATCATCTTTGTCTTTGGGGATGATTTCATTCGGCACTCGAAGAGGTTCGTTTTGTCTAGGCCAGAAGAGAGCATCCATCTATATTGAACCAGATTGCAGGTTAGTATTTAGGGGACATTGTTCTATAGATATGGGCTACGCAATTGCCATCAATAACAAAGGTGAAATTAACATTGGCAACAATGTGCACATCAATGCCAACAGTATCATCAGCGCAAGTTCACTTATTAAAGTCGACGACAATGTGGGTACCGGATGGGATTGTACTTTCATTGATGGTGATGGACATGACATTATCAATATAGAAAGAGGTGAAGTTATAAATACCCCAAGGCATATTGTGATTGGCAAAGGCTGCTGGATAGGTGCTAAATCAACTATTATGAAGGGCGCTCATCTGTGCGATAACACAATAGTACCATATGGCAGCATTATCACCAAGAAGTGTGAAGAGCCGTATTGCATATTCGGAGGTATGCCGAATAGAGTTATCAAGTCAGGAGTGGCTCGAAAGGATAAGCTATAATCATGCTTTACAAGTCTTGCTTTCTACGCAATATGCGTTATATTTGCTCATAGAAGTTGATGCCCATAGCAATGATAAAGCTTATAAAGGCGAGTCACAATACACTGTACTTGAATTTCAAAGCCTTTAGTTTCAAAGACGCGATGAAGTTCCCAATAGTTTGTGGCGCGGATGTTTGTTGTGGCACAATATGCCGCAACAGGATAGAGTTCCAAAAGGGAGTCTCGTTTAAGCGGATAACCATTGGTAGGACCAAGGGATCGTTTCTTCGTGGAAATGGCAACCCAGTAAATTTATGCATCGGGGGTAAATCTAGACTAGTAATTGAAGACACGTTAGATATACCTTGTGGCTCGGTGCTCAACTTGAAAGGACATCTGGAGGTGGGTAAAGGTTTTAAGCCCAATTGTTTTTTTGCTCATTTCTTGTGATAGAAATTACTATAGGAAGAAATTGTAATATTGGATGGACTCAACCATAATTGATGGAGATGATCACGAGTTGCAATCGCTCAATGGATCTAGTGATATATTAAATGAGCCAAAGGCAATTCATATCGGGAATAATTGTTGGCTGGGAGCACAGACATCTATTTTAAAAGGAGTAAACTTGGCTGATGGAACTATACTTCCCTATGGCTCAACAATAATAGAGTCGTACAACAACCCGAATTCGATTTTTGGCGGAAAGCCCAATAAAGTTCTAAAACAAAACGTTGCAAGACGTGATTTTTATCCCAATGTTGGAGGTAACTTAAATTTACAAGATGCACTATGATTAAGAAAGTAGCTATTCTCTTGACATGTTTCAATAGGAAGGATACAACATTAAGATGTCTCAAACAGCTTTTTGCTCAACAAAAGAGTGCTGAAATGGATGTTTTCCTATGCGATGATGGCTCATCAGATGGGACCTATGAAGCAGTGAGTTCTGCGTACCCTAAAGTGCATGTTTTTCGTGGTACAGGTAATCTTTTTTGGAATCGTGGCATGCTAGCCTCTTGGGAAAAGGCTCGTGAAACTAAAGATTATGATGCCTACATTTGGCTAAATGACGATACCTTTTTAAACGATGATGCTTTGAGGGAGCTCATATATTGCTCAGGCTTGTGCAACGACGAGTGCATCATTTGTGGAGCGTTTTGTTCAGAGAATGGCGACTTCAGTTATGGTGGGCGTAGGAATGATGATACAGCCATCATTCCAAATGGTACCATGCAGGACGTGTATTGGCTTAATGGCAATTGTGTGTTGGTGTCCAGAGCCGTCGTGTTGAAAATAGGATTGCTTGATTACATGTTTCAACATCATCTTGGAGACTTCGACTATGGACTCAGAGCAAGGGAAGCTGGGATAAAAGTTCTTACAACTCGGAAGTACCTCGGAGTGTGCACACCAAATACAGTACGCAATAATAGAGCACGAAAAGATGGCCTTACAATTGCCGCTCGTTTCAAACGGTTATATTCCCCTATGGGCGACAATCCCTTTGTTCAGTTTCGATATAAGTTTCGGCATTTTGGAATAAAGGAAGCAATTAAAATATTCGTTGCGCTACATGTCAACAATGTGTTGAGCGATAAGCAATACGCAAAAAAAATAGCAAGTAAGTAAGACTAGAACAAAATCTTAATAGTATGAATAACCCATTAATATCTATAATTCTTCCCACATACAATGTCTACTCCTATTTGGCTCAGTGCCTAGATAGCATCGTCGCCCAAACATATAAGAATATTGAGGTAATCATTGTCATAGATGGGGCCAATGATGGCTCTTATGAGCTGGCAAAGGAATATTGTCAACGAGATAGGCGTTTCAGCGTATATTGGCAAGAAAACGCTGGGTCAGGGCCAGCACGCAATAATGGACTTATTCATGCTAATGGACAATTTGTGATATTCATTGATCCTGATGATTGGGTGAAAGAGGATTTCGTGGAAACGATGGTTCATCTAATTGAAAAAGATGATTATGATTTAGTCACAACAAAAGAAACTGCAGTATATTTCAATGACAAGGGTAAACAAACTTCAATTGTTGAATATCATTCAGAGAATAAAGTTATCAAAGGTCAAGAGGATGTCAGAAAGAGTTATGTTGAATTATTAAGCAAAGGGCTTATAGCTGCACCTCACTGCAAGATATATAAAAATAGTATTATCAAGCAAAACAATATTCGGTTTCCTGATTTACGGCGTTCTCAGGATGTTGTTTTTAACTATCGGTACTATAATTATATTAGTAATGTCTTAGTTTGCGACTACTCGGGATATATGTATAGAGTGCTTAGAAAGGATAGAGCACTTCGCTTACCTAAAGATTATTATTTAACGATAAAAGTACTTTATGCGGATATTTGTAAATTACACCAAAGTTGGAATATTGCTTTTGACAAACTAACAGTTTGTAATGACTTTTATGTATCAATCCAAGCGCATCTAGAATCAAATATTATACGAGGCCAGTCAATAAAAAACATTGTAGAAGATGAGACTATATACGACATTATAAAATCATCAAGGCCCACAAAAATTCATTTTGCATTGACAAGGTGGCTTATATTGCGAAGACATTATCTATGTGCATCGTGGTTAATTTCAGCACTTTATCACATCAAAGCAATAATTCACTAAGAATCATGAAAATTGCCATACTTAACCCCATACTTTTTACAGCAACAGACGGATTAATCCCTACAGTTACTACAATCAAGGACACAATGATTTATGGTATGTGCCTAGCTTTTAAAAAGCTCGGACATGAAGTAACTTTGATTGCCTTGGATGACTACCGTGCTTCTCAGCCAGAGAACTATGACTTTGAAATTGTTTTCTTGAAAGGGATGTGCCAGAGGGTTTTAACCAACGCATTGCCGTTCTCTCCACAGCTCTGGAAATGGCTTAAAATCAACCAGTCGAAATTTGATATGGTCATATCGAGTGAGACTTTCTCTTTCCATTCACTTTTTGCAGCCTTATTGTGCCCAAACAAGACAATAATATGGCAGGAACTCACGGCGCACCAAAACAAACTCCATAAAATTCCCTCAAAAATATGGCACAATATTATTGCTAGATTTCTAATGAAAAACGTGAAATGCGTAGTAGCACGATCAACTAAGGCAAAAAAATTTATCGCCCAATATATGCCTTTAGTTTCAGATAAAATTATTGATCACGGCATAGACATCGATAAATTCAAGTTTTCAGCTTCCAAAGAAAAACAAATCATCAGTTCGTCTCAGCTAATTCACAGGAAGAATGTTGATGGAATAATCCATAAATATGCCAAGTTCCACAAAATACCTGGGTATGAAAACTTCAAACTTATCATTGCAGGGCGTGGTGAACAAGAGAGCCAATTGAAAGATCTCGCTAAGGGCTTGAATTTGGATGGGTTTGTTGAGTTTGTGGGCTTTCTGCCGCAAATAGAACTAAACAGATACATTCGCACATCAATGGCATTTCTAGTCAACACGCGCAAAGACTTAAATATGGTATCCATCCCAGAAGCGATTGTTTCCGGTACTCCAATTCTAACGAATTTACAACCAGCTTCCGCTGATTTTGTTATAAAGTACAAATTAGGGATAGCAAAACAAGAGTGGGATGAAAACGATATTAAAGAAATCGTGGACAATAATACTGAATATGTGAAAAACTGTGTGGAATATAGATATAAATTGTCAAGTGAATATGCAGCACAAGATTTTATAAATATTTACAACAACGAGCAAAGATGATGACCATTGCAATAATTACATACGACATTTCACCATATAGAGGAAGTGAAGCTTCTGTCAGTTGGAATTATGTCTGCAACATGCGGTTTTATCATAAGTTGATAGTGCTATATGGAAGGGGAAAGGAAGAAATAGAGAAATATCTGCAAGCAAACGAGCTAGAGAACGTAACATTTATAAACGTACCTTATGTCGAAATTGATGGCAAAGGGTTTATCACCGACATAAAATATAACTGGAACTACAGGAAATGGCACAAAAAAGTTTATCAAATTGTAACAGCCATCGTTGAGAAACAAGACATAGACATAATCCATTACTTAAACCCCATTGGCTTTAAAGAGCCAGGGTTCTGTTGGCAAATAAAAGATAAGTTATACGTTTGGGGGCCGATGCAAGGAGTTGAAAATCGGCCGCTCTGTTTATGGAAAGCAATGGGAAAAACGGGCATTATAGATGCTATTGCACGACTCGTGCTGCATAATGGGATAATGTTCTTTTCCCCAAGAGTAAGACGAGCCGTCAAACGAGCTGATTGTCTGATGGCAGCAACGCCTAATACGGTAAAACAGATGAAGCGAGTGTTTGGCAAACAGACTGTCTACCTACCCGAGAATGGTATAACACACATGTGCAGGACGGAGCCCATACATAAAAGTAAAAATGAACTTTTACGCATAGTATGGATAGGTTCAGTCTGTCATCGTAAGGCTCTCATATTGCTTATCGACGCATTAAGCAAAGTGAAGACAAAGGCGTGGCGCCTAGACGTCTTGGGCGATGGCCCCTTGCTTGAACGGTTGAGACAAAAAGCAGACCAGTATGGTATAAGCGAAAACATTAAATGGCGAGGCGCGATTCCCAGAACTGAGGTGATGAAAACGATACAATCGGCACATCTCCATGTGATATCATCACTTGGTGAAGGTAACCCTACAACTCTATGGGAAGCAATGTCATGGGCTGTGCCAACTATGACGCTCGATCACTGCGGAATGGCTGGAGTAGTTTGCGAAAAATGCGGCATAAAGATACCGATACATTCGTATAAACAAGTAACCGACGACATAGCTCATAACATAGAAATGTTATCGTCAAACCCTGATAAGGTAACAAACCTTTCAGAGGGAGTGATAGAATGTTCGAAGCAATATCTATGGGAATGTAGAGTAGGGATTTTAAACAACATATATAGCCGAGTGTTGCGTGAGGTTCAAAGATAACTTCTTGCAACCTGCAAAGCAATAGAACTCTGTTCTTATACATGCCTACGTAATTAGTCTTTACAAAGAAGAATGAACAATACAAGACCATATATCAGTCTAAATCACATACTTATGAGCAAAAGAGTTTATATCAGCGCCGATTATGATGAAGATAATGGCGATCGTTTAGTAGTAGAAGAACTTAACAAGTGGGGACAAGACGCACTTCACAAAGTTAACTTCATAGATATGTCAGAGGTTAAATCCGGTACGGTAGCCAATACGCTTGACTGCAGAATTTGTGATTTAAAAGCGGAATTCAACAGACAGATAAATGCTTCATCCGCTGTTGTTTTTATAGTAGGTGATATGACAGCAAAAAGAACAGCCGGAAGTGGGTGCTATAGAATGTCGCACGAACAATCAGGCTGTAAATGTACGCCTTATAAGAAAAACTTCTGTGGAGCTGAGTATTGTAAAGTACCTTTTGTATGCATTCCCGGTGTAGATGAAGATTTTGGTTACATCAACAGTTATTCTTACTTGCGCCATGAATTCGAACAAGCAAAGAAGAAGGAGAAAACCATTATCATCTTGTATAATTCAATTAGGAAAGAGGTCGCGTGGCTTCCTGATTACATGAAAGGCTATGAAGATAATGCTGTGCCATTTTGGATATATAATTCATACGGTCAGAAAGTGGGGAACTACTCTTATGTCAAAAGTGTGCTTGGCTTTTAAGAAAGCTGCTAAGGAAGGTTTAGCAATTGCGCTGGGATTTATATCAGTAATCTATACGATTGTCCCTGATTCTATTTTCAGTCATTTCCATTTTTCACTTTCAGACTTGTTAAATGGTCACTTGTGTTTAGATGCCAACAATTGGGATGTCTTGTTCTCTAGAACAATCGTATTGTTTGGGACTGTGGCTTTGTGTGTATTTTTTTGTTCCGTCCGTTTGTTGCTACGGAAGTCGATTACTATAAAAGGTAATGGTTATACAATTGAGGTGGAATATGGCGATATACTTAAACAAGCGAATTGTAAGCGGGTGATTAATTTTGACGAGTGCTTTACGGCTACAGTGGGTAATAATGTCGGAGATATAAAGGCAACATCGCTATGTGGTCAATATCTCAAGCAAAATTCAATGCTTGATATTGCAAAACTTATAAACGAGTCTAGCATAAAACCTGAAGAACGCAAATCTTGTTATAAGCAAAGGGATAGATATAAATCAGGCACCATCATTCAAAATGGAGATGATTTACTAATGGCTTTTGCTCCCCTCGACAAAGATGGTAGAGGCCGATTTACTTCCTTGAAAGAATATGTTGATTGCCTTTTTACGATGTGGAATGAATTAGATAAATACTACGGTCAGAAAGACGTGTGCTTAACAATACTTGGTTCGGGCATAACTAGAATAGGGGAAGGAACTGATATGATTCTGACGCAACAACAGTTGCTTGATACTATCATTTGGTCGTATATACTGAGTCCACACAAAATAAAGAATCCTTGCAAATTAAAAATAATCTGTAGAAAATTTGATGGTTTCTCATTAAATGCTATAAATGTAAGGGCCTAATGTTTATGTAATAAATATCAAAATTAACTATGCGCATACTACTCTCCAATAAATTCTACTACCGCCGTGGTGGCGACTGCATCTATGTGCTCAACCTAGAGCAGCTGTTGAAGGCTCATAGGCACGAGGTGGCGGTGTTTGCCATGGACTATCCGGAGAACATTGACACTCCGTGGAAGAGATATTTCCCTGGCAATATGAGCAAATTGATGGCTTTCACAAGGCCATTTGGCTCCAAAGAGGTCAAGGACAAGTTTGGTAAGTTGCTTGAAGACTTCAAGCCGGATGTAGTTCATCTGAACAATGTCCACACTCAGCTGTCGCCTGTGATGGCAGAGATTGCACGCAAGAGAGGTATCAAAGTGGTCTGGACGTTACACGACTATAAACTGCTTTGCCCACGCTATGACTGTCTCCGTGGCGGAGAAGATATTTGTGAGCTTTGCTTCGACGGGAATAAATCGCATTGTCAAGCGAACAAATGCATGAAAGGCTCTACATTGGCATCTATTATTGGTCGGAAGGAGGCGGAGATGTGGACAAGGGATAGATTGGAGGCTTGCACTGAGTTATATATCTGTCCAAGTGCTTTTATGGCTGAAAAGATGGCCCAGGGTGGCTTTAATAGGACTAAGCTAAAAGTGCTTTGCAACTTTATTGATGCTGGCAAATGTAAGCGCGATAATTATACAGAGCGCGAGGATTACTATTGCTTCGTTGGGCGACTTTCCCACGAAAAAGGTGTGAAGACGCTAATTGAAGCCGCGAACCAACTGCCATATAAACTAAAAGTTATTGGCGGCGGCCCTTTGGAGGCTGAACTAAAAGGCATTGCAAAAAAGAATGTAGAGTTCATGGGCTACAAACAGTGGGATGAAATTAAATTACTCATAGGCAAGGCACGATTCACAGTGATACCTTCCGAGTGGTACGAGAACAACCCGTTATCTGTGATAGAGGCTCAATGTCTGGGCACTCCGGTTCTGGGTGCTAGAATTGGTGGTATTCCGGAACTGATAGAGGAAGGCAAGACAGGTATGACCTTCGAAAGCCGCAATGAATCTGACTTGAAAGGCAAAATAGAAAATATGTTTGTCTCGCATTTCGATCACCACAGTATCGCTATGTCATCTCAATCTAAATATGACGCCGAGGAATACTACGAGAATATAATCAAGATATACGAATAATTAAAATTAGATACATCATGTTTAGCATCAACATTCCGCGTCCTACCGACGCAAGTATTATTTTGACGTATCGTTGCCCGATGCGCTGCCAGATGTGCAACATATGGAATAATCCTACCAAAAAGAGTGAGGAAATTAAGGCTGAGGATCTGAAGAGCCTTCCCCAACTTAAGTTCATCAATCTCACCGGAGGCGAACCTTTCATCCGTGAAGATCTTGAGGAAATTGTTGAGGAGTGCTACAAGCATTCTCCTCGCATTGTGATTTCCACATCCGGATGGTTTGAGGACAAGGTGGTGGCTCTTGCCAAGAAGTTTCCCAATGTTGGTATCCGTATCTCAATTGAGGGACTCAGCCAGAAGAATGATGAGCTCCGCGGTCACGCCGGCGGCTTTGACAAGGGGCTCCGCACTCTGCTTACATTAAAGCAGATGGGCCTCAAGGACATCGGCTTCGGCTGCACTGTGTCCAATCACAACTCCAAGGACATGCTGTCTCTGTATCAGTTGTCCCTGTCACTGGGAATGGAGTTCGCCACCGCTGCATTCCATAATTCATACTACTTCCACAAGAGTGACAATGTAATCACCAACAAGGGCGAGGTTACCAATAACTTCAAGCAGCTCATTGAATGGCAGCTCAAAGAGAACCATCCTAAGAGCTGGTTCAGGGCCTGGTTTAATATGGGTCTCATCAACTACATTGATGGAGGAAAAAGAATGCTTCCTTGCGAGGCGGGTACCGTAAACTTCTTCATCGATCCATGGGGTGAGGTAATGCCTTGCAACGGTCTGGAGGAGAAATACTGGAAGGAGAGCATGGGTAATATCCACGACAAACCATTCATGGAGATATGGGAGAGCGAACAGGCGCAGAAAGTGCGTGACATGGTTCGCAAGTGCCCCAAGAATTGCTGGATGGTGGGCACTGCAAGCCCAGTGATGCACAAGTACGTAAAGTACCCAGCAAAATGGGCACTGCAAAACAAGTTGCGTTCCATGCAGGGAAAACCAGCTTGCATAGAACCGAAATGGTGTGACGTCGGTCAAGACCCACAACAAGGCGATTTGAGAGAGATGTTCTAATAGATAAAATAGAGGCATGTGTGACAAAGTGTTACCCCCCTCGAAAGCAAAAGAAACATTAAAACAGGAGAGGTACGATTCTCTAGATGGATTGAGGGCTTACGCTGCGATAGGTATTGTGCTGATGCATGTATTGGCAAACATTGCGACAAAACCCACGGCCAATTACCTCACAACAAAGCTGATCCCGTTCTTTACCGACTTCACCCTTTTGTTTATGGTTGTGAGCGGTTTTTCTCTCTGTTGCGGGTACTACGAAAGAATAAAGACCGGAGCGATAACACCTAATGCCTTCTATAAGAAGCGCTATCTGAGGATTCTGCCTTTCTTCGCACTGCTATGTTTGTTGGATTTAGCACTCTCGCCTTCCTTGGGCTCACTATGTGAGGTATTTGCCAATCTCACATTGTGCTTCGGTCTGTTGCCATCAACGGCGGATATCACAGTGATTGGCGTGGGATGGTTTCTTGGAGTCGTTTTCTTTTTCTACTTGCTTTTCCCATTTTTTGTCTTCCTTATGGACAACCGCATAAGGGCTTGGATTTCATTCGGACTTGCGATTGTTTTCGTACTAGTCGCGCTGACACATTTCGAACCTATCAACAGGAAGAATATGATTTTCTGCGCCCCGCTGTTTATGGCAGGCGGCCTGGCTTATATCTACCGCGGGAATATCTTTGATTGGGCGCGCAAGAATGCAATAGTTTCAGCCATAGTCACGATTGTGCTGACTGTAGCCTACTTGGCATTCCGTCATCTAATCCCAGGTGGATTCATCCATTATGTGGCAGAACTGACCCTCTTCTCACTTTGGTTGCTCTATGCCATAGGATCAAAGGATGTAGTGTTCAACAATATAGTAGTAAAATATTTGAGTGGCATTAGTATGGAGATATACCTATGCCATATGGTGATGTATAGAGTGGTGGAAAGAGTGCATATAGAAAATGTCATAACTAATATAAACCTGCTGTATGTAACGACAAGTTTGCTGACCATACTCGGAGCCATTTGCTTTGCGCATATAGTGAAATACTATGTTGTGGAAAAGATTATGGCAAGGATTGGATTGTGAAATGGGGCGTAAACTCTGATGGGCCATTAATCATACGATAGACATTAATACCACTTTTATGAAGATAGTTGTTACAGGCACTCGCGGCATCCCAAATGTGATGGGAGGAGTGGAGAGCCATTGCGAGGAACTTTTCCAAAGGCTTGTCAAACGAGGATTTGATGTTACGGTAATTCGCCGCTCCACATACGTTAACGATGGGTTAAAGGAGTGGAATGGGGTGAAGCTCGTGGATGTGGACACCCCTAAGAAGAAATCATTTGAAGCCATAATACACACGTTCCGTGCCATCAACAAGGCAAAGAAGTTAGGAGCAGACATACTCCACATTCATGCCATTGGGCCTGCACTACTTGTGCCGTATGCCAAGATGCTAGGCATGAAGGTGGTGTTTACCAACCATGGGCCTGATTACAATCGTGAAAAATGGGGCTTTGCAGCGAAGACTATGCTAAAGCTTGGCGAAAGGCTGGGCTGCATATTTGCTGACGATGTTATTGTGATATCAGATGTGATACGTAATCTTATCAAACGCAAGTATGGGCGGACAAAGCGAGTGCACCTTATTTATAATGGCGTATCTAATCCATATATATGTGACTATCCAGAATACTTTAGGGAACTGGGCATAGAGAAAGGTAAGTACATCCTTGGTATGTGTCGTTTCGTTCCGGAGAAGAACCTACACCATTTGGTGGAAGCTTTTTCCAAGGTAAAGCAAGAAGGAATCAAGCTGGTGCTTGCAGGTGATGCAGATTTTGAAGATAATTATTCTCTTGGTCTGAAAGACTTGGCAAAGAAGAATGGTGCAGTGCTTACAGGATTCATTAAAGGCCGCAAGTTACATTCATTGCTCACCAACTGTCGATGCTATTGCTTGCCATCATCACACGAAGGGCTGCCCATTGCCTTGCTAGAGGCCATGAGCTATGGTGCACCAGTTGTTGTCAGCGATATTCCAGCCAACCTTGAAGTTGGTTTACCAAAGGAGGCCTATTTCACTTGTGGGGATGTAGGCGCTCTTGCTGCTAAGCTAAAATCCATCATCGAGACTCCTGTCGAGCACGTGACTTATGATATGAGTAAGTTCGATTGGGAGAAAATTGCTGACAAAGTGGCGGAAGTCTATAACGGATTATGTGAATAATTTATACAACAATAATTATGAGTAATCTTATGGAGTAGATAAAGTCTTGGTTTTGCATTCTTTTGGAAAAACTCCCTTAGATGAAGCTTGTAGACGCGAAGTCGAAGGTGTTGAATCTCAGTATCCCAACACGAAATAATGAAAATAGTATATTAATAAGAGTTATGAGAAAAGTAGCATTGATTACTGGTGTTACCGGTCAGGACGGTTCTTACCTGTCTGAATTTTTGATGTCAAAAGGTTATGATGTGCATGGAATTATCCGTCGCTCGTCGGTGGACTACAGGGAAAGGATTGCCCATTTGGAAGGCCAGCCCAACTTCCACCTCCATTTTGCCGACTTGGGTGACTCTATGTCGATTGTTAAGGTGGTGGACAAGGTGAAACCTACCGAAATCTATAACCTTGCCGCACAGAGCCATGTACAGGTGAGCTTTGACTCGCCTGAGTTCACAGCTGATGTGGACGCCACGGGCGTGCTCCGCGTGCTGGAGGCCGTGCGTGCCTGCCATCTGGAGGACACCTGCCGCATTTATCAGGCTTCCACATCAGAGCTTTATGGCAAGGTGGAGGAAGTTCCTCAGAACGAGAATACGCCGTTCCACCCTTATAGTCCTTATGCCGTGGCCAAGCTTTATGGTTACTGGATTGTTAAAGAGTATCGTGAGGCTTACAATATGTTCTGCTGCTCGGGCATTCTTTTCAACCATGAGAGTGAGCGTCGGGGCGAGACTTTCGTTACGCGAAAGATTACACTTGCTGCAGCACGCATTGCACAGGGGAAGCAGGAGAAGCTCTATCTTGGCAACCTTTCGTCGCTTCGCGACTGGGGCTATGCCAAGGATTATGTGGAGTGCATGTGGCTAATTCTGCAGCATGAGAATCCTGAAGATTTCGTGATTGCCACAGGAGTTCAGCACAGTGTACGTGAGTTCTGTCAACTGGCATTCCGTTATGCAGGCATTGAACTGGAGTTTGAGGGCGAGGGCGAAAACGAGAAGGGCATCTGTGTGTCCGGTCCCGAGAACCTTGTTGGCAAAACACTTGTTGAGGTATCGAAGGACTTCTATCGCCCGACTGACGTTGTGAACCTCTGGGGGGATCCCACCAAGGCGAAGGCAAAACTCGGTTGGAATCCACAGAAGACATCTTTCGAGGAACTTGTGCGCATCATGGTGGATTATGACATGCACAAGGTGGCTGCAGAGGATGCGAGCGAGAAGGTGCGCAAGATGAACCTTGCCGAATATCTTGAGAAGGGTATTGTAAAATAACAAATCTTTGTTCCGTCGGATTTGCAGTCCGGCGGAACTTAGCATTAATGCATTATGGAAAAGAACGCAAAGATATATGTTGCCGGCCACCGTGGAATGGTTGGCTCGGCCATTGTGCGTGAGCTGAAGCGTCAGGGATATACAAACATAATCACTCGCACGCACAAGGAACTTGACCTGACAAGGCAGGAGGCCGTGGAGGCTTTCTTCGCTGATGAGAAGCCAGAGTATGTGTTTCTCGCCGCTGCCAAGGTGGGCGGCATCGTTGCCAATGAGTCTGCACTGGCGGATTTCATGTATGATAACATGATATTGGAGATGAACGTCATCCACGCGGCTTGGAAAAACGGTTGCAAGAAGTTGGAGTTTCTTGGTTCGTCGTGCATTTATCCTCGAATGGCGCCTCAGCCTATGAAGGAGAGTTGCCTGCTCACTGGTGAACTGGAGAAGACCAACGAAGCTTATGCTTTGGCGAAGATTAGCGGACTTAAGTATTGCGAGTTTCTGAACCGTCAGTACGGTACCGATTACATCAGCGTGATGCCTACCAACCTCTATGGCCCGAACGACAATTACCACCCAGAGCACAGCCACGTGTTGCCTGCACTTATCCGCCGATTCCACGAGGCAAAGGAGGCTGGCGCAAAGAGCGTTACCTGCTGGGGCGACGGTTCGCCGTTGCGTGAGTTTCTGTATGTAGACGACCTTGCGAATCTCTGTGTGTTCCTGATGAACAACTACAGCGGAAACGAGACTGTCAATGCCGGTACGGGCAAGGAGCTCACTATCAAGGCTCTGACGGAACTGGTGGCAAAGGTTGTTGGCTACGATGGTGAAATCCGTTGGGACACTACGCGGCCAAACGGTACGCCACGCAAACTTCTCGACGTATCAAAGGCCACAGCCTTGGGCTGGACATATAAGACGGAGCTCGAAGACGGCATCCGCCTTGCATATCATGACTTCCTAACTAATCCTATGAGGGCAGAAAGGTAATATAAATATGCAACTTGTTCTTTTATCCGGCGGCTCAGGCAAACGCCTGTGGCCGCTTTCAAACGATTCTTATTCAAAGCAGTTTCTGCGTCTCCTGCCTGCACCAGACGGTGGCGAAGAGTCGATGGTTCAGCGGGTAGTGCGCCAGATAAAATCGTCTGCGCTTGGGGCAGACATAACGATAGCTACCGGCGAGTCTCAACGTGATGCCATTAGCTGCCAGCTTGGTGATACCGTGGGTGTTGTGACAGAACCCGAACGCCGCGACACTTTCCCTGCAATTGCTTTGGCATGCCTTTATCTTTCCAAGCAAAAAGGTTGTGCTGCCGACGAACCGGTGGTCGTTATGCCAAGTGACCCATATATTGACGATAGCTATTTCGATGCAATAGGCCGGATGGTTGAGGCTGTGAAGGGGTATGTTGCCAATCTGGTGCTCATGGGAATCCGTCCTGATTATCCTTCCACTAAATTTGGTTATATTGTACCAGAGGCGGCTTCCGGCAGCAATGTAGCCGACGCGATGAGGGTGAAGCGTTTCACGGAGAAGCCTACAGCGGAGAAAGCCGTTGAACTTATATCTCTGGGAGCCTTGTGGAATGGGGGTGTATTTGCTTTCCGACTTGGTTACCTTCTTGAAATTATTTCCAAATATGTGGACTGTGGCCATAGCTTTGATGATTTGCGTTCGTGCTATTCTTGTTTTCCGAAGATTAGTTTCGATTATGAGGTGGCTGAAAAGGCAGACTCTGTTGCTGTTGTGCCATTTGCCGGGGTATGGAAGGATCTTGGCACATGGAATGCATTAAGCGAGGTTCTTGGCAGTAGCACTATCGGTAAATCTACACTCGACTCGGCTTCTGTAAATACTCATGTGGTAAACAGACTCGGTATACCGTGTCTTTGTATTGGGGTCAAGAACTTGGTTGTTGCTGCCAGTCCTGACGGAATTCTCGTTGCAGACAAGGACTGCTGTGAGTCAATCAAGCCTTATGTTGAGCGCCTGTGTGCACGCCCGATGTTTGAGGAGCGCCGCTGGGGAACATATAAGGTGCTTGAACACCATAATGGTGGAGAATCAAACTCCGATACGCTTGTTAAGCACATTTTCCTCAATGCGGGTAAAAACATTAGCTATCAAGCCCATAACCATCGCTCAGAAGTTTGGACATTTATTGAAGGCGAGGGCGAACTGATGCTTGATGGTGAGGTAACAACGGTTCGTAGGGGTGATGTTGTCAATATTGCAGTCGGGCAAAAGCACGCCGTACGGGCGGTGACAGATCTTCGTTTTGTTGAAGTGCAACTAGGCTCTCCTCTTATTGAAGAGGATATTGTGAGATATGAGATGTCTTGGCCTGTTAATCATGGTTGATACTCTCAATCTGTGAGATAAACTCCGAATCAATCATGCAGTCCAGAACACGTCTATTATATCGTTGGCCAGACAGGTTGTTTGCTGTGCCGATGGCTTTGTTGGGCTACGTCGCGACATTTGTGTAAGCGTGTTTCCGCTGTGAATGGGCCTTGTATTAATGTGTTAATAACCATACGGCTGTAATGAGCAGTATTGGGCTTATTGTGACAATTCTACGTGGCAAAGGCAAAATGAAGAGGTTGTTCATGGTGTGTGAGACTATGCAGTATATTGGCATTGTCGTTTTGTCGTGTTTTTCTGCTTTGTTACTATTGGGTAGTGGAAAGAGAATGAGCTAGTCTGCAATGATAAATTCGTTTAATGCTTTTGTAGACACTATTTGAAATAATGTTATCTGTATTCACTGTAATAGCTGAGGTTATTTAGGGTAATACTGCAACAGTATGAGGTAATGGGTTTCCGATGTATTCAGTAAATGAATATAACGTTAATCCTCACAGCCTGGTGGCTTATTATTAAGCCACCAGGCTGTTTTTCTATACTATTGTTTGAGACATCCGAAAAGCACAGGGTAATTTTTGTTGATGTTATATCCGGCTCGCCCATATCCAAATAATCCCCAGAAAAAATACTATATTGTAAAATAACGTGAATTCGACGAATTCAAAACAAAGCAAGCTGTGTGTCAAATGTACGTTGTACATTGATACACGGCTTTTTTGGAAACATGCAGTACGCCGCAATCGCCCCCAGTATGTTTACGATGAAATTGTCAAAGCTTCTGTGTCTGGAATGCTCCACTTGCGCAATGTTTTTCAATTCGTCGTTTACCGTCTCTATAATAGCCCGTTTCCTAAGCAGCAATTTGTCCGACACACTCATCAAAGCCCCCTTCATGTTACTTTTGAGTTTTGTAATAAGCTGTATACCGTCAACAAACATGCGTCGGAAGAGGTTCTTGCCGATATAGCCCTTGTCTGCAACCAACTTTCCGTAGATGAATTCGACAAACGCCTTATACTCCAACGGTTTCCTGTCATCGACATCACCCGGAGTTATCATGAAGTTCAGCAGCTCGCCTTTCTCGTTACATATCAAATGCAGTTTGAAACCGAAAAACCATCCCATGGAACA
>NZ_JACJJL010000020.1 GCF_016899955.1 Marseilla massiliensis | reverse complement strand
CGCCCACCCTGCACGCCCCGGCAAGCCCGGCAGGCACACGGAAAAAGAGGGCCGACGGCGCAAAAACACGCAACAGACGGCGCGAGGCGAGAAAAACAGCCCGAAAAAAAGCCATTGTTGCAGAAAAAGCATTATCTTTGCATCAAGACACTTTGTGTGCTTAAAATACACCTGTCTACCAACAATCCACAGGCAAACCTAAGGCCCCGAGCCTAAAGGCGGGCCCCGACAGCCGCAAGCCGCTGCCAAGGGCAGGCCATACGTAAAGTTATCGATAACTAAAACTATCTATAAGGAAATGAAAAAGACAAGACTTGCGCTGACATTGGCCGCTTCGGCCATTGCCGGCATCAGCATGGCACAGGCACCGGCTTTCCCCGGAGCCGAGGGCCATGGGCGCTACACCACCGGCGGGCGCGGCGGAAAAGTGATACACGTGACCAACCTCAACGACTCCGGCGAGGGCAGCCTGCGCGAGGCCGTCAGCGGAAACGACAAGAAGATTGTGGTGTTCGACGTGGGCGGAGTGATAGAACTGGAACGCAACCTAAACATCGGCGGCAACACGACAATACTCGGTCAGACAGCCCCCGGGCAGGGCATAACCCTGCGCTACTACACCGTTGAATACAACGGCGACAACATCATAGTGCGGTTTGTGCGATTCCGCCGGGGGCAGGAGCGCGACGTCAACGACGGAGCCGACGCCACCTGGACGCGCCACCACCGCAACATAATGCTCGACCACTGCTCGTTCAGCTGGAGCATCGACGAGGTGGCATCGTTCTACGACAACCGCGACTTCACCATGCAGTGGTGCACGGTGGCCGAGGCGCTCAACAACGCCGGCCACAACAAGGGCGCCCACGGCTACGGAGGCATCTGGGGCGGCAAGGGGGCATCGTTTCACCACAACTTCCTGGCCCACCTCAACAACCGCTCGCCGCGCTTCAACGGCGCACGCTACGCATGGGACGGATACGACCAGGACGAATACGACAACACGGTGATGGCCGAGCGCGTAGACTTCCGCAACTGCCTCATCTACAACTGGGGCACGGGCGGATGCTACGGCGGTCCCGGGGGCGGCTTTGTCAACATGGTAAACAACTACTACAAGGCCGGGCCGGGCACGTCGCACAAAGACCGTGTGACCGAATGCTCTACGGCCAGCTCGGGCAACAGCGAAGGGGCGCCCGACGAACTGATAGGCATGAAGTCGAGATATTACATCGACGGCAACTACGTAGACGGCTATGGGGCCAACTACGACTGGCAGGGCGTGACCTATGACGACGGGCGCCCGACGTTCACCGACAAGGCAGGCATGTATGGCATGGGTGCCGGCGCCACCGTCAGCGTGCGCCTCGACGCCCCCATAGAGGCCGGCACCGTGACCACCCACAGCGCCGAGACGGCCTACGAGAAGGTGCGCCTCTACGCCGGGGCGTCGCTCAGCCGCGACATGCAGGACGCACGCTATGCCGAAGAGGCCTACGCCGGCACTGCCACCTACAGCGGCTCGGTGACAAAACGCGCCGGCATGCTCGACCTCGTGGCCGACCAGGGAGGCTATTCGCTCGACCGAGCCTCGCGACCTGAGGCTTTCGACGAAGACAACGACGGCATACCCGACACTTGGGAGCGGGCCAACGGGCTTGACCCGGCCAACCCCGACGACGCCACGGCCACCACTCTCGACCCTGCGAAATACTATACCAACATTGAGGTCTATGCCAACAGCATCGTGCAAGACATAATGCTGGCCGGCAACGCCGACGCCATAGAGGCCGTCGAGGAGTATTACCCGCAATACACCAAGACCGACGGCACTGTGGTAGAGGCCATCAACCTGCCCGATGACCTGCCCGCCAATCCCGACGACCTTGAGGAGCTGGGTTCGGGAACAATAACATGGGCTCTCTCTTCGGGCTCGACGGAAGAGGCTACCGTGTCGGGCGGACTGGCTGAATACATAGAATCGACATCAATGGAGATTGGCTCTAACCTCACGCCCGACGGCACCCGCAACATCAACGGCACGACAATGACCGAGCTGACGTCGGCCGAGAAGCAGTCGACAGCCTCGTCGGCCAACCGCATCAGGTTCTCGGTGACACCGGCCAACGGCATCTACTTCACGCCGACAGCCGTCAGGGTGATGCTGTCGCGCATAGGCACAGACAGCGGAGTGTTCGACCTTGCATGGCAATGCAACAACACCGAGACGGCCATAGTGACCGGAGGCGACATCAACCGCAACAAGCAGGAGTCGGGATGGTATACCGACTTCTCGCAGCCAACCACCGACATGACGGCCGGCACCGGCGAAAGCTCTATGTTGCTGTATATATATAATGTGAATGCGGGCAAGCAAACGGCCATAGCCAACGTTGTCATCGAGGGCAAGGTGGCACAGTTGAGCAGCGGAATCGACGACATTGCGCTCGGCCAACCGGCATCGGTAAGCTACTACAACCTGCAGGGCGTGCAGACCGCAACCCCCGGCAAGGGCGTTAACATAATGGTAACCAAATATGCCGACGGCAGGCAGAGCGTGCGCAAAGTGACGCGCAGGTGACACCCGGCACTGCCACCGGCTCGACAACGACAACGGTGGGGGCGGACAATGACGGCCGCCCCCACCCCGCCCGTAGCCGCCCGCAACGGCTGCCGCATAGCGCCGGCAACAGCCGGCAACAGCAAGCAATGCCACACCAGACCAAAATAACAATAACTAAAAACTAAAGAAACATGAGAAAAAGACTACTAAGGCTCACCGTAGCTGTGCTATGCGTGGCAGGGTTGCTGCCGTCGCAGGCTCAGACCTACGACAAGGAACCGGCCACAGTGGCCTGGGACTTCAACACACAGGCCGACTACGACAAAGTGACAACACTCATCCCGGCCGACGGCTTCTCGCTGGCTACAGTCGACCTTGGCGACATCGAGGTGACCGGCACAAGCACGGGACAAGCCACCAACGACGCCGGCGAGAAGGTGACCTTCCTGAAGCTGCGCCCATCGGGAACGACTCAGGCCGCCCAATGGAAGGTAACGCCAGCGCGCGGACTGTCGTTCACGCCAACGAAAGTGAGCGCATACATACAGCGCTTCGGCACCGACGCCGAGAACGGAGTGACCGTCAGCGCGCTGCTGCCCGACGGAACGAAGGAAGACCTGGGCAACTTCACCGCCCCACGCAACAACAAGTCGCAGGCCGACGACAAGTTTGGGGGCAACGCCAACTACACCAACCGCTTTGAAATAGAGCTCACCGAGTCACAGCAACAGAAGCTCACCACAGCCGAGGGCTTCACCCTGCAGGCCACCGTGGGCGTGGGGGCAGCCAAGGAGGGCGGCTTCAGCGACGTGCGCATCGAGGGCACGCTGAGCGGCACTATAGAGAACGTGGCCAAATACACCCTTACGGCCACGGCAAACCCGGCCGAGGGCGGCACGGTGACGCTAAACCCGGCCTCCGACGAGTATGACGACGGCACCGAAGTGAAGGTGACCGCCACCCGAAACTTTGGCTACAAGTTTGTAAACTGGACCGACGCTTCGGGCAATGTGGTGTCTACCGAAACCGAATTCAGCCTCACCGTGACAGATAACACCACGCTCGAAGCCAACTTCGAGCTCGTGAAGACCTATTCGCTGACGTGCAACATCGAGGGAGGCGGCAACGACTACATGGTGACAATGGCACCAGAGCCAACCGTAATAGAAGGCAAGAACATGTATGAAGACGGCACCGACGTGATGCTTACAGCCTCGTCAAACAAGATAGTGACCTTCACCAACTGGAGCAACGGCGAGACATCGGCCTCGATAACGCTCACCATGGACCAAGACCGGGAGCTCACGGCCAACTTCTCGGCCACCGACTACATTGCGGCATGGGACTTCATCACCCCGGGCTGCGACAGTCGCAAGGCCGACTTCGCGTCGGCCGACAACGACGCGGCAACGCTCGTTATGCGCAACGCCGCCGGCGAGACCAGCGGATGGCTCGACAAGAGCTGGCAGGCGGCAGGCGGCTACGAGGGCCGCAACGCCGCAGTGAACTGGCGCACCACGGGGCTTGGCGACTACTACTGGCAGACCGTGGTCAACGCCGAGGCCTTCACAGACATCAAGGTGCAGAGCGCCATGGCCTACAACTACAACGCATACACCAAGCAAGACCTGCAATACTCGCTCGACGGCGAGCAATGGACCACCGTGGGCAGCTTTAACATCGAGGGAGCCAAACAGTGGCTGGACAAGGAGTTCAGCCTGCCGGCCGAGGCAAACAACCAGAAGACGGTATACCTGCGCTGGATTTCAGACAAGAGCTCGGCCATAAGCGGAACGACATCCGACAACGACGGCATTGCACTCTCCGACATATTCATCACCGGGACAGAGAAGCTGGTAGACGACGGCACTGCACCAAGGCTGCTGTCGACCGTGCCCGAGGAGGGCAACACCAACGCTTCGGCCAACGGCAAGATAATACTCACGTTCGACGAGAAGGTAAAGGTGGCCGACGGAGCCACGGCCACGCTCGGCCTGACGGAACTGCAGCCCAGCGTATCGGGACGTACTGTGATATTTGAATACAAGGGCCTGGAATACTCTACGCCCTACACGTTCACCCTGCCGGCCGGAAGCGTTGCCGACCTGACGGGCAACGCCGTCGACGAAGCCATCACCATCAACTTCAGCACCAAGACCCGCCCGGCCATATCCAAGGCACTCTACGACTTCATAGTGCCCGACGACGGCACGTTTACCGAGGCCATAGCGGCAGCTGAGAAGCGCGAAGACACCTCGGTGCGCTTCAGGATATTCATCAAACAGGGCCATTACGTGATACCGGCCAGCGAGACAGAGACCATCATGGGCTCCGACGGAGTGGCCTACCCAAGCCCGATAACCCACATAACCACGCCAAACGTGTCGATAATAGGCGAGGATATGGACAACACATCCATCGTCAACACGCTGCCCGAAACCGAGATTGAAGGCCAGTACGGCCCGGCGTGCCCCATCGAAGGCCTGCACAAGAACCAGACGATAGACCTCGGCAAGAACGCCACGGCCACCTACATACAGGACCTGACCATAAAGAGCGGGATGAAAGACGACCGTGGGCGCAACGGGGCACTCGAAGACGCATCAGACAAGACGGTTTGCAAAGACGTGAGCCTGGTGGGCTACCAAGACACTTACCTGTCTAACAACGACCGCGGACGCTTCTACTTTGAGGGCGGACGCCTGCGCGGGCGCACCGACTTCCTGTGCGGCAAGGGCGACGTATTCTACAACGAAGTGGAGCTGATGGTTTGCGGCTCGGGCTACATCTGCGCCCCGTCTAACCCCAAGCAGTATGGCTATGTGTTCAACAGCTGCACCATCAAGGGCGAGACCGGAGGCATAGACGGCAACTACACGCTCGGGCGCCCATGGGGCGACGGCACTCCGATAGCCCTCTACATCAACACGCGCATGGAGGTACAGCCGTCGGCCATAGGCTGGAACGAGATGAGCGGCGGCTGGCCGGCACGCTTTGCCGAATACAACTCGACCACGGCCAGCGGAACGGTGATAAACCTCGACAACCGAAAGAAGACTTTCGGCGACGGCCACGCCAACAACCCCGTGCTCACTGCGGCCGAGGCGGCACAGCTGACGCTTGAGAACGTGATGGGTGGCGACGACGACTGGGACCCGACATCGGCCACCGAACAGGCATCGGCACCCAAGAACGTAACCATAGACGGCACCACCCTGACATGGGAACCGAGCGACTATGTGCTCTGCTGGGCTGTATGCAAGGACGGAAAGGTGGTTGACTTCACCACACAACCCACATACACCGTCGATGATGCCGACGCCACCTACTCTGTGCGCGCGGCCAACGAAATGGGCGGACTGGGCGAAGCTGCCGCAGCCCAAATAGCCGACGGCATAAGCAACGCCACCGGCGAGACGGCCATAAGCGAGACGACGTATTACACCATAGGCGGAATAAAGACCGGAAAGACAGCCAAGGGCGTAAGCATACGCATAGACAGGATGGACAACGGTAAGACAAAAGCCACCAAAGTGGCCAGGTGACGCTTCGGCGGACATGCCGGGCAAGCACAGCCCGCATTGAGGTGAACGCCCCTGATGAACCACAGGGGCTGTCACTATACAAGACGAAAGCCCCCTCCAGGATACTACAGCCATCCCGGAGGGGGCCGTCTTGTCATCGCCATCGGCCGAAACCACTGCGCCGCCATGTGCCCGGCACCCTACGGCACTGCCGCCCAACCAACCCGCCGGCTTTCCGGCAGCCACACCTCGCAGCAAGCGGCCCGCAACACGCGCCTGCAGGAAGCAGGCGCACGGAGGGCGTGTTTTTCATGGTTTTTATGGCTCAAAAAGAATTATTTACCCCAAACAAACAAAATTTCCACCATAAATTTCACCATAATACATAAATTTGCAGCAAGAAAAATAACTAAAAACAAAAACAAAAATGCGCAAAACATGACTAACAGACCAAATTGCATACCATAATCATGCCGTGTTGCCAACTTCCGAAAAGCCGTAAGCAAAGGCAAATCGACGAAAGGAAAGTGTTGTTAAGAAAGCATAAATCAAGACCACACCTAACCTTTATATTGAAAATTTAGCTATATTTGCATTAACACAATGCCAAGCTAACCCATACTTCGACATCTGTCAACCATAAAAACAGAACTAACGGCAGTCTGGTCACACTCACTGTGTGCAACTAACCAAATACTAAATAATTAAAAACCGTATATGAAACAACTAAAACTCATCAGAAAGTCAATATGGATATTATTGCTTTCATGCTTGATGTTACCTTCATGCTCGGATTTGGACGAGTACTTCGAGACACCCGAATGGATAGGAGGCTCGATATACAAGACGCTGCAAGACGAAGGCAACTACAGCATATTCCTCAAAGGTGTGGACATATCCGAGTATCAGCCGATACTCGACGGTAAGTCGATACTAACCGTCATGGCCCCCGACGACGACGCCATGACGCAATACCTGCAGGAAAACTATGGCACAACCGACATCAGCCAGATAGACAAGGATGAAGTGCGGAAGCTAATAGGATTCCACATACTGTACTACTCCTTTGACAAAAACAAACTCGTGAACTTCCGTCCCAACGAGGGCGACGGAGCCACCGACGACGAGCTAAACCTGAACGCCGGACTGTATTACAAGTTCCGCACTCGCAGCCAGGACGCCATCTCGACGGCCTACGACAACACCCGCAAGCGCAACGTACAGGTGTACCACAACGAGCGCTTGCTGCCGGTGTTCTCATACCGCATGTTCCAGACGAAGCAAATCGACGCAAAGGAAAACTACGAATACTTCTACCCTGAGACAGGATGGTCAGGCGACGGCGGCTTCAACGTGGCCAACGCCAACGTGACCGAATATGAGCGAATAGCGCGCAACGGCTACATCTACAAGATAGACCGCGTGCTCAAACCGCTCGAAACCATCTACGACGAGTTGCAGAATGCTGGCAAGTACAGCCGCATACTGAGCCTCTACGACAAAAGCGAGGTATATTCGTATGACAGCATACAGACACGCGAGCTCCAGACATCGGACTCGCTGTTCCACCACTACCACCAGAGCCCTCTGGTAAACATAGACAGCGAGTGGGGAGACGTGATGGACTATACGATGATGAGCGCACTGTCATCGATGGGCTACACCATCTTCGCCCCTACAGACGAAGCATTCCAGAACTTCTTCAACGAATACTGGGGTGAGGGCGGCTACTCATCGATAGAGGAAATAGACTCGGTGACAATGCAGGAAATCATGCGCAGCTGCGTCTATCCGCTATCAATCATCTTCCCGGGTGAGATAAAGAACGGTACGGCAGAAAACATCGACGGCGAGGTAATCACCGTCAACACAGACGAAGTGAGGCCCGAAGACCGCGTGGTATGCTCAAACGGACTGCTCTACGGCTGCTCCGTGCTCACCCCGCCGGCCAAGTTCCGCGCCGTGACCGGCCCGGCATTCCAATACAAGAAGTTCAGCAACTTCAACGAAATGCTTAACAACTCCGGCATGTCGTCGACGCTTGTGGCCGACGCCGTGAGCTACATCATGCTCTACCCCGACAACGACCAGCTGTACAACAACGCCGGAATACAGCGCACCGGCGGCCGGCTGGTATCAACAGCGCAGCCCGACGGCATGAGCACAAGCGCAATGACGGCATACATCAACGGCCACGTGGCCAGCCCGATAGACGGCAACTCTGTGCTGCCCGAGAGCGGCACGAAGGTGATACCGGCACTCACATCCGACTTCAAGCTCTACTGGTATGTCAAAGACGGCAAGATTACCAACAGCATCATGCACAACAACTGCCTGAAGTATGCAGGCAACACCGTCACCGACGACCAGATATGGACTACATTCGAGCCGCTGGCATACCGCGGCGACGTGAACGGCTGGACCAACGGACACGCCTATTCATACGACAGGCTGCTCATGCCAGGCGACTACTCAAACGAGAACAACAGACAGATGGTGAGGCTCATGATAAACAACCGCACCGACGAAACCACTGAGTTCTACGGATGGATAAACCTGCTCAACAAGGCAGGCCTTGTAAACACGAGCTCCGGCTCGCTGCAAACGACATTCACGCAGGAAGACTGCATGATGCTCATACCTACGACCAATGTGATAGAGCAGGCCATCGTCGACGGGAAACTGCCCGGAGTGAGCGCCGGGGCCGGTGCTACGGTAGGCTCGTCGACATTCTTCGACAACATCGAGATAACCGATGCCAGCGCCCTGACCGAATACCTGAAGCTGTATTTCGTGCCACTGTCAACGGCACCGTTCAGCAATTACCCATACATAGGCTGGGGTGAGAACACCGCCGACTACGGCGGACTGCCCACGCTGCAGCAAGAAGTGGTGTCGGAAGGCGGCTCGACAAGCATCATCTCTACCAACATGAACATCTACGACGACGGCACGGCACTCTATTGCGCCATCATCGACCGCAATACCGGGGCCGACGGCCACCGGGTGAAGGTTTCAGGGGGATACGACTACTTCCCGTTCGTATTCGAAGACGGGCCTGCCCACTTCATTGAAGACGTGTTCTGATGAAGCGGAAACCCAACGAGACACTATAATCACATATCTAATGGAGACAACATGGACAAGATAAGAAACATATTTGCAGTGGTGCTGTTATGCTTGGTCCAGCAGGCACTGGCACAAAAAACGGTTTCGGGAACGGTGACCGAAGACTTCGGGGGAAGTTCAGAACCGTGCATAGGCGTTAATGTGACTTTCCAAAATGCACAGAAACGTATAATCACCGGTACGGTTACCGACTTCAACGGAAAATACTCTATAAAGGTACCCGAGGAAGAGAAGGGGCAGCTGACGCTCGTATTCTCGTACATTGGAATGAAGTCGCAGTCGTACAAATACACCGGGCAGACCACGCTCAACGTGAAGATGAGCGGCAACGCCACGGAAATAAAAGAGGTGACCGTGCAGGGCAAGCGCGGCAGCCGCAACGAGATGGGTGTGACGGAGCGCCAGATGGCCTTTGCAACCCAGAAAATCAACATGAGCGACATCACGGCCGTATCGCCGGTGACGTCGATAGAGGAAGCCCTGCAGGGACAGCTCGGAGGCGTTGACATCCTCGCCGCCGGCGACCCCGGTGCAAAGAGCACCATCCGCATACGCGGTACGGCCACGCTGAACTCAAATGCCGACCCGCTCATCGTCATCAACGGTGTGCCCTACTCTACCGACATCGACGACTCGTTCGACTTCAACACGGCCAACCAAGAAGACTTCGCACAGATGCTCAGCCTCAACCCGAACGACATTGAGAGCATCGAGGTGCTGAAAGATGCCGCATCCACCGCCGTATACGGTACGGGTGGTGCCAACGGAGTGTTGCTCATAACCACAAAGAAAGGTGCAATGGGCAAGACGCGCTTCTCGTTCTCAACCAAAAACTCATTCAAGTTTGAGCCGGAATCAATGCCGATGCTCAGCGGAAACGACTACGTGGCCTACATCCAGGACGCCATCTGGAACTCGGCAAACGCACAGGGCCTGAGCGGGCAGAGCGGACTTCTGGAATACCTTTACGACACGCCAGAGATAGGCTACAACCCCGACTGGCGCTACTTCGACGAATACAACCAGAACACCGACTGGCTTTCGTACATCACTCAGAACGCATTCACCACCGACAACAGTTTCTCGATGTCGGGAGGAGGCGAGAAAGCCACATACCGATACTCGCTGTCGTACCTGAGCGAAGGCGGAACGACCAAGGGCACGGGCCTGACCCGACTGAACACCAGCCTCGACATAGGCTACCGCTTCTCGGAGAAGATCACAGTGAACGCCGAGTACACTTACTCTGACTCAAAGAAGAAGGCGCCCTGGAGCGAAAACCTGCGTGCAGAGGCCATGCGCAAGATGCCAAACAAGAGCCCCTACTATATCGACGACGAGACGGGGGCCATGACCGGAACATACTTCACCCGGCAGAACGACGAGGAGTTCCAAGGTGCATTCAGCAGCAAAGACGACGGCAGCAATGCAAAGAACTTCCACCCGATAATAATGGCCGAGGACAGCTACAGCAACCTGCGCACCCGCGAACAGAAGATAAACGTGAGGGGAAACTACTACCCCATGGAGCACTTGCAGTTCAACGGATATGTGTCTATGAAGTACAAGACACAGCGCACGGAGTCGTTCCTGCCGCAAACAGCCACGGGCGCGACAATAGAGAACACCTTTGCCAACCGAGCCACAAACTCATACACCAACAACTTCTCGCTGCAAACAGAGCTCAAGGGAATGTACAACAACTCGTGGAACGACAACAAGCACCAGTTCACCGCAACAGCTATATGGCGTACATCGCAGAGCCGCAGCTCAACGTCGTCGGCTTCACGCTACAACGTGGCATCGGCCAGCCTGGCCGATCCGGCCTCGGGCAGCGGCATACTGCTAAGCCAAGGCTCAGGTACCTCGGAGGTGCGCAAGCTCTCTGGAATTGGAAGCGTGGTGTACACACTGCTCGACCGATACACCATCAACGGAACGGTAAACTATGAAGGCAACTCAAGCATAAGCCGCGCACACAGGTGGGGAATATTCCCCGCAGTGGGTGTGTCATGGCAGTTTGCCGACGAACCATTCATGAAGTGGTCGAAAGACGTGCTGACAGAATGGAAGTGGCGCTTGAGCTACGGAGAGAGCGGCAACACGCCGAGCGGCACATCGCCATACGTGGGCACTTATGTTTCGGAAGGAATGTATATGGAAGGCAATGCCGTAACGGCAAGCACAATGCAGCTCAACAACCTGAAATGGGAGCGTTCGACCGAGTGGAATTTCGGCTTTGACTTCAACCTGTGGAACGGCAAGCTCACCGGCTCGTTCGACTACTACAACAAAAAGACCAATGACCTGCTGCAGAAAGACTATGTTGTGTCGAGCTACCTCGGCTACACGAACCACGAACTGAAATACTACAATGCCGGTTCGCTGCGCAACAAAGGAGTTGAGTTCCGCGCCGACTGGCAGGCACTGGACACCAAAGACTGGAAACTGAAAGTGAACTTCAACATCAGCCACAACGAAAACGAGATACTGAGCATGCCGGGCTACTCGGAAGAGAACTATTCGTTTGAAAACGGTGAATACGCCATGCGCATAGTGCGCGGCACCTCTGTAGGCTCTTTCTTCGGCTACAAATACCTGGGCGTTTACCAGAACACTGAAGACACCTATGCAAAAGATGCCGAGGGCAACGTGATGCACGACCTGCAGGGCAACCCGGTCATAATGTCTAACGGCACATACCGCTGCTACCCCGGCGACGCTAAGTATGAAGACCTAAACAAGGACGGCAAGATAGACAAGAACGACATCACATACATCGGCAACAGCAACCCGCAGCTGCAAGGCGGAGGCGGTTTCAACCTGCGCTACAAGAACTGGAGCCTCACGGTGTTCATGCACTACCGACTCGGGCAGAAGATAGTGAACCGCGCAAGGATGAACGCCGAGTCGATGATTGGCAGCGACAACCAGTCGACAGCTGTGCTACGCCGCTGGCGCAACGAAGGCGACCAGACAGACATACCACGCGCCCTGTGGGACTACGGCCTCAACTACCTCGGCTCAGACCGATTTGTGGAAGACTGCTCGTTCCTGCGCCTGAAGACCCTGTCGCTGAGCTACAACCTGCCCAAGACATTCTGCCAGAACCTGGGACTGACATCTGCCAACGTGTACATAACAGGCTACGACCTGTTTACCATAACAAACTACACGGGCCAAGACCCTGAAGTAAACCTGCCCTCAAATGTCACCGACCTTGCTGAGGACAATTCGCAGACACCGCGCAGCCGCCGCGTTGCAATGGGCGTTACCATCAACTTCTAAACAGTCACAATCATGAAAGGTTTAAAGACTATAATCATAATAGCTACAGCTGCCATGACATTGACAGCCTGCAACGACTATCTCGACATAATGCCGGAGAACGCTCTTCCGACAGAAAACATGTGGAAATCGAAAAGCGACGTTGAGTCGGCCCTGTTCGCCGGATACTACAACCTGCGCTCTTCGATACAGACCCACCTCATACCGCTTGGGGAACTGAGGGCCGGATGCGTGAAAAGACGCTCTGCAAACGACCTCGACAAGCTGGACATCAAGCCGACAAGCGGCGACTTCACCGACTGGAACATATTCTACAAGGTGATTGCCGACGCCAACGGTGTGATTGCCAACGCAGGAAAGGCACAGAGCAACGACGCCACATATACCACTGAAGAGATGAACTCACACCTGTGCGAAGCCTATTTCCTCAGGGCACTGGGATACTTCTACATTGTGCGCAACTGGCGCGACGCCCCACTGATACTGCAACCGGTGGAAAGCGATGACATGGAACTGTATGTGACGCAAAGCAAAGAGAGCGAAATAATAGCGCAAATAAAGAAAGACCTGCTCACTGCCATCGACTTGGGCGCCGCCAAGGAGACTTTCGACACAACCTGGGAAACCAAGGGCCGAGCCACGATATGGGCCATCTACGCCCTCATGACAGACGTTTGCATGTGGAACCAAGACTTCGACGAGGCCATAACATACGCAGACTTGATACTCGAAAGCAAGTCGCCCTATGCGCCGAGATTCATGTCGACAGCCTCACACTCGAGCTGGTTTACAATATTCAACCCCGGCAACAGCGAGGAGTCGATATTCGAACTGCAGTTCTCGAGCATAATGCCCGACGGCTCAGGATACCAGACAAACGACCTGCCTACACTGTTCTACAACGACAACACCACTACATACATGCTCTCGCAGACACTCACACAAGAGCTCAACCAGGACGCAAGCCAGATACTGACGCGCTTCAACGGGGACATTGACATGTACGGACGCACAAGGTATGGCAGCTATGTTGCACAGGAGAACTCGCTCACCGGCTATGTGTGGAAATACCTCGGGGGTACCACCATCACCGAGCCGCGCACAACAGAATATTATGACCCTAATTTCATAATATACCGCGTGGCCGAGATAATGCTCATGAAAGCAGAGGCGCTGGTGATGCGCAACATGGGAGAGAACACCGAAGACAATACCGCGGCAATAGAACTGGTTAACCAGATTCGCCAACGCACCAACCTGCAAGATGCCACGGTAAGCCCGTCGTCAGGCCTGTCGGCTATAATGAACGCCATTATCCACGAGAACATAATGGAGTTCATAGGCGAAGGCAGGACATGGTATGACCTGCTGCGGGTAGGACGATACAAAGACCCGTCGGGCACAGTGGACTTCACCAGCGAATTCTTCATCAACAACGTTTCCACATACAACGAGACGGCCGGCGGAAGCAAGATACGCTCGGTGCTGCTCGATGAAAACGCGTGGTACCTGCCCGTGAACGACGAAGAAATACTACACAACGACAAGCTAGTGCAGAATCCATATTACGAATAACATTTAGACCATACAGATATGAAAAAGATATTATTCACAATGACTGTCGTCGCATCTCTCATCGTGGGCTGCCAAGACCCCAATGAGGACACGCTGTTTGTTCAGCCGACGAACATTGAAAGTGAAATGTCGACGACAACCATACTGGAAAAGTCGCCCGAGACATACTCACTGTGGATAGAGATGCTGAAGTACACCGACTACTACAACGCTCTGAAGGATGCCAACGCCAGCGCAACGGTATTCTCGCCAAACAACGAGGCCATAAAGAGGTTCCTGGCCGACAGGGGCGTGTCAACAATAGAAGAACTAGACCTTGACTATGCCCGCAAGGTGGTGCAGAACCACATAATAGACTGGGAAGGCGGACAGCCGGAAGTATCGGACTCATCGCTGGTCAACGACGCCACCGCCGGTGAGTACATACACACGAGAAACCTGTTCAACCAATACATCACGCTGAGCTATGGATACACCATAACCGACGTGGACGACGACCAACGCACAGACATTGTGTACAGCCCAGACAGCATATTCCTCAATAACCAGGCAAAGCTGGGACGTTTCGTAGGACAGTCGGGCTCTAACGGAAACATTTACATGATGGACGATGTAATAGTGCCCAACGCAGAGAACATTGTGGAAAGGCTCGACAACCTGGACGGAGACAACAATACGTTCAGGATATTTACCGACGCAATCATGTCTGACCCCGAAATACTACACATGGCCACAACAGAGCGTGACACAACCACAGGCCAGGGGGGCGTACAGGTTATCAACACGTACAGCTATACATGCTTTGCCGTTCCTGACCATATAATGAACGAATCGGGCATAACAGACGTTGAGTCGCTCAAGCAATGGCTGGTAAACAACAGCGACGGCGAAGAGACCAACCCGGACAGCGCGCTCAACCATTACTTAAAGTACCACTTCATGCCATCACAATATACCATGGACGAGGTGTTCAACTTAAACGACCCGAGCGAAACGCTCATATATGACACAAAGTACACCGGACAGGCCTTCACGGTGCAGCTCGTTGACAACAAGCGCACCATAAACACCGGCATACCCATCCTTCGCAGCGACATACAGGCAAGCAACGGACTCATCACAAAGATTGGGGGCATCATGCCCGTATACCATCCTACTCCGGTAAACGTGAGATGGGACTTCCTGAACAGCGCCGACATCATATCGTTTGTCAACAACTGGGGAGCAGCCAACAGAGAAGGCGACTTCTTCTCAAGCGCGCTGACAAACAGCTACCATCAGGTTGACCTCAGCGAAGAAAGATATGACGGCGAGTATGGCGAGATAACATCATTCACAGCCAACCTCACCGAGACATCAACCTCATCGGGAAGCTACAGAAGGATTGCGTTCATGAAGGAAAGAGCTGCAACTGGCCAGCCCAACACACCTGAGCATGGCGCTTACATGAACAATTATCTCATCCTTAACCTGGGATTCGCCGGTTGGATAGAGTTCAACACTCCTACGATAATTGCAGGCAAGTACAAGGTGGTGCTGCACTACATCAAAGACCCATTGCTGGCAACCCTATACACATCGGGCACGCTGACGCAGTTCAACATCGATGATGAAGACTACCAGACTCTGGCTTACCTGTATCGCGGACAAAGCATGACAATGCCATTCTTCGCTTCAATAGAAGAGACATTGTGGAACTCCGTGGAATTCGAAGGTTCTTCTCAGCATAAGTTCAGAATAACCATGCGCGACATCAACGCAAAGAACCTGAGCAGTTACCACCAGCGCCTCGACTATGTGGAATTCATTCCTATAGAATAATGTAACGACCAACGAATCATAATTAAAATACCCGGATATGAACATATATATGAAAGCAATCCCACTGGTAATGATAGGTTGCCTCTTCATGGCATCCTGCTCATCTGACTGGGACGACCATTATGACGAATCAAGCATAACACTGGCCAACGGCAGTGAGGTGACCATATTCAACGGAAGTGTCACCGATTACATCAAGTCTGCATCAGACTTGACGAAGGTCAACGAACTGTTCAACCGCAACGACATATTCGCCGAAACGCGCAGCGACGGTCAATACACATTCATTGTATGCGCCGACGACCTGTACGATGAAAGCAAAATAAACGACGAGGCAACCTTCGCAGAGCAAAGCGTGGCCAACATGAGCATCAACCCGTCTAAGCTTGTAGACGGCTGGAACATCAACATGCGCTCCGGAAAAAGCGTATGGGTGTATGACGGAGGCAAGCGTTTGGACGACTGCAACATAATAAAGGCCGTGAAAGCAGACAACGGCTACGTGTATTATGTCGACGGCATGCTGCCGGTAAGGCAGTCGGCTTACGAACTGCTGATATCTCTCGGCGACGAGTACTCACGTTTCAAGGAGCTGGTCACCAATTACAACTATGAGTATTTCGACCGCGAAAACAGTCTTCCCATAGGCGTTACCGATGACGGACGCGTCATCTACGACTCTGTCAAGGTGACCAAGAACACGCTCATGGATCGCTACGACTCCGACGGCACACCAACATGGAACATGAGAAGCGAAAGCTATACCACTACCATGTTCATACCAAACAACACGCTGATTGACAAAGCCATCAACTCGGCAATGGACAGCATACCGCTTTGGCTTAACCGTCAAGCAACCGACGACGACAGGGCGAAGTTTGAAGAGTGGATTGTCAAGGCGTGCTTCTCGGACAAGCGCCTCGAAGTGGCCGACGTAAGCAGCTCGGCTTCCGACTTCAAGTGTGTGGAGGGATACCAGGAAAGCATTGACGAAACGTCAGACCTGACAACCTACAAGAACCTTGAAGGCGCATGGTGGCGCCCGTCGGTGCAGACTGTAGACACAAGCAACCCTGTAACTCTCAGCAATGGCATGGCATACTACTGCACAAACCTGAAGATACCAAACCATGTGGTGATTTATCGCGTAAAGTCAAGGTTCTACGAACTGTGGAACAACATGACGGCCAGCCAGCAAAGCCAGTACTTCAGATGGGAGAACTGGGTAGACCCGATGGTCATCAACGACTGCCAAGGCCAGTTCGACCTCATTGCGTCGGGGTCGACCACGACGACCAACGCACAGTGGCCCTCCATATTCTATCATGAGCTCTGCGCCATACCAAGCGAAGAGGCCATGGCCGAAGGCTTGCCTTGCAGCGTTGAATATGACGGACTGACATGGAATGAAGACGAACAGAAAATATACGAATGCCATCTGCCTGCAGGAGAGTATTACCTGCGCATGGGCTTCAAGCACTCGTTGCTCTACTCTCTCAGCATTGCATTCAACGACACTTGGCTCGTGGAAGACATGAACATGCACGCCACTGGCTCCAATTACCACTTCGACCGTGGTGCAGCCAGCGCTGTGCCCCACTATGGCGAAGAGTTTGGCATTGCATACCCGGAGGGATTCGACGTCGACTATTGGCAGAAACAAAACGAAAAAGCCATTGCCTACGACACCGACGGATATACCGTAGGGGTTGTCACCTTGCCTCACTCGGGCAATTTCCGCATCCGCGTCACTTCCAACGACATGGCAAGCATTTACAAAGCTGCATTGGACAGCGGCACCGTACTCAACCGCGACAAGAACAACGTAAACCAGCTGATGATGTATCACTGGTGCCTACGCCCCACTCACAATAACTATTAATACCCACGAACATGAAGAGAATCAATATACTGGTAGCAGCCTGCCTCATGGCGGCAGCGGCAACAGCACAGCAATCAACAGTGCGCTCGCAAATCAAGAGCACTGACGGGCAGCCTGTGAGCGGAGCCATCATCTCGATTGTAGGCGACAGCACCACTGCGCTATCTGACGAGCGAGGGCAGTTCTCAATAGCCACGGCCATCAAAAATGCCATCGTCACGATAAAGGCTGAAGGATATTATCCCAAAGAAATGCCACTTAGCTTTCTCAGGCAACTATCCGCCAAGAAGCATGGCACGATAACACTAGTGCCGGAAAACGAAGTACTGTACTCTGAGAAAGCCAACCCTTTCTTCGGAAGCCTTAGCAATGACAGCCGTTCGGCAACAATATCATCAATAGAAAGCAAAGACTTCACGGAGAAGCAAAACCTCGGGGCGGCTTTGCGTGACGGACTGGCCGGACTACAGGTGATTGAGAAAAGTGGCATGCCGGGCGAGGGCTCATACATGAACATACGCGGCATACACAGTTTCGTTGCCGAGAACAATCCGCTAATTGTAATTAACGGTGTACCCTATTTCGGCAATCAAGACGTGTCGAGCGTTATCAACGGATACTCACGCGACTTGCTTTTCGGCTACGACCCCAAAGACATACGCAGCGTGACGGTTCTCAAAGGAGCCGACGCTGCCATGTACGGATCGCTGGGAAGCAACGGAGTGATTGTTATCGAGACGCAACAGGCCACATCCAACAACCTTGAGACACGGATGACTTTCTCTGGGTCGTATGGCTTCAACATTCGCCAGTCGAACCTCCCCGTGCTCAACTCGTCGCAATACAAAGAATACCTGAACGACATCGGGCTCACGCGATATCCGTCAATGGAGTCTCTCATAGGCGATTACCCTTTCCTGCAGAACGGAACATATCCGCAGGCCTACCTCTTCAACGAGAACACCGACTGGATGAAAGACATACAGCATACAGGGTTTACGACCGAGAACCTGTTCAGGGTTGAGGGAGGAGACGAGATTGCCAAGTACAACATTTCGTTTGGATATACAGGCAACCAGGGCACGTTGCGCAACACAAACACGGATCGTTACCACACGCTGATAAGCGCAGACGTGCTGGCAAGCCGTAAGGTTGACATCTTTACAAACATCGGCCTGGCATACATCACGAGCAACCTGCAGAACATGGGAATGCAGTTGGAGACAAACCCGATGCTGGCGGCCTACAACTCGATGCCCCTCATCAATGCTTACCAGAAACAAACAGACGGTTCTGTTCTCAGCAACCTTGCTCCTTATGACTTCTGGAATACGTCTTCCAACCCTATGTACGCCTACGACAATGTGAGCAACCCGCTCGCCATTGTCAACACCGTCGAAGGGAAAGACAAGATATATGATGTAAACACACAGATTGGCCTGAACTTCAAATGGAATGACTACCTTACGCTGAGCGCAATAGCCAACCTCTACTACAATTATATTGAGGAAACTCTGTTTGTGCCGGGCATGACCAGTCAGACCATCAAGCCTCAGCTTTACGGGGCCGGACGCAACAAGGTGGCCAACGGGGTTTACACCCAAGACGTTACCACCCTAACGCTGCAAGGCACTTACGACCGCATCTTCAACCGCGTACACAAGCTCAATGTGTTTGCTTCGGCACGCATGATAATGAAAGACTTTGAGTCTGACATATCCGAAGGCTACAACACAGCGAGCGACGACTACCAGACAATGGACAACACCAATGATGAGCAACTCACCTTTGGCTCGCTCGTTGAATGGAACTATGTGGGCTTCAACATACACGGAGCCTATACATACAACAACATAATACGCGGCTCGCTCGGTCTCGCCGTCGACGGTACCAGCGCCTCTGGCGTCGATGCACCTCGATGGGGTTTCTTCCCTTCGGCCGGGGTGACGATGATGGTGGCAAACCTCGGCGTTCTACCGTCGTGGGTCAACCGCCTCAACGTGTCTGTCGAAGGCAGCCTGACTGGCAACAGCCGGTTCTCGTCAAACTACGGCAAGAACTACTACACTGGCGACAACTTCTTCGACATTGGTTCTATCAACCGCTCAAACGTTCCCAACACCAAGCTGGAATGGGAAAAGAAGACGCAGCTTGACCTCGGGCTCGACATGGCGCTGTTCGCCAACCGCGTCAACATAGGCTTCACCTACTTCACCAACCATGCCTACGACCTGCTGCTCAACAGCAATGTGTCGGCCGTGTACGGTTCGTACGACTATTACGAAAACTGCGGTACAATCAATACCAACGGCATAGAGGCTTCGCTGCGCGTCAATGCATTCCACACCAAAGACTGGGATGTCGTGATAGGAGCCAACATCTCCACTGCCAACAGCACAATCAAGTCGCTTGGCGATGCCAATAGCATGACTATTGAATACACTGGCTACAACAACGACGATGCGGAATTGATAATGGCCGTGGGCTCCGACCCATACGAGTTTTACGGATACCAGACCAACGGCATCTTCTCAACAACAGACCAGGCTCGGCAAGCTGCGCTCAAAAACAGCAATGGCGATGAGTACCAGGCCGGAGATGTGTGGTTTGTAGACCAGAACAACGACGGTGTCATCGACGAGAGCGACAAGGTCAGCCTTGGCAGCAACATGCCCGATTTCTATGGAGGCATCAACCTGTCGGTGCGCTATCGCCGCTTCGTGCTCGACGCAAACTTTGCCTACTCCGTCGGCGCAAAGGTATACAACGCCACACGTCGCGAACTCGAGTCAATGGACAACTTCTACAACCAGTCCGCTGCCGTGCTGAACCGCTGGCAGGTAGAAGGGCAGCAAACCAACATGCCACGCGCCAACTATGGCGACCCCATGGGCAACAACCTGTTCTCCGACCGCTGGATTGAGGATGGCGACTTCCTGAAACTGCGCAGCCTGAAGCTGTCTTACAACTTCGACATGCTGTTCAACTTCATACGCTCAGGCAATGTCTACGTCGCAGCAGAGAACCTGTTCTCACTGACCAACTATCTCGGCCACGACCCGGAGTTCGCCTACTCTTACGCCGAGCAGCTACGAGGATTCGACTATTCCAAGATGCCGCTGCCCATAACAGTAAGGCTCGGCTTCAACATCAACTTCTAATTATAGTACACTAAAGAATAAAGACATGAAGATCAGGAACATCATACCGGCAGTAGGACTGTTAGCAATGTCTGTCTGCTTCCACTCATGCGAGGATTTCTTCGATACCGACCCGAAGAACATAATCAACGAGGGAGACTACATTGCTGAAGAGGACGAGATATACAAAGGCTTTCTCGGAATATTCAACCGCATGCAGGAAGCCGGCGACCAGGCCATCTTCCTCACCGACACCCGTGGGGCTTTGCTCGAGACAACCGACAACGCCCCGGCCGAACTGAAAGCCATATACAACTATAATGAGACCAATGGCAACTCATACGCCGACCCAACTTGCTACTATTCCATCATAGTGGCCTGCAACGACTACTTCAACAAGATGGAGGAATATCACAAAGAAGTCGGCGGCATGACCGAGGTGGCCGAAGAAAACTTCCCTGCCCTCATCAGCAGTGCCATGAGGATTAAGGCTTGGGCCTACCTCATGCTTGGCAAGATATATGGCGAAGCCTATTGGTTTGACGACCCCCTCACCGAAAAGAAGCAGCTGAGCGACGCTTCGGTATTCACCCACTGCAACATGAAGGAGCTGGCCGACCGCGCCATCAACCTGCTTGAGAACGGAATGACCATCGACGGCGTACACATTCCTGCCGACCTTGAGGTCAGCTGGTACAAATGGATAGACGAAGAAAACCAAAACGCCACGCTGTACCGCGAATGGGAATACCTTACCCCGCCGGCAATAGTGCTCAACGCCGAATTCCGCTCATGGCGCGCCAGCTACGTTGATGAAGAAGCTGCACAAGCCGACTGGCAGTGGATTCACGACAACTTGCTACAGTACATGTACGACTACCAGATGGGATACAACGAAAAGGCAACGGAGCGCATCACCGGCGAACAGGGTGTGTCTGATATCTTCCAGCTCAACATGAAGCTGCAGAGCGACAACCTGACGGCCTACTTCCTCATTTTCTACAACGACCGACAGGGCTTGATGACTCAGTTGCTCAGCAGCATCATGTACGACTATGACAACCATCAGCGCAACAGGCTCGTGCAATATTTCTGCCCGGAATACCCGTCGGACGAGTCATTCTACCTGCAACCGTCCGACTACGGAGTGAGCCTGTACAACGAAAACGACATACGAGGCTACACGCAGGGGTGGATGATGAGAACCCTTTCTGGCAAGCGTTGCGTGTCTAAGTATTATTATGGCTACGACTTCGTGACAAGAACCTACCACTATCTTGACGACGAGGACATATACAAGATTCAGCCAGCCATACCTACGTTCCGTGCCCACGACCTTCACTTCCTGTTGGCCGAGGCCGAAACTCACCTTGGACATTTCGACCAGGCTTACGTGATACTCAACCACGGTGCCAGCGCCGAATTCCCCGACAAGAAGCTGCCTTGGCAAACCGACCCGGCATGGGATCAGAGATATGACCCGTGGGTGAGCGCTCCTTCAGGCGGATACGGCAACTTGGGAATAGCCGGCTCGGCCAACGGAACCATGCACGACCTGCCACGCCCTGGCGATGACGACTGGGACAACTACACTGAAGACCAGCTCAAAGAAATGTACGACTGGGCGCTGGCCGACGAGCACATGAAGGAATACATTGCCGAAGGCAAGTCGTACAGCTATATGTGCAAGATTGCCGAACGCTATGCAAACAGCGCATACCGCAACGGCAACGAAGAGAAAGCCCGCGACAGCGTGGCCGTCAGAATTGGCCCGAAGTATGCCGTCACCGGCCGCCAGGGCACTGTCGAAGGCCGCATCAGAAGCAACGGTTACTTCATCAACTGGCAACTGCAGGAAATAAAACAACCCGCAAGACCAGGACGAGGAAGAGCAGCAGTGAATGCAAGCTAAGGCCCCCTGCCCTGCCAACATGGTGTGGGGGCCCATGTACCGACAAATAAAAGACAATCAACATTATTAACAACCAACTAAAAAATCAAAGCGATGAAAAAACTTACTTTATTAGCTCTGGCTGCCATGACCATGGCACCGGCTACATCGTTTGCCGAAAGCTGGACGAAAGAGGTGACCAACTCCTCTGAATTTAAGGACGCGTTCAATCTCATTGGCTCCGGCATGGAAGGCGACACTTACGAAATCGTCTGCAACTGGGACGCTGGCACTCTTGTCAACGTTGGCAAGCTGAAGCCAACCATGACCAAAGGAAAGCTCGTCATCCGCAGCAACGAGACCGATTTCGACAATATGCCTCAACTGCAGTTGGCATTTGAGTGGTCTGCCGATGCACCATCGGCAGAGGAAGGCAAGCGCATGTCTGTCTTCTTCAAGAACCTCAACCTCGTGGGAACCGGCAGCTACCTCATCGACAACCGCCGCGACCTCTTTGCCGACACCATCTCGCTGACACGGTGCGACATCCACGGACAGGCCCGCTCTATACTCCGCTTCGACGGCGACAAGAGCGCGACAGGGCTCACCGGGGCCGACATGGCTATCGCATGCATCGAAGTAAAGGAATGCAAGATACACCAGACAGCCCAGAGCAGCGGCGACAACTGGTCGGTATTCCGTACCTTCATGCCCGTAAAAGCGTTCAACATCACCGACAACATGTTCTACGACATGCCGTATACCAAAGGTCTGTGGGAGACACGAAACAGGACGGAGACTGCCACGACCGTTACATTCGCCAACAACTTTGTATTGTTGGGCGAGAACAAGGTGATGCACCCGCAAGGTTTCACGGTGCTGGGCGCAGCCGGAAACATTGGAACAGGCTCTTCGCTTAACATTTACAACAACCTGTTCGTAGGCCCGTCTGAAGGCTACACCCTCCTCAAAGACGAGAACAGCTTCTACACAGACACGAAGATAACCAACATCGAGGACGGTTATGTCATTACAAACAACAACGTCATCGACAATGAGACGTACAGGTCACTGACAGACCTTTCCACCTATCTTCTCAACGAATGCAGAAGTGCAGCCATGCCTATGGGAGGCGACATGACCCTTGCCGACTTCGCTGACTTCACATGGACAACGGGCGGCACATTCCAGGACGCTTCAAAGAACATGTACTACATCCTGAACAGCAATCCTTGGAAGACGGCCGGCTACGACTACAAGAATAATGGCGGCACTTACTACATTGGCCCGTCGATAGCTTACGTCGACGAGTTCCCGACACCGGCTTCAGTAAATGTCAACATTGACGGCCCATCGTACATCACTTACTCTATCTCGCCCGAGAAAGATGTATACTATGTAGGCGACGAAATCACCGTTACGGTTGACCCGCAGACCTCTCACTACATCGACAACCTCAACACGTTTGAAGGCTGGGAAGATGGAACGAAAGAGCTCACGCGCACATTCACGCTCGACGGCGACCTCAACCTCACGGCCAAGTTCACCGAGAACAGCGAAGTGCTGTCAGCCTTCACCCTGAAGGACATCACATCAAACGGCAAGCCTGAGTCATACTCTGCCGACGTTTACCTCAACATGGATCCCGCTTACCAGAGCACCGTATATGCCATCGTCAACGATACAACCGAGGCTACAGGCAGCAAAGAAGCTCCATTCACCTATGTAAACGGATTCTTCGAGTCGCGCCCGGGCAAGTTTGGCGAGGACGATGCCGAACTCCAGATGCCTATCCTCTCTCGCCGCACATGGTCTGGTGCAAAGGAGACACAGCGCAACTACGCTCTGTTCGTCATCCCGACAAAGGGCATAAAGGACATCACCTTCTCTTGCTACGTTGGAACAGACAACAACGCTGCCAAGATTCAGAAGCTTGAGTTCTCTACCGACAGCACCACATGGACAGAGGTTGGCAGAATAGAGATTGAAAACCTCGTATGGGGCAACCTCAAGGCCACACTGCCTGCCGAGGCCAACGACAAGGACAAGGTATACGTACGCGTCATAGGCGACATTGCCGGAGGCCCCGTTGTGACTCCCGACGAGAGCATTGGCATGTGGAATCCTGAGACTGGCGAGGTTATCTGGGATGTTTACATCACCCAAGACGCATTCGAGTACATGGGCAGCATACTCATCACCGGCGACACCAGCTCAGTGAGCGACGGCATCGAGGAAGTGACTGCCGACGAACAGCAGTTCGACGAGAACGCTCCGATGTACAATGTGATGGGCATGAAGGTTGCCAAGGGCACCAAGGGCCTCATCATCCAGAATGGCAAGAAATTCATGGTGAAGTAACAAACCTGCAGGCGGGTTACCCGCCACGCGCCAAACCCAAGGGGCGCACCGCTCGGCCGGTGCGCCCCTTTTCTTGTTTCATTGCCGCAAGCCAATACCGGCGGCTTCTTTACCGGTTTGGTTTCTACGCCCTGTTGGTGGCGAAGCATCGATGTAAGTACTGTTGGCAAAAGCGCAAAAACTGGCATTAACCCGTACAAAAGAACATTTTCCACCTTTTAAGTGAAAAAATTCCCCCTTCGAACGGATAAAGTAAGTAACTTTGTAGGCAAAAGCAACACATATCAATAACAACTAAAACATCAAATATGAAATTCAGACTACTCACTTTGGGCGCTCTGTCGCTCATGCTCGGCACATCATTCTCGACAGATGCCATGGCCGAAAGCAAAGAGAAGCAACTGGCTTTTCCCGGCGCCGAGGGCTTCGGCCGCTATACTACAGGTGGGCGCGGCGGCACTGTCTACCATGTCACCACACTCGAGGATACCGACGAGGAGGGCTCGTTCCGCTGGGCATGCAATCAGAAAGGGCCGCGCACCATCATCTTCGATGTGTCGGGCACCATCTACCTGACATCTCCGCTTAGGCTCAACAACGGCGACGTGACCATTGCCGGCCAGACCTCGCCCGGTGGCGGAATATGCATTGCCGACTATCCTTTTTCCATCGGTGCCGACAATGTCATAATACGCTACATGCGCTTCCGCTGCGGCAACCGCCATGTCGACGAGCATGAGGGCGACGGCCTCGGCGGCATGGACCTCAAGGATGTCATCATCGACCACTGCTCCGTAAGCTGGAGTGTCGACGAGTGCCTGTCGGTATACGGCAGCCGAAACCTCACCGTACAATGGTGCATTGCCGCCCAGAGCATGGTCAATGCAGGCCACTCCAAGGGTAGCCACGGCTACGGAGGCAACTGGGGAGGCAGCGGGGCGTCTTACCACCACAACCTGGTAATTCACCACACCTCGCGCACACCGCGTCTCGGCCCGCGCCCGAGCACACAGACCGACGAGCGCATGGACATGCGCAACAACGTGATTTACAACTGGGGTGGCAACGGCTGCTACGGTGGTGAGGGCATGAACGTGAACATAGTCAACAACTACTACAAGCCGGGGCCCGCAACCGAGAACAGAAGCGAAACCATACAGCGCAGGATTGCCGGCATAGGCATCAGGACGTCAGAGTACACCGGCCACAACACCGACAGCCCCAACGAGTGGGACAAGATGTGGCACGTATGGGGAAAGTTCTATGTCGACGGCAACGTCAACTCCAAATATGACGACGTGACCAACGACAACTGGACCTACGGCATGTATAACCAGATAACCAACGGCAGCGGGGTTGACAACACTTACACCCAAGCCACTCGCGACACCATGCGCATCAACGAGCCCATCGACTTTGTTGCCGTGACCACCCACTCTGCAGAGGATGCCTTCGACCGTGTGCTCAAGTATGCGGGATGCAGGCGCACTGAAAGCTCGCGCGACGCCCTTGACATCATCCTTGTCAACGATGCAAGGGAAGGCCTGGCCACATTCACCGGCAGGAACTGTGACCAAGGCTTCATCAACAGCCAGGATGACTGCGGCGGATGGCCCGTGCTCGCCACGGCCAACGCACCGGCCGACCTCGACAACGACGGCATCAGCGACCAGTGGGAAGACTTCAACGGCCTCGACCCGTCAAACCCTGACGATGGAAACGAGGTCGGTGCCGACGGTTACACCAACCTTGAACGCTACCTCAACAGCCTTGTCAACATTACCACCATCAACCAGAATGCCGGCGGAACGCAGATGGGCTACATCATATATGAAGACGGCACGACAAGCATCACCGGCATTGAGGACACAAACGCAAGCCAGTATGGGGCAAACGCCAATACCGACAACAACATCTACTTCCTAAACGGCACCATAGCCAAGCAAAATGCCACAATGGAAGACTATGACGGCCTGGCAAAGGGCATATATATCCACAAAGGCAAGAAGGTTGTGGTGAAATAGCCTGGCTGTCGCATTGCCGCAATCACTCTTGGCAATGCCATCGGAGGCAGGCAAAATAGATTTCGCGGAAGTTTCTGTCTTCCGCGAAATCTTTGTCAACCACAATGTGGCTGCATTTCCAACAGCAAGTGGCACACATGCCCCCGTCTATTCACGGAAAAGCCATAAAGCCCATGCCTTCACATGACAAACCTGGAAAAAGCATCGGCATGCCTATTGCCTATGGCTGTCTGCACTATCGCCTTTCCGGCCTACGGAATCCCTTATGCAGTATCCTGCATCAGCAGGCCTGCCAAGGCATGTGATTAAAAGTGAAATGCAGGCAACTGCACGCTGGCCACCATGTGAGGCAGCACCACCATATGGCGAGGTGGTGGTAACCAATCGCCAACGGCCTGTCCGTCTCTCCACGCAGACGTTCTGCCTACTGTCAGCCCTACCTTGTTGCCAATGCCGGGGCAAACGGCACTGACAACAACTTCTCTGCCCATCCGAATGCACCCAAAAACTGCCTACATACGTAAAAGAAACAAATTTAACCCCAAAATAGCCAAATAATCGCCGGCAGGTTAACGGCATTTCACTAACTTTGCATCAAGCAATAGTAAACATGGCCGTAAGCCAACGCCATGTTGCATGCGGGCAACCCATGCATCATGTTGTGGCTGAAAATGATATCAGGCATGCCACAGGCCATAAATAATTATCAACGCGAGAAAACATGATAAGAAAACTTCTCATAGCCAACATGCTGCTGATGGCAGTCTCTGTCGGTGCCAGCGGGAGCGGCGAAGGGGCAAAAGCCTCGTTCGACTACTTCACTTATACCGGCGACGACGATTATTACCGACAGAATCCGCTGGCCGACAAGGCATCGTTCTACAATCCCATAATCCCCGGCTTCCACCCCGACCCTGCCATTTGCCGTGTCGGCGACGACTACTGGCTTGTCAATTCCACGTTCGGCTACTTTCCCGGGGTGCCGCTCTACCACAGCCGCGACCTTGTCAACTGGACGCTCGTGGGCAATGTGCTCAACCGCCCGTCACAACTGCCTGCGCTTGCCGGACAAGACGTGGGCAAGGGGGGCATCTATGCACCCAACATTAGTTTCGACCCGCAGACCGGCACTTACTACATGCTTACCACCGATGTGGGGCGCGGCCACTTCTACGTCACAACCAAAAACCCAATGAACAACGACTGGAGCGACCCCGTATGGCTGCCAGCCATCGACGGCATCGACCCGGCGTTCTTCTTCGACGACGACAGCAAGGCCTATATCATATACAAGGAGTCTACCGAAGGGCAGCCCAAGTGGAGCAACCACCGCTGCCTGCGCATAGCACGGTTTGACCGCGCTACGGGCCAGACCACGGGTGCACCGGTCAAGTTCCGCGAAGCGGGCGTGGGCCCCGAGGAGCGCCTGGCACGCAACGAAGGCCCGCACATATATAAAATCGACGGCAAGTACTACATCATCTGCGCCGAAGGCGGCACCGGCATATTCCACTCGGAAGTGGCCTACAGGGCCGACTCTGTGTTTGGCCCTTACACCCGCTGGAGCCGCAACCCGATGCTCACGCAGCGCGAACTGAAAGCGGGGCGCACCAACCCGGTTACCTGCACTGGCCATGCCGACATAGTGCAGACACCCAACGGCGAATGGTGGGCCGTGTTCCTGGGTTGCCGTCCGGGCCCCGGCGGCGTTGAGCAACTGGGCCGCGAAACGTTCTTGATGCCCGTGAACTGGAGCCTCGACGGCTTCCCTTACATCACCCAAGAGAAAGACACCGTGCCGCTGATGCTGCGCCGCAACGGCACAGAGCGCCGCGAAGGCGTCACGTTCGGCAACTTCACATGGCGCGACGATTTCGATGGCCGGCACGCCGGGCCCGAATGGCTCTCGCTGCTGGGCCCTGCCGACGCCTACGCGAGCATGGTCGGGGGAAGGCTGGACATAGTGCCCGACGAAGTGTTGCCTCAAGACAGGCGCACGCCGCCCATGCTCCTGAGGCGCATACAGCACCACAAGTTCACCGCCGAGACCAAGCTCGATTTCCTGCCCTACCCCGGTGCCCAGGCGGGCATGGCTGTATTCAAGAACGAACAGCGCTACTACCGCTTTGGACTGCGCCGCGGCATGATTGTGGTTGAGCGCAGCGACAAGGGACGGAGCACCTCGACCATAGCCTCGGTCGGCGTGGACAGTGAAACGAAAAGCGTCATGCTGCGCACCAAATGCCTGGGCGACAACTATGAGTTCAGCTTCTCGACCGACGGAGGCGCAACGTGGCAGACGGCAGCCAAGGGTGTCGACGCGTCGTTTGTAAGCCAGCGTGCAGGCGGGTTTACAGGCACCATGATAGGCCTCTATGCCTACAGGCAGTATCTCTGAGTCGCCGGCCGGCGTTCATCGCCCGGATGTGGCTGGGCCGCGGCCGGCGTTACAAGCCTCATCACCGTCACTATACCAACCACGGGGCTTGGCTTGGCCAACAGCGAAGGGCCTTGAAGCCACCCCGGCGCTGGCAGCACGACAATCCTGAAAAGAGTGGAATAAAATCCTAAAACAAAATAACGGCAATGAAAAAGAACCATGTCATATTTGCAATCGTCACGGCGGCATCGGCCATGATAGCCGCCCCGGTAGCATCACAAGTATATGAATACCCGTTTCAAAACCCGGAGCTGAGCTTCCACGAGCGTGCCAAGAACCTTGTGTCGCTGCTCACCCTCGACGAGAAAATCAACCAGGTTGGCCACCAGACGCTCGACATCACCCGCCTGGGGGTGAAGGGCTACAACTATTGGAACGAGGCCCTGCACGGCGTGGCGCGCTCGGGCAAAGCCACGTCTTTCCCGTCGTCGAAGGCCATGTCGAGCACATGGGACCTGCCCCTCATCTTCGACTGCGCCTCAGCCACGTCGGACGAGGCACGGATATATTACAACACAAAGCAGAAAGGGCTCATCTACTGGTGCCCAACGATAAACATGAGCCGTGACCCGCGGTGGGGGCGCGACGAAGAGAACTACGGTGAAGACCCCTACCTCACAGGCCGCATCGCAGTGGAATACATACGCGGCATGCAGGGCGACCACCCCAAATACTACAAGACCGTGGCCACGGCAAAGCATTTCGCCGCCAACAACTATGAAAAAGGGCGGCACAGCACCTCGTCGGACGTCGACGCGCGCAACCTGCGCGAATACTACCTGCCGGCATTCGAGACGGCGGTGAAAGAAGGCAACGTGCGCTCGGTGATGAGCGCATACAACGCCCTCAACGGCATACCGTGCGGAGCCAACCACGAACTGCTCATCGACATACTCCGGGGCGAATGGGGATTCGACGGATTCGTGACGAGCGACTGCGGCGCGGTGGAGGATGTGTACAACAAGCACCACTATGTGGCCACCCTGGCCGAAGCCTCCGGCGTGTCGATGCGCAATGGCGAAGACCTCAACTGCGGCACCACGTTCCAGGATTACTGCAAAGAGGCAATAGAAAAAGGCTACATGACCGAGGCCGACCTCGACTCGGCACTCACCCGGGTGTTTGAAGCAAGGTTCTCGGTGGGCGAGTTTGACGATGCCGCGCTGCTGCCGTGGAGCAGCATTTCGGAAAGCGAGCTCGAGTGCCAGGAGCACATCGACCTGGCCCACCGGGCTGCACGCGAGTCGATAGTGCTGCTGAAAAACGACAACTCGTTTCTTCCGCTCGCCAAAGACAAGAGCATTGCCGTCATCGGGCCGCTCGGCAACACCGTCAGCCTGGGCGGTTACAGCGGCTCGCCGGTTGAAGTGACAAGCCCGCTGGAGGGCATTGCCGAGAAGATAGGCTACACCATAAGCGACGGAACGATACAGTGTGAAGACTTCACGGGCAGCAGCGTGCCAAGCTCTTCGAAGCGGCTGAGCATAGAGGCCAACGGCAGTTCGGGCAATGTGGGATACATATATGCCGGCGACTGGATTTCGTTTGACGACGTCAACTTCGGCGACGGCTGCTCGAAGGTCGACATTTACTCGGGGGCAGAAAACGACCTTGCCACCACGGTAGAGCTCTACCTCGACCGCATCGATGGCAAACCGGCTGCCACCGTGACGCTTGCCACCACGGGCGACTGGGCAAAATACGCCACAACGACGGCCGATGTCGACCCGGCCCTGTTCAAAGGAACCCACAAACTGTACCTCGTCTTCGGCGGAGGCGACAAGTATTGCGCCAACATGGACTGGGTGAAGTTCTACAACGAGGGCGACGACAACCCGCTCGAGACCCAAGGCCCGCTCTACTTCTACAAAGGCTGCGCCGTAACAGGGAAGGCGGAAACCAACATAGAGCGCGCCGTCGAGATAGCACGCAAGGCCGACGTGGTTGTGTTTGCGGCCGGCACCAACCTCGAAGTGTCCGACGAGAGCAACGACCGCACCTCGCTGTCGCTGCCAGGCGATCAGCAACAGTTGCTCGAAGCCGTCTACGAGGCCAACCCCAACGTGGTGCTCCTGCTGCAGACGTGCTCGTCGGTGACAGTAAACTGGGCGCAAGAGCATGTGCCGGCCATAGTCGAGGCTTGGTACGGTGGCCAGGCGCAGGGCAAGGCCATTGCCGATGTGCTCTTCGGCGACTACAACCCGGGCGGCAAGCTGACATCGACATGGTATGCCTCTGAATCCGACCTGCTTGCGGACATGCTGCAATACGACATCAGGAAAGCCAAGTATACATATATGTACCACGACAAAGAACCTCTCTACCCGTTTGGTTTCGGACTGAGCTACACCACGTTCGGCTACAGCGACATGGCGCTCAGCACCAACAGACTCGACGCGGGCGACAGCGTGGTCGTCACGGCCAACATCACAAACACGGGCAAAGTGGCCGGCACCGAGATAGTGCAGCTATACACCCACGCACAATCGGAGATAGAAAGGCCGCTGAAGGAGCTCAAGGGGTTTGCCCGGGTTGAGCTCGAACCGGGCGAGACCAAGCCCGTAAGGTTTGTGCTGCACCACGACCAGCTGGCCTATTTCAACGACCTCACCAACACGTTTGACGTGGAAGACGGCACTGTCGACGTGCTCATAGGTGCAAGTTCGGCCGACATAAGGCTCAAAGACAAAATCACAACCGAGGGCGCCACGGTGAAGACCACATACAAAAGCACTACCAGCGGCATAGAGAACGCCATGCGCAACCCTTCGCTCAAGGGCGACAGGGTGTACACGCCGCAAGGCACCTGCCTCGGCACAGCCGACAACTTAGGCGCACTTCCGGCCGGTATATATGTGATAAACGGCGAGAAAGTGGCCGTAAACAACAAATAAACGAATCATAGAACAACTCTAAAACTACAACAACATGAAAAGAAGCAATCTGCTCTTATCCATCATCGTGATGTGCTCTGCGGGGGCGGCAGCACAAAACCTGCCTTACCAGAATGCCGACCTGCCGGCCGAGCAGCGCGCCGAAGACCTGCTGGGCAGGCTAACCCTCGACGAGAAGGCCAAGCTGATGATGAACGGCTCGCCTGCCATACCACGCTTGGGCATACCGCAGTTCGACTGGTGGAGCGAGGCTTTGCACGGCGTAGGGCGCAACGGCCTGTCGACAACGTTCCCCTCGTGCATCGGCATGGCAGCATCGTTCGACGACGAACTGCTCGAACGCATCTACTCGGCCATAAGCGACGAGGCCCGGGCAAAGAACACCGCACAGAAGCGCAAAGGCAAGGTGGGCAAATACCAGGGCCTTTCGTTCTGGACCCCGACAATAAACATATTCCGCGACCCGCGCTGGGGGCGCGGCCAAGAGTCGTATGGCGAAGACCCATACATGAACTCAAGGATGGGCCAGGCCGTGGTGCGCGGACTGCAAGGGCCCGAGGGCCACAAATACCGCAAGCTGCTTGCCTGCGCCAAACACTTCGCTGTGCACAGCGGCCCGGAAAAGACCAGGCACAGCCTCGACATTGAGTCGCTATCGCCGCGCGACCTCTGGGAGACCTACCTGCCCGCGTTCAAAGACCTTGTGCAGAAAGCCGGGGTGCAGGAAGTGATGTGCGCCTACCAGAGATTTGAGGGAGAGCCGTGCTGCGGCAGCAACAGGCTGCTGCAACAGATACTGCGCGACCAGTGGGGATTCGACGGACTGGTGGTCAGCGACTGCGGGGCCATAGGCGACTTCTGGCGCCCCGGACGCCACGGTGTGTCGAAAGACGCGGCGGCGGCGTCGGCCAAAGCCGTGATCAGCGGCACCGACGTGGAGTGCGGCAGCAACTACAAGAGTCTGCCCGAGGCCGTCAGGGCCGGCGAGATAAGCGAGGAGCAAATAAACGTGAGCGTGAAGCGGTTGCTGAAGGCGCGCTTTGAGCTCGGCGAACTCGACCCCGACTCGCTCGTGGAGTGGACAAAGATACCCGAAAGCGTGGTGAACTGCGACGCCCACAAGCAACTGGCGCTGCAGATGGCGCGCGAGCAGATGGTGCTGCTGCAAAACCGCGGCAATCTGCTGCCACTCGACAAAGACGCCGGCCGAATAATGGTGATGGGCCCCAACGCCGCCGACTCGGTGATGATGTGGGGCATTTACTTCGGGCAGCCGGCCCACACGGTGACGGTGATGGAGGGCATCGAGGCCAAGCTCGGCACCAAGGTGAAATATGCCAAGGGATGCGAGATTACCGAGATAACCGACACCCGGAGCCTGTTCGGCGACTTTGTCACACCCGACGGGAAGCCGGGCATGGAGGCGCGATTCTGGAACAACACCCGCATGGAGGGCAAGCCTGTGGTGGAAACACGCTACACAAGCGCGCTGCAATTCGACAACGGGGGCAACACGGCTTTTGCTCCGGGCGTTGAGCTCACCAACTTCACGGCCAGCTTCCGCGGTTCGTTCACGGCAAGGCAAGACGGACGGGTGTTCATCAACTATGTCAACGACGACGGCATACGCCTGATTGTCAACGGCGACACCGTGGCCAACCGATGGATGGCCGAGGAGATGAGGAACAACAAGAGGGAGTTGAAAGTGAAGGCCGGGCAGAAGTATGACATACAACTCGACTACATGCAACTGGCCGACGGCGCCACGCTGCAGTTTAACGTAGAGACCATAGAGCCGACTACGCCGGCAGAGGTGGTGGCAAAGGCCGCCGACGCCGACGTGGTGATATTCGTAGGCGGCATCTCGCCCGACCTGGAACGCGAGGAAGCCAAGGTCAACAAGCCCGGCTTTGACAACGGCGACCGCACGAGCATTGAACTGCCGCAGGCACAACGCGACATACTGAAGGCGCTGCACGAGGCCGGCAAGAAGATTGTGCTGGTGAACTGCAGCGGCAGCGCGGTGGCTCTGACTCCCGAGACCGAGACGTGCTACGCCATACTGCAGGCCTGGTATGCCGGCGAACAGGGCGGACACGCCGTGGCCGACGTGCTCTTTGGCGACTACAACCCGGGCGGGAAGCTGCCTGTGACCTTCTACCGCGACGACAGCCAGCTGCCGCCGTTCGACGACTACTCGATGAAGGGCCGCACATACAGGTATTTCGGCGGCGAGCCGCTATTCCCCTTTGGCTTCGGCATGAGCTACACCGAGTTTGAACTGGGCAAGCCCGAATACGACAAGAAGGCAGGCAAGATAACGGTGAGCGTCACCAACACCGGCCGGCGCGACGGCACCGAAGTGGTGCAGGCTTACATGCGCAACACGGCCGACACCGAAGGGCCGGCCAAGACGCTGCGCGGATTCTGCCGGGTGGAGCTGAAAGCCGGCGAGACCAAGGCCGTGGCCATAGACTTCCCGCGCGAGAGCTTTGAAGGATGGGACGCCGCCACCAACACCATGAGGGTGGTTCCGGGCAACTACGAACTGATGGTTGGCACGTCGAGCGCTGACAAAGACTTGCAGAAGATACAGGTAACCATCGACTGAGACAGACGCTTGGCAACGGGCCCCGGCGACGGACTGAGGCAAACGGCACAAGGGCCGCAGCCGGCCGGACGCTGCAATATTTACTGACAAAAGTGACATCAGGCCGCGCCAAGGCCCGTACTGCCATGCCAAACGGCCCGAACGGCCACGCCAAACGGGCCATACGGCCGGGCAGTACAGGCCTTTTGGCAGGCCGATATGCCGGCGAGCGCAAACCCGTGGGGCTCAAGACGTTAGTAGAACGTACCCTGATTTTGAAAAAAGCATACATGACCTGTGCACCCGACAGGCCGTTGACATCAATGAATTAACGACTGCTGAAAACATAACAAACAACAAAACAAAAAACAATGATGAACAGAATAACGAGAATGGTGGCTATGGCCACCGTGGGGCTGGCATCGCTGCTGACCGCCACGGCACAAAAGGCCGACGGCGCAGCCACCGACTACAACGACTTGCCCTTTGAGATGAGGGCCGTTGCTGAACCGAAAATACCCGACTATGAAGTAAGGCTCACCGACTTCGGAGGAGTGGCCGACGGAACCACAATGAACACCGAGGCTTTCAGGAAGGCCATTGCCGCCCTGGCACAACGCGGCGGCGGACGGCTGACGGTGGCCCGAGGGGTGTGGCTCACCGGGCCCATAGAACTGAAAAGCAACACCGAGCTACACCTTGAGGAGGGCGCCCTGGTGCTCTTCTCGCCCAACAGGGCCGACTACCCGCTCGTAGACTCTTACTTTGAAGGGGTGAGGATGCGCCGCTGCATGTCGCCGCTGACGGCCGTAAACGCAGAGAACATAGCCATCACCGGCACAGGCGTGTTCAACGGCAACGGACAGAGCTGGCGACCGGTGAAGCGCGGCAAGATGACCGATGGGCAGTGGAAGGCACTGTGCAAAGGCGGGGCACTCAACAAGAAAGGCGACGTGTGGTATCCAACGGAACAAATACGCGACATAGACGCCGACAGGGACAAATACTACCAACGGGCCTACAGCGAGAACACCGACGAGGCATGGCAGGAACTGCACGACTATCTGAGGCCTGCCCTGCTCTCGTTCATAGGTTGCAAGCGGGTGCTGCTGGAAGACGCAACGTTTGAAAACTCGCCGGCATGGAACGTACACCCGCTGATGTGCGAAGACCTGACTGTGCGCAACGTGACCATACGCAACCCGTGGTACTCGCAAAACGGCGACGGGCTCGACATCGAGTCGTGCAGCAACGTGGTGGTGACGGGCTGCTCGTTTGACGTGGGCGACGACGCCATGTGCATAAAGTCGGGACGCGACGAAGAGGGCCGCAAGCGCGCCATGCCCACCCAGAACGTGGTGATACGCGACTGCCGGGTGTACCACGGCCACGGCGGCTTCGTGATAGGCAGCGAGATGTCGGGCGGCGCACGCAACATAATGGTAGACAACTGCCTGTTCATCGGCACCGACACCGGCCTGAGATTCAAGTCGACACGAGGCCGCGGGGGCACCGTCGAGGATATATTCATACGCAACATCGGCATGGCCGACATACCCGGCGACGCCATCACCTTCGACCTGTACTACGGAGGCAAGGCCCCGCTCGAGGTTGCCGGCAAGGGCGGCAACCAGACGGCGGCACCCATACCGGCTGTCGACGAGACCACACCGAGCTTCCGCAACATAAGCGTTGAGGGAGTGACGTGCAACGGGGCCAAGCGAGCCATCTACATGAACGGGCTGCCCGAGATGCCCATCAAGGACATCAAGATAAGCCGCTCTACGTTCAAGGCGCAGGAGGGTGCAATACTCAACTATACCGACGGGCTGACTCTCGACGGCGTGAAGATAACCGCCGCCGACGGCAAGGCCATAAAGAAGTATAACAACGTGACCAACCTGACAGTAAAATAAGCGCCGGCCCGGGCATAAACAACCGCACCGGCATATTAGTAGCTGTTGAAAATCATTTATCTCTGGTATCGGTTAACTATCAACAGCTACTTGCATAAAGAAAGCTCCTACGCGCAAGATGCCACCATTGTGGTTTCCTTTGCGCGTAGGAGCTTTCTTTATTTGTGCCATCATTTTAACCCGCCCATTATGTTAGAGGCCGAATAGATTTGGCTCGGTTGGCATGAAGAGTGGCTGCCGACAAGGAGGCTGAAGCGCCCTGAAGCATGATTGACAACCGAAAAACAACATACGGCGGCCTGACGGGCGGTTAGGGGTTCATGTGCCAGACAGAAAGAAGTCGCACATAAGCACCACCTTGTGCCCGTCGATGCTTACCTCCTTGAAGAAACGGTAGCGCCCCGGCCGGTTGTTGTTGACCGTAGGATATAGTTGCCCGTAAAAAGTGTGGCTGCCGCCCGGGCCTACATTGATGCCAATGCTGTTGACCACACCGGCAGTAGGCAACCAGTACCACCGCCCGCCGCACTCGACGGCCATCCTGTAATCCTCGCCCGTGCCAACCGTCAGGCTGCCATGGTTGCGCAATACAAACGCAGCCCTCCGGGCATCTGCCGGGAAGCTGTCGCTCTCCGGCCGTATGCTGACGCCCAGCGTGTCGGCCACGCCGGTCACAGAGCATGGTTCACGCCCCGTGGAACCACTGAAGCGCAGCGCCGGCGAGTCGTATACGTGTTTTCTGAACGCCAGTCGCGCCGCTTCGGTGTTGAGCCTCATGTGCACGTCTATGGCATGTAGCCCGACACCCCACATGTAAACATTGTCACTGACTTCGGCCGGAGCCGTTGCCATACGCTTGTTTATCGTGTCAAGCATGACGCCGAGCTCTTTTTCCGAATACACCTTTCCGCCCACCTTCTCAATGGAGAAATGGTTGCTGCCGGCCGCCTGCGAAATCTCGCGGCGCGCCCTGGCCGTGTCGCCACGCACCTGGAACACAAGCCGCTCGCCGCTAAAATGCCACCCCTCAATATAGCCGGGGCAGCGGCTGCTGCCAATGTTGGCACCCACGGGTGCCCCGGCTTCACCATAAACGCGCGTGAGCCTCTCGATGATGAGCATGCCTTCCGACTGGTCGACAGCCCCCGAGGCATTGCCACCGGATGAAAGTGGCGGCGGCACAGTCTCGCCGTAGGCCACAGCGGTGGCAGTGGTGTCGCCACGGTGTGCCGTTGCAGGCCTCACTTTTCCGGGCCTGCCACACGCAGCCACCACGACACCCAAAGCCAGCAAGGGCGATAAAAAAAACTTTTTCATACCACAAAACATTTTGATCAGGGCCATGCAACCCGGGCTGCACAGCGGCCGAGGCATGCAAGCATACCGCTACGTGTTGTCGCCCGACTCGGCCCTGTCGCGATATTCAGACGGGGTCATGCCGGTTTCCTTCTTGAAGCACTTGCTGAAATACTTAGGGTCGGAGAATCCCACGGCATAAGCAATCTGCGAAAACGAATAATCGCTCTTTACAATCATCTCTTCGGCACGCAGAATCCTGATGTGCTTCACAAAGTCGACAGGTGCCATGCCTACAATGCTCTTTATCTTTCCATAGAACACCGAGCGGCTCAGATTGACGGAAGAGGCCAGGTCTTCAATCTTTATCTCCGGGTTGCTGATGTTCTCTTCGAGGTAAACCATGAGTTGCTTCATCATCTCCTTGTCTGCATCGACAATCTGCGGCGACTCCAACCTGTATGTGTCCTTGTTCTTAGGATCAAGCTGCTCTACGTAGAGTTGCTGCAGCATGCGCCGCTGACTGATGATGTTCTGCACACGCATCTTGAGGTATGTGGCACTGAAAGGCTTGGTTATGTAGTCGTCGATGCCCTCGCGCAATCCCTGCAAGCGGTCGTCGAGCGACGCCTTGGCCGACAGAACAATGATTGGGATGTGGCAAATATCCTTGTTCTGCTTTATCTTGTGCACCATGGTCAGCCCGTCCATTACCGGCATCATGACGTCGGTAACAATGAAGTCGGGCATCTGCGCCTCGGCGGCCTCGAGTCCGCTCTGCCCGTTGTCGGCCTGTATCACGGTATAGTCGCTGCTGAGTATGCCCACGAGGAAAGCCCGTAGGTCGTCGTTGTCCTCGACAACGAGCAGCCTCAACGACTTCTTTGCGCTACCGGCGGCGGCATGGGGCACGGCTGTCTCGCCGCCGCTGCCGGCCATCATCACCCCGGCGTTGGTGTCGCTGATATATACGTGGTGGTCGAGATTGTAACGAAGCATCTTGTTGACCAGCTCCAGCATGCGCGAGGCATTGCGCTGCACCATCTCGAGATGCCGCCGTGAGGTGTCGGTAAGACCGCCGCCGCCCAGCACCTCGGCCACCGGGCCGCCGATAAGCGTGAGCGGCGTGCGCAGCTTATGGCCTATCTCGGTGAAGAACTTGGTCTTCATGTCGTTGAGGTCGCGCTCGAGCACGGCCTTGGCCCGCAACTTATAGATGTAGATGGCGACATATATCACCAGGCATGACAGAACGATGTAAAGCAGCCAGGCCCACCCGGTCTCCCAGAAGGTGGGGTGAGAGTAGATAACCAGTTCGGCCACATTGTCGCTCCACACCCCATCGGCGTTGGTGCTCTTGACAAGCAGCCGGAACTTGCCTGCGGGCAACCTGTTGAACGAAGCGCTGTTGGCCGGGCCCACAAAGTTCCAGTTCTCGTCGATGCCTTCAATCTTGTAGGCATACCTCACGAGGTATTTGTCGGAGTATTCGAGCGCGGCGAAGTAGATGGTGAGGTTGCGGCTGTCGGCAGGCACGTCGAGAACGTCTTTGTTGAGGATGGAAACCATGCGGTTGGTGCTGTGGTAATGCACCCTGGTAAAGATGATGTTCGGGCAATACGAACTCTTTTTCAGGTCGGCGGAGTTGAAGCTCACGAAGCCCCCGCGGGCCGCAACGGATATGAAGTCGGTCTTTGCGTAGTGGGCGGGCTTGGCCTCTGACAGCTCCACACCGTCGCCGATGTTGCCCGGCCCGTAGCGCAACAGTTCGCCTGTGTCGAGCTTGTATCGGTCGATGCTGCTCTCGCGCATTATCCACAGGTTGCCTTTGTTGTCTTCGGCCACCGACTGCACCACGCCCTCGTCGGGCCTGGCTCCGCTCATGTCGCAGAACTTAAGGCCGTCGGCCAGCAACTTGGGCGAAGCCACGAGCTGCAAGCCTCCGCCCATGGTGACCACAACCACCCGGCCAGAGCGCGTGATGAGCGTCTGCAGCACGTCGGGGGCCAGCAGCGACGTGGTGTCGCCAACCACCTGGGGCGTGGTATAGAAGCGTATGCCCTCGGGGTGGCTGAAGCGGTCGGAGAACGTGACGAGGCCGTTGGTGGTAGAGAGGAGCATCTCGCCGCGGCCGGTGTGGGATATGCGGCGCACGCGTGCAAACTGCTGCATGGGGTATTGGGCCAGACGGTTGCGGTGGTTGATGAAGCGTATGCGGCCCTGGCTCTTGTCTACAAGGTTGATGCCACCCTCATAAGTGGCCACCCATATACGCCCCTTGCTGTCGGCATCGATGTCGTAAACGTCGTTATAGCTTATGGAATACTTGTCGGCGGCATTGGCAGTGAAATGCTCCACGCGGCCAAGGCTGTCGATGACATAGAGCCCGGTGCCCTTGGTGCCAACCCACACGCCGCCGTGGCTGTCTTCGAAAAGCGAGTAGATGCGGTTGGCGAAAGCCACCGGCTCGCTGACAAGGCGGCCACCGCGCGACATGTAGCCCACAAGGCGGCGGTCGGCATCGAACAATGCCAGCTGGCCATTGTACGTGCCTGCCCATATACGCCCCTTGCTGTCGTACATCAGCGAGCGCACCTCCTGCCCCGGGAGCACGGGCGTAAGCTTGAAGTGATGATAGCGGAAGTTGACAAGGTTGACGTCGCGCGTGCCCGTGAACCACAGGTTTCCCTCTTTGTCAAACATGAACTTGTTTATCTCCGGCAAGTAGGAGTCGGTGCGGTCGGACGTCTTCAGCATATACGGCACGAGCTCGCCGGCGGCCTCATCGTAATAGCTGAATGTGCCTTCGGCCGGAACCACCCACACCGTGCCGTAGGCATCCTCGTGAACAAAAGGCTTCACGCTGGTAGTGCGGTGCAAGGGGCGGTCGGCGTCGGCCATGAGCCAGCGTGGCGACAAGTTGCGGCCGGGGAGCAACACCACGCCTCGCGAAGGGGTGAAAGCCCAGATGCGGTGCTTGCGGTCGACGTAGATGGAGGTGACCTCGGACGACGGCTGCGACGGCGTCTGAACATTGAGCACCCTCATGCCGCCCCGCCTCACGTCGTAGGCCACTATGCCCACGTTGGTGGCCAGCAGCAGGTTGCCGCCGTCGAGCTGCTCGACGGCATTGATGCGCACCACGCCGTGGGGCATGGCCACAGGCTGCATGGCCCTATGCCGCGGGTCGAAGAGGAACAGACGGCCGTCGGTCGAGGCGAAATAGAGGTTGTTGCCGGCCTGTGCCATATACTCTGCCGAGATGTACGAACGCATCCTGGCACCGGCCATGGCCACGCCGCGGTCGGAAAAAATCCACTCGCGCCCCTGCCCGTCGAGCTCAACCTTGCTCAGGAGGTTGCTCGGCAGGGTGCCGTTGTCGACGCTGAACTGCTCTATGCCGGCCCCGGTTGAGATGAGACTGTCGCTCACACGGTAGCACGCCGAGGCGTCGTTGCTAATAAGCCACGTATGGCCATTGGCCAAGGGATAGATGCTGCGCACGGGCACATCATGGCCGAAACGCTCGCGTATCATGTCCGTCACGTCGATGAAACGGTTGGCCTGGGTGTCGAACAGGTAAACATGGCGGTCGGACGTGCCGCACCATATATCGCCCTTCGAACCCGGCTTGATGAGCATAATCCTGTTGGTGGACAGCACCATGCCTTGCTCGGCCGAATTACGGAACGTGGCAAAGCGATAGCCATCGTAATAACAAAGCCCGTTCCACGTAGACATCCACATAAGACCGTCGGGAGTCTGCATGAAACCGGATATGATATTGGCAGCAAGCCCGTCGCGGATGGTAAACGTGCGCACATCGCAATACGGCTGTGCAATGGCGCGGATGGAACACAGCACAGCTGCCATAATGATTATGAAACGGTATCTCATCTTTTAAAACAAATTCATAGCAACATTGCAAAATTACGAAAAAAGCATCAGAATACGCAAGCACACGCCGTCAAATTTACCAAAACAACGAAACAACAGACGACACAATGCATGAAGGCAAAAGACCGACGGAGCGGCATGAAACCCATGGACGGCCACGGAAAGCAACAGCCGGGGCTGCAACACAGACGGAGAAAAACACGAGAAACAGACCGGCAAGCAACGGCTAACGGCAACGGCAACGGCACAAGACTGCAAACAGTAGAAAAAAATCCCATGGCAATCGATGAAATAAATGCTCACAATGGCATTGGGAAATGAAAATTAATACGTATCTTTGCCAAATGCAACATTCAAGCAAGACAGACGGCCAAAGGCCGCTGACGACCAAATGCCTGCCGGCAACGGGCACCGGAAAAAAGGAAGCTACGGGCAGCCGGCCTTGGATGAACTGCACATCGGAATGGCCATGGGCTGTGTTGGCCAAAACCGCAATAGGCGGAACAAGTGATGACAATATGCAGACGGCGGCGCGGAAACGCTGACCGCCCCCGGCACCTGCGGTTTTCTGCAGGCCGTGGGCGGGCTGGATGAGACTGTAAGAGCCGCACGGGCAATGGCCGGCACCGCGCTTCGGAGGCCACTGCAAGAAACGACGCAGGATTTAATGATATTGACGGGAAGCCTGACAACAAGGCATGAAACCACAAGCAGCCTGGCCAACGAAAGGGCACAAGGCGCTGCATGAACTAACCAAAGAGAAAGAGACCTATGACTTTATTGAAGAAAATCTTAGACAAAAACTACGTGTGGGGCGACGAGCGCATAGGGGAAGACGCATACGAAGAGCTGCTGGCCGACATCATCATCGACTATCTTAAGCGGCACGGGCCCGAATGCAGGGAGATGCTGGCACGGGGTTGGCGCCTTGACAACCCGCCCAAAGTGATAAAATGGATTGCACAACAGCCAGACACAGACCGCGGAACGATACTGAGGCTGTACTGGATGATGGATCCCGGATACGGCAAGCAATTCGCCACCATAGATGAATGTGCCGAAGGACACAGGTGGTATGTGGAAGAATATGACATAATTAAGACCATTGAACGCAACTATTCTGAAGGGTTCTACCGCAACGAGAGATATGCCTTCGACCCGGGCAACGACGGCTGCAAGCAGGGATACGACTGGACAAAGACGCTCGAAGGACATACGATGAAGGATGACATACCTCAGGAAATGTTCATACCGACCAATGGAACGGTGGCAGACACCAAGGGATGGGCCGACGGAGTGCCGCCTGAACTGAAAGAAACCATATCACGACTTGAAGAACTTATTGACGACTGATGGACAAAGAAAACATTATCAAGCACTATTGCGCCAAGGCCGAAAGGGCTGTGAGGCGCATGAGCCGGAAAGGGATTGGCGACATTTACGCCATTTCGTTCTGGAAAGACAACGTGGATGACGACCCGCGACGCCCTGTGGTGACAATCGGATACAACACGGTTTCGCACGCGGAAGCCCAAAAACAAAACACAAGCAACGCCATGGAGGCTAAGTGGAACTACGCTTACTGGATGCAAGACGACACGGGCACGCTGGGTGGAAACGACACTATGCTCAGGCTTTACTTTAAAGACGAGGGCTTGTTCTACACCCTGCACGAACTGAACAAGGCCGAAAAGCAGGAAGAAAACGGCAACCCGGAGGGATACAGGATGATTGAAGAGAAAGACAGACGAATGCAAGAGGCATTCATGGACATTGTCATCGAGGTGGCCAACAGGCTGCACCGCAACGAAATGATAACCCGGGCCTTGGGCAGGGACCTGCCGGTAATAATCCACGAACTGGAATACTACGACCAGCCTGTGGGCTGGACAGCCAAGGCCAACCCCACCCCGCTGGTGGCAGAGTTCATGGAATGGTACAGAAGCTTTGCCAAATGAGGGCTGAAGGCTTGGCGCAAGCCTATATGAAAGAGAGGCGATGGCATGATGCCCATCGCCTCTCTGCATGTAGATACCGACGCAACGGCCTAAACACAACGGCCAAGCGCCATGTCACTTGGATTCAGTCTTTGCATCGGCAGCCTTTGCCGTGGCCTTGCGCGTTGTGGCTTTCTTGGCGGCGGCAGCCTTCTCTACCTTTGCCTTGAGCTTGTCTTCGGTTGCCTGCATCTTCTCAATCTTGGCCTTGAGACGTATGATTTCCTTGTCTTTCATCTCAATCTCGTCGCCTTGGTTCTTGATGGTGGTGAGCAGACCGTTGAGTTCCTCGTTGTCTATATCCTCGGGATAAAGACTGTTGACACGGTTGAGGAAGTCGCCGAGGATGTTCATGTAATTGGTAAACGCGTCGAACGCGCTGCTGTAAATGCCGCGGTCAAGCCCCACACTGGCCGGTTTCGTGGTCATGAAACGGAAGTTGTTGCTTGCCTGCAGGTAATCCCAGTCTTGGCAGATGCGCGGGTTGTTGGCTATGCGCACACGGTCGGCCACACTGTACAGCTTGTTGAATGCGTCACGCTGCATGGCGTTGCCGAGCCAACAGCTTACGTCGCGCTCCTCGTCAACCCACGAAAGCGTGTCAGGCACGTCAAGGCTGCCCACGCTCTTCACCGACGAGCATATCTCCGACGGTGTTGAGAACGTGATGTCCTTGGCCCGGGCGCAAGCCGGCAGGGCCTTGATGAACTCAAGGATGTTTGACGACAGCGGCTGGGCAATGCCCAGGGCAGACAGCTCCATGAAGATGTTGATGATGCGCTCTTCCTCCGGGAAAGCCGCAATGCGGTTGATATAGTTGTCGGCAAACAGCGGATAACGATCCCACTCACTGTTGTTGAAGCGCAACGAAATGTCGTCGCTCAGCTCTACGTCACGCAGCAATAGCTTGAGGTTTGGGGCTATATTGCAATTGTAGACATAATGGGGCGACTTCCAGCCAAGCACGTGTTTGGCACCCTCGGTGAGCATTCCCTTGAATCCCATGGCGGCCACCTGGCCTCCGATGTCGTCGCTGTAGATTAGCGAAGAGTTGCGCAATACCGTCGGTTTCTTGCCGAAATACTCTTCAATCTTCACGCACTGCTTCTTAACATCGTTGGCAAACGTATCTTCGTTGGCCAGTGATGAAAGTCCGTGAGAATATGGCTCGGCAAGGAATTCCACGCACCCTGTGTCGTTCAACTCCTGCAACTTCTCGAGCACTTGGGGCGCATGCATCTCAAGTTGCTCCATGCCGACACCCGAAAGCGAGAACGCCACCTTGAAATAATTGCCGTTGCTCTTTATCATGTCGAGCAACGTGTTGAGCGCAGGCATGTACGAGCGGTTGGCAATGTCGTTTATGCTGCGCTCGTTTTCAAAGTCATCGTAATAATAATGGTCTACACCTATGTCAAAGAAACGATACCTCTTGAGGTGGATTATCTGGTGAATCTCAAAATAAAGACATATTGTTTTCATAATGCTTTTGTTTGTTTTGGTGGGCCGTCATCACTCCACCGTAAGTTGATTATGTGTTGTTTAAGCTCTATAGTTACTTGGTAGTGGCCGTTAGCGCCATCCGAGCGTACGCTCGTAGAGTTCCCTTATCCACGCTCCGACCTTAATCCATGTTATCTGGTCAACCTCCTTCTTGCCCTCATCCTGCAGATAATGGAACAGGCTGTCGTTGGAGCATATAGAGTAAATGGCGTCGGCCAGGGCATGAATATCCCAATAGTCCACCTTGATGCAGTTGTGAAGGATTTCAGCGCAGCCGCTCTGCCATGATATTATAGACGGAGTGCCGCACTGCATGGCCTCAAGCGGCGATATGCCGAAGGGCTCGCTGACAGACGGCATGACATAGACGTCAGACCCCTTAAGGCATTCATACACTTCCTTGCCGCGCATGAAGCCCGGGAAATGGAACCTGTCTGATATGCCCCTTTCGGCCGCAAGGTAAATCATAGAGTCCATCATGTCGCCCGACCCGGCCATGCAGAAGCGCACGTTGTGGGTTCGGTGGAGCACCATGTTGGCAGCCTCGACGAAATATTCGGGCCCCTTCTGCATTGTGATTCGCCCGAGGAACGTCACCACGCGCTCGCCACCGCTATGGTCCGGGCGCGGTATGTCGGCATATTCTGGCTTCAACGGATAAACGGCATTGTGCACCGTGAAACACTTGCGCGGGTCTTGGTGATACTGGTTGATGACTGTCTGGCGTGTCAGTTCGCTCACGCACATAATGCAGTCGGCCCAGTCCATGCCGTTCTTCTCGATGGAATAAACAGTGGGATTCACCTTTCCGCGGCTGCGGTCGAAGTCAGTGGCGTGCACATGTATGCACAGAGGCTTGCCGCTAACCTGCTTGGCGTGGATGCCGGCAGGGTAAGTCAGCCAGTCGTGCGCATGTATAATGTCGAACTCCTCGGCCCTGGCCACCACTCCGGCGATGATGGAATAGTTGTTGATTTCCTCATGGAGGTTGCCGGGATAGCCCCCTGCAAACTCCATGCAGCCCAGGTCGTTGACGTTCATATAGTTGAAGTCAGCGTATATATGGTCGCGCAGCTTATAGTAAAGGTCGGGCGACATAATGTTGCCCACGCGGTTTTTAACATAGTCATAGTCTACGTCACGCCAAGCAATGGGCACCGCATTCATAGCAATGATGCGCGCCGCGTGCTGCGACTCATCACCAAAAGGATGTGGCAGGCACAGGGTTATGTCCACATCGCCCTGAGCATGCAAGCCTTCAGATATCCCAAAGTTAGCAGTGGCAAGCCCACCGAACACATGAGGGGGATATTCCCATCCAAACATTAACACTTTCATAGTCTTAGCTCTCCCCTGTTATTTCTGATAGGTATAATTCTCCAATAACTTCAATGTGCGCAGTATCTCGGCCACGTTCATGGCGAACGACATTCCGCCACGGCCATGGAAAGGCGGGTTTCCATCGAACAACTCGGATATGGTGCCCAGTGTATGGTAGTTCATCTCATCCTCATAGCCAACCATCTGGCGCTCGATGAAACTGAGACGCGTGCGCTTGTACAGCTTCAGGCTGGCCTCCATGTAAAATCCTCCGAGCCATGGCCATGCCGTACCCTGATGGTAAGCATAGTCGCGCTGTGCCTGTGGGCCGACATACATCGGGTTGTATCCGCCGCTCTTGGGCGACAGAGAGCGCAGCCCCTTCGGCGTCAGCAGTTCGCGTGTGCACATGTCAAGCACGCTCTTCTTCTGGTCAAGGGACAACGGCGAGAAGTCGAGCGCCACAGCAAATATCATGTTTGGCCTGACACTCCAATCCATGTTGCCTCCATCGACATAATCCAACAGATAGCCATATTCGTTGAGGAAGGTGTCGACGAACGACTTGCGGCACAGTTCCGCCCGTGCTTCCAACCTCTGTGCAGCATCTTGCTCACCACACTCTGAAGCCATGACGGCACAGAACTTAAGCGCATTGAACCACAGGGCATTGAACTCAACGATGTAACCCGTGCGTGGCACCACCGGACGACCGTTGGCAGTGGAGTTCATCCATGTCACCGGCTTCTCTCTGCCGTCACTGTAAACGAGCCCGTTGTCGTCGAGCCTGAGGTTCGGGTGCTTGTTGCCTATGATGTAATCGACAATCTTCTTGAGCAGCTTGCCGTACATCTGCCAGCACTTGGCGTTGCCCACCTGCTTGGCGTACTGCTGTATCGACCACACAGCCCAGAGCAGCACGTCGGGCTGGTCTATCTCATATATGCTCACGGAGAGCGGTTTGCCGTCCATAAACTCGCACAGGCCACGCTCTGCGGTCTTCATCACCATCTCGAAATAATCCTGCTCGTCGATGGCAAGGGTGAGCCCGGGCAACGATATGAACGTATCGCGTGCGCGACACTTGAACCACGGGTAGCCGGCCAGGATGTATCGGTCTTTGCCGTCTTTCTCCCTCTTGTGGAACTGATGTGCGGCATTGACCAGGCAATGGAAGAAGTTGTCGCGCGGCGTGCGCTCCTCCACCTCTTTTTCGAACAACGACTTCAGCCCGCTGGTATGTATGGGTGAAGTCGATCCGGAGAACACAATGCTCTCGCCTTTCTTGATGTTCATCTCGAAGTAACCTGGCACGTAGAGGTCTTCATTCGAGGCGTAGCCGCGCTCTTGCTCCTTGGTATACTCCACACCACGATACCAGTCGGGGCAGAACACAAACTCGTTTTTCTTGCTGAACTGCATGTACAGGTCCGGATAACCGGCATACATGCAGGTACGTATGCCATTGTCCACCTCGTGGTATTCGCGGCTGGCCACAGAGTTCTCGTGCGTAAACTGCCGCACGCTGCGGAAAGCCAGGAACGGGCGGAAGCGCAATGTCGTCTCCGAATGCGCATCAAGCAACGTATAACGGATAAGGATGCGGTCCTCGTAATGCTGGAACACAACCTCCTTCTTCAGCAACACCCCTCCGACTCGGTAGACCGTGGTTGGCACTTTATCGCAGTAGAACTCACGGATGTACTTATGCCCTGTCGGACTGTAGTTGTTGCCTTGATACTTATGGAGGCCGAGGTTGAACTCTGCGCCGTGTTGCATCACCGTGGCATCCAAAGATGAAAGAAGCACATGGTTGTCATCATCCAGCTCTGGCACCGGAACGACAAGCAACCCGTGATACTTCCGCGTATTGCAGTCCACGATGGTAGAGCACGAATATGCTCCCGAGCGATTCGTCCGTAGCAGCTCTTTGCGGAGAGACTCCTCCAGGTTAGTCATTACAGTTTTTTCAAATCGTAAATAACTCATAGTCCATGTATTAAGGTTTTTAATTATCATTAGTATCCATAGCAGCGCCACCGGTGGCCGGACAGCGCCACTAATCACTTTCAAAGTTAGCCATTTTTACCGTCACGGCAAAGAAAAAATCGATTTTTTTGATAAAAATAGAGTATTTTTGTCCTACAGTATACAATTCACAGTTGGCCGAAACACATATTAAATCAAAATGTTGTAATTTTGCAGCAGCAAAAAATGGTATGCCAGGATAATGATTGTAAAAGAGGATTTCGACAAGGAGAAGATTGCGGAGTCAATGACTGTGCTATGGGAGCCACTTACGCCAGATCAACGAAAATACCTCGTTGACAATATCAAGGTGCACTTATTCGAGAAGAATGAGACCATCTACAAACAGAACGAGCAGCCCACTTACCTCATGTGCCTGCTCAAAGGCAAGATAAAAGTATACATGAACGGTGTAGGCGGGCGCACACAAATCATCCGCGTCATTGAGCAGATGGGCATTTTCAGCTACCGTGCCGCGTTTGTAAACGAGAACTACAAGACATCGGCGTCGGCCTTCGAGGCGTCGACGGTATGCATGATACCCATCAACGTCATCAGGAGCATAATTGAAGAAAACAACGAACTGGCTGTTTTCTTCATCCGCCAGCTGTGCAAGATGCTTGGCGAAGCCGATGCGCTGACGGTCAACCTGACCCAGAAGCACATGCGCGGGAGGCTGGCCGAATCGCTCATCATACTAAAGAACAAGTATGGCTATGAAGACGACGGCTCGACACTGAGCATTTACCTCAGCCGCGAAGAGTTGGCCAACATGTCGAACATGACCACGAGCAACGCCATACGCATACTCTCCTCGCTCGCCTCAGAGAACATCATCATTACCGACGGCAGGAAAATAAAGATAATCGACGAACACAGGCTCTGCCTCATCTCTGAGAACGGTGGCTGACGCCGCCCATCCACAATGGCTGCCTGCCACCGCCTGTTCATTCGGGTATGAGGAAGTTTACCACCTCCTGCTCCACGCTGACCTTGTAGGAGCCCACCGGGGTGCTCATCATCCGCCCGTCGATGCCAACCATCGCGCGCCGCGTCTCTACAATCTCGACCTCCCGCGTGCGGTAAGGGTGCACGCTCCTGTGATTGAGGAAGCGCCCCGTGAGCAGCAGCCAGATGCCGGCTATGAGCTGTGTCACCTCCGGATGGTAAACCACCGACACGTCGAGCAGTCCGTTGTAAGGCACGGCATTGGGCGTCTGCCCGTATCCATAGGCATTGCCTATGCACACCGTCATCACCTTCCGCTTCACCTCGTCGGCATTTATCTTTATGTCCATGAAGTATTCCAGCCGGTGGAACAGCATCAGCACGAAAGACACTACAAACGAAAGTGTCTGCGAACCGAACAGCCGGTGGGTCTGCCTTCTAAGGTTCATCATGTCGGCAATAAGCCCGATGTTGACGCAGTTGAGGAAATACCTGTGGCAGTTTTCGCCTTTCTTGTTGGTATACCTGATGCATCCGAGGTCTATCTTTCTCACGCGCCGCTTCATCAACCAGTCCACGGTCTGTGCCACATCGCTCTCCTTGAAGTTCCAGAAACGTGCGAAGTCATTTATCAGCCCGTTGGGTATCACCCCCAGCACAACGCTCTCCCTCACCTCGCGCCCGGCCTCCATGAGGCAGTTGACGGCATCGTTGAGGGCCGAGTCGCCGCCGACTATGATTATAGTCTTGTATCCGTTGTTGATCAGCATTCGTGTGAGCCGCTCCACGCTATCGGTGTTTTCGCTCTGCACGAAATCGTATTCAACGCCGCGCTCATCGAGCACTCGCTGTATCTTCTTCCACTGGGCAGCCCCCTTGCCCAGCCCTCCCTTGGGGCAGTAGAGCACTCCCCAGCGGCTGTCGTTGATATTGTTGTCCATTGTCTACCTTCTACTTTTGTCGCCGCGCGGGCCACCCAGCGGTCATGGCCGCCACTGTCCGCGCATGCCGTTACATCATCCTAATAATCTCGTCAACCTTTTCGGCCACAGGCCTCATGGCGTCTATCCAGTGTATGTGCAGCCCGCGGCGCTCCATTCCGCGAAACCACGTCATCTGCCTCTTGGCAAACTGGTGTATGGCTATCTCGAGCTGCGCAAACATCTCGTCGTAGCCTATGCGGCCGATGGCATATTCCGTGACATACTTATACTCAAGGCCATAATATATAAGGTCGTCGGCAGCCACCCCGCTTTCGAGCAGTGACCTAACCTCGTCTACCATACCGTTGTCCAGCCTCTGCCTGAGCCGCTCTGTTATCCTGCGCCTGCGCTCCTCCCTGCCGATGTCCAGCCCGACTATGAGCGAGTCTATTGGCGGCAGTTCGGCCCCGGCCGTAGGGTTTTCGCCGTTGAATGTCTCTATCTCTATGGCCCTTATGGCCCTCTTTGCCGTGTCCACGTCGGTGGTGTTGTGCATCACCGAGCCGTTGCGCCGCTTCAGCCCGGCCAGCATTTCAGTCAGTTCAGCCAGCGACTTGCCTTCGAGGCGCTCCCTTAGCTCCTTGTTCTCGGGCACTGCCGCGAGCCGGTAGCCCCGCAGCACGGCCTCTACGTAAAGCCCGGTGCCGCCGCACAGTATGGGCTGTGCGCCCCGGGCCAGGATGCTTTCGTATGCCTTGAGGAAGTCGTGCTGGTATTGGAAGAGGTTGTACTTCGTTCCCGGCTCGGCGATGTCAATCAGATGGTAAGGCACGTGCCGCCCGCCAACCTCATAGTCGGCCAGGTCTTTGCCCGTGCCGATGTCCATCCGGCGGTACACTTGCCGCGAGTCGGCGCTTATCACCTCGCCGCCCACCCTCACGGCCAGCTGCGTGGCCACAGCCGTCTTGCCGCAAGCCGTAGGGCCTATTATGGTTATCATCTTTGCCATAGTTGCCGCAAAAGTACTAAAAAAAAGCCGTCCGGCAATGCCGGGCGGCTTTATTTTATCGTCAAATCATTGAAAATGATTAGCCGTTAACCTTCTTCATGTGGGCGATGAGCTCGAGCACCTTGTTAGAGTAGCCAATCTCGTTGTCATACCAAGACACAACCTTTACGAAGGTGTCTGTGAGATAAACACCTGCATTGGCGTCGAAGATAGATGTGAGCGTGCAGCCGAGGAAGTCGGAAGAAACGACAGCGTCCTCAGTGTAGCCCAGAACACCCTTCAGCTCGCCCTCGGCAGCCTCCTTCATGGCAGCGCAGATAGCCTCTTTGCTTGCGGGCTTAGCCAGGTTCACGGTCAGGTCAACTACAGAAACGTCCAGAGTAGGAACGCGCATAGAGATACCTGTCAGCTTGCCGTTGAGCTCGGGGATAACCTTGCCCACAGCCTTGGCGGCACCGGTAGAAGACGGGATGATGTTGCCAGAAGCGGCACGGCCACCACGCCAGTCCTTCATTGACGGACCGTCAACGGTCTTCTGTGTGGCAGTTGTAGAGTGAACGGTTGTCATCAAGCCGTTAACGATGCCGAACTTGTCGTTCAGAACCTTAGCGATAGGAGCCAAGCAGTTGGTTGTGCAAGATGCGTTTGAAACGAACTGTGTGCCCTTCTCGTACTTGTCGAAGTTAACGCCGCATACGAACATGGGGGTGTCGTCCTTTGAAGGAGCAGACATTACAACATATTTGGCACCAGCCTCGATGTGAGCCTGAGCCTTCTCCTTTGTCAGGAACAGGCCGGTAGACTCAACAACATACTCAGCCTCAACTTCGTTCCACTTCAGGTCAGCGGGGTTGCGCTCTGCAGTCACGCGAATCTTCTTGCCGTTCACGATGAGCTGGCTGTTCTCAACGTCAGCCTCGATTGTGCCCTGGAATGCGCCGTGCATGGTGTCATACTTCAGCATATAGGCCAGGTAGTCAACCGGGCAAAGGTCATTGATTCCTACAACCTCAATGTCGTCGCGAGTCTGAGCTGCGCGGAAAACGAAGCGGCCGATGCGGCCAAATCCGTTAATACCAATTTTAGTCATCTTACTTTTATATTTTAAAGTGGTTCAAAAATATCCTGTTTACTTTCTTTTCAAGCCGTGCCGGTAACGCCCACAACTGAGCAATGAACACCAAAAGCGACATACCGACCAGCCTTTTCTTCTTTTTTCGCCCGCAAAGTTACTAAATATTTTCTATATTTGCAGCACCATTCCGTATTAAATAATATAAAAAGTAAATAAGCATGAGTAAATTTATGAGAGAGTTCCGCGAGTTTGCAGTAAAGGGCAACGCCGTGGACATGGCAGTGGGTGTCATCATCGGAGGCGCCTTCGGCAAAATAGTCACGTCTATTGTCAACGACATAATAATGCCGCCGATAGGCTGGCTCATCGGGGGAGTTAACTTCACAGAACTGAAACTGACGCTGCCTGCAATGGCAATCGGGCCGGAGACCACAGCTCCGGCCACCATCAACTATGGCAACTTCATACAGACGATGATCGACTTCACCATCATCGCGCTATGTGTGTTCATGCTTGTCAAGGGCATCAACAAGCTGTCGCGCAAGAAACAGGCCGCCCCGGCTGCGCCGCCTGCCCCACCGGCAGAAGAGAAGCTGCTGGCCGAGATACGCGACCTGCTCAAACAGAAAGACCGCTGAGCCGGCGGCCGGGGGCCGCGCCATGGGGCCGTGAGCGATTGATTGCCGAGGCCGATGCGCCCGTTGGCAGACGGGCATTGCCCGCCATTGCACTAAGCGGCGGGCTGCCTTGGCCGTGGATGCGGCCGGGCAGGCAGAGCCACAAGGCCACCCTGCCATGGCAACAACAGCCTATTGATATATAAAATATGTGTGTCTTCGGATGCCAAAGCCAACGGATGCTGAATGCCAGTGGCATCCCGGCAACCAAAGGGCAAGAAAATAATTTATTACAATTGCGCTCCGGCAAGGCCAACGGCCCACAACGGGCGGGCAATATGTGCCGTTTCGCACTGCAAGATGCACCGTCTTGCAACGCGAAACGGCACTTTTTGACTGGTCGGACGGCCTCTATGGCAATATCCTGTGGGTCAGTGGAATACGGAAGCCTGGCGCCGTTGCGAAATATCATTACCAAAACCGGGCTGCGGCACCCATGCCAATGTGCCACGACCGCGGGCAACCTGCCAGCGGGGCAACGCGCCACCGTGCACCAAAGTCAAAATAGGAGCCGGCCGTTTGGCTGTCTTGCATTTTTGTTATACCTTTGCATAAGGCAAGCTGCGCCCGGTGATGTGCAAGCTAACTTGCATCATGCTCGCTTGCATTGCCTTGGGATAGCGCGGGAATCAGCCTATCAAGCCTGACGATGGCCCACCACCCTCTTGGCTCGGCACAGCATGTCAGAGGCATGGATGCCACCAACCGAGGCCTGAAGCCGAGGCGCCGCGGTGGGCATGGCGCAAGCGAAACCTGAAAAAAAGACACAAACACAAACGACGAATGGAAAAGAACGAAGAACTTGACATGGCATGGCAACTGGTTGAGAACACCGGAGCCAACGTGTTTCTAACCGGCAAGGCCGGAACGGGAAAGACCACATTCCTGCGCGAACTGCGCCGGCAGTCGCCCAAGCGCATGGTGGTGCTGGCGCCAACGGGCATTGCCGCCATCAACGCCGGGGGCTCAACCATCCACTCGTTCTTCCAGCTACCGCTGTCGCCCTACGTGCCCGGAGCGTCATTCGGGGCAAAAGAGAAGCGCCGCTACCAGTTTGGCAAGGTGAAACGCAACATACTGCGCACGCTCGACCTGCTCGTGATCGACGAGATAAGCATGGTGCGCGCCGACCTGCTCGACGCCGTCGACTCTGTCATGCGCCGCTACCGACGCCACGACCGACCCTTCGGCGGCGTGCAGCTGCTGCTCATTGGCGACCTGCAGCAGCTGGCCCCGGTGGTGAAAGACGACGAATGGGAGATGATGAAGCAATACTACGACACGCCTTACTTCTTTTCGAGCAAGGCCCTGGCCATGGCCCCCTGCCAGACTATTGAGCTGCAGAAGGTGTACAGGCAGCAGGACTCGCGGTTTCTGGCGCTGCTCAACAAAATCAGGGAGAACCGCGCCGACGAGTCGACGCTGGCCGAGCTCAACCGCCGGTGCGTGCCCGGCTTCGTGCCGCCGCCCGACAGCGACTACATCAGGCTGACCACCCACAACTACCAGGCGCAGGCCGTCAACGACCGCGAGCTGGCCCTACTGCCGGGCCAGGCCGTGACCTACCGGGCCACCGTCGAGGGCACGTTTCCCGAAAACAGCTATCCGGCCGACGAACGGCTCACCATAAAAGAAGGCGCACAGGTGATGTTTATAAAGAACGCGCCCGACCACTCGTACTACAACGGCATGATAGGCACCGTGGTGTGCGCCGAAGACGACTGCCTGAGGGTGAGAAGCCGCGACTCGGGCGAGGTCATCGAACTGGAGCCGGCCGAATGGGAGAACACGCGCTACACCCTCGACGAAAGCACAAAAGAGATAACCGAGGCTGTGGAGGGCGTGTTCCGCCAATACCCGCTGCGCCTGGCATGGGCCATCACCATACACAAGAGCCAGGGACTGACGTTTGAGCATGCCATCATCGACGCCTCGCGCTCGTTTGCCCACGGCCAGACCTATGTGGCGCTGAGCCGGTGCAAGTCGCTCGAGGGCCTGGTGCTCGACGCCCCGCTAAGCCGCGAGGCAGTGATAAGCGACGCCACCGTCGACACGTTCATCAGCTGCGCCGAAGCCAACCGCCCCACCCCGCAGACGCTGAACGCGCTGCAGCGCGAATATGTGGCGCAGACGCTCGACGAGCTGTTTGGCTTCGGAGCGCTGGCGCAGGCCGTAGAGCAGATGACGCGAACGCTCTCTGAGCATTTCTACAACAGATGCCACGCGCTGCTAACCGAATACACCCGGGCGCAACAGTCGGTGGCGGTGATGGCCGGGGTGGCCGAAAAGTTCGGGGCGCAATACCGGGCCATACTCGCCAAAGAGCCCTCGGCAGGCAGCAGCCTGCTGCAAGAGCGTGTGCACAAGGCGGCTGCCTACTTTGCCGGGCAGCTCAAGCCGCTCGCCGCCTTGCTGGCCAAGACGCGCGTGGAGACCGGCAACAAGACGGTGAGGAAACAGTTTGACGACCGCCGGGCCACGCTTGCCGACGAGCTGTCGCTGAAGTCGAGGCTGCTCGACTATGAAGGCCGGGCCGACACGGAGTTCACTACCAACGACTACCTGCGCCGCAAGGCGGCCATAGTGCTGGGCGACGAACCTGCAGAGACGGCGACAAAAACGGCACGCCCCAAGGGCGCGGCCGCAACCAAAGGCAAAGCCGGGCCAAAGGCGCCCAAACTGTCGACACGCGAGGTGACCCACGCCATGTTTACCGCAGGCATGACTGTGGAGCAGATTGCGGCCGAGCGTCACCTGACCACCGACACTGTGTTTGGCCACCTGGCTCAATATGTGACCGAAGACCGGTTGCCCATCGACCAGCTGGTGACACAAGAGCACATAGACACCATTCGCAACTACGCCAGGATGCACCCCGACAACACTCGCACGGCAGACATCAGGGAGGCCCTGGGCGACGAAATATCATACAAGGAAATAATGCTCGTAAAGCGCATCTATGGCATTGACAACCCCCAGTAGTGATGCGCCGGGCAACAACCAAATGCACAACGACATGAAACGACTGTTGACAACCATCATCATAGCCCTCGCCACACTGGCGGCCCACGCCCAACACGGACAGCTGGCAGCCATGCGCAATGTGGTGGAAGAAGGCTACAACTTCTGGCTCTACGCACCAAGCGAATACGTGACCGACCACCGCCGTGTGCCGGTGATAATCTTCTTGCACGGGGCAAGCCTATGCGGCAACAACATGCAGAGGGTGCGCCGCTACGGCCTGCTGCACGCCATAGCCAAAGGCCGCTACTATCCCTGCATGGTGATTGCCCCGCAAAACCCCGGCGGGGCATGGCGCCCCGACAAGATTGCGCGCGTGCTCGACTGGGTGGAGGCGCGCCACGACATAGACACCACCCGTGTTTATGTTATTGGCATGAGCCTCGGCGGATACGGCACGCTCGACTTCGCCGGCACTTACCCCGACCGTGTGGCAGCAGCCATGGCCCTGTGCGGAGGCAGCACGCTCAAAGACTTCGGCGGGCTCGGACGCATACCGCTGTGGATTCTGCACGGCACGGCCGACAGGGCTGTGCCCGTAAGCCAGTCGAAGGCTGTGGTAGAGGCCATCAAGGAGTCGGGCAACGACGGGCTGCTGCGCTACGACTGGGTGCCGGGGGCATCGCACGGCGACCTGGCCCGGCTGCTCTACCTTAAGCAGACTTACGACTGGCTGTTCTTCCACACTACGCTCGACAATCCGCGCGAGGTTGACCGCGATGTCACCATAACAAAAGATGACCTGAGAAACGCTTACTCTGACCTCGACCCAAAGGCCACCGAGTTTGACATTGTGGACGAAATAAAACCTACGAAACAGCCCTGAGGCGAAACAAGCGAGGCTTGACGTGAATATCAGTAATAATGGTATGTTTCACGGCAATGGGTATACAGACTTTTTAGCGCCTTGTCATTAACTTTGCAGCCGGCATAGGCCTACTGCCACAACGCCCCGCGCCGCAACGGCCGCATGGGGCCATGGCTTAGCCACGTGATGGGCCCTGGCCAATAAAAACAAAACTAAACAAAATCTATAAAACAATGAAGAAAGTAAAGATTACGGTTTTGAAGAGAGAGTTCAAGGCCGACCTCGCTGCCGAATACGGATGCGACGGGCTCGGCCCTTGCGGCAGGCTGAAAGACGGCCAGGTGTTCTATGCAGGCATCGACTGCCCGCCCGGACTGTGCAATACGGCTTGGAAGTGTATGCACCAATACATTTTCGCTCTGCAAAACGGGGTCGAGAGTTTCTTCTTCGACAACTGGTGCCGCCAGCCACGCACTGCCATTGCTTGCTGCAACGACGGGTTCCGCCCAGTATATTTCAAGCTTGAAACAACCGACGAGGACATCCCCAACCCGGAAAAGAAGTGAAGGCGATGTTTGGGGGAGTTGGAATGAGGCAGACGGAGTTATCGCTGTGCTGCACTTCGAACAAGGAGTTAAATTACAACGGAAGGCAATCTAAAGTTTGATTTGCCGATGGTTGGGCCGTCACTTCAGTGAACCACATCCTCATGACTTCTACGCAAGGAGAGCGGCGACACCGCTGTCAGGGAAGCACGCTGCAAATGTATTGACATAAGTAGCTGTTCAAAATTAACCGATACAATAGACCTTGCAGGTGTCCTCTATATCTTTGCCACCACCTTGTGTGCCCTTTCGGGCCGCATACCCAAGTCTCATCGGTCGCGTAGCCCGCTACGCTCTCTCTTCGGACTTTGGCATGCATCTCAGAAATAATGCACAATTTGATGGCAATTGATTTTGAACACCTACTTACATACGGCGGCACGACAGCCTGCAGGTAACTGAACCAACAAACAGGAAAAACAATGACAATAGAGAAATTCCAACAATTGATAGCCGAAGGCAAACCGCTCGAAGGCACCGAGATGATTACATTCATGCGCGAACAAACCGCACAGACAAGGAAGGTGCTCATGGACTTGAACACCAACTATCACACAGACGAGGAGATTGTGGGACTGTTCTGCAAAATAACCGGCAGCAACGTCGACCCGACATTCCGCATGTTTCCGCCGTTCTACACCGATTTCGGAAAGAACATCCACATTGGCAAGAATGTGTTTATCAACTCGTGCTGCCAGTTTCAAGACCAGGGCGGAATCTTCATCGGCGACGGTTGCCTGATAGGCCCGGGCACAATGATGGCCACGCTGAACCACGGCTTCCAACCGGAAGACAGGCAGAACATGACGCACGCGCCGATAGTGATTGGCAAGGGGGTGTGGATAGGCGCCCACGTTACCATACTTCCCGGCGTGACCGTGGGCGACAACGCCATCATTGCAGCCGGAGCTGTGGTGACAAAAGACGTGGCTGCCGACACGATTGTAGGCGGAGTGCCGGCCAAGGCCATCAGGAGCATACATGACAACGCCTGACGGGAGCGGGCAGCGAAGCGGAGGTAACGCAGGCACTACGGCATGCCTGCTGCGGGTAATGAGCTGCCCGACGCGAAATTGATGATGCTGCAATGATTTTGATACGACTTGAACAATGCCTGGCCTACATACCGGCAATGGGCAGCATCCACACTGTCAGTGTGCAGAACAACCGCTACGCATCATTTGCAGATGACATGTCGGGCCGTTGTTCTTGGCGCCATGCGCTACGTTTCCGACAATGTTGAAAAACAAGCGGCACGCCTACATGGCGAAACCGCTTGTAAACCAAAATGGCAGATTGGGCTTAAGGAGAGCCAAGGGGTTGTGACTTTGGCTTTACATGAGGCTGTAGGGCAACGACAGCCTTACGGCATGCACTGCCGGCGGCTGTATGGCTAAAGACTGCTATGCCGGCATGCATAAATACACAAGCCATCTTCCCAACTGCCCGGCTCTCCTTTTTTTCTTAGCCTGCGGCCTTGTCATGATACCGTTTGGCATACAGACGAATGTCATCGACAGCCTCTCGCGCCTCCCAAGCCACACGGCTGTAGCCCCGGCCGTAGGCGGCCCGGTGTGCCTACAGCTTATTCGGCCACACCGCCGTGGCCACGGCCAATGCTCAACTTCCGGCCGTCGGCGGTTACATATATGCCCGGCGGCAACTGGCCGGCACCATTGCCTGAAGTCACACGCACACCGCCCAAGGTGTAAACCGGGCCACCGCCGCCGACACCGCCGCCGACAGCATGGCCCGCCATGCCTGCAGTCACATTAAAACGGGCCAGCGACGACAATGCCGGCATGGCCCTCCCGGTCTGGTTGTCAAACAGTCCGGCGTTATACCAATTGTCGGTAACGCGGTTGGTAGCCCAGTCGAGTCCACACTCGTTGGCCTCCATAAACCACCAGAACAGTCCGGTAACATTGGCGTGACGGCTGAGCATGTCCACCAAGTCGTCGGCAAACGCCTTCTGGCCGGCCCCGCTGATGGGGTAGACAGAAGAGTAGTCGAAGTAAACATCCGACGGTTGCCACGCATGGTAATAGCCCGTTTCGACTATCATCACCTCTTTGTCGGCGAAGCGCTCCGCCAACGTTGTGAGCGCAGCATCAAGCGATTGGAGCGGGCCGTGGTGGTAAGGGTAATAGCTCAAGCCTATGATGTCGTAGTCGAGCCCGGCCGCATCCATGTCATCATAAAAGGCGGTGAGATACGACGGTTGGGCCACGCGCTCGGTGTGAAGCACGATGCGGGCCTTCGGGCATATCTCGCGGCACGCCCTGATGGCAGAGGCAAGAAGGGAGGTGAAGCGTTTTTCGGTTGCCTCGGTGCCGCCAACGGCATAATAACGCTGCCACGAGCCTTCATCATAACGCGGCCCCCACAGCATGCCGTAGCTTATCTCGTTGCCGGTCTGTATGAGGTCGGGGGCTGCCCCGGCCGCAACCATCTCCTCAAGCACGTTGCGCGTGTAATCATATAGACGCTCGTTGAGGGCGTCGCCGCTGAGCCCACGCCATGCGTCGGGGGTGAACTGCTTGGCAGGGTCGGCCCAGGTGTCGCTGTAATGTAAATCGAGCAACAGTGAAAAACCGGCATCCTTTATGCGCCGACCGAAGGCTTTCACGTAGTCAAGGTCTTGCTTCACGCCCTCGCCTTTCTCGGCATCTGTGGCCTTGGACGGGTCGACGAAGAGCCTGAGGCGCATGGCGTTCAACCCTTGACGGCCGAAGAACGGCAGCAACCGGGCAATGGGCTGCCCCGAGGCGTCGTAATACTGGGCGCCATGGGCCTCGTAGTCGGCAAGCAACGAAATGTCGCCTCCTACATATTTATGTGCCGACGCCGGCATCAGGAGTACTGACGCCAGCGCCGCAACGATGATTTTGATTCTCATAAAAAGCAGGGTTGGGTTGGTTTACCTTACCACTTTCTTTCCACCTACGATATAGATGCCCTTGCCAAGGCCGTCAACGGCATTTGCGACAGAGGTGCCGGCAGGGGCCACACGCAGCAATTGGCCGCCCACGGTGTAGACTTTCACAGGGCCTTGCGAGGCAAGGTCGCCGGCCACGACACCGCTTATGGCCGAGTAATCGCCGGTGACATCGGTAACGGTATACTTGCCGTTGGTCATCCCTTCGGATATGACGTAATACTTGTCTTCGGATATCGGGCCTATGTCTACTGTCTGGCCGGAGCTGCTGCCTTGGTCGAATATCACGTTAAACGAATAATCGGACGTGGCAACATCAAACGATTGGTAATACCAACGCTCGCCATTGATGTCACAGGTGGCCGTAACCCTGCTGCCGGGCCATGCGCCGTTGAGTTGTGTCGAGGCAGCATCGTTTGCCCAGGCATAAAGATATAGCGAGCTCCACCCCGGGTCTTTCACATAGACCGTGGCCTTGTGGGCTTCGAAAGGCTCGATGGCATAATGCCGCGTGATAACGTTGCTCACCACGCCGCCGCTGAGCAAGCCAGCCTTGAGCGTGGTTGTGGCGGTTATCCTGACACTGCCGCCATCGGGCAGCGATGCCGACGAGGCCGTTGGCTCGGTGCCGTCGGTGGTATAGACAATGCGTGCCGAGGCATCGGCGCTGATGGCCGACAGGGTGACACTGAAAGCACCATCATACGTGCCCGACGGTGCACTAGCCCAAGGCGACTCGGCCGAACCTGACACATATACCTTGTAACCGCTGCCTGACGCCGTGAGCTTGTAGCCAGCAGGCGCTGTATATGCCCCTGTGCCATAGACCCCAATGACGCCGGCCTTGGTGCCGGTAACCTCGACAGCAAAAAGTGAAGAAGCGTTGTTGAGCACCCGGGTGGCGCTTTGGTTGGTTATGCCGGCCATCTTGCGCACCGTCACAAGCTGCTTTATGGCATTCTTGTAACCCTTCCAGTGAGAAAGAAACACGCATGGCGTGCCGGGCATGGTCAGTATGTAGGCATTGGCAGCCTCGACATACGAGTGCACGGGGTCGCCGAGGCTGGAGGCATCGCGGTATTGCGTATCGTGGTTTTCGACAAACGTGACGGCGTAGCGCCTGTAGTCGCGATAAGAAGCCAGTCCTATGCCCGAGAGCTTGCTCCAGTTACCGCCGTTGCAGGCATCGCGGATGGCATATCGGGTGGCGAAATCAAACGTAGCCGACTGAGGCTTGCCGTCAACCATGGTGCCGTCAACCCAGTTGCGCAGCAATGTTGCGTTGCCATCCCAATACTCGCCGACAGAGAATTGGGGTGCCACGGTAGAGTTGTAGAGGCCCGTATACTTGGCAGCATAGCCCTTGGTCATGTCGTAACGGAAGCCGGCATAACCAAGCTCGTCTTTCAGGAAACGCAAGTATGCAATGACATTGTCCTGCACATTCTTCGACGTATGGTCAAGGTCGCGCATCCCGCTCCAGTCTTCGCCCGTGTCTGCCGCCCCGGTGACGTTGTACAGACGGGCCGTAGCTCCGCCATCATCATCACGGCAAATATCGGCAAGACCCATCTGGTATGTCACGCCGTTGTGGGTCTCGGCAGGGAAGTCAACCCACGAACCGCCCACACCGAGCGAGCCACGGTGGTTGACAACGACATCGGCAATGACGCCAACGCCGCGTTTGCCGAGCGCCGAAATCATAGAGCGCAACTGCGACTCGGTTCCGAAACTGCTGTTCTGGTCGTAATAGTACACCGGGGTGTAGCCCATCACGTTGTAGGTTGTGTTGCAGTTGCCGCTCTGGGGCACCCAAACGAGGTCGAAAAACTCGGACAGTTCGTCGGCCTGCGACTCGATGTTGCTCCATTGGGTGTCTACAAACGAGTCCCAGTAGAACCCTTGCAGCATCACGCCACCATAGTTGGCCGGCCAGCCTTGTGCATTCAAGCAAGCCGGAAAGAGCAGCATCGAAGCCAAAAGAGAATTGAATATTTTCATAAAAGGTTTTGTTTTTAGTAATTGAATTGCTATTTGTACATCTCTTAAAAGAGTCTATCATAAAACCGATGTGCAACGGAAAGCGACGGAGACACGGGCCTACTCACCGATGAACCCCATGAAATCATACGCTGCCGGCAGCAGCCTGCCGGTGCGGTTGTCAAAGAGTCCACGGTTGATCCAATTGCCCATCATACTGCCGCAGCTGCCGTTCTCCTCGGGAAACCACCAGAACAGTCCGGTGACATTGGCATGGCGGCGCAATTCGGCCACCAGTTCGCGTGTGAACATGCGCTGCCCGTCGATGCTGATGGGATAAAACTCGGCATATTGGTCGGGCGAGGTTGCCCAACGGTCGTTGGCGTGAGAGTAGTAGGCAGCCGTCTCGACAATCATGACAGGCTTGTCGGGATAACGCACCGCAAGCGAATCGAGTGTTGCCGACAGCACTCCCACGGCCTTGTGCCACATCGGATAGTAGCTCAGGCCTATGACATCATAGTCGAGCGTGGCCAGACGGTCATAGAACGCCTTGGTGAATGCCCAGTCGCCGGCCTTCTCTGTGTGGATGATAATCTTTGCTTCAGGGCACACATCGCGGCAGGCACGGCAACCGGCGGCAAGCAGGCTGCCGAAGAGTTGCTGGTTGGCATCGTCGAATGGCGATGTCTTTGCCTCGGGCCACATCATGCCGTTGCTTATCTCGTTGCCCACCTGTATGAGGTCGGGGGCTGCACCTGCACCGACCAATGCTTCAAGGCTTGCTCGGGTATAGGCATAGACGCTGTCGGGAAGAGCCGTCCGAGGCACTCCCGACCAACGTGCGGGCATGAACTGCTTGCCCGGGTCGGCCCATGTATCGCTGTAATGGAAGTCGAGCATAAAGCGGAAACCGGCTCGCTTTATCCTTGCACCCAGACGCCTGACGTAGCCGATGTCCTGGCACACTCCTTCATCCTTGTGGTCGGCGGGGGCCAGCCCGGGGTCGACAAACAGCCTTACGCGCATGGCATTCCAACCAAGTTGGCTGAACATTTCAAGCGGTTTTACCGCCTTGCCTTCCGAATCACGGTAGACAGCCTTGCTCTCTTCGTATGACGGCAACATAGATATGTCGCCACCGAGCAGCCGTTGCTGGGCAACCGCACAGACAGAAGCAGCCAGGGCCAAAAGAAGTAATGGTTTTCGCATGTGGTCGTTTTAGGTTATAAATAAAAAAAGATGAAATTGAAAAAAGGGAGACTCCGCCGATTACAACGGAGCTCCCCTCTATTCTTAACAAAGAAATCAATTCTTTGTCATGGTGCAATGGTTCATGCCTTCGCACGACAGATACAGCTTGATGGTGTAATTGCCGGCAGACACACTGATGTCACTGCCACCGGAAGTAAGGTTGTCTATGCTTCCGCCCCAGTTGATGTCCCAGCCTTTGTTGGCACGGAACTTGAACTTGCCGTCAACAAGCGACGTGGTGACAGTCCAGCATCCCTCGCTTACATCGTACGTCATCTCTGTGTCGGTGTCCCATCCGCCAGACGTAGCATCGCCGATGAGGCCGATGGTGTTGATGCGGGTGAGGTTGTATGTCATCGAAACGATGTTCACATCCATCATATAGAAGCCTGTCTCAGGCGCGTCGATGTTGCTGCTTCCGTTCTCGGTGAGGGTTCCAGAGTAAGCGTCGCCCGAAGCCTTCTCCCAGTCGCCGGTCCAGTTGTCGTCAGGGTTGGGCTTGAACTTGAATTCACCGTTGAGGTAAGCAAAGCCACGGTAGGTGCCGTCATAGTTCACACCGGCAAGCGGAATGGTCGACGACCAACTGGTGTTGTTGCCAATCTCGTATATGTATGGGGCAAAGTTCAATGCCTCGATGGCATAAGTGCGCTCCCACATGTTGATGGTTATGCGGTAGTGACCTGCCTTCCCGAGCACGCCTTTGCCGGCGTTCTCAGACACGAGCTTGCCACTGAGCTCGGTGCTGCCATCCTTTTCGGGGCCGAAATACAATCCTTCATCGTTGGTAGCAGCGCTCGACACTATCTGCCAAGTGGCGTTGTCCTCGGTTGTCTTCACCGTAACGGTGAACACCGGGTCGTCGTAGACATCGGCACTGCTGTGGGTAAACTCCGCAGTGTTGTTATCGCCATACTGGAAATAATACCCATCGTCGATGCGATACGGGGCTGAAGGAGATACCTTTGCCTCAAAAGAACCGGCATCTACAAACACAGCCTCGCCATTCTTCGTGGCATTGGCATATATATGCACGGTAAAAGGACGTGCCGTGGGACGCTTGCCATAAGACGTGACCACAGCGTCTTGGAGCTCGGCTGTTGCCACCCTGCCGTTGACATCACCGTTAAGCACCTGCTTGGACTGGTTGCCATCAAGCAATTCAGCACGCACATTCTCAACCGAGTAACCCTCTGGAAGAGCCGGAACGGCCAATGAAAACAGTTTAACGCTGTCTGACTCGCTTGCCGACAAGTCTACGACATAACTTGCATCACCTACGTATGATGAAGAAAAACCAGGTATTGTGATAGCCGGTTCTTGCGCACTCGACTGCGGATTGGCCCAATCAGTATAATCATCAGAACATGATGCCATACTTAACAGTACTAAACCTGTCAGCGCATATAATGATTTCCTTTTCATAATTCGTCAATATAAAGTTGTTATTACTTAATTTCGCCGGTGCCGGTAGCGAAGTTCAGATACATCTTCTGGCCGACAGAACCTGCCACACGCTGCTGGTCACCACCTGTGCCGCGGTAAACTATCTTGCCTGAAATAACGATAAACTCAGACTTCCACCAATCATATCCGGGCACTTTGACGTAAACGCGCACTCCGTCACCATCACCACCGGGCACTGCTCCCGTGAAGGCGGGCGACTCAAACGAACCCTTGGCGTCTGCAGGAACACTGAAAAGACCTGCAGGATTCTGCTCCTTCCAGTCCTTGTCGCCGATGCACGGGCCCATAAGCCATACCTCGGGCTTCAAGAACTGAACGTCGTAAAGGATTGTACGGCCCGACACTGACGCTGAGACAACCATGAGTGTCCATTGTGGTTTGTCTGATGCTATCTTGCCGCCATTATCCTTTATCTGGCTTGCAAGGTCTCCGGACACTGAGTTCAATCCTGCATATCCAACCTCATTGCCATCGTAAGCCATGGCCGAGTTGAACATGATGCCGTCAGCATCAACATATACCATGGCCCAGAACACATTGGTAGTGCCATTAACCATGACCATCTCGACGGCCTTGTCCCACTTACCATCGGTGAAGTTGCCCATGACATAAAGTTTCTCTGGCACAGTAACAGGGGGCAGAGAGAACTCGAACATGACCTTGTCCAAGCTAATCACGTTTGAGAGAATCTCCGTGCCAGGCACAGGAGAGTTGGTGCTGGTAAGCATCTGTGCCTTCAGGCGCAAATAAACCTTGCTCACAAGCGGGAAGTCCTGCTCGGTCTTGCCTTCAGAAAGCTCAAGCTGTGTGAGGGCGCTTGCCAATGTGTAAGCATCCAGATTGATGTTCACCGACGAAAAAACCTGTGCTATCTCGATAGAGTCGCTCATGTCGGACTTTAAAGACACCTGCACTGTATAACCTGTACTTGCCGGGAAACCGTAGTCTGGCTGTGAACAAGTCAGGTTCACCGTTGTTGAGTTGGTGAGGTCGATGGGCTGGTTCGCAGCCGCCGGTGTATTCAGGACAAACTTTGTTGGTGTAACAACAGTCGGGTTAGAGTCCGTATCGTCGGAGCAGGCTGTAAGCAAGCCAAGCCCCACCACCATCATCAACATTGACTTTATTATCTTATTCATCGCTATTATCTTTAATTAAATTAATCATACTCAAATGCTGAATCAATACTCAGGATTCTGCTTCAGATTACTGTTAGCGGTCAACTCTTCTGTTGGAATGGCAAAGATATTCAGATGTGAGTCGAAGTTGCGGCCAGCCTTGTCGCCGCCCTTCCATTGCCAATTGTAGTTGTTGTTGCCACCGTAACGTCCGAAACGAATCAGGTCAGTGCGCCTGCGGCCCTCAAAGTAGAACTCGCGGCTCCATTCGTCACATATCTCAGACAACGAATAAGAGGCTGATTCGCTTCGGGTTGAGGCGTGAGCTCTGTTGCGAATGTCATTGATAGCCTTGGTTCCGTCGATAGATGTCTTGCCTCCATTCAAGCGAGCATCGGCCTCGGCGTATGTCAGGTAAGCCTCGGCGACGCGCATCAAGAAGAAGTCTGCATCGGGGAATGTAGCATCGCTTCCTGCAGCACCATTGGTCTTGAAGTTCGTAAACTTGGCAACGGCATATCCACTGGTGAATGTCGAAACGTCGTTGTTGTCCAAAGTGCGTCCGATTCCGTCAAAGAGAGCACGGTCGTCGCCTGCTGCCACATACATATCATACGACGCTACCTGCGGCACATCGGCAGACTTGTCGGGGAAGAACTTCCTGATCAAGTCGGGACGCGCGCGGTTTCCACCCCAGTTTTGGTCGGTTCCGTTTGTCGCATTGAGGTTTTTGGGGTTTGCATGCATCTTGTTGTCGAAGCATCCAGCCATCAGGAAAAGCGACGTACCCCAGCTTGTGGTCTTCAGACCGTCGCACAGCAACGGGAAAATGCCCTCATAAGCAGCGTCGGTCTCGCCGTTATCGCCCATGAAAAGCATCTGGTATGCAGTCCATCCACCCACTCCCTGAGTGTTCAGCCTATATGATGATGTCATCACCTTGTTGGCATAAGTCTTAGCCTGCGACCACTGAGCGGTGCCAGTGTAAACCTCTGCATTGAGAGCCATGCGGGCCTGCAGCAGCCAGCAAGCGGCCCTGTCTACGCGGCCATATCCCGGGTCTGAGGATTTCTTAGCCTTCGGTTCAGACAAGTCAGGCTCTATCTCGGCGAGCTCATTGTTAATCCATTCAAACATCTGGGCCCTTGAATACTGCACCGGCTTGTCCAGCGACTTTGTGGTGAAAGGCACATTTCCCCACCCGTCCATGAGCAGATAGTACTGGAATGCACGCAAGAACCTCACCTCGGCACGCTTTGTCGGCTCGGCGTCGCCTATCAGCTCAAGGTATCTGTTGCAATAAGATATGCCTGTTGTAAGCCTGTAATAGAATCCCTTCAGCATAGGGTGCGAGGCATTGTATGAGTTATAGCAGAAGCTTGCCACGCCGTCGTCGCCCCAGCCACAAATAGCCTCGTCGGTTGTCAGCTCGTTTGAGTTGAACAATTGGCGCACAAATCCCGTCGTTCCGCCATCCAGACCGTCGATGTCGCAGTCGCCGTTGGCGCCGCCATTGCCGGCAAGGGCAAAGTTGGCATAGCACTTGTTGAACAGTCCGTCAGCATTTAATTCAGTATCAATGTTGGGGCTTATTGGTGTTACATCCAGGTCGCCCGTGCAAGATACGATTCCAAACACAAGGCCGATGGCCGCTGTTGAAACCAAGTTCTTCATATATCTTTTCATGATTGTAGTCTATTTAAAAATTCAAGTTCAGGCCCAGGATATACGAAATAGGACGCGGATAGAGGTTGTTGTCGTATCCGTTGTTTATTTCCGGGTCAATTCCATTGTACTTTGATATAGTGAACACGTTCGAAACGGTTGCGTAAATACGTCCAGAGAGACCTTTGTAAGAACCAATCTTGAACAGGTTCTCAAAGCTGTAGCCGAGAGTAATGTTGTCACACTTCAGGAAAGAAGCGTTCTTAACATAGTAGTCAGACATCTTGGCTGTCATCTCATAAGTCTGCCAGTTGCGTGCCAAAGCGTCAACGGGTCGGTTGGACAGATACTTGAGCGAGTTGGAGAACACCTCTCCCTTGTTCATGTTGCTCCATCCGGCGAGTATTCCGTCATACACATAGTTGCCGAAGCTGGCCCTGAGCGAGAAGCCGAAGTCCCAGTTCTTCCACTCCATGCGTGAAGACAGACCCATCGTCACGTCGGGTGCCGGGCTCTTGTAGAGGTAGCGGTCGTCTTCGCTTATCTTGCCGTCGCCGTTGCGGTCGACAACCAAATTCTCTATAGGATTGCCGTTGCTGTCGTACACCTGCTGGTAAACATAGAACGAGTTGCAAGGATAGCCCACCTGGTTGTACTGCAGGTACGAGCCTGTTCCCTGTCCCACCTTGATGTCGGTGTTGGCCACCGGGGCCCCGTTTTCCGACACACCCGTAAGGTCAGTGATCTCGTTCTTGTTGAATGTGAGGTTGTAGTTGATGTTCCAATAGAAGTCCTTGGTTGTTATGGCCTTCCAGTCTGCCGATATTTCCAAGCCCTTGTTCTCGAGCGTACCGATGTTCTGCCAAGCCTGGTTTCTGAATCCGGCCATTGCAGCAAGCGGGGCATAGTTGAGCAAGTCTTTCGTCTTGCGGTAATATCCATCGATGCTCAGCGTGAGCTTCTGGTCGAGAATGCCGAAGTCCACCCCGACGTTGTATGTCGTGGTTGTCTCCCACTTCAGTTCTGGTGTATAGTTGTTCGGCCTGTAGAGCACGCCGGTGCCTGTCACGGGATAGAATCCGTTGGTGCCGGTGCTTATAGAGTACGACGGAATCCAGTTGTAGTTGTCAATTTTCTCTCCGGCCTGCTGTCCGGTCATACCCCATCCCAGGCGCAGCTTCAAGTCAGACAGCCAGTTGACGTCTTTGAGGAACGACTCCTCGTTGACCTTCCATGCAAAGGCAAACGACGGGAAAGTAGACCAGTGCTCCTTAAAGCGTGAGGTACCGTCGCGGCGCACAGTGGCAGTGAGATAATAGCGGTTGAGCAGAATATAGTTTGCTCGCCCGAAGAACGACACCAGGTAGCTCTCTGTCTTGTCGTTGTACGGAGTGTGGGGGCGTGCTGTTCCGCGCAGTGTAAGGTCGTCGTTAGTCATCCGGTAATACCCTACGTAGTCGTTGCTGGTGCTCTTCCAGAAGTGCTGCCACTCGTAACCGGCCATGACGTCGAAGTGATGCTTATCGTTGAAGTCCTTGTAGTATTGCACGTATGCGCTGAGAGAGAGGTTGCGCTTGAGTATTTCCTCGGCGCCATAGCTTCCGTAGTACATTGTGCGCGGGCAAGCCGGGCTCGAAGCCAACGACTGGCGGCCCTTTGATATGTCGGCACCAAGCGTCAGGTGCAGGCGCAAGTCCTCGAAGCCGTGCACCTTGTAGTCAATGTCTGCGCTGCCCACGAACGCGCGGCTGTGGGCAATGTCCTCGCGCTCATACAACAGCGCCATCGGGTTTGGTATCTCGGCCGTGCTGTTGTAAGTGTTCTTCCACGAAGAGTCGCCGTACGAAGCGGTGGTTGTCCACTCAAAATACCCACCGAAATTCTTGAGAGTATATGGAACCAACGAGATGTCATTCGTGCTGTCATACAGCAAATCCTGGTGATACTTGGATGTAAACCTATAGGGGTCTTGCGTCGGGTCCATCTTGACAGCAGCCGCCACGGCGCCACCGTCGGCATACTGCGTGCGCGCATACATGCCCTTGGCGTTGAGGTTCATTGTCAGGTGGTCGTCAAGCAATGACGGGTTGAGGTTGATCGATGCCGTCACGCGCTCAAAGTCTGATGTCTTCAGGATACCCTCCTGGTTGGTATAGCCCACAGAAACGCGGTAAGGCAGGTTCTTGAGCGCGCCAGACAACGTAACGTTGTGGTCGTGGCTCCACGCCGTGCGGTAGATAAGGTCCTGCCAGTCGGTGTTGGCGGTGCCCAAGGCGCTGTATGCCTCGCTGTCCACGCCATAGATATCCTCTATGAGCGACCTGTACCCATCGGCGTCAAGCACGTCGACAGTCTTCTTCTTTGTGCTTATTGTCATGCTTCCCGAGTAAGACACAGTGGGCTTCTGGCCCTTGCGCCCCTTCTTGGTCGTGATGATGATTACGCCGTTAGAACCGCGCGAACCGTAGATGGCTGTGGCCGAAGCATCCTTCAATACGTTGAACGACTCGATGTCTTGCGGGTTAATCATCGACAGCTTGTTCGACAGTCCTTTCACTCCGTCGTTGTCCATAGCCATACCGTCAATCACGATAAGGGGGTCGTTGCTGGCGTTGAGCGACGAACCGCCGCGTATGCGTATCTGCGCGCCGCCACCGGGAGTACCGTCGTTGGATATGACATTGACGCCGGCCACCTTGCCCTGGATCATGTCTTGGGCATTGACCACGAGGCCCTTGTTCTTTGAATCGGGCTTCAAGGCCGTCACCGACCCTGTCAAGTCGCTCTTCTTCACCGTGCCGTAGCCGATCACCACCACGTTGTCGAGCACCTGCGCGTCGCTTTTCAGCACCACAAGCACCGAGGGCGCTGCCTTGACCGTTGCCGGCTGGTAGCCTACATAAGTGATGTTGATGTTAGCTCCCTCACGGGCCTTGATAGTAAAATTACCTTCGTAGTCGGTAACCGTGCCGCCTTGGGCACCTTCCACGCGCACCGTCGCGCCGATGACCGACTCGCCGGTGTCGTCATTCACATGGCCCTTGACAGTAATCTGTGCAAAGGCACCTACCGATAGGAATATGCTGACCAATAATGCAGCAAACCTAAACGGGCATCTAATGCTCACCTGTTTCATTTTGCATTAATTAAAAGTTAATATTTATGTACTTATTAGTTATTGGTTCGTCCTTGGTCTTAGGGCTGTCGCGGGTTCTTCGCAGCTCCTCAACGACATTGCAAAGATAGGTTTATTCGTGTTTGTTCATGTTTTTTATGATATAAAACTGCCCATTGTCTTTGCGCAATCGATTGCGCTATATAAATTTCAATATTTAATAATGTGTTACCCTCCACTTAGGGAGTTTTGAATAATTTTGTCGTCGCAAGCAAAGAAGACGATGGGCAAGAGGTCGACACAACTGACAATGAAGGACATTGCGCGCCAGATGGGCACTTCAGTATCCACAGTATCAAGGGCACTGAAAGACTCGCCGCGCATAAGTCCCGAGCGTAGGGCTGAGATTCAGGCCTTCGCGCGGGAGCACAACTTCATTCCCAACGCCCTGGCTGGCACGTTGCGCCATAGCAAGGTGGAGCCGCAGAAGACCATAGGCGTGGTCGTTCCCGAGATTGTGCACTACTATTTCGCCTCAATCATCTCCGGCATCGAAGAGAAAGCTTCGGCCGAGGGCTTCCTCGTGATGGTCAACCAGAGTTGCGAGAGCTACGAGCGCGAGGTGACCCTGTGCAACAATTTCTATAAATATAAGGTGTGCGGACTGATTGTCGTCCAGGCCAAAGACACGAAGAAGTATGCCCACTTCACCCAGTATGTGGAGAACGACATGCCCATAGTATTCTGCGACCGCATCTGCACGGGCGTCGATGCCAGCCGCGTGGTGGTCGACGACTACATTGGCGCCTACAACGCCGTGTCGCATCTCATCGAGACGGGCTGCAAGCGCATAGCCTTCTTCGGCTCGCAGCAGTCGCTCGAGATATTCAAGAACCGCTTCAACGGATGGAAAGACGCCATGCTCCGCCACGGCCTGAAGGCCGACAGCAACCTTGTCTACGAATGCGACACGATGGAGGAAGCCGAGCGAATAACCCCGATGATACTTGAAGGCGACGACCATCCCGACGCCATCTTCGCCGTCAACGACGACACTGCCATAGGAGCTCTCTACGCAACCAAGCAAAAAGGGTTCAGGGTGCCCGACGACATTGCCATCTGCGGGTTTACCAACAGCAACCGGAGCACGGCCTGCGATCCCATGCTGACCACCGTAGAGCAGCGCGGCCACGTCATGGGCATGGAGGCAGCCGACATACTGATAAGCCAGGTGAAGGGCACGCTGTCGATAGAAAAGGTAGAGAAGCGCGTTGTCCGCACCCAGCTCATAGTGAGAGGCTCAACGCTGTAACCGCCCCCCGGCGGTGGATGAGAGTCTGTGGCGCCCTGCGACAGGGCGCCGGCATATCCCGGGGCACGCTGCGGCCCGGCCCCGCGGGCGAAAGCCGACGAAGGCCCGTACGGGCAAACGACAAAGCCAATAACTTAAAACATAAATATGAAGACAAAACCGGATTTATCGTTCTGGAAACTATGGAACATTAGTTTCGGATTCTTTGGGGTGCAGATAGCCTACGCACTCCAGAGCGCCAACATCGCGCGCATATTCGCCACGCTCGGCGCCGACCCCCATTCACTGAGTTACTTCTGGATTCTGCCGCCACTGATGGGCATCATAGTGCAGCCCATCGTGGGCACCCTGAGCGACAAGACATGGTGCCGCTTCGGCAGGCGCATACCCTACCTGTTCGTGGGCGCCGCCGCGGCTGTCGTCGTGATGTGCCTGCTGCCCAACGCAGGGTCGCTGGGCATGACAGTATCCACCGCAATGATATTCGGACTGTGCGCCCTGATGTTCCTCGACACGAGCATCAACATGGCCATGCAGCCATTCAAGATGCTCGTGGGCGACATGGTCAACGAGAAGCAGAAGACGCTGGCCTACTCCATACAGAGCTTCCTTTGCAACGCCGGCTCGCTGGTGGGCTATGTGTTCCCGTTCTTCTTCACAGTGCTCGGCATTAGCAACGTGGCCCCCAAGGGCGTGGTGCCCGACTCGGTCATCTATTCGTTCTACATCGGCGCTGCCATACTGATACTCTGCGTCATCTACACCACTGCAAAGGTGAAAGAGATGCCCCCGGCCGAATATGCCGAGTATCACGGGCTCGACAAGCCGCTAAACGAAGAGAAGGTGAACATCATGCGGCTGCTGCGCAATGCTCCGTCGACATTCTGGACCGTGGGCCTCGTGCAGTTTTTCTGCTGGGCGGCGTTCATGTACATGTGGACTTACACCAACGGCACCATAGCCGAGACTTGCTGGCAAACCACCGACGTGGCATCCGAAGGCTACCAGGCAGCCGGCAACTGGGTGGGCGTGCTCTTCGCCGTGCAGGCCGTGGGCAGCGTTGTATGGGCCGTGGTGCTCTCGGTCATACCCGGCCGCAAGCTGGCCTACAGCCTCAGCCTCATCCTGGGCGGCGCCGGCTTCTGCATGGTGCCGTTCATCCACAACCAATACGTGCTCTTCGTCCCCTACCTGCTCATAGGCTGCGCATGGGCCGCCATGCTGGCCATGCCTTTCGCCCTGGTCACCAACGCGCTCGAAGGCCACGGCCACATGGGTGTGTACCTGGGCTTGTTCAACGGCACCATTTGCATACCGCAGATAGTGGCGGCCGCACTCGGCGGCACCATACTGTCGATGGTGGGCAGCTCGCAGAGCAACATGCTCCTGGTGGCTGGCATCTGCCTCATAGTCGGGGCGGCATGCGTGGCGGTCATCAAAGACAGGCAGTGAGGCCGGGGCGGCACGAATGCAGCATAAATGAATATGCCGGGGTGGTTCCCGGCATATTTTTTTCAAACAGGCTACCATGCCGCCGGATGCCGGTCTGTGCCTTTATACACTACCGTTCATCAGTGCCCAAAGCGCCCCTGCGCTGCTGCCGCGAATATTGGCCGGCGCCCTTGCCGAAAGAGCGGTGGGCCAAGCCACGGCAAAAGCGGCCGTTTGAGGATGAGGAACGGGCCGTTTTGGCATGCGATACGGGCCGTTCGGCAACGCAAAACGGCACATACCGCAAAACAGGCTGCCAACGCCACGCTTGCATGGGCGGTAAGCCGGCCATGAAACGCCGCCCAGCAACCAACCCAAAGTGGCCATGGCGGCCCGCCAACCGGCTGTGCCGACTGCCCTCGGCCGCTTTCTTTTGGCGAAGCAACCTGGCCGACTCAGGGCCTGACAGGGTATTGCCGCACGGGAAACCTACATGCCGGATGGCAAGGCATTGGCAAAAGCCACTGGATTAGGGAGCCCAGATGCCAGGCGGGGGATAGGGCCCGACGCAATGAAACGGGCATTGACCGCGGGGCAATGCGCAACCGATTGCACAAACAATCAACCTTTTCGATGGTCAACACGTAACTGCCTATCAGCTAAATTCGTAACTTTACACTCGTAAACTAAAAACCACCATATATGAATTTACATTTTAACATTAACTACAACACCCGCTATGGTGAAGAGCTGGCGTTGAACATAATAGCCTTCAACGACGATGGGAGCGACAAGACCATCGCCATGGACACCGACGAGGGGAGCCAATGGTCTTGCAACGTAGCCGTTGACAAGAAGCTGCCTGAAACAATTGACTACTACTACAGCGTGATGAAAAACGGCTGCCAGGCCAGGCACGAGTGGATGGTGAGCCCGCACAGGCTTGAGCTCGACGGCAGCCAGACTTACCATATCTACGACAACTGGACCGACCTGCCCGACGATGCCCACCTCTACAGCTCGGCGATAACCGAATGTGTGGCTGCCCGCAGCCACACAAACACGCAGGCCGGGCAAAGGCCGCGCCACGCGGTGGTGCTGAAAGTGAAGGCCCCGCAGCTGGCAGGTAACCAGAAACTCGTCATGGTGGGCAACGACTCGCTGCTCGGCGAATGGAACGCTGCCAAGGGATACCCCATGGCCGAGCACAAGCCAAACGAATGGATGGCCGTGATAGACACCGACAGGCTGTTTGCAAAAAACATAGAATTCAAGTTTGTGGCTGCCGACAGCGAGAGCCCCTTGGCCTACAAGTGGGAATGGGGCGACAACCGAAGGATGAGCATACCGGCGCTCGGGGCCGGCGAGACCATGGTGTGCGAACTGCAGCAGGCACGCCTCGAAGCCCCAGCCTGGCGCATGGCAGGCACGGTGATACCGGTGTTCTCGCTGCGCTCTGAAGGCAGCTTCGGCGTGGGCGACTTCGGCGACCTGCGCCTGATGACAGACTGGGCGGCACAGACCGGGCAGCGCGCCCTGCAGCTGCTGCCCATCAACGACACGGGCATCACCCACACCTGGACCGACTCATACCCTTACAATAGCATAAGCATCTATGCCCTGCACCCACAGTACACCGACCTGAGGCAGCTGCCGCCGCTCGCCGACGAGGCAAGGCGCAAGCACTATGAGCAACTGCGCACCGAGCTCAACGCCCTGCCGCAGATTGACTACGAACGGGTGAACAACGCCAAGCTGGCCTATCTGCGCGAACTCTATGCCGAACAGGGCGAGGCAATGATGCAGCGGGGCTCGTTTACACAATTCTTCGAGGCCAACAAGCAGTGGCTCGTGCCTTACGCCGCCTTCTGCCACTACCGCGACATGTATGGCACGGCCTCGTTCGGGTCGTGGCCCGACCACCGCCGCTTCGACGAGGGCGAACGCCTGTCGATGGCCAACCCGGCATCCGAGAGCTACCGCGAGGTGGCGTTCTGGTATTTCGTGCAATACAACCTGCACACGCAGATGCGCGGAGCCCACGAATACGCACGCTCGCGCAACATCATACTGAAGGGCGACATACCCATAGGCATCAGCCGCGACGGCGTCGAGGCATGGGTAGAGCCAAGGTATTTCAACCTCAACGGACAGGCGGGGGCACCGCCCGACGCATTCACTACCAAAGGACAGAACTGGGGATTACCCACATACAACTGGGACGCCATGCTGGCCGACGGATGCTCTTGGTGGGTGCGCAGGTTCCGCAACATGGCCGAATACTTCGACGCTTTCCGCATTGACCATGTGCTCGGCTTCTTCCGCATCTGGGAAATACCCATCGACGCGGTGCACGGGCTGCTGGGGCAGTTCTCGCCGTCGCTCGGCCTGTCGCGCGAAGAGATTGAGGCCTACGGCCTGCACTTCCAGGAAGAGTTCTACACCACGCCGTTCATCACCGACTGGGTGCTCGACCGCATATTCCGCGAAAGGGCCGGCGAGGTGAAGGACAACTACCTTGAGCGATGCGGCGACCGCTACCGCATGCTGCCGCAATACGACACGCAGCGCAAGGTCGAGGCTGCTTTCAGCGGAAAGACGTCCGACAGCGACACATGGCTGCGCGACGGTCTCTACGCCCTCATAAGCGACGTGCTCTTTGTGCGCGACCGCAAGCGCCACGACTTGTTCCATCCGCGCATCGGTGTGCAGCTCGACTTCATCTACGAGGCGCTGTGGGACTGCGACAAAGAGGCCTTCAACCGCATTTACAACGACTATTTCTACCACCGCAACAATCAGTTCTGGTATGAGGAGGCCATGAAGAAGCTGCCCATACTGACCGAGGCCACACGCATGCTGCCCTGTGCCGAAGACCTGGGCATGGTGCCCGACTGCGTGCCATGGGTGATGAGGCAGCTGCACATACTGAGCCTCGAAATCCAGTCGATGCCAAAAGACAACCACCTGAGGTTCGGGGCGCTCGAAAAGAACCCGTACCTGTCGGTGTGCACCATATCAACCCACGACATGCCCACGCTGAGGCAGTGGTGGGACGAAGACTGGCCACAAACGCAAGACTTCTTCAACAACACGCTCAACCACCAGGGACCGGCACCCCACCCGCTGCCCGGGTGGCTCGCCAAAGACATCGTGTGGCGCAACCTGTCGAGCCCGTCGATGCTCTGCTTGCTATCGCTGCAAGACTGGATGGCCACCGACGAAGACCTGAGGCTGGCCGACGCCGACGCCGAACGCATCAACATACCGGCCAACCCGCGGCACTACTGGAGGTACCGTATGCACATAACCATAGAGAACCTGATGAAGGCCGAAGGCTTCAACAGGCAGATCGGCGACATGATTGCCGCCAGCGGAAGGAAATGACCTGCAGCCGGCCGCGCCCGAAGTGGCTGCGGCCGACGCCCCGCACGCTCATATCGCATCGCTAAGGTAGCGGGAGTGGTTGCCAACTTATTGTCAAGTCAAGGCAGCAACACTGCTGTACTAAACACGTAGCGGCCATCGCAGTTAGTTTGGTTTCATCGGGCAATCACCCCGCTACCACTTGCCGGAACAAGGAAACGCCACACAACGGCACACATAGGGCCACAAGCCGGCAACAACGACAGACAGTCATGATAATCAATTATTAACTGATAACTAAAGACAACATAATGAAACGCAACATCATGCTATCAATCCTGACTGCACCTCTCATGGTGGCAGCACAGACAGTAACATCACCCAACGGCAACGTGGAAGTGAAGTTCTCGCTCGACGGAGGCCGCCCAGTCTACGAAATGTCATACAAAGGCAAGGCTGTGGTAAAGCCGAGCCACCTCGGGCTGGAGCTGGCCAAGAGCAAACACGCCAGCAAAGGCATGGAGGAAACCGACCTGATGGACGGATTCACGGTCAAGTCGACCGACACGTCTTCGTTTGACGAGACATGGAAACCGGTGTGGGGCGAAACGGCAACCATACGCAACCACTACAACGAGATGGCCGTCACGCTGTCGCAGGCGGCCACCAAGCGCGACATGACCATACGCTTCCGCGTCTACGACGACGGCATGGGACTGCGCTACGAGTTTCCCCAGCAGGAACAACTCAACTATTTCGTCATCAAGGAGGAGCGCACGGAGTTTGCAATGGCCGGCGACCACACGGCCTACTGGATTCCGGGCGACTACGACACGCAGGAGTATGAGACGGTAATCTCGCGACTGTCGGAGATAAGGGGCAAGATGAAGGAGGCCATAACGCCCAACTCGTCGCAGACGCCATTCTCAGACACGGGCGTGCAGACGTCGCTGCAGCTCAAGACCGACGACGGGCTGTACATCAACATCCACGAGGCTGCATGCGTAAACTATGCCACCATGCACCTGAACCTTGACGACAAGACCATGACTTTCACCTCTTGGCTCACCCCCGACGGCCAAGGCATGAAGGGATACATACAGACTCCGTTCAACACTCCGTGGCGAACGGTGATGGTGAGCGACGACGCGCGCGACATGCTTGCCTCAAACCTCATTCTCAACCTCAACGAACCATGCAAGATTGAAGACACCTCGTGGATAAAGCCGGTGAAGTATTGCGGCGTGTGGTGGGAGATGATTGTGGGCAAAGGCACGTGGAGCTACACCAACGACCTGCCGTCGGTGCACCTCGGACAGACCGACTACGCCAAGTGCAAGCCCAACGGCACTCACTCGGCAAACAACGAGAAGGTGAAGAGATACATCGATTTCGCCGCCAAGAACGGGCTCGACCAGGTGCTCGTCGAGGGCTGGAACGAAGGCTGGGAAGACTGGTTCGGCCACTCTAAGCTCGACGTGTTCGACTTCATCACGCCCTACCCCGACTTCGACATCAAGATGCTCAACGACTACGCACACTCAAAGGGCGTGAAACTGATGATGCACCACGAGACGTCTTCGTCGGTTTGGAACTACGAGAGATGGATGGAGCAGGCCTACTCGCTGATGAACAATTATGGCTACAACGCCGTTAAGAGCGGCTACGTGGGCGACATCATACCCCGCGGCGAGCACCACTACAGCCAGCTGATGAACAACCACTACCTGCGCGCAGTGACCGAGGCCGCCAAGCACAAGATAATGGTCAACGCACACGAGGCCACCCGCCCCACCGGCCTGTGCCGCACATGGCCAAACCTGATAGGCAACGAGAGCGCCCGCGGCACTGAATACGAGGCCTTCGGGGGCAGCGCACCCTACCACACGGTAATCCTGCCGTTCACACGCCTGCAGGGCGGCCCGATGGACTATACGCCGGGAATATTCGAGACGCAGCTCTCGACATGGAGCGACAACCCGTCGTTCGTGCACACCACGCTCTGCGGACAGCTCTCGCTCTACCTCGTCATGTACAGTCCGCTGCAGATGGCGGCCGACCTGCCGGAGCATTACGAGAAGTACGACGACGCTTTCCAGTTCATCCGCGACGTGGCTGTCGACTGGGACGACTCGAAATACCTTGAGGCCGAACCGGCCAAGTATATCACCGTGGCCCGCAAGGCCAAGGGAACCGACAACTGGTTCGTTGGCGGAAAGTGTGGCGAAGAGGGACACACGGCCGTGGTGAAGCTCGACTTCCTGGACAAAGGGCGCAAGTATGAGTGCTCGATATACCAAGACGCAAAGGATGCCGACTACGAGAAGAACCCTAAAGCCTATACCATCACCCACAAGACGGTGAAGAAAGGCGACGTGCTGAAAATCAAGGAAGCACGCGGCGGCGGATTCGCCATGTCGCTCTTCGCCAAATAAACAAACCGCATCATGAAATGAAAACTCAAAAGACGATATTGACCGGGCTGCTGGCAGCAATGCTGCCGGCGGCCGCCGGGGCACAGACTTTCAACGAAGCCGACTACACCCCGGAGCAGACAACATTCAGGCTGTTTGCACCCGACAATGCAAAAACCGTGAAACTCAGGATTTACAAGGCCGGGCACAAAGGACGACCTGAACGCACGGTGAAGATGGAACGCACGGCCGCCGACACATGGACGGCCACCGTGACGGGCAACCTGATGGGCCGCTTCTACACATTCGACACCGGGAGGGGCGAATGCGCCGGCGTTTTTGCCAAGGCCGTGGGTGTGAACGGGCAGAGGGCGGCCATCATAGACATGGACAAGACCGACCCTGCCGGCTGGAACGACGACCGTAGGCCTGTGGTGAAGTCGCCGGCCGACCTCGTCATCTACGAGATGCACCACCGCGACTACTCCATCGACGCTTCGTCGGGGATAGCCAACGGTGGCAAGTTCCTGGCGCTAACCGACCCCAAGGCCATCACCCACCTCAAAGAACTCGGTGTCAACGCCGTGCACATACTGCCGTCGTTCGACTATGCTTCCGTAGACGAGACGCGCCTTTCGACGCCACAATACAACTGGGGATACGACCCGGTGAACTACAACGTGCCCGACGGCTCTTACTCTACCGACCCGTATAAGCCCGAAACACGCATCCGTGAGTTCAAGCAGATGGTGCAGGCGTTGCACAAGGCTGGCATCCGCGTCATTCTCGACGTGGTCTACAACCACACCTTCAACATCGACGGCAGCAACTTCCAGCGCACATATCCCGATTACTTCTACCGCAAGACGGCCGACGGCAAATACTCCGACGGCTCGGGATGCGGCAACGAAACGGCATCGGAGCGCGACATGATGCGCCGCTTCATGGTTGAGTCGGTGCTCTACTGGATTGACGAATACCACATCGACGGCTTTCGGTTCGACCTCATGGGCTGCCACGACATAGAGACAATGAACGCCATCCGCAAGGCCGTCGACGAGGTTGACCCCACCATTTTCATCTATGGCGAGGGATGGAGCGCAGGCAGCTGCGCCCTGCCAAAGGAGCAACTGGGCCTCAAAGCCAACATGAAGGCCATGCCGGGCATTGCCGCCTTCAGCGACGAACTGCGCGATGCGCTGCGCGGCCCGTTCAGCGACGACACCAAGGGGGCGTTCCTTGCAGGCAAGCCGGGCGAGGAGGAGAGCATTAAGTTTGGCATTGCAGGGGCCATCGAGCACCCGCAGGTAGACATGTCGAAGGTGAATTACTCGACAGAGGCATGGGCATCGCAGCCCACACAGATGATAAGCTACGTGAGCTGTCACGACGACATGTGCCTCACCGACCGCCTGAGGGCGAGCATACCGGGCATAACGACCGACGAACTGATACGCCTCGACATGCTGGCACAGACGGCGGTGCTCACCTCGCAGGGCGTTCCGTTCATACTGAGCGGCGAGGAAATGCTGCGCGACAAGAAGGGGGTGCACAACAGCTACAACTCTCCCGACAGCATCAACCGCCTCGACTGGAACAACATGGAGCGCTATCCGCAGGTGATGGACTACTACAAGAACCTGACAAGGCTGCGCCGCAACCACCCGGCATTCCGCCTGGGCTCGGCGGATTTGGTGCGCCGCCACCTCGAGTTCCTGCCCACGCAGCCCGGGCTGGTGGCCTTCCGCCTGAAAGACTACGCCGGCCGCGACGACTGGCGCAACATCATCGTCATACTCAATGCCGCCAAGCAACAGCGCAAGGTGGCCATCCCGCAGGGCAACTACACCATTGTATGCCACGAGGGAAAGATAGACGAGAATGGCCTTTCTACCTTCAGCGGCAGCGAAGCCACCGTAAGCGCGCAGTCGGCACTTATACTCCACGACTAAGGCAAACCTATGGCAACATGAGTTGGAACCCATATTGATACGCATATATACATTATTGTCACTCGGACAAGACAAGCAACAATATGAGTTGCCAACACCACGTTTCGTGTGTATGGCTGTGGTGACTCAAGGCTGTATGGCAAATGCCATAAAAAGGCATGAGCCGCAGCCGCGGGACACCACAGCCGACACACGACAGACGACTTCGGATTGCATCACAGCCTGCAATTGCACGGCTGCTGCAAAATTCCCCCAAAGGACAAAGAGCGAGTGGTTTCGGCGATTTTTCAGCTATCTAAAACAACACAAATTAACCAAAATATTGTACCTTTGTAACTGTAACATCAATAGAAATACTAATACATGCCATTAGTGTCCCGTTAAAATCGGGACAAATTAATATTAATCAAACAATCCCGGCAAAAGGGAAGAATTGAGTTCTTT